>JAFEBS010000039.1 GCA_018242525.1 Planctomycetota bacterium | reverse complement strand
CCAAGGGGTCCGGACTACGGTGACGCGGCATCCTCAAACTTCCAACCGCACGCTTCCCAGTCCGGATGCAACCAACGATACCAATCCGTGCGGGGCAATCCCCCTTGCGACGGGTTGCGGCCAACGTACTGGACGACGCGGTACAGATGCTCTTCATCGCGGATGATGCGGTCGTAGCTTTCTTCCTGCCAGACCGCCCCCGATTGCTCGATGTCGGCGTTGATGTCTAGTAGTTGTGCCAGAGCTTGGGGACCTGTACCGACAGATGACAGATGGGCACGGGATTCCGCGATCAACGAAAACGCCCCGGTTCACTCTCCAATGAACCGGGGCGTCCCAACACCGCGTCGCCCGCCGCTCCATCAGCTGTCGGCGCGGGCGGTACTCAGGAAATCGTTGCTCAACTGCAGCCGTGGCTGGTCCCACAGTTATGACACAGGTAACAGTTGCCGTTGCGGACCGTGATTGCTCCGCAATTTCCGCAACTGGGAGCATCGGACTGGAACTTGGCGAACTGCTGGTTGCGGTTTACCGACGTTTCCAGGGATCCGCCCGATGGCTGCAGCACCTTCAAGGAAGATGACATGCGTTGTGCCACCGCAGCGGGAACCTTGCCGTTGCTCCCGTTGTGTCCGTTGGACGAGTGACTGCCGTTGCCGTTGGACGGTGTGGCCGAAGTCGCTGGCAGGGCCTTGGCGACGACTTCAGCCAACGGATGAGTTTCGTCGGTCTCGTCGTCGTGACCGATGGCCGGTTCACGCTTCGGTGTGTTCGCCTCCCGGAATCCGGGGATGAACTCGATGCCCAGCCAGCGGAAGATGTAATCCACCAGACTTTTGGCGACCGGGATATCCTGGTTGGGAGTCCAGCCACTCGGTTCAAACCGGGTGTGCGAGAATTTCTCGACCAGGACTTCCAATGGAACACCGTACTGAAGACCCATCGAAGTTTCGGTCCCGATCACGTCCATCAGGCCGCCGATCGTACTTCCTTCCTTCGCCATGTTGATGAACAACTCACCGGGAGTTCCATCCTCGAACAGCCCGACGGTGATGTACCCTTCGTGGCCGCCGACCGAGAACTTGTGGGTCAGCGACTGTCGGGTGGCAGGCAGGCGACGGCGAGCGGGACGGTCGCCGGCTCCGGCGGCACCCTTCTTCCGGTCACCTTCCTTGGTCGTCGACAGTGGCTGGCTTTGCTTCGAGCCATCGCGATAAATCGCCAACGCCTTCAGACCCAGTCGCCATCCCTCGAAATACGCCTTTTCGACGTCTTCCACGGTGCTGTCAGCTGGCATGTTGACCGTCTTCGAGATCGCCCCGGACAGGAACGGCTGGGCGGCGGCCATCATCCGGATGTGCGCCTTCCAGTGAATCGTTCGAGTCCCGTTGTTCGCCTTGAAGGCGCAGTCAAAGCAGGCCACATGTTCCGGCTTCAGGTCCGGTGCGCCTTCGATCGTTTCGTGATCTTCAATGAACTTGACGATCCGTTCGATCTCGGGGGAATCGTATCCCAGCGTCTTCAGCGCCAGCGGAACTGTGCGGTTGACGATCTTCATCATCCCGCCCCCCGCCAGTTGCTTGTACTTGACCAGGGCGATGTCCGGCTCGATCCCGGTCGTGTCGCAGTCCATCATGAACGCGATCGTTCCGGTCGGCGCCAGCACCGTGGCCTGGGCATTGCGGTAGCCGAACTGGCGTCCCGAATCGACGCATTCGTCCCAGACCTTGCCGGCGGCCACCCGCAGGTATTCCGGACACTGGTAATCGATCCGGTCCACGGCATCACGATGCATCCGCATCACCCGCAGCATCGGTTCGGCATTCTCCTTGTACCCGGCAAACGGCCCCATGTAACCGGCAATGCGGCTGGAGGTGAGGTACCCCTGGCCCGTCAGCAATGCCGTCAGCGATCCCGCAATCCCGCGACCGGCATCGCTGTCGTAGGGGATTCCCATCGACATCAGCAGGCTGCCGAGATTGGCGTACCCCAAACCAAGCGGCCGATACAGGTGGCTGTTCTTCGCGATGGTCGGCGTCGGATAGCTGGCATGATCCACCAGGATTTCCTGAGCCGTGATGAACACCGCAGCGGCGGCACGGAACCGGTCAACGTCGAACGTCCCGTCCGGCCGCTGGAACTTGCGCAGGTTCAGGCTCGACAGGTTGCAGGCCGTGTCGTCCAGGAACATGTATTCCGAGCAGGGATTGGACGCATTGATGCGACCTGAGTTCGGGCAGGTGTGCCACTTGTTGATCGTCGTGTCATACTGCACACCCGGATCGCCGCAGGCCCAAGCCCCTTCGGCCATCTGTCGCAAGACGTACTTGGCATCGTATTCGGGACCGTTCTTCGTCGGATCGGTCACCCAGCGCGTCTTCCACTTCTTGCCTTCTTCCACGGATCGCATGAACTCATCGCTGAGTCGCACGGACAGATTGGCGTTCTGGAACATGATCGAGGAATACGCTTCGCCATTAAAATTGGCGTCGTATTCGCCACTGTCGATCAGGACGCGTGCCTTCTTTTCTTCCTTGTTCTTGCACTGAATGAATTCCAGAATGTCTGGATGCCAGTCCTTCAGCGACTGCATCTTGGCGGCCCGTCGGGTCTTGCCGCCCGACTTCACCACGGCGGCGATCTGGTCGTAGACTCGCATGAACGACAGCGGGCCGGACGGAGTTCCGCCACCGGACAGTTTTTCCTTGGATCCGCGAATCGTCGACAGGTCGGTTCCGGTCCCCGAACCGAATTTGAACAGCATCGCCTCGCTGGTCGCCAGGCGCATGATGTCTTCCATGTTGTCGTCGACCGACTGGATAAAGCAGGCGGAGGCCTGGGGCAGTTCGTACGACGTTTCCGGCCGTTCAACCTCCTGCGACTTCGGATTGAAGTGATAGTTCCCCTTGGCCCCCTTCACTCCGTACTGGTGGTACAGTCCCACGTTGAACCAGACGGGCGAATTGAAGGATCCGTACTGGTGCAGACACATCCAGGCCAGATCGCGGTAAAAGTTTTCGCCATCTTCACGGCTGGCAAAATAACCGTCGGCGATCCCCCAATCGGCGATCGTCCGGGCAACGCGATGAATCACCTGGCGGGCACTGGTTTCCCGTTCAGGAGTGCCGTGTTCTCCGTAGAAGTATTTGGAAACAACAACATTCGTGGCCAACGAGCTCCAGGTGGAAGGCACTTCGCAGTTGGTTTGCTCGAATAAAACTTTGCCATTTTCATCTTTGATGGCCGCAGTGCGATAGTCCCATTCAACCGTATTGAACGGATCAGTATCGGCGGGACAGAACCTTGGGGGGACCGACATGGGACGCGTTTCCGGCAGTCCTCGTTGACCGGCTCCCACTCCAGGAGCCACCGCCACAGACGAACCACCTGACATCGACATTCCTTTCGACTCGTGCATCATGCACTCCTCTTATCCAGTTTTTCAGGGCGCAGACAAAGAAGTCGACGGGAACCTCCGCCGACAGAAATCCGAGGTCAAATCCGACTGCAATGGGGGTTAGAGAACCATGAAGGCCTGGGACAAAAACAACTATCGGTTGTGTCCCGGCCGCGGGTGAAGCCCAAGATTTGGGGACCAACGGGTCCTCAAAATAAAGTTGCGATTCGAGATTGTCAACCGTCTGTTTTTGCCGGCGCAATCACTTTACGCCCTACGCGCTGCACAAGTGGGCTTCGCTTAGCAGGTTAACGAATTGTGAAAAAATTCGCAGATGCCGGATCGGAGCCGATTCAAAACCAGCGTTGACCGGTTTTGGACGTCGCGAGTACCTTACACAGCTGGCGACGGAACCAGATCATGCGTCGCAACCATATATCACACAAATTGTTACTGCATTTTTGAAAACCCAAATCCCGAATTACGACCGGCCCATCCACCGGTGACGGACGACGATCGATCCATAAGCCTCAATCACAACTTCCAGTCAAGAATCGACTTCCGTTATGCTGACGATCGTCTTACTCACCATCTCCAATGTTTTCATGACGTTCGCCTGGTATGGGCACCTGAAGCACAAGGAATCGCCGCTGATATTGGCAATCTTGGTAAGCTGGCTAATTGCGCTATTGGAATACTGCTTTCAGGTTCCTGCCAACCGCTGGGGATCGACCCAGTTTACACCCGTCCAACTGAAGGTGATTCAAGAGATTATTACGTTGGTGGTCTTCAGTATCTTCGCAGTCTGGTACCTTGAGGCCAAGCTCGGCTGGAACCATCTGGCGGCGTTCCTGTTGATTGTGGGAGCGGTCTTTCTTGTTCGCAGTGACGCCCCCGCTGGCGTGAATCCCGTGACGCACGAGCCGACAAACGAGCAAGGATAGTCGCCACCGGCCGGACGATGGGGCGTTTCTGACGGCAGAATCGTGAATGGCAGCTCATCTTGCCGCGACAGAATTCATCTGCAATGATCCCGTCGCCATCTCCACGGATTCGGTAGGCGACAGTCATGCCATCTGGATTGCAATCCAATTTGAAACTATTGAAGCAACGATCCTATCGGCGCGGGATTGGGATTTTCGTATTTGATGCTTGCGGATACACGCTGGCGATGGCAGGGACCATCGCCTTGCCGGGACCGGGGCAACGAATTGTGTCTGCGGTGATCGCCGGACTCTGGACGACTGGGCTGCTGATTGTGGGACATGACGCGTGTCACCATTCGCTCACTCCCAATCGCCGATTAAATCGGTTGCTGGGAACACTGGCCTTTCTACCAGCACTGCACACCTACAGCCTTTGGCAGTATGGGCATAATCACCTGCACCATCTGTTCACAAATCGGCGGGGCCTGGACTACGTCTGGGAACCACTGTCACTGACAGAATATCAGGCCCTGTCCGGGCCGTCGAAACTCTGGTATCGCTTTTTTCGGACTCCCGTGGGTCATCTCTTTTACTACCCCCTGGAAATCTGGTGGAAGCGGCGATTCATCCCCCAACCCAAGTATCTGGGCGAGATCAAGACGCAGTACTGGATCGACTTTGCAATCGTCACCGGGTGGCTGGTCACACTCTGCATGACCGCCCTGGTATTGCAGTCGCATGTCACCGTCCGATCGACTGGACTGCCGAGATGGCCGGAGACACTGGTACTGACCGTGTTCCTGCCGATTCTGGTCGGCCAGATGGTGGCGTCCACGTCCGAGTTCATCCAGCACACTCACCCCGATGTTCATTGGTATACAGAACCGGCCCTCGGCGACTGGACAAACCGGCAAGCTCAAACGTCTGTCCATTGTCGATTCCCCGGCTTCCTGGATCGATTGAGCCATTGGATCATGGACCATACGGCACATCACATGCAGCCTTCCATTCCGTCGTATCACCTGCGGAAAGCTCAACGGTCTGTGGAAACGGACAGGGGCGATCAGGTCGTGACCTATCACTGGAGCCCCCGGGCTGTCATTGAAGTCCTGCGCGTCTGCAAATTGTACGACGATCAGGCGGGCTGTTGGACAGACTATTCAGGCAACCCCACATCGGCAGCCCGCCGCCCGAAGCAGGCCGCCGCGAATACCGAGGTCGTTCGCAACGCGGCCTGACACGACGAGGATTCTCCGTGGTCGCTCAAAGAGTTCCCGGCGCCATCAATCCGCAGACAACTTTGATCGACATTGGCATGGGGAATTGCCATGGCATTGCGTCGGCCTACCTGATTCAGGGAGCACGCTCCTGCCTGATTGACGCAGGAACTCGCCAGGCGGCCCCTCGGTTGATCAAGCAACTGCGGGCCCTGAATGCATTTCCGCCCGACATGATCGTCGTGACGCATCCACACTGGGATCACACCCAGGGAATCCCCGTGCTGCGACAGGCAGCGGCGGCGGAAGGAAGAACGATCGAAGTCATCGCGGCCCGCCGCGCCATCCCTCTATTGGCCGACGCCACATTCAACAACGACTTCGGCGGCGGTCCGCATCTGGCCGTGCTGGATGTGTCACCCGTTGACGATGGTGCTCGGATTGATCTGGGTGGAATCCAACTGAGGATCATCGGTCTGCCGGGCCATAGTGATGGTCAGATTGCGATCCTCGACGAAACTCACGGCAACATCTGTGTGGGTGATGCCATCGGCGACAAACTGGCTGACGACATCTTTCTCCCCCCATTCATGCCACGGACATGGGATGCGCCGGGATTCTCTCAAGCCATCGAAACGCTCAGGCAGACCCCCTATGAAACCCTCTGCCTGACTCACTTCGGCTGCATCTCGGGTCCGGAAGCCAGGACCATCCTGGACGAAGCGCTTGACAACTGTCGGATCTGGTGGGAATGGTTCGATAAACACGCCGATCACCTGCATCAGACTCGACGGCTCCTGCTGGCCATGCGATCCGAATTGGACGTGGGAATTCCCAGGATCCTTCCGATGCATGCTGGCACAAAGCTTGGGTTGGGGATCCTGACCACGGTCGCCAGCCTGTTCGGACGTAGAACTCGCGTCCTCGATCGTCTCTATTTCTGCCACGCCATCGAATGGCTGGCGAGGGGTTACACAATGTCCAGATCGCACTGAACAGTGTCTTCCGTCGAAAACTGCCAGCGGCCGACAATCCAGCCTGACGTTCACGAGGGCGTGATGTGGCCGTTCGCGGCAAACTCCAGCCGCTGCCTAAGACATTTTCCAATGTCGTCTTGCGTCAAAACGGCGATGCATTTCTAATCGGCAGATTGCGGGCGGGCGTTTCATGGTGGAGCGCTAAGAATGTTGTACCATGACAGTGCGACGGGTCGGTGATCGCGTCAACACACAGCGCGGTTGCAGTGCGAGTGAGCAGGATTGAGCGTCACGGAGTCGGGTTGCGATGGGCATTCTATTCGCTGCTGCGAGCGCCACCCTCGCCTCTGTTGTCATCATCGGCGGTGTCATCGCCTGGAATTCCCCCCCTGCAGATCGATGGTACCTGGTGTTTCTGGGCCTTGTCATGGTACCCGCCAGCCCGTTGACGTTTTATGGCATTCGATTGCCGCTGGATGGACTGCTGCGGTTAGTCATAAACGACGATTCGCATCGCCTGGTGACCTTTGCTGCCAGACCAATGATCGAAGAACTGTTCAAGCTGTGGCCGCTGATGATTCCGGTCATCTGGAAGTCGACGACGAAGGAAACGCGGCTGTGGCGGGCACTGGCGATTGGACTGGGATTTGGCATCGGCGAAATCTGGTTGCTGGCGGATATTGTCTTCCGTAACAATCCCGAGGTGGCCAACCAGAGCGTGTTGAGCCTGACCGGTTTCATCAATGAACGGGCCATGGTCTGTCTGATCCACGGGGGACTGACGGCGATCGCGCTACACACGTTTGGAGCGGGATTACCGCTGGCGATCACATTGCACGCTGCCGGAAACCTGCCATTTTATCTCCAGGAGATTTCTGCGTTCGGACTGGCTGCAACCACCTGGACCTCGATTGTCCGGACGTGGGTCCTGTGGTACTTCTTCATGATGGTGGCGTTCGTATGGACCATGGCTGGCGGCGACTTCCACGCCATCTGGCTGCTGTTTGGCGATGCCACCTGCCCGTACTGCGGCACCGTCTATCCGCGGGCATCACTGACGTGGAATCTGCGCGTCGTCCATCAGGACCATTGTCCCCGCTGCAAGGCGCGAACCTGATCGAAGAAGAGCCGGGATGCGTTACCCGGACTCTTTGACCAACGCTCAAGTCACGGCTCAGAACGTCATCTCAACCCGCGCAGTAGGGCCCTTTGTATTCCACTTCCTGGGGAGAGACAACGATCGACTGCATCGCTGCCAGTTCCATTCGGCGGGCGTGGGACAGAGCGATCCAGGCCACGCGTCCCAGGTAACAAACGACTCCGAAGGCCAGCGCACTGGCTCCCACCAATTCCAGACCGATGCCGGGAGCACTGAAAAGATTACTGACGGAATTGATTGTCGGTTCTGAAAACATACGATCCTTTGCAATGGATTCTCGGGGGCATGTCACGCCGAACTTCGGCAGCTGAATCCCATGCACTTCCCGTGCCAGATTCTGATCGAAGGATTTCTCCACCCGATCCGGTTCAAAAAAGGGGATTTCCCTGTCTTGGGCCGAAATGGTAGAGACAATCCTCGACTCTGGCGAGCGATCCATGCGACCTGAAACCACATCCTGACAGAGATGTAACACATCCGATCCGGTCGTAACCTCGCATGTTTTTCCAGTTGATCAATTCGAAAGCACGTGGTGAAGAATTGGCGGCATCCTTGATCCAAACAGTGACAATCTGTCAGCACCAAACCTTTTTGACCGGGAAATCGCATTTCGTATCGGCCTCCCTCGTCCACACCTGCAAGAATCACCGCATGCTATCATCAATGTCAGCATTGCTCGATTGCGAGCGTTGCCATGAATCCCTATGTTTCGCGAAGGAGTGAGTCCTGCTTACATCATGATTTAGCAAGGTTTGTCAGGCATCCGGTTTGCGGATTGCCGAAAGTGGTCCCTCCGGCAGTCATGAAGTGCCGCGAAAACTAACAGCATTTTCAGACGCGACATCACAGCGTCAGTGCGCGTCAAGACGGGGATTGCCACCGATTTATCCAGTGGTGACTAAACAACGATCAGGATTGCGGATGACATGTGCGGCCCAACCTTAAAGATGTGATATCTTAGCCCTCCCGAGATTCGTCCATGATTACGACGGCTCCTTCGAGAACACCTTCCGGCATGGACTCGTCCGCCGAGCCGGACTCTGTTCAGGCCAGATTGAAATCGCTTGTTGAGCGATCCGGGGCCCTTCTTCCTGCGCAGGGTCCACTCAGCGGCTTTGCCTTTCTCAATCCTCTGCAGGGCCTGGAAGACCTCCCGTTCGAAGAAGGGATGACGAAGGGTGCCCGTCTGTACGGTTGCCGACCGTATCTGTCAGAGGACTTCTATCGCGACAAGTTGGCCAGTGGTCGAATCGTACTGGAGGACATTCGAGCGGTCCTGCAAACAGAATTGGCACAAGCGGCGTCAACGCCGGTTGCGCCGTCGGGAAATCGCTTCGATGTTCGGCTGGCGATGCTGCAACATCCGCTTCGATCCGCACCGCCCGAAGAACTGCGGTGGTTCATCGCAGAAACGAATGCGCTAACGCAGTTCAGCGAAGCCACGTCTCCCAGGATTCGCAAGCGGTTTCTGGAATTGACACGTCACTGGGTGATGCGTGAAGTCCTCGGCCGAACAACCAATGAACCGGGTGGCAATGCGCCAACACCCGTCAATCAAATCGTCACCGAACTTCTGGAACGCTTTCACCGGGATTCGATGGAAGCGTGGAACGAAAGCACTTGGGAACAGTTTTCATTGCAGCTGTTGTGGCGAGTCTGTCGGCAGGGTGTCGAGCTTGTTGAAATTCGTCCGGACACCTCGATCAGTTTCATCCGTCATCGGGATCTGCTGCTGCAGGCGACCGGCGAAGACACGGACTTGCTGGTTCATCCCGTGTTAATCCGGTTTTGCGCCGCCTTCACGGATCAGGGAATCTCTGATTGGGCATTGCCAGATCGCGACTTGGGATTGTTTCGTGCGTTCTGTACCCTGTACCAGTCGCCCGACAGTCTGCGTGAACGCTGGATGCGGCCGCTTTCCAGCGAACTGGTACGGCTGCAGAAAGCCGGGACGACGCCACTGGCCTGCATTCAGGAATCCCTGGTCGACCTGGGAGTCCCCGAGGATCAGTGGGGGGAATTCATTGAAGCGTCAACGCTGGCGTTGCGGGGTTGGGCCGGCATGATCTGGCAGATGGAAGTCCGCCAGGATCGTGTCGCCAAGCCAGTTCCAACAGGAAGTCTGATTGAGTTTCTGGCGGTGCGATTGCTTGTGGAACGGACAGCGCTGCGGCATCTGTCCAGGAAGCACATGGAAACCACGGACCAGTCTCTGTCGGGCCTGCGCCGCGAACTGCAGAATCGGATCACGCGCCGCGCTGCAACTTCGGTCGAGGAACGTGCATTCTTTGTCTTCCAGCTGGCCCAGGTGATGGGTTGGAGCCCGCCGGATCTTGATCGATTGTCGCCCAAAGAGTGGGCGGGACTGATCGCCGAGATCGAGAGTTTTCCTCCGCTCGCACGACGACGCGTCTTTCAACTGGCATTCGAACATCGACTTCTTGTCAAGGCGCTGGATGCCGTCTCGATCAACAATCAGCAGCCCCCCAAACCCGCAGTCGCGGCACGCTTCCAGTCCGTATACTGTATCGATGCGCGCGAGGAATCGTTTCGCCGGCATCTGGAAGAACAAGGACCCGGCATTGAAACATTCGGGGCGGCGGGCTTTTTCGGAGTCGCGATGTACTTCAAGGGAATTGCCGATGCCCACTATTCTGCTCAATGCCCCATCGTGGTTCGTCCGCAGCATTGGGTTGTCGAGGACATGGCCTTTCCGTTCGAGCAGTCTCACCAGTTCCGCGCACGATCGCGTCGGGCGTTGGGGATTGCCGTTCATCAGATCCATCTCGACAGCCGCAGTTTTGCCCCCGGCGCCGTCCTGTCGGCGGGCTTGGGAACGCTGGCTTCGATCCCGCTGGTGATGCGAGTACTGTTCCCGAAGTTCACCGCCAGGATCCGGCGGACATTTGGCAGCATTGTCGCTCCGCCCATGATGACCCGCCTGAGGCTGGAACGACGGTTGCCCGCCCCCGGTCCGAACCCGGGCGAAATCGGGTTCAGCATCGAAGAGATGGCCAATCTGGGCGAACGCATGTTGCGCGACATCGCCTTGACCTCAAACTTTGCCCGGTTAGTCTTTTTCATGGGCCACGGTTCCGCCTGCCAGAACAATCCCCACAAGTCGACCTACGACTGCGGTGCCTGTACGGGCAATCCCGGCGGCCCGAATGGCAGGGCGCTGGCGGCGATGCTGAACCACGCCAAAGTTCGTGCCGTTCTGGCCAGTCGCGGATTGCCGATCCCCGAAGAAACCATCTTCGTGGGGGGCCTGCACAACACCTGCGATGACACGGTGACCCTGTTTGATCTGGACCAGTTGCCAAAGTCGCACTTTGAAGATGTCGCCGCGGCCCGGCGGGCCTTTGATGTCGCGTGCCGCCGCAATGCACACGAACGATGTCGACGGTTCTACTCCGCACGCCTGGATTTGACCCCCGATGAAGCCCACCAGCACGTCAAGGATCGATCCGAGGACCTGGCGCAGACACGCCCGGAATTTGGGAACGCCTCGAACGCACTGTGTATTGTCGCCCGACGATCGCGGTCCAGGGGACTGTTCCTGGACCGCCGCTGCTTCCTGCAGTCGTACGACCCCACCACCGACGATGCCGAGCACACGATCCTGGCCCGGATCCTGGGAGCCGTGATCCCGGTCTGTTCCGGCATTAACATGCAGTACTACCTGTCGGCGGTCGATTCCCTGGGCTGGGGTTGTGGCACAAAGTTGCCGCATAACATCACGTCGCTGCTGGGTGTGATGGATGGAGCAGCCAGCGATCTGCGCTGTGGACTGCCAATCCAGAGTGTGGAAATCCACGAACCGGTGCGGCTATTGTTTGTCATTGAAACGACTCCCGATGGCATCCTGCAGATCATGCGACGGAATCCGGTCATTGGACGCATCCTCGGCAATGGCTGGGCGCAACTGGCCGTGCTCGATCCACACTCCAACCAGATTCAGGTCTACCAGAACGGCGAATTCCGATCCTATCAGCCGTCCACTACGGAACTGCCCACGGCACCGTCATCCATTGAATGGTATCGGGGCTGGCGTAATCACCTGGCATTTGCCGCGATCAAACAGGCATGATCTGGCCCTGGCAGCCCGTGGAAAAAGGGGTCTGCCACTTGGGAGGGCATTGGATTTACCTGGAAAACTGCATGCCCGGAGGGGGGGGGCAGACCGGTCAGCCCCCTTTTTCCACGGGCTGCAAGCTAGAGTGCATCCAGCGAGTCGATCGGTTCTTCCACGTGGTCTGATTCGCGCGATCGGCCACCCGTCATCAAATCCGTCCAGCGACGTTCAACGCCATCGCACCATCGGAAGAGGCCCAGAATCGGGGCGACGATCCAGTTGTCCAGGATGACATCCAGGTAACCCCGTTCGATTGCAAACCGGTACATCCAGAGTCGAACGACATCAGGCAGGAACGATTCCCACAGGCCCGACAATCGGGGCAGCCGGTCGCCGATGGCATTTTCCAGTTGCTTGTAATCCTGCAGTAGTGTGGGAGCCCGGACGAACTGGAGCGTACGCAGGCAACCATTCCCCAGGATATGAATCAACGGGATGAAGCGCAGCCCCCAGCCGATTTCGGCCACGATGATTCCCACCTGGGTCAGTGATGCAAAGCAGATGGCGGATTTGATGTCCGTCTGGGCGCGTCCCATGATCGTCGCGAATGCGGCGGTCACCAGCCCGAGAAGGATGACGGAATTCTGCAGATGCGATGAAAGTACCAGCAGCGGACTGATTCGCAACAACAGGTAGGCCCCCAGATGGATCGACAATGCTCCGTAGAAGACCGCACTCGATGGAGTCGGCCCTTCCATGGCTCGGGGCAGCCAACCGGAAAAGGGAACCAGCGCGGATTTGCCTGCCGCGGCCAGCAGCATCAACAGTCCCACAACCAGTGCCTCATGTTCGGAAACGGCCGCTTTGCCAAACGGCCAGGATTCGACGCCAAGTACGACGTCAAAGTCGCTGTGGCCAAAGTGGTGCAGCGTCAGCGCCGCGATCAACAGGGCGGCATCCGAGACGCGATACACACACCAGATCCGCAGGCCATTGCGGACCGGCGCAGATCGTTCATGAAAAAACGCGACCAGCAGCGCCGACGACAAACCGACCAGTTCCCACCCTACAAACAACGTTTCGATGGTTCCCGCCAGCGATGTTGTGACCATTCCCAGGATGAAAATGCCATTCAGCGTGAAAAACCGGTTGTACCCCGGTTCGCGATGCATGTATCGACTGGCAAAGGCAAAGATCGTCCCGCACAGCACATACGACAGGATCACCAGCGGAATTGACAACCGGTCAAAAATAAACTTGATATGAAATTGGTATTCGGGAATCTTCACCCAGTTTCCCAATTCAATGGGAACATGTGGGTTTGCCATCGGCAACATCAGGGCGAAGAGCAGTGAAGAACTGACGAAACCCGTCAGCATCGTCACCTGCACCAACCGATTGGTGGACTCTTCGTGCAGTCGGTGGCTGAGGAGTGCTGGGACCCCGAGAACGCCAAGGAGCACGACGGGGGCAACGATCACACAAAGCCCCAGGACCATCATGACTTGAGGGATTTCAGGCATGCTGTCTGCCTCAGGAGTTGATTTCGGCAAACTCCAGATGATCGCGCCAACCTCGATACCAGTCCGCAGACGACGCGACCTGCGGCAGTTGTGATGCCTGCGGATGATACAACTGGAATTCTCCATGCCGGAACACGTGCATCGTCGCAGAGTCAGGATCGAGCGTTGCCAATTGCACCCAGCCGTTGCGACAGAGCCGATTGATCCCGTCGTTGCGTTCCATGATCTTGAGCATTTTGTCCGGCGTCGTTTCAATGACGAACGTCAGGCGAACGGGTTCGTGGATTTCCACCATTTGCCACGGCAGTCCGGTTCGCAAGTCGCTGGCGGCACCGTCCATGACCCCCAGCAGTGCGGTCACGTTGTGCGGCAGTTTGACTCCACAGCCAAACCCGACATTGTCCACATACGAGAAATAGTACTCCAGATTGATCCCTGCACAGACCGGAAACACCGCCCCCAGGACCCGGGCCAGAATCGACGTTTCGGCATCATCCTGCGTCGGATCGTAAGAGGTCAGAAAGGCGCGGCGGTCCAGGAACAAACCACGTGTCCGCGACCGACGGCCCACGACACAGATCGCGTTGGTCGCGTGTCCACATTCCGGTCGGGTTTGCGCCAGATCCTCAGACCGGTCTTCCACATGTCGACGCGCTTCGGCGAATGACATCGTCAGTGACGCCGATTGAAAGCGGCGACATCGTTCGTGCGCATTTCTGTCACACGCCTCATCGATCGTTTGTCGAATCGATTCAAATTCCTGCCGGTGCGATGCGGGAATACGATCGACGTCGTACAACGTCACGGAATCATTGCAGGTGTTGTGGAATCCGCCCACGAAGACGGTCTCGGAAGGGATGTGAGTGCCGCGCCGGGCAACCAGTTCGCGCACCCGGGGATCATTCGCCATTTGCGCCATGGCACGCGCATTCGGTCCGCCACCGCCACCGCCACACGCCCCGCAATCGTAGGCCGAGTTATGCGGATTATTCAGACTCTTGGAACCATGGCCAATAACAATCACCATCCGCGACATGCCATAGGTCAGACCCATGTCGCGCAACAGTCGCTCGACGATGGTGGCCATTTCTTCGATCGAAAACCCGATCTGACCATTGTTCGGCCCGGGTGCAGCTTCCAGTCGCTCCAGCTTCAATTGAGTCAGATCCGGCGATTTGACAAACCGATCCACGCGGTCGCGGATCCGCGCCGTCAGCCGCGGAAACATGATGCGGCCGACCAGCGGAATGGAAGCGAGCACTCCGAAACCAGCCGCCAGCAGCGCCCCTCCCGTAAACGATCGACTCCCCACGTGCATCTGGTGAGACGCGGTTCCGATCACCCGCCGGGTCTTCGCCCGTTGTCGATGAGTCTCCTCTTCGCTGGCGACCACCTCTTCCGCCACCCAGTGTTGCGGGCGAATGACGATCGGGCACAAGGGCACAAAGTGAGCGTCCTCGGTGCCCCGATAATACATGGCCACGCCATAGAAGCCCGCGGCCCCCAGGGTTTCGACGTCTGGCGCCAGTTCTTCGATGTGCCGACGGAACGACTCTTCGCGATCGTCGATGCAACAGACGACCTGAAATCGCGGCGTTGGCTGGCGATTCGAGGCACGCGGTTTGTGAATTGCGATCGCATCCAGGGTCTGATTGCGGAAGCTGCGTTCATACGCATGATGGAAGACTCGCCGCCGTTCCATGGCCGTAAACGCTTCGACTTCCAGAACCAGCTGTGACCATTGTTCCGGGGACAACTTGTAAAGTTCGTCGGGTGACAAGCAGAAAACCTGTGCGAGTTGGAAAATCAGAAACGCACGATGATCCACGGTCGATCCCGGCCGCCGGTCGATGCGATGCCGCGCGGCGTTCCGCAAATCGCTCAACTCGCCGTGGAAGCCCATGGCATTCGCCGCGATGTGCTTGAGCGCCAGTCGTTCCAGAACCAGTCGAATCGCCAGGAATTCCACCAGGCTGCCTTGCGGGATCGGATGTGCAACCCGGTCGCCCCGTCCTTCAATCTGCTGAATCATCCCCGCCCAGCCGCGCAATGCCAGCAACGTATCCGCGACGAAATGTTCCCATTCCCCTTCCTGAACTCCCAGGATTTCGAGTGACTCCAGGATCGAATCCATCGCTGTCACTTCATTCAATTCCAGGCGTTTCAACTCCCGGGCCAACCCGCGCATCCACAAACTGGGAGGACCAAACGGTTGTCGGTACAGAGCGCAGAAAGAGCGGAAGAACCCGGAGGCCCGTTTCGGCAGGTGCCAGTGACCGAACCCCTGATCCAGAAACGTCGCGCAGAATCGAATCAGCACATCATGAACCAGCGGATCGATATCTTCGCCTGTTGCTTCGAGCAGCAAATCGCGGTGTCGAACAGCACCCGACGATTGTCGCGGTGCCTTATGAACCCAGTGAACTCCATTGCGGCAGATCAGCCACAAGGCGTGCAGGCTGAAGGATTCCCAAGTCTTCGAACTCCAGCTTTCGATCGCTGACTCGCCAAAATTCTGGAAAACATCCTTCAACATCAGCGTCAGATGGCGGTCGTGCGGCGACGAATGTCCGTCTACTTTGGCCAGTCCGTGGACATCCCGCATCACCCAGCGACGCGTCTTGGCAATGAACACGTCGGCGACACCGGCGGCATCCGAGCGGATGTTCGTCAAGGCGTCCGTCACCGCCACAAACCAACGCAATTCCGCGTCGGGAGCCAGAAAAATCGAGTGTTGCAGCATCGCCAGACGCAACTGGTATCTGGTGAGGAATGGCAAGATCCGTTCGTCACCCCGCTCCGCCAGTTCCTCGCGCAACACGTTTTGCAGATCGGTCGGCAAAATTCGGCCCCGTGCCAGTTCGGCCCGATAGCGGGCTTCCGGCAGATAGGGACGGCAGCCGAAAACCTTTCCACCGGCCTGGACAGCGGCATCAAAGTGCAGGTGCTCAAAGGCATGCAATGTATTGTGATGCACAAAGACGTTGATCGGCCCCTGCGCCGGCAACAGGTGCGTGGCGTGCTCAATCACATGTTTCAGATGTTCCAGTCGCGACTCGCGACTGCCATGGGGAAACTCGGGCGTGCTGGAATCGTGCTCCACAGTACCTGCCTTCGATTCGGCCACTGAATCATCGTCCTCATCCAACATTCTCAATCCCCAGCCCACAACGAATGAACGATACAAGTCGCTTATCCATTGTGGAAGCCCGAACCACAAACCGCCTCAGATGACGAATTCGCAAGGTTACCAGATGAATCAACATCATTCGCCGCACCACAAATGCACATCAGACCGGCAGGAAATGAACCAAACCTGAATTCGTCGGTACATATTCGTTTCGGTCTCGACGACTTTTTTTTCTTTTCCTAAACTCCCGCCGCCTGTCTCCAAACTCACATCCAGTTTTTGTTCAAACCCGATTCAACCGGCGGCGCTGCAGCTCGACCGAGAATCCCGCAGGGTTCCCGTACGGATTGTCGTTGCCTCCGACTGTTTCAATCGCGGATTTCCACGCCGGACGAACACGTTCGGCCTGAAGATTCCGTTGTCCGTAAGGGATTTACCCCATGATTCGATCGCTGAAGTTGCGAGCCGCGATTGGCTCTTCGCTGTGGAATGCTTTCGTGCTGTCAGGAATGGCGCTGCCCGGGCTTTTCGCCAGCACGGACACTGCGATCGCGAAAGACGATCCGTCCGTGGTTCGCTCGCAATCCGAGACCGACGAGGAAACGGAGGTCGATGAAGATGATGTGGAGCAGGCACCAGACCGGTTTCGTCGCGCTTCCAACCGTCGTCAGGCCGCCGATTCCAAACCTGTACGAACCCCCGCGTCTTCCAGCGACGGTCCCGGCATCATTGGCCAGGCCGGTCACCTGGCCTTCAAAACATTTGGCCGCAATCAATCGATCACTCCGATCGAAGCCATGCCGTATATCCTGACCGACGAGCACTTCTTCTTCGCGGATGTCCGTGGATTTGTTTCCAACAGTTCGCTGTTCGGTGGCAATGTGGGGCTGGGTTATCGAAATCTGCGGGAAGACCTGAACGCCTGGTATGGGGCCAGCATCTGGTACGATACCGACAGCACCACAGGGAAGAACTTTCAACAGATCGGCCTGAGTTTCGAAGGCCTGATGGATCGCTGGGAACTCCGGTCCAACGTCTATCTGCCGGTGACCTCGTCGCAGAACTATTCCACCACGCTTGGCAACGAACAGATTGTCGGCCATCAACTTCTGTACACGCGCTATATCTCCCAGGGGACGGCATTGCAGGGTGTGGATGTCGAGGCCGGTTACAACCTGCCGATCCAGGAACTGCACCGCCTGCGTGGATTCGTCGGTTATTACCACTTTGACGGTGGCCCCAGCGGTGGCATCAACGGATTCAAAACCCGGCTCGAAGGAGTCATCAACAACAGTGTCACCGCCCAGGTCATGTATACGAATGATCCCCTGTTCGGCAGCAACGTGATGGTCGGGTGTTCGATCCAGTTCCCCTGGGGTGGAAGCCATCCCTCCAGCAAATGGAAACAGAACACGCCGTCGCCCTTCCGATTTGTGGAACGCAACTACAACGTGATTGTTGATCGAACGCCCCAGATCGACACAAATCTGGTCGCCATGAATCCTCTGACACACACCGCCTACAACATCGAACAAGTCTCAACATCTGCCGCACCTGGCGGAGATGGAACCTTTGCCAGTCCCTTCCAGACGGTCGCCGATGCCCAGGCAGCGGGTGCCGATGTCATCCTGGTCCAGGGGAATTCGGTGCTCACCACAGGGGTCACCCTGACGGATGGACAGCAATTACTGGGGGACGGCAGTTTCCAACCGCTGGCGCTGGACGGTGGCGGGATCGTCCATCTCCCCACCCAGGTGCTGGGTGGCGCGACACCACAATTCAACAATGTGGCCGGTTCGGCGGTCACGATGGGATCCAATTCCGTATTCGCGGGATTCAACGTCAACAACAACAATGGGAACGCAGTCGTCGGTGCCGCCATCAACGGAGCCACCGTCCGCGATATCAACTTTCAAAACACCATCGGCGATGCGGTCCGGTTCACCAATTCCACCGGCACATTCGATCTTCGGAATCTGACGATCAATTCGGCGACGGGAGCCGGGATCAGCTTCCTGGGTGGTGCTCCGGACCTGACACTGTCGGGAAGCATCTCAGGAACAGGAAACGATGGCATCCTGCTGTCAAATCTGACGGGTGGATCCGTCAACATCGGCCCAACCAGCATCACGTCCGCCGGTGGAGCCGGCCTGCACATGAATAATGTCGCGGCCGATGTCTCCATTGATACACTGACGACTTCACTGACCAGTGGTTCTGGCGTTGCAATCTCGGGCGGAACCTCTGCCAATACCTATCATTTCATCAACAAGACGACCATCAACCAGCCCGTTTCGACCGGGTTCAGCGTCGCGAATTCCGCCGCGGCCGTCATTGCCGACAACCTGGTGGCCGATTCGACGGCGGCGTCACCGGCCGTGTCGCTGACGAGCGATACCGGTAAGATCACCCTGTCCCACCTGAATCTCAACACCACCAATGCCGTCGGGTTGTACGGCCGAAACTTGACAAACCTGCTGGTCTCGGGCGGCACCATCACAACAGTCAATGCGGGTGCCATCGACGTTCAGAATTCGACGATCAACATGACCCTCGGCAGTGTCTCCACCGATGGCGGGCCGTTCGGCATCCGGTTGGTCCAAAACACCGGAGCCTTCAACCTGACCGGTTCCGGATTGTTGGGCTCGGGTGGAACGATCCAGAATACGGCCACGGGTGTCATCCTGGACACAACGGGAACATCCACAATTTCCATGCTGAACCTGACCGACAATGGTATCGGCATTCAATCAACTGCCAACAATCAAGTGTCGTTCTACGGGCTGCAGATCAGCGGTTCCACCGGCTACGCACTCGATTCGCTCAATGATCTGGTGATGATGTTGCGCAACAGCAGCCTCGTGAACAACGGCGCGATTGGTGCTGGTACGATCCGCGCACAAGTCAGTACGGCAGGGAATTACCAATGGCTGGTTGACTCCAGCACCATCACCGATCACAACGGGACGCCGATCCTGTTCCAGACCATGGCCGCCGGCAACGGTGCCTCGCTGGCAACCACAATTCATCTGAACACGATCAACGCCGACCGCGCAGGCTCGCCGCTGATCAATGTCAACTGGAACGGCCCGCTTTCCATTGCCGTTGCCAACAACGCCCTGAATGTCGGCGCAGACAACATGACCGCCGTTCAAATCAATGATCAATCGGCGACCGATTCCATCATCGCCCGCATCAATAACAACGCCATGACGTTCACCGGAACCGGCGGGACAGGACTGTTCCTGACCGCAGCGGCCGGTTCAACACTGCAGGTGGACGACAACAACATCGACTTCAAGGGAGTCAATGGCACCGGCCTGCGATTCAACCTGGGTGGGATCAGCAGCACCTGGATTTATTCGAACTCGATCACCGACGAGGCGGGTGGAGCGACAGGCATGTTGTTCGACGCCGTCGCAGCGAGTTCGCGAATGCAGATCGAGGCGAACACCATCAATTTGCTCTCCACCGATCTGACCGTCCATCGTGGGATCATCTTTACTTCTGTCATTCCCACCATCCAGTTCGCTGGAAACTACAACAACATCATCAACAATGCTTCCACGACATTCTCGATTCCAGTCAATTCGTCCACAGGACAAATCATCATCAACGGAGCATATGCACCGTGAGTTCGGCCCCGACTTCCCCTGCTGCACTCGTCGAGTTGACTCAGTTGTCGCACTTTTACGGGAAGTTTCAGGCGCTGAAGAATGTTTCGCTCACTGTCGCACCGGGCGCCATCGGCCTGATTGGACAGAACGGTGCCGGAAAATCCACCCTGCTGAAAATCCTGCTCGGTCTGTTGAATCCCTCGTCGGGCCGCGGAACCGTGCTGGGATTTGATCTTGTCAGACAACGTCATGAATTGCGCGGCCGCATCGGATTCATGCCGGAAGCAGAATCACTGATCCCCGGCATGCGCGGGGTGGATCTGGTCGCTTTGGCAGGGGAATTGTCCGGGATGCCACGACGTCAGGCATTGCGACGAGCTCACGAAGTTCTGTCGTATCTGGAACTGGATGAAGTCCGCTATCGTCAGTGCGATGGCTATTCGGTCGGCATGAAACAACGATTAAAGCTGGCGGCCGCGCTGGTTCACGATCCGCAACTGTTGCTGTTGGATGAACCGACCGCCGGACTGGATCCCCAGGGGCGCGATGCCATGCTGCGGTTGCTGCATGCCATCGCCAGCCGACACGGCAAATCGTTGATTCTGTCCACGCATCTGCTGGGTGACATCGACCGGGTCTGTGAGCAGGTCATCATTGTCGACCGTGGCTCGATCCTCGGCTGTGGACGGATCGGCGAACTGCGTCAGCACTCGCTTGGTCGATACCGCCTGAGGTGGCGCGGCGACGATTCCGGATTCGCCCAAGCCCTGACGGAGTCCGGACTGACGATCCAGACCACTCCGCGCGCGGGGGAAGTTGTGGTCGAAGTACCGGCGGACTGGAAAACCGTCCGGTTCTTTGAAATCGCGGCCAGGCACAGTGCCATTCTGAGTGATGTGGTTCCCGAGGAAGAGGATCTGCCTCGGCTGTATCATCGATTGATTGGCACCGATTCGCGGCTCGCATCCACACCGGCGACGGGCTACCCCAAGTCGTAAGGCGCCGAGTCATTCTTTCAAGGGATTGGTTGGCAACATGGAATTGGATCAGGCGGGATATCGAACCTGGGAAGGTCAGCCACGATCACCGTGGTGGGGGTGTCTGTCGATCGTTCGAGTCGGACTGTCGCTGATCTTCAGGCGCTGGGTGTTCTGGATCCTGATCGGCCTGGGTCTGCTCAATTTCCTGTTTCATTTCGCCTTCATTTACCTGAAGGCCACATTGTCGGTCCAGAACGAAAACATCGCCCGGTTCCTGGACAACTACAAGGTGACCGGGACCGGGCAGGCATACGCCGACTTCATGTTCGCCCAGGCAGGCATCTGTGCCCTCCTGCTCGCGTTTGCCGGGTCCACATTGATCGGCAGCGACTATCGGCAGGGGGGGATGGTCTTTTATCTTTCGCGGGGAATTGGCAAGTGGCATTACATTGTCGGCAAGCTGCTGACGATTGCCGCGGTCGTCACGATTGTGACCACCCTACCCGCTTTGATCCTGTTCATTGAATACGGCACCCTGAGCAATTCCTTCCAATACTTCCTGGACAATCCGCGGGTGCTTTGCGGTATCCTCGGGTACGGCACGGTCCTGGCCGTCGTCCAAAGCCTGTTGATTTTTGCCATCGCTGCGTGGGTGCCTCGAACTGTGCCGCTGGTGATGACCTGGCTCGGCCTGTTTGCGCTGCTCAAAGGCCTGGCTGACGCCATGCGTGCCATCGATGGCAACCGCTATTGGCTGTTGCTGGGATTCTGGGATGACATGAACCGTCTGGGCCGCTGGTGCTTTGGGTCGCTGGACCCGAACCGCATTCCGTCAGCAGGATATTGCCTGGCCGTCCTGGCAGCCCTGTGCGTCGTTTCGCTGGTCCTGATCGTTCGCCGTGTGCGGGCTGTCGAGGTGGTGTCATGAACGTCGCCGATTATCCGGACGCACTGCCGGGGCCGCTGGCCGAGTTTCAGTCCGTTACCAAATGGTATGGCGCGGTGATCGGCGTGAACGACATCAGCGTCACTCTGGAAGCGGGAATCACCGGACTGCTGGGCCCCAACGGTGCCGGCAAGACGACGTTCATCAAACTGTTGACGGGACAGTTACGACCCAGCCTGGGAAACGTGCTGGTGTGCGATGCACCGGCCCGATCCGCGGCAGCACGTCGCCACATCGGCTATTGTCCCGACGCAGACGCGTTCTACGAAGAGATGTCCGGCCGGCAATTTGTCCGCACGATGGCGAGACTGCATGGGATGTCTGCTGTGGAATCCCGCGAGCGAACCGAACAGGCGTTGGCAGAAGTTGGCATGCTGGACCGCGCGGACCGAACGCTGCGCGGCTGCTCCAAGGGAATGCGGCAACGAATCAAGCTGGCGCAGGCCCTGGTCCATCAACCGGCCGTGCTGGTCGTGGATGAACCGCTCAACGGCATCGATCCTGTGGGACGTCGTGAATTGATGGAGTTGTTTCGACGGTGCGCCGCACGCGGCCAGGCCGTGCTGGTTTCCAGCCACATCCTGGACGAGATGGATGAACTGGCAGACCGCATTGTGTTCATGGGACGCGGTCGTGTCCTGGCCGTTGGCACACTGCCCGACATTCGTGCGATGTTTGCCGGACAACCGCTGCAGATCCGCATCGCGTGTCGACAGCAGCGGGAACTGGCCACCCGCTTGATCCCCTGGGACCAGGTGCTGCGGATCGAGTTGTCCGGAATCGACGAACTGTTGCTGCAGGTCGTCCGCCCCGATGACTTCTTTCGACAATTCGGAGAATTGATCCAGGCGACGTCGTTCGACGTGTCGCGCCTGGAAACGACCGACACCACGACCGAGGCGACATTTCAGCATGTCATGTCTGCAGCCGCAAAGTTCTAACGGAATCCGGGAGCCCTGGTGTGAAGACTACTTTGTCAGCCTGCGGGCACCTGTTCTGGCTAACCATCCGCCGTCAACTCTGTTCCCGTCAGACGCTGGCCTGCGTGGCATTGACGGGATTGTGTGCCCTGATCGTGCTGGCCTGGTCGCGCCAGGCGGATCCAACAGCGAAGAAGCTGGCGGAGCAAGTCCTGGTGCCGACGTTCGTCGCCTTCCTGATGCCGATCTTCGCCATTTGTTACGGCGCGTCCGGCATTGGAGGCGAACGGGAAGATCAAACCCTGATCTATCTCTTGATCGTCCCCATCACGCGACCGTTGGTGTACTTCACGAAAGCCCTGGCCGGGCTGGCACTGGTGGCCGGGTGGACTGGCGGCTCACTGTTTTTGCTCTGTCGACTGGCAGGTGTTCCCGGCCTGAAGCTGTTTGCAATGTTTCTGCCGGCCGCTCTGTTGGGCGGACTGGCCTATGCCAGCCTGTTCCTGCTGGTGGGAGCCGTGTTTCGGCATGGCACGATCATTTCCCTGGTCTACTGGTTCTTTCTGGAAGTGCTGTTCGGCAACCTGCCGGGAATCGTAAAACGGGTCTCCGTGGCATTCTATGTTCGGTGTATGATTTACGACTCGGGCGGTGACCTGCAATTGGGGCCTCTGGGGCGGGTGGCCCGGGAAATGTTTCTGCCGGTTTCGGGAATGGCGGCAACGGCGACGCTCAGCGCGGCGGTCGTGGCTCTGCTGGCTCTTGGTGTCCTCCTGTTTGAGACACGCGAGTATCGGGATGCGTGTTGATCTTCGATCCATGCGGTCGAATGACGATAGAACGGCTTCGCCCATAAAATGGGGTCTGACCGGTCTGACCCCGTTTTATGGGCAAAGCCCGATTGAGCCATTACGAAGTCGCCTGAACAACCCCGTAGCAGGCCGAATCCAGGGTCAAGAGCCGGACCCTGGTGTCGGCGCGGCCGAACTTGGTTTTCAGATATCCCAAGGCTGCGATCCGGCCGGTGGGGTCTTTGAGGGGCGCGACCGACGTCACGATGCCCGCTTCGTCGTCCGAGTCACCACTGCGAAGGGACGCTCCGGGTGTCGGATCCGATCCCGCGTCGAACAGGATTCGGCGCAGTTCGCGATTGGTGTGCCCCATCGCATCCAGTCGGGCAATCGGTTCCTGGCCAAGGTAGCAGCCCTTGGTGAACGAAATGCATTGGCGAGTTCTCGCAACTTCCTGCGCCAGGTTCTCGTCGCTGATGTCCCGTCCCTGGTAGGGGAACCCTGCTTCAATGCGCCGCGTCTCAAATTCTTCGGCGCTCCCCGCGATACAGCCGATCCCTAGCAGGCTATGGCGGGTGGATTCGACGACAGATCGCGGAACTGAAAGCAAGAAACCGGGCGAGCCCAGGATGTCGGCACGCCTGATTTCCAGGGGGACTCCAAATGCCTCGCGCGTCACTGAGCCAAAGGGAGGCAATTCCGGATCCAGCATCAGCAGTTGTGCGGCAACCGGTCCGGTGAGGAAGAGTTCACCACGTTCCTGCGAGCGACCGTTCAGTTGGACGTCTTCACGGATCAGGTAGCGATCCAGATGATTGATGATCACCGTTTCCTGGCCGGGAATCGTGTCGATCCACAGCGAATTGGCAGTCGCAAACACAAACACATGTGCCAGGACACGCCCCTTGACGTTCGTCAGAAACGCTTCGCACCCACCACCGGCCTGCAGCGATTTGATGTCGTTCGTGCTGAACCCGTTGAGAAACTTGATGCGGTCTGCGCCGGTCAATTCAATCTGGGTTCGGTCGCTTAAATCATAAACCGTCACCGGATCGGTCATTGTCTCCGTCATTCGACTTTACGCTCCGCTGGTGCCTGAATTCATTGGGGGCCAGGCGCTGGGAACCGGGGAGGCCGGGACAGGAGCGGCTGGTCGATCCAATTCTCACGATGCGAACTGTCGCTGGCAACCCGCACTGATCAAAAGTCCATCTGGCATCGCAAATCGAAGATGTTTGTCTGGTTCCCGAGGAACGAGGCGGCTGGGATGTTGGTGGATGGTCCCCCCGCCACGTAACGGTAGTTGGATGCGGAATGACCGGCAAAGTCACGACCAAAGAATGCTTTGAGGACGGACCTCTTGGTCCGTCCTCAATCTCTGGCGTCAACATCGGAGATCCTTTGCCGATGGAAGTGTCGAATGGACCGAGTCGTCCTTGACTCGATCAGATGACCACGCGAATGACTCGCGGGACCGCTCCTGTCCGGATGAAGTGCGAGGCCATCTCCTTCAGGCGGGGATCAGCCGTCAATTTCAAGGCTGCGGCAATCGCCGCGTCGTTTTCCGCATCATCACCGATCGTCGGGTCCACTTTCAGATCCGGTGTGACCCCGGCTCCGGCCATTTCGCGGCCTTCAGGACTGTAGAACTTCGCAGTCGTCAGCCGCAGTCCCGCCGGAGCTGACTGCAGTGGAAAGAGCGTCTGGACCGTCCCCTTACCATAGGACCGTTCCCCCACGATGATTCCACGTCCGTTTTCCTGAATTGCTGCCGCCAGGATTTCACTCGCACTGGCACTGTTACGATCGACAAGGACCACCAGTGGAACCTTCCACGTCTGTCCGTAGACTGCTTGTTCCCGTGAATTGTCCGTCGCATTGCGTCCCCGGGTCGAAACAATTGTGCCCGCTGGCAGGAATCGATCCGAGATCGAGATTGCGGCTGTCAGCAGTCCGCCAGGATTGCCGCGCAGATCCAGGACCAGTGATTTCATTCCACTGTTGTGCAAGGACATCAGGGCGTCGTCCATTTCCTTCACAGACGAATCTGTGAACGATTCCAGCTTGATGTAACCAACGTTCGATTTTTCATCCAGCATTTTACTGGCCACCGCGTGCAACGTGATCCGCCGTCGAACCAGGGTCACTTCACCGCGACGTCCGCCGCGCAGCAGATTCAACTTGAGTGGCACCCCCGGTTGACCAAGGATGTAATCCACGGCCTGATTCAATTCCAACCCCTTCAAGGCGTGTTGATCGACGGCGGTCAAGACGTCACCACGACGCATTTGAACGTCCGCAGCCGGTCCGCCTGGTAGTACCTTCATCACCTTCAGTCCGTCCGCATGTGGTTCAACTTCCACACCGATTCCGACGACGTTGTCCTTCAATCCGACGCTGGGGCCTCCCGTCTTTTCTGGTGGAATCAGCGACGAGAACTGGTCAAGTGTATCGAGTTCCGCATGCACGAATTCCAGTCCCACGGCCCCTGGACGCATCTGGACCGTCTGATCCACCAGTTCCTGAACCCGGTTCAGTGTCTGGACGGCATCTTCCAGGCTGTTCACAGTGGTCCGCTGGCGCAGTTGAGACAGCGAATTCCGCAAACGTCCCAGCGACTGATCGACCGCTTTCAATTGAACGGCCTGCTGGAACGAAGCCGTATTCAAGGCCAGATCCAGATGTTCAAACGCGGCATCGACCCGCCGGGCATACGACGATGGCTTGATGTGTCGCGAATCGATCATCCGGGCAATCTCAACATACAGCGCGACTGACGACTGGTCATTGAGCTGATCCAGCAACCGCAGAACCCGCGGATCGGCATAACGATATTGAATCTTTTCCGCGACCGTCGGCTGGTGAGGTGGCTTGCGATCACCGTCATCAGCCGGAGCAGCTTTGGCGGGTGGAGCGGGCAGTTCTTCCACCACCGGCCTGCGGGTCTTCAGTTTCACGGGTTGACGAGCGCTGGTCGAAACAAACGTCGCATCATCCAGGATCCCCTCCCGCAGCAGCCGGTCACGCAGTGTTTCCGGTTCGGTTGAGGTCGGTACCAGCGTCAGCCCTTCAACGTCGTCCGGCGAGATGCCGAAATCGCGATGGCTGTTGAGTCCGGGATGATCACCCGCATAAGCAACAGTCGCTGTGGTCAACACAATCAGGACGAACAGCCTGATAGATCGAGGGAGAGTCCGTAATAGAGTCATGATTCGGTTCCTTCCAATTGTCAGCACCGGTCACGGTGCAAGAGAGACTTTCTAAGGAGATGGCCCCGGTGTTCCATTTCTACCGGGTTTGGTCATGAACAGAAGTTCGAGGTGGATGCGGCTAGTGCTGCAGCATCAGAGCGTCGGCATTGCATTCTTCGTGGATGTCAGCGATTGCCGGGGCGCTGACGAAGTCGCCTGTGTCGTTCAGTTCGCCACGCACGATGCGCACCGAATCAGGAGCTTCGATCCCGATCTTGACGCTCCCTTTGGCCGTCCGCATGACGCGAACCACAATGTCTTCACCAATTCGAATCGAGTCGTTTCGCTTCCGTGTGAGGATCAACATTGAAGTACTCCCTTTTTTGTTGACCGTGCGACCATTTCAATTCCTGGGTGCGGCCGTCGGTCGTGAGACAAGCCACATGCCGGAACCATGGAAGCACCCGCCGTGCCAGAGATTCACTGTCAAGATCATTTTTGATCCGACCGGGTCAAACGCCCCCAACCACGGTGGTTCTTGCCGATCACAGGCGCGTTTGACCCCGTAGTTCCTGCCGATTCACGTGAAACGGGGATTCGTTCACGCCGCGAAATTGTAAGAGTCACTTACGCGGATCAACGGACCTGAAATCTTTACGAGACAGTTGGACGTCAAAGACACGCCCACCGGCAAACTCGGCTTTCGGATCGCTTCCAGGACCGGCAATTGTTGCCGATTGACCGCGTTGAGAACTCGTTTTCCCAGCTCCGACGATGGCGAAGTTACAGAATCGCCAGCTCCACTCGCGCTGGCACGTTCGTTGCGATCTTCAAACCTCTGCCGCGGGGCGTCCCGCTTCTTCGCTGTCATCACGAAAGGATTCAAACCATGTCCACGAGAATCGCTCACAAATGGGTGGCCGGCATCTGCGGCCTGATGTTAACCATGGGAGGAATGACGTCCGCGAGCACGTTCGCGCAAGATGGTCGAACATGGGGCTTCGCACCACTCCCCTGGACGCCGTCATATCTCTTGTCTCCAGCGCCGACCTGTGCCAACGGCACCTGTCGAGTCACTCCGCGAAACTCCAACTGCCCCAATGGAACCTGTTCCCCGAAAACAAGAACCCCGGTCTGGTCGAATGGAGTGTCGCGTCCCGTTTACCCGGTCTCTCCTGCTCGGCCCGTGTACCGGAATCTGCCGCCGGCGAACCAGGAAAGTCCGTTCTACGAATATCGGGATGCCCCATCGAGATCCACGACGCCGCCCGTACGACAACCGATCGCACTACGAACAAAGCCGGAAAGCCCGTTTTATCCGTGAGACATTTCTTCATGGACCCACGCGTCCAGTTCGTCCAATTCTCGTTCATAGCCTCCCGACAGGATCGGGAAACGGCACCAGGTCTTGGGATCCAGGTTCTCATCATCCAGATGAAACGACGGAGCAAACCGCTCGCGTTTCCACTGGTTGCGACACCAGAGCGTAAAGAACCGGCGCACCCAGAAGGCCAGTTGAGGCAACTCGTACTGCGGGAAAGATTCCCGCAGATGCCACAACGATTCCAACGGAGTCCGCTTGTCGCGGATCGACGACCGTTCGATCGCATCCAGGACGTCATACGGCATCAAGTCCGCTTCATCGGTCTGGTGCGAAGTTGAGGGTCGAAGCTCCGCTGTGGGGGACTGCACATTGACCAATGCGAGTTCCGGATGAGTCCGATCCCCGGCAGGGCCGGTGGATTCCATCCACCGCAGCCAGTGACGCAGGAAGTTCTTGTCGATCCCCGTCACTGGGGACAGCCCCCCCGATGTGTCGCCGTCCATCGTCGCATAACCGACGGCCGCTTCGCTGCGGTTGCTGGTCGCCAGCAGCAGAGCCTGGCGGGTATTTGCCAGCATCCAGACACCGGGAGACCGCACACGGGCCTGGATGTTCTGCAGCGCCAGGTCATCCTGGTCCCAGGACAGTTCCCGGCCGAGCGCCTTGGCAACCATGTCAATGTAGTCGTGAACCAGTCCGTCCACATCAAACACGTGGAAGTCGGCTCCGATTCCCTCCGCGACCGAGCGCGCCGCATCCAGCGTGGTCTGTGAACTGTTGCTGGTCGATTGATAGACGCACGTCAGCAGTTGCCTCACCAATTCACGATTGGTCGGCGCGTGCGCCAGATCCGGCAGATAACTGAGCTTCGCCAGGAAGGCTTCCCGACCGATTTCACCGACGCCGAAAGAGACCAGCATCGAACATAACAGGGACACGGCCGCCGAGTCGGCTCCACCGCTGATGGAAACGACGAAACCCCGCGAACGACTCTTCCGCAGATAGTCGAACAGCCCCAACGAAACCGCACGGACGAATTCTTCTTCCTTCAAGTCCGGACTCTGTTCCCATTTTTCCGGATTCGGCTTATCCACAACGTATTGAGTGGTGGGAAATCGGAATGAACAGCGGACGGCGTTGTCATTCGGATCCCCTGCCAACGGACGAAAACTTCCCGTGCGGGCACGTCCCATCCGGATTTCATCGATGTCGAGCGTGGCCGTCGTCACCACTGCATCGGCATAACTGAATCGTGGACCGGTCGCGAGCAGACGCCCTGCCTGGGAGATCAATGCCCCGCCATCATAAATCGCCCGCCCGGATTCATTACCGACCAGGTTCGAATAGATATATCCCACGCTGAACGCCCGCGAGCCTTCCAGGACGAACCGCTGACGGACGGCATGCTTGGCGAAAGCGAAATGGCTGGCGCTGGGGTTCAGGATGATGTCGACACCCCGCTCGGCCAATTCCGCCCCCGGACGATTGGCAACCCACGCGTCTTCGCAGATCTCAAAACCCAGCCGGACGTCGCCCACCTCAAACAACAGGTCGCCAAACGGCAGCGGCTGGCCGTCGATCTCGATCTGTTCACGAGCGTTGTTTGGCCAGCGTTTGAACCAGCGAGGTTCATAGTGAATTCCCTCGCCCGCCAGGTGCTGCTTGGCAACCAGTCCCTTTAACTTTCCATCAACCGCCAGCGCCGCGGTGTTGAACAGGGCACCGCGATGCAGCAGCGGCAGTCCGAACGAAACCGCCATCCCGGTCGTTTCCGGAACCAGTTCCAGCAGGAGCTTCTGGGCCATCGCCTGAGTCCCGCTGGAAAGGAACGCGTCTTCGCATCCATATCCAGTGATGCACAATTCCGGCAGACACAGGATACTGACGTGCTGCTGTCGGGCCGCATGAATGGCCTGGACAATTGCCGATTGGTTCGCCTTCCACGCCAGCGGAGTCGTATTCAGTATCGCCGCCGCCACCTTGATCAGTCGCATGAAGCGCCCTTGCCGCAATTGTCGCCGTTAAAGATTCCCCACAGTCTGTGTCGAGATTCTATCCAATTGGCAAGCGGCGGACAGTCCTGGCGTCCGGACACCTGTTTCTCGCTGAACCCCGAACCAGCGACGAATCGAACGACGGCGATCCAGGCACTTTCAATCGAATCTTAGTTTCAGGACTTCGGCTTCCCAACGCTCCTGGAACGCCTCCATGTCCTTTTCGCCGAGCACGACCCTGAGGGTTTCGTATCCCGATGGATCCGATTTCGCGTTCAGTCGAAAGGCGCGATAGTACTTCTGCAGCAGGCCGTGTTCCTGCAGGTAGTAGCACAGGTAGCGGGCTTGCGAATAGTTGGTCCCCTTGTCATCGCTGTAGAACTGGTCGGTGGTGGTACGGCACAGGGTGTCAAATGGTGGAACGTTGCCCTTGCGAATGGCCGTCTGCAAGCCGCGTAATCGCCAATTGGTGTTGCCAATAATCCGGCCGTTGCGCTCGCTGGATTGCTCATACAGCGAAGCAAACCCTTCGTTGAACCAGGCGGGGCAAGCGGGGAAGTTGGTTTCCATGAACGGATGAACGATCTCGTGAACCAGCGTTCCCCCTCCGGTGGCGATGTTCATAAACAGCGCCTTTTCGCTCGGCGAATAGAAACCATATGGTGTCGACGGGACTCGTCGAACCAGCTTCGTCGTATGTTCGTTGTAACTGTTGGCGTCCTGAAACAGCCAGATATCGATGATGGCGGCAGGATCGCTCTTGAAGTATTCCTGTTTCAGATGATCGACGGCCCACTTCACCGTCTTTTCGGCCCGCAGCTTCACGGTTTCCAGCGGTTCGTCGCCAATCACCACGAACGGTTTTTGAATGACAACCGAGAATCCCTCGTGCGGCAATCGCTTCTGCAGACTTGCCAGATGTTGATCGTAATCGGATTTGGTGAACCCTTCGGCCGCTGGTTCCACAGCCAGCAGCGGCGCACCGCCGATCAGAAAAACGACGGCACACCAGGCGGAACTAAGTCTTGGACGGGTCGTCATGATTTCAACCGCTCTAGCAGCCCGTGGTAAAAGGGGTCTGACCGGGTCTGACCCTTTGGAGGGCAATCGATTCACCTTGAAAACCGCCTGCCCGGAGAGGGTCAGACCCCTTTTACCACAGGCTGCTAGTACGAGTGTGCCGGAAATCCATTCCTCGCGAAAAGTTCTACCGTCTTCGACGATGGGCCGCCAGAACAGTTTTTCGGTTCTGCACCGGTCCGTCGGCAGCACACGGAGGGCGATCAGAAGTCGTCATTCCCGGGGTGGCTTGCCCCGTTGCGCGCCACACCAGCAGACGCTATATTACCGCCATGAACGATGTCACCCAGATCCTGCATGCGATTCACCGGGGCGATCGGCACGCCGCCGGGGAATTGCTGCCGTTGATCTATGACGAACTGCGCAAGCTGGCCGCCCGGAAACTAGCAAGCGAATCTCCAAGGCAGACGCTGCAGGCCACCGCCCTGGTCCATGAAGCGTACGTTCGACTGGTCAGTGGCAGCGAGCCGCAGGACTGGGACGGTCGCGGCCATTTCTTTGCGGCGGCGGCCGAGGCGATGCGGCGAATCCTGATCGAAAGTGCCCGGCGCAAGCTCCGCCTCAAGCATGGCGGTGAGTTTGACCGGATCGAATTGACGTCGAACATTGTCGACGCCACCGACGATCCGGAACGCCTGCTCGAGTTGGACACAGCGCTGACGAAACTGGCGGCGGAGGACGCGACGGCGGCCGAAGTCGTCAAACTTCATTTCTTCACCGGAATGTCGCTCGACGAGGTCGGGGCGGTCCTGGGAATGTCGCGTGCGACCGCCTATCGGCAATGGTCCTACGCCCGTTCCTGGCTGAAATGTGAAATTGAAGGAAATTCGTGAGACGATTTTCGAGAAACGTCGCATGTTCAGGTAGACCCAATTCTGGAGCCCACCATGTCCTACAATCCCAATGCCGCCAAATCGATCTTTCTGCAAGCCCTGGACCTGGCGTCCGCGGCCGAGCGTACCACATTTGTCCAGCAATCCTGCGCTGGCCAGCCCGAGCTACAGGCACGAGTCGAACTCCTGTTGAAAACAGCACTTGCGCCCGACAGCCTGCTCGACAGTCCGCTCGTGGAACTGGATGCCTCGCAGATGGCGGACGCCGCTCCCTTTGTGTCGATGGACTTTCTGGAACCGTCCGACGTTGCAGGAAGCCTGGGGCGGCTCGGTGGGTATACGATCCTGGACGTGATTGGCCGCGGCGGCATGGGAATTGTCCTGCGGGCCATGGACACGAAACTGAACCGCGTCGTGGCCATCAAGGTGCTGGCCCCCGAATTTGCGGGGAATCCCCAAGCCCGCCGACGCTTCCTGCGTGAAGCTCAGGCGGCAGCCGCCGTCAGCCATGATCACGTGGTGACCATCTTCGCCGTGGGAGACAATGAAAAACTTCCGTATCTGGTGATGGAATGCATCGTCGGACAGTCGCTGCAACAGAAAATTGACAAGCAGGGGGCACTGGGGCTGACCGAAATCCTGCGAATCGGGATGCAGATCGCCGCCGGATTGTCCGCCGCTCACAAGCAGGGATTGGTCCATCGCGATATCAAGCCCGCCAATATCCTGCTGGAAAACGGTGTCGAACGGGTCAAGATCACCGATTTCGGCTTGGCTCGATCGATCGACGATGTCGGGATTACCGTGTCCGGCCAGATCGCCGGGACGCCCCAATACATGTCACCCGAACAGGCCATGGGGCAACCCGTCGATCAGCGCAGCGACTTGTTCAGCCTGGGGAGCGTGCTGTACACGCTCTGCACTGGCCGACCCGCATTCGGCGGAGATTCAGCCATCGCGGTCCTGCGACGGGTTTGTGATGACCACCCCCGACCGATCACCGAATTGAACACCGAGATCCCCGATTGGCTTGTCACCATCGTTGATCGACTGATGGCCAAGCGTCCGGAAGACCGGTTGCAGACAGCCAACGAAGTTCATGAATTGCTGCAGCAGTGGCTGGCACATTGTCAGCAACCCGCGTCCGCACCGCGCCCGATGCTGTTGGCTCCGATTGGAATCCCGACTCTTTCCGAACCACCGCCAGCAACACCAACTCCTCGTCGGAACAGGATCCGTGTTTGGCTGGCAGTGACCGGTTTGTTGATCGTCACTCTGCCGATCCTGATGAGCAGTTGGTTTCAACTGTGGTCGAACAACATGGCAGGACTGAGCTTTGAATCCCCCGACGGAAGCACCGCCGTCGAAATCGTGGGTTCCAGTGGGGTGGTCGCACGTCAGACGGGTTGGGGCCGAGTCATCGTTCCCCCAGGTCACTATGGGCTGCGGGTCGAACCGAAGCCGAACCTGCGCGTCCATGAGATCCATTTGGAACGACGCTCAATGTGGCCGTGGCGGTCGACCACCGTCAAACTCACATCCGCCCCTCAGGCCTTTCCCGTTTCGGCGGGCGAACGCTGGGGAATCTGGGTGACGTTCGAGAAGTCCGACGTCAGTCTGGGCCCCGAAGTGAACGAGGCCAAATCTGACGTGGCCGGCTCCCAGTCGACACTGCTGGAAAATGAACCGGGGCCCGAACTGTCCGATCAAGCCCGGAAACAACAGGAGGACTGTGCCCGTCAATTCAATCTGCCTGTCAGCGAAACGAATTCGATCGGCATGAAACTGACACTGATTCCCCCCGGCAAGTTTCTCATGGGAAGCTCGGACGCCGAGCGGGCCACACTGGCGAAGGAATTGGAACAAGCCTCGGAGTACGACCGGTTTGTCGCCCAGTCCAGTGCGCCACAGCACCCAGTAGAACTGACGCAGCCATTCTATATCGGCCAGCACGAAGTCACCGTCGCCCAGTTTCAGACGTTTGTGTCAGCGACGAATTACCAGACATCGGCGGAGCGGGCGGAAAGTGCGCGGTTTACGTGGAAGAAATTCATTCCCGAATCCGGCGCCGAAACTCGACCCGTTTGTGGCATCAGTTGGATGGACGCCATCGCATTCTGCGAATGGTTGAGCGAGTCGGAGTCGACCGAGGCTGTCAAGCGGCACTATGATCTTCCTACCGAAGCCCAATGGGAATATGCCTGCCGAGGTGGACAACGGGCCGCATGGCACTTCGGTGATCTGTCCGTGAATCTTTCGGAATATGGATTCGTCGGCCTCCAGACTCCCATGCCACTCCATGTCGGTCAACGTCGTCCGAATGCGTTTGGACTGTATGACATGCATGGCAATGTCAGTGAGTGGTGTCGCGACTGGCATAACGTGCAATTCTACGCCGTGTCGCCACTGCAGGATCCCGTCTTCGATGCCGATCCCAAGGATGCACGATCCGGCCGGGTCGTACGGGGCGGATCCTGGAACGGCGCGGCATGGTGGTCACGGTCGGCAACACGGGGCTACGATTCACCCACGCTGCCGGTCTTTTCCGCCGGGTTTCGAGTGGTCCGCACCGTACCCGACGCTGCCAGCGTCGAGGCGACGAAGTAGACTATCGGCCGCGTTGACGTTCCAAATGATAAATCGCCATTAAGCATCCGTAGCTGAAGTCGTGAGACTTCGGACATCGGTAGCACGACCTTGAATTCTCACGAGCAGCAGCAGTTCATCGCCGCCGTCTCTGAGTCGGACGAGGGGAAGTGATCTGGACACAAGGAAGCAAAATGGATCTTCAACTGAATGGCAAGGTTGGCATTGTCACCGGCGCCAGCCGAGGGATCGGGCGGGCCATCGCCCAGACATTGGCCGCCGAAGGAATGCAAACGGTCCTGGTCGCACGCTCCGAAGACTTACTGGATGAGCTCGCCCAAAGTCTACCCACAGAGAGTCTGGTTCAAGCGGTCGACTTGCGTCTCCCGGACTCTCCCGCGCAGATCGTCAGTGCCACTTTGGAACGGTTTGGCGGACTGGATCTACTCGTCAACAATGCCGGTGCCACCGTCCGCGGAGACTTCCTGAAATTGAGCGACGCGGATTGGGCGGACGGGTATTCGCTGAAATTGTTTGGTGCCATGCGCTGCTGTCGGGCCGCGTGGCGGCACCTGCAGGTCAGTCGAGGCAGCATTGTGAATATCGTTGGCATCGGCGGCCGCACGGGATCGGCCGAGTTTGCAATCGGTGGATCCGTCAACGCGGCTCTCCTGAACCTGACCAAGGTTCTGGCGGATCGGGGTGTTGAAGACGGCGTCCGGGTCAACGCGATCAATCCCGGTGCCATTGTGACCGATCGACTGCAAACTCGTATTCAACGGCTGGCCACCGAAAAAGGGATGGACGAAGTCACAGCATCCGCCGAATTGGCGAGAGAAATGAAGATTGCCCGATTCGGCGAGCCCGCCGAAATCGCCAGTCTGGTGGCCTTCCTCGCTTCCCCGCAGGCGGCATACTGTCAGGGAGCAATCATCGATGCAGATGGCGGACAGACTCGGACGCTGTAATGACGGCTGTGCCCTCAACCCAATTCGAGGTTCCGCTCAAAGCCTGTCTTTGCTTGCCGCAAAGAATCCGTGGCCTTCGAATCTCCTGTCGGACTTGCAGGACTTTCGTCAAAAGAAAGATTGGGACACGGAAAACGCGGACGACACGGAGAGAATCCAAAACGAAAAGAGAAATTCCTTCAGCAAGCCACCGGTTCGGGCAGGTTGCAAGCAATGACATTACACGGCGTCGGCAAGTGAAATTGTGACCCCATCAATTCTTCTCCGTCTTCTCCGTGTCGTCCACGTCGTCCGTGTCCAATCAAACCCGTCCGCTTTCACATTCCCAATGGGTTGAGGGCAAAGCCCGCGCTGGCGTATTGAACCCCAATTCTTTGTTGCGGTTAACTGGTGAGCAGGAAACTCACGCCGACCAGGGCCACCAGCGCCAGAATGATCGCGAGTACCAACAATGAACCTTCGCTGCGCGGAGCGGTTTTAACCGGCGTGGATTCATTGTCGATTGTTGCCATGGATGCCGAGGTCCCGCGGGTTCGGTGTTTCCACCATTTTTCCGAATCGATTTCATGCTCGGGCTCGCCGCTCAGCACGATGGCTTCACGAGGATGCGTCAGTTCCTCCAGTTGCTGTTGCAGGATCTGGACGACTTCCGTAGCCGTGGCGGGACGCTCGTTGGCTCGCTTGGCATGCAGCCGGCGGATCAAGTTGGACAATGATGCCGGAATATCCGGATTCACAATCTGTGGCGACTGCGGATTCCTGGTCACGACCAGGTCCAGGGCGGCACAGGTCTGGTCATCCTCGAACGGGGATTGGCCGGTCGCCATCGCGTACATCACACTCCCCAGGCTGAACAGATCGGAACGATGATCGACCGACGCTCCGCTGGCCTGTTCCGGAGACATGAAGGCCGGAGTTCCTGTTGTAAAGCCGGGCAGCGTCAATCGGATATCCCCTTCGATTTGAGCCAGGCCAAAATCGGTCAGCTTGGCTCGACCCGAGGGGATGTCCAGCACAATGTTCGCGGGTTTGACGTCCCGATGAACGACTCCCCGAGCGTGTGATGCCTCCAGTCCTTTGGCGATCTGCAGACCGATTTTCAAGACTGTCCCCAGATCCAGGCATCCCTTCCGCAGCATGTGAGCCCGCAGCGAAGGGCCATCCACGAATTCCATCACCATGTAGGGAACCGGCGAATCCTCCACGCGGTACAACTTGACGACGTTGCGATGATCGACGGCACTGGCAGCCCTGGCTTCGCGGACGAACCGCCGCCGTGCGATCTTGTCGGTGAGCACACTCCCGTGCAGCACCTTGATCGCCACAAACCGGTTTTGATCAGGATCGCGTGCCTTGTAGACGACCCCCATGCCGCCGCGACCGACTTCTTCCAGGATCTCGTATTGACCCAAACGATCACCAGGCGAGTACATGACTTCCGTGGTGCGGGGAACCAGTGCGCCACCACGAAACGTCTGTTCATCCCGTTCGCGATGCAGATCGGCAATCTGGATGTCGTGGTCAGATCCGTAGCGCGGTTCGGGTGGATGCAGTTCCACATCCCGCAGCAGGATGAACGGGTCTGAGGAACATTTTTCGATGACGGTCTTGAGCGCATCGGTCATCTCGGTCTTGCTACGCAGATTGCGGGCCACATCATGCAGAGTGCGATCACCCGCCGCGACACGCTCCAGTCGCTCCCGACAATCGGCGCATTGATCCAGGTGCGCCGACAGGCTCAGTTCCTGCTCGTCCGACAGGCCATGTGCCAGCAGCAGTTTCAGCGTACGGATATCCGGACAATCCTTCGGCGCCATCACCGTTCCCCGATTTCCTGGATCTGTTCCTTCAGTCGGGCCAGCACCCGGCTTTTGGCGATATACGCGGCCCCCACTGTAATACCAAGCTGCTCCGAGACAGCTTTCACCTCCTTGCCGTCGACCGCCGTCAGCCAGAACGCCTGCCAGGTCGTTTCCTGAAACCCTGGCCGGATCCGTTCGGCCGCCCATTCAAACAACCGCCGCTCGTATTCGGCATCCCAATACGCTTCGTCATCCGAATTGGAAGGGACGCTTTGCAGGGATTCATGCATCGCCGAATCGCCGCTGCCCTGCGGCTGGCGCTTCTTGCGAGCGTACTGATTGCTCAGTTTGCTGCGGGCCACCGTCAGCAGCCAGCCACGAAACCGCCCCAGTTGCCGGTCGTAGTTCAACCGGCCAATGGCCCCGGCGACCGCATACAGGACCTCTTGCGCCAGATCCGCGGCATCGGCATCCTGCAAGCCCTGCTTGCGGGCAAATCCGTGAATCAGCGGCCCATAGATTTCTGCGAACTCACGCCATGCCGCCACGTCATCCGCATTGCGAATCCGCAACAGCAAGCTGGGCCGTGTCAGTTGAGAATCATCCACAGTTATGATCCACAGCCCGCAATCGTCCTTGAGAAATCGCCATGAACTTGAACCGGGGAGCGATTCTTGCCGTCGCAATACCCTTGTTAGCGTAGACACACCGTACCGAATTTCCGCCAATTGAGCCACCACACTCGGGGTCGAATGACCCTAAACGCAAGCCCCGCGCGACAGCGAGGGATCCATGGATTGGACGACAAGTCTCAGATCGTTGGCATACTTCTGCCAATGGAGCGCCGCACGTTCCGCCACGAAAACATCTGGTATTACCAATTCGCGGAGTGGGAACTCCTCTCGACACCGGGTATCGTAACCGGCGATGATTCCCAGCCACTCCGGCTGTCCATTGATCACTCTTCTCCACCCTCCGACACTTATGAAAATCTGGTTCAACAAGGTTCACGAGGCCAAGCGAGTCTTGATCGAATCGGATTCGTCCGAAATTCGGATTGGCCGCGACCTCTCCAACATTGTCGTCCTGAACAGCCCGCTGGTGTCCAAACGGCATGCCGTCGTCTCGCGCGAAAACGGCAAGCTGAAACTGGAAAACGTCGGGGTAAACGGCTGCCTGGTGGGGGATCATGAAGTCCTGGGTGGGAATTCGATCCTGTTCAATGCCGGCGAAACCGTTCGCATCTGGCCGTACTCCCTGACGTTCGAGTCCGAAGAAGTCTCGGCCATCAGCCGCACTGAACTGGAAGCCCATCTGCGATCCATCATGGGCGACTTGAATCAGAGGGTTCACCGCAAGCTGCTCGAACGGCTGGATCTGTACGAAATCGAAAACGAACGGACTGGCGACGCCGACACCATTGTTCTGCTGGAACGCAACATCGAGGATGTCTGCCGCGAGCTGAATCTGTTCGGCCCCGAAAATGAACCGCTGCTGGAAGAAATTGTCGGGCTGACCCTGCGAGACCTGCTGATCAATCAACTGATCCTCGAAGGCGGCAGCACCGGCCTGGACCTGCTGACTCGCCTGACCTACAACGAATTCGATCTGCCGGCCACGCTGGTTCCCGAACGGGAAACCGAACTGCACAACCTGCTGATCTTCGCGCGGGAGAAAATGAAGATCGAGGACGAGCCGGACCTGAGTGCCCGGATCAGCCGCGTCGAAGCGACATTCGCCGACATCTTCCCTCTCGTACGGCCGCACCTGCACCGCGAGATGCGCAAGTACGTCATCCTGCGGACTCTGAAGAAGGATCTGAAGGACACCGTTTTCGGCTATGGGCCGCTGCAGGATCTGCTGCGAGCCCCCACCATCAGCGAAATCATGGTTGTTAAAAGTGACCAGATCTTCGTGGAAAAAGAAGGGGTGCTGGAACTGTCCGGCCGCCGCTTCATCTCGGACAAGGTCACCGAAAGCATCGTCGAACGCATCGTCGCTCAGGTCGGTCGCCGGATCGACAAGAGTCAGCCCCTGGTGGATGCGCGACTGGCCGATGGCTCGCGCGTCAATGCCATCATCCCTCCCCTGGCCGTGCGCGGCCCCTGCCTGACCATTCGAAAATTCCCCGCGCACCGGTTTACCGTCGATGACTTGATCGAGCGTGACTCGCTGACCTCCTCCGCCGCGATGTTCCTGCGGTCCTGCGTGATCGACCACCGCAATATCCTGGTCAGCGGGGGAACCGGCACCGGGAAGACCACCATGCTGAACATCCTGTCCAGCTTTATCCCAGTCAAGGAACGCATTGTCACGATCGAGGATACCACCGAACTGCAATTGCACCAGGATCACGTTGTCACGCTGGAAAGCAAACCGGCCAACGTCGAAGGGGCCGGGGGGTATTCGATCCGCGATCTCGTCAAAAACGCCCTGCGAATGCGGCCCGACCGGATCATCGTCGGGGAATGTCGCGGGGCCGAGGCTCTCGACATGCTCCAGGCCATGAACACAGGCCACGATGGATCGATGACGACCGTCCACGCCAACAGCACGGATGATGTGATCAAGCGTCTGGAAGTGCTGGTCCTGATGGCCGTCGATCTGCCCGTCGTTTCGATTCATCGCCAGATCGCCAGCGCCATCGACGTGGTGGTCCAGATCACCCGCCTGCCGGGGGGCCGCCGCAAGGTCTCGCAGATCAGCGAGATCGCCGGGTATGACACCGACCGCGGCGCGTTGATCGTGCGCGATATCTACAATTTCCGGGACGGCCAGATCCTGCATCCGACCGGGTATTTGCCAACGTTTGTCGATTCGTTGATCGCCAAGAATCTGCTGAAGTTGGAATTCCTGTATGGAGACGAGGGGAAATGACCCCGGAAGTCCTGCTCAGTTCGCTGCTCTTCGGGGGTTCCGTCGGAATGCTGGCGTGGGCTGGCGGTCCGTATTTTGGCAGTGTCGTTGACCGTGTCGAAGCGGCGTTTCGTGAAAAGCTGAAGCGGTTGCGGATCTATCCCAGGCACCTGCGAGGTTCCATCATCGCCTGGTGCGGATTTGCCCTGGGCCATTTCCTGCTGATGTCGCTGGTGTTTGACGTCCCCGTCATTGGACTGATGTTGTCCGCACTGCTGCTCGGTGTGCCCTGGTACCTGGTCAAGCGCTGGGCGGAACAACGCCGTGAGTTGATCGAAGATCAACTTGCCGATTCGATGGTTTCCCTGTCCAGCGCCATCAAGGCCGGACTGTCACTGGCCCAGTCACTGGAAATCCTGGCCAAGCAAAGCCCCAAGCCGATCAGCCAGGAGTTTGGACAGGTGATCGCCGAGTACCAGATGGGCAAGACACTGGAACGCTGCCTGGACGAGGCTCGAGCCCGTTTGCGCAGTGAAAACTTCGCGCTGTTTTCCGCCGCGATGCAAGCCAGCCGCGAAAGCGGTGGGAAGCTGAATGAGACCGTCGAGCGAATCGCCGTCTCCGTTCGGGAAATGCAGCGACTGGAACGCAAGGTTGTCGCTGACACGGCTCAGGCCCGCACGTCGGCCTTGTACATGGCGCTGGTCCCCATCGCCATCCTGGCGCTGTACTACTTCGTCGTCGACCCGATCAACACGGAAAAGCTGTTTACCACGGTCCTGGGTCAGCTGTTCCTGTGTGCCTCAATCACCCTGAACGTCACCGCCTATTTCTGGGCCCGGCACATCCTGAACCCGGATATTTGAACATCAGCCCGACGCGTGGCGCAGGCTTTGCGATTAGCCTTTTTCTCGTTCCCAAGCTCCCGCTTGGGAACGCCCGTCCTCGAAGCCCCGCTTCGCGATCGGCATTCGGCCGGAGATCACTCTATGACGCTCCCGAGCGAAGAAATGATGTGGCAGTCACTGGAATGTGCGCACAACAATCCGTTGCACGCGGCTATGTCGACGATCCAGTGCATTGGAGACACTCCAACGCCCGCAATTGGGCTCGCCAACCTGGACTGGTCGATCTGGTGACTGGATGTAGGGGGTGCTTGGGGCCGTGAAGCGGAGCTTCAACGACGGGCGTTCCCAAGCGGGAGCTTGGGAACGATGAAACTCGAAGCGACAGCGAGGGAGTCATCCGGAGACGCCGAATCAGCGGACAATCGGCAGCAACTGCGTCCTGGAGTAACCATGCCCCAGGTCATTCAGATCCCGCTGGAAGATAATACGCGGCGGCTTCTGAGTGCCATCGACCATCGCCTCCAACCGTGTGATGGGACCACCGCCATCGAAGTAACCCAGGATCTGAGCCCGGTAGACATCGCCACGGGCCGTGAAATAGGGATCCAGAGTCTGCATCTGGTCGTAGTCAACGACCCCCTCGAAGTATAACCAGCCGGTCGTGTTGTGCATTTGAATCACATCCGGCGACGGCTGACCATTGGAGTCCAGTTTCTGGGCGGCAATGATCTTGTCGACCAGTTCCTCGTCCAGGTCCGGAATCCCCAGCAGGATTTCCCGCCGGGCCTGATTGATGTTGATCCGCCCATCCAGGTATTCATCATTCGTGATCGACAGCGCGTCGAGCAACTTGGGAAGGAGCGGCTGCAATTGAGCGGCCTCGGCAGGCCACGGGCTTTTCAAGGTCTGATTGGCACCTCCAATGTTGACCGTGGCGGTCGATCCAAACAGGACCCAGATGGATTTGATCTGGTACTGTCCCCCGGCTGTGATGTCGATTCCACCCCGGGTCACCTTGCCACCAGGACTCAGTGCCGCCGACGCGATCGCCTTGGTCAGTCCCTGCACCGCCTGCTGCTGCTGTTGCTGCTGTCCCGACGACGAACTGGAGGATGAACCGCCGCGACTGCCGCCAGATCCTTTGCTACCGCCGGAACTCGAACCGCCTTTGCTGCCGGATCCGCTACTGCTGGACCCGCTGCTTTTGCTATTACTGGTCGCGGAGGTCGGTGTCGTCTTGGGACCGTTCATCCGGATCGCAATCACGTACTTCGCCGTCGCTTCATCGAACTCTTCCTCCAGAGCGTCGTACAGATCCGTCAACAATCCATTGTTCAGGTGAATCTTTTCACGTCCATCCGCACGCAAATTCGATTCGCGGGCGTGAGCCGTCAAGTACGAGGCCCAGCCGTGATCCAACACGCCGTTGCGGTTGTCCAGCGGCGGACTGGCATCCCCGTCATCCTCGTTGGGATCCAACAGCCCGTTGCGGTTGGCATCTTCACCGTACAACAAGGCGGGGGTCACCCCCTGGACCATCAACAATTCGTCGAGCGATTCCAGCGGACCGTTCTTGGCCTTGTACGGAGGCTTCATCGATTCATACGTTTCCGACTCTGCACCATAAGGACGCTTGGTATCGTCGGTGTCGATCCAGTCCAGGATCGCATCCGCCGTTTCAACGGTCATTCCGGGGATGTTCAGCAACATCGTGTGAATTTCATCATCACTGAGTTTCATGCTCAGCAACAGATTCAGGTTCAGCTTGGCGGATTCATCCATCAACCCGTACCGGATGGCGTTTTGAACCGAACCGTGTTCGACTGGAGCGATTACGGTGAATCGGGCCGTTCCGCGAACGCGCGGGGAAGGGACCACGGTCTTCCCCATGAACAGCGACGGGTTGTGCTGCAGGTTTTCCAGAGCAGGATCGGTGCGATTGCCAAGAATCGTGGCAACATACTCGATGCCCGAATCCGCCGCTTCACGCGCCTGGACGTCACTGGCATACATGGTCGTCGCTTCCAGTTCGGTCACCATCGTGTGCGAATAGTTGTAAGCCACCAGGGTTAACATCGCCACAATCACCAACACGATCAGCAGCACGCTGCCACGGCGCGAGGCGATCGGCGGACGCAACTTCACGCGGTCTCTCATTGGACGAACTCCTCAGGCAGCGGATCGGCAATGGGGATCAGGACCACCGTGCGAAACCGATTGGTCGAACCACTGACGGCGACCCGCAAGGCGGGACCGAGTCGGGTATGTGATGGGGCAAACCCGATGATCACTTCCACAGCCCGCGGTAGCCGGGCCGATTCCTCGCTGTCCCACGTGGTGTACCACGCGCGACCATCAAAGTACCGGAACTCCAGATAATTCACCTCGGGCGACAGGGCCTGCTGCCCGGACATTGTCGCCGCCGTTCCCCCCTTCTCTTCCACCTGCTGTACAGCCAGTCGGTCTCCTTCCGTCCGGATCAACCCGGTCACAGGTGAGCCAGAACCGGCGATGGCCAACTGGTATGTCACCGCCCGCAGATCACTGGTGTGGGACTGCAGTTTGTTTCCGTCGACCTGGGCCGAAAACTCCAGGTCGCGACGGGCGCGCGAAATATGCATTTCCACGCGCTGCATGTTTCCCCGGATGCCGATGCTGGTTGGAGACGGTTCCGTCGACGTGGCGTCTGTCGATGTCGTCGTCGAAGAAGATGACGATGACGACGAGACTCCGGTCGTCGAACCGGTCGAACCAGTCGCGCTGGAATCATCGGTTGTTTCCGGGGCAACGTACGCAATCGAGCGAATGTCGAGCGAGATCTTGCGCAGCAGGGCTCGAGCCAGTTGCGATCGTTCCATTTCCTCGCGGCCACTGGCCGTCAACTTCCACGACTGATCCATCGCCGTGAAAATGGCACCCAGCAGGAAGACCGCCAGGGTCAGTGCCAGCACCACTTCCAGCAGCGTAAATGCCGAGTTCGGGGACCTCATCGCCATCTGATGGCTGCGGCCAGACGCGGGACGAATTGTCCGAATGCGGCGGATCAGGTTCACACCACTCATTGCCCCTCCTGCTCCGCGCTTTCCTGCTTTTTCAACGCAGCGGCCTGGAATAAACTGGGATCGCGCATCCAGCGACGCAACGTGAATTGCGTGTTCGCCAGGCGGCTGTTCCCGGAATGTGACACGCTGACATCCAATTGCAACAGGTCCGGAAACGTCGTCTCCGTGACCGACAGACTCCAGGTCCAGGCCTGATTGTCGGGAAATGGAACTCGACTTTTGCCTTGCAGCGGTTCGATCCCGGCCAGCACTTCTGCCAGCTTCGCCTCGCACCGAATCACCGCCTGAGTTTTCAGACGGGCCTGAACCCCCGCACGGGTCCCGTTCCAGGCCAGTTGTGACAGTGCCGCCAGCGCACCGAAAAAGATCGCCAGCGAGACGATGATTTCCAGCAGCGTCAGGCCACGCCGAACTGGCGACTGAGAACTCGTCAATGGTTTCCGGAGCGGGATCATCGTCTCTGCGCCTGGTGAATTCTGGTGACACTGATCGCCCCGGTGACTCCCCGAATATGGATCGTGACCCGCTGATTGCGTTTGTCCACCAGATCCAACGAGGCATCCGCCGCCGAACCATCCGGCTGAAACAGGATCGGCCCCGACCACGACAGGTTTTCCAACTTCGAAGCATCCGGAAGGCCGCTCAACACCGTGCTGTTCAACCGCTGCCCGGCCGTCGTCACGGCGGCACCGCCGGCGGTGCCTGGATTCAACAACGTCGGGGCCGCAAACGTGACACCTTTGGGAAGCGTTCCGGACGCCTTGCTGAATTTTCCAAGACCAGCCGCCGTTCCGGTCCCGCGAGCGTTCGGGCTGACCCCTTCAAACTCGCGCTCGAACGGCACCACCAGAAAATGGGTTCCCCCCAGTTCGTAGCGGAACTGGTAGACCAACCCCTTATCAATCGCGTGCACCCGGGCGCTGGACGCCACGGATCGGACCCGTTCTCCGGAATCCGTCAGTTGCTGCTGGCTGGAAATCCGCATGACATTCGGCCAGGCGACAGCCATGATCACTGTCACAACCGCCAGCACCAGCAGCAGTTCGATCATCGTGTAGCCCGCGCGCACGCCGAGATACTGCGATGCAGGCTCAAAGCCTGATCGAATTCGGCGACGCTGATACACCGCGCGATGCATACTCAAATTACCGCTTGGAGGAGTTCGAGGATATACCGGACGCCGCCGACGTCTTCCAACTGGTTGCGTTCGTCGAGCTCTTCGGCGAGTGTGACGGCGTCGACCCTGGTCCCGAGCTCATTCAATTTCAGAATCGCCGTATAAATCATCGAGTGGACGTCACAGCAGAATTGATCGGCGTGCAGGGTCTCGGCAACGTCGTCGATCGCCATGTTTCCCACCAGCAAGTTCCCCAAGACGCTCCGTTCGTATTCACTGAGACGATTGACAGCCACATGACATCCTTGAATTGGACGCAGGCAAAAACATGATTAGACCCGGCGAGACATTAAGGAACCATTAATGACGACAGCTTTTCGAATTGTACCAACCATTCTGCCAGGATTGCGTCACCAATCTTTGGTGATTTCCGGAGTTCTGTGATCGGCTTCCCCCAATAGAAGCTGATCCACCCCGTGGCGGATTTCCGGGATTGTTGAATGAAGTCGGCCAATTCCAAACTGGTGCATTTCAGCGGAAACGTCTCTTCAATGATCACTGGCTTCCCCACGGAAAAGCCCGCCAAAGTCTTTAAGGCCTCGTCGAGCTTCCCTTTCTCGGGATACAGATGAATACACAGGAAATCTATGTGCTCGACGACGATGTGAGGAACAAAACCAGACGTCAGTCCCGGTCGGTCCAGACTCCAATCGACCAGTCCGACAGTCACCAGGTGACGCTGATCGACCTTGCGGATCGCCTTCGTCAATTGCTGAATCCAGTCCACGGCAATCTGCGGTCGGGGCCGATCGTTTTGATCCAGGGAAATCCGCTGCACGAAATGCTTCCCGGCAAATGCCGGCCCCAGCCAGTCCCCGGCCGGGCTGCGCCCACCGGGCGAAACGGGCTCGTTCATCAGGTCGTAGCAGAAAACTGCGGGACTATCCTTGCAGGTTTCCGCGACGGCCTGCCAGAAGTTCGCCTGAGCTTCCCAGCGCTCGGATTCGCTCAGTTCGTCGTACCACGCTGGAACATCCCGCTTGTGATAACACCCGAGTCCCGTCAGATCGAGATACAGATTGGTCCGCTCTGCCAGGTCCAGCAGTCGAGTCAACTGCCTGTGCGCCTCACGATTCGGCCGAGTCGCCGTTTCCATGAACTTGCCGAACTGCAGGTGAATGCGGACGACATTCGCCTTCAGGTCACGAATCGCTTCAAAATGAGTCTCGACCAGCGGCCATTCTGCCTGCCAGTAATCTTCGATCAGCCGACCTTGATCGTCGTGATCGTAGTTCACACCCCAGGGAACAAACCGCTGATCGGCATCGGTCACGAATCCGGTCTTGTCATTCGAAACCCGGATCCACGGCATCGCAGCCAGGCCTTCAGCCGGGTGAACCAGCAGACTGCCGAGAATCAGCAGCCCGTGGTAAAAGGGGTCTGACCCTTTGGAGGGCAGTCGATTTACCTTTAAGATCGACTGCCCGGAGAGGGTCTGCCCCCTTTTACCACGGGCGACCAGCCAGAGGCACAGTTGCAGAATCCATGCTTGATTCATGAGTCAGCCCTGTCCTTTCAGGATCCCCTCCAAAGAACGACACAGGCCGGACAAGTCCGGCCTGCTGATTGAGCTGGGCAATTCAGGGCGTCAATCACACGCTACCGGTGTTGCCAACCATGCGTTGAATCTTGGCGCGGCGTTCGGCGCGACGACGTGAGCGACGGCTGGTTTCGCTGGGCTTTTCGTAAAACTCGCGACGCCGCATCTCCTTCTTGATGCCGGCATGCTCCACCAATTTACGAAACCGCTTCACTGCATCGCTAATCAACTCGTTATCACGCAACCGCAACTTGACCACGCAGTCCTCCGTCAGGGTTTTTCAAGAATTGCCAGACAAACCGCCGGTCAACCGACCCCAGTGTCGGACGCCTTGAAGCGGACCGAGGATTCTAGCGGACACGCTTCTCACTGGGAAGTCCGCCACATTCCGGATTCGTCCAATCGTCGAAGTCGGTTCCATCGGCAATTCCCGACCCGGCGGATGGAAAACTCACAGATTGAGGGAAGTGGAGGACTCAACCGACTCACCCTAAACACGACAAGTCTTTACTGCAAAAAAACTTATGGAACATTGCCTGTCGTAGCCGAAGTCGTGAGACTTCGGATGTCGGTCACAACAGCCCCGAAGTCTCACGACTTCGGCTACGGATGCATTCCGCATCGATCATTGTGACTCGCGATCAACCTTTTGAAGTTCCGTCCACAGCACGGCGAACCACAACAGCGCTGCGCGCTTCTGGCCCAGGGCACTGAAGTGCCGACGGGACTTGGCGTCGCCGCGGTTGTCGCCCCCCAGGACATCCGTGTCTGGACCGGGTAGAAATCCGTCCTGACGCCACAGCAGGTCGGTCCCGGTGCGAATGCGACGTTCTCCCTGAGGGTCATTGTAAACCGTCGGATGCAGCGTCGATTTGGCCAGCAACCACGGAGGTTCAAATCTCCACGTCTCGCAGGCGGTGTCGCGGATCTCCCGCATGTTTTTGACGTACTGTTCCGTCGACGACTTTTCGATCACGTCCGATTCCCCCTGCTGCCAAAGGACCGCTCTGAAGAGACCGACTTCGCGGCCGACCTGGCACAAGCGCTTGTGCAACGGACCGTCTGGCAGCCATTTCGTCGTCGAAGTTCCCCCGACAGAGACATTGACGAACGCCACGGGGACCCTCAACGTCGGTGCCAGCATGTCGCCCAGCGGCGGCCAGATGGAACCTCCATCGCCGTTTTGGGGTGGTGGATCGTTCGCCACGCGCCAGGTCTTCGTGGACCAGTCATACGTGGAGACCGCTTGGGAAATATCCGTGACTTTCAGGACTTCATCGTTGTTGCCACCCGCATACGACTGACCCGCCACGAGGAAGACTTCGCCGACGCCGATCGGTTCAATCGCCCCCTGGGCAACAGTTGCTTCATCTTTGACGCACCGGATCTGCAGCCGATACCAGCCCCCGGCGGGGACTTCGACCGTCAACTTCAACTGCTGCTCGGTCCCGGCCTCATCCACCGGATGCCAGTCATACGTCTGGCCAAATCCATGCTCCATCAATTCCAGCCGGTATTGCCAATCTCCCTCAATCCCCTTGGGTCGGGCTCCCAGAACCACCAGATCGGCAAACCCCATCTCCGGACCTTCCGGTTCATGCAGCGATGCCCGCTTCGGATTGAATCCCTCACGCTGCACCACCTGAAACGGTTGCGGCTGATCAAACGTCAGCTTGACTGGCTCCTCCGCCTGCAGGCGACCGGACCATGCGCCCACAACCATCGCCAGAGTGCCCAAAAACTTCCATCCACTCATCAAATCACTCCGTCATTCGTCAGGATTAGACTGAACGTCGACGATGGACATCCTATTTGAGACTCAATCGTGGTTCGTACCAGACGGCATAGGCCAGATCCGCCGCGCCGGAGCATTCCACTCGCAATTCGAGTTCCTTGACGCCACGGATTTTGACCTCGCAATCCGTCGCTTCGCCCCACTTCGCGACTGGCTTGGACGTAAACAGCTTTTGTCCGTCACCCAGCACAATAAATGTGAGAGGCGATGCCGGGTTCGCCTTGCGCAGATCCGCAACTCCGAATTTCGCCCGGAGGACTTCCCTTCGAAGGCGGGAAACGTCATACCGAACCAGAGCAATATCGTTCGCAGGCGGGACTGTCAGAAGCCCGTTCGGTGAGGGTCTGTTGTCCAGATAGATGTCGTACCACTTTCCTTCATCCAACATCCGCCCTTTGCCCCAGCCAAAGTCCTTGTTGTCGAGATAGTGCCAGACCTTGACGGATTTTTCCGGCAAGTCCGCGAGATAAACGACATCCGGCGAATCGATCACCCAACCGCCTTTTGCCCAGCCTCCGAAACTGTTGTTTCTCCCGACCTCGTATTTGTAAGCAACGTCGCCGCCGCTCGACTTCAGCCGCATTCCAAAACTGCGGTCCTTGTCCTGCAGTTCCACGAATTCCGCCGTGCGAGAAACTTCGACCCAGTGGTAACGTTTTCGCCCTCCATCACCGGTTGTCTCAACCCATTCTCCCGCTCTGATCAGTCGAAACTGGTTCCCCTGATTCGCAGTATTCGCATGTGGTGTTTCGGCCCAATAGAAACGACCGTCTGAAGGTTTTGGCACGGGTGCGGAAACCGATTTGGCGGAACTGCCCACCGACTCCAACAGGTCTTTCAGTTCTTGATCGATGGCCGCCGCATCATCGTCGAACCGCTGCTTGACCAGCACCGTCTTCGTTTTCTGAGCCGCAGTGCGCAACGAACCTTTTGCAGACTCCATCGACTTCTCATAAGCCGTCGTTCTGACAGACGTCGGCGCCACTCCGTCCTTCACGAACAGCGTATGTTCCTGCTTGATGGAGTTGACTTTGTCCAAGTCGCCAGACGCGCGCGCCTTTTCTTCGGCGGATTCCAGTTGGCGGACAATAATCGCTTCCGCCGTTTCCCTGGCCTTTTGAAATCGAGCCTTCGCCTCAACCCACGGCTTGAGCAGTACCTCGACCTCGGTTTTCGCCGGTTCCTGAGCCAACGTAGTCCAAGTCAGGCAGCACGCTGCGAAACCAACCCACACTGCGCACAGGCGACACCGCATGTTTTCGCTCCAGATGACTCGCCGGAAACAGCCTGACCCATGGAATCGACCAGCGTCAGTCTAACATGGCTGCATCAAGTGTGTCTAACAGTCGCAATGGTCAAGGGGAACGACACTGTACGCACTGAGCGAGCGGCCATACCGATTACGGCAACCACAGTCGGCTACTGCCCTCAGTCGGCCGTGTGCGGGCGATACGGCGAGCCTTCAGCCGTACATACGGCGGAACAAACCGTCCCCGGTAACCGAAATGGTCAACCGGTGCGTTGTAGTCCGCCCGGCGCGGTTCGCGCAGGTCTTCCAGGACAAACCCTGTTCGGCACAACCCGCCAACCAGTTCGTCCCAGCGATGCAGATACTCGATCGCTCCAGCCTCGCGATACGACGTGTCGTCCACCTTCGGCAACGGGCCTTCATGAAAGTATTCGATTCCGATCACAAACTGATTACGCTCGGTCCGTTGAGTAATCTGGGCACACGTCGGCTGCTTGTGTTGACTGATGTACAAACCACCGTCACGCAGGACCCGGGCAATCTCTTCGTACACTTTGATGATACTCGGGACGTAACAGGTGCTGACCGGCTGGTGGACAATATCAAACGATTCGTCACGCAGCATCGACAGATCGTCCATCGATCCTTCGACGGCGGTCACCGAGTAACCACGACGAGTCGCCTCGCGCTGATCCAGTTCCAGCATGCCGGGACTCAAGTCCACCACCGTCACGCGTGCCCCTGCCGCCGCGTACAGAATCGACTGCCAACCACCGCCTGATGCCAGGCAAAGCACGTTCAAGCCTTTCACACTGGTTGGCAGCCAGCCGCGTCCATCCAGCGCTTTCAGCGGATCGCGACACTCTTCGTCAGACGCCACCTTGGCGAACTGGCTGCCATCCGACAGTCGGTTCCAGGCATTCTTATTTTGACGTCGGTAACCATGGACCGGAAGTTCAGGCGACATGAGGGAATCGTGAATAGGGGACAGGGACTAAATACCGTTGCAGAATGTTGGGACGGAAGCGCGGAAGCCTCAAAACACGCCCGACGCGCGAGCGAAGGATCCGCAAGTTGGACACACATCGACAAATCACTCGCTCGCGCTTCGGGCTACGAATGTTCCAAGTTCATGCTACGCAATTTCAGCGATGACGGAAACGAGCCTGCCAAACCTACTATCCGCTATTTCCCAGCAACCTTCGGCGGCAGAGTGCTGACGAAGTCAAACGCGCGCTGCAACCATTCGTTGACGGATCGGTCTTCTTCCAGGCCGGCGGGATCGACCAGGATCCAGCCCTTCATCGGTCGTCCAGTGACATCGAATTCGCGGACATGCGGCTCATACAACGCCGCGGCCCCTTCGGTCGCGTCCAGCCGGACAATCAGCGATTCCTTCCAGACGCCGACACACAGGTGCCCGTTCAACAGGAACCCGATTCCTCCAAACAACTTCTTTTCGGTAATCCCGCTCATTCGGGCAAATCCATCCCGAATGCGCTGCGCCAGGGATTCGTCATAGGCCATGATTGCGATCCAGCGAAAGGACCAAGGGAGTTTTCCCCGGAATCACCGAGTCAATCGACCACAAAAATCGTCATCGATCGCGGGCCGTGTGCTCCGATGACCAGCGACTGTTCGATGTCGGCGGTCTTTGAAGGGCCGGCGATGAAACCTCCGAAGCGGGGTCCGTCAAATGTCAGGCGTTGATACGCCTCGTGCATGTTGTTCAGTACGTCGCCGGCGCGGATGACCAGCGACAGATGCTGGCACAGGAAATAAATCACCCGGTGCTTGACAACTTCGTCATTCACCCAGACGGCGGCATTTTCAGCGACCCCGAACTGCCCGGGCAGGATCGCGAAATCGATGTCTTCCAGGACGTGCGGGTCGTCGACGGCGTTCAGATCGACAGTCGGGACACCGACGTCGGGGATCGTCGAAAGAATTTGCCTGGCAGTCACGTAGGCTGGCAGATTCTTGAGTTCTGCATTGATCGCGGCCCGGTTGGACACGCGAATACAGCGACCGCCGATCATTTCCAGGACGCTGGCAAACTGGGCGATCGGATCGGGGTACTCGATCCACGGACCTGCCAAATCTGGCAACGGCGTCGATTCAGGCAGGTGCTTGCGGATGGCCGACAGGATTTCATCGCGAGAAGTCATCGAAACGGTCACTCAATCGTGGATGGCGATACGAATTGTCGATGAGTCTACCGAAGTTACCGCCACGAAGCACGCGTCCTACACTAGCCCGACGCGCCAGCGAGGGACCGGTGCAAAACGCATGGAAACCGTCAGAGATTCACCACGAACGACACGAAGATCCACGAAGGAATACAAACAGATCTACCCTTCTTCCCTTCGTGGATCTTCGTGTCGTTCGTGGTGAATCTCCTATGTTCGAATCCTTAGCTTGCCGCTAAGAAGCCGTGGCCTTGGAATCCCAAAAAGCTTCTGTTCGTCGCGGGCAAGTGACTTGGTCGTTAGAAATTTCAGGAAAAACACCGCAACTTCAAACTCGCGCGTCGGGCTGATGTTTCAAGGCTTCCGCGATCCCGTCCAAACGTTCTTGCAATGCGATTCAGAGTCTCGGTTCAGCTCCCAGGGTTCCGTACAGTTCCGTGACGTATTCCGGGCGGCGGATTCGGTCGAGTTCCGTGGCGACGATCTGCGCGCGGTGATGGACTGCCTCGCAAACGGATGGATCGGCGTTGGGGCGATCTTTCAGGTAACGTTCCAGGTAAGCTCGATGACGCTCCCACAGCGTCAGATCGCGTTGTTGCTTGGTCAGCAGACGTTCGCGGTACCAGTCACTGGCCAGCAGTGACTCCTTGGTGAACAAACGACGGATTTCGGGATCGCGCTCGGTTTTCCCCTCGAAACTGCCGTGGGCCATGATGCTGAGCAGAGCCTTCAGAGGCGGACAGGCCAGTGCGATTGAGCCGTCGTCAAAGTACTGCATCGCTGCACGCTGCTGCGCTTCAACAATGTATTTTACTCCGTCGGCGAAAGAATCCGGGTCCTGGGTTTCCGGTTGCAGGATCGACTTGTCGAACACCTTGTCCGGGTTGTCGAACACGCGACCAAAGTAACGGCGAATGAAACGGTCCGTGATGCGATAACCGAGTCGACTGGCCGGAACCAGTTCTCCCTGGTACTTCATGTCGGGAATCGGTTCCAGCAGACGTTCACGGATCAGGAACTGTGGGTCCCGCTCGTCGGGCGACATGCGGCTCCAGACTTCCGGCACCAGCAGGCTGATGTCGTGATCGAACCGGGCGTTCGGCCCCACATGGCCGGCGGCCGTGGAATAGCCCGGCAGGTCGGTCAGGATCATTGACACCAGTGCGGTGTTGATGTCGGCGGTGGGAATGACCGCGTTGAACGGCCCCTTCGTCAGCGCCCCTTCACTGCCCGCTCCCGTCGTCGACGGGGATTTGCCCGTCAGCGAGCAGATATAGTCCATGAACAACTCTGGCAGTTCCTGGTAATGAATCGGGTTGTACACCGCCAGGCTGCGGATTCCCTTGGCCTTTTCCGGCGGATTGTTGCGACGTCCGGACAGCACGGCATTCACGGGCAGATGGACCGGCTGATGAGCGGGGATTTTGCGCCAGAAACGGGTTCCCATCTCGCCGATATAACGATCCAGCGGCTTGACGACGTCGGGCCGATCCTGCAGATAGCGGGGATTCTTGGACGGAATCCCCCCCACGCGGCGGGGATTGTCCGAGCAACAAATGTACCCGCTGTCTGTTTCCAGCACCGACTCCAGCAACCGCTTCATCGGCGGAGTAAAGGCATCAAAGTCGACGACCTTGTTCATCATGTCCGCCACATCGGCCCGCGTCAGCGGTTCGAAGTTCGAGATGAAATTGACGTCGCTGCGGGCCAGGTCCGCTTCCGCCTGCTTGTCGAACCCGCGATGAATCGCGTCGTCCGGACGCTGAAACAGGCGGTATTCGCAGTTCTTGACAAACTTGGCCGCGATCGGTTCCAGTTCAGTCTGCGGCAGGTCGTTGATGAGTGGACGGGTGGGTGCCAGATGATTCAGGCAGCGAGTCGGGACCACGACCGAAGCGCTGATGTCATCTTCGTTCTGGACCTTGGACGCAGCCGCGAAATCCTGCCGTACCTTGAAGGTTCGCCAGCCGTGTTCGCCGGACAGGCCAACTCGCAGGTAGGTCCCGACAATCACCCGGTCATGGACCTTCAGTTCGTGGCCGGGGCTGCCGTTCACAAAGTTGACACTGAAATGCCGCCGCCAGTCGTCGCCCCATTCCGGGTTGTAAAATCGCTTGATCGCATAGACCAGCGCGTAAATGTGATCGGAAATCGACTTCAGCCAGGCATTGTATTCGTCGGTGTACTCCTCCGACGGCGTCAACAGCTTAATGACACTTCCAAGAGATCGCTGCTTGCTCAGGATCGATCGGCTGGGAAAAACCTGGTAGTTCTGCTTCTTCCTCGATTCGGCCGTCCAGCGATCATCGAACTTGCGATCGAAGATCTGCTGGACCTGATCCAGATCCCGTTCGATGTCGGCGACGAAGACCGAACCGTATTGCATGTAGTCGACCAGCGACTTGCTGATCTCACTCTTGCCGCCACCGCTGACCGTGCAGGGCTTGTGACAGAACGTCCCTTCGGCCGCGGTGCCAATGATTCGCCAGGAAGGGGCCGACGGGTGCTTTTCCATCCGGACCTTGTAACCCGACGGGGCCATGTAGACCTTGCCGGGCAGCAGGGGAATGCTCAGGGTGCGATCGCCACGTTTCCAACTGATATCCTGCTGTCGCAGATCGGCCCGGGCGTCTTCGGGGATATAGATCAGGTCGGGATAATTCTTGTCAATTCCGTACCCTTCACTCTTCACGTCGATCCAACGGCTGTATTCACGAACGACATCCTCGAAGGTTCGCCCGTTGTAGCGCCGGCTGTTGACCTGCAGTTCTTCACCCAGGCTCCAACTGGGGAAGACCAGGGCTCCACCGGCGTGTTCTTCTTCGACGCCCCCCATCAAATTGGTGGCATAACTGATCTGGGTTTTGACTTCCTTCTTGCAGTAGCCGAAATAGTTGTCGGCGATGATGGTGACAATCACGCCCTCATCGGTCCGGCAGGTCACCTTGAAGGCGTCCCCGTCGTTGTACAGTTCGTTTTCATGTTCCCAGCACATCCGGTCGCGTTTCTGGCGATCGGTGGCCTGGCTGGCGTGAGGCAGCCCGACTTCCCGCTTGGTCAGCCGGGTCAGATGCGGCGCCAGGATGACGCAGCCGGTGTGGCCGGACCAGTGTTCGACATCCAGGGCCGAGTCGTTGGCCGGAACGAACGGATCGCCCGCATTGCCGAAGATGGATTCCACAAAGTCCAGATTGCTGACGAGTGATCCGGGCGCGAAAAACCGGACTTCCATGGACTTTTCGGCGCAATACCCGGGAACTTCCGGACAGACAACCGGACGCAGCAGCACCGTCATCCAGAAATGCGCTTGCTCGGGCTGATCGGCCGTGAACGGAATCAGCATCAAATCCTTCGGAGGATTCATCGCCACTTTGAACAGTTCCACGAATGTCCGTCGCGGCACCGCCCGTTTGTCCCCCGGAATGGATAGGCCCCCTTCCGCGACGTGAAAGGTTCCGACAGTGGTTCGCCGATCCGATCGAGGGTTATGCAGCACCCCGTTCCGAACGCGATATGAATGCAACAGTTCGTTCTCGAATTCGTTCCCATCGGCGGGCAACGACAGTTCCCGAGCCAGCCCATGCCGGTCCAGGACCATCGCCCGGCCGGGGACGCGGAGTGGCTGATCCAGATTCAAATCCGCGAAATGCTTGTTCAGGTAAGTTTCGATCCGCTCATCCACCGGGCAGCGGTGATTATCCAACAGCCGGGTCTTCTCGCGAAAATTGGTCAGGAGACCGAAAGCGAGCGAAACTAATTCCGTTCCTCCGGCCGCATGCACGGTTGGCAATCCGTTGGCCGCGAGCTTCAGGTTGATGTATCGCAGCAATTCGGTTCGCTCGCGACTTTGGACTTCAGCGTCATCCCCGCGGAATCCCAGGGAAAGTTTCATGTCTAGCACAGTGTCAACCTCATGGTGGCGTGGTGGCCAATTTGGGAAGTGATGAGTTAATCATCATTTCTGCCCGATTCGAGTCAGTGTTTGCGAACCAAACTGCAGGCGGTGCGCAGCTTTCACGGCAATCGCACAAGAAACGCCATCGGTGCAATTCGGCCGGCTTGATCAGCACATCGCGGGCCAATCCTTGCTCATTTCACGGGCAGTCGCGTTTGCATCAGTCCACCTCGAAACGACACGTTCCGATTCCGACCGAAATCTGAAACCGCTGTCAGATTGTCTCTGAATTCGCCCGTCGTCTGCAGGCCGTGAACCTTAGGACTTCGTCAGCCTACTTGAGAATATCGGCAATGCAGAAACTGCCGTACGTGTGGACTCGGTCCTTGGCGTGCAGTTCGTTGGCCAGTTGCTGGTTATAGTGTAGCACGTCGGCCAATTTCTTTTTCTGGCCATTCACGTTGACTTCGATCGGGTTGATGAACGTCCCGTCCAGGCCGGCGCTGCGCCACAGGACTCGAGCATTGGGCGTCGACTTGTCCATGATTGCCTGCCATTCGGCGGTCAGAATCTTTTTGGTGGGATCCTTGGACAGCCAGTCCATATGATCCAGCAGGATCAGTCGCGAAATCGGCTGCTCCGACTTTTCCAGGAACCCCTGGACCGTGTTTGTATGCGACGACACCTGATGAGCCACCCCGGCCTTCAAGCGCGCAAAATTGTCGGGCTTCAGGTATTCCGGACACGCGTCCGCGGAGTATTCGCCCGTCAGATACACACGCCAGGCGTAGTTGTCCTTCAGCGGAATCTTGGTGAAGACCGCTTCGACCCGGTCCACGACAAACTGCAGGATCCCCCCCGGATAACCTTCGTCAATCTGACGGCGCTGCGCACGCGGAACGCCCAGCAGCGACAAGGTCACATCGCGGCGCATGGCGAACTTGATCATCGGTCGCCACAGCTTCTTCGCCAGATCGTATTGCTCGAACAGGCTGCGTTGCTGTTCAACACTTTCCGCCGCCAGCAGGGCATTCACGGCGTCCCGCATCTTGGCGACGCGGTTGATGTAGTAATTGACGAACCAGGCGAACGTCCCGCTGGTGCAGCGGAAATAAAACGACTTCCGCTGGCCGACTCGGAACAGGCTCCCCTTGCGATCCCAGAAAACGCGGGCATCGGGAGACAGGTGCGGACGCAATTGCTGCGGATAAACCGTGTTCCATTCCGGCAGGCACCCCTTGCCGAACAGCTTCCAGAACGTTTCGTAGTCAAGTTGTTGAGTCCCCACCAGCTTCAGGTCGAGCAGATGGTTTTGCTTGGGATTCATATCGACGGCGTGGACATGACCGGCACCGGCCAGCGCGTAGTCGATCGCATTGCAACCGGCCGATGTGATGACGACAACCCGGTCTTGCGGAGTCAATTCGAGGGCGACCCGGTCCAGCCGTGGATCCTCCCAGCACTGGTTGTAGACGATGTTTCGCCCGTGGACGAGGTTGAACCAGGTCTTGCTCAGCCGTTCGACAACCATGTTGCGGTCAATCCGTGGAGTATCAGGTGGGGGAATCAGGGGCCTCAACACGGGGATCCCCTGAGCGGAGCCTCCCCGAATGCGCGCCACTATGTTCGTAGAACCGGGGCGGATTCTCAACTGAGGATGCTGGAACGGGAAAACGTGAGGCAATTTCGATGGGTTGTGCCGGTTGTCAGGGGCTGGCAAACCCCGGAATGGAACGACCTTCCCCCCTTCGAGCTTGTCTCGATGGAATCGGGCTTCTGCACTACGGAAGAGGAGTTCCGCTCGCGTAGTGCAGAAGCCCGTTTCCACCGAGGTGAACTCGGTGGGGGCGTGAATTGAGACTTCATTCCTGTGGTCCTGTCGCCGGATGAGTAGGTGACTTATAATCGGCCATTCGCTTCTTTCATCATTGTGATGATCGCGTTTTCCGTGCATGTTTGGGCGAGCGACCACCGGGAGCGACAGGTATGTTACGAAAGATTGATGTTGGCGGAGTCCGGTATCGGGTGGCGGATGAAGGTGTTGGTCCGGTCCTGCTGCTGGTGCATGGGTTTCCCCTGAATCACACGATGTGGCGTGCCCAGATTGAGGAATTCGCCCGGACACACCGCGTCATCGCCCCGGATCTGCGTGGCTTTGGAGGGACCGATGGTGCCTTGTATTCGGTTTCGATGCAGCAGTTTGCCGATGACCTGGCGGAACTGCTGGAGGCATTGGCCGTCGAAGAACCCGTGATTTTCTGCGGATTGTCGATGGGAGGATACATCGCCTGGCAATTCCTGCAGCGGCATCCGTCCCGCGTGGCGAAGCTGGTCGTCTCGAACACGCGCGCCGCGTCCGATTCACCGGAGGCCGCCGCCAACCGGTTGAAGATGGCGGACATCGTCCTGAAAGAGGGTCCCGAACCGGTCGCCTGGGCGATGATGCCCAAACTGTTCGCACAATGTACGTCGGATCAATGCCCACGGATCATCGATGAAGTCCGGCAAATGGTGATGACGTCCAACCCGGTGGCCATCGCCGCGGCCCATCGAGGAATGGCCGTTCGGCCCGATGTAACTGGTTGGCTGCCCGAAATACGAGTTCCCACGCTGGTGATCTGCGGCGAACACGACGCGATTTCCCCCGCTGCGGAAATGCAGGCATTTGCCGGGCTGATCCCGGGCGTGAACTGCGTCGTCATCCCCAACGCTGGTCACATGGCACCGATGGAACAGCCAGACCTGTTCAACGAGGCCATTCGCGGATTCCTGGGATAGATAGCCTGACACGGTCGTGCCGCTTCTACCGACGCCGATATTTTCATTTCCCCGAAGGGGATAGATTACATAGCACAGGGTGCGCTTCGCACCCTGTGAAGATGGTTGATCTAAATCGGCATTTTCCGGGATAGATCCCGGCACACAGTCGGAATGCGTCGATGTGTCCCCTTCGGGAAAAATCGGCTGAACCACACTGAGTCGCTTGGATTCGGGTGGATCGTTGCGAGTTGTTTACAGAGAGAAACGAAGCCACACCAAAGTGACGACGGACAACGCGGCAGTCCACATCTCATCAGGGGTCAGGCACTACGGACGATGCTCGGAAGAGGACGACATCAATAACTGCCGTGTCGCCGTCAATTCTCGGGCAAACCCCTCCACGATGTTGGGGGTTCCTCCACCTGGAAGAACTTCCCAGGTGTAGGTTTCGACTTCCAGGTGCGGGGCGTAATTCAGTTCCGGAACGACCGCGAGGGCGGTCTTCAATTCGCCCCGGGTTGTTCCCAATGGTCCCAGATGTTCGGCGTTGACCGGGACGTGGAAGTGGACTCGCCACATTGAGGCATCGCGAAATTCCGTCGGCGGGGTCGCCGTCAGCCGTTCGTCCAGATCCACCTGTTTGACGATTCCCGTCGGAGTGCGGGCAAACGTCTGGTGCAGGTAGCGCGGTTCCACATAGCGGGCCAGCGCACTCCGCGCGGCTGCATTTGTACCGGGATTCGCGATCTCGATGGCGCAGGTGATGTGGACCTTGTTGATGCGGATCTCGGCCGCGGCCAGCGAGCGGATCGAGGCGGCAACGTCCTCGAATTCCACCGCCTGATGGCAGACATCGTAACAGACACCCAGGTGAGTTTGGACAACGTCGAGCGCCCCGGCCCCGGTGGCCCGTTCACGCAGCCGCGCGAAAAACCGCAGCGTTTCGTCCGTCGTTTCGATCACGCAGAACGGTTCGGGCTCGAGCGCCAGTCGGATCACGCGACCCGTGTCCGAGTGCAGTCGATCCAGACCGCGAGCCAGTTCGATCAATTGATCGGCGCAGCGATCTGCGAAATCGGCGGGATGCTCGAACGGTTTGAACCCCAGCGGGACGGTCGAGATGCTGCCGTCGACTCCTGCGGGCAGCAGCGCGGCCAGAACACGGGCACAGGCCAGCGTGTAGTCGAGCCGATTGGGTTGCGTCCAGTCGGGCAGATAGACGTTTTCCTTGACCCGGGCCGAATGAAAATCGCCGTAAGGAAAGGCATTCAGTGTGTAGCAGGTCAGGCCCCGCCGGGTCAGGCCGTCGGCAAATCGACGGATCGCATCCGGGGTTGATTCCAGTTCACGGATGACGGGAGCCGCCAGCCATAAGCCGGCGGCCAGGTCGTGTCCGTAACCGGATTTGATGGGGATTGTGAAGCGATCCAGCCCCTCTTCGACCTCGGCGACGGACCGGCCGGGGTGGACGTTGGTGCAATAGCTGAGCGGCAGCGAACTGATTGTCATGGCGGTCTGGCTTTCGGGCTAACAGTCCGTGGTAAAAGGGGTCTGACCCTCACCGGGCAGGTGATGTTCAAGGTGAATCGATGGCCCTCCAAAGGGTCAGCCCCCTTTTACCGCGGGCTGCTAGCGCAATTGCAGGCGGCGGGTTCGATTCCGGGCGGGGGTCTGATTATACTGTTGTGACGCCCTGCTCACGACGGCCCCGGGTTTCCACAATTCCCAGAAACCCTGGCACGAGTCCGGGGTTGAATGATCGATCAAGCTGGCTTCGAAAGAAGTTTTGTTCGTGCCGCCACAGATTAAGCCTGAACCACCCGTTGATGAATCCGGTTACCTGCATGACCCCGAAGTGCAACTGATGCTCCGGGCCAAGCAGGGGGATGATGGTGCGTTCACGCAATTGGTAAAAGCCTACCAGGATCGTTTGACCAACATTTTCTTTCACATGCTGCAAAGTCAGGAGGCGGCCGAGGATCTGGCGCAGGACGTGTTCATGCGGATTTACCGGGCCCGGCACGGTTACCTGCCGACCGCCCGGTTTTCCACCTGGATCTTCCGGATTGCCAACAACCTGGCGAGTAATTCGCGCCGGGCGAAGGGGCGACGGAAGGAAGTGAATCTGGCGGGTTCGGAATCCGGTCCCCTGGGTGTTCGACCCACCGAGCTGCTGGCTCTCGAAAAATCCGGGCTGATGCCCAACCGACAACTGGATCGACGCGAACTGCAGGCGATTGTCCAGCACGCGATGGAACAGTTGAATGAACGCCAGCGGATGGCGGTGCTGTTGCACAAATATGAAGACATGAGTTACGAGGACATTGCCGATGCCATGGAATTGACATCCACGGCGGTCAAATCGCTGTTGTCGCGAGCGCGCGACAACCTGCGGACGGTGTTGGAACCCTACATGCAAATGGGGAAGGAAGCCAAGTAAGCCGAGTTTCCGATTCGCCCGTGAACGGGGAATCGATTTCCACGACCTGCGGGATTCTTGACAGAAACCATGGAAAAAACCCTGCGACTTTCCGCCGATCAGCGCGAAGATCTGGTGGCTTACCTGGACGGCGAACTGCCGGACGCGCAAGCTCAACAGATCGATCAGGTCCTGGCACGCAGTGAAGTGGCACGTCACGAAGTGGAAGCCCTGGCGCGCACCTGGGAAATGCTCGACGTCCTGCCCACTCCCAAGGCCCCGCCGGAATTCACCGAGCGGACCATGACCACCTTGAAAGTGGCCGAAGTTCCGTTTGACATCACCGAGCAACCCTGGTTTAAGCCGCTGATGCGCGGCTTGCTGGCCGTCGTCTGGATCGCGGCCATTGGTTTGTCGGGTTGGGTCGGATATCAGATTACGAACGACTGGGTCCCCAATCCCACGAGGCAGTTGCTGATGGATCTGCCAACCGTGGAAAAGCTGGACATTTACCAGGAAGTCGAATCGATCGACTTCCTGGACAAACTGTACAAGAGCCAGTTGTTCGATCAATCCGCGGACGGACATTCGGCGTCGCCGGCAACGGCCCTGACCGGGCTGGCCGACTCCCGATCACCCGATTCCAAGGTGCTGATGGAACGGCATCAGTACGTGGTGAACATGTCGGACGTGGAGCGAAAGCATCTGCACACGAACCTGACGACATTCCAGGGACTCGATTCCTTGCGCCGGGATCACTATCGAAAACTGAACGAAGATCTGGCCGAAAACCGAAAGACCGGCGGGTATCTGTCGAGCCTGATGCAGACGTATTCGGCGTGGCTGCTGACACTGACACCCGGTCAGCGCGAAGAACTGCGCAGGGTGGACAACAGCGCCAACAAGCTGGATCTGGTTCGCAGGTACAAGGATGATCAGTTCCGCCGACACATCGAGACGGTGACGATTGACCAGCATGAACTGGATGGGCCGAAGCCCGGTTTGCCGAAGCCTTTGTCGATGCGCGAACTGAGTGAGGTCATGCAGATCCTGGTGGCAGAACTGCCTGAAGAGGACCAGAAGAAATTCGGAAAGGTCCACAAACCCGAGCAGTACCTGGAAATCGTGCGTCGCAGCATCGAACTGGCTCCGGACGGGAAGCGGTCATGGCCTTCCCCCGAACTTCAGGAAAGTCTGATTGCTGTTCTGCCAGCCCAGGTCAGGGGATTCATCAAGAAGTTCCCCGGCCAGCAGCGGGATAATGTGGTCCGGGTGGTGTTTTTCAGCATTGTCGATCAAGCGTTCGACCAGGCTCGGTCCAAGTTTCCGAAGCCGGGCGATCTGGATCGGGTGTTGGAGACTCTGGATGAGAAACAACGTGCTGAACTGGAAACTCGTCCTCCCGAGGAACGCCGTCGCTTTTTGCAGAATCGCTATTTTGAACAGCGCGATGACAAGACCTTCAGGCACCTGATGGAATTGCGTGCCGGTATGTGGCGCCTGTTGAATGACCTGGGCGTGGCACCGCCACGCTCGATGGCAGGGGATACGATGCCTCCTCCACGCTGGCCGGGTGGACCGGGGCCGGGGAATCGCAACAATCCGGGAATGAGACCCGACCGCCCGCTCGGTGATCGTCCGGGAATTCCACCGGGACGCGAACTGCGACCCGGCGACCGACGCCGTGATGGCAAGGACGGCGACCGTAAGCTTCCGGACGATCAATGACCTTTACCACGGTGAATCATGTCTCAGCAACCCCGCCACAGAATCTGGTTGGTCCTTGGCCTGTCCGTGCTCGCAGGCGCGACCTTGGCAGCAGACCAGCCTCCCGCCCGATTGCTTGATCTGCCTCTGGTTTTCCAGGATGACTTTGAATCCGGCGACCCCGCGACCCGCTGGGAACCCAGCGACGCCAGGGCATGGAAGCTGACAGAACAAAACGGAAACAAGGTCTGGAGTCAATTCCAGCACATCGTGACGGAAACTCCCGTGCGTTCGCCATTCAATCGTTCGGTGGCGAAGAATGTTGTCGTTGGCAACTGCGTCCTCGATGTCAAACTACAGTCCACGGCCCGCGATTATCCGCACCGGTCGCTCTGCCTGTTTTTCGGCTATCAGGATCCTGCCCACATGTACTATGTCCACCTGGGTCAGAAGACCGATGATCACGCCAACCAGATTTTCATTGTGAACAACGAACCTCGCAAGAAGATCTCCACGAAGACGACCGACGGGACCGCGTGGGACAATGAATGGCACCACGTCCGCGTTGTACGCAATGTCGACAGTGGAAAGATTGAGGTCTTTTTCGACGACTTGAAAGCGCCCTTGATGACGGCCGTCGACAAGACTTTCACCTGGGGACAGGTTGGCATCGGTTCCTTTGACGATACCGGCAATTTTGACGAAGTGCTGGTCTACGGAGACAAGGTTTCCCGACCGGCCAAATAATCTCTTCTTCAGACACCCTCTTCGGGCTGACGATTTTCAAGGTGAATCGATTGCGCTCCAAAGGGTCAGACTTATTTGACCATAAGCCGCTGGGTACCGGATTGATTTGATGCGTCAACCAAGTTTCTGGCGCAGCGTGGCTCATGCGTGGGCGGGGCTGATCCATACCGTTCGGACTCAGCGCAACGCGCGGTGGCATGTCATCGCGGCGTTGGGGGCCATCGGGCTGGCGACCTGGCTGCAGGTGGATTCGATCCGCTGGGCCGTCCTGATCCTGACGATTGGCGCCGTCTGCGCCGGTGAGACGATCAACACTACGGTGGAGGCGCTGGTTGACCTGATGTCCCCGGACTGGCACGAGCGGGCGAAAGTGGCCAAGGATGTCTCGGCCGGGGCGGTGTTGCTGCTGGGGATCACGGCGGTCGTTGTTGGCCTGCTGATCCTGGGGCCGCCATTATGGACGCGATTGGCCGGCTGGCCCGGATGATTTGCTGACGGCCACGGATCACGGTGATATCACGGATAAACCCAGTCGAAAAGAGATTGGGACACGGAAACGCGGACGACACGGAAAGAATCCAAAACGACGAGAGAAATCGCTTCAGTAAGCCACCATTGTGAGTCGATTGCATGTATCCCTCGCTGGCGCGTCGGGCTAGTGTGGAATCGTCTGAAACACTAGCCCGACGCGCCAGCAAGGGACCGGGGCAAAACGCGAGGAAACCAGATTCCTCTTCCGGCCCTGACCGTGCCCTGCCGTCGTTCCCGGCAGAACACCGTCATCCGGACCGAGTGGTTGCAGCGATCAGGCTGGTGCAACGCGGAGTTCAGGCCGACTCAAGCTGTGCCGGTGACGTTGGCCTCGATTGACAACCGACGGCAATCCGGCATGCTGAAGACCGTCCTGCAACTGAACCTGGCTCGCCTGGAAGACCGTTGTGACCACGTGGCTGAGAACTCGTACCCGATTGCGTCTGCCAATCACGCTCAGCGTCGTCCTGATGGCGATGAACGTGACGTTGATGATTTGCTGGATCGTACTGCTGGCGCAGGGAGCGGGCTGGGGAGCCCTGATTATTGGAGTCATCGTCTTTACGCTGATCCTGGTCGGTCTCTCTTTTTACCTGTTCCTGATCATCAAGGAAGTTCGGCTGAACCAGCGACAGGCCAATTTCGTCGACAGCGTGACTCACGAGTTGAAATCGCCGATCGCTTCGCTGAAGTTGTACCTGGAAACGCTGGAAATGCGTTCGGTGACGGACGAACAGCGGAACCGCTTCTATCATGTGATGGGAGAAGAACTCGATCGCCTGGATCACCTGATTTCGCAACTGCTGGAAGTTGGTCGGCTGGATGCGATCGGGGGGCAGTCGGAGCCGGAGGATATTCCGCTGGAAGCCATGTTGCGCAAATGCGGTGCGGCCGCCTGTGCTCATCATAAGCGTGAAGAAGCGGTCACTATTGCGTACGATATGGAGCCGGCGGTGATCCATGCCCGGCCCCTGGTGGTCGAGACCATCTTTCGCAACCTGATGGACAACGCGATCAAATATGCGGATGACCCGCCGCTGGTGGAAGTTCAAGTGCATGTGACGGACCGTGGTCGCGTGATCACCCGGATCAGTGACAACGGGCACGGTGTGCCGGCGGAACTGCGGAAGCGGATTTTCAGCCTGTTCTTTCGTGCAGGGAGTGAATTGACACGTCGTCAAAAGGGGACGGGGCTTGGTTTGTATATCGTGAACACGCTGGTTCGGCAGATGAAGGGACGGGTCGGCGTTCATGACCGACTGGGGCAGCAGGGAAGCGTGTTTGAAGTGGATTTGCCCGGAAGAAAGGGAAGCGGCGAACTGTGAGTGCAAAATCTGCGGCACTGGACGCCAATACCATGAGAATTCTGATTGTCGAAGATGAGGAAGCGCTGGCGCTCGGACTGAAGTTCAATTTTGAACAGGAAGGTTACGAGGTTCTGGTGGCGGGGGATGGTCCCACGGCGTTGAAGTTGTTTGAAGACACGACAACACCGGTCGACCTGATCATCCTGGACTTGATGCTGCCGGGGATGAGCGGCTATGAAATCTGTACCGCGATTCGAGTCGTCAACAAGACCGTGCCGATCCTGGTGCTGAGTGCCCGGACACTCAGTGAAGACCGGATGCATGCGTTTGACTGTGGTACGGATCAATACATCACCAAGCCATTTGTCCTGCCGGAACTGCTGAACCGGGTGCGCAACCTGCTGGAGCGGCACAAGACACTGTTGACTGCCGGCAAGAGCGAGGTGGCCGAACCGACAGCACTCCAGAAGTATGACTTCACACATTTCCGAGTCGATCCGCAGTCGTTTGAAGTCATCGTTGGCGACAAGCATCACAGCCTGACGACTCAGGAAATGCAGTTGATGAAGTACTTCATCGAGCACGAAGGGGAGGTATTGTCGCGCTACCAGATCCTGGACGAAGTCTGGGACGAACATGTCGACGTGACCACGCGCACGATCGACAATTTTGTGTTGCGACTGCGAAAGATGATCGAACCCGACCCCGCCCGACCGCAGTACATCCTGTCGGTTCGTGGGACGGGATATCGGTTCGTCAGTGGCCGGACCGCGACTGCCGACACAAAGAAGTAACCGGCGTTTCGGCCACCGTGATTCAAGTGGTATCCGTCGACAAGGATTGGCAAAACGTCCCTGCAACACCAACGGCATAGGCGGGCATCGTCAATAGCAGGCCAACGAGGGGTGGATAGTCATCCATGTTGGAATTCCAGCCTGGAAAGCGACGCAGACCCGGAACTCGCCATCGAATCCCGGGCCTGCGTGTTTTGTTCTCGTTCGGAGCACAAAGAGTCACGAACGAGGGGTGGCCGTCCGAACGGCAGCCCGTCGACTGCCGTTAGGCTTCGCCACCTCGCTGGCGTTTACTGTCTGGATTCACGCGATCACCGTCCTTTCGTGCTAGAGTTCCCCGCTTCGACCGGGCAGCCAGTGCCGGCCTCCTCACGAGCCTTCCAGTTCGTCGCGTACGTTGCCGCGACCCACGCCTGAATCATTCCCATTTTCCTCAATTGAGACAAGAGAAATCTCTGCCCACCCCAAAGTTTTGCGGGAATCGCCAGGATCAGGCCAGACCCATGCGCCGTCCGGCAATTCCGGTGATTGACGCGTCTTTCATGCTGCAAATCACTTACAACTCCGTTAGCAGGGACTTGGAGTGACTGTTGAATCCGACTAAGATTCGTAATGTTGTCCGCCGTGGACAAATGATATACTCCTCGGGCAACGAGGTTCCCTTCCGTCCTTTCAAGGTGTGATGCATGCGAATACTCGTGGTGGAAGACGACCCATCCATTGGTCGGGCGTTACTGCAGGGCTTTACCGAAGCCGGGCACACGTGCGACTGGGTTCAGGATGGGGCGGCGGGGACAGAAGCCGCGAAGTCGCAGCAGGCGGATGCCATTATCCTGGATCTGATGTTGCCCAAACGCAGCGGTCAGGAAGTGCTCCGTGACATCCGCAGCCTGGGTGTGATGTGTCCGGTCATCCTGCTGACAGCCGTCAGCTCCGTCGATGAACGCGTTCTGGCCCTGAACGCGGGTGCCGACGACTATGTCTGCAAGCCGTTCGAATTTGCCGAACTGCTGGCTCGCGTGAACGCGGTGGTGCGCCGCACCAGTGTTCGCCCCAGTCCGGTTCTGTCCGTTGGCGATCTGACACTGGATCTGACCACGCGACGTGTCTCACGCGACGGTCGCGATGTTGACCTGACCCCGATCGAATTCAGCATGCTGGAATTGTTGTTGCGATTCGCCGGGCAAGTGGTCACTCGCAAGATGCTCTGCGAACATGTCTGGGGATTCAACTGGGACGGGACAACCAACGTGATCGAAGTCCACGTCAATCGCCTGCGCGGCAAGCTTGACAAGGGTCGGAACGAATCGATTATCAAGACAGTCCGGGGTCGCGGTTACGCCATTGCCGGCGATGAATCGCTGGAAGTTTGATCCGTTTGGCGCTGGTCTGCCGATCCAGGCCTGTTAAGTCGGGCGCGCGGGGTTGGAATCCGGCATCAAATCTTCGTTTGATCTGGATCAATTCCAGCGACTGATCTTCAGCAACGTCAGCTACATCGCGTATGATTCGGCCTCCGGATACCGCCCGTGGTCGACTTCACCTGCCGTTCTGCGATTGTTGCCAAGACATGCCACACTCCACTCTGAAGCGGATCGCCAATACGTTGCGGACCCTGCGTGTCCGTCTGACGGTCTGGAACACGGTCGTCGTCCTGCTGACGGTGCTGGTCGCCATGTTCGCCGTGCGGGAAGGACTGCGATTCTACCTGCTGCTGGAAACCGACGAAGTCCTGGAGGCCGAAGCGAGTGAACTGCTGCTGGCGGTCGAAGAATTCTACAATGACGACCAGGAACAGATCATCGCCGAAATGAAGCGCAAGGCGGAAGCCCACCGCAAAAGCGACTGGTTCATTCGCTGGCTGGACGAAAAACATCAGGATCGCTGGCACAGTGAAAACGTACCAGACGAACCACAGACCCGCTTCCTGGGTTCCATCAGTGGTCACAGTGTCTGGGGTTCGTCGATCCATCGGGCGATTGAAGTGGAGTTGAACAAGCCCGGACTGCCGCGGCAATACGTCCGCGTGGGGACTCCCATTCAGTTCGTGGATGATGATGTGAATCGACTGACGCGCATTCTGGCCCCGGTTGGCCTGGCCATTTTCCTGCTGGCCCCGCTGGGTGGGCTGTTGCTGGCCGAACGGGCCATAGAACCATTGCAGGAGATCATTCACACGACGGAACGATTGCGCCCCAGTCACCTGGATGAACGCCTGGTGGTGCGGGGAGTGGGTGATGAACTGGATCAGTTGGCGATCAAGATCAACACCTTCCTGGACGTGATCGCGACGCACCTGCAGAAGAACCGCGAGTTTGTCGCCAACGCGGCACATGAACTGCGATCTCCCCTGACTGCCATCCAGAGCCTGGTCGAAGTGACGCTCGAAAAGCCTCGTGGCAGCGCTGAATATGAAGAATTGTTGTTTCAGATCAATGATGAATGTCGGCACCTGGCCCAGGTCGTCAATCAATTGCTGCAGTTGACACAAAGCGAGGCGCTCACCGCGGATTCACGACAGGAACTCGTGGCACTCGACGAACTCACCCGGAAATCCGTGGAGATGTTCGAGCCGGTGGCCGAAGAACGACATGTCAAATTGAAGCTGACCAGCATGGAAGCCCGAGTCCTGGGGAATCCGCGTGAACTTCGTCAATTGCTGACGAACCTGATCGACAATGCCATCAAGTTCACGCCTGCAGAGGGGACCGTGCATGTCAGCCTGACTCGCGGGGACAATCCCCGGTTTGTCGCGCTCAAAGTTCAGGATACCGGCATCGGAATTCCGCCCGAATCACTGGGGCGCGTATTCGATCGGTTTTACCAGGTGGACAAGTCGCGCCAGCGGGGTATCGAAACACGGGGAAACGGCCTGGGCCTGAGCATTTGTCAATCCATCGTCGCGGCGCATCACGGAACGGTGACCGTGGAAAGCAAACTGGGATCTGGCACGACGTTCACTGTCACATTGCCGATGGCGCGCAGCCCGGTGGTGATGCCCGAAGTTGCCGGCGGGACGTCGTCCCGTCCATTCCATTGAAAGTCCTGAAATCGTGACAGGCGTTCAGACAGAAGTGGAAGAGCACGAGTCACGTGAATTCACGACCCAGGCGTCGTTGAATTCCGACGAGACGCCGTCGCCCGTGTCGTTCACGATCGGCTCCCGTCAATTGCCATCTCGGTACTGCCTGGCACCGCTGGCCGGATACACCCATCTGGCCTTTCGCCGGGCATTACGGGAGGTCGGTGGACTGGGACTGGCGACGACGGATCTGGTCCATGCGACGCAACTGGTGGGCGGCCACCGGCATTCGCTTGAGTTGATCGAAACGCATCCGCACGATCGTCCGCTGTCCGTCCAGATCTTCAGCGGGAACAACGATCACCTGGTTGACGCGGCGCGCTGGCTGGAAACCCACGGCTACGAAGGGGTCGACATCAACATGGGTTGCCCCATGGCCAAGATCAATGGACAGGGTGGCGGAGCCCGTCTGCTGTGCGATGCCGATCATGCCTGTCGCCTGGTCGAACGAGTGGTGGCGGCGGTGGCAGTCCCCGTGACGGTCAAAATGCGTTTGGGATGGGATCGCGATTCGATCGCGTCACCGATGCTCGCGAAACGGTTTGAAGCGGCTGGCGTGGCCGCCATCACAATTCACGGTCGGACGCGACAGCAGGGCTTTCAGGGGGGCGTCGACCTGGCCGGAATCCAGGCCACGGTCGAGGCGGTGAGCCAAATCCCCGTGATCGGCAACGGAGACGTCAGGACGGTTGAGGGCGCGCAACACATGCGCCGGGTGACCGGGTGTGCCGCGATCGCGATTGGTCGCGGTGCGATGCTGGACCCCTGGATCTTCCGCAAGCTGCAGGATGTGGAACTGGGCCGGACACCGCGCGAACCAACGCCGGATGAACAGGTCGATTTCCTGGCGCGTCATTTCCTGCTGATGACCGAACAACATGGCGAGCGAAGCTGCCTGCTGTTTCGCAAATTTGCCGCCTGGTACGGTGCCCGCCTGGGTGTCCCTGAAGATCTGGAACAGCGACTGCGTCTGTTCACCAGTCTGCCGGAGTTTGAAGCGATCATCGCCGAAATCCGCCAGCGTCACGGTGAACGACGAACTCCCATTGCGACGGCCTTGATCAAGGTACCCAACGGTCCGGTTGAACGCTGGTAGAGTCGCGCACTCGTGCGTCGCGCGCAGCGCTCACGCTCGGCGCGGGTCTCCCCACGCTCGGCGCGGGTCTCCCGACCCCGCCGAAACGCCCGACCGCAGGTCTCCTTTCATGGTCGGGTCGAGCGACGAAGCAGGACCAGGATCGCAGTTGCGAGCAGGACGCATGTGGGGCCTTCAACCGCGATCCACCATGCTGGCATTCCTTCGTACCAGTCAATCGCAATCACCACCGACCCCTGGATCAGCATTGCAATTCCCAGAAAGGTAATCAGGCCGGCATAGTGCTGGACGTCGCGAGCAATAAACCACAGCAGCACTCCGAACGACGCAAACCACAATGACGTCGTTCGAGCCAGGTAGCCTGCGATCGGTTCAGTGGGAAATGAACCCAGTCCCATCGCCGCATGACAGCCGGCCAGCCAGGTGCGTGGAGCCACAACGGCAATGGCTGCGGCGAAATTGACGACGCCCAGGCCTCGCAGCAGTCTTACCAATCCATGGTTTCGCGTTGGCACTCGTGACTTTCCCCCGGTCGGTGTTTGGAATACGGCGTGTAATTATGTCGACCCGGTGAGAAGATTGTCATTCGAGAACGTCAGATCCGCCGGGGCGCGATGAGAGAGGGAGATCTCCGGTCAGGGGTTTCTGCCGTGGCCGAAGAGGAGACCTGCGGTCGGGCGTTTCGGCGGGGTCGGGAGACCCGCGCCGAGTGTGAGTCTGGAGACCCTCACTGCTGATCGGCAAACACAGGCCGCAGCAGATTGTCGACGGGGGCAAAGTCGTCTGTCAGGATCTGACCTTCAGACAGTGTCAACACGGCCGCCATCTGTCCCAGGTACGTTGGCTTGGATTCCCCTGGCTTAGTTTCGAGGGCGGCGAACCAGTCACCGGTCCAGTCGCCCGTGTCGGCGAGGTTCTTCAATTCCAGTGGCCGGCGGGAACAGACCATGACAAACGTGTCGCGATCTCCATTCGGCTGGGAGTTGGAAGTACTGAAAAGGTAGATGTTGGGAAAGACACGGGCGGCGGTGGCAACATACCGGCCCAGGAATCGACCAGGGCCGGGTTTGCGTGACGCGACACACGATTCGCGGACGGCGGTTGTCCATTCTCTGTTGTTCGGGTCCAGTTGAACCAGTTCATTCTGCTGCGGGAGCGAAATGATTCCGCGAAACCCCAGCGAGTACCGACTGGTCTGGCCATCTGGCGAACCGGCTCGAAAGATCTCAACACATTCCCACGGTGTGGCGGAGGGAATCCAGGCTTCCAGCAGATCGTCATTGGCCTTCAGGCTGGACGGGATGGAACCGTTAAACGTCTTCCGTTCACGGGTCTGACTGGCAATCGATTCGATGACGCTGCGCCAGGTGGCGGCGTCCGCTGCCAACGGGTTCGTGACCATTGTCGGTGTCTGCACGTCGGTCAGGTCAACGTTGACGAGCCGGCGCTCATCGGCCACGGTGATCAATCCGGTCGCCCGCACCCGATACTGGCCATTGCCATACGACTTGATTTCCAGGGGGGCAAACGCTGTTCCGGCGGACGCGTATTGACCGATTGTCCATGCCTTTCCCGCCAGACCCGTTGGCAGCGGCCCCTGGTAATCGGCTTCGCCAACTCCGACCGTCGAGCCTGGATATTCCACGCGCGGATAGATGTCGATGATATTCGCCTGAAAGACCCCATCCTCGGACAGCAAGTCATGTAACTTTTGCAGGAATTCGTGCGTCGTCAGGTGAGCCGGGATGCTGAAATCGTTGAACGCGTCTCCATAGATGAAGTCGTACAAGACCGGTGTCTGTCCTGCCGCCACCTGACGCTGGTTTTCTCGCAACCGGTCATCCACGACATTACGAGCGTCGCCGATCGAAGTCAGAATCCGCTGTTGTTCCTCACCAGTCAGGCCCAGGGCTTCGCAGGCAACCTTGTAAACTGCGGAATCCAGTTCCGCGACCTCCACTCGCGGACTGCCAGGAAACTCTTTCACGAACCAGCGTGGGAAAATGAATCCGCCGCCGCCGATAAACATTCCGGTTGCCCGTCGCGACTGCCCCCGGGCTCGCTCGACCTCCTGATACCAGCCTGCCAACGGAGTGCTGCGAATCAGGCGATCACGAACTTGAGCCGTGACGACGTCGTACGCGGTGACGACTTCCAGCGATTTGTCGTAACGGATGACCGAGCTCAGGTCGTCCGGTACTACGATTCCCTGCGGAAGATCCGCGACCGGAACCGCGGCGAATCCGCCCCACAGCGGCTGGTTGGTTTCCTTGTGCAGTTCTTCGACGGCCAGCCAGAAGGCCGCATCCGGAGCCAGCTTCAGCAGGTCATCAAATGTCTGCCGGGTCGGCTGCTCAATCTTCAAAGTGGCTGTTGCGGCATCAAACGTGGTTCCCGCCGGCAGTTGGCTGGCTTCCATCCGATCGTTGGGAAGTGCCGTGGTCGACAGGGTCACCGGTTGAGTCAGCAGTCGGGCGGTTCGCTTGGTGACAGCCGCGTACACCTGTTCGTATTCGTAGTGCAGGGCCGTCGGATTGGCCTCGTCATAGTAGCTGTGGATCAGCTTGTCGAGGCGCAGATGTTTGACGGAACGGCCCTGGTGTTCGCCTTCCGTGACCATGATCGTCGAGTAGTTGCTTTCGTCGTAATAGGCACCGATCCGGTCGTCTCGCAACTTCAAGACCAATCCCAATTCGTGCAGCTTTGTTCCCAGCGAGTCCCCAAAGGAGCGCCAGCGTGACCGGGTCTCGGTGGCCTGCTGCCGGGTTTGCGAGATGGTGAACAAGGTGCCAAACGATTCCGCGACGTGCGCCATGGCGGGCGTGGTGCAGGTCGCGGCCAGCACGGTCCAGCCAAGCAGTTGCAGCCAACCGCAAACGACGGCGGTCCGAAACAACCGGGGCGCTCCGGCCACGACCGCTGCCAGGACGCCGAGGGTCGTGGCCGTCATGCCGATGATCGTCCGAGTTCCCCAGACGTCCATCAGGTAAAAGCCCGTCAGAAATGTGCCGAGAATTGAACCCAGGGCACCCCAGGCGTAGACGTTTCCAACGGTCTTTCCAACCCGCACGCTGCGTGACAGTGCCATGCTCGCCACCAGCGGCGAAATCGTTCCCAGAGCCAGTGACGGCAACAGAAACATGATCGACACAACCGTCAGCACCCAGGTGGGCCAACTGAACATGGAGGGACGTGAAATCGGTCCCACGAGCTGGTCCATCCACAGGACGCTGGCACACGAGATGCTGCCAAACAGGTACATCCAGGCCAGAGCCCGGCCACGATCAAATCGATCCGCCAGCCAGCCACCCAGGAAATTTCCCAGGGTGATCCCTGCCAGGACAACGCCAATTACAGATGTCCAGGTGTACAGCGAGGAACCAACCGTCTTGGCAATCAATCGCGAGGCGGTCAATTCCAGTGTCATGACACAGACACTCGTCAGGAAGACGAGCAGATTCAAACCGCATAGCGCCCAGACATCGGCGGACCGCGCCTTTTTGGCAGCCCCCTTTTTCGGAACTGGTCGAGGGGTCACCAGAACCGGTGGAGTATCGGGATCGATCAACATCGGCGATGGAGACGACAGTCGATAGGTATCGTCAGCAACGCCAGTCGGACCAGAATCAGGAGTGAGCCCCGAATTGGAGGAAGCCGGTTCATCGGTCGACATTGGTGAAAATCTCGGGAAATGGTGAGTCGAAGTGGACTTCCCTTATCATACGGTCGTCTGGTGAGGTCTCGAAAGCATTCTGCGGAAAAGACGGGTAATTGCTTCCTGTTTTCCCCGTGCCTAGAATGAGGGGACCTTCAGTGGAAATGTTTGATGTCAAACCGGAGTCTGGTTGTGACCGATTATGTCGAACCGCTTGGCAAGCGCATCTTGATTCGCAAGGACGAACCGCGTCAAAAAACGCGGGGAGGAATCGTCTTGCCGGATCAGGCCGAGATTCCGACGATCACCGGCCGGGTTGTGGAAATCAGCGTGCAGATCGAACGCGACCACGATTTCCCGGTCCGGAAATATGACAAGGTGCTGTTCCACCCGAAAAACGCGATCCCGGTTGATTTTGAATCCGACAACCTGTTGTATGTCGTACCGATCGAGGATGTTGTCGCTGTCTTCCGTCGGTCCGAGATCCCTGTCACCAAGAAACGACGGTCGAAAAAGGATCAAGATCTGGACGACGACTCGGACGAGTGAATCGGATGAAACCGCGAAATCGCGTTGTGAGACTGGCGAAACCTGATAAACTCTTCCACTTCAGGTGACGCCCCGGTTGGATGCCGTGGCAGTCGGTTTATTTCCTTCCAGCCAGCCGGGTCCGTATGCGTTTCGAGACCTCGAAATCCGTTCCACCGCATCTCAATCGCCGTTTGCAACTGCGAATGCTGGGGTTTGTGGGACTGATTGGCGTCATCATGTTTGTGATGAGCTCGTTCCAGGCCAATCAGGTCCAGAATGGAAAAGGAAAACTCCCTCCGGCCACTCCCGACGAGGATGTGTTTCGAGTCCGGGAGCAGGACGAGACCCTGAAGCCTGGCGAATTCGTCAGTCGGCCAGACGAAGATCCTCAGGATCCCGCGAACCCGGCTGCAACGCCGGAGCGGTGGCAGGAACCGCCTCTGGGTGGCAATGCACCGCCCGAGGACCCAGAACTGAACTTGGCCCGATTTGATGTACAGTTCGACAAGAAGATCCTGCGCCGGGTCAAGGACAACACCATCGGAATTCGACGCGAGGAAGGTGAGGCGTATTACCGATTGCTGGACCACGCCCAACGCGTTCCCGTCAACGAATTGGAGCTGGCTGGAGCGACGGATGTTCAATACCTCAATCTGATGACGGACCCTCAGCAGTTTCGCGGCGAACCAGTCACGATTCATGGGGATTTGTGGCGGCTGTACGAATTCCAGGCGAGCGTGAATGCGTATGGGTTCAACACCCTGTATGAAGCCTGGATCTTTACTGCCGACTCGTCCAATCACCCATATCGTGTCGTTCTGACGGAATTGCCGCGCGAGTTGGAGCCGGGCGAGAACCTGCGCAAACAGGTCCGCGTCACGGGATATTTCTTCAAACGGGAAGGCTATGCCTCTGGCGGTGGAATGCATGTCGCGCCAACATTGCTGGCCCATCGCATCCTGCTGTACCGGCCACCGGATTCCATACCGTCCACCGATGCGATTGTCCCGTACATGATCGGCCTGATTTCGGCCGTCGGACTTGCTTTCCTGGTGACCCTGGCCAGCTTTGCGATCAGTGACCGCCGTGCTGCCCGGGCGGCTTTGTTGCGCGAATTGAATGCACCCCGGCCCTCGTTTGAAGGTCTGGATACGGGACCGATCATGTCCATCCAGGAATCGTTGCGACAAATCGAAGACAAGGAATGGCAGGCCGAGGCCGATGCCGTCGATGAGAGCTACAGCGAAGTCTCTACCCTGCTCCACGCCCGCGATCAAGCCCACCCGCCAACGCCACCCGAGCCTTCCGGCCCCACGGATGAGGAACTCGACGAACGACGGCGAACTGGTGCACAAATCATCCAGGCCTGGACGGCCCAGCAACATGGTACGCGTCCCGGAGACCATGCTTACCCGCAGTTGGCAGACGAGTCCCCCGGGGCGGAATCGACAGGGCCGGAACCCCAACCGGTTGCTGACTCCACAACCGCCGGCGATGGGTTGTCGAAACTGGCTGCCTGGGAAACAGAGATCCAGCAGTTTGCCTCCATGGCAAACTCACGGAAAGAGCCCGTCGCAGACCAGCGGGCAGCCCAGGCGGAAGTGCAGCGCGACCTGGTCGCTCGTGAGCAAGAGTTCAACGATCGGTTGCAACACGAGCGTGCGACTCTGGATCACGAACGTGAGGTTCAATCGGCCAGGCAACAGAAACCTTCCAACGTTCATCCTGCATCGGCCTCGATTGACGACGAAGGAGCGAATCAGACAGCGTCAGACCACTTGACGATCGATCGTGCCGAGCGCCATCCCGACACGCACGGCGAACTGGCAGATACGGATGTCGACGGTGGTGACGACGATGAGTCGGATTCCTCCAGACAGTTCGGGCGTCGAACTGGCCGCCATCGTCATCGCCGGGACGGTCGCTGAGCCGTTCCTGCGGCATGTGCAGATGCCAATTCGGTCGATCCGCTACGAGCGTGTTTGTAACCATCGAAATCGAATCACGACACTCGCCACCAGGCCCGTGATGCAGAGTCCCTTCCAGACGAGCAACCACCACGGGTTCCACCAGGCCTTGGTATAAAGCTCCACGCCATCCGACAGGCCGAACCAGACCAGCAGTCCTGCCGAGATGTATCCCAGGCGCTGCCAACGCAAATCAGCAGTTCGACTGCGCCAGGCAATGGCGAGGCCGACGATCGGCCACCACACCAGTTCCAACGCGTTGATGATGTCGACGTATGTCATTCACTGGTACCGGCGGGGGAATTGGCGGAAGGCAGCAACTCCAATTCTGCGAAAGCCGCGGGGTGATCCGAGGCCTCATTGTCGATTAGCTGGCCGGTACGGCACCGCAGTCCCCGGGCCAGAATCCAATCAATATGTTGACGCCCGCGCTGATCAGGCGGTGCGTCCTGCAGGGCATCAACGACATCTGTTCGCGCCAGCAACGCGCGCATCTGCGGATCTTCCCGATTCGAATTCAAATCGCCGATCAGGAGCGCAGGAGGTTGCAGACCGACAAATAGCGACAGCACCGCACCCAGTTGGCGCTCGCGGTCCGCCTGGCTGTCCACATGGACAGACAGGACCTGGACTGACTGCCCCTCGAATTCCACTTGAGCCAGGACAGCGCAGCGAAAGGCCTTTCCCCGGGTTCCCGCCAGGGGAACACGATGAATCTGTGACAACGGGATTCGCGACAAGAGTCCGTTTCCAAAATGCTCGTGCCACCAGCGTCGCTCGGTGGGAATGAAGACGGATTGCATCCCCAGTCGCTGGCCCAGATCAGCAGCCTGATCGGGCCACCAGTCAGAATTCCAAGTTCCTCGAACTTCGTTCAATCCCACCAGATCCGGCGGGGACAACGTAGAAATTACGGCCGCAGTTCGTGCCAGATCCTGCTGTTTGTCGCGCCCACGGCCACCATGAATGTTGAACGTGGCGACCCGCAGAATCGGATCCTTGGGGGACGTGAGTGCAACATCGCCGCGCAGCGAAACGGGCGAATTGGGATCCGCCGGGCGGCAGCGCGAACCGTCCCCGACAATCCAGCCAACCCCCAGCAGCACAACCAGCAGCAAGGGGGGAAATCGACGATTCGGCCGAGCGGGCGGGACTTCGATTGCTGGTGGATCGTTCGACATGACGCTTCAGTTCGGCGAGTGTTCGAGGGGACGGGTGAACGATGGACGACGCGACAGAGATTGGCGAATGGCCCCCAGGGCATCGGGAGTGCCGTTCAATCGGCCGCACAGGACCGAAGTGCACGCGCGATGTTCATCCAGTTGCGATAGAAACTTTGAGAGCGGTGCCAGTGAGAATGATTCCAGCGTGGTCCAATTTCCCGCCCCCATCTGCTTCAGGAAGCACGCGTTAATCTGTTGTTCGTGATGCATCTCTTCCGGGATCGCAAACACGGGTTTCCCCAGGAACAGCGATTCACCCAGCAACTGGTTGCCTGCCGCGCTGACCAGCGCGGCGCAACTGGCCAGGTCGTCAACAAACCGGCGTTCGTCGATCGCATGGAACGAAATCCGCCCGTGTCGCGGTCGCTCGCCCAATCCATAAACGCGCACCTCCAGGCCGCAGGCGGCCAACGTTTCCAGAACGTGCGGCGGCGTATTGGTCCGCAGGTAGGACAGCAGGAAGTCCCCCTGCGATGGCATCGTAGCCACCAGATCTTCACGCAACATCGGCCCCACTTGTCGCACATTCTCAAAGCCCGGCTTCAGCGGCGGCGTGTAAAACGAGGATGCGACAGCTTCATAGTGGCCGCGACCGTAGTACCAGCGCACCGACCAACTCATCCACCAGGCGTAACGACGCAGCAGCAGGGGAAGCGTCTTCAGGTCATAGGCCAGCAACACATGCTGATGGTCGATGCTCATCCGGGGGGCACCCGCACGACGAGCGGCGCGCGGCAGCGCTGGCTCGAAGTCGGAAATACACAGGTCCGGCTGCTCCGCTTCGATCCGGCGACGAAAGGCATCGACCAGCTTCGGCAGTTCACGCCGGGCATAACTCAGGCCATGCCCGATGGATTTGAACAGATCCAGCTTTCCGCCCGTATAGTGAAACTTGATCCCGGGAATTCGCAGCAATCGCACATTCTCGACCGACTTGTCATCACCATACGATTTGACGAGGAATTCATAGGCGTCGTCGGGGGCGAACAGCACCAGTTCGTGGTCATGCCGCAGATGTTCGACCAGGGTCCGGACGCGAACGGCGTGTCCGCGTCCCTCGCCGGCCATGCTGTAAAAGATTCTCGCCATCGTCAACCATCCTCCGTGCGGTCCCTGTTCAGCGTGAATCAAAGGCGGGTGACCTCGGTCCGTCGGTCCCGCCAAATCGTCAGGACTCGCTCAGCGGCTTTCGGCCAACAAACTGGTAGTACGGTGCCCGAACCAATGGAAGGTAAGGTACCGTGCCACGATGTTGCTGCAAGACAACCGTTTCAAACCGGCTTTGCAGGTAGGGGATGTGATCGCCGTTCAGGAACACATTGTCATTCGCGAACCAGGTGGGCCAGAACGTACGGGTTGACCAGCGATGTCTGGTCAGTCCTTCGGCGGGCCATTTGCGAGCAACAAAGAAATCGACGACACCCAGGATCCCACCCGGCTTCAACATTCGTCGGGCTTGATCCAGGGCCAGAAACCAGTCGGGGATCATTGTCAGCGAGTACGAAAAGGTGACGATATCGGCCGCGCCCTCGGGCGGCAGAAATTTGGTTGCATCCGCATGGACGGTGGAGACATTCTGCCAGTTGCGAGCGGCGATCCGCTGATCGGCCACTTTAAGCAGGGACGAACTGAGGTCAACGAGGTAAGCCTTTGAAAAATCCTTCAGCCGCTCACCCCAGTTTTCGGCGTTTTCGCCGGTCCCGGCCCCCATGTCGACCCAGACGCCACCAGGAGTGGTCGGGAGTGACGCGAACAATTCTTCACGCCCGTGCAGCAGTCGCTTGCGAAACGCGTCGTATCCGGCGGCCTGGCCGGAATAGAAGTTTTCCAGGCGTTCTTCGTGCGTTTTCCCACGCCCGCCCGTGACAGCCATGTGCCAGAGAATCTTGAGGTCGCTGAAGAGTCCGCCCTTGGAAGCAGTGGGTTTGGTGGCAGGTTCGGCGTTGGTCACGAAGTACAGTTCCTTATGCTCAGTCAGGCCCGGCCAATCAGATTCGGGCATGCATAATAACAAGGTTACCGCGCGGCGTCGTCCGCGGTGAGGTTACGATGATTCCCGGGGGGGGAGGACGGAGCCGCCGATTCGTGGGGTACGATTGGAAATACACCCGCGGCTAGCGCCTTGCGGCTCACAAAGCAAGTGTCGGCATCAGTCCACGGACCGCTCTTCAACGTCCGCTTCGACGGGAGCTTCCTTTGTCGTCGCCTTCGACCCGGCGTTCGCCGGCAGCGTGGCGTCGGGGACTTCGATCTTGTCGACTTTCTCGGTCGTGAATTCACGCAAGGACTGACCAAGTTCCAGCCGGTGCAGCCCGTCAGTGCTATTGAACAGCAGATACTTCTGGTCGATCCTGGTCACGGTCCCCTTGATGTCGGCCACGGCGAACTGTGTTCCGACGCGAAGTTCGGTCTGTTTGTCCTGCGACCGATCGTACAATTTGGCCAGGACATTTCCATTGACGGAAAAAATCGTGGTCAGGAATGTGAACATGGCGGCATCATCCTGAACTTTTAACTTCAGGGACTGCGTCGTCGATTGAGGCGGCGTGCCATCATCGGAAACAACGACCGAGACGGTGACATCACCCACATCGACGGAATCACCCGGGGTCCAGGTCATGACGCCTGTCTTGCTGTCGATTTCCATTCCGGCGGGGGAACCCTCACCCAGTTTCCAAGTCAGCTTGGCTGACGATGTTTCCGCGTCCGTGGCTGTCGGACTGAACTTCCATGTCCGACCCAGGAAAACGACCGGAACCGGACCGGTGGCAACTTTGGGAGCGGTATTGGGTTCAATCAGCGCAATCTTGACCGACTCAACGAGTTTTCCGCCCGCGGCTGACGGGTGCTTGATGTCGAACTTAAAGGTGTACGTGCCCGTTTTCTGGTCGGCAGACGGATTCCAGGAAAACTTACCCGTCACCTTGTCCAGGCGCGCCCCCGGCAGTAGCGGTTCCACCAGCGAAAACTCGGGTTTCCCCCGGGACGGGTCATACCCCAGAAACACGATATTGAAGTCGATGGGCTTGCCACGCGTGACGATTTTCTCACTGAGTGTCGAGATTCTAGGCTTGTATTGGACTGGCGGTGCCGGCTTCACAAAGATGTTCGTGCTGAGCATTTGCTTGATCTCGTCCGCGGACCGTTCGGAGACCTCGTCGTTCTGACGCACGTGCCCGACAATTGTTCCCAGCGGATGATTGGCGGGGGTCGTTGCATCCTGGCCTCGCTCAATCGTCCACGCGGTACCGTCAATTGCGGTCACCTTCATATATTCATTGCGCACGCGGATTCTGAACCCCGGCTTCGTCGGGAAATCTTCGTTGTCAGTCACGATCATCACGGTCGCATCATCCAGAAGATCTTCGGCGAGTATCGTCTGGGAAAACAGCCGGCGAACCTGGGGAGCTTTGATCAGCGCCAGGCCTTCGGCCTCCAATACGATCTTGAGCAGCGGATCTCCCTCGGACTCATTCGTGGTCACGCGCAGGGAGGCGACTCGATGCAGCAGGTCCGTCCGATAGAATCGATCCAGAAACCTGCAGAGTTGTTCGTAGCGGGCATCGGCTTCAATCTTGACGCTGACCGAAACATACACGTTGTCCTTGGAAACAGACGTGCGGTCGGGAAGCACCTTCAAGTCGTCGAAGCCGCTCAGTTGGGCCAGGTCGTGCAACCAGTCTTGATACAGTCGCTGGGCATTGAGCGCACTCGGTCGATTCTTTCCCTTCACCGGGTCGGGAGGCAGGCTGCGTCGGGTCCAGTCGCTGAGGTTCTTGCGTTGTTTCGCCAGCAACAACAGCGACTTGGTCGACTCGTCGTTCTTCGTTTCCAGCCTGGTCAATTCGGCCTGTTTGTCGCGCAACGGACCCATGATCTGGGAACTGACCAGACCACCGCCGAACCACAGGACGACGGCAGCCACCAGTCCGATCAGCAGATATTGTTCGCGCCGTTGCATGCTCGCGTCACTTGCCCTTCGTGGCTGTCGAGGGTGATTGTGTCTGCCTGGTGCCGCCCGGCTGGATCAGATCCGTGTCGAGTTCAAAGCGGACGGGATAATCCGAATCGTGGTTTTGCTGGATTACTTCGCGCGGCTTGACGCGATACCGGTTCGCGTCGGCCATGCGCTGAGTCAACAATTGCGAGTCAACGCGTTCGCGGGCGTTCCCTGTGGCATGCAATTTCGCGATGGCATCCCCTGTGCCCGGCCCAAACGTGTATTCGGAGACGACAATACGTTCCGTCCCCTGCATCAGTTCATACAGTTGCTCGAACTGTCGCAGTTGATTGACGTCATGCGATTTCCAGTCCTGAATCTCATTCGCCGCTTTGCGATCCGGTTCGCCACGCGTCAATTCACTCGACAATTCGCTTGCCTTCCTGGTCGCCTCTTCGATGCTCGTTTCCAGACGTTTCATGGAGAGTTGAAAGTACGCAGCGGAAATGGTGGCAACCAGCAGCACAGCAGCGGCACTGGCCGCGATCTGGACTTTTCGAGGATCCTGCTTGGGGCGAGGTTGGCGGGGGTGCAGCAGGTCCAGCACGGGTGATCGCGGCTGCAGCCGCCCCAAGGCCAGGCCCAGGGCTGGCGCAAACGAAATAATCGACTCGGTGAACTTGCTCAGTTCCAAGTCGCGAATCTTGCCCGCCAACTGCAGGTTGAACCGTTCCACCGGGCAATTCCAGCGCTCGTGCAAAGCGTTGTCCAGACCCACCCATTCAGTACCCTCTTCGAGCAACCAGATTCGTTCGATGGGACTGTCGGCCAGCCACGGTTGAGCCGGGACCAGGATTCGCGAAATGTCAGCGGCCGCCTTGGCAATGATGGGATGGCCCGCATCGTCAACCGGGGGACGGGCCAGGTGTGCCACCAGCGGTTCGTGCCGACCGAGCAACACCACTTCCAGCCGACTTGAATCCGCCAGAACCACCAGCCGACTGCGCGTCCCGGGACCGTGCATCACTTCAGCCCGCAGCACCAGTTCTGCCAGCGAGAAGGAAGTGAGCGTCAGCGAAATCAGATCCAGACCAGCGTCCGTCAGAGCCGCGCGAATGGGATCAACGGTCGTTCGCGGCACGGTCGCCAGCAGGACGTCCCGTTGAACGGTACCAGGCCGTCGGGGCAACGGCAGGTAATCGACCAGCAACTGATCCAGCGGGGTTGTTGAGCGGGTCGAAGCTTGAAAGTAAACCAGCGACGGCAGTTCATCGTCCGGGGCATCCGGCAGTTCCAATTGACGCAGGATGGCATCTTCACGAGGCAAACAGACGAGGACCTGTCGGGCCGTGGTTCCGTGGTGGCGCAAAGCGTCACGCAACCACGTCGACTTCGGCAGTTCCGGAACGTCGACCATGAAACTCTGCACAACGCGAACACTCGCGCCGATGCTGGCTTCGATCACTCGCAGCCGCTTCTTGTCCCATTGAATTGCCAACACGTCCGGCATCCGGCGCCTCAAATCCGCAGTTCAGGCAACATCTTCGCCAACGCCATAGAATAAGACAAACCCGGTGTCCTTTGGAATACCGGGTTTGCCAAATGAAAATTGCCTGAATATGCTGGATCTATTTAGCAAGCTTTGACTGCCGGAATTCACGCAGCATGTAGCCACTATCTTCTTTCATCAGTGTGAAACTCAGTGTCTCCACCTTGTTGGCCAGAACAATTGTTTTACCGGTTCCGCTGATCGGACGGCTTGGCTTTAGCGTCAGATTTTCCAGTGTGAACGAGCTTTTCAGCGTTTCCAGCTTCTCATCAGTGACATTGCCATCTCGAATCTGAGCCAGGACTCCCTTGGCTTTTGAACTGACGTACTGGCCAGCGTCGGTCAGATTGCTGCTCGCCATTGCAGTACAGAATTTGAGCAGGGTATCCTCGGCGGAACCTTCTTCAAATTTGGGAGCACTTCCTCCGCCCGGACCGCCCGGAACGCCACCTGGCCCCGGAATTGCACCCGGCCCGGCCCCTGCAACGCCTGGCGCACCCGGCATCGGGCCAACACCTGGCATCGGGCCAACACCTGGAGCTCCAGGAGCCTGACCATGTCCGGGAGGCACCCCGGGCGCGCCCGGCGGAGGATAACCTGCCCCCGGTGGGCCCGAGGCGGGAAAGCCAGCAGGGCCAGGTCCATGTCCGGCAGCCGGAGTGGCGAATGGCGGAGCACCCGGCGGGGTATTTCCCGCGACCTGCGGACCGCCCGGTATTGTACTGGGTGGATAACCAGGTGGATAACCAGGTGCCCCTGGCATCGGTCCAACGCCCGGCGCTCCAGGAGCCTGACCATATCCAGGAGCAACACCCGGCGCCCCCGGCGGAAGATAACTCGCACCCGGCGGGCCCGAAGCGGGAACACCTGCTGGCGGAGGCCCATGCCCGGCAGCCGGAGTGGCGAATGGCGGAGCACCCGGCGCGCTGGGCGCACCCGGCGGGGCATGTCCTGCGACCTGCGGACCGCCCGGTATTGAACTGGGTGGATATCCAGGTGCACCCGGCGGGGCATAGCCTGCAACTTGTGGGCCACCGGCTGGAATCGATGCTGGAGGAGCCCCATGAGCGCCAGGTGCAGGCGCTCCTGGAGTCCCGACGGCCGTCGCAGTGGGTGGTGCTCCATGTGCCCCCGGAGTTTCCGGCATTCCCGCTGTCGCAGGCATTCCGGCCGTCGCTGGCATGGCACCGTGTGAGCCCCCTGGCGCTCCGGGCATCCCCGGTGCCCCGGGCATCCCGGGTGCCCCTGGCGGCATCATGGGAGCGGAAGGGGGAACCTGACCTGTCGCAGGAGTCTGACTGGGGGGGAGCGGGGGCGCCGACCGACCGCAGCCAACAGCGAGTGCCGTCAGCAAGCCGGTCGTCCAGAACCCAACCATGCGGCGTTGTTTTAGATTTGTGAGGGCCATGCACAGATTCCTCAAATTGGACTTCCAGAGCGATGCCGAAGTGAAACCAACTGAACCGGACGGCAGGTGCTCGTCGCCCGATGGTCATTCAATGAATCGGAGGTGGGTTCGCCCCTTGTACCGGGCAAGGCCAGTCCCCCGGCGTCAATGATGGCGTTTCCATGCTCGCTTGGCAAGCAGTTCTCGCGGCCTGGCGCTTTTATTGCCGACTCCTATCCGCTAGGTTCGGTCAATCACGAAATTCCGTGGGGATCAGGGTTTGAGTTTTTGTTGCTGCGACCGAATGGGATCTGGAAATGGCATCGGTACGTCTGACTTTGCCGATCTTGCAGAACTGGGACTGCCACAACTGCGGGGGTTGCTGCCGCCAGCACCAGATTGAAATCACCGAAGCCGAGCGGCAAAAGATCCTCAGCCAGAATTGGACGGCAGAGGATGGCATCCCCGGAGGTAAAACCATGGTCCGCATGGGGGGCTGGCTGAGCTCGGCCGGATATCGCCTGGCGCACCAAGCCGATGGAGCGTGTGTCTTTCTGAACGAAAACGGGCTGTGCCGGATCCACGCCAAGTTTGGGGAATCCGGCAAACCGCTCGCTTGTCGGGTGTATCCCTATGCGTTCCACCCGGCCGGAAAATCCGTTGCCGTCAGCCTGCGGTTCAGTTGCCCGTCCGTCGTGAAGAACGCAGGCCGGCCCGTCCATCAGCAGCAGTCTGAGATTCGCACCATTGCGGACATGGTCGTTCCAACCGGTGCCCCGTCGATGCCCGCTCCCCCCCTCAATGTGCTGGATCGCGTTGACTGGCCAGACTTTCATCGATTCGTCGACGCCCTGGATGCCACGCTGGCACAGCCAAACATCCCGCTGGGAGATCGGCTGCTGCAGGCGATCGTCTGGACTTCGCTGGTGGGTCAATCCAGCTTTACGAAACTACGTGGCGAGCGCATTCGCGACTTCCTGGAACTCGTTCAGGAGGCGGCACGTGTGGAAGCGCCCACACTTCAAACTGCGGGGACCGAGCCGACGGCGGTGGGACGTTTGTACTTTCGACTGCTGGTCGCTCAGTATGCCCGCAAGGATACCGCAGCCGATCTCCGTGAAGGCTGGATCGGTCGCTGGCGACTGTTACGAGCCGTCTGGAAGTTCTCACGCGGTGAAGGCGAGATCCCGCCGCTGCAGGATCTGTTTCGATCGGTGAAGTTTGCGGAAGTTGAGCAATCGTTTGGCGGGCTGACCCCGGAACAGGAGGAGATTTTCTGCCGCTACTTTCGCGTCAAAGTCCAGGGGCTGCACTTCTGCGGACCGGCGTATTACGATGTCCCGTTTGTGGAAGGGTTCCACAGCCTTGCCCTGATTCTGCCGGTGACACTGTGGATCGCACGCTGGCTGGCCGCGGGTGACCAACGAACTCGATTGACGACGGACGACGTCGCGCGAGCTCTGGCAATCGTCGATCATCATCACGGCTATTCGCCCGCCCTGGGCCAACGAGCCGCTCGCAGCCGTGTCAGATCACTGTCCGAATCGGGAGATTTGATTCGGTTGGTGTTGCGATTCACGCGTTGAACAGGTCCATCTGCCGCCTGAAGCTTTCCCATGTATTCAACCTGGATCAACGAACAACCCCGGTTTGTCGCCAGGGTGTTTCGCCTGCAAGCTCTGGATGTTGCGGCGGGCTGGATGTCGGAAATTATGCGAACAACCCTTCCACGGGCTGGCCGCCATCGACAATCTTCATGGGTCGACCGATGGGGCTCATGTTTTCCTTGGCCGGATTCACGTTCAGCGATTTGCAGATCGAGCAGAACAGATCGGGTACGCTGACGGGATCCTTGGTCAGGCTGGTTCCGTCTTTCGACGTTTCTCCAATCACCTGACCACCCTTAATCCCCCCACCCGCCAGCAGGGCATTGAAGTTACGCGGCCAGTGATCGCGACCGGTGCGCGGGTTGATCCGTGGTGTTCTGCCGAATTCACCTGTCCAGACGATGAGCGTCTTGTCAAACAAGCCGCGCTGCTTCAGATCGGCGATGAGCGCTGCCAGAGCCGGGTCGCATTGGCGGGCCAGTCCCTTCACCGCGTCGAAATTGTCCTGATGGGTGTCCCAGTTTCCCAACCGCACCTCAACAAAAGTCACACCCGATTCCACCAGCCGACGGGCCAGCAGGCAACCCCGACCGAACTCCGTATTGCCGTAACTTTCCCGCGTTGCTGCGGATTCCTGGCTGAAATCAAACGTCCTGGTCAGGGGACTCAAGACCAGCTTCGCCGATTTGTCGGTGATGCGGCGGTGACTTTCCACGACCGCTTCGCCCCCGCGCAAGGCAAAATCCCCTTCCAGCCTGTCGAGTAACCCCAGCCGCCGTTTGAAACGCGATTCGTTGACTGCCGTGGCGACATTCTCTGGCAGAGTACCGGGATTCTGCACGTGGAACGGCTCGTAATCGACACCCAGAAAACCAGCACCGCTGCCGCCGGTTCCAGCGGCGCGACCGTTGCCAATCGACACGACGGCCGGCAGTTCCCGATCCGCCGGTGACAACTCACGGGCGATGTTGCAGCCCAGTGACGGATGCTTGATCGAGCCCGAGGGAATGTACCCCGTGTGCAGTTGATAGACGGCACGTTCGTGCTGTCCTTCCTTGTTCGTCAGGGAACGCAGGATGGCAACGTCCTGCATCTGTTTTGCGGTCTGTTCCCAGCCTTCGGCAATCTGGATCCCGGGAACCGCAGTGCCGATTGCCGTCGTCGGGCCACCGGTTTCCGTGCCTGGCTTGGGATCGAAGGTTTCCAGTTGAGATGGCCCCCCCTGCATGAACAGCAGAATCATCGCGCGACCCTGCTTGCGCAGGTCGGCTGCCTGGGCAGACATCAGATCCCGAAAGTTAAAGGCTCCAGCGGCCGCAGCGGCCGAGGTCCCGTACAGAAATCCGCGTCGCGACAACGTACGTCGGGTCAAAACCACGTCTTCGTGCCAGGAAACAGGTGGCATAATGGCTCCATTTGTACCCGGCGCTGCCAGCGTCGGCATTGTTTGAATTGGTGGACCCGGCGTACGTATTCTCACAGGGCTGATGCCGGACTTATCGCTTGGATAGAAACTCGCTCGAATTCAGCAGACTCCACATCACATCCTCAAAGGCCTCCGTCCGCTGTCCGACGTCCTTCAGGTATCCCTCGCAGATTTCCACCTCGTGGTTCGACGGTTCGCGGGACAGCACCAGCAGGTAGACTTCACTGAGTGCATCCCGATCATCGCGGTTTTCACGCAGGATCCTGCCCAGCCGCGTGTTCGTGTTGGTCCCGGACAAGGCTGTCCTGAACGAGTTGGTGTTCATCAGGAACAGCGACTGCGGCACATTCCCGGTGATGTCATCCTTGGGAACGGAGGGATCGACGCCAAACAGGACATCGAACTGGAATCGCGGGGTACGCTGATACGCTCGAGGTCCACCCATCATCATGGCACCGCGGGGGCCACCCGCATTTTCTTCATCAATTCCCAGCACCTGCATCAATGAATTGAAGACCACGTCGCCCCGCAGTCGCGTGGGGGTCACTGAGGCAAACGGCAATGCATCCTCGGCTGATGACTTTGGAGCCACCCGGCGCTGGTAGGTTTGCGAATTGGCAATGGATCGAACCAGCCATTTCAAATCATAGTGATTGGCGACAAAGCCCGCGGCCAGAGCGTCGATCGCCTCCGGGAAGCGCGCGGCGCGGGTAGGTCCCAGGTCGTCGACCGGCATGTAGAACCCTTCACCCAGGAATTCACACCACATCCGATTGACGATGGCGCGGGCAAACCAGGGGTTGTCCGGCGACGTGAAGGCTTTGGCCACTGCCGCCCGACGATCGTCGTCCGACAACCCGTGACCCGGGGTCGAACCGTCGACAAAAAACTTCGGCTCCACCAGTTTTCCCTTCGAGGATGGATCGTTCAGGTCGGGCATGTAATGTTCGGTCGAACCGCGGCGAGACTGATCGGGCATCGGCAACGACTTCAATTCGGCCAGATTCAGTGCCCCGTCCTTGTTGCTGTCCCCCAGTTCGAAGATACGATCCAGGAATTGAGGCGGCATCCCGGCGGGAGCCCGGCTGCGCAATTCTTCCCTGGTCAGTTTCCCATCGTTGTTCCGATCGTTCATGGAGATAAACCGTTCGGGGTTTTCCCGCATGAAGTCGCCCCGCCCGCGATCGGAATTGACCGAGGCGATTTCAAATGAAATTGGCTGCTGCATCTGGCGGATGGCGATCCGGGGAAAATACGCGGCCAGTTCGTGGAATTGATTCCGTTTCCAGATATCCGACGGGTGGTCGTGACAGTTGGCACACTGCATCTGAATCCCCAGGAAAATACGGCTCGCTTCGGCAGCGATCTCCGGTGCCTGGGCTCCCTGAGCGATTAAGAGTGCCGTCTCAGGATGTTCCTGAACGTCGCCTGTCGCGGTCAACATGGCCGTGACCGTCTGGTCCCAACCCCTGGCGGAATTCAGTCGGTCTGCCATCCAGACTTCAAATTCGGATTGAGCGATGCGGGCACGATTTTCCGTCGCGGGCATGTAGATCACGTCCCGCCAATACCGTGCCCAGTTCTTGCCGTATTCCGGCGAGCGCAGCAGTTGTTCGATCACGACGGCCCGCTTGTTCGGTTCCGGATCCAGCGCAAAGATGGTGACATCGCGTGGCGACGGTAATTGACCCGTGATGTCCAGCGTCACACGGCGTACAAAATCCGCGTCGTTACAGCGGTCGACCGGTTTGACCCCATTTTTTTGCAGGTCGGCCAGAATCAATTGATCGACCTCGGCGGCAACCTGCGCGGCATGGGGCGGGGAAGTTCCCGCGGAACGGCCCCGGTTCGCAGCCGAAACAGTCAGCGCGGTCCCGCAAATCACGGCGAATATCAGGCCGGTCTGCAGATTTGGCCTTCGCACCATGGTCGATTCCTTAAGGCAAGACTCGGAAAAACGGACGCGAAAAGTCGTGGACTGCACCGCCGAATCAGAGCGGCCACGACGGTGGGGATGATACAGTAAACCCCACATGGGGCAAAAAAGTTTCGCGGACGCACTGCGTTTCCGGGGAAACTGACATCAATCTGCGAACTCTCTGGGACTTGCGGGTTGCCTCCGTTGCGAGAACGGCACGTCGAACCGTAAACTTCCTGAATTCCGTTTGATTCCGTTACTTCTGCTGCCAGCGGTCGCGCTCGCTCATCCTTCACAAGATGGCCGCAGGCAGCCAGTTACCCGAAGGCGATTTCCATGCCCGTCAAAGTTCGCTGCACGAGCTGCGACAAGGTGTTGACCGTACCAGATACCGCCCGCGGCAAAGCGGTGAAGTGTCCGGCATGTGACACCAGAATTGCGGTCCCCACCGGGGATTCGCAGGTCTCCAAGAAGGACGGCGAAAAGCCGAAGAAGAAGCCTGTCGCCAAAGCCTCGAAGCCGGTGGATTCGGAAGACGCTTTGGCTTCGCTGGATCTGCGTCGTGCCGAAGACGCGAACGCCCGGATTTGCTCCAAGTGCGGGTATGACATGGAGCTTCTGGACGAAGAGGAAACGGAATGCCCCAAGTGCGGGTATGACATCCAATCCGGCGGACTGGGCGTCAAGGCCCGCAAGAGGGCGCTCAAAGGTCCGGATCCAGCAGATTTCTACCCGGGCCTGGCAAAGAACGCCTTCAGTTTTGTGATTAAGAACCAGGGTCTCTGCTGGCGAACCAACCTGTATACCCTGATCTGCCTGTTGATTTCCCTGTTCTGTGCTTTTATGTACCTGTGGATTTCCGCGTGGCCACCCCGGGCGTTCTTCGGCCTCTGCTTCACTGTCGCGTTCCTGGTCATCCCCGGCTGGCTGTGGTATCTGGACACCGAAGTCATCAAGCTGACGCTGGAGCGCAAGGATAAATTCAAGAAGTTGAATTTCGACTTCTTCCTGGCCAGCTCCAAGGGGGTGATTGCGGTCGCGTGGACGGCCGTCGTCGTCGTTCCGCTCATCGCGATACCGGCGGGAATCGGATATTACCTGGTACAGACCGGGCAACCGGAATGGATGATGGGGGTTTGCATCGGCGTGGGACTGATCCCGGTGATCTGGATGTTGCCCGGTGTCATGGCTCACATGACGATGCCGATTTCCATGCCCGGCTGGATGTTCTGGAAGGTCATTCAGTTCTGGTTTCGGACAATTGGCGGCAGTTCGGTCTGGTTCATGTGGCTGCTGATCACCAGCATTCCCCTGATCGCCGGTGCGGCGACGATTGGTGCCGTCTGGGGGAATGACATCAACACCATCGTCAACACGATGGAGTACAATGCCGACATCAACCGACAACTTCGTGCGGCAGAAAATGCTCCAAAGGGCAAGAATGCAACCCCCGTTGACGTCACCTCGATTGGCACCCCAGCCGACGTCGACTTCACGCCGTTGATTGGCCCTGCGATCATCCTGGCAGTGATGTGCCTGCCCCTGGGCTTCATCGGCATGTTCAACATGCGCACCAACGGGGTCTTTACATTCTATTTCCGCGAACGGCTGGAACTGATCGACAAGGCCAAGGAATACAAATACGTCGCCAAAGAGCGGCGCGATCCCGATGACGACGACGCTCCCCGAACATGGCAGAAGGACCTTGCCGAAGGAGTCATGGTTCCGCTGGTTTGCCTGTTGATGGGACTGATCGGCGGGATGTTGTTTGGAGCCCTGACCAATGTCGGCGTTCCAGGTGGAGTGATCGCCGGATCGTTTTGCGGGTTGTACCTGGCCATCCTGATCAATTCCATTTCGTTCATCGTCGAGGGATTCCGGGAAAGTGTTCTTTGGGGCTTCCTGGTCTGGTTCGCTCCATTTGCCATTTTCGTCTTCATTGCCATGCACTGGGAACGGACCCGCAAGCTGGTGTTCCAAATGGTGACGATCATCTTCGCGTTCATTGCACTTGTCATTTGCGCCGCGGTGGTGCTTGGCCCCCCGGCGGCATAGCAGGTACCAGGGTGATTTTTGCAGCGGAGGCCTGAACGGCTGGACAAGCGCCATGAATTGCGTAAAATCAGAGGGGTAACCCCGCTCTTCAGCCTTGCCATCTGCCGGGCCAATTCGAGTGGACACCGCACTTTCGACACATTCGTTGTGTTCGGATGGACTGGCGGCACTCGACTTCTCACCTTTGACGCGCGACTTGCGTTCGTCCTCCCCCGACCTCAAGATGCGCAGTCCGTGTGACTGGAGTGATTCATGGCAACTGGCAAAGATCTGTTTGATGACTCGACGATGACGTTCGGCGAGCATTTGGAAATCCTGCGACTGCACCTGATTCGGGCTCTGTTGGGCCTGTCCGTGTGCGTCATCTTCACTTTGATTTACGGAGAAAGCCTGGTTCGCCTGATCCGCGAACCGGTAGATCAAGCGCTGCGTCGGGCCAACTTCGTCAAAGTCAAAGTCGAGGTCGAAGACAACGTCAAGGGTTTCAGCCTGTGGGAATGGTTTAAGCACCAGGTCTTCCCGCCGGATACTTCAGATGCAAACCTGCCGGAGAATGCCCCACTGGTGACTCCTGAAGCGCGGCGAACCATCTCCCTGGAGCTTTCGGCTCACGAATTGGCCGATCAACTGCACCAGGCTCTTCCGGGGACTTATCCCGTGGCACCTGACGAACTGAAAGAAAAGAAACTGATCCTGAAGGCCCAGTCAGAATCCTTCCTGCAATTCCGGACCGGGATCGAAAAGATCGAACGACCGGTGACGTTCAATGTGCAGGAGGCGTTTGTCACCTATATGAAGGTCTCGTTCGTGGCCGGCCTGATCCTGGCCAGTCCCTGGGTGTTTTACCAACTGTGGCTGTTCGTCGCCGCTGGTCTTTACCCCCACGAACGTAAGTACATCTACATGTATCTGCCGATGAGCATCGGGCTGTTCCTGGGTGGCGTAGTTTTCTGCTTTTACGCGGTACTGCCAGTGGTGCTCGATTTCCTGCTGGGATTCAACGCCCGCATCGAGTTAACCGCCCAGATCCGGATTTCCGAATGGATCAGTTTCGCCATCATGCTGCCGCTGATGTTTGGCCTCAGTTTTCAACTGCCGCTGATCATGTTGTTCCTGGCGAAGATCAACCTGTTCACGGTGCAGCACTACCTGGCGCAATGGCGCATCGCAGTCATGGTGATCGCAGTCCTGTCCATGCTGCTGACGCCGACCCCGGATCCAATGACCATGCTGATGATGATGATCCCACTGTTGATGCTGTATGGCCTGGGCATCCTGTTATGCATCTGGACCCAGGCGAAGACACCGGTGGAAATCGCCACGTGACCGAAAGAACCGCCTGGGCGACGAGTCTCAGACGGTGCGATCAGGCTTGCCCGCGTCGGGCTGAGACCAGAACGAATGCACAACCAGCATGGCTGCTCCCACGACCAGATACGTGTCGGCGAAGTTGAATGTCGCCCAGTGAAAGCTGTCATTGAAGAAGTAAAAGTCCAGGAAATCGCGGACTGCGTAGACGGCCTTCCCACGTTCATCGGTCCAACCGTGCAACCCCAGTCGGTCGTACAGGTTTCCCAGCGTTCCGGCCAGCAACAGTCCCGTGACTGTGGTCAGCCAGCGTGAGGAAATGGCCTGGCGATTCCACAAGAAGTAGCCAATCGCAGTGATGGCCACAAAACTCAAGGCCGCGAACAACCACGTTCGCCCCTGGCCAATTCCCCACAAGGCACCATGATTAAAAGCCGTTTCCAGTTGAAACCGGATGGAAACTCCCAGAAGTTGCCCCTTCCAGATGGGGTGGAAGCCGGGATGGCCCAGTTGGCGAAAGACCTCCTGCTTGGTCCACAAATCCCAACTGAGGCCGGCGATGGCGATGGCGACAACCACGGCCAATCGAAGCGACGGGTTCGTGGAAACAGTCTCCAGACCGGGCGCAGCACCAGCAGGCGACAACGCATTCGTGACAACGCCTGCGGCCTCGGGTCTTCCAGTAGCCGTTGCTAGTACCCGCTCTCTTCGCGCTTCCGTTCGCATTCGACGCAGTTCCTGGCATAGGGGATCACACGCAGCCGCGCCTTAGGGATCAGGGATTTCGAGACAGATCTCCCCGCTTCCTGGCAGCCGGTACAAATCCCATAAGACTCGTCTTCGATCCGTTGCAGCGCTTCTTCGATTTCGTCGAGAACTTCCTGTTCATTTTCAACACGTCGAAGTGCAAAGTCCTGTTCGTAGGTTTCCGTGCCAAGTTCTGCAAGATGAGTTGGCGACTTGGACTCGGATCCATTCTCGTTCCGGTCGAGCGCTTCGTCGGTTAAATGCTTGACATCACCGCGAATCCGAGCTCGCAACACGAGCAGCAACCGCTTGAATTCTTCCAACTCAGTTTGCTTCAACATCGGCGGAAACTTTCAGAGAATGGCGGGCGAAGTTGGAGGGCGGTGCTGAGGGGGAACATGAAATTATGGGATTGGCAGGCCAGTTCGGTCAAGTCCAGACGTTTCTCACACAACGCATCGCCATAACAACATTATGCATAAAACGTTGCGAATTCTCTGCAACCACAAGTTTTGGCAGAGTTGTCCACCAACCTCAGACTCTTACGACGATTCGCGGAGAATTGATGGAGCAAATGTTTTCTTGGTATACCGCTGCCATGGCGCACCGCCGCGATGCCAGCAGATCCCCGTTGTAACTCACAAGGCAATGAAAACATGGCAACACCAGCAGTCGGGTCAAAAGCTCCCGCCTTTAAGCTTCCTGCCAGCAGTGGTCAGACGATTTCGCTGAAGGACTATCTGGGGAAACATGTGGTCCTGTATTTTTATCCTCGCGACGATACCCCAGGTTGCACGACCGAAGCCTGCGGATTTCGAGACGAGATCGGCACATTTGAATCGTCCGACACAGTAGTCTTGGGGGTGAGCACCGATTCGGTTGGCTCCCATCAGAAGTTTGCCGCGAAGTTTTCGCTGCCGTTTCCGCTGTTGGCGGATGAAGATCACACCATCGCCGAGAAATATGGCGTGTGGGTCGAAAAGAACATGTACGGCAAAAAGTCGATGGGCATTCAGCGGGCCACATTCCTGATCGACAAGACGGGAAAAATCGCCGCCACCTGGCCCAAGGTGAAGGTCGATGGCCATGTGGCGGAAGTCGCTGCCGCGCTGGCCGAACTGGCGTGAATCGCTCCGCGAATTCGACGCGGTCCAGCACCGGCCTTGCCCACCCACTGGAGACAGGAACCACGTTGGGAGGGCAGACCCGTTTGCCAGCCAAAGCCTCACGCAGCGAATTGCCCGGAGGACCGATGGGGATGAGGGCCGATCGCGCCGTCGGCATGGCCGTCCCATTGGTGTTCGGCAACGCTCTTCAAAACTTCATCTGCGACCACCATCGCCGCCAGTCCTTCCACACCGTCCACGTGCGGTGGTCGACCTGTCACGACGCAATCGACAAATTCGGTCAATTCCCGCGTCAGGGCGTCTGGGCCTGAGGCATCGACCGGTAGAGTTTCCACCTGCACGAACTGGCCAAACACCTCCTTCTTCAGTTGTTCGATGTCGGCCCCCGGCAGACGGGCCAGTTCGAGCGGCGAAGGACCGAACCGCAGTTTGTCGGACGGGGCATAATGCTTGACGTCCCGACTGTGCATGTCGCAGGTGACGCAGCCCGACCCCGACCAGGCCTGTAGTGAACGGCTGACGACGGGGCTGATGCGGCTGGCGGTCAAGTCAACAATGCAACCGTTTTCGAAGCGCAGACGAGCCTGAACGGCGTCTTCATGTCCGCCAATCACAGTGACTCCAAACGCTTCGACGTTTTTCAACCGGCTGCGAACAAGCGAAAGCACCAGATCGATGTCGTGGATCATCAGGTCGTGGACGACGCCGATGTCGGTGGACCGAAACGTGTACGCGCTCGTTCGCTCGGCCCGGATGTATTTCGGCTGGTGAATTCGATCCCGAGCCACCTGGAAGGCGGGGTTGAATCGTTCGATGTGGCCGACCTGCAGCAACGTTCCCCGTTCCGCCGCCAGATCCACCAATTCCCCGGCCTGATTCACATTTGCCGCAAGTGGCTTTTCGACAAGCACTGGAATCCCGGCACTCAGAAAATCCCCGGCAACCTGCCGGTGTGCCACTGTCGGAACGACCACCGAAACCGCGTCGATGATGTCGCGTGAGAGCAGTTCCTGATAGTCCCCCAGCCAGCTCGTCCGGCACTTGGCGGCAATCTCGCGTCCCTGCTCTTCCCGACTGTCGACGACGGCGACGAGTTCCACGTCGGCTATCTCGCTCAAGATCCGGGCGTGATGACGACCCAGTGCTCCGACTCCGATCACGGCTATTCTTAATCGCGGCATGGTTCAGGCTTCAATTCCAGAGAGACAGATTCACGAGTCAATTGAGTGGTTCACGCGGCACGACGGAGCGGTTCGGAGGTCGCAGGAGATTCACGCAGCGCTTCACGTCCTCGCCCATTTCTGCCGCGTGCCGACCATTCGACAAAGTTCAGCAGGGTTACCAGCTCAAACGGGAATGCGCCGCTCGTCTTTTCGATCATGATGGCGCGGACTTCATCCAGCTTCCTGTGTTCCCGAAACAGCAGTTTGAAAGCCTGCTGCACCTGTCGGATCGAATTCTCGGACACGCCCCGTCGGCGCAGACCGACGACATTGACCGATACGACCTCGGGATTGTCACTCCCCGCCGACAACATGTAGGGTGGCACATCCTGCGGTGCCCGACATCCGCCGCTGACAAAGGAACCTGTTCCCAGTGTGGCAAACTGATGCACGACGGAATTCCCGGAAACGATCGCAAAGTCGTGGACATGGACATGTCCACCGAGCAGGACACCGTTGCACAGGATGACGTTGTTATAGACATGGCAGTTGTGACCGACATGACTGTTGGCCATCAGGAAATTGCGATGCCCGATCCGGGTCACGCCATCTTCCTTGTCGGCACCGCGGTTGACAGTCACTCCCTCGCGAAAGATGTTGTCATCGCCGATTTCCACCTGCGTGGGCGAACCGGAGTAGCCGACGTCCTGCGGGTCCGCGCCGATGACGGCCCCGGCGAAGAAGCGATTGCGGGCACCAACCGTGGTATGGCCGGTCACTGTGACCTGACCTTCCAGCCGGCAGGCTTCGCCCAGGGTCACGTGCGGTCCAACGATGCAGAACGGGCCGATTTCGACGTAGTCGGCGATTTCCGCGCGGGGATCGACGTGCGCCAGCGGCGAGATTTGACGAATCATTGACTGCGACATCCTTGCCGACAAAGTTTTAATCAGGCCGCACGCCGTTCCGCATCCTGCGTCACCGCCGGTTGGTTTCGGAAGGCTTCTCGACCGCGACCGTTCTTTCCCTTGGCGGACCACTCCACGAAGTTCAACAGGGTCAGCAGTTCAAACGGCAGGATCCCATCGGTGTCAGCCACGAAAATGGATCGGATTTCCTCGAGCTTCTTGTGTTCGCGATACATCAGCTTGAACGCCTTTCGGACACAGGCAATCGCCGTATCCGAGATCCCGCGTCGCCGCATGCCGACGACATTGATCGTCACGACTTCCGGATTGTCGGCGCTGGCCGACAGCATGTACGGCGGGACATCTTGAACGACGCGGCACATTCCTCCGACAAACGATCCGGTTCCCAGCGTCGTAAAGTGGTGGACCGCGGAATTCCCGGAGACGATGGCATAGTCGTGTACATGCACATGACCGCCCAGCAACACCCCATTGGTCAGGATGGTGTTGTTGAACACATGGCAGTTGTGAGCCACATGGGCATTGGCCATCAGAAAATTCCGATGGCCGATCCGAGTGACGCCATCTTCCTTGTCGGCACCACGATTGACGGTGACCCCTTCACGAAACAGATTGTCGTCACCGATTTCGACACGGGTCGGCCCCCCCTGATAGCAGTAGTCCTGGGGTTCACCACCGATTACGGCACCGGGAAAGAAGCGGTTGCGTTCGCCCACTGTCGTGTGTCCGACGATGACAACGTTGCTCTGCAGGACACAACCGTCACCCAGTGTGACATCCGGACCAACAACACAGAAGGGACCTATTTCGACGTCACTACCCAGTTGAGCCTGAGGGTCGACTTGGGCGAGTGGCGAAATGCGGCGAGTCATTTGATCGACATCCGATAAGTTTGTAACAGGTTTTGTAGTCACGCCGGTTGACGCAGCAGGTGAGTCGCATGTTGCGCCTCGGCCACCATCCGGCAGATGGAATGATTCAGATTGTGCCCGGAACGATAGGCTCGAAAGTGACCGTGGATGTCGCAGCCGAGCAGCGCGAAATCCCCGATGCAGTCCAGAATCTTGTGTCGGACGCACTCGTCGGTCGCCCGCACCTGGTTCCCGATCACGCCGGCAGATCCAAAAATCAGCAGATCGGCCGGGGTCACTCGGGATCCATAGCCCTGCGCTTTCAGCGCGGTGATTTCTGTCTCCAGGATGAACGTCCGGGCGAACGCCAGGCTGGTGACAAATGCTTCCGGAGAAAACTCAAACGTCAGCAATTGTGGCTTGATCGGGGACCGCGGTCCGTAGTCCAGTTCATAACTGATGACCAAGGTACGACGAAAGACGGGGCCCGCCGAGATTTCGCTGCGTTCGTCATCGCCACGCGCGGTACACGCATCCCTGATGACGAGGACATTGCGGCTGTCTGATTGCTCGACAATCCCGGCATCCAGCAGGACCTGGACGAATCCCAGCGATGAGCCATCCGCACCCGGTGCTTCCGGGGCGTTGACTTCAATCAGGCAATTGTCGATCTGCAGACCGGCCAGGGCAGCCATCACATGTTCGATCAGTTCGACCGAAGCGCCACCGTGGGCGATGGCCGTTCTCCTCTGACGGGGGACAACGTATTCCAGGGTGGCGGGAATCGGGGGGGTATCGGGCAGATCGACCCGTTGGAAACGCAATCCGGTGTTTTCGTCCGCGGGAAGAAAACGGAGGGTCACATCAGCTCCGGTCAGAAAACCGAACCCGTGAAACTCGGCCGGGCGTGCGATGGTACGTTGACGTCGCGGTTGCAAGTGCCACTCCCCTGTTTCGCCAGAAAAACATGTTGCACGCGGCACATCAGCGGAACATGCAGTCGACCCCGGGGGAAGCCGGGGTCCACTGACGATGATCTGACTGACGGCGAGCTAATTCTTCAGATTCGTACCGGGCCGGGTTGCGCCCTTGAGTGGCGCCGCGGCGGGTGCCGCACCTGACTTGGCGTAGCGATCATTCAGGAAGTCCAGGACGGGGACGGTGATGTCGTCTTCGTCATGGTGGTAAACCACTTGACGATTCATCCCCTGCAGCAGGGTCTGTGGGTTTTCGGTGTCCAGTTCTTCGCGATTGAAGCGAATGATCAGCGTGTACTTGAAGTGGTCGGCATACTTCTCAACCGCCTTCGAGGTTTCGGTGTAGACCTGCAGATAAATCTGAGATTCCTTCTTCAGGAACTCGCGCGAGGCGGTCCGGCGGAAACCTTCGAACTCGGCCGCCTTTTTGACGATTTCCTGTTCGATCTTCGAGTACTCTTTGCTGCCTTCCATGACTTTCTTCAACGCGTTCTGCATGTCAGCCAACTCGGCCTGCATGGCCTTGGCCTTTTCTTCGCTGACCTGGATTTCAGCCTTCAGCTCTTCACGCATCATCGTGAACTTGGTGTAGTTCTTGAAGACGTGGGCCATGTCAATCAGGCCGACTTTGTGAGGCAGGTTGGCTTGTGCCGGGGCAGCGGTGCGAGCACCGGTACCACCAGCGGACCCAGTCTGGCTCCACGCGTTGTTGCTTAGAGTCATAACGCCTGCGAGCAGGACGACAGCGGATGCCCAAAAAATGGCTCTCTTCACGGCGATTGCACTCCTTTGCGTGGCCGATGGGACAGAAACGTTTTTCTATACGATTTGAGGTCGTTGGTCCTGTAACCACGAATCCTTCCAAGATTCAACCAACCCCAGCGTTCTCTCACCGCGACTTAAAGCGGCAGATGGGCGTATTCTGCACAGACTCAAAATCTCGTCAAGACGAAGCAATCCGACTTCTGGCTTTCGGCGGACTTTTCCGGAATCTTTACGCCGTCAGCGGCGAAATCCGCCGGTCGGCAACCGGTAGCCCGCAAATTGCAGGGGAAATCAGGTCCGCATGCATCCTGGGTTTCAGTTTTCCCGCGCCACGGTCAATTTCCGACCGCCCCCAAAAAGTCGCCAACTCGTGGGAATTCCACCGATGAACTGAAGTCCATGATAGAATCTGGCCAGTGGGGAATCTCCTTGATCCCAACACCGCAACTTGGAAACCTTCGGCTGGATCAGTTATAGTTCGGGTAAGCTGCAATTCCTTTCCCAAGCCGTTTTCCGGGCTGCCGCAGTCGAATTCTTTCGGAGTATGAACCGTGAGTGACAGTATCCATGACGAACCACCGCAGGAATCTGCATTCCGGTTGGGGAATCTGCCGGAAGATCCCGCGGTCTTGAAGGTTTACCAGACGGGTGAATTGACCGTGGTGGGATTTGGCGGACGCGATGTCCCGGATGAGGTCTGCATCGCAGCGTATCGAACACAGTTGTTCGACCTGATCGCTCAACACAACTGCAAAACCCTTGCTTTCGACCTGACGGGGGTGCAGTTGATCCCCAGCGGCATGCTGGGTGTTCTCTCGTCAATTCGTCAAAGAGTCGAACATGTCGAACTCTACAATCCTTCGCCCGACGTCTTGGATGTGTTGCGAATCACCAAGTTCGATCAACTGTTCGCGATCAAGGAAGTCGCCTTCTGACAGTGGACGCAGGATAAATCCGTCGCTTGCGATCACGTCCACCGGGCATTATCGTAATCCCCAACCTGTCTGATTTTGAGACGCGTCTTTGTCCTTGTCTTTGTTGTGCAACCATTTCTGCAGAAACAGCTTGTGGAATTCCGTAAGTTCCGTAAGTAAAGAGCTGCGGCGGTTGTCACGATCGGGGCTTGCGCCAGAATCCGGCATTCAACACCAACTTCCCTGCTGACCAATAAGACTCGCAATGTCTTTCTCTACGCTTGCTGACTTTCAATCGTTCCTCGTGAAGACCAAGTTGATCGAGCCAGTTCAACTGGACGAATGTGTAGCGGCAATCCAGGAACAGCAACCGAATATCGATTCGCTGATTACAGTGCTGGAACGGCGACACCTGTTGACCCCGTACCAGGTTGCGAAGCTGAAAAAACGCGAGACAGACGGACTTCGCCTGGGTGCCTACAAGCTTCTTTACCGGAATGCCTCGGGCAGTTTTGCGCGGGTGTTTCGTGGCTGCTCGGTCGATGACGGCCGGATGGTGGGCATCAAGATGTTGCGCCAGCGCTGGGCCGAAGACCCGCGAACAGTCATGCTGTTCCGCCGCGAAGGCGAGCTTGGCAAACGCCTGAAACACAAGAACATCGTTCCGATTTACGAAGTGGGCAGCGATGGCAATCAGCATTTTCTGACCATGGAATTCGTCGAAGGGGGGAATTTTCGCGAACTGCTGAAAAGCCGCGGGAAATTCACCCCCGAAGAAGCCTGCCGGTATGCGATGGATATTGCGGAAGGGTTGGAATATGCCCTGCGACTCGGACTCACACATCGAGATTTGAAGTTGACGAACGTTCTGCTCAGCGCCCAGGGCGTCGCCAAGCTGGTCGACTTCGGATTGGCGGGACAGGATGCCGGCTTGACGGCGATGGAAGAGGAAATTGATCGCGCGGTCGAGTACGCGACACTGGAACGCAGTACCAACGCTCCTGAAAACGACCCGCGCAGTGACCTGTATTTCCTCGGTGCCATCTTCTACGAATTGCTGACCGGTACCCCCCCCTACCCGCCGACCCGGAATATTGCCGAACGCAAGCAAGCCAGCCGGTATCGCCATGTTCGTCCAATCCGACAGGTCGACCCGTCGCTTCCCCCTTCCATCGTCGCTGTTGTCGACCGGTTGATGGAAATCCACCCGCACTCGCGTTACCAGACTCCGACCGAAGTCGTTCAGGATCTGCGGGCCATCGTGGGTGACCGGCCTCCGGTTGTTGACCGGTCTTCAGCGATCGAACGGGGATCCGCTGCGGAATCAGGCGACGCCTCGGTGTCGGCTGCGGTCCCCTCTCCCGCCACGCCAACCATCCTGTGTGTCGAAAACCGTCTGAAGCAGCAGGATTCGTTGCGCGAATACTTCAACAAGCATGGCTACCGGGTTCTGCTGCTGCGTGATGTCGAACGAGCCATCAAACGACTCGAAACAAGTCCTCCGCAGGGACTCGTGTTGATGGCTGAGTCATTGGGGAACGACGACGAAGCCGTCGGTGCCTACGCCAAGGCGGTCAACAGTTGTCGCAAATCGAAGACAGCACTGGTTTTTGTGTTGTCGAAGAAGCACCTGGACATCAAATCTCAGCTGACTGAGACGCCTCTGGCCAAAATCCTGGCCGAACAACCTGTCACGCTTCGTAACATTCGAATTGCCCTGGAAGAACTCTGTCCGAAAGTGGAATAGGTCGGAATCAGCCGATGCGCCCCCTGCCATCCTCCACGCCGGTTTTGACTCGAGACCAGGTTCGGGATGTCGACCGCCGCGCGATCGAAGAGTTCGGGATGGCGGGTCTGGTCTTGATGGAAAACGCCGGTCGCAACGCGGCTACGCTCTTGCAAAACCTGGGAGCCGCCGGCCCAATCCTGATCTGTTGCGGCAAAGGTAACAACGCAGGCGACGGGTTCGTCGTGGCCCGGCATCTGGAGAATGCCAGACTGGATGTCCGAGTTCTATTGGCCGTTCCATCCGCCAGCCTGTCCGGCGATGCCGCGGCGAATTTGCGGATTCTGCAACGCGCCGGAACCTGCCTTCTGGAACCACCCGCAGGGGGGTTGCTGCCGACGTGGACGCAGGAATTGTCTCAGGCTGACTGGATCGTGGACGCCTTGCTTGGTACCGGCGCTCAAGGGATCGTCCGCGAACCGTTCGTAACCGCCATCGACGCCATCAATGCGTCCGGCAATCGGGTCTTTTCCCTGGATCTTCCGTCAGGAATGGACTGCGATTCCGGTTTGCCGCTGGGAACATGTGTTCGCGCCATTCACACCGCCACGTTCGTCGCACGCAAGCCGGGCTTTGATCGGCCTGAGGCCCAGGCTTACACCGGGACTGTCCACGTCATGGACATCGGGGTCCCCCGCAGCCTGCTGCGGGAAATCGCGTCCGGTGAAGGCTGAGGCTTCTGCGGCATGCGGTGCGTCTCGGCGCCACATCACCAGCCGTCCAACGACCGCTGCAGGCACGTCTTCGCGCGTCCATCAGATCTTGGTAAATAACCGCGATGGATCCCAACCAGGCTCTGGTGCCGAATCGGGACTGGCAGGAAGCCATCGATTTTGAACTCGACGGACGAGTTTGAATGCAAACACTTCTCAAACCGACGACATCGTCTCGCCTGGAAGCGCGGTCATCCGGCCCGCAGTCCCGGGTCAAGCGGCCGCGACGTCTGTCACTGCTCAAGCGGTGCCTGTTTTCTGTGATTCCGCTCGTGACGCTGCTGGTTTCAGCCGAGATCGGTGCCCGGCTGTTGACTCCGACATCTGCCGGGCCAGATCGATTTCAACAGATCGAGCAAATCATTGTTTACCTGGGAAACGAGCCTGGACAAAGCATCTTTGAGCCGGACCCGAACTGCTTCTGGCGTCTGAAGCCGAATGTCGTCCTGCCCGAGGATCGATCTGCCGCGTGGGGCGGCCGGATGTCGAACAGCCATGGCCTGCGCAGCCGCGAAGTGACCCTCGCGGCGGCGCAACAGCGACGGCGGGTGCTTTGCTTTGGAGACAGTTCCACCTTCGCGTTCGGAGTGGGCTTCGACGATGCCTGGCCGAATCAACTCCAGGAACAACTCGACGAAGAACAGCCCGGTGCAATTGAAGTCCTGAACGCTGGGGTTCCGGGTCAATCATCCTACCAGGGGCGACACCGATTGATTCGAGAGTTGGACAAATGGTCCCCCGAAGTGGCCTTCATCACGTTTGGCAACAACGACGGTTGGCGGTGGGATGGCCGGGCGGATAAGGATCACGCGAGTTCCCTGCGGACTCCGCAGGGTTTGTCAGTCCTGAATCACAGCCGGGCCTGGCAATGGCTGATCGAGTTTCGGCACCGTACCGCGCGGAACACCTCGATTCAAAATCAATTGGATTGGGCACAGCAGGCGACGTGGAATTATTTCCAACCCAACGCGGACTGGACCCCGCGCGTCAGCGTGGATGACTTTGGTGCCAACCTGATGGCAATGGTGGACCAATGCCGTCAGCACCACTGCCAACCTGTTCTGATTGTCTGGCCGGATCAGCGTCAATTGCTGGGTCAGTCAACATGGCGTCCTCCCTACCAGATCCGCATGCGGGAAGTCGCCAGGACGGAACAGGTCGAATGTCTCGATCTGGTTCCACTGTTCGAGCAGGAGGGCGATTGGGCCGTGGAACGATTCATTCCTAACGATGTCGTGCACCTGGATCGGGCCGGGAATCGGTTCGTCGCCGAGGAGGTGGCAAAGCGGCTGCGGGACTGTCGTTGAGCGACCGGGAACTCAAGAAAACATTGCGATCTGTTGATATTGAGTCGAACAGTTGACATTGATTTGACGGTTCTTCTGTACGGAATCGGACACCTGACGTGGTTTGACGTCGTTTAGCGCTCTGGTGGCGGGGCGAGGCGGGATTGCCTAAACTTGCCAACCCGATTCTCACACTTGAGACCTTGCCGGCATGTCCTCTTCCGATCCATCGCCGAATCCCGAGCGCAAACCGACACGTCGACGGATCGCAGTGGATTTTGAACCGCTGAAAGAACGACTTCAGATTCGTTCCTGGATCGATCACCTGCGCCGCGACTTGTTCACCGGCGGCCTGGGAATCGTCGTCAGCACGGTGTTGCACGCTCTGCTGTTGGTCGTGCTCGGCCTCATTCTGTACAACGTGCGCACGGTCGGCGACGGAAATCCATTGATCGCCAGTTGGTTGACCCCTGGTGAAAAAGCAGCCAATGCCGGTCGCAAACTGAAGCCGATCAGTATCCCGATCAACATCGGACCGTCGCCCGTCACCGTCCCTGATCAGAAGACACCGTCCGATTCCGGTGATCCTGATGGACCCCAGAAGAAGATCGGTGTCGCCCCGGTGGATGTCAGCCAGGCCCTGGAAAGCCGCAATCCCCGGACCCGCGCCGAAAACCTGGAGCAGCTGGGGGGAACGCCCGACGCCGAGCGGGCGATCAAACAAGGTCTGCAATGGTTGTCCCGCCAGCAAAAGAGCGATGGACACTGGGAATTGCATCAAGGTTATCCTGACCCGGGATTCTCGGTGATTCGAACCGACACTGGTGCCACTTCGCTGGCACTGCTGGCTTTCCTGGGCCACGGGAATACACACCAAAGCGGCGAGTTCTCTGAAGTGGTCGCCAAAGGCCTGAAATGGCTGAAGGCGATCCAGGATCCCCAGACGGGTGATCTGCATGACCTGCGGCAGGAAGAAGGCCGGAACGGTGCGTTCTATGCGCACGCCATGGGAACCATCGTCCTGTGCGAAGCCCTGGCACTGACCCATGACAGCGACTTGAAACCTGCGGCGGAGCGGGCGGTCCATTACCTGCTGGATTCCCAGCATCCCGACAATGGAGGCTGGAAATATCGCCCAATTTCAAAACTGATGGTTGGCGACCTGTCGGTAACCGGTTGGGCACTGATGGCCCTGCACACGGCCCGCATGGCCGGGATCGAGGTGGCCCAGGAAGACTTCGTGCGTGCGTCCTCGTTCCTGGACTCGGTGCAGGTGCGCGGCATGTCGCGTTACAAGTACGAGCCCACCACTCCCGACAGCAAAGCCTCACCCGCCCTCACCGCCGAAGCGCTGCTCTGTCGGCAATGGCTCGGCTGGCCCCGGAATTTTCCCGAGATGCAGCACGGCGTCAAATACGTCACCGACGCCGAACAGGCACCGGCCTGGTCCGGTGGCCGTCGCAACGTTTATGCCTGGTACTACACTTCGCAGATGCTGCACAACATCGGCGGCGACGATTGGAAACGCTGGAACACGGCTGTTCGGGATGTCGTCGTCCGCGCGCAGGTCACCACCGGCAGTGCCAAAGCCGGGCAAGACACGCGCGGCAGTTGGAACCCCACCTCACCCCCTGGAGATCCCTTTGAGCATTCCGAAAAAGGAGGCCGACTGTACATGACCGCGCTGTGCATCCTGATCCTGGAAACGCCCTACCGGCATCAGCCGGTGTACACCACGACAGACGTTGCGGAACAGCAGCCCAAAAGCGAGTAGCGATTCACTCGCTCACGATCCTCGCCGAACCCCAGAATCCAAACTCCCACGACCAGTCATTGGCCTGATTGACCAGATCCAGTTTCAATTCCTTCCCGGCAAATTTCGATAGATCCACCGTGATGGTCCGCCAGCCTTTTGTGCAGGTCTCTTTGGAAATCATCTCATCGGCCATTCGTTCGCCATTCCCGCGGACCACCAGTCGCCAGTCGCCACGCGGATCGTGTGAGACCTCCAGGATCAGTTTTGTCTTCTTGTCTGCAGGCGGCGTCAGCTTCATGGTCAGCACACACGGCTTGTCCCGGCTGACGGGATGGGTCCGCAGAACATTCTCATGGCCCTGGTGTTCGGCCAGCAAACCGATCCCCAATTCACCGGATTCCGCGGTCGTGAACCCGGGCAGAATCTCACCGACCAGCGACGAGAATTCCGCCGGATTCAGTGACTGCCGCGGTGACACCTGCGACACCCCGGGCAGTCGTTTCGCAGACGGGTCGCTGGGATGCTTGTCGAGCGTGATGAATGCGAACAGGTCCACGATTTCCTGCGGCGACAATTGCTTTTCCAGTTGTTCAGGCATCAGCGAAATCTCGCTGACCTTGATTTCATCGATGTCCGACCGGGCGATCACTTCCTGCTTCCCGCCCTGGATCTTCAGAACGACTCGCTGCGGACTGTCTTCGGCCAGCAGCCCGTTCAGGACCCGGCCACCGTTCGTCACAACGGTGTAAGAACGATACCCGGCACCGATCACCAGGCTGGGATCAAACACGTTGGACAACAATTGCGTGAAGTCATTGCGGCCGTTGCGGGTGATGTCCGGTCCGACTTCCACCCCTTCGCCATAAATCTTGTGACACTGGGCGCAGACCTTTTTAAAGGCCTTTTCGCCCACCAGCGGATCACCGGGCGACTGGCGGATCAATGCCTTCATGCTGGCGATGTACTGCTCCCGATTGGGATCACGACCTTCGCGCACCTGCCCCCAGTGCGTGGCGAGCAGCTTTGTCAACTCCTCATCCTTCAGCTCCTTCAATCGCCGCGCCTGATTCAGATTGATCACCGTGGCCGGGATCTGCTTGTCGCCGATGGCCGTGAGCAATTGCCTGGCCCAAGCGGCCCGTTGCGTCAACAGTTCGATGGTCTTCGACTGCAGGTCTGGTTCCATTTTCGGAAACTCGCCCAGCATCACACCTGCGACTTTCGGGTCATCGATCCGGCCGACCACCAGCAGGATCTGTGATTTGAAGTCGGCCGGTTCGGTGTTGTCGGTCAGCACGGCCGCGACAGATTTCAGGACTTGCGCATCTTGAGTGGCAATGAGTGCATTGAGTGCCTTCAATCGCTGGTCTGAAGGAAATGTCCGGGCGCTCAGTAAACGGCGGATTTGCGGCAATCCGCGCGGGTCACCCCATGAGACGGCCAGCAACGCGGCATCGCCAGCCAGCGGATGGGCCGACTGATCGGCCAGCAGCGGTGACATCGGTTTGGACATCACCCCCTTGAGCGAATTCAGCGTGTCTCCCTTGATCTCGCCGGTTTGAACCTTGGCAGCCAGTTGAGACAGGATGAGCCCGGCGGCAGCCGTCTGGTTCGACGCGAGCAGGCTCTGAAATGCTTCCCCCAATACAAGCTGCCGCTCGGGCCCTTGAGCCAGCAGCCATTCCACCAGCCGGGGAGTCAATTCGCGTCCGATCGGCGATTCCTGGACCTGCTTGTCTGTTAGCAGGCTGGACAGGACTTTGGGGGACTGGGCTCCGTAGGCCTTGATCGCTTGCCATGCCGTCCGTTGCAGCACCGGGTCGTGGCCACAAAGCCGAACAGCTGCCAGCAGCGCATTATCCATCGGAAACTGGACTGACCCGCGGCCATCACCCTGGGCCATTCTGGCGACATAGATCAGCGATTGCAGCCGTACGGTCGACGATCGGTCGGTCAGACCGTTCTGAATGATTTGCAGAGATTTCGCCTGCAGGTTTTCATCCGCATTGCCCCGCTGCACGACAGGGACCGCCTCGGTCACCAGCAGTCGGACCGCCCAGGCGCGAACCACGTCGTCCGGTGAATCCAGCAGCCTGGAAACCTGTTCGGTGTTCCAGTTTGATTGGCGCAGCAGGTCGGGCATCGACGCGAACAGGGCGTGTCGACGCTGCGTTGGAATCGTCTCCGGGGCGAACACCAATTGCAGTAGCTTGCTGGTCAACTTCGGAGTGGTTCGTTCCTGGAGCAGTCGCGTGGCGGTCCAGCGGATAAAATCGTTCATCGCACCCAATCGTTCGATCAATTGCTCATCCGACTCCTTTGCCAGGTCGAGATCCTTCGGAGCGCGCGGAGTTTCCTTGTACCGCACCCGATAGAGCCGTCCCTTCAGCCGGTCGATGCCGGCCGGATCGCGGTTGGCATCCTGATAGCAGTGGTACCGGTCGTACCAGTCGAGCACATACAGGCTGCCGTCAGGGCCGGTCTTCTGGACAACGGGCATGAACCAGGCATCGTTGGCCGTCAGGAAATCGGGCTCCCCCGTACCCTTGTAGGTGGCGCCATCCCGTTCGATACTGTCGACGTTGATGCAGCCACCATGGATGTTTCCCATGTACAATTTGCCCCGAAATCTATCGGGATACGCATCGCTGTCGAAGTAGTGAATGCCGCAATAAGCGGCCTTCTGATGCTTGTGCTTGACGATGCTTTCAATCTTCCAGGTGAATGGCGGATACGGCCCCCCCTGGCGGTGATAGTAGCCCGTCTCAACCAGGTGCCACAGGTGATCGATCACGCAGGCACTGATGAACGCCTCTCCATCCTCGTTGAAGGCGATCCCCCACGGATTGCTGGTCCCTTCGCAGAAGACCTGGAATTCTCGCGTCCGAGGATGGATCCGATACAGCGCACATGTCAGCGGCCATCCCTTGTGGTCCTTCGAGTAATTGGGGTTGGTCTCGGAATACTTCACGTGCGAATGATTGAAGACGCCGTTCAGGCCGTACAACCAGCCATCCGGCCCCCATGTCAGCGAATTGGGTAACTCGTGCGTATCGGTCCGCCCGAAGCCGGTGACGACGACCTCCTGCTTGTCAGCCTTGCCGTCCCCATCCGTGTCCTGCACGAATAAAATGTCAGGCGAGTTGGCGATCCAGACACCGCCATGTCCGACGGCAATCCCGCTGGGGATGTTCAATCCCTCCATGAAGACCGTGAACTTGTCGCACTGGCCATCCCCGTCGGTGTCTTCCAGGATCTTGACCCGATCCTTTCCGGGGCCGGGTTCACGGCGCGGGTACTCCAGTGATTCGGTGATCCAGAACCGGCCGCGTTCGTCGATCGCCATCGCCACCGGATTGACGATGTCCGGTTCCGCAGCCACGACCTCAACCGTGAACCCTTCCGGGACCGTCATCATCCGGGCAGCGGTCTGTGGATCGCGCGGATCATTTGGTGGTTTGTCCTGAGCATGTGGAATGGCAGGTTTCGGCTGCTGAGCCTGAACCGTCATGCTTCCCACAAGTGCCAGCGCCACAACAAGCCCACAAGAACGCGCGATGAAGTGCATGAAAAAAGCTTCCGTCGAGGTGATTATCAGGGAACGCGATATGGTAAACGGGGGTCAGGGATCTACCGGGAAGTTCTTTACGTCGAGATTCGCCACACCAGCTTTGCCTGCCCCCGTACTTGAGAAATGGGAGGTGTTGCCTGCATCACCAATTCGCATTCATTTTGAGCGACCTCGCCGCGGTACCGCACCGGATGCGTCCCTCCACTTGAGTCGCCGTTAAACCAACGGCATGAAGAACTCCGAAGCCAGAACATCGGTGTGCGCCTCTATTTCGCCCTGTCCAGTATTTGATATTCAAGCTTCTGAATCAGCAAACCCTGAAGCGCCACAAGTGCAAAGTTTCCTCCGGGATTCGAGGAGTCTTTCGCTGTCAAAACCATCGAACCATTCAAGGTCGCCGTGAGTGTCTCGCCGACAACGCGAAATTCGAGAGTCCTCGGCGAGTCTTTCGGAATGCTGGCCGGGATCGCTCGCGAGGCGAGTTGCGTCGGCTTGCCCGCCAGAAATTTGATGATGTAAAGGTCAGTCCCGTTATCTTCGGCCACGTAGAGCTCGCGCGTAGCGTCGGTATTGTCCGTCTTCCGGTCGCGAGCATTGAGCCGGATGCCATTCGAGTCGCGCAGCAGGTACGTCAGTCGCAACGCTCCGTCACGAGTGGTACCGGGCAGAATCTCAATCCCACTGATTTCACGCTCGGTCGTGAAGGCTTCCCCTTCTCGAATCCAACCATTGCCACCGATCTCGTTCCGCTGAAGCCTTGGCCCCAACCAGTCGACCCACGAAATCGTCGGTGATTCGGGAGCAGCATGCTCCACCCTGCCGGTCTTTGCCGTTGTGGGATCGAGCATCTGCTTCACGCCGTCCACGGAAAGAACGATCCGGAACCCGTTGTGCCCGTGTCCGAAAAAATCCAACTGCCGAAAACGCCTGGCAGAAGTGCAGCGCTGCTCGGCTGTTCCCCAGAAGCCGCCACGGACACCGTGGAACTGCGACGGAGCCGTCGGCCCCCAGGGATCAATCACCGGACCGCCGGCCCGACGCGCATAGTCGTCCGGTTCCCAGCGATCGTAGACCCACTCCCAGACGTTGCCATGAACGTCATACAGCCCGAAGGGGTTCGGTGGCAGTTCGCCCACAGCGTGCGTTCGATGACCGGCGTTCGCGCCGCTCCAGCCCACGCGGTTCAAGTCCGCAATGTTGTTTCCACTCCAGTAGGTCGTGGTCGTTCCGGCTCGGCAAGCAAATTCCCATTCGGCCTCGGTTGGCAACCGGTAGCCGTTTCCATTGACGAGTGGTGCTCCTTCCTTACTGAGTTGAATCGTGAGTGGTTTCAGGCCTTCACGTTCACTGAGCTTTCCGCAGAATGCGACAGCGTCGTTCCAGTTGACTTTCTCGACGGGAAACGCGGCGGTGTCCACTTCTTTAACGCGTTCGGCGAGCCCGCCGGATGCAGTGAAGTCCGACGGGTTCTTACCCGTGACCTGCATGTACTCGCTCTGTGTGACTTCGCAGACGCCAATATAGAACGGCTTTGTCAGCACGACGTCGTGCTGTGGCCCTTCGCTGGCGTAGCAAGTCTTCCACGCATCGTCCTCCATGGGGAATCTCGGCGCGGCGGCAATCTCTTCCAGAGTGCTGCCCATCCTGAATTGGCCGGGAGGAACGAGGACGAACTTCGCCCCCAGGCCATTGGTGAATTCGACCGGCACTTCGAGATGTTTGGCCCACGCCTCTTGATGCGCGCGGGCTTGAGCGGCATTGAATGGGGCAACGGCAGGCGGCGGGGCAGCAACGTGGATTCTATTCGCCAGGGCCTGCTTGACGGCATCAACGGTGAGCGACACCCGAAATCCAATATTGTGTTGACGAAATTCTGCGTGAACGAAGTGGTGAATCCACGGCAGGCAGAACTGCGTGGGCGAGCCGAAGTCGCCCATCCGATGAGTACGCTCGGAACTCACGGAAAAGGGAGTGACGGGGTCAACCGCGACTTTCTCTTGAAACTGGCTGTAGCTGGTCGCATCCCAACCGTCCTGGACCCACTCCCAAACACTCCCGTGAATGTCATAGATTCCAAACGGATTTGCTTTCAACGAGCCGACGGCGTGCGGCCGCCCCCCAGAGTTTCCCAGGAACCAGCCGCCCTGGTCTCCGGCCCAGTCGCTCGTCCAGAACCTCGTCGTCGTCCCCGCACGAAGCGCAAATTCCCATTCCGCATCCGTGGGAAGTCGATAACCGTTCCCGTCTCGGGGCGCGATCGTGTCACCCTGCAGGGAGTAGAATGGCTTGAGCTGTTCCAGCTCGCTCAGCGTCGCACAGAACTTCACCGCGTCATTCCAACTGACCGTCTCGACCGGGAAATTGGTTGTGTCCAATTCCACAACCGCGTCCTTTCCGGAACCATTGGGGCTGAAGTGGGACGGGTTGCCCCCTGTGACCGTTTCGTACTGCAGTTGCGTGACTTCATGGACCCCCAGGTAAATCGGTTGCGTCAAAATGACCTGGTGCCACGGAGTTGCGCTCTTAACGTCTTCCTCGTTGGCAAGCGAATTCTCCACGGTCGCAGCCTGAATTTCTTGCGGACTGGCACCTCTCCAGTAGCCCCCTGGCGGGATCAGTATGAACTTCATGCCGATGCTGTTCGTGTACTCGACCGGCGCACCGAGATGGTCCGCCCAGGCTTTCTGATGAGCCTTCGCCTGTGCTTCGTTGAACGGGGCGATGGCCATCGGCGGGGTGGTTGTTGGCTGACCCTCACGGAACTGGGACGGCGGTTTCACCAATTTCGAAGTGCCGCCATTTCCCGCGATGCTCGAGTCCGAGTCCTTCTCTGGACGTGCTTTGCTTGCGGACCACCAAACCATGATTGCCAGTAACACAACCGCAGTCGTGACCCCGGCGATCATCAGCTTCCCGCGCTGAATGCTCAAAGGTGACGAAGGAGCGGCTCGTTTGGTGACCAATTTCCGAACTGAGGTCATCGTCTGCGGATCAGTCGCACTCGCGGCGTCGCTGGACAACATCGTCACTTCGGAAGCAGGATCAGATGTGCCATAACTCGATGTCGCCTGCAGCGGCTGTTTGACGGTGGCCGACCGGGTTGGCGATGAGCCGAGAATATTTGATGGTGCCTGAAATTGGCTTTCTTCGGACGGCAGCATCACCTTCAGACTGGTACTGCTGCCGCTGTGGCAACTCTCCAGAGCTTGCAGCACTTCCGTCATCGTCTGATAGCGGTCCATCGCCTGCTTGGCCACCATCTTCTGAAACACGGCATCCACGGGTGGTGGCAGGTCGGCTCGAATGGAACACAGCGAGGGCACCGGGGCATCACGATGAGCCAGCAACTTGGCCATCAGCGTGTCGCCGTCGTAGGCGCACTTGCCCGTCAGTAGATACCACAGCGAAATCCCGAGGCTGTAGATATCGCTTCGCGCATCGGCCGACTTGGTACTGAGCGCCTGTTCGGGAGCCATGTAATCCACGGTTCCCATCACCGCGCCAGTGCTGGTCAACTCAGCCTGACCGGTTTCCCCTTCAATCCGCGCCAGGCCCATGTCGAGGATCTTCACCGTCCCTTTCGCATCAATCAGCAGGTTCGCCGGTTTGATGTCGCGATGAATGACGCCGTGTTCATGAGCGTACTCCAGACCCCGCGCCGCCTGCTTGATGCACTCAATCGCCTTCCCGACCGTTAACGGTCCCTGCTTCTTGACGAGCGCTGACAGGTCCGTCCCCCCGACATACTCCATCACCAGGAAGTGCGTGCCGTGGGCTTCATCCGCATCGAACGCAATCACAATATTCGGATGTGTCAGCTTCGCCGCCGCCTGCACCTCTCGATGAAACCGCTTGACGGCATCGGGTGACTTCATCGCCGCCGGCGCCATCACTTTCAAGGCCACAACGCGTTCCATCCGCTTGTGCATCGCCTTCAACACCATTCCCATTCCGCCCTGGCCCAGCTTTTCGAGAATGATGTAATTTCCCAGCGTTAATGTCTTCCCTTTGCCTGCATAAATCTGCTCGGCCTGGAACTTTGTCAGCTTGTTCTGCTGGACCATTTCCCGTGCCAGCGATTCGCCATCCACTGGACGCTGATCGGCCTGCAAGGCATCGATCAGGGCGCGAACCTCCTCCGCGGAAATCAATCCACTATCGGTCAGGCGCTTTGTGAATTCCGCCACTGATTGAGACATGGTCAGAAGATTGGAATTCATCGTCAGTCAACCTGCAAGTTCAACCACGATCCGGCCCGTTTTTGTCTCGAAGAAGAGCTCGAATTCCGGCCAGCCGTCCTCGGTCGAAACGTGTGGCCGGCTTTTTCTTGGGCGTTGGGCTGTTGGATGGCAAAGTGGACGATCGTGTGACTATTCCCAATCTGGAACTTAATCACTCCGACTTTTCCGCCAAACCCGATGTGGCTGCCCCTGAGTGTGAGCCGACGTCGCTGAGTAACTGTGGGACGTTCCGAAAAATCCGCCCCGAAAAACCTTGCCAAAAAGTAATATTCAGCGTACATTTGGTCGATAGATAACTATTCCGTAAGTATTCAGCGGGCTGCCGATAAGGAGACATGGAAATGATGCAAGGAATTCGCTGCTACGAACTACTGGAAGATTTACGGGCCCGAGGCACTGCCAATGCCGTTCTATTGCGTTGGCATGATGGACGTTACGTCCGAACCAATGAGAAGATTGTGCTGCACGACTTTGTCGATACCCATGGTGATCGGGGTGATCGTGGCTACGCTTTCCAGTCGTCAGAATCGGGGCATTGGGAAGCTTTGAGCGGCCTGTTCCAACAGGCACCAAGCTGGAGCGCGATGTAATTCCGCCCGGCATCCGATCCACCAGCAGGTTGGGCCTTTCTGACCGAGGCCCAACCCAATCAGTTCCGAACGAAAACTCCTTCGCGAGGGCCGGTAATCGCGGACTCGATCGCGCCACGCAACAGGTTGTGCTGGATCATGACATCGCGGTTCTGACCGGCCAATCGGATGGCGTGCTTCATCCGGGGAATGTCGCGGCGATCGACGATACTGTTCGCCGTGAGAACGCAGCGAACACAGCCCCTGAGTTCCAGCCCCGCAAACAGCGGATCCACAATCTGGCAACCGGACACCTGGATATCGCGACAGCCATGAAACATGATCCCGGCACCCGCGTTGTCGCTTCCTGAGCACAGCCGTTCCGCGGTCAGTCCAATCAGTGCGACCTGTTCGCAATCCTCGAACAACAGCCCATCCCGCGCGGGAAGTTTTTCGTCGGCTTTCCAGCAGATCGTGTTCGATCCGATTGCCAGGCCGCGGCAGGACCGGGCCAGGATCGAGTATTCCCCACCATCGTAAATCGTGTTGCCGGTCACGGTCATTCGATAGACGTGTGCCAGATCGAGTCCCCGTGTATTGCTCCCCAGCACATTGCCGGTGATCGCGATCAGACAGGCACCCTGAGTTTTCCCTGATTCCGACCCGCGGATCCGAACATTCGCGCCCCCCGGTTGAACCGTCGCCTGGATCGTGTTGCTGCTCAAAGTCACTTCGCTGATGGTCCCTTCCACTGCATCGAAGTCGACTTCTGCCCCCCCTTCATCCGCAGTATCGACACCGGGCCGATTGTTGTATTCGATGTCGTTTCCTGTGATCTGCAGGTTGTGAACGTCACCACCCAGCGACTTGATTCCGGCCCGCTTGTTGAAGCTGATGTGGCAGCCAGTCACATTCGTCTGATGCAGATCACATCGGTCCATAAACAGACCATAAAGCTCGTTGTCATACAGGTGACAATCCGTGATCAGTACGTTGCGGTTGCGCTCGGTCAGGTGAATCCCATACCGACACCGCCGGACCAACACCTGCGAGACGGTGGGCTGAATCGTCCGGACGAGTTCGATCCCCACCGCCTCGGGATGTTCCCCCAGGATTTCGAATCCGCTCAAGGTGGGAAAGCGTTCTTTTTGCCACGTAATATCAGTCACGGATTTGGGCATGGAAGTGCCGCGATGAGTCCCCACGACTTTGATCGCTGGTCCCGCCCCCGCCATCACCAACCGCGATGCCCCACCGTCACCAATGACCGCGGCGTACCCGGTTTTCGCCAGATCGATGACCAACGGCCGGGTCAGTCGAAACGACCCCTTATGCAGACGCAAAACTCCGTCACCAGCGGTCAGGGCATGTTCCAGCGCGGCGGAATCGTCGGTGACGCCGTCGCCACTGGCCCCGAAGTTGAATGCTTCCACCATCACAGGATCTCCTGAACCCTCGGTTGTCTCGAACTGCAATTCGATGAATGCTAACCCACAGCGCGAGCGATTCTTCAACGGATGTCCAACTTCAAATCCCTCGCTCGCGCGTCGGGCTAGAATTCGATCAACTCTAAAACAAACTTTCCGCCAGCAATTTGGCGAACTTGCGGCCGGTCACCGACAACGGGAATTCGTGGAAATCGGCAACCTTCACCCACTGCCATTCTTCGCCCGGTCGCAACTGGCCCGAGACAGACTCGGCAGCGAAGCATTTCAGCGTGATCCGGTAGCGCGTGACCCCGTGCTTCAATTCAGCCAGTTGAGGTCCCAGATCGATCCGCAACCCGGTCTGCTGCTGAACTTCCGCCGCAATCGCCGGCAGGTCTTCCACCGACGACGGCAATTCGAATCGGACAAAATCCCACAAGCCGGCCCAACGTTCACCGTGCGATCGCCGCCGCAGCAGATAGGCCTTGTTGCGACGGACGGCAATCGAGGCTTCGGTAATTGCCGTGATCTGAGCCCGCTTGGCCAGTTGAGGAATTGAGGCTTGAGTCTGATCTCGAAACGCCCCGCAAAAACCACTCACCGGACACTGTTCGCAGGCGGGCTCCCGCGGAGTACAAATCGTCGCCCCCAGTTCCATCAGGGCCTGATTGAATCGACCCGGCCTGGACTTGGGCAGAACCCGTTCCGCAAACGTCCATAAGACCTGCTGACCGGCCGTCGAACGGGGATCCCCGTCATATCCGAGCAGGCGGCAGTACAATCGCAGCGTATTTGCCTCGACAATTGGTGCCCGCTGGTCAAATGCGAACGACGCAATCGCCCCTGCAGTATACCGCCCGATACCCGGCAGATCCTGCAACTTTGCCAACTCGGCGGGGAAAACTCCATCGTGCCGGTCGACGACCACTCGAGCGGCCTTGTGAATGTTGCGAGCCCGGCTGTAATAGCCCAGACCCTCCCACAGTTTCAGGACTTCCGCTTCGTCGGCGGCGGCCAGGTCGTGCACAGTCGGGAACCGGGCGAGGAACCGTTCGAAGTAGGGAATGACCGCTGTGACCGTCGTCTGCTGGAGCATGATTTCGCTGATCCAGATCTGATATGGATCATGCGTGCGCCGCCACGGCAGATCGCGAGCGTGTTGTTCGTACCAGCGGATCAGAGGCTTGCGAAAGGCAGTTTCGTGTGAGGCGTCCAGCGGAGACTCCTTGCGTCCCAGGTTGGTCAGTACATCGTGCCTCAAAGGATAGTCAAAGCCGCCAGGAAAAAAACCCTGGAATGCTGATGCTCGTCTTTGCCGTCCAGCGTTCGCGGGATTCCGGGTGGCGCGTTTGTGGGTGCCAGAGTTGTCACGTTGGAATTTCGTGTGATCCGGCCGGTCCGGTGAACGCAGACTAGAGTTCCCCGTTTCGCGCGGAACGACGCACACCAGATCTCACCGATTCTGCAAGACAAGACTGCCTGATTGCGAATCGGCCAGCAGGCAGACTGCCGCGACGACGATACAAATGGCGGCGATCCAGGCGGCTCCGGTCAGACACCGACCCAGCGGGGTGGCCGGGATGGTCGCGGGATCGGGTACAATCTCGTCAATCCGTTCCAGCGCCAGCAACACTTCGTCTTCGCGAATTTCCTGCCGGGTCACCCGGACGATGTACGTCAGCCCCTGGACCTGCAGACGGGCCAGCGGTTCGTGCATGACGGGAATTGGCTCGGCGACTAATACCCCGAAGCCTCCCAATGACATGTCGAAGACCCAGCAATCGATATTGTGACGATCGACCACCAGAACCGCGGGCCGTGCGTCGGGAAGTGGACAGCGATGATAGTGTCGATTGTTGAGCATGGCATTTTTTCAAATCGTGCCGAATAGTACCTTCAGCGATGCCGGGAGCGTTGATGGATGGCAGCGGACGGACCCCGGGGAACCGAGTCCCCCAGTTCAATCGGCAACACCCGTAGCAACTCCACTTCACCATCCACCGTTCGGAGATAGATTTCAGCGTCATCGCTGCGAACCAGGCGAGCTTCGGGACACCCCGCCACCGCAGCCCCAGCCGTCGTTGAAACACTCAGCAGCGCCTGGCGCAAACTTCGAATTGCATCCTCCGCGGCCGTTGCCGACAACCATCTCAAACCGGATTGAAACGCCTGCAGATCTGTCTCAGCCAGGTGCGTCATTTGACACCGCGGCAGATTCGTTTGTCCTTTCGGAAGCAGCCAGGGAACGGTTGTGGAATTGACGGGCCGTGACCGCCGGGAATTCGCCGAGCGAATGGCCGCATTCAACATCGCCGTACGATCCAGCGCAGCGTTGGTGGTGGCTTTCTGAGAGAGCGATACGGAATTGACCGGGAACGAGGCTTCCGTCTCTTCCGCGTCGGCCAGATCGATCGTTATCGCCGGCATCGAGAGGGCCTCACCCTTTGGCGACCACCACCCAGTCGTCGGCAGAAAGTCCGTCAAGTAGGCGACGTATTCGCGAATCGTCACCGGATGCACCGACTTGGTGACTCCGCCCGGTGCCGCCACCAGGCAATACGTCATCGCGGCAATCAGCCCAACGGCACAACACCGTGACCCATGTACGATCCAACGCTGTGGAACCGGCAGTTTGTCATCGTTGGTGATTTCATCCAACCGAAGCAGCGTGACTTCAATTCCTTCGTACTGCACGTTCTGCTTGAGAACCTTGACTTTATAGGTTGAGTCATGGGTCTCCAGTTTCGCAGTCGATGCCAAACTCCACGTCGTGCCGTGCGGAATCAAGACCGTAAATCCATCCGTCGCAACGTCGGTCAACCGGCAATCGAAACGTTGTCGATTCAGAATCAGAACTGCCAGTGCCTGGTCCCGCACGGGTGCGTCCAGGAACTCATCGCGAGCATTTTCACTGGAATCAATCATGATCCGCCTCAACCGTCTCTACGACACGTTCGCCAACCCGTTTCCCGCACTTCTGCACGACCGAGCGATGCAGCTTCCGATACAGAATGAAACCCACTCCCACCAGCGACGTTTCGACACATCCGCCCTGAAGTACGTCGCAGTGATCTGTTGATTGCCATTCAGGACAACAAACAACGATTCTTCCGGGAATCTAGCTCATGCGGATCACAATGCGTTGCAATTCTTCAACGTGTCGCACGGATTTTGGGAATCGGTGCCGGTTCGGCGGAGATGGCTGAAAGATTGATGACAGAAAAAATGGAGCGGAAATCGATTGGCGGACGGGATACTCGGCACGGGTCTGCGTTCTCCCCGCCGAGCTACGTCGATCGAAATCAAACTCTGACGCTGGCCACAGCGGCGACGTTCGTCAACGGCCGTACGTCGCCGTTCTCGATTTCCGGGTGCGGTTTAGGCGATTGTGACTGTGCAGTCCCTGCAGCAGGAATTCCGCCAGGCTCGCCAGGAACCCCTCCGCGGCGGGCCCCTTCGCCAGGGCCGGTTCCAACGAGAGTGCGAGTTGTTCCAACTGTGCCCGGAATCCACGGATCGCGTCCGCGTTCTTCAAAATGTCACTCGCCGACATGCCATCGTCCAGATCCAGCGTCTTGCCGCTTTCGAAGAACTCGACCACGTTGCGAAATTGCTTCGGATTCAGCTCGTGCAGGTCAAACACCGACTTCACCGCTTCGTCGATCAGCCGTTCGATGAGCCGGTCTTCCTGCCCCGGCTCATCGCTCATTGTCAGCTCCAGCTTGCCGCGAGAACTTGCTTCCAGGTGCCACAGGTCACCGGGCCGCGCCACCGAAACCGTGGCTCCCGTCGTCACTCCACGCCGTTCCGCCGACGAGATCAGGTTTTCATAATTCGCGATCGACATCCGGACGCTGACCCCCGAGGCCTGGTTGACGTGCGGGCTGCTGCGGGCCAGTCGCGACGTCTCTTCCACGATTTCCTGCAGGAAGGTCGGCACAATCACGTTGACGCCATCTTCGCGGGCGGTCCAGGCATTCGCGGCCGTGATCTGCATTCCCAGTTCCCGTGTGACGGGATAATGGGTGCGGATCACCGAACCAATGCGGTCCTTCAGCGGAGTCACGATCCGGCCGCGATTCGTGTAGTCCTCGGGGTTGGCGCTGAAGACCATGCAGACATCCAGGTTCAGCCGGATCGGAAACCCGCGAATCTGCACGTCCCTTTCTTCGAGCACATTGAACAAGCCCACCTGGATCTTGGGACTCAGGTCCGGCAATTCGTTCAAACAGAAGATGCCACGATGACTGCGAGGAATCAGCCCGAAGTGCAGAACGTCTTCACTCGACAAATGCCGACCCTCGGCATGCTTGACCAGATCCACTTCGCCGATCAGGTCGGCGATCGTGACATCCGGCGTCGCCAGCTTTTCGTGATAGCGCTCGTCACGGCCAATCCATTCGATCGGCGCCTCGTCACCACGACTCGCGATCAGGTCGCGGGCAAATTTGGACAACGGGGCCAGCGGATCATCATGGATTTCGGACCCAGCCACGATCGGCAACGCCTCGTCCAGCAACAACGTCAGCATCCGCAGCATCCGGGTTTTTCCCTGGCCACGCAGGCCCAGGAACAGCACGTCGTGCTGCGACAGGATGGCGTGCTCGATCTGCGGAATGACCGTGTCGTCATAACCCAGCATTCCCGGAAACAGCGGTTCCCCGCGGCGCAGCTTGGTCAGTAGATTGCGTCGCAGTTCCTGTTTGACGGGCAATGAACGATATCCAGACTCGCGAAGTTCGCGCAGCGTACGTGGTCGATCAGTCATGAGCGGGAATCTCAACAAAAGGAGGCTCGGCAGTTCTTCCCCACAGTGTAGTCCTCGCACCCCGCGGAGACCATCGGGACGACGATGATGGATCGCTGACTTCCGAAGTCCGACGATTTCCCGGCGAGGGCAATTCCTTCAATCCAATTCGAAGTCCAGCCGCTGCCACACAACCCGAATTCCATGTTCAGTTTTCGGCGGCACTCCGGCTGGCATCTGCCACAATCCCCATGTCCAATGGAGACTGAAGAATTGGAATCGCGAGTGGTGGAGCGAAAGTGATGTTTGATGTGACAACCCGGCGCAGGTATTACCAGGCGCTGCTGGATCGAAACTCCGAATACGACGGAGTCGTCTACTTCGGGATTCGGACAACCGGGATCTTCTGTCGAGCCGTCTGCACCGCCCGGAAGCCCAAGTTTGAAAACTGTGAATTCTTCTACAACGCCCAAGAGGCGTTGCTGGCCGGGTACCGGCCGTGCAAACGCTGCCTGCCGATGAGCCTGCCCGACGAGCCTTCGCCGCTCGTCAGGCAACTGGTGGAGGCCATTGAGTCGGCACCGGAAAAACGCTGGACCAACCAGGACTTTCACGAACTGGGTGTCGATTCCTCGACAGTACGACGTCAGTTCAAGAAGCGTTTCGGCATGACGTTCGTCGCCTACGCCCGGGCTCGACGAATGGGTTCGGCTCTGCAAACCATTCGCAACGGCAGCAGCATCATCGATGCACAGCTTGAAGCAGGTTATGAATCCGGAAGTGGATTTCGTGACGCGTTCTCAAAGTTCCTGGGAGTCCCTCCGAAGGGGTTTCAGGGACAGGTGCTGAAGTCCGACTGGATCGACACGCCGCTTGGACCAATGCTGGCTGTGGCGAGCGATGAAGAGTTGTATCTGCTGGAATTCACCGACAGACGCGGACTGGAACGAAACATAGAACGACTGAGACTGCGGACGAAGATGGCCATCGTTCCCGGCCAGAACGAAATCCTGTGCTTGATTCGGAAGGAACTGAAGCAGTACTTTCAGGACGGATCCCGGAAGTTCACCACGCCGGTGGCGATGCTCGGGACCGAATTTCAGAAGTCCGTCTGGCAGGAACTTTGCCGGATCCCATCCGGCGAAACCCGGTCCTATTCCGAGCAGGCCAGGAGAATTGGTTCACCCGATTCCGTCCGTGCAGTCGCACATGCCAACGGGGCCAACCAGACAGCCATCATCGTTCCCTGCCATCGAGTTGTCGGTTTTAACGGCGACCTCACCGGCTACGCGGGCGGCCTGGCCCACAAGCAGTGGCTGATTGATCATGAGCGGAAGTGATGCCCGATTGTCACGGCAAATCGACACTTCACGGCAGCGGGCTGGTCAGAACGACGATGTAACCGTCGGGATCACGCAGCCAGGATTCCCAATTCCCATTCTCGCTCAAATAGCTGGGCTTGATGACTTCGACGTTCATTGTTGCGGCGCGTGCGACGGTGGCCTCAAAGTCCTGCAGTTCAAACCACAGCAGGACTCCGTTTCCATACGGTCGCAGTTCCGGATCACCCAGCGGACCATGCTGATGCTCAACCTCCCATTGGTGCAGTTGCAGGACCAGCTTGCCGTGGCAATTCAGCCGCTCGTACTCCGATCCACCGTGACCGCTTTCGCACCCCAGCAACTGCTGATACCAGCGACTGCTGGCTTCGACGTTGTGTACGCAGATCAGGGGATGTAACTGCATGTCGGCTCCTCGTCAGGCACTCATGAGTTCCACGTACTCGAGTCCGGTTTCCATCCCATGTTAACATGTATAAGTCACTTGCCCGCACCATCGGGAAACTTTGCCAGTGCCTTTTCGATCTCGGCCAGCAGGCGTGCGCGATCGTAGTCTTCATCCGGAGACTTGATGTGGCGCAGGACGAGACCCGGGTCGTTTTTCAGAGCGTTGAGGGTCTTTCTGGTGTCCGGGCACACCGGAAGAGTGATCAGACAGAAAGCGTTCGGACGACCGCACAGGGCACCAAATTCGTTGGGAACCATGAGCGTTACTTCCGGAAGAATTTGGGTGTGTTCACTGGCAAAGGCGCGCGACCGCTTCAGGATCGCCTCGCGGCCCGCGACGACCTCGAGTTCATCGGTGAACATCCGGCCGGAGTCGTAAGCACTGTTGAGCTGTGAGGCGATCTGCTTCCCATTGCCGGACTCAAGAACCTTGACCGGGCCCAACAGGCGGAACTGATACCGCTGTCCGTCCACGCGCTGGCCCTGTTCTTCGATTCCGACTTCCGCACGCGGAAAGCTGCCAATGAGATCGGGCCCTCCTACAAGCATGATCTCGATCGACTGATCTCGCAAGTACTCAAGTTCGTAAGTGACCTGCAGAGAAAGCACGAGTTCCAGGCGTTTGGCAGCGTCTCCCCGGATTGTCTCACTCACCGCAAGCACGAGCCGGTGGGGTTTGCCCAGTTTCTGAATGGACGTCAGCGGCTGCTCGTAGTCGATGGGCTTTAACTCGACGATTTTTCCGACATGGACAACGCGGGCCAAACCGACGTAAGCCTCAACGGAAACGAACAACCGCCCGACCTGAGCCCAACCGAGAGTCGGTATGGACACCAGAATCAAAATCAAAACGCAGTGTCTCAGACGAAAATCGGTCAGCACCGATCGGCCCTCGCCTGTCTGTGAAATCAACGTTGACGATCCAGTCCCCATCTCTGATCCTCAATGTAAACACAGTGTAACCGACCTGCGCCGGGCGGTCGCGTGTATTTCTACGGGGGATTCCGGAATAAGTCGGTGGCGCGGGGCCTTTTGGAAGTCGGGCCGACCTCGGTCAATGACCGCCGGAAGGTTTTCTCGAAGGATCCTCGTGGCAACCACTGCAGCCCGCCAGCGACTAGTGCCACACCCCGAAAACGGT
>JAFEBS010000038.1:127463-204211 GCA_018242525.1 Planctomycetota bacterium | reverse complement strand
CTGCGGTTCACCGTGCGCTTACGAAAACTTACCACCGTTCGCTTTGTCGACCTTCCAATGAGCCTCCTTCATTTTTTGAAAACCGCGAGGATGGTTCGAGGCGAAGAAAAGAGAGTACGTGTGTTGGTCTTTGCGACCGTGCATGTCGAAGCGACCGACGTACTTCGCTGGCAAAGAAAGCTGCCTCTTGTAGAGTTCCAGAATTGCTCTAACCCTGTCTCCCGCTTGTAATGGAATCTCAAGAACTTCGTCTGTTCCAAATGTACGTGGAAAATGCGCGACGACGTCTTCGTCAGGATGCTGAAGAAATCGATTGATGAACTCCACCATGATGTTGATATACACTTCGCATTTCCGGTGTGACAGTATCCGCTGCATAAGTTCGAATGGAATTCCACTGAATCCAAAGGGGTCGACAAATGCAAATGTTGGAGCTAAAGCACCACCCCTTGCTTGTATGTCGTCGAGGATTGAGCCAACCACATCTGCGAACTCCCCTTGTATCACCTTCACTTTGAAGTGCGACGGCACTTGGAGTTGGGAAAGTTTCTCCGCCAAATTCCTGGCGAACTCTGGCTTTGATTCCACGAAGATGAAATTGATTTCAACGTTCGGTAGCAGGTTTCCGCTTTGAACGTGGGCAAGAGCCGACTGGATTGCAATCTGAGGCGACCCGATTTCCCCACGATCATACTCGCCAGGGCCAGCGAATCCGTCAATGTAGTTAATGCGTCCAGGCTGCCCTCTGAAATCCAATCCAAGGATCGGAAACCAGCGATCGAGATAGGTCTTCAACAGTTCGTGCTTCGCCGCAGTGTGCGGCACCATCTTAGGAAGCTCGATGATTCACCACCACTTTCTCGTCATACCAACTGTAGAGGTCTCGGATATTCGCGGACGCGGAACTCAATCGGCCATTCACTCGGAATCGTACCCTTAATGTCACTGCACTTCCATTGACGCGCTAATACAGTTCCGGCCTGTTTAAAGAAGAATGAAACTCCCGAACGCGTGCAACTGAGTTGGCATTGCTTGACCCACTCAGGTTTCATCGGTCTCGCGCCAGGGCCTGATTCCCCGCCGACGATGACCCAGTCAATCCCCTCCACGTTCATTTCCCCCACCGGACCAAGAAGAGGTTCGACGGAAAGGAACTTAACTGCAGCCCCACACGTCCGCAAAGAGGCGATCCGGGAACAGAATCTCTGGTTTTCCACACTCACTCCCATCCAAACATTCTCAGGCCACTCAATTAGGGGATTGATCTCTGCCAGTCGCTCAGCTCGTTTCGTGAGGACTTGGAACTGATGCCAGTGAGCTCGCCTCATTACGTCGAACACACGGAGGATGTATTCGTCTTTCACATCCTCGTGGAAAAGATCGCTCATGGAATTTACGAAGATCCGCCTCGGTCGCTTCCAGTGAAGTGGGTAGTCGAGCATGTGAGGCTGGACCGTAAGTTTGAAACCGTCTGCGTAATTCGGCTGCCCCATCGCCTGAAGACGGTGCGCCATGCGCTCGGCATAACAATGTGCACAACCCGGGCTGACCTTTGAACAGCCGGTCACCGGATTCCAGGTTGCTTCTGTCCATTCGATGGAAGAGCTGGCCATAATGAAGCCTCGCATTTTGCGGATTCGATACATCCAAAAAACTTACCATGTGAATTCTAACTGAACTCAAGGTTTCGCTGAGCTGCAAAACCAGCCCAAGATCCGTTTCTGGAGGATTCAAGTTTGAGGGAAATCGGGTACCGGCAGAACCAACCGATTCCTATTCTTGTGCGAATTCGCGTCCCACAGACGAACGCGTCTACGCGCCTCTTGAGAGCGCGACCGATACCTCACTTTTGGCGATGTCATTTCAAGAACAGTTGACCCACGCGACGATGTGATATTTGGGGTGACTTTAATCGCACTACCGGACGGTCGATCCGGTGGTTGCGGGTTCGAGCCCCGTCCGCCTCGTTTGTTGGTGAACCTCCCAAGCCGATTCCATTGGAGTCGGCTTTTTTGCTGTCGCTGTCCGGTGAATGACGGCAAAACGATCGCTCATTCGTTTCATAGCTCATCGTCAGTCAGCAGCGCCTGGTCAGGCCCACGAACTCGCAGGATTCGGACTTTGCTGCACATCCCGTTCAGCCCGTGGGAGGATTCGCCGCTTGAAGATCATTGCTCTCCCGCCACCAGGTTTCGTTGGCGGAAGTCGTTGGCGAAGGAATCGAAATCACGACCGGTTTCACCGGCCTCCATATCGCGCAATGAAGCCGCAATGGCCAGTTTGTCTTCGTGTGAAGCATGAGCCTCGCGCCACTCGTCATACAACTCGTCAACCGAGCTCCGTGAATTGCCTGCATCAATCCGTTCACGGGCGAATTTCGTAAACGACTCAAGTTCTTCGTGGGCTGGTGTCGCACCGCGGCATTCTGTCGCGGCATCGCAGCTATCCTTCATTTGCGCATTCTCGACCATCGACGCGAACTGTTGGAGTCGAAACGGTGAGTGGCTGGGGTCGAGCGCTTCGCTCGCCCCCAGTGAGTGGTGCATCGACGTCGCTCCCGAATCGACTGTGGGCGACGAAGCGTCGACCACAGCCACCCGGCCGCAGCTTTCCGTCATTCGCGGCCTTCTCCTGCGGCCCCTCGGCCCAAGAGAAGTGAATCATTTTCGGGCACAACACGATTCGGCAACAATGGTTACGCCTGGATGGCAATGATTTCCGCCGTCCAACTTGCCACCAGTTCGCGTTGTCCCTTAGAGTGACACAGACAACGGTTGACTCAAAACTTTGAAAAAGGGTGCTTTCGGTGCATGCAAAGATTGTTCTTCTGCCTGGCGATGGGATCGGTCCAGAAGTTGTCGCACAAGGTGAGCGGGTCTTGCGCGCCGTGGCCCAGAAGTTCGGGCATTCGTTGACGTTCACAACCTGCCCCATTGGCGGTTGTGCGATCGATGAATTTGGCGACCCGCTGCCTGAACAAACCCTGACCGCCTGTCGTGACGCTGACGCCATCCTGCTGGGGGCCGTCGGTGGTCCGAAGTGGGATGATCCCACTGCGAAAACCCGACCGGAAGTTGGTCTGTTGAAGATCCGCAAGGAATTGGGATTGTTCGCCAACCTGCGACCGATTTTTGTTTCGCCGTACCTGGTCAGTTCGTCACCGCTGAGGCCCGAAATCGTCGCCGGGACCGATATCCTGTTCTTCCGCGAATTGACCGGCGGACTGTACTTCGGTGAGTCGGGAAAAAAGACGAATCCCGATGGGAGCGAGACCGCCTACAGCACGATGATCTACAGCACTCACGAAATCGAACGGATCGTCCGCCTGGCCGGCCAGGCCGCTCGGGGACGCAAAAAGCGAGTCACCTCGGTCGACAAGGCCAACGTCCTGGAAGTTTCACGACTGTGGCGTCGCGTGTTTGAGCGGGTCATGAAGGACGAGTTTCCGGATGTCCAGTACGAAAACGTCCTGGTCGATGCAATGGCGATGTACCTGGTTGCCCGTCCCAAGTCATTTGATGTCGTCGTGACGGAAAACATGTTCGGGGATATCCTGACCGACGAAGGCTCACAATTGCCCGGTTCCCTGGGAATGCTGCCATCGGCATCGATCGGTGCTTCGGGGCCCGGCCTGTACGAACCGATTCACGGATCGGCTCCGGACATCGCCGGGAAGGGAATCGCCAACCCGCTGGCGACAATCCTGGCTGTCGCGATGCTGTTGCGTCATTCCCTGAAGCTGGAGTCCGAAGCGGCCGCCATTGAGCAGGCGGTGGATCGGGTGTTGGCCCAAGGGCATCGCACGGCCGACCTGGCCGCGGGGGGGCCCAGCATTGGCACGACGGAAATGGGTGGATTGGTCCTGGCCGAACTGGCCTAAAACGAGCATGCCCGGTAAGGGTCCGCCCCATTTTTTTTTACGGGCTGCTAGAATCCGGCTGAGACATGCAACGATTGCATCTGACCCCCAAGCGGCGCTACCTGGTTCGTTTCAACCCCAAACGAGTGCCGCACCTGTTTACGGATGTGCTGATCATCGGGGCCGGAATCACCGGGATCCGGGCAGCGCTGGCAATCGACCCGAAACTTGAGGTGGTGCTGGCGACAAAAGATGTCATCAGCCAATCCAACAGCACTTATGCCCAGGGGGGGATCGCGGGTGTCTTTGATCCGCTGGACGATTTCGCCAACCATGTCGCCGATACGCTGGCCGCAGGCAAGGGCCTGTGTGACAACGAGATTGTGGAAACGGTTGTCCGTGAAGCCCCCGATCGCATCCGGGAACTGGTCGGATTCGGAGCCGTGTTTGATCAGGCGGATGGTGAAATCGCGTTGACTCAGGAGGGAGGGCACAGCCATCGCCGAGTAGTCCATGCTCTCGGTGACGCCACGGGGAAGGAAGTGATGCGGGCCTTGATCGACCGCATCCACCGGGAACAGCAGATCGCCACCTGGGAAAAGACTTTCACCATGGATCTGCTGACACAGGATGGGGAATGCCGTGGTGCCCTGGTCTGGAATGCAGAGCACGGCAAAACGTTTGTCTGGGCCAAGCAAACGATCCTGGCCACGGGCGGGGCCGGGCGGTTGTTTCGGGAAACGACGAACCCCGAGATTGCCACGGCCGATGGTCAGGCGATGGCATTCCGGGCCGGGGCCGAAGTTCGCGATATGGAATTCATGCAGTTCCATCCGACGGTCCTGTACATTGCCGGCAGCTCGCGGCACTTGATTTCCGAAGCGGTGCGAGGTGAAGGGGGGCTGCTGCGCGACTGTCACGGACATCGATTCATGCCGGACTACGATCATGCCGCAGAACTGGCGCCACGTGACATCGTCAGTCGGGCGATCACTCGCCAGATGGAAAAGACACGGCACCATTGCGTGTACCTGGATCTGACTCATCTGGAGAAGTCACTGGTTCACGAACGGTTTCCGCACATCGGGCAGGTCTGTGCCGAATTTGGACTGGACCTGACTCGCGACTTGATCCCGGTCCGACCGGGTGCCCACTACATGATCGGGGGGCTGACGGTCGATGCGCAGGCGCGAACCACCTTGCCGCGTCTGTGGGCTGCCGGTGAAGTCGCCTCCAGTGGCCTGCACGGAGCGAACCGGTTGGCGAGCAACAGCTTGCTGGAAGGCCTGGTCTTCGGTTTGCGTGCCGGACGCAATGCGTCAGCCGCGGCCGGCGCGGAAGCGGACCGGTTTACCGCGCTGCCGCTGACCACCGAAGCCGCGGTCACTCAGCCGCACGATGCCAGTTTGAAGCTGGACGATTTGCTGAACTCATTAAACAGCGAAATGTGGCGCAATGTTGGTATCGAACGATCGGCGGAGGGATTGGAAGCGGCGCTGCAGCAGGTGGAATTCTGGGATCGTTACGTCGGCCCGCGCGAGTTTCATACGACGGAAGGCTGGGAACTGCAGAACATGCTGCTGGTGGCACGGATGATGATCCGCGCCGCACAACTGCGTCAGGAAAGCCGCGGGACGCATTATCGCAACGATTTTCCAGAGACTGATCCGAACCAGGCAGATCATATTCCAATTACAGCGACCTAAATCGCATTGCATGAACCTGGGACATAAGCCCGCCGTGCGAACGTGTGCATCGGGCTCGTGTGGCGAAGGCCAAATCGGGGCCAAAGAAAGAGCAGTCGGCTGGAAGCATAGGCGCTCGCCCGGCTACGGCCATCGGACCGTCTCCGGCTACACCTCCAGCCGATCTACCCTTGGTGGAAGCGACCGCTCGGGAATCTTCACAATCGGTTTGCATCCGTGCGGCGGTCAATGTCGAAGTCTTTTCGACCGATGGCACCAGTCGCAACCATCGTGCCGCACGCGCACGGATTGCGTCGACAATCGACTGCGCCCTTATTTTCAGGCATTTTTCTCACGAAAAAGTTACACCGTCCGCGCGGTATCACGGGCCGTCGCACGAGTTTTGGGCAGCCCTGATGAGAAACCAATCTGGAGATCCCGACACCTCCGGAGTGCGTAATTCACCGATCATTTGTTACACTGCAAAGGTTCTCACGAGATTCCATTCTTCCTGTTTTGCGACTCCATGCGGCGTGCCACTGATGACGGTTCTGATCTCTCCTTCGCGGGAACTGGTTCTCCTCGGAACTGGAACCAGCCACGGCGTACCGGTCATCGGTTGTCATTGTCCCGTCTGCACCTCCACCAACCCCCGCAACAACCGAACCCGGACCGGTGTCGCCGTGCGAACGCCGGACGGGACCTTTCTGATCGACACGTCTCCGGAGCTGCGCATTCAGCTGCTGCGTGAGCACATCGAAATGGTCAACGCCGTCGTTTACACGCACAGCCATGCAGACCATCTGTTTGGACTCGACGACCTGCGGTTGTTTGGCTACCGCCTGAAACAGCCGATCCCGCTGTACTGTGAACAGCCCGTGGAAACTCAAATCCGTGCTGCGTACTCGTATGCCTTTGCCCCTCGATCGCCTGATCAGCATTACGGGGCCGTTCCACAACTGGAGTTGCGACGCATTGGAGAGGAGCCGTTTGAACTGCTCGGAGTCCAGGTGCAACCGATACGGCTGATGCATGGCCGATTGCCGGTGCTGGGATTTCGGATCGGCAAAGTCGCCTTCTGCACCGACGTCAGTTTCATCCCCGACGAAAGCTGGCCGCTGCTGGAAGGTCTCGACGTGTTGATCATCGACGCACTGCGTGACGAACCACATGAAACTCATTTCGGAATCCCACAGGCGCTACAGGCGATTGCCCGCGTGAAGCCGAAGCAGGCCTATTTGACGCATGTCTCACACCATCTGGAGTACACCGAAACCAACGCGCGGCTTCCCGCAGGCGTGGAACTGTCTTACGACGGGCTGCGCATTCCGTTTTGAACGACCCCGATCCCGGCCTTCTCATCATGCACGATCACGAAATTGCCATGTGTGCGTATGTGCAGTTGGCGGTCATCTCGGATGACAAGCACCAGGCACAGGCTCGCGACCGGTTTCTGCTGCTGGCGGGCGCGGAAGCCTGCCAGGCCGGATGGCTGGATGTCGCCGACTGCTGCCGCGCCCGGATCATCGCCGCCAACCCGGCTCACCAGGTTCATCATCATGCCACCATGGCGGACGCGTTGCGCGATCCCGATTTTCAAAAGCTGGTGACGAAATGGGCACGATACTGTCCCTTCGAGCAAGCCGAACACCTGCTGTTGCAACTGGGCCGATCCCCCGCAGGTGACCTGCCGGAACTCTCACGAGGCGAGCGAATGCTGCAACTGTTGAATGAACAGTCGTCCAATAAACAATAACGCAACGCGTGCGTTTTGAAACTGCGCTGATTTTCCTGCAATTTCTAACGACCAGGCCGCGGGCCCGTGACGAACAGAAGAATTGTTGGCGTCACTGAAGCGATTTCTCGTGTCGCTTTGAATTCCCACCGTGTCGTCCGCGTTTTCCGTGTCCCAATCCTTCTTTGCAGAATCAACAAATCCCAATCGTTGGAAACTCCGCCCCCAGGATTGCTTTGGATGGGATTTCCAGCCACTTGTCCAGCAGTGTCGCATAGACGGATCGGAAGTCCAGGTTGTACTTCAGATCGCCATCGGTCAGGTCCGTCAGACTGGGATGAGTGCCGTGCAGTCCCGCTGTTCCAGTTGGGGTCACTGCGAACAACATCGATGCGGCACCATGGTCCGTTCCCAGGCTGCCGTTTTCCGCGACCCGGCGTCCGAATTCCGAATAGGTCGCCAGCATCACTCGATCGGACAACTTGTGTTCGACCAGGTCCTCCTCGAACGCCTGGATCGCTCCCGACAATTCGGCCATCAGTGCCGCGTGTCCCGGCTGTTGCTGGGAATGCGTGTCAAAGCCATCGAGCGAGGCGACAAACATGCGGGCCGGCAGGTCGGCGGTCAGCATTTGAGCGATCAATTTCAGGCGGCTGGCAAGTCCGGTGGCCGGGTAACTGACGGTCGTGCGATAGGTTGAAGACAGACTTTTCAGACGCTCGGCACTGGTTAAGGCCGTCGTCGTGGATCGTCGCAGGAAGTCGAGTTCCCCGGTGGCGGATTGGCCGGACAACTGCTTCAACGTGGTCCGGGTCAGTTCGCGGTTGGTGGCGGAACCTTGACCATCCACCAGTTGAAAGTCCTCCAATCGCCGCAGCGTCGGGACGTTGACGCGCGTGCTGACAAACGCCAGGGGAAGTTTGTCGGTTCCCAGCGACAGCGCTTCGGCCAGCGCAGGTTGGCGTTCAAACTGCCATTCCAGAGCGCGGCCCAGCCAGCCATCGCGCGGGTTTTCGTTTTGAGGTTGCGCCGATTGCCAGATGTCCATCGAGCGAAAATGCGATCGATCCGGATTCGGGTAGCCGACCCCCTGCACCACGGCCAGTTTTCCCTCGTCATACAGCAGCTTCAATCCGGTCAGGCTGGGATGCAGACCGACATGGTCGTTCAGTTTCAGAACCTGATCCTTGGAAAAGCCAATTCCGGGCCGGGCTTTTTCGTAAGCGGGGTCCCCAAACGGAATCAGCGTGTTCAAGCCGTCGTTGCCACCAGCCAGTTGAATCAGGACCAGGACCCGCTTGTCTCGTGCCGCAATCCCCGGGGTCTCGGCGGCTTGAACCAGAAACCGGGGCGGGACAGCCCCCAGCGAAACGATCCCCGCCGTTCCCAGCAATCGCAGGAAGTCGCGTCGGTTTGAGCTGAGCATGATTGAGTTCCGATCGGGGTGAAAGGGATGATCCAGGGAGCAGACCGCAGGTCGCTATTGCAATTGGAATTCCGGCAGAGACAGGACCAGTTGCAGGGTCGACCGCAGTCGTTGCAGCGCATTGCCGTCCGCATGCTGGTGATGTGCCACGATGTCCGCATGCAACTCGGGCGGACTGGAATCGCCGAGCAGCAGACGTTCCACGCGCGCAGCGACGGCCTCACTGGTGCCGTCCGCACTGTCGATGACGGACTTCCGCAGCGTGGCAATCTGGTCACCCGATGCCAGTTCGGTGGCGAAATTGGTTCTCAACAGGATCGAAGACGAATTGATCCACAGTCGTCCCCCTTCCCAACCTTTGACCGACGGCGGTTCGAACACATCCTGCCCGAGATTTGCCAGCAATCGGGCAATGGCGGGCCATTTCACCGTCGCTGCCAGCGACCGCAGCGATCCCACGACCAGATCCAGGGGGGACTTGATGACCGACCGTTGATGAGCTGGATCAAAGAAGAGCCGTGAACAGAACAATTCCTTCAGCACCGGCGAAATGTGGAACTCGTGCTGATGAATTCGATCTGCCACGGCGTCGATCATGGCGGGGGTTGGTTCCGGGCAGACAAACGTCTTCAGCAGCTTCATGGCCAGAAACCGGGGACACGCTGGCTGGGCCAGGCACAGATCCACGATGGCTGTCCCGTCGAAATTCCCGGTCTTGCCGAACACGGTCTTGGCAGAATCGTCGTGCTGCAGCCGGTTGAACCAGAACGCTCCTTCGCGCACATGCCAGCCACTGAATGATCGTGCCGCTTCCTGGATATCCTTCTCGGTGTAATTCCCCACACCCAACGCGAACAATTCCATGATTTCGCGGGCGAAGTTCTCGTTGGGATGCCGCTTTCAGTTGGCATTGCCATCCAGCCAGACCAGCATGGCGGTATCGCGCGACATCTCGTGCAGCAGTTGTTTGAAGTCTGCCAGTCCCCGGGCACGGATCCGGTCATTCTGAGCCAGCATCTGGACGACCGATTGAACCTTGGCATTCGAGGTCGCGAAGTGATTGTGCCAGAACAGCGCGACCTTCTCGACCAGCGGATTGGCCGATGACCACATGCGGTACAGCCACCAGATTTTCAGATCGTTGATCTCACCGGTCGCGAGCGCGGTCTCACGCAAGGCGGACTCAGCCTGCAGGAACTCTGCGGATTCCGGCTGCGGAGCCAGCAGTCGTTCCACGGTGGCATTCAGGCCGTGGCTGGCGGCACGGTTCAACTCATCGGGCGTGTAACCAAACTGGGCACGGCCGAGCAAATGAGCGGCCTCGCGGACTGTCCAGCCGACTCCGCCCACGGAATCGTCGGGGGCGAGAATTCCGCTCGCAGGTGCTTTTTCCAATGGGGACATCGTGGGAATCCGTTGAGTTTGCTGTTGAAACCCGCCCGTCGCTTCCAGGGTCAATCGAAGTCACGAAGGAGCCGGGACGCCCGGAGAGCGTCCTAAAGGGTTTATTTCCATCCGCCATGCAGTTCGAGTTGCATGCGGTCCGGATACTGGACGGTGTCGAACCGAATGACTGTCAGTTGCCGCATCAGTTTGCAGACGGCTTCCAGTTCCCGGGTCGATTGCTCGGCGGTCTTGCCGTTCTGGATGTTCTTCGCGTGAATCACGGCGGCGTTCGCTTCCAGCAGGGTGGCGGCGACTTCCGGCGAGAACTCCTGCACAAAGTTGGGAATCCCCGTTCGCGATCCAACGGCCACCGCTTCGGACGATTCCTTGCTGCTGAGTGCGTCGATCAATTGCCGGCAGAGCCCCAGGCTGGAAGACATGATGAACCGGTTCCCCACCAGGGCCGACGCTGGCTGGAAATTGTAGGACGTCGCCAACTGATCCCCCTTGGGACGCTCCAGGTAGCGAGCGAAGTTGACCTGCACGTCGTGGTAGCTTTCCGAGGATTGAACCCACGGCTGCCGCTTCTGCTTCGAAGCTTCCAGGTTGGTGACCGTCAGGATGGTCTGAGCAACCAGGTTCAACACGTCCGATCCTTCGCGTGGCTTGGCAAGTTCGATCACCAGACCGAAGGCCGGCAGTTGAACCCCCGGCTTCCCGTCCAGATACGCATAGTCCTGCGGAGCGGAAACAAATGCGACTCGCCCCGTCAGCAGTGGAAGCACGTCTTCCGCGAAATCCTTCCCCGGCAGGAATGTGGCCAGTCCGGTTTCAAACTTGTCGAAGTCCGGCTGCAACCTGGCATCCAGCAGTTGTTCGCGGGCCTTGTACCATTTGACGAAGTCGCGCGAGAACGTGATGGTCCCCAACCGGTCCGAGATACCCGGGATCAGCGGCACCAGGGGGTTGGCAGGATTCAAGACCAGCGCCCGGTGCGCGTCATCCAGATCGGAAACTTTGCCGGCAATCGCCGATTGCAACGAGAACTGGTTCTCGTGGATGTCGAGCGTCAGGCCAAGATAGGGGCTGCGGGCGGCCAGTTCCGTCAGTCCGCCGTACAGTAACGAAAGGACGGGATTGTCGAGCTTTTCCGGAATCAGTCTCTTCCCCATCAATTCGTTGATCCTGACGAGATTGACGCAAATCTGCACCGTGTGCTTCGAGCCCAGTTGTTGTGCCATCATCTTCCAGGCCGGTTCAGACTCCAGCCCGCTGGCACTTCCCGACAACAGATTCTTCAGCGTGTCTTCCACCTGGGTGCTGTTTTTTCCGACCACGATCCAGCGATCCTTCAGCACCGCCCGGTTCCCATCTTTCAATGTCAGGTTCCTGCCGCCGCCGTCACGGTCGGAGATCACGATCTGATCGCCAGCGAGTGAAACCAGTGGTGTCACCTTTTCGACCAGCTTCGTCAGGTCGGCGGCGGTTTTCACCTGCATCACCAGAACTCCGTCCGGCTGCTTCCCATCCACCGGCGGATAGACCGCCAGGGCCATCCGGTCGCCGAAGTAGGTCTTGGCGAACGTCCACAGATTCATTCCGAGTTGCGCCTCGAAAATCGCTTTCCCGGCCATCGCCTTACGGGCGGGGTCCGTTTTCAACACGTCGTCGTACAACGGGCTGTCGAGGTATTCTTTCAATGCAGGAGATGTCTCGATCCTCTCGATCAGGGGGGCCAGGTCGGTAATTTCGACCGACGCCAATGCTCCCGCGGGCAGGCTTCGGACCAGCGATCCCGTCTCAGCGGACGCTTCAGCCCCCCAAGTTTGGGGCCCGACAACCATTCCGGCGATTGCCACAGTGAACAGAGCAAAAATCGATCGAATCCGCATGACGAAATCTCCTGCCGGGACGGCTTTGAATGGGGGGCCGTCAAGAGTACCCGCCGGAAGCGAAGCGGGTTTCAGGAAGTGCATAAAAGTCGTGGCCCCGGTAGCCGAAGTCGTGAGACTTCGGACGCCGATTGTAACAGCCCGGAAGTCTCACGACTTTTCTCGTTCCCAAGCTCCCGCTTGGGAACGCCGGTCTTCGAAGCTCCGCTTCGCGGTCGGTGTTCGGCAGCAGATCACCTGATGACGGTCCAGGGCGACGAAATGATGTGGTAGTTTAGAGCCGTTCGCGAACCGTCTGCGGGGTTCGTCGCGTGCGAGCAAACTTAGGAACCGGTACTTCGCCGGATATGGGACTGCCGTCCAGAGCTTCGACCAGGACTCGTTCTGTCACTGGTTCGACCTCGACTTTCAGGACCAGTCGGCGCCACGAGAACGATTCCAGGACATCCAACACCAGCGTCATCGTACGGTGCGACTTCGGTTCCCGGACAGTCTGGACCAGGATCAGTGCCAGCCACCGCAGGAGGATGCTGGCTGCGAACATCATCTGAAAGTGTCCCATCGTCCAACTGCCAATCTGCAGCATACGTCCTGCCAGTTGAGTCATGACCCACCCCGCCGCGATGGATGTCACGCCCCCCACAATCCCCGCCACGGCCTGGGTCGCCGCGATGTACATCGTCCGATTTTCACTCGGTGAATGCTTGATCATGAAGCCATTGTTGGCAATCAGGATTCCCGCGTTCTGCGCGGCATCGAGCATGAAGATCGGGGCCAGGATCCAGAAGGCGAGCACCGGATTGTGCGGGACAAACAACAGCGCCAGCATGTTCGCCGATTTGGAGGCGACGCACACCACCAGCACGGGCCGCGAGCCGTAATGATCTGCCCAGCGTCCCAACGTCCGCGAGAACATCGCGCCGCCGACCCATGAGATGGTCCACAGCAGCAGCACCCGGAACAGATCCATCCCGACCACTTCCATCAGATACAGGCTGATGAAGGGAGCTCCCGCCATGGCGGCAAAGTTCCAGTAGCACATAAACCGGATGTAGCGACGAAAATCCTTGTTTCGAAACGGGGCCCCCAGCACCTGCCTCAGCCGCGGGCTGGGAGCGCGAGTCACGGGCGGTTCCGCAATCCGGTAAAACAACAACAGGTCGATCACGCCGCAAAGCGTTCCGAGGCAGATCAACACCGCGTAACCGGCTTCGATGTCCAGGCCGCTTTTCAGGACCAGAAACGCCGCTGCCGCGAGGGAACTGGCGGCCGTGATCTGCATCCAGAATTGTCGGCTGCCCCAATATTGATTGAGTCCCTGGTGAGGCAGGTAGTCTCCCATCCAACTGAGCCACAGGGGCGAACTGAAATGGAGCAGAGCCTGATTCAATGCGGTCGTGGCCAGCAGCATCAGGACCCAGAACTGCGTCGACATCCCGGGAATCAGAAACGGCCCCAGCGCCGTGGGGAGCAACAACAGCCGATGCGCCATCGCCGTCCAGAACCACAATCGCCGACGAAAGTGAAGGTGATTCACGACGACCCCCGACACGAATTGCATAAACAGCATCAGCGTGGGGAAGGCCCCCAGGATACCGATATGAAACTCGGTCGCCCCGATGGACCGGGCGTAGCGGATCGTGGCGGGGGACGTCGTCAGTTGCGTATAAGCGGCAGCCAGGCAGCCCGCGATGATGATCGCTCGCTTGGCACCGGATAAGGACCACACGGTATTCTCATTTCACGGCAGATGGCGCAGTTCGAGTCGCTGGCAGGATGGCTTCGTCACGTTGAGACAAACGAAATCCGGGTTAAGTTCGGGAGGGCGGGGTTTTATCAGGCCGACCGAATCTCGAAAAGATCGACCTGTCGGATTGCCGCTGATTTCGCCCTGTGATGCAATTGCCGCAACTTGATTGTTCACATTCGCTTCGGGAAATCGCGTCGTGCATGACAGAGACCGACCGATCGCCGGGGCCTGATGATGACCGGGACTCGAACGAAGGCAATGGATGTCATCTTCAGACCGGGTCTGGATCCTCGGGTTTTTGACCGTCACATCCCTCGTTCAGCAGCGGTGGAACTGGCCGTTCCTGGCAGTACCAGAACGCAGTAGGCCCCCTCGGAATGCGGGGCACGCACCAGCTTGGTGCTGTGCATGTCCGTCCACAGCGCGATGCCCCCCAGCAGCCCCGCGATATTCTGGACAACCTTCACGTCGGGCGGCATTGTTTCGGAGTTCAGAAAGCGGGCGTTGCCGCCGCCCAGGTACAAGACGTCGAAATTGAACGTGTGCCGAATCTGGACAATTGCTGCCTGAAGCCAGCCCAGCCATTTGTCTGTGCCAATGGCTTCCAGAGACACCTGGCCCAGCAGTTGTTCGTACGTCTTGTTCTCGGCGAACGGGTGATGAGCCAGTTCCAGATTGGGGACCAGGATCCCATCCACGAACAACGCCGATCCCATTCCGGTTCCCAGCGTGAGGACCATTTCCAGGCCCTCGCCCACGATCGCGCCGAACCCCTGGACATCGGCATCGTTGGCCACGCGGACCGGTTTCTGCAAGCGGTCCTGCAGAACGGTCGCAAACGCGAATCCGCACCAGTCCGGGTGCAGATTCGGCGCCGTGATGGTCACTCCCTGGCGCACGACTCCTGGAAAACCGACTGCAACTCGATCGTAATCATGGCCCGCCGCCAGGCCAACAATCGTCCCGATGACCGACTCAGGAACAGCGGGTCGAGGCGTCAGTGCTCGAGTCCGATCTCCCAGCGGCATCCCCGCTTCATCGAGAACGAGTGCCTTGATGCCGGTTCCACCGACATCCACTGCCAATGTGCGCGGAGCGGGGGCTGACTGAGTAGGCGAGATGCTTCCGACCATTTCCAACCCCTGACATTCAAGCCGATCATTCTGCGAACATCGTAGCATTCTATTCGAACTTCAAATCGGTGGCATCTGAAGCGCCTGGAATTTCGTTCACCTGAATCAAAAACGACGCAAAACGACCAATTCTGCGCGCTGACGGGGAGCCCAGAATCACAGATTCGTCACAATGTGGAGATTGGAAGTCTGCCTGGCTGAGTGTTCAGCCGATAACGACAGGTTATGCTGGATTCAGATCTCCCAGGAAGTCGCAGCGGGGAAGCGATCTCATGCCAAAGCTCAATCGAATTGCCATTTATCCCCTGAAGTCGTTTGATCCGATCATCGTCTCACACGCGCAGATCCTGGCCAGCGGGGCGCTGCTATACGACCGGCAGTTTGCGTTTGCAGATCCGTCAGGCAGGCTCTTGAATGCGAAGCGGACGGCGGCGGTCCATACGCTGCAGGTTCACGTCGATCCGATCGCTCGAACCTTCACCGCAAAGCCGCATCACAGCGACGTGATTCAACGCTGGCAGATCGATGCGGACCGGGCTGAAATTGAGAAGTGGTTCAGTCAGTACTTCGCCCTGAATCTCAGCCTGCTCGAACACGATTCTGGCGGATTCCCGGATGACAGCGAAGCACCAGGCCCGACGGTTGTGGGGACCAGTACTCTCCAAACGGTCGCGGACTGGTTCCCGGGGCTGACCGTGGATCAGGTCCGTTTGAGATTCCGGGCCAACCTGGAAATCGCCGAGACCGAACCGTTCTGGGAGGACCGATTATTTGGTGAAGCGGACGGTGTGGCGCGGGCGTTTCGAATTGGCGAAGTTCGATTGGCCGGGACGAATCCCTGCCAGCGGTGCGTGGTTCCCAGTCGCGATCCCGCCACAGGTGCCGTGTGGCCTGAGTTTGCGAAGAAATTCGCGACCGCGCGCGAGTCCACTCTGCCGGACTGGGCTCCCAGACAGAGGTTCGATCATTTCTACAGACTGACCGTCAACACGCGACCGCTGGGATCCACAGGAGGTTTCCTTCAACTGGGTGATGATATTCAGCTCGTTACCACCTGACGCTAACGAGAACCATAATAGAACAGCATCATCCCCAGGGCGATCTGGTGAAACTCCGGTGGTAATCCGAGGTTGTTGTCGAAGAACTGAGGAATCGCAGCGAGAATCAGGACAATCAAGACCGTCAGTGCCTTGATGTCGCCCCATGTCCCTGTCGGCGGAGTCACCCGGCGTCGAATGAACCAGCCGTTCACGTTTCGCGCAAACGCTCCCAGCAGGTACGCAAACACAACTCCCAGCAGCGCCCGCGCCTGAGCTTCCTTCCACAGTCGCCCCTCTTGATAGAGGAACACCGTCAGTCCGGCAAACGCGAGAATGATCAGGGTCCGGATCGAATTCCTGGGCAGAAACAACGGATGTCGTTCGTGTTCGATCACCCCTTCCTGTTCCAGGCGGGCCATGACATCGGGCGGCAGGGACACAAACCGTCGCGTCGTGAAATAGTGGGCCAGGGCGATCAGCAATGTCTGGATCCACAGGGCTTCCACGGCCAGGCCACGCGCCAGCCGGGTAATCACCACCCCCATCACGATGATCGTCAGCAGGGCTCGCACACTGCCGATGGGCAATCCCAGCGGCGGCCAACTGCGGGGAGATCCTTCAAATTCGCTGTTCACGGTACGTGTTGATCCTTTCCATTTTCATGGCTGCTCGGCTTTTTCAGTCATTGCAGTCTAATGGATTCGATCGACATCCAGAACTGTCAGGAAGTTGGTCTTCCTGACCGTTGAAACGCGATATCATGGTGATCGGATCAAAACGACGATCACGCCCTGTTTGCCGCGGAAACACGGTTCCGGAACGCGAAATGAACGATCGACCGACGTACACCCTGTCCGACCTGATTGCGGAATTGTCCCGGCCAGCCGCTTATCCATTCCCCGTAGATGAGGTGGAAATCCGGCAGACTCACATTTCCGCCGTGTTTCTGGCGGGCGACCATGTCTTCAAAGTGAAAAAGCCGGTTCGACTGCCATTTCTGGATTTCAGCACGCTGGAACTCCGCAAGTTCTACTGCGAAGAAGAAGTTCGCCTGAATCGTCGCCTGGCGCCGGATGTATACCGCGGAGTCGTCCCGATCCACGCCACGGCGGCCGGATTGCGAATTGGAGACGGAGACGGCCCCATCGTCGAGTGGGCTGTTCAGATGGTGCGGTTGCCTGAGGAGGCGACGTTTTTGTCGCGGCTGGAATGCGAATCACTGAGCGAAGCCCAGGTCGAACAACTCGCACAACGAATCGCCGATTTCCATCGTGCGGCATTGATTCCAATGACTGATCCTGCAATCAGTGCAAAAGTTTCGGCGGGCGGGACCTTTGACCGGATCACAACCGCCGTGCGCGACAATCTGCAGTTCGCTCACAAACAGGTTGGCCACACGATATCTGCCGTGAATTATCAGCGATTAAAGGATGCAACCGAACTATCACTCGATCAGCTGAGACCACTCATCGAACGGCGGGTAACCGAACGAATGATCCGGGATCTGCACGGGGATCTGCACCTGGATCATGTCTATCTGTTTGACGACCGTCCCCCGCCATCCGACCTGGTGGTGATCGACTGCATCGAATTCAATGAATCGTTTCGGTTCATCGATGTCGTGGCGGACATTGCGTTTTGTACGATGGATTTCCTGTTTCATGGCCGCCGGGACCTGGCTCGGCGCTTTTCGCAAACATACTTCGCCGCCACCGCAGATACGGAAGGTCGCGAGCTACTGCCATTCTATACGGCCTATCGCGCGGCCGTGCGCGCCAAGGTGGACGGGATCACCGCCGCCGAACCCGAGATTCCTCAGTCGCAACGTGATGCCGCCACTCAACGATCGACCGCACATTGGCTGCTGGCGCTGGGGGAACTGGCTCCGCCGGACAATCGTCCTCTGCTGCTTCTGGTCTCCGGCCTGCCTGGAACCGGGAAATCCACCCTGGCGAGAGAACTGGTTGCAGACGGTTCCTGGGTCTGGATCCGCAGCGATGAAGTCCGCAAGGAATTGGCAGCATCGGCGGGTGTCACGCCAACCACAAACAGGGGCGACTATCTGTCGGGAATCTACACTCCCGAATGGACCGATCGTACGTATGCCGAATGCCTTCGCCGGGCGCAGAGCGCACTCTGGAACGGTCAACGAGTGATCGTCGACGCAACATTCCTCGAAGAGTCACGTCGAATTCGATTTCTGACAGCGGCGGTGGAGTTGGGAGTCACGGCGTTCTGGCTGGTGTGCGAAGCGAGCCCGGATGTTGTTCGGGTTCGGCTGGAAGCACGCCGTAACGATGTCTCGGATGCGGACTGGTCGATTTACCAGAAAGCGGCTGCAGTCTGGCAGAAACCCGGGGTGGTCACGCAACGAGCGTTGATCACAATTGATGCGAATCCAGGTCCGCAGGCAATGGCAGGTAAAGCCCTGGCAGCGATTCTGAACAAGCTCGCCATGGATTGAAGCCAGTTTGTCAGCCTGCCGTAACCATGGGCTTTTCAGTCGGCATCGGGGCGGGGGTTGGTGCTGGCTTTGGAAAGACGTTCCGAGGTTCGTCGGCGTTGGCCGGACGATTGTCGTCCAGTGGCACAGGTTCCTCGATTGTCGGAATCGTGTTGGGATGCAATTGACGATTCGCTTCTTTCAGGACAAAGCTGGCATCCATGAACGGTTCGGCACCGATGTCTTGCCAGCGGATCTTGCCTTCTCCATCGATCAGGAAGGTCCCGTGCAGCGGAACTTTCTCGAAATCATCGAACGCATGGTACTGCTTGAAGGTGACCAGGCTCTCGTCGCTGACCAGCGGAAACGGGAAGACGCCCTCCTTCTTGTATCGTTCGTGAGACTTCTTCAAGTCTTCCAGACTGTCGGTACTAATGGCGATCAACGAGATCCCCGCCTGCTCAAATTCGGCCGTTTTTGGAGCGAAGGCCTGAAGTTGCTCGATGCAGTGCAGGCAGCCATACCCCAGGTAGAAGATCACCACGACGGGACGACCGTGAAACTGTGCCAGCGTTTGCAACTGCCCTTCGGCATTCGGCAGAGACCATTCCTTTGCGGGTGATGGAGTCCAGTGGATTGGCCCCAGGGACGCCAGATCGGGAAGATCCGCGGCGTTTTTGGCCGTCGGCTTCGGCTTGCGCCAGTCCGCACCGAAGCCCAGCTCCACGGCAATCGGAGTCAACCGGGCGAAGGGACCCACGTCCAGGTCGATGCTGCCGGAAATCTCACGCAGCGTCTCGAACGTTTGCTTCGCTTCATCCTTCTTGCCGTACTGCCACTGGAGCTGGATCAGGTTGGCCAGGGGAAGAACCTTGTTCTTGTTATTGTTGACGAGGTTTTGAGCGGACTTCAGGGCCTCGTCCTTCTTGCCCGCCTGGAACTCGATTTCGGCCAGGTATTCGTCCGACAATCCGGTCGCCTTCTTCAGGCGATCCAGAGCTTCACCGGGCTTTCCCTCCTGCAGCAGGACATACCCCTGCAGTTCGTCGATCGCCCGTTCCAGGACGCGAATCTTGTCATTGGTCGGCTGCTTCGCCTGACTTTCAGCCGCTTCGACCGCCTTCGCATCCTTACCTTCAAACCGTGCCTTGGCCACGGCGAGATCAACGGCCGCGGCTGTATCCTGCTGAATCCGCTTCAGGCGGTTTTCGAGCGACGTCAATTGAACCCTGCCGTTGACGACGTCGCCCTTCCGAAAGTAGGCGCGCCCCAGCAGGCGAATCCGCTTGACCAGTTCCGGGTGTTCCTCAACGGGTCCCAGGTACTGTGTCTGTGCATCGGCAATCAGTGCATCCCACATCTCGAACATGCTGTAACTTTCGTACAGCCGCAGCCGGCCATAATGGGCGCTCTTGCCACCCGGCAGATTGTTGTACCTGGGATGGCGGGGCAACTCGATGGTATTCCGTGACAGCGCTACGGCATCGTGAGCCCGTCCCAGGTGCTGCAGGTTGCGAACCAGCCATTCATTGTTGTGGGCAAAATTGTGAATGGCATCCGGCAGAATCCCGTCACGCATCATGTATGCATGATCGGTCCGGGCGGATGCCTCCTGGTGCCATGCAGCATCGAAGTATTGTTTCAAGTCCGAATAGGTATGCCCCGACATGTGCCACATGTGAGCAATTCCCGGAGCGGACAGTCCGCACTTTTCGGCCGAATTCACGGCCTCGGACGCTTTGTCGTTGTCCCACAGGTGAATGCGATAGTGATGGACCGGGTGCCGTGGATTGACGGCCAGCACGCTGTTCATCAGGGCGTCGATCGCAAAGTAACCGGGGATCGCCAGGTCGGATCGTCCCTGCCACAACGTCAGGCTGAGCAGCGCCCTCGCCTCAGTATCTTCGGGGAACTTATGAACAATGTTTTCCAGGGCATTGACATAGTTCTGGACGCGCGACTTGCGTTTCTTTTCGTCGCCAGTTTCCGCCTTGTACCACGCTTCCAGGGCGTCGATGTAGATTTTTTCCCGCTCGCTGGCGGTCCCTTTGCGTTTCGCGGCCTCGGCAATGAACGACTTGGCTCGCTTTTCATTGTTGACGTTGGCCAGGGCCATCCCCCAGTAGGCCATGGCACAGTCGTGATCCAGCAGCGAAACCTGACGAAAGGATCGTTCGGCTTCAAAGTACCAGAAGCCATGCAGTTGACCGACCCCCTGATTGAAAAACGCCTGGGCCAGGGGATCTTTGGTGGTGATCGCGAGCGAAACGTTGCCCGTTGTTCCCATCAGGTACGCGGCCTGCCGTGGTCCTTCATTGAAGGCTTCACCGTGATACGAATGCCCCGCTTTGACGACATTCTCGGGGCTGGCGGCACTTGGCAGAGCCTCTTCCGCAGACCACGCTGCAGCACCCGACAGGCAGACAGCCACTGCGATCATCCCGCGTACCATGACAAACCCTCCGTTATCCCGGACACATTGTATTCGTCACTTGGCATCGCCGAGCAGCTTTTCCAGCAACTTGGTCAACTCTTCGCCGCGGGCGTTCATCGAGACGACCTTGCCTTCCTTGTCGACCAGGATCGCCAGCGGAACTGCATTCACGCCATAATGAACGGCCATGGGATGGTTCCATCCCTTCCCCTTCTGAACGTCCTCGTCAAACAATTGCATCCAGGGGATCTCTTCGGACTTCACAAACACCTCCAGCGAGGCACGCGACTTGTCGAGACTGATTCCGACCACGTCAAACCCCTTGTCGTGGTACTTCTCGTAGTTCGCCTTGACGTTGGGAAGTTCGCCAATACACGGCCCGCACCAGGTGGCCCAGAAGTCCACCAGCACCACTTTCCCGCGGTAAGAATCCCAGTCGAACTTTCCAGTCAGCGCCTTCCCTTCCAGCGAGAGCAGGTTTCCCGGCAGACGCAACCTTCGGGCGATGGCGGCAAACCGGTCCGCGTTGGGCTGAAACTTGGGTTCAGAATCACGTGCCAGAACTTCGAGACGATCATACAGATCGGCGGCTTCGTTTCCTTTCCCATTTTCAGACAGGATCTGTGTAAAGTGGGAAATCGCACCATAGGCCTTTGCCGAGAACTTGGATTTGTCCAGTTCGGCGACCAGTTCATCGGCCAGCGCTTTTCGTTCGGCTTCCGTGCCCGAGGGACTGTTGATGATGCGGATCGGCGTCCACAACTCCTCGCCAACCTTGGCGACGCCTTCGCGCTTGTCCGCTTTGAATTCGGCAGCCAGTTCCAGTGCCTGCTTGCCCGCCCCCTCGACATTGTTTGCGGCCAGGATCGTGAGCGCAGTCAGCTTGATGGTCGCTCCCTTGGCGGCCGTCGGCTCATCAGGGTCCTGCTTGAGGATTCGATCACCGGCCGTGACCAGAGCCCGGTTCGACTTGATGATGAATTCAACGTACTCCGCCTGCGAATTGATTTTCGGCTGGCGTTTCTTCAGTGTTTCGACGAACGCGAGGATTTCGGCGTTGGTTCCCTCGGGAACAATATAATCGGGATCGGTCTCAACATTCCCGGATTCATCGGCGCGGGCGACCTTGGGTGCCACCGACGAAGAACAGGACGTCAGTCCAAAAAGCATGACTGCACTGATGATGATGGCAACGGGCTGAAGGACAGCGCGACGCGTCAACGGATGATTCATCGCAAGCTCCGCAATGGAGGGAGAAATTGGGAAAGAGTGTGGGCAATCCACAAACCCATGATCAACATACCTTGTTGCAATGCCGTTTCGCCAGCGGTTGATGAAGTTCTTCGGTTTGACGCGGGCGTTTTCCCTCGAATTCCGAAGGGCCTGATTTGACCCGATTTCCGGTTGCCACCCGTCGCCGGTTGGCGCGGTTTTCCCGATTTTGCAGGGATGCAACGGCTTGGATTTCCGTCTACACTCCGGGCAATGCCCCGTCGGACCCATCCAGAAGAGACTTCGCCGAAATACCGGACAACCCGCATTCGGAACTGCCAGGAATTCGATGCATGACTGACGAACGACAATTGATCAACAATCCGCTGCTGGCAACGACGGGCCTGCCCGATTTTGCAGCCATTCAGCCTGAGCAGATTGTTCCGGCCGTCCGTCACCTGCTGGCCGACGTTTCGGCGAGACTGACGGCGATTGAACGCGAACTGAAACCGACCTGGCAGGGAACCATCGGGCGGCTGGAAGAGTTGGACCCGCCCTTTGAATATGGGTGGAAGCCGGTCGGCCACCTGTTCGGAGTCGTCAACTCAGACGCCTTGCGAACCGCCTACGAAACCGTCCTGCCGGAAGTCGTCGAATTCGGGCTGCGGGCCAGCCAGAGCGAGCCGATCTATCGGACCTTGAAACAACTGCGCGACAGCAGCGAATGGGCGTCATTGAGTCCGCCGCAGCAGAGAATTATCACCGATCGAATCAAGGGGGCCGAGTTGTCCGGGATTGCCCTGACGGGGGACCAGCGGGAACGATTCAACGCGATCGAGCAGGAACTGTCACAACTCGCCACGGAATTCTCCAACCACGTCCTCGATGCCACCAAGGCGTTCGGACTGGAAATCACGAATCCCGCGGACACCGACGGTTGGCCCAGCAACCTGCGAAACCTGGCATCCCGATCCTGGAACGCCGCCCATGCCGACGCGACCGACAAGGCGACGCCGGAGGCCGGCCCCTGGCGAATCACACTGGAGGCACCGCTGTTCACGCCGTTCATGGAACACTGTCGAAACCGCGACCTGCGCGAACAGTTGTACCGCGCGTTCGTCACTCGGGCATCTTCGGGCCCCCTGGACAACGGACCACTGATCAACCGGATCCTGGCCCTGCGTCAGGAGAAGTCGCACCTGCTCGGATATCACAACTTTGCGGAAGTCAGCCTGGCTCGCAAGATGGCTCCGAATGTCGACGCGGTCCGCACGATGTTTCGTCAACTGAGGGATGCGTCGTGGCAGGCCGCCGTTCAGGACCTGGAAGACATCAAAACGCTGAAGACCTCACGCGGCGATACATCGGAACTGAATGTCTGGGACGTCGGGTTCTGGGCAGAACGACTGCGTGAGGAACGCTACGCGTATACAGACGACGAACTGCGGCCGTATTTCTCGTTTGAAAAAGTTTTGGATGGCCTGTTCAAACTGCTGACTCGCCTGTTCGGGATCACGGTCCGCCAGGTGACCAGGGGGATCAGCGTCTGGCACCCTGACGTCCGCTTCTACCAGGTCTTCGACGAGTCCGGGGCCCAGATCGCATCGTTCTTCCTTGACCCCTTTTCACGGCCGGAGAATAAGCGAGGTGGGGCATGGATGGATGATTGTCTCGGTCGTCGCTGGATCGGCGAACATCTTCAGTTGCCTGTGGCCCACCTTGTTTGCAATCAGACCCCGCCCCATGGCGACACCCCCAGTTTGATGTCGTTTCGTGAAGTCGAAACCTTGTTCCACGAAATGGGCCATGGACTTCAGCACATGCTGACCAGGGTCGATTTCGCGGACGCAGCGGGGATCAATGGAATTGAGTGGGACGCGGTGGAACTGCCGAGCCAGTTCATGGAAAACTGGTGTTACCACCGACCGACCCTGATGAGTCTGACCGGTCATTACCAAACGGGTGCCCCGCTGCCGGATGCCCTGTTTGAAAAGATCCGGGCCGCCAAGAACTATCGGGCCGGATCGATGATGCTGCGTCAGTTGCTGTTCGGGATGACCGATCTCACCCTGCACTCGGACTTCGACCCGTCGGGCAGCGAGACACCGCACGATTTGAATCGCCGCCTGAGCCAGCAGACCAGCGTGCTGCCGCTGCTTCCGGAAGATCGGTCGCTCTGTTCATTCCAGCACATTTTCAGCGGCGGCTATGCGGCTGGCTATTACAGTTACAAATGGGCGGAGATCCTGAGTGCCGACGCGTTCGGCGCGTTTGAAGACGTGGGTTTGGACAACGTAGAAAAGGTGGCGGCGACCGGCCGACGGTTCCGCGATACTGTACTGGCCCTGGGTGGCGGACAACACCCGATGGACGTCTTCCGAGCCTTCCGCGGACGGGAACCTCAGGTCGATGCGTTGCTCAAACACGCGGGATTGAAACCGTAGTCCTGGGCGACGCAGGACCCAAGAGGCATGATCCACGAAGGGAAGAAGGTCAGACCCTCTCCGGGCACGCTGTTTTCAAGGTGAATTAATTGCCCTCCAAAGGGTCAGCCCTGTCAGCCCCCTTTGACCACGGGCGGCGACCGCTTTCTCGCCAGAATCTCGGGCGCGGCCAGCAATGATTCCCTGACCAGCGGTCCCATTTTGGGGTGTGACGGCTGGCAATCAACGAGCAGGCCCCCTTCAACCAGCGTTTCCGTCGCGGTCGGGCCGATGGAAGCGACCACGCATCGATTGGCGGCCTGCAGCCACGGATCCTTCGGGCCGGATTCGGCGGCAACCTGCAGGACGTTGTGAAATTGCTGGGCGCTGGTAAACAGGATCACATCGAAATCACCTGCGATTGTTTGTGCGATCGCCGTGCGTAGAGGCTGCGTGTCTGACGGCAAATCCCAGCGATAGACCGGAACCGCCTGCACGGTCGCTCCGTGCTGACGGAGCTCCTGATAGAAGTCATCACTGGGTTTCCCGTATTCCTGGATGGCAATCGTTTTCCCGGCGAGTGGGATCCCGGCCACCATTGTCGCCAGCAATTCGTGCCACGTGTTGGGTTCGGGAGCCCGGTGATCGATTCGAAGTCCCCAGTCTCGCAAGACCGCCGTCGGCTTAGGACCGCGAACGACAATGACCGCCTGCGACAAGGCTGTCAGAATCTCCGCTCGTGGCCAGCGCAGTGAAAGCGTTTCCAGGAGCGCGGTCGCACCGACTCCGGTCATGAAGACCACGACATCGATCCGGCCCGCGAACAGTTCAGTTCCGAACTGCAGAGCGGCGGTGTTTTCGTCGAGCGGAATCTCACGCATGGACGGGGCGACCGTGGGGATTCCTCCGTGCCGCTCAATCAGAGATTTCATTTCGTCCGCCCGGCGGCTTTCCAGGCTCAAAACTCGCAGGGGACTGGCATTCGCTGACTCGTTCGATTCGGTCATTGAGATTCACTTCACGGGAGGGCGGTGGCACGAAGAATGCGTGCAGACTAATCCCTCGCTGTCGCGTTTTGAAGTTGCGGGCATGCTGGCAGCCTGTGGCAAAAGGTGTCTGACCCTCTCCGGGCACGCGATTTTCAAGGTGAATTCAGTGCCCTCCAAAGGGTCAGACACCTTTTGCCACAGGCTGCTAGCGGATGCGGTCGGTGTAATGGATCCGTCCCCGCTTTTGAAGGATGGCCCAGACGTATTTGAAAAAGGTTCGCAGGTATCCAAACGGTTGTCGTTCCATCCGTCGACTGGAGGTCAGTCCCGTCAGAGTGCGATCGTACACAAAGTTCCAGGGCCGGTGGCGGTAGAGACTTGCGAGGATTGGCCATTCTTCGCCGATCGCGACTTCTTCGTCAAACGGCCCGAATTCATCAAACACGGCTGCCGTGCAAAACATGATCGCGGGCATTGCCTTCGCGCGGGAAAGCGGCAGCCGTCGAACATGTTCCCAGAACGTCCACCAGAGGCAAGCTTTCCAGCCGCCGTCCAGACCGGACAGGCGGGTGATTCCCGCTTCTTTTCCCATGTGATCACACCAGTGCTTGATGCGCACCAGCGCGTCAAACGGCAGATGCGTATCCGCATCAACGAACACCAGGATCCGCCCCCGGGAATGACGACGGCCATGGTTGCGTGCGCGGGCCGCGCCCAGCGTTGGAAGTTGTATTGGACGAATCCCGTGCTCAGAGGCGAACTGCTGCAGCAGGCTCCAAGTCTGGTCAGTACTTTGATTGTCGACGACAAGGATTTCCACAGGCACGGCCTGAGACTGCGCATACTCGACGGCGCTGAGCGCCGCCTGCAGAGTCTCGGTCAGCCAATGCTCTTCATTGCGGGCTGGGATGATGAGTGAGACGTGGGGGTGAGACGGTTCGCATCCAGTACGATCAAGTCGCGGCTGATCCGAAATCCCCACCATTCTTCAGGTTCCCAATGCCGGATTGTCAGTCCGGCGTTTTGAAAGAGTTGCCTCAAATCGTCCCGTGAATACAGACGCTGCGAAACCAGCGAAATCGGATTCCCCTGCACGGCCCCCGCCAGCCGCGCCACCGTCCAGGCGACAGGCCCCCACAGGAAGCCACGGATGTTCAACCACATTTGTCCCCAGCGGCCTCGATACGTCGATTGAATCACAATGACCCGGTCGGCAGCGATTCGGCGGATTTCCTGCAACAGGTCGCTGGGATGCGGGGAAAAGTGCAAGGCAAACAAAACAGTCACGACGTGATAATCAGACTCTGCCGCGGGCAACCTCAGTCCGTCGAAGATGATGGGGCCACCGCCCACCCAATGCAAATCTGCCACGTCAAACTCGTCGACGGCGACACCCAGTTCCAGACGCCATGCCATCGCATTGTGGCCGGTCCCGGATCCGACGTCTGCAACGCGGGTCCCGGCGGAAATCCAGGGACGCAGACGCTCGGTCAACTTGCGGGCGCGGCGTGCCATGATCCGGTCGAGCCAGGCGTTCATACATCCCTTCCGAACTGGGTCACATCTGTCGCAAGAGTCATCGATTTGTGCGTCATGGTAGCGAGACGCCGTATGATAAAATGTCCGATAGAATTTGCCCCGGGACAAGTGTTGAAGCAACGTGTCTGTGGTAGAACACGGACGTAGATCATTCCCCGAATTCACAGTGAGGCTCGGATGCCATGTCAGGATTCCGCGATCGACCGCTCCCGCCGGCTTTGCAGGGGCTGCTTGATTTTGCGCTCGATATTCGGTGGAACTGGAGTCATGGAAGTGACCAATTGTGGGAGCGACTGGACCCCGAAACGTTTGAGCTGACGAGCAACCCGCACCTGATTCTGGGTGAGATGTCCGAGGCACGGCTTGAGGCAGCCGCACGGGATCCGGATTTGATAGCACAGTTGCAGTGGGAATTGAAGCAACGTCAGGAATACCTCAATGATCCCGGCTGGTTCCGGCGATCATTTCCCGACAGTCTGCTGAAGTCGATCGCTTACTTCAGCATGGAATTCGGGCTGGCGGAATCGTTGCCGATCTACTCCGGCGGCCTGGGGATCCTGGCGGGAGATTATTTGAAGACCGCCAGTGACATGGGGTTGCCGGTGTGCGGGATCGGCCTGCTGTATCAGCAGGGATACTTCCGGCAGATCCTCTCCTCGGACGGACGTCAATTGGAAGCCTTTCCGTACAACGATCCGACGGACCTGCCGCTGACGCCGGTGCGGGACAGGGACGGCGGGCGGTTGCACATCCGCATTGACCTGCCGGGCCGGCGAATGAACCTGCGCGTCTGGCGCGCCACGGTCGGCAAGGTGCCGCTGTATTTGCTTGACAGTAATGATCCAACAAACAGTCCCTGGGACCGCGCGATCACCTCCACCCTGTATGCTCCGGGCCAGGAACGACGGTTTCTGCAGGAGGTGGTTCTGGGGATCGGTGGCTGGCGCGTGCTGGAAGAACTGGGGATGGATGTTGACATCTGTCATCTGAATGAGGGGCACGCCGCATTCGCGATCCTGGCGCGGGCACACAGTTTCGGGCGACGTCACAACTGTTCGATGCCTACGGCGGTGTGGGCGACGCGTCCCGGGAACGTGTTCACGACACATACGCCCGTCGAAGCCGCGTTTGATCGATTTGATCCAGCATTGATCGAGCAATTCGCGGGACCGATCGTGGAACGCATGGGGGCTTCCATGCACGACTTGCTGGCTCTGGGACGACGCGATCCGGACAATGCGCAGGAGCCATTCAACATGGCCTACCTGGCGATTCGCGGGTCCGGCTATGTGAACGGTGTCAGCCAGTTGCATGGCCAGGTCAGTCGCCAGATCTTTCAGCCGCTGTTTCCCGAATGGCCCGCCGTGGAAGTGCCGGTGAATCACGTCACCAATGGCGTGCATGTCCCGTCGTGGGATTCCCAGCTTGCAGAGAAGCTGTGGACGGGAGCCTGCGGGGAAGATCGGTGGTATGGAGACGTTGATCATCTGTGCGCCAGTTTCTGCCAGGTCACAGACGTCGACTTGTGGAACTTCCGAGCGGAATCCCGGCGCTCGCTGATTGCCTATGTGCGATGGCGTCTGGCTCGACAGTTGCGTCAGCATGGCGCGTCGGTTCCGCAGATCGAGCGTGCCAACCACGCACTGGATCCCAATGCACTGACCCTGGGCTTCGCCCGACGATTCACCGCATACAAGCGTCCGAACCTGATCCTGAACGACCTGGACCGGTTGGAAAAGATCCTGAAAAACATCGAACATCCGGTGCAGTTGATCGTCGCCGGCAAGGCTCACCCGGCCGATGAAGAGGGAAAACATCTCGTGCAGATGATGGCTCAGTTCGCCGGTCGCGAATCATTGCTCGATCGAGTCATCTTCCTGGAAGACTACGATATGGCGTTGTCGAAGCGATTAGCCGCTGGGATCGACGTCTGGCTGAATACCCCGCGTCGTCCATGGGAGGCGTGCGGAACCAGCGGTATGAAAGTCCTCGTGAACGGTGGGATCAATCTCTCGGAACTCGATGGCTGGTGGGCGGAAGCCTACTCGCCCGAAGTCGGTTGGGCGCTGGGCGACGGTCGCGAACACCCTGAAGGACGCTGGGACATGGTGGAAGCAGACCAGTTGTATCAACTGCTCGAAGAATCCATCATTCCTGAGTTTTACCGTCGGGATGAAACGGGCATACCCAAGGACTGGATCGTTCGCGTTCGGACCAGCATGTCACAACTGACGCCACGCTTCAGTTGTAACCGCATGATGCGAGAATACCTCGAGCAAGCCTATCTGCCCAATGCCCGGGCGTTCCGACGCCGCGCAGCGGACAATGGGCTGATTGCGGCGGAACTATTGGAGTGGAATGACAAGATCCATCAAACCTGGAATCATGTTCATTTTGGAGATGTGCGTGTCACGTCCCAGGAGACTCAGTGGCACTTCGACGTGATGCTGTACCTGGCTGAACTGGATCCCAGTCAGGTTCGCGTCGAACTGTATGCCGAGAATCTGCAACCGGGCGGAGATCCGATCCGGATCGAGATGACCTGCGACGGCGAGATTCCCGGCACATTGAACGGGCACCGGTATTTCGCGGAGGCCCCAGGCAACCGGCCGGCCTCGCATTTCACGCCGCGAGTGATGCCGTATCACCCCGATGTGCTGCAGCCGCTGGAATTGTCCCTGATCCGCTGGCGGCGGTGAAGACGATCCTGGATCTACTTGGCGTATTCGACGACCCGGGTCTCGCGCAGGACGGTGACTTTGACTTCGCCAGGGTAGGTCAACGACTGTTCGATGGCTGCCGCCAGGTCCCGGCACAACCGGGCGGCCTCGCGGTCACTGACGTCCTGCGGGTTGACAATGACCCGGACTTCGCGACCGGCCTGGACTGCGAACGCCTGTTCGACTCCAGGGAATCCGCAGGCCAGCGATTCCAGCTCTTCCAGTCGTCGGACGTATTTTTCCAGCGTTTCACGACGGGCACCCGGACGGGACGCGGAGCAGGCATCGGCCGCGGCAACGAGGACCGTATAAATGTACTCGGGACGAATGTCGTCGTGGTGACCCAGAGCGGCGTGGACGACTTCGCCCTTTTCCCCGTAGCGCTTCAACAATTCGGCACCGACAGCCGGGTGCCCCCCTTCCATCTCGTGATCCGCCGCCTTGCCAATGTCGTGCAGAAATCCGCAGCGTCGACCCAGGTTGCCGTTCAGGCCCAACTGCTCGGCCATCAAGCCGGTCAGGTGCGACACTTCGATCGAGTGGCGCAGGACGTTCTGGCTGTAACTGGTTCGGAAATGCAGGCGACCCATCAGGTCCAGCAGCTTTTCATGCAGGTTGGGAACGCCCGCCTCTTGAGCCGCTTCGCTTCCCTGCCGACGAATGAAGGCTTCCATTTCCTTCTGCGTTTCCAGGACGATTTCGTCGATCCGTGTCGGGTGAATACGTCCGTCCTGGATCAGCTTCACCAGGGCCTGCTTGGCTGTTTCACGACGGACACTGTCGAATGCCGAGACCACCACCACGCCGGGCGTGTCGTCGACGATGACATCGACACCGGTCGCCTTTTCGAAGGCGCGGATATTGCGCCCTTCCCGACCGATGATGCGTCCCTTCATTTCATCGCTGGGAATGTCGATCGTGGAGACGGTCGATTCAGAGGTATGAGCCGACGCATAGCGTTGGATGGACATCCCGATGATTTCGCGAGCCATCCGTTCGGACTGCTGCTTCAGTTCGGCTTCCTGTTTCAGGATCAGGGCACCGGTTTCGTTTTTCAGTTCGCGTTCGAGTTGAGTCAGGAGCATGTCAGTGGCGGCCTTCGCATCCAGTCCGCTGATCTTGTAGAGCTGTTCCTGGGCCTGTTTCATCACGCGGTCGAGTTCCTTCTCCTTGGCGTCGATCGATTTGTTACGCTCGGCCAGCTTCTGATGCGTGGCTTCCAGCATCCGTTCCTTGCGGGCGATATCGTCGTGTTGCTCTTTGATGCCGGATTCCCGCTTGTCCAGTGCGCGTTCCTGGTTCCGCAACTCATCCTTGGCGGCGTTCAACTCCTTGTCGATGGCTTCGCGCCGGCGGAAGCCTTCTTCCTTGGCAGCCAGTTCCGCGGACTTGGCGATGTTGTCCGCTTCACGCTGTGCCTGCTGGACGATTTCGTCGCGGGTCTTATACGCCCCGCCGCGAATCAGACGCTCGGCAAAATACCCGACAGCTGCGCCCGCTACTAATGCCACCACTCCCACCAGCAAGTATTCCACGATGCCCGTCCTCCGGTCGCAGTTTGCCGGAGATGCCTGTTGGCTGTGATGCGGTCGCATACAGTCCTGGTACGAACATAACGACCCTGTGCTGCCAGCCAGCGGCCAGCAGTCGGGTGGAGTCCGAACAGATTGTGAATTCGAAATGATCAGCCGCGAATGGAATGTCGCGATGGGATGGAAACTGCCACCCATTGACCGGACCAGACATTTCCGCCCAGCAGGGGGGAAAACCGGTCCCACGGAGGACCGATCGCCAACCTGTGCGCGGCGTTGGCCGGCCAAGAGGAATTGCACGAATTGATTGTCCCAAGCCACGCCACGGTCAGCATTTCCAGCCCGGCTGGAACGCGTCCCATCACGTCACTCAAACTCCGGCATTCCCGCTGAAACAGCCAGGCCACCAGTACGATCAATTCGCCAAGGAAAGAAAACATCCTGGCACCTTTACGCAACCAATCATCAGAAAACAACTTGCGAGGCAGGTCTGTGCATCATCACAGGGCCCGCGTTCGAAAGACCGTTCGTCTCCGAGTCATGATCGACTCGGCAATCTCCGGGATGATTTTCGAGAAAAACGCCCCACAGATAACTTCCGCATCGTAACACGTTGCCACGAACGTGCAACTCAACAGCCAGCGGTGACTGTTTGGCACGTCCGCCAGTTGCGGAAATCGGAAGAGTTCACGCGGTTCGACCGGTTCGCGGTTGGCGAGGCGGGCCGACTTCGTAAGAATAGGATGGGCCTCAAGTTTCATTTCTCCTGTCCTCCGATTCAGGATTCGCAGACGCTCATGACCACGCAGACGGTCGAGAACTATTTGAAGGCCGTGCTTCAGACGACGCTGCGGACGGGCGTTGACTGGGTGACCACGGGACAACTGGCGGCCTCGATGTCGGTTTCGCCGGGCACCGTGACCAGCATGATGAAATCCCTCGCCGAAGCCGGCCATGCGGAATACCGCCCGTACGAAGGCGTACGCCTGACACCCACGGGGCGGTCCGTCGCGATGCGAATGCTGCGTCGGCATCGACTGATCGAACTGTTCCTGGCCAAGACCCTGGATCTGACGTGGGATCAGGTTCACGAAGAGGCCGAGCAGATGGAACACGCCGTCAGCGACCGGTTGATCGACCGCATCGACGAATACCTGCAGCGTCCCAAGGTGGATCCGCATGGCGACCCCATTCCCACGGCCGACGGAAAAATGCGGGTCAACGGCGAGCATGCCGTGCCGCTGTCCACCGTCGCAGCCGGGACCCGAGTGCGAATCGTTCGCGTCGTCGATCAGGGAGGAGAATTCCTGCGGTTTTTGAGCGACTCGGGAGTCACGCTTCAAAAACAGGGCGTCGTCCGACACAACAGTTCAGAAGCGGGCATCGTGACCACGGAATTTGAAGGGCAACCCATTTCCCTGGGGCACCCTGCGGCCGGACAAATCCTGGTGGAACCGTTGCCTGCATGATTGAAACATCCCGCTTGAACTGCAGGGGCGCTAGCGAGGAATCACACCGGGTGCGTTCACTTTGAGATTCTTGATCGCTCGTCGGACGAATTACATGGACAGGGCGGTTGATCGTGCCAAGTCGCAGTGAGTTCGCAGTTCGCTTTGGATTTCTGGCGGCCCTGCTGCTGATCCTGGCGGGAACTCTTGCGGCAGGGCTGTTACGGTTCTTCCCCATTCCCGCGAATCGCCCGGGAACACACTTTCCAGAAGCATTCCTGGTCAGTACGACGCTTCTGCTGATCGGCAGCGTTTCACTCGCACGGGCCCGGGCGTTCGTTCGCCGCGAGCGGCAGATCCCCTTTCGGCAAAACCTGATCATCGGACTGGCGGCCGGGACTTTGTTCGTGGCGACTCAGTCGTATGCATTAGCATGCCTGATCCGACAGCAGCCTCCGGCCGAAGTCCAGGTCAGCGAGGGAGCGTTTGTCGCGGTGCTGGCCACGTTGCACGCGATGCACTTCATCGTGGCATTGATGTGCCTGGCCTACATCACCGTGAACGCCTTCGCCGACCGATACGACCACGAATACTATTGGGGAGTCACCGTCTGTGCCTGGTTCTGGCACATCCTGGGGATCGTCTGGCTGATGGTCCTGTGCGTGATCATCATCACGTCGTTTTCAGCAGCCCTCAACAGCCGGCAGTGAGATACTGAAACGCGTTCCACGCCCGATTTCGCTTTCGCAGGACATCGTCCCACCGTGTGCTTCGACGATCTTGCGAACGGTCGGCAAACCCAGGCCGCTGCCATCGCGCTTGGTGGAATAAAACGCGTCAAACATCTTGTGCTTTGTCTCGGCACTCATCCCGCCGCCATTGTCGATGATGTCCATCATCACCCGACCTTCGCGCGAATACGATTGCAGTTCCAGCACCCCGCCATTGGGCATCGCCTGCTGGGCATTCCGGCACAGATTCATCAGCACCTGCCGCCAGAGATTAACGTCCAGTTTGACCGGCGGCAGGTTTGCCGCCAGGTGCGGACTGATGTCGATTCCCTGTTCGGCCGCCTGCGAGGCATAGAATTCGATGAACTCGACAACCGTCTGATTCAAATCGGTCGGGACCAGCGTCAACGTGCCGACACGGGCAAACTGCAGGAAGTCGTCCAGGATCCGATTCAGTTGCTGGCATTGGCGTTTGACGACGGTCAGCTTGTTCAAGATCCGGCGGTCACGCGGTGAATCGCATTCGCCCAATTCTTCGCTGAGCAAATCGAGATTCAAGCCAATCGTCGATAATGGATTCCGAATCTCGTGGGCCAGGCCACCTGCCAATGTGGCGATCTCGGCGTACTGGGCTTGCAGTCGCTCGTGATCGTCCGCCAGGCTGTTCGGCTGGGAATTGTCGGTCATGGGACACGTGGAGGGCGTCAGATCTGCAAAATCAGCCCGGCATTGGTAATGCCGGGCTGATTGTTACGACAAATCGATTGGCACGACGATTGAGGTCATGCCTCCGGCGTCAGTCGTCCACAGGGGCTTCGTCCGCGGCCGGAGCACCGTCCTGCTGGTCGAGCAGTACGGCCTTACGGGACAGCTTGACCCGGTTCTGTTCATCGATGGCGATCACCTTCACCTGGATCCGCTCACCCACCTTGCAGATGTCACCGACCGACTTGACGAAGCCTGTGTCGAGTTCACTGACGTGGCACAGGCCATCCTTGCCCGGAGCGATTTCAATGAAGGCACCAAAGTCCTTGATCGAACTGACCGTCCCGTTGTAGATGCGACCGACCTTGATTTCCTCGGTCATTGCTTCCACACGGGCCAGGGCGTCTTCGGCTCCTTCGCTCTTTTCACACGAGATCATCACCGTGCCGTCGTCCGTGATGTCGATCGTGGCACCGGTTTCTTCCTGGATGGCCCGGATGGTCTTGCCGCCGGGGCCGATCAGCAGGCCGATCTTGGCGGGGTCGATCTTGGTCCGCAGCAGGCGCGGCGCATTGACCGAAATCTCCGGACGCGGCCGGCGAATTCCGGTCAACATCGTCTTCAAGAGTTCGATGCGGGCCTTGCGAGCCTGTTCCAGTGTCTTGCGGATGATTTCTTCATTGATCCCGGCAATCTTCAGGTCCAGTTGAATGCCCGTGACACCCTTCTGGGTTCCAGCCACCTTGAAGTCCATGTCGCCGAAGTGATCTTCGTCGCCCATGATGTCGGTCAACAGTTCAAACCGATCCTGTTCCTTGACCAGGCCGATCGAAATCCCGGCGACGGGCTGGGTGATCGGAACGCCAGCGTCCATCAGGGACAGCGTGGCACTGCAGACTGAAGCCATGGAACTGCTGCCGTTCGATTCCATGATGTCGGAAATCACGCGAATCGTGTACGGAAACTTTTCTTCAGACGGGACGACCGATTGAACGGAGCGTTCGGCCAGGGCACCGTGACCGATTTCACGTCGTCCAGGGCCACGGATGGGACGGCACTCTCCGACCGAGTACGGTGGGAAATTGTAGTCCAACATGAATCGCTTCTGGTATTCGTCGAACAGGCCATCAACACGTTGAGTGTCGCGGGCGGTCCCCAGCGTAATTGTGGCGAGGGACTGAGTTTCACCGCGGGTGAAAAGAGCCGAGCCATGCACGCGTGGCAGGACGCCCACTTCACACGATACCGGTCGCAGATCCTCGGGCTTGCGGCCATCCAGTCGCTGCTTCTTATTCAGAATCAAGTCGCGGACAACGCGGGATTCCAGGTTGGAGAAGGCGGCGCCGAACTGTTCACGCGTCCATCCTTCGGAAGTGGTCGTGGCGTCGTTCGGGAAGTATTCGGCGATAAGTTCCTTTTTCAGATCGCCACGGGCGTCTCGACGTTCCGCCTTGATGCCGGGCACCTTGGCCTCTTCCATCCGGGCGTAAGCCTTTTCGCGCAACACGCCATCGAAAGGGTTGACGGCCGGTTCCGGTTGGACAAACTTCTCGCGTCCCACCTTCTGCACAAATTCGGTCTGCATCTGGCACAGTTCCGCGACGGCTCGATGAGCGAACATGATCGCGTCTGCCATCTGGTCTTCAGGCAACTGATGGCCGAATCCTTCGATCATCAGCACCGAATCCTTGCTGCCGGCGACGATCAGGTCCAGCTTGCTGGTTTCCAGTTGAGTCCGCGTTGGCATCAGGATGAACTGCTCGTCGATCATCCCGACTCGCACCGCTGCGATCGGGCCCTGAAATGGAACCGGGGCGATGCTCAGTGCAGCACTCGCCCCGATAATCGACAGCACGTCCGGATCATTTTCTGAATCGACGGCCAGCACATTGGACATCACCTGAACTTCTTCGATGTACCCTTCCGGAAACAGCGGGCGGATCGGGCGGTCGGTCAGCCGACTCGTCAGGATTTCCTTGGTGGTTGGACGACCTTCCCGCTTGATGAAGCCTCCCGGGAATTTGCCGGCGGCTGCGGTTCGTTCGCGGTAGTCACATGTCAGGGGGAAAAAGTCGGTTCCCGGACGGGACGGTCCATTTTGAGCGGCGACGAAGACCACGGTGTCTCCGAAACGAACCAGGACGGCACCGGCGGCCTGCTTGGCCATTTCACCGGTCGTCAGGCTGAGCGTACGCCCGGCAAATTCACGTTCGACGATTACTTTCACTGTTGATTTCCTACAAAGAATGGATTCAGGGTTGCCCGCAGACTGCAATGGCAACCAGAGTTTTGATTGGCCGGAAGAGATGATTGGAACTGCACCGGCCATCGCGGGCGACGAACCTCAAGTGCGTCGCCTCAATCACAAGGGCTGCAACTACTTACGCAAGCCCAAGCGGCCGATGACTTCCGTATACCGGCTCTTGGCGTGGTTCTCAAGATAGTTCAGCAGCTTACGACGCTTGCTCACCAGCATCAGCAAGCCACGACGACCGGCATGGTCCTTGACGTGACCCTTCAGGTGTTCCGTCAACTGGGCAATGCGCGAAGAAAGCACCGCAATCTGAACTTCCGGCGAACCTGTATCGACGTCTGCCCGGCGATACTCCTGAATCAACTCCGTCTTTCGCTCTTTCGTAATTGACATCGCAAATCCTAGCTTCAACTTCTTGTCGACGGTCGCGTCTGGGCGGATGACACCCCATGCCGCAGGACCACCGGCCGCTTTCTATCACACTCTACAACAGACCAGAGTTTACCAGTCTCGACCAAAGATGCAACGGTCTCCGGCGGTTCCATAGCGATCCCCCTCGGGATCCGTCGAGGTTTGGTCGTACGATTTACACAGGTCCCACACTTGCGCACACTACGCACTGCGGGGACATCTCTGATTGGGAACCATTGCATCAGTCGAAATGGATGCAATGGCCAGAACCTTTCCATACCTTGAAGGACCATTCATGAATCGCGCGTTGAAATGCCTGGCTGTCGTCTGTTTGGCTGGTTTCGGATTCGCTCATGCGGCCGACACCAAAGAAGAAGGATTCGTCCAGTTGTTCGACGGTAAGTCGTTCGATGGCTGGAAGATCAATGAGAGCCCGGAAAGTTGGTCGATCGTCGATGGTGCATTTGTCGCCAAGGGGAACCGCAGCCATCTGTTCTACGTGGGTGACGACAAGCCGTTCGTCAATTTCGAGTTGCGAGTGGACTGCATGACCGAAAAGAACAGCAACGGCGGAATTTACTTCCATACGAAGTTTCAGAAGGAAGGCTGGCCCAAGTATGGTTTCGAGGCCCAGGTGAACAACTCCTACAACTCAGATCCCCAGAAGACCGGTAGCCTGTACGCCGTCGTGAAAGTTCTGGACAAGAACGTCGACGACAACGTCTGGTACACCGAAACGATCATCGTGAAGGGGAAGAATGTGAAGATCAAGATCAACGACAAGATCGTTGTGGATTACGACGAACCGGCCGACAAGAAGGCCGGCGAAGACTTCACCCGCAAGATCGACCAGGGGACGTTTGCTCTGCAAGCCCACGATCCCGGTAGCCGGGTTCATTTCAAGAATATTCGCGTCAAGCGACTGGACTGAGATCGGTCGGGGATCAACAGGGCTGAAAACCTCAGCTTTTTCAACAAAAGACCCCGTTCCAGAAGTTCTGGAACGGGGTTGCTTTTTAAGTCCAGACCGACGGCTGAGCACCCGCCGGACAAATCGTCCGGTGCCTGACGGCCAATGGCACTGACTTTGTGAGCCGCACGGCGCTAGCCGCGGGTTCTTCGGATACGAGTGAGAATACACCCGCGGCTAGCGCCGTGCGGCTCACAGACATTGGCCTGGCGGCACCCGGCGCGCCTCACTTAACAGTGTCCCCTCATTTGCGGGCAGTTGAACTTAGTACCGGTAGTGTTCCGGCTTGAACGGACCGGCCACGGGCAGGCCCAGGTAGTCAGCCTGCTTCTGGGTCAGCTTCGACAGCTTGACGCCAATCGTCTCCAGATGCAGCCGGGCCACTTCTTCGTCCAGCGCCTTGGGCAGACGATGAACCCCCAGCGGGTACTTTTCGGGTTCGGTCCACAGAGCAATCTGGGCGATTGTCTGGTTCGTGAAGCTGTTGGACATCACGAATGATGGGTGGCCCGTCGCACAGCCCAGGTTGACCAGGCGACCCTGGGCGAGCAGTAACACGCTGCGGCCGGTGTCTGCAAACGTATACTTGTCGACCGCACCAACTTCGGCTGGCTTGACGTTGATCTTTTTGGCCTTGCCCGAGGCAACCTGGTTTTCCAGCCAGGCCACGTCGATTTCGACGTCAAAGTGACCGATGTTGCAGATGATGGCGTCGTTCTTCATCTGCGACATGTGTTCACCGCGGATGATGTCGCAGCAACCGGTGGTCGTGACGAAGATGTTTCCTTCCTCGACGGCTTCTTCCATGGTCGTGACCTGGAAGCCTTCCATCGCCGCCTGCAGTGCGCAGATCGGATCGACTTCCGTCACGATCACGCGGGCTCCGTAGCGTTGCATCGAGATCGCGCAGCCTTTGCCGACGTCGCCGTAACCCGCTACAACAACAACTTTTCCGGCGATCATCACGTCGGTCGCCCGCTTGATCCCGTCGGCCAGAGATTCGCGACACCCGTACAGATTGTCAAACTTGCTCTTGGTGACAGAGTCATTGACGTTGATCGACGGAATCTTCAGTTCGCCACGTTCATGCATCTGCACCAGGCGATGGACACCGGTGGTCGTTTCTTCGCTGATCCCCTTAATCCCGGCGAGCAGTTCGGGGTACTTGTTATGCACAATGGCAGTCAGGTCGCCACCGTCGTCCAGGATCATGTTCAGCGGCTTGCCGTCGGGGAAAAACAGTGTCTGTTCGATGCACCAGTCGAATTCTTCGTTGGTCATCCCCTTCCACGCATAGACCGGCACCCCGGTCGCCGCAATGGCGGCGGCCGCCTGGTCTTGAGTTGAGAAGATATTGCAGCTGCTCCAGGTGACTTCGGCGCCCAGGGCCGTCAGAGTTTCGATCAGGACTGCAGTCTGAATGGTCATGTGCAGGCAACCGGCGATCCGGGCACCGGCAAGCGGTTTGGAGGGACCATACTTGGTTCGGAGAGCCATCAATCCGGGCATCTCGTTTTCGGCAATGTCAATTTCCTTGCGACCCCATTCAGCCAGGGACATGTCCTTGACCTTGTAAGGGAGTTTCTGATCATTTGTCTGAGCGGGAACCTTGGGCATTGCGGCCGTTGCCATTCCGAAAATCCTCCAGAAGCCTTGACGGAACGATCGACGTGATCATTCCTGTAAAATCAACGATTTGACGCGGTGGGAACTCCATTGAGCCAGCCAGTTCCGCGAAAGTCGCCACATTGTAGCGTCATCGACCACTGATGTCGCCCTCGCGGAACCGCTTCTTTCCCGTGCCCGCTGCTGCCAGCATCGGCGAAACGAACGCGACAGGCCAAACGGCGATTCGTCACACCTATGGGAAAGGACGCCGACGCTGGCAGCGTCGGGTACGGTGGCGAGTGCCATGAGCCATGCCTTCAAAGTGGCGTATTTCAGTGCGATTGCGTATCCTCTTGCTCCCTCAAACAATGTCGTTGCAAGGACTTGATGGATGCGTATTCGTGACATTTATGCAGGCAGGCAATTTGGCCTGTCGATCGAAATCTTTCCCCCCAAAACACCGGAAGGGGATGAATCGTTACGGCAGACCTTGCGTGAACTGGTTCCATTTCAACCTGCGTTTGTCTCCTGTACGTATGGGGCCGGAGGTTCCACCAGCAAACGTACCGTCGAGTGGTGCCAGGAAATTCAAACCGCGTTTGGACGACCGGCCACCGCACATTTTACCTGCGTCGGCAGCACCAAAGCGGAATTGCTGGAATGGCTGATGTGTGCCTGGTCGGCTGGAATCCGCAACATCATGGCCCTGCGCGGGGATGCCCCTGCCGGCCAGTCCGAATTCAAACCGGTGGACGGAGGTCTGAAGTATGCCAACGAATTGGTCGGACTGATCCGGGAGCACTTTCCAGAGTTCGGGATCGGCGTCGCCGGATATCCCGAAAAGCACCCGGCCGCCCCGAGTTTTGAAGTCGATTTTGAGAACCTGGTCCGCAAGGTGAAAGCGGGCGCGGATGCGATCTTCACGCAATTGTTCTTCGACAACGCGAACTTTTTCCGCTTCCGGGATCTCATTCAACGGGAACACCTGGGAGTGCCGCTGATCCCGGGAATCATGCCCATCACCGAGTTTGCGCGGATCCAGCGGATCACGGCCATGTGCGGAGCCACAATTCCCCGGGGGCTGGCGGCACGGCTGGAAGCGGTCAAAGACGACAAGGCGGCCCAGTATGAAATTGGTGTCGAGTTCGCGATTGCCCAGTGCCGCGAACTGATTGATCAAGGGGTTCCCGGAATCCACCTGTACTGTCTGAACAAGAGCCACGCGTGTACCCGCATCATCGAAGCCCTCAATCTGGGGCAGCCAACGACAGCGTTGTGATTCCTGACTGACCGACTTCGATCACTTGAACAACAGACGGTTGCTGTGCTGCAGCAACGGTCACTTTCCTTGAATAGCCAAGACGTATGCCAACTCGCCCCGCCGGTTACTTCGAACAATTGCTGTCGGAACGCATCCTGGTCCTCGACGGGGCCATGGGAACGATGATTCAGCGGTATCAACCGACGGAGGCCGACTATCGGGGCTCACGATTCCTGTCACATCCGATCGACCTGAAAAACGCGGGTGATGTGCTGGTCCTGACCCAGCCAAAGATGATCTCCGAGATTCACCGACAATACCTGGCCGCCGGGGCCGACATCATTGAAACAGATACGTTCAACGCGAATCTGATTTCGATGGAAGAATTCGGGCTGGCCGAGTTAACTCGTGAAATCAACATCACTGCCGCCCGCTTGGCGCGGGATGTCTGCGATGAGTTTCTGACCACGACTCCCAACAAGCCGCGATTTGTCGCGGGGAGCATTGGCCCGACGAAAGTGATGCTGTCGTTCAATGCCGACAAGCCAGGGTACCGCCCGGTGACCTTCGACCGCATGGTGGAATCCTATTCGGAACAGATCCGCGGCCTGATCGAAGGCGGCGTTGATCTGCTATTGTCCGAAACTTCGTTTGACACGCTGAACATGAAAGCGTGCCTGTTCGCCATCGAAGACGTGTTTGCAGAACTTGGTGTGCGTCTGCCGGTCATGGTTTCCGGAACGATTTTTACCGGGGGGCGCACTCTGACAGGACAATCGGTCGAAGCGTTCTGGACGTCGGTGTCACATGCGCCACTGCTGACCATCGGACTCAATTGCGCCCTCGGTCCGAAACAGATGCGATCGTACGTGGAGAGCCTGGCGAATCTCGCTCCCAGCTACGTCAGTTGCTACCCCAATGCGGGGATGCCGGACGGATTCGGAGGATTCGATTCGAATCCGGCCGACGTGGCGGCCAACTTGCGCGACTTTGCATTGAACGGCTGGGTCAACGTCGTCGGTGGTTGCTGTGGCACCAATCCGGATTACATCCAGGCGATCGCGGAAGCGGTCGCCGGAATTCCGCCGCGTCGGATTCCAGACATCCCCCGCGTGTCCGCGTACTGCGGCAAGGAACGCATCGAACTGCGTCAGGACTCGAACTTCCTGATGATCGGGGAACGGACCAATGTCACCGGGTCGCGCAAGTTTGCCCGCTTGATCAAGGAAGAGAAATATGACGAAGCCATCGCCATCGCCGGCCAGCAGGTCGAAGGTGGAGCGAACATGGTTGACGTCAACATGGACGAAGGCTTGCTCGACAGCGAAAAGGAAATGACTCAGTTCGTGAACCTGATCTGCGACGATCCAGACATCAACAAAGTCCCGGTCATGGTCGACAGCTCAAAGTTCAGCGTCATCGAAGCCGGGTTGAAGTGCCTGGACGGCAAGGGAGTCGTCAATTCCATCAGCATGAAGGAAGGCGAGGAGAAATTCCTGGAGCAGGCCCGGCGCATCCGCCGTTATGGAGCGGCCATCGTGGTGATGGCGTTCGACGAACAGGGTCAGGCGACCACCTGTGCGGATAAAGTGCGGATCTGCAAGCGTGCGTACAAACTCCTGACAGAGCAGGCCGGCGTCCCCGCCGAAGATATCATTTTCGACGCCAACATCCTGACGGTCGGGACCGGCATGGATGAACACTCAAATTATGCGGTGGAATTCATTGACGCCGTTCGCCAGATCAAACGGGAATGTCCTGGTGCGAAGACCTCGGGTGGAGTCAGCAACGTTTCGTTCTCGTTTCGAGGCAACGATCTGGTCCGCGAAGCGATCAATGCCGCCTTCCTGTACCACGCCATCCAGGCCGGACTGGACATGGGGATTGTCAACGCCGGGCAACTGGCGGTGTACGACGAAATCGACAAGGAACTGCTGGTCTACGTGGAGGACGTGCTGCTGAACCGGCGACCGGACGCCACCGAACGCCTGATCACGTTTTCCGAGAAGTTCAAGGGGATCGGCAAAGAGGCGACCGACGAAGCGGGCGTCGAGGCGTGGCGGCTGGAATCCGTTGAAGAGCGGCTCAAGCACTCATTGCTGAAGGGCATCACCGACTTCATCGACGCGGACACGGAGGACGCCCGGATCAAGTACGGTAAACCGCTGGAGGTGATCCAGGGGCCATTGATGGCAGGAATGAGCGTCGTCGGGGCGCTGTTCGGTGAAGGGAAAATGTTCCTGCCGCAAGTGGTGAAGAGCGCCCGCGTCATGAAAAAGGCGGTGGCCTACCTGGAACCGTTCATGGAGGCGGAAAAAGCCGCGGCCAATGCGGTGAAAGAAGCGCGCGGTGAGATCGTTGCCGAGGCGACGGCACGAGACTCGTCGCGCGGTCGCATCGTGCTGGCCACTGTGAAAGGGGACGTTCATGACATTGGCAAGAACATCGTGGCTGTCGTCCTGCGATGCAACAACTTTGATGTCATTGACCTGGGAGTGATGGTTTCCAGCGACAAAATCCTGGAAGTTGCCAGGACAGAAGGGGCCGACATTATCGGCCTGAGCGGCCTGATTACTCCATCATTGGATGAAATGACGCATGTGGCGAAAGAGATGAAACGGCAGGGATTTACCGTCCCCCTGCTGATCGGAGGGGCCACGACGTCCGCCAAGCATACGGCCGTCAAGATTTCGCCGCACTACGATGAACCGGTCGTGCATGTGGTCGATGCGTCCCTGTCAGTCCCGGCCGTCGAAAGTCTGTTGGATCCCAGTCGCAAGGCGGACTTCTCGGCGAAGAACAGGTCGGTCCAGAATCGAGATCGAACGAACTACGAAGCGATGCAGTCCACTCGGACGCTGGTTCCGTATGCCGACGCCTTGAAACGGCGGTACCCCACGGACTGGTCCCAGGTGCGCATCGATACTCCGGCATTCCTGGGGACCCGCGTCGTCACCCCCGACTTGAAGGAATTGGTTCCCTACATCGACTGGTCGCCGTTTTTCCAGACTTGGGAGTTGCGCGGCAAATACCCGAAGATTTTTGAAGATCCGACCGTTGGTGAGCAGGCTCGCAAGGTATTTGAAGATGCTCAGGGACTGCTTCGCCGGATCGTCGACGAAAAGCTGCTGATGGCACGCGGCGTGTATGGCTTCTGGGAAGCTGTCTCGGAAGGGGATGATGTGGTGGTGACGATACCGCCTGCCGGCGCGAGTCCGGGTTCGACCGTTCGATTCCCGATGTTGCGTCAACAGTGGGAACGTCCTGGTCAAAGCGATTTCCGCTCGCTGGCCGACTATATCGCTCCGCGCGAATCCGGTCGCCAGGATTACCTGGGAGCGTTCGCCGTCACCACGGGGATCGGCTGCGACGAACTGGCAAACAAGTTCCAGGACGAACTGCACGACGACTACCAGTCGATCATGACCAAGGCTCTGGCCGATCGGCTGGCCGAGGCTTTTGCCGAATACCTGCACCACCAGGCGCGTGTGGAATGGGGGTATGGACAGGACGAGGATTTGACACGAGAGGATCTGATTGCCGAGAAGTATCGTGGGATTCGTCCAGCCTACGGTTACCCGGCCTGCCCGGACCATACGGAAAAGCCGAAACTGTTCCAATTGCTTGATGCCGAAGCACTGACCGGCATTCATTTGACGGAAAGCTTCGCGATGCATCCGGCCGCCAGTGTCAGCGGACTGTACTTCGCTCATCCAGACGCACGGTATTTCAGTGTCGACAAGATTTTGCGTGATCAGGTCGAAGACTATGCGTGCCGCAAGGATCTGCCGCAGGCGGAAATCGAACGGTGGTTGTCACCGAATCTTGGGTATGACAACTGACCGACGGCGTTGATCCAATGGCGCTTGATTTGTGAGCCGCACGGCGCTAGCCGCGGGTTCTTCGGGTACGAGTGAGAATGCACCCGCGGCTAAATGGGGTTGCAGAATGTTGGGACGGAATCGCGGAAGCCTGGAAACACTAGCCCGACGCGCGAGCGAGGAATCCGCAAGTTGGACACGCATCGACGAATCCCTCGCTCGCGCGTCGGGCTAATGTCCCAGGTTCATGCAACACTATTCAGCGCCGTGCGGCTTACAAAGTCAGTGCCATTGGGCGTTGATCCACGTTCGCGCCTGCCTGGATTTCGTGTAACCTGCACGCCTGAAGAGCCATTTTGGGACGGGTTTCAGGCGGGAATTCCGACATGACAATCCTGTACACGGACGACCACTTTCTGCAGCACGAAACCGGGCCCCATCGGGAATGTCCGGAACGGCTGAAGTCGATCACTGCCGAGTTAACTCGGACCGGGCTGTCGGCCAGGTGTAAGACGGCACCGACTCGGGTGGCGACCGTGGAGGAAATCGCCCGGATTCACGGAGTGATGTACGTCGGTCGTGTGGCTGAGTACGCGGGGGCGGGCGGTGGGTGGATTGAGCAGGACACGTTTCTGTCACCGAAGTCGTATGACGTCGCCTGTCGCGCCGTCGGTACCGGCCTCGCCGCCGTCGATGCCGTGATGAAAGGGACAGACAAGTCCGCACTTTGCCTGGTCCGTCCGCCGGGACACCATGCCCTGGCACACGATGCCATGGGGTTCTGCCTGTTCAACAATATCGCGCTGGCGGCGGACCATGCGATCAAACATCACAAGCTGGAACGGGTGCTGGTCATCGATTGGGACGTTCATCACGGGAACGGGACTCAAGAGATCTTTTACGAACGCGAAGACGTGTGGTTCCTGTCGGCGCACAGGTCGCCGTTTTATCCCGGAACCGGTGACAAGGACGAAACCGGGAAAGGGCAAGGCCTGGGAACGAAGTTCAATCTGCCGGTCAAGTTTGGAACGGACCGAAAGGACTACCTGCGTCAATTCGAATCCCTGCTGACTGACGCCGCCACAAAATGTCGGCCGCAACTGATCCTGATCAGTGCCGGGTTCGATGCCCATGCTGAAGATCCGATTGGCTCGCTGGGGTTGCAGACGGAGGACTTTGAATCCTTGACGAAGCTGGTGCAGCAGGTCGCCAACACGCATTGCGGCGGCAAACTCGTCAGTTGTCTGGAAGGCGGCTACAACATCCAGCGACTCGCGGAATCCGTCGCCTGCCATTTGCAGACGTTGCTCACGTAACGCTTGGTTCCTGCCGGTGTTTGAATTGTTGCGAAAACGTAATGATCCTGCCGGGGTTGAATTGCGGCATCTCTGGCGTGACGCAGGGAATCGAGCTTGTGGCTGAATCGATTTCACGGACACGAGTTGCGACATTCTGTAAGCCAATCTCCCGCCTGCCAGCGCAGTCGGGCCGTTCGCCTTGGTACTTCAGATTGGATTGCGGGATCAAGTCAAAAGAACTATCAAACGGTATCCCCTTCACATCACCCATGACAGTTCCTGGCGACTTCAGACAGGTCAATGACCGTGCCGATCGAAGGTCGCTTCCGTGAACGGTCCGCGCTCGCAAACTTGCACTCAACATGAAACAGCGTCGCTGGTCGCTGCAAATGATCCTGTTGCTCGCCTGCACCGTGTGCGGCGCGGGGTGTGCGACTGCGCCGTATCGGTTCGGACATTTCCACAGCGACCGAGTTCACGAGACGCCGGACCAGGCCGTATTCGTGTTTGGCCAGCCCAGCAAAACGCTCGATCGGATGGCATGGGTCGTCGCGCTGCCCACACGATTGCTGCAGTTACATCCCAAGGTGAACAGTCATACTCTGTCCGCGGACACGACGGAGAAATTGCAGGCCTACCTTCAGGAAAACGACATTACCGACGTATTGGTTCGAGTGAACCAGTACGATCCAGGCGGGGAATGGCGGCGACTGCGACAGAACACGCGGATTGCCCCCGGGTGGCGGTATACTTTCGGCACTGCCAGTGTGATCGGCTACACGCTGATCCCGGGTCGAGTGTTCGGGGGGGATGCCTACAATCCGTTTACCAACAGCCTGTACGTCAACTCGGATGTTGCTGCGATGTTGATCACAGAAGCGGCGTATGCAAAGGACATCCATTCACGAAGTTTGCCCGGGACGTACGCTGCAATCAACGAATTTCCCGTATTGACCCTGTGGCGACATACCAATGCCGTCAACGACACACTGGGTTATGCCCTGAAGGACGACGATTGGGAATTGGAGCGGGAAACGTATCGTACGGTGTATCCGCTGATGGGAATCCACGCAGCGCTCGGGGGGCAGTCTGCGATCTCGCATGTGGCGGCGATGCCCATGATTACGATTCCCATCTCCGTTGTCGGGGGCGCGATTGCCGGTCATACCGTCGGGCAGACCACGATTGCCCATCGCGAGCGAGAACGAATGTCGCTCCCACCGGACGAGTTGGCGGCGAATCCACCTGACGACGCGAACGATCCGCCGGGAGCGATTCGAGTCAGTTCCAGCGGAGTTCGACTGGTGGGATTCGAAGAGATTTCCGATTTGGAATCAACGCCAGCTTCGCAGGAGGCCTCTCCTGCGAAGCGGCGTTCGAGCGTTGAGTAACTCTGGATCGCAGGTTACGACGCGGCGGCGACGGGTTCCACAACGTTGGTTTCCCTCAGGAGGCTTACCGAATCGCGGGCAAGTTGCTCAGTCAATTCGTTCAACTCTGGTTGATCCGTACCCGCCAGCGGAGAAAAGCCGGACTTTTCAGCGACCAGCAGACTCAAGAGAGTCCCCAGCAGTCCCTGGCCCATCGGTTCCGCGGTTTCACTGCCACAACTCGTGGTGAACAGTCGCTCTGGAACCAGGGGTTGAGCGGATTGGGCCAGTTCGCGGGATGCAAACGTGAGCGCGAACAGTCGCGGATCGCCGTACGACGCAATTTTGCGCTGCAACACACTCGCTTCCGCCAGCCCCACCTGCAGAATCCGCTGCGCTTCACCGCGGCCCCCCAGCCGACTCTTCTGACTTTCGGCTTCGGCGAGCAGTCGGACCTGTTCGGCATGTCGCCGGGCCCGGGCAATCTCCGCATCTCCTTCACACTCGGCCATCTGGACCTTCAGACGGATGTTTGTCAGGTCAGTTTGGGCCTGCATGATCGTGCGGTCGTTCTGGCGTCGAGCCAGTGCCAGTTCAGCATCCCCTTTGCTTTCGGCGATCTGAACCTGCAGGCGGGCGTTGGTCATCTGTGTCTGCATTTCGGCCTGAGCGCGGGCTTCATTCAGGGTGCGCAGCTTGTCGTTTGCCTCACGCTGACGTTCATACGTTTCCAATTGTTCGATGGAAAGTTGGCGCAATCGCAATTGCTCCAGCAGCGATTCAATTTTGCCATCGGCTTCGGCCGTGTCCGGCTTGCCAATCAGGACGTCGACGCATTCAATGTCGAATTCACGGAATCGCCGGCGAAGCTCTGCTTGAGCTTCCTGCTGAATCACATCGCGTTCATGCAGCAATTCCAGCATGGTCTTGCGGTGCGCGATGTCCCGGAAATAGGCCGACAGCAGAGGATCCAACGTTTGCGTAATCAGCTTTTTGACGTCTCCGAATCGCTGAATCACACTGGGGGCGCGCTGATAATCGATGTGGACCACCACCGACAGGGGCAGTGTCGGTTCATAGGCGTCGCGAGTGACCAGGTCGATCGAACGCAGGTTTTCATCGTAACGATGTGTTTCCGAACGGCCCGTGATCCAGTGCAGCACAAAGTTCGTCGTCGGGACGAGGACAATGTTGCCGGCGTAAGTGTTGAACGCGTACTTGCCCGGCCCCAACGGACGCTCCCAGACACCCCGTTCCCCTTCAGCGACCTGCTCCCCGTGACGGAAGGCTGTTCCGGAAAGGTCGTTCCCGGTGCGTCCGTAGTAGCTGACGACAACCCCGACATGTCCGATGGGAACGACGGTCTTTGGGATTGTTTCCACTGTGCCGAACCAGCGATTGATGAAGTACGTACCATCGGTCAACGTCTGATACTGACGGCCGCGACGGCCCCCGGCGGCCAGAAAGATTTCGGGATCCTGGAAGTTGTTGTGATCCAGGGTGTCGTTGCCAACAGGTGGAGCGATCAGTTCCCCGGTGGCCAGCGACGTGCCGTCGTGAATTGTGACAATCCCAATCGTATCGTCGGCGATTGCCCCCTCCGCGGGCATTTCGTCCCGCGACGAACCGCGCTGGCAGATCACCACCGGCTGAAACCCGTTGACCACCTGCAGTTCTTCCTGCCATTGATTGACCGCAGTTCGTTCATACGATTCCTGAACCTGTGGCAAAGCGTAGACCCGGCTGGCGGTAATGACGACGAACAATGCGGGGTTGATGGCATAGACGCCTTCACGCAAGATCGCTCGCTGTCGACCTCGCTGTCCGCGCGGTTGATCTTCACCCGGGTTCAGAAATGCGGCCGAGTCCTGGAAGTTGTTGCACGAGACGACTCGGCCCAGCGTCTGGCCCGGAGAAAGTGGTTCTCCGTCACGCGCGTAGACATACCCGATTTCGCCCTGGGGAATCGTCACCAGGCGAGCCCGGTGAATCCGATACTGCCAGCGCCAGTAACCGGTGTGGATCCCGCCTCTCAGGAGTTGTGATTGATAGCCCGCTTCCCCCGACAGAGAAATGATGCGCCCTTCGGACAGCGAACCGCTTTTCGACCACAACTTCTCAATCACACCGACGCGATTGTGCGGTATGTATCTCACGCACATTGATAGCAGCAGTACGGCGATCAGGATGATCACCAGCAGCGTCTGCACATGACCTGTGTTGAAGACAATTTCGGCCACCGCGGCCACGACTCCAAAAACATCCACAACCTTCTTCGCAGGGATTCCCAGTAGAAGTCTCACAATTCAACCTCCTGTAAGTGCGCGGGCACTCGACGGCGGAGGCGTCCACTACGACGATCTGAGCATCCGGGAAGTTTCGGCGCAGCAGACAAGCGGGAAATGGGGTGGCGATCTGCGAGACTCTGGACGCAGGCGCACACTCATCTCGTGACGACTGCAACGAATGACTGCCGACGACGGACGATCGAACGGAAGAACGGAGAGCGGAGCTCAATCCTTTTCGTAGAAGATGCCCATTCAAATCTCAACCGGAACAACGCGTTTCGGCCGGCCTGCGAGGTTAGCTGACGGGCTAGGGCTTGAATGTGCCCCGACGCGAAATCAATGAGCTCCAACCCTGCTCATGACAACGAAAACACAAACAGAGTTGGAGTTCACAGGAGAACGCATCTGCGCCCCAAAGGGAGTTCCAAAGAACTGCCTTGAGTGGGTCCCCCGTTCCCGCGTTTTGGCGGGATTCGGCTACATCACTGCCATCGTAAAACGTCATTCAACGCTGGATCGCTTCGATGCGAAGCGTGTGCCGAAACCTGCAATCCCCGGCGGAGCCTGATCTTGCGATGCGAGGCGGCTGGCGTCCGAATTTTCACAGGACAGTTGGTTTCTCAGAATGGACCTTTATCACCCATGACGAAGCCCGGCAGCCATGCGGCACTGAATCCTGCGAAGTCACTAACGGGGCTTCGTCGCTTTCAACGCGGGATCTTCCTTGCGGCGGGGGCGGAAGAACCGGGTTGACTCCTTGACCACGCGGCGCCGGCTGGCGATTCGAACAAGCAGCGTCAGCAAATAGTTCCGCCAACCGGGAACCGTGTATTGCTGGCGGCGGGACAGGGCCTTGAACGCCCGCTTCACCACAAAATCCACCGGATGAGAGGCATGTTTCTGGAGCCAGCCTGACGCTCCGGCGATGTCGAAGAAACTGGTCCGCGTCACACCCGGGCAGACGGCGGTCACCGTGATTCCACGATCCTTCAGTTCGCAATGTAATGCTTCGCTGAAGTGAAGTACGAACGCCTTGCTGGCGGCATAGACTCCCATATAGGCGACGGGTTGGAACGCAGACAGCGACGAGACATTGAGAATCGCACCACGTCCTCGTTCCAGCATCCCGGGCAGCAGTCGATATGTCAGCTCTGTCAGGGCGGAAACGTTCAGGCGGATCATCTCGAGGCTTCGATCCAGATCAACGTTGCCGACTTCCCCGACAATCCCGAATCCAGCATTGTTAACCAGCAATTCGATGGTGATTTCGCGCGCGGCGATTTCGTCCAGCACCCGTTTAGGTTCCGCCGGGTCGGACAGGTCAGCGGAAATCACCTGACAGCGTGTCCCATGCTGCAAGTGCAGTTCCGCAGCCAGCTTCTCCATCATGTCCTGGCGGCGAGCAACCAGGACCAGGTGCATTCCCCGCGAAGCCAATTGGCGCGCGAATTCTTCGCCGAGGCCTGAAGAGGCGCCAGTTACAAGTGCCCATTGATTTGCGAGCAGTTTCCACACGCTATTGGGTTCCGCGTCGTGCGTCCTGATGCGTCGTCGGAAAACGGCCTCATCCTGAGCACAATCACGTTCGCCGAGCGTCCAAGGAAGCTCAACTTTCGGGCGAGCGTGGTTGCATCCCTTGTCTGTGCCCCAAACTTTGCGGACAGTTCAGACCGTTCGATAGTATCAAGATCAACGACGTGTCGATAGCGCACGTCGTGAAAAGATCAATGGTTACGTCGTGAATTTCAGGTGCGGGGGACTGTTGGCAGGTTGCCCTGTCGCAGGAATTCCGGAAACGAAACGCGGGTCGATGTTCCCGGTTTCGGCAGGATGGATACAATCTTCACCGTGGCGGAATTCACAAAATCCACTTCCCACTCCAACGATGTCACCCCGACAAGCGTAAGTTTTGTCAGGGTGACACCAATGCTCAACATAATGACCCAGCCGGATCTGGAACTCTCCGAATCGGATGAACTTGCTGGCGCCAGGAACGAAGCGCGGCTGGTAGAAGAAGCGCGCCGTGGTAACCGACAGGCATTCGGCGAATTGGTGATGCGTTATGAACGGCGTCTGATTCGTGTCATTCAGCAATTCGTCAAAAGCCCTGAACTGGCGGAAGACTTGGCTCAAGAAACCTTTATGAAGGTCTACGAACGGCTGGATCAGTTTGATCCCTCCCGCAGGTTCGGGCCTTGGTTGTTCCGAATCGGGGTCAATCAGACGTTGGACTATATCCGTCGTCGCAAGCGACGGGGCTGGTGGTTGCTGTTTACGGATCGCAATTCCGAAAAATCGCCGGATCCAGCCATTGCTGATCCTCGGCAGGCGATGGATCTGCAGCAGGAAGTTGAAGCGGTGCTGGATCAGATTCCGGAGAATTATCGGATCGTGTTGATGCTGCGAGACTTACAGAACTTTTCCACTTCCGAAATCGCCACGATGCTGGGCCGCAAAGAAGCAACCATTCGTTGGCGGCTGGCGGAAGCTCGAAGCATGTTCCAGGAAATCTGGGTCAAGCGAAGGGATTCGAAGCCGAACCTTCTCCCCAAAACCGTGGGGTCGGTTGAAGATTGATGCCAGCGCTCGCCCCGGACAGCAGGAAACTGTTGCCGGATGATTCGATATCACGTTTTCAGGGTTTTGATCATGAACTGTCGACAAGCCTCTCGGCTGCTTCCACTTTGGGTTGGACGCGACTTGGCCGATGCCTCGGAGGCGGCCGAGTTACGGTCGCACCTGAAAGCCTGCCCCGAATGTGCCATGCAGCAAAGTCGACTGCAGGAAAGCTTGGATGCATTGCAGTCTGCATCCACCACGTCACTTCCTTTCGACTCCGGACGACCCAGCCTGTGGCCAAAGCTGGCCATGGTCCTGAAAGAGGTTCCACGCCGCCGTGACCATTTTAACGGTTGGATTCCCGCTGCGGCGATGGCGATGGCCGTCGCGTTGATGGTGACCGTGTCGGCGATTCAAATTCGCCGGGAAATGGGCGATGTTTGGGCTGTCGATGTCCCCACGCGCAACCTGTTTGAGACGGATCAGCGTTTCGCGCCCGGTGCCCAGAATGATGACGTTCAAGTGCCTGGATTGGTGGTTCATCAGGTGACGCCGAACTTCTGAGTCCGGTTCGTCTGAGTCCGGTCCGCCACAGGGCCGTGGCCAGAAAACGAATCAAGGCGGGGAATCCCGCCTTGTTTCTGTCAGCAACCGCTCGGATCCAAAGATCACTCGGCGTGCGCAACCTGCATCAGACGCCCATCTTGCGTCGTTTGGCTTTGCGGGCCTTGGAGCTGGCCGGGCGCCGACCGTGGTTTGCTTTGTTGACTTTGCGTGTGGTCTTGGCCATGGCGAAAACTTCTCCTGCTCAACCCAATCAAGCCCCATTACCCGGGGACGAAGGGTCGAAAATATAGCAGTTCTGACAACCGCCGAACAGCGATGCCACCCTCGTTCGCCAGAAACTTGGGAAGAAAGTCGGAATCTGGTCTGCTGACACGATTTCCGGAAAACCACATTGCTGCCGGCTTCGTTTCTGGTGAGAATCCGTGATCGTCGCTGACGTCCGTCCCGAAGGCCGCATCATGCGAATCCCGTTCACCAATTCTCCGACCAGCCGCTTAATCGCGTTGGCCCTGGTCGCCGTATCGGTATCGGTGATCAACCTTGGGGCCGCCCCGCCATCACCCGACAATGATCGAGATGTCGCCAGCGGTTTGTTGGTGACTCAGGATCGGCAATTGGATCAATCGCTGGAATCCGCCCAGAAGTGCGTTGAGGCGGGTGACTTCGGTGCCGCAGCTGTCCTGTTACAGCAGATTATCACTGCCGAGGACTCTTTCACCGCGAATTCGGCCAATTCAACGTACTTCTCGACGCGTGAGCTGGCATGGCAATTGGCATCGCAGTTACCCGTGGAACCGCGCGGGCGGTTTGAGCACGCTGTGGATCAGGTCGCCCGGGAACGATGGCTGATTATTCAACAACGAAGTTCGCCCGAAGCGATCGCGGAATTCGTGCGACGTTTTCGACAGACTCTCTCGGGATTTGAGGCTCTGCATTTTCTGGCTGCAACCTACCGCGATTCCGGCCGACCTGAACAGGCCGCCATTGCCTGGAGGTCAGTCGCCAGCCATCCACGTGCGACTGCCACGCAGACAACCGTGGCCACGGTGGCATCCATCGAGTGTCTGATTGCCGCTGGTCAACTCGACGCCGCGGATCAGGCCCGGCGATCCCTTCATCGGGACACCGAAAACCAGTCAGTCGTGATCGCAGGATCAGCGGTCTCCGTCGAAGACTGGATCGCTAAACGCCTGAGCGCTTCGCGGAAGGCAGAGCCGTTTCACAGATCAGCCACAGGTTCATTGTTGCCCTCGATGGAATCCGTCTGGTCGCGAGACACAAATCCAGTCACCGAACTGCAGCAGACCCTGTCACTGATCCAGCGATACTATCGCGAGCAAGGAGTCGTCTCTTCGTCTGCCATTCGCCCCGTCGTCTCCGGAACGATTGTCCTGACCCGAACGATGCAGGAGTTGCAGGCATTCGATCTGAATTCGGGCGAATTGATCTGGTCTGTTCCAAACCATGAATACCAGCAAAGCGGTGGGTTTCGATCGTCCCAGGCTGCAGCGTGGCACCGTCGATCCGAGGCCGATTCTGTGTTCAGCGGCATAGCCACCGACGGAAAGCTCGTCGTAGTTGTTCAGGAACCTCCCAATCTGGATTTTTCTCGATCCGCCACGGGGCCGCTTCCCGGTTCCGATGCTCAGCCACGCAAAGGGGCGGCCAGGCCCGTTCAGGCCGTTCACTGGAACAGGCTCTGTGGTTACGAGATTGCTTCCGGTCAGCTTCGCTGGCAGGTGGGCGGGCCTCCGACAGGACCGGCCGATCTGTTTGGCGGAATCTCGTTCCTGGGGACTCCGTTGTTTGTCGATGACCTGCTGTTCGTCATGGCGCGACATGACGACGAGTTGAGCCTGCTGGCGATGGACCATGGCACGGGCCACTTACGCTGGTCCGTGAAGTTGGGAACGCTGGCGCCACATCTGGCCGAGTCCATTTCGCGGCGTCGGGTGGCGTGTCCAGTCACCCTGGCAAATGGACTGTTATTGTGCCCCACCGCCAGTGGATTGCTGGCCGCTGTTAATCCAACAACGCGGGCCATGGAATGGGCGTTTCGATACCCGGTGATCCAGCATGATCTGCCCGTTCGACCGGTGAACGGATCTTCCACCGCTGTCTTGCCCGATGTCTGGTGGAATGAATGGCGTGAGGTATCGAGTTCGATCACGGGGGGCACGGTCGATCAACCGGGATGTGTCGTGTTTGCGTCGCCGGATTCCAATCAACTTCACGCGATCCATCTCTCGGACGGGGCATCGTTCTGGAGCATTCCGCGCGGCGAAGCCATGTATCTTGGCGGGACAACTCAGGACAGCGTCGTCCTGATCGAACCGATGGCGATTCGCGCCCACGATCTCAAAACGGGTCGAATGCGGTGGCGAACTGAGACGGGCGAGATCTGCGGGCGCGGATCGATTGTCGGACCACAGTTCTTTCAGCCGCGGCGCGGCGGTGGAGTTGCGGTCGTCAATCTGGCAGACGGATCGCCACTTCACGGCCTGACAGCAGCCAACGCCATCTGTGGGGCACTGATTCCTTGTGAAAACGGTTGGTTGACGCAAACGGAAACGGCGCTCATGCGGTTGCCACTGCTCAAAGCAGTTCGCCAGCGTGCAGAGTCCCGGTTGAAGGACCAGCCAGATGAATTCAACACTCTGGAAGTCGCGAAACTGGAATATCAATCCGGCGATTTACAGGCGGCACAACAGCGGTTGGCGGGGATGACGTCCGTCGAAGCCAGGAGCTTGCGACGCGATGCGATCCGGGCCGATCTGCAAACTCGCTCCATGGCGGCGGCGGATCGGGAGTCATTGGGACGGGACTTGCTGGCATTGTGCGACACCGACGACGAGCGATTGGCGGCCCGGATGGCCCTCGGTGATTCCGCCTGGAAGGGACGTGAGCCGATAGCGGCAATGACCCACCTTCTCGATGGACTGGAATTGGTGGACGCGATCGGTCTGCGACACGTTGGTTATTGGCCCGGCGCGGATGGTTCGACTCGGTCGATCCGGGCAGACCGGGTTCTGCTGGGTACAATTCAGCGGATTCTGGACGATGCACGACGCCAGTCGGATTCCGGGAGCGATTCAAGACTGAGTTCAGACCTGGAGCAGGTCTTGGCGAGTCGCCTGGCGATGGCGCAGAACAGCAAGGATCCGTTCGCGGCGCAGCAATGGATTGACCGGTTACTGCCACTCGACTGGGCTCGTCGCGCGCTGTTGGCTCACCCGAAAGAAGCCTTGTATGCGCGGCCTCAGTACAAGGTCGAATTGGAACTTCTTTCGGCGTCCGGGTCGCGCGATCCCTCGATCGCAGTTCGATCTCTGGCACAACTCAGCGAAACCCTGGCTGTGTCGGGACGCAGTGAATCAGAAGCCATCCAGCGTCGTATCCTGGCGGAATACCCCCAGACGCCGCTGGGGAACGGACTCTCGCTGGCAGCATCGCTGCAATCAAAGCCGGAACTGGCTGACTTGCGACATCGGCTGCTCGACGCGCCGCCAGAAACCTGGCCGCCGGGCCTGCCCAATGTCGAGCGGGAATCCCGGCCGCGTGACCATCATCTGCACCAAATCCCCGTTCAGATCCAGGGAGAGCCCGACAGCCTGCTGGCACGCCTGGATGTCGCCATCGATCGCGGCGGGCGCGAGATTCGGTTCTCGGCGGACGGGCATTCAGGAATCTGGAAATCGGAATTGCCCGGGGCACCAAATACGTTTCGTGTGCAGTTTGCCCAGATTGATCAAGTCGAAGCCTACGGAGTCGGGCGATTGCTGATTGTTCGGATCGGTTCCGAAGTTTTTGGTGTGATGCCGTTCAACGAGCGGGGAGAGCCGCATGCCAAAACGACGTCACTGCAATTCGACATGGTGTCGTCGAGATCGGAAATGCCCGGCGAGACCTGGTGGAATGTCGAACCGGTACCGGCCCGCGTCGGGATTCGTCATGAGGGGACTCGGCTGGTTGATGGATTTGGCAGAACACTGGGAGGATTGGGACCGGTTCGAGCCGGATACCTGTGTTACAGGTCACAGGCTCGACTGGTGGCAATCGACATTCAGACAGGTCGACGCCTGTGGAATCGAATCGACCTTCCGACAAATTGCCAGGTGTTTGGCGACGATGACTATGTCTATTTGTGGCGCACGGACTCGCAATGGCTACAGACGCTCAGCGCGATTGATGGACGCGTGGTTGAAGAACGAGTCTGGAACCTGGGGGTTGAAGACATCCTCTGTCACCACGGAAGCTACGTCTGGTCGATTGAAGACGGTGCCTCCACCAGCGTCGCAATGACCGATTTGCGGACAGGATCAATCGCGTGGAGGCGTTCGTTTGCTGCGGATTCCATACCGTTTTCCATGGATGAGTCCACGATCGGCGTGCTGGAATCCCCTGGAACGATGCATATACTGTCCGCTTCCACGGGGGCAACTCGTGGTCAGCCAATTACCGTAGCGCTGCCGGCAAAGGTGGAACGGATTGTCTGCCTGCATGACGCGCATCGCTGGTACGTAGCGATCTCGGGTCCGGTCCCGCGGCTGCCAGTCCTGCTGGGGGAACAGACCTGGGGCGGATTGCGGATGGCATTCGTGAATGGATTGCTGTACGGCATCGACCGACATTCCGCGTCAATAACGTGGCAGCGCCAACTGGATTCCGAGCCACTGTCGCTGACCCAATCGTGTGTCGCTCCAGTCATCGTTCAGATGTGGCGACAATCCGAAGGGGGGGGGCCAGGGAACAGTTTGTGTATCTTGCGATTGCTTGATACTCGGACTGGCCAGGAAATCGTGACTCATCGCGCCCCTTCACTGCAGCCCTACTATCAGTTGTTCCCCTCGGAGCATCGGGATCGGTACGATATTCGCATCGAGCAGGACATGTTTCGACTGACGTTCAACTCCAGATCCGGGCAACCAGGGCCGGCTCCACGGTAGGATCAGGCCGATTTGTTCCGTCCTGAAAGGGACGGGATTGCTTTCGCACGACGATCACCATCACGCACAATTCACTCGATCGATCCTTGTTGGGACAGGACCATGCAGACCACGTGCAGTCGTGTCACGATTCCGGCGGAAGATGCCATCGTCTACTGGCAGAACAATGCCACCTTGCGACGGTTTCTGATCGTGTCGAGCCTGTGTTTAGGCTGGATCGGTTGCGATCTGTTACTGCTGGCCATGACCGAAGGGAGACTCGTCGGCCACGGCCTGTGGAATACGTTGGAAAGCGCAGTCGGAATTGACGCTCGCAGAATCCTGTTCGACTACCTCCCGATCAACGCCTTGCGACTGCATCTGTATACGGCCTACTCGCTGCCAGCCTTTGGCTTCCTGACGCTGGTCCTGCTGGATCGACTGGTCTGTCAGGGGGAAACGGGATTGCCGCAGTTGGTGACCTGGTGCGGGTTCGCATTCATCGTGGGCGGCGCGATGCTGGATATTTCCGTCACCGTCGGCAACAGTCCTGATCTGGCTCTGGAAGGGAATCCCTATGTTCGAGTCCTGCTCGACTCTGAACATTCCCTGATGTTTGTTTATGCTCATGCACTGATCACGCAATCGCTTTATATCACGCTGTTCTGTGGGGTCTGGCTCGGTTTCCTGAAGCATCGGCGAACGATCGCCAACACGATTGCGGCGAGTGGTCCAACGACGGTACTGCAGTTCTTCAAGGCCGCCACCGGAGGCGCGCACTTGACCGTTCGCCAGTGGCTGCTGCCAGTCCGGTGGTCGGAATTCGCCCTGATGTACCACTACATCTGGTTGATCGCGATCCCCGTTGTGTTCGGGATCAGCCTGTTTCGATGGTATGCCGCACTGGAATGGATGGGGATCGTGGAACCTGACGCCAGGACGCGGATCGGCATCGTATTGCATGGAGTCTGCAGTACGCTGGCGATTTATTTTGTGGTCATGTGGCGAATGACACGTCGCTTACAAACTGAAAAGTTCTGACCGGCGCGAATTCAACGGCCTGGCGGGTTAAACACCAGACACTTCGTTGCGGGGGTTCGTCGGGTTCTCCTGCTGAATCAGCAACCGGTCGATCTTGGGGCCGTCCATATCAACAATTTCGATCCGCAGATCGCTCCAGGTCAGCACGTCACCGATTGCCGGTGGGCGCTTCAACAGTGCTAGGACCAATCCGGAAACAGTCCCGATTCCGCGGGGTACTGGCTCGGGCCAGCGGCTGATTTCCAGGGCTTCTTCCAGTTCGTGCAGGTTGACGGTTCCATCGACCGACCAACTGCCGTCGTCGCGTGGCACGATGGACTGTTCGACGTTCTGCTTGGAACTTCGCTCGTGACGCAATTCGTCGTGGATTTCGCCGACCAGCATTTCCATGACGTCTTCCAACGTGACCATTCCCTGGGTGCCGCCGTATTCGTCCAGGACAAATGCCAGTTGAGTTTTGTTTTCCTGGAATAGTTCCAGCAGGCGGCTGATGGTCAGAGATTTCGGAATGAACAGCGGGGGGCGAATCAGGCGTCGCAGGTCGATCGGCCGACCCAGGTATTGCTGCAGGAAGACATCCTTGATGTAAACGAATCCGACAATGTGATCAATCGTCCCTTCACAAACCGGAACGCGTGAGAATCCGGACATCGCGATGGCGCCGACGACTTCCGCGGACGGCGTGTCGATGTCAACTGCGTCGATGTCAATCCGCGGTCGCAGGATGTCAACGACCGTTCGATCACCCAGTCGCAGCGCTTCCATCGCCACCTTGTGTTCGGACTCCTCCAACACCCCGGTCTCTGAACCGGACTCGATCAGATGCTCAATGTCTTCCACCGAGACGGTCCGCTGCGGCAGGATCTTCTGTCCAAGCAACCTGAGCATTACAGACGTTGTGACCTGCAGCGTCCACACCGCAGGACGCGATGCACGCTGCAGGATCAGCATGGGATACGCCACAAACCGGGCAATCGGCTCGGCGTTCTGGAAGGCAATCCGCTTGGGAACCAGTTCCCCGATGATCAGCAGCATGAACCCTGTGACGCAGGCCACCAGCCCGGCCGCGACGTCGGTTCGGTGGTTCCGGACCCAGACCAGCGGAAACTGTTCCAGCAGTTCGGACAGCGGAACCGCCAGGCGGGCACCGGCGAGGACCGCGGCACATGTGCCGACCAGGGTGATTCCGACCTGGACTGTGGGCAGAAACCGGTCTGTATCCCGGGCCAGGCCGAGTGCCACGGCCGAGGCACTGTCACCTTCTTCGGCCCATTGCTCCAGTCGGCCCCGGCGCGCGGTGAGGATCGCAATTTCGGCAGCTGCGAAGAATCCATTCAGCAGCCCCATCAGCACGATCACACACAACTCGACCGCCCAACTCGGCACGTTTGAATCTCCCGCAAGAATCTGGAGCGAGCAACCCGTGACAAAAGGGGCGGGCCCTCTCCGGGCATGCGATTTTCAAAGTGAATCGACCGCCCTCCAAAGGGTCAGCCCCCTTTTACCACAGGCGGCTAGATTATGTAATCTCCCCGCCTATTGGTCGAGGCATATGGTGCGTGGATGCATCCTCTGCCCGGAAGTCGCCTTAGATATCGTAGTACATCGCGAATTCGTAAGGGTGAGGCCGCTGGCGCAAGGCCTCAATTTCCTTTTCGGTCTTGTACCAGATCCAGGTATCGATCACGTCCTCGGTGAACACGTCACCCCGGAGCAGGAATTGATGATCGCGGCGCAGGGCTGCCAACGATTCCTCCAGTGAGGCTGGTGTTTTGGGAACATCCTTGAGTTCGTCCGGAGCAAGATCATAGATGTCCTTGTCCAGGGGGCGACCCGGGTCGATCCGGCGCTGAATTCCATCAATGGCTGCCATCAGCACGGCCGACATTGCCAGGTATCCGTTCGATGAAGCATCGGGACAGCGGAATTCAATCCGCTTGTTTTCCGGCCGCGGTGTGTGAACGGGAATCCGGATTGCCGCTGACCGGTTGCGACTGCTGTACGTCAGGTTGATCGGAGCTTCAAAGCCAGGAATCAACCGCTTGTAACTGTTTGTTGTGGGACAACAGAATGCCATCAATGATGCGGCGTGCTGCAGAATCCCGCCAATCGCAAAGATCGCAGTTTCCGACAACCCCGCGTATCCCGATCCGGCGAACAGGTTCGTGGACCCGTTCCACAGCGAGAAATGCAGATGCAAGCCGGAACCGTTGTCATTCCACAGTGGCTTGGGCATGAACGTCGCCGACTTCCCATGCCGGGCGGCGACATTCTTGACGATATACTTGTACAGCAGCAGGTTGTCGGCGGTCTTGACCAACGACGCATAACGCATGTCGACTTCGCACTGACCGGCGGTGGCAACCTCGTGGTGCTGTGCTTCGACGGGAACTCCACTGTCCTGCAGTGCCAGCATGATTTCCGTGCGCAATTCCTGCAACGTGTCGACGGGCGGCAATGGAAAATAGCCCTCCTTGTACCGCACCTTCTGACCGTTGTTTCCACGCGATTCCACGCGCCCGCGGTTCCACTGGCCTTCGACGCTGTCCAGATGGTAGTACGCTTCATGCTCGTTCTGTTCAAAGCGGACATCGTCAAATACGAAGAATTCCGCCTCGGGGCCAAATTGCGCACTGTCCGCCAGGCCGGTTGACTTCATGTAGTTTTCGGCTTTGCGGGCAACATTGCGCGGATCTTTGGCATAGTCTTCACGCGTGATCGGATCCTGGATGTTGCAGGTCATGACCAGCGTCTGATTCATAAACGGATCAACAAATGCTGTTCCCGGGTCGGGAACCACCAGCATGTCGCTTTCATTAATCGCCTGCCAACCGCGGATGGACGATCCATCAAACCCGAATCCGTCCTCAAAACTCTTCTCGATCAGAGCCGTGACGGGGATCGTGAAATGTTTTTGAGTGCCCGGAAAGTCCATAAACCGTAGATCGACGGCACGGACTTCCTTTTCTCGGCACAGGGCCAGAACTTCTCGCGGGGTGGGGGAATGCACGAACCAGGTCTCCGCAGGACAATCAACAGTATTCACAGGTGGGAATCCCTTCACGATATGCAAACACGATACCGCCGGGCAAGCCGGACCGCCTTTCTTCCTGTCGTTCACGGGCACAGGTCAGTGCAAAACCGCTTTTCAAGGGGAAATCAACCGGGTAATCTCGGTTTCGACCCGGAATCGATCGACCTGAAACCACCTGCGATTGAACATGCCGCGATTTGCCATCCTGACCCACGATCAGCCGTTCCTCCATTGGGATTTTCTCCTGGAGCACGGTGGTTCGTGTCGCACGTGGCGGTTGTCCCAGCCCCCCCTGACTTCAGATCGGATTGTTGCTGAGGCACTTCCGGACCATCGGCTGGTGTATCTGGACTACGAAGGTCCGGTGAGCGGAGATCGCGGTGTCGTCAGCCAGTGGGATGCAGGTCTTTTTGATTGGCAGTCCGAAACGCCGACCGAAGTCGCAATTCAGTTACGAGGTCGCAAACTGAGCGGCCTGGTTCGAATGACGGCCACCACCGATGGCAACTGGGAATGGTCGATTTCTGACCTCGAATCGGTCAGGCCACAAAATGCTCCCGCACCAGTCGTTTGAATTCGTGCTCGTTCTTGATCTTTTGAACTGCCGTGCGAAACGCGGCAAAGTCCGGCAATGCCTTGGCAAAGTAGCAGGCCACGCGTGGCAGTCGTCTCAGGGCCAGATGGTTGCCGTAGAAGTCGAATTCGCCAGCCACCAGTTGTAAGAGAATTCGGGCACGCTCAGAGATGTTTGGTGGTGCGATCATCGCTCCACCCGTCACCAGCGATCGAGCCTGTTGAAAGATCCACGGATTTCCCAGGCACCCGCGACCAATCGCCACACCATCGGCGCCCGTTTCCTTCAAAAACCGAACGGCATCGACAGCTTCCCGGACACCGCCGCTTCCCAGGACTGGAATCCGTACGGCCTGCTTGACTCGAGCCACCACAGACCAGTCGGGGCCACCCACATAGGACTGGGCCACGCTGCGTGCGTGGACATCCACGGCGGCGGCTCCGGCCTGTTCGGCCAATTGTGCAATTTCGACCGCCGTCTCACGCTCAGCGTCCGGACCGGACCGGATCTTGATCGTCACAGGGATATCAACGGCTCGGACGACGGCTTCCACCAGGCGCGCAATCGCCGACGGATCGGCCATCAACGCCCCGCCTTCGCCCCGGCCGATCAACCGTCGGATGGGACATTCGAAGTTCAAGTCGACGATCGAAAACCCCTGTTCCGCCACGACGCGCGCAGCGTCGACCATCACCTGGGGATCATTCCCGCTGATCTGACCCACGGACGGTCGTTCGGTCGGGGCCGTGTGCAGCAACTTCAAGGCCCGACGGTCTCGCCTGGCCACGTCACACGCATCCACGCGTTCACCGCAAACCAGGCTGGCACCGAGTTGCTTGCACACGATCCGAAACGGAAAACTTGTATGTTCCTCCATGGGGGCCAGAGTGATGGGATGTGCAACTGCAACAGGACCAATGCGCATGAAGAAATCCAAAGACAATGAAAGGCATGTCGAGAGAACGGATTCCAGACCAGATAGCGACTGGTCCGGGGCCGTCATTTTTCTGCCAGTTGCGGCATTCGCAGTACAGTCAGCAAGTGGCAGGCAAGGCAAATGAAGCCAATGAAGATACACATCGCAAGTGCGGGAGTATTCCATGACCCAAAGGGGCGCCGCCAGGCTGACATCCAAAGTTCCATGATGATTCCAGACACAATCATACTGCCGATGACGAGTCCGAGCGACAGCACGAATGCACCGGTGCGTAGGTACAACGAGAACAGCGCCGCCAGGTGGACGATCAGTAGCAGATTCATGATGAACCACCAGAACGCAGCCTGGTCGATGACGTCCATCGCATTCCGCCAGCCGCCTGGCATCATGATGCTGATGGCGATCGCCGCGAATCCAGGCAGTGTTGCCAGTCCGCAACCAGACACTTTGGAATAGACGATTGTCATCGTCGATTTGGGGAGCATCATCAATGATGACAGAGTTTGCCCGCGGATCTCTTCCTGAAAGACCCGCGATGCACACAAGCCAACATCGACCGCCAGCAACGGAATGCAGAAGAACTGAAAGCCCCAGGTGACATCCTCCCAGCGAATATTGTCGTAGGCACCGTTCCACGGGCGATTTGCGGCGATGCACAGCAGGTACATTCCCCCATACAGCAGGCCACGGATCATCAATCCCGCTGTCCCCCCCGCTGTGAAAAAGAAGTCCTTCCAGATCAGCGGGTCACCCCAGGTGCGACCCGCGCTGAACACGTACAGATAGCGGTGGTTCTTCTGGGCCACGGTGCCGCGCGACGATGATTCGGGGGCCGGATCCTTGGCCACGATGCCGAACAGGCACCACGCCAGCAGGAAGCAAGCGAGCCCTCCGATCGAATTGCCCACGATCTGCGGCGTCCACGAAAACTGATGCCCCGTCTCGGTGGCCGAGTAAAGGTCAACAAATACGGTGGCTCTCCAGAGCCAGTCCAGGACGGACAGCACGAGATTCTGCAGAAAATCGGCATGGTCCCAGCCTCGTTCCCGCGTCAGATACATGTAGCCGCCAAATGCGAAGGCGGGGCCTGTCAAATATCCCAGCAGCCAGAAGGCGGTTAAACCCGAGGCATTGCGAGTGGTGCGGCAGGCCACGGAACAGAGCAAGCCGACGTTGGCCAGCAGAATCGTGTAAGCGAGCAGCGAGACGTAGGCGGAAAAGACTTGAGTTGGCAGCAGCCCCCCCATCGTCACCGCCAGCAAAGTAAATGGATATTGAATCGCGAGCAGCAACGAAACCTGAAACAGCCGGCTGGTGGACTTGCCAAACAGGATCCCCAACGGACTGATCCCGGCCATCGTCATCAGGCCGAGCGTGTCCTCCTCTTTTTCTTCCGAAATGGCTGACGAAAAGAAGCTGACACCCAGCATGGTGATGAACGCCGCGTTCATATACATCACATAACGAAAGAACATCAGACCCGGGGCGCCAAACATGGATGTTGATTTGCGCGCGAACCACAACGTGGCATAGATGACCAGCATCAGCATCAACCACAGCAGGTGCATCCGCAGCGAGCGGGATTCTGTCCGCAACGAACGGAAAAATAGCGCCAGGATGCTGCGACAAAAGGGCAGGATCCCCTGCAATTGGTTGAAGACTGACCCCGCCATTTCGGACTCCGATAGACTCTTTTTCAGGCGTCGTTAGACGATACCACGATCGCTGTTCAAGCGGCAGGAGCTGGCAGGTTTTGCACAAGATACTCAATCACGCGCGGCCCCATGGCATTGGCGTAGCCCCAGCCAAATCCACCATGTGTCGATACAAAGTCCGATTCGAACGGAATCCCGGTTGACGACAGCTTGCTGGCCAGAGTCTGGACTCCGTCGATGCAGTAATGATCGGCCGGGTCACAAACCAGCAGTTGGTGCTTCGGCCAGTCCAGTGGATGGATGTGCAGCGTTGCCGTCGCCTGCCGGGCCGCCTCACGGTTGGGAAAGATTTCGTCCAGCGTGGTCCCGTGGCCGTACCACGTTTCAAAATCGACCTTCGGGGAAATGGCCGCCACGACCATCAACTGACGAGCTGCCCGATATGCCAACTGCAAGACACCCTGTCCGCCCATTTCCACGCCCAGCAAACCGATCTGTGACGGTTCGACATTCCAACGGCCGTGGCAATAGGCCGGCAGGTTCTGCGAGAGAAAGGTGATGGGGCTGAGCTGATCGTCAAACGGCGCAAAGATGCGGTCCGACCACCAGCAACCGGGCCCCAGGGGACAAACACAGGCCAGGTGGTGCTTGTTGAACAACGCTGTGTAGATCGGGTTGTCTCGCAGCGTCACGCCATCGTATCCATGCAGAAAGGCGACGACGCCACGTAACGGATCTACCGCGTCGGGCTCGAACACGTCAACAGGTTTGGCGGACATAATGTCGGAGGACCACGCCACAACAGAATCCTTGGAAGGGGTCAGGGGCTGCAAACATGCGGTTGTCTCGGTAAGGTACGCGTCCGGCCACGCCATTTCCAAGGTTGACGGCCGAATCGAGTCGCAGGGCTGGTTCAATCGGCATTGCCTGCCAACTGGGGCCTGCCCCCAGTTGGTGGACAAAGTCCGTACAATCACATCGGGTTGATGTCACAAATCATGTATACGTTGATTACCGCCAGTCAGATTGCGCAGCGAATTGCGGAATTGGGAACTTCCATTTCAGACGCGTATCGAGGCCGTCCGTTGACGGTGCTTGGGGTGCTCAATGGGAGCGTTATTTTTGTGGCGGACCTGATGCGATCCATTGGAATTCCACACCGCGTGGGTTTCGTCCAGGCATCCAGCTATCGCGGCGAAACCACGTCCGCAGGCGAACTGACTGTTGCCACCGGCTTGATGCCGGACATTGCCGGTCGTGACGTGCTGCTCGTCGACGATATCTTCGACACTGGACGAACGGTGGAACGGCTGCTGAATGAAATCCACAAAGCACGACCGGCCAGTTTGAAAACTGCGGTCCTGCTCTGGAAAGACGGGCGCAGCCAGGTCGCGCTGACGCCTGACTACCACGGTTTTCGGATCCCCAACGAATTCGTCGTTGGTTACGGGCTGGACTACGACGATGATTACCGACACCTGCCAATGATTGGAGTCCTGGAACCCCACGATCTCGGTCAGTGATCTGGCGCGCTCGATCTTCTGCCTTGCTTGCCTCCAGTCACAAAATCGCTTTCAATGGGACGAATCCAACCTGGTCGATTCGTTCCGCCGTTACAGGAAGCATCACATGGCACGCCAGACTTTTAATCGACGCACGTTTCTGCAGACCGCAGCCATGGGAACAGCCGCCGCTGTTGTCGGGCCGGCCGTGATTGCCGCCGAGACGCGGAAGACGGAATTGCACGTGGCGGCGATCGGTGCCAATGGAATGGGCTGGGCCGACCTGTCTCAGGTGGGTTCGCATGCAAAAGTCAAATTCGTCGGGTTCTGCGATGTCGATTCCGCCCGCTTTGACAAGGTCGACCAGAGTTTCCCCGGCGTGGCCCACTTCGCCGACTATCGCGAAATGATCGATCAGTTGGGAGACAAGCTGGACGCCGTCATCGTGTCGACTCCGGATCACATGCACGCTCCGGCGGCGATGTACGCGATGAATCGAGGCAAGCACTGTTACTGCCAGAAGCCACTGACGCACACCGTCTGGGAAGCCCGTCAGATGCGGTTGCTTGCCGACAAGAACCAGTTGATCACTCAGATGGGGAACCAGATTCATTCCAACCTGGAATACCGCCTGGGGACTCGCCTGCTGAAGGAAGGCGTGATCGGCAAGGTTAAAGAAGTTCATTCGTGGGTCGGCGTGAAGGGGCAGAATTATTACTCGGGAACTCAGCGACCGCCGGAAGCGCCGGTCCCCGCATCATTGAACTGGAACCTCTGGCTGGGGGCTGCCCCGGTCCGGCCATTTGCCCTGGATGTCTATCACCCGTTCAAGTGGCGGGACTGGCAGGATTTCGGTTCCGGAGCCTTGGGAGATTTCGGCTGTCACATCCTTGACCCCGTTTTCACCGCCCTCGAATTGACGGCTCCCAATTCGATCCTCGCAGAACATCACGGGTTCAATCCGGAATTGTGGCCGGGCCCGGAAACGGTCACGTATGTCTTCCCAGCCACCAAATACACTACTGGCGACACGATCAAGGTGGTCTGGCGCGATGGCGGGATGAAACCACCGCGTGAATTGGCTCAACTTCCTGATGGAGTTGATCTGCCGGGCGGTGGATCTCTGTTCATTGGCGAAGGTGGCACGATGGTGTTGCCGCATATCGGCCTGCCCCAGCTTTACCCGCAGGCCAAATTCGCGGCCTTCAAGAATCCTGCAGAAAAGGGACTCAGCCACTGGCACGTCTGGGTGGACGCTGTTCTGAGCAACACCCGCACGAGCGACGGCTTCCATTACGCGGGGCCGTTGACCGAGACTGTCCAACTCGGCAACATCGCCGCCCGGCACCCCGGCAAGACGCTGGCATGGGATGCCAAATCGCTGAAAATCACAAACCTTCCCGAGGCCAACAGTCTGCTGACGAAGAAGTACCGCGAAGGGTTTGCCGTGGAAGCCGTCACGTGATTGCCTGATCGCTGGAAGTGCCGCCATGAATTACACGGCGGAATCTGCCGCGGCGAACGGAACAAATTCCGTTCTACGGCCAGGCTGGTCGCGCTGGAAGTACTGTGTGCGTCTGGTCCTCGCGCGGCACTTGGCATCGATCCGCCTCCACCATTCCCACCTCGATTTATCTGTGGGTCGCACGATTCGGATCAAACGCCGGACTCGATGGTCCGCGATCCTGATTCCACTGGGGAATGCCTGGCTTCGACTTCAGGGAACATTGTCGACGGCCCTGCCCCTCCCAGAATGGCTTCTGTGGGAAACAGCCGTCGGACGCGCGTTGGGACGCACAGTCGGCATCGAGGGCGACCAGCGTGGAATCCAGGTCGCAGATCACCCCGGAATCTGCCTGGCCGTGTTGTTGCAGTCCAATATTGATCTGCCAATGAAACTGGCAGCCATCCAAGCGGCAGCCACGGCTTTACGAAGGCTCCATCAAGCATGCATTGACGGCTGCGGCCTGATAAACTGGCCCTTGAGTCACGGCGATGCCACCAGTCGCAATGTGATCATCGATCCTGCGACGGGCACGGCAACCTGGATTGATTTCGACATGCGCCATCTTCCAACGCTCGCCACAACAACTCGCCGTGCCGATGATTTGCGGGCACTTCTCTGGTCCAGTCTCGCCGACCTCGCGGAGTCGGCATTTGCGGACGGCATCGCCGCCGGTTTCGATGGCTACGCCGATGCTGCGATTGAAAGCGAGGTTCGAGATCTGACGTTGGCCACTGTCTGCCCTACGACGTTTGAGCTCGCACAAGCTCCATTCTCAGCGAACGCATTCGTCGTACTACAGGCCTTGCTGCGTGCGAGATCGCCAGATCCATTTGGCAGACATGCAGGCGACATCGATCACGGTGGCTGATGCAGCTTGATTCACCATGCCTGTTGAGCCACCCCCTTGGCATCCACGGTCCAGGGGGTCCAGCAAAGCGTCAGGTTGACGACTGTGATGTCCGACTTCTTCGGAGCAACGCTGATTTCCTCGAGTTGTACACCGTCCGGGTTCGCTCCTTCGATCAGGGTGTTGGCCTCCTCTTGGAACTGAGTGTTCAGGGCGTCAATCCGTTCCTGGATCGCCTCCACGGTCTCCTCGGCTTGCGCCACATCCTGGCGTTCACTGGCGACCCGACTGGCGCTGCGAATGGTGGTTGCGGCCTTGCTGATGTTGGTGGCTGAAGTCAGTTTGCGGCCGAAGACCGCTCCCAGGATCGAAGTCCCCAGGTTCACCGCCGCCGTAAAGGTTTGCTGACTGGCCTGAGCTTTCTGTTTTTCCACCCGCTGATAAGCCTTTCGCAGTTGCTCCTGCAATCCAGCCAGCCTGGGAGCGAACTTGGTTCGCAGTTTTTCCACCTGAAGATCACGTCCTTCACGAACACCATGCGTGATCCGGGCGCGAAAGTCCCCTTCCGATTCGCCGGGCTGTGACACCAGTTTCAGCTCGGGACATTTCCAGAGCTGCAGTTTCTGGGTTCGATACAGGTGATCCTTGAGTGCAGTCTGCAGTTCGGTGAATGTTTTCGCGCGACTCAGTTCGGTCGGCAGGGGGGCAAACCCGCCCTCGTCCTCGCCTTCCGACTGCTGATCGAATTCGTCTGTCGAGATTTCGGCATCGTCCCAGACCGTTGCGCGGATTTCGGCCGCGGCGGCGAGAAAAATCGTGATGTCGCGGAGTTCGTCAACCCCGGTACTCGCGTAAGCAAATCGAATGCGGGCCGATCCGAGCAGGCCGGGTCGATAAAGCAGCTTGGTATTCCCCAGCATCGAACTGCGTCGAACAAGAAACGTCTGGTCGATTCCCGGAGGCAGCACTGGCTGCGAGCTGACGGACGTTTCCTGAAGTGATGCTTTCACGGGTGCCGCAGCGGCGGGCTGTGAGGCCTTCTTTTCCGCCATCAAGGTGGCAATCTGGTCACGGTTGATCGGGCCGCGCAGGAATGACAGGGCCCAGCGGGACTGAAAGACCACCGGTTCGTCTTCGTGAACGTTGTTCATCAGGAAGACCCGATTGCCCAGACCGGACAGGATCGATTCCATTTTCGCACGATCAAATCGAGATCCGGCTGCCGCCGAGGCACCTTCCAGACCATCCAGCACGCGGGCTTTGTCCCGTTCCGTCTGCAGGCGACCCAGAAACCATGTCCCCGCGTTGGAGAGCCCCTTGTAATCGATGTCGACAGGATTCTGCGTCGCCAATACCACGCCCAGGCCAAACGCGCGGGCTTGCTTCATCAGCGTCAGCATGGGGGTTTTCGACGGCGGGTTGGCAGTCGGCGGGAAATAGCCGAAGACCTCGTCCATGTAGAGCAATGCCCTCAGGCTGGAGGTTCCGGACTGGTTCCGCATCCACGAAATCATTTCGTTCAGCAGGATCGTGACGAAGAACATGCGCTCGCTGTCAGACAGGTGCGCGATCGAAATGATCGACAGCCGCGGTTTCCCGGCAGGGGTGTACAACAGCCGCTGGATGTCGAGCGATTCGCCTTCCATCCAGGCTTGAAAGCCGGGTGAGGCGATCAGGTTGTTCAGTGACATGGCAAACGCGAAGCGGTCCTTGGACGGAAAGAAGCTTTCCAGGTCCATGAACCCGACCTTGTCGAATCCCGGTTTCTGAATCAGTCGAATCAGCGTCCCCAGGTCAACGTCATTCCCGTCGCGCCAGCTCCGGTCCAGGATCGTCGAGAGCAGGATGTGCTCGCGGCTTTGCAATGAATCCGAGTCGATACCGAGCAGTGCCAGCAGTCCCGATGCCGCAGCGGACACCCGTTCGCGCATCGCTTCCGAGTTATTCAGCGTCGCTTCGCCCGGCGGGGCGAACGACCGCATGACTGTCAGTGGCAAACCGGCGTTACTGGCCGGGGTGTAAATCGACAGGTCGACAGCATCACGATAGCGGGCGATCCGTTCCGGGGGCTGACCCCACGCTGCCAAACCGTCCTTCCAGATGCTGGCCATCCTGGCAGCGTATTCGTCCGGTGTCATCCCGGAACGAGCCGCGTCAGACCGTTCGATCCAAGGCTCAAAATCGCCCGGACGCAGTTCCGGAAAGGCCAGCAACAGATTTCCCAAATCCCCCTTGGGATCGATGCAGATGGAGGGAATCCCATCAATGGCCGCTTCTTCAAGCAATGCCAGGCACAGTCCCGTCTTGCCGCTGCCGGTCATCCCCACGCAGACCGCGTGCGTTGTCAGATCCTTGGCATCGTACAGCAGCAAATCGTCCGCGACGGGGCGTTTGCCTTCGAGGTCATAGCGTTTGCCAAGGTAGAATACCCCCAGCTTTTCATAGTCTTGCATCGGCGATTCCGGCTACGGCAACTGTTGAAATACGATCGGACGCCACGGTCTGTCGGTCCAGAATTCACGGCGCTTTGACAGGCTTCGTGTCGTTACGCCGCCGCGAAATCATGAACCGTCGTTCCGTCGCTTTCACGACTTCGGGGTCAAGTCCATCCAGGAATTGTCGGGCTTTGAGGGCCGATGCGGGAATTGGCTTCGGAGACTGATTGAAGCCGTCCCGTTCGCAAACCAGGGCGAAAGCGATGATCTTCTGCTGGGACTGGTTGGAATCAAACGGCGCTGTTCCGTAGGCCATGATCAACTTGTCCAACGACTGCCAGTCCTTCCAGCGAGACAGATTCTCGATGACATTCACCGCGATTCGGGGATGATCCAGGAATCGTCGCATGGCAGCCCGGATGGCTTCCGGCGGCACGCGGTCCTGACTGTAGTCCCACAGGAACACCAGGGTGTTTCGCAACGGGATCAGGTCATCCTCTCCCCTGGGATCATCCATCTTGGCCGCGAGCAATTTCTGGAGACCGGCCTCGCCACGAAGCAAGATGTATCCAGCCATCATCCCATCGATCCCCAGACGTGGTCTGTCGGGATCGGGTGTTTTCATGATCAACTGCTCAAGAAACTCGGCATCGCTGTCGTCGCCAGCCAACCCCAGCATCATTCCGTAAAGTCCCAGGCGAACCTGAACCTGGGGATCGTCCGACTGCAGCCACTTCCTCAGCTTCTCCCGAGGCAGTTTTGGAGCGAGTGCCGCAACCTCTTTGAAGCTGGCACGGCTGACTTCTGCGTAGGCATCACTGCAGATTTCCGAGTCGGGGAATTCGAGGAATTTCAGAAAGAATGACAGTCGATCGGGCGCTTCCGGAGGAGGCACTTTTCGAATGTATTGGAACAGGTACTCGCCCCCCAGCGCGATCGGCCTTTCCCAGGTGATCGTCTCGCCATCCTCCTTGCCGATCAGCAGGAACGGATCGCCAGGCTTTCCGTCACGTCCGTAGCCCCATTTCACGCGATCGCCAACGTTGAACTTCTGTCGGGATGTACGAAACGCGGACACCACCTCAAACGACGTCGATTCCTGCTGAAGCTTCTCGTCCGTGTCGAGCGACACCCATTTGACTTCCAGCGCGACATCGCATTCAGACAAGCGCTGACTGAAGGGGGGATCGCTGGGGGCACAAAACGGGCAACCGGGAACGGCGCCCGCCTGCTGCACACCCGAAAAGACAGTCAGAATTACCCAGCCTCCGAGAATCCATTGCCGCATCCCCAGCATCGCGATCTCCTGCAGAAAAGTCTTGCGTCTCAAAAAGATCGGCAGGTCCTGCCCCCCGCACACAGCTCAAATTCTGCGCCGATGGAACGACCGTTACAGGTGGGCTCGACAAATCAGCGCTGCTTACTTCTGCGCGGTTGACCTGGAATTGTCGACTGCCGGACGACCGAGCTTTTGTGCGGCCAGAGTGGATCCATACTTTGCCGCCATCTGCCAATGCAGCCTGGCAACGCCGGTCTTACCTGCGGCCTCAGCGTGAATTGCCAGTCGCTCGAAATTGGCCGCCTTTTCAACCGGCGAGACTTCGCGAGGTGCCTCGGTCCTCTCCGTGGAAACCGAGCGACTGCGAATGGAAACGGGAGGCAGCGAATCGGGAACCGAATTCAGTATGGCCTCGTCCATGGCGTGCAGATCGATGATGTACACATGAGCAGACATCGATCCCCCCGACAGACCATATCCACGGCCGGTTCCGGTCCGCAACGGTCCATAGCTATTGCGGAAAGACTGAGCAGAACTGACACCTCCCAGGAATGTGCTGCCGCGATCAGGCACTGAAACTGAGGTCGCGACGCCGGTCGTACCCACCACCGGTTGCTGCACAGTGAGTTGTGCGTGCAGGGCCGATGATGATCCGATGAGCGCAATCGCAATCAGGCTGACGTAACGCATAATCCAAATCCTGGAGGCGCTTGACAGACATGATGGTACGCCTAACCGCAGCGAATTTCCATGTTTTTCTGAACTGGTTCGAACCGGTTCGGCTTTGCCCAGTAAGGAGCGGCCCCAAAACCGTTCGGCACGTTTTCGTGTTGAAACGGAAAAGGCATTGATCTGTTGTTCGGGGGACAAAGAAAAAAACAGGCTGGATGGTGAGATCCAGCCTGTTTTCACAGAGTTATTCACTCAGTGAAATTTACTTCTTCTTGGCAGCTGGCTTGGCCTTTGCAGACTTCGCTGGCTTCTTGGCTTCGGTCTTCTTAGCAGCAACTTCTTTTTTCGCAGCCATTTCCGTGGCTCCTTTGGAAAAAAACACGAGTACCGTGCGTCCTGAACTGTCGTCTCTCTTGGTACCCGGAAAGGAGAGGCGACTCAAAAGTGCTACACCCCAACAAGGGGAGTCAACATCCAATACTGACTTACTGCATCCATCGTGTACTCGATCGTATGTGTGTTCGACAAACGCGTCAAGCGGAAAATCTTACTGAACAACGGATTGTCGAATTCGTTGATTCCGCAACCAACCGATGGCGCGACCTGTCGCGGCGACGTAACTCATCGCGACACTCGAAAACAGCCTCTGCAATCGCCTCCGCGTAATCGCACTTTGCGTAGGATAGAGGAATGACGCCTTAGGCACAGGATTCATCGGCAAGTCAAGTAATAGGGGTTTCAACAAATTGTCAAGATATTACGGTGGCAACAGAAAAATGGCTTGCAACGATCGGGCGAAGCACGTTCGACCGGCAGACCTGGCCGATACTCGTCATCGCAAGTTAGCGATCCGTTGACCCGTGCTTGACGTTGTCACGGTCGTGTTGAACAATCGTCTGGCGACTATTCGTCGCTCACTACGGCGCTGCACGTGTGCGCCTTCGATTCGTGTCCTTGAATTCAATGAAGAGATCCGTATGTCCGGCGTCCGTTTGTCCCCTGCCGTGAGTCATTTGAAGCCCTCTGCCACGCTGGCCGCCGCCGCCAAGGCCAAGGAACTCAAATCCAAAGGGGTCACGGTCTACGACTTCACGCTGGGTGAACCGGATTTTATGACACCCGAAAACATTCGAAAGGCGGCCGTTGCCGCAATGGAGTCGGGGCACACGCACTACACTGCATCCGGCGGAATCATCGAATTGAAGAAGGCCGTTTGTGCGGCTTACCTGCGGGACTACAAGCTGGAAATTACTCCGGCGCAGGTCCTGATTTCCAACGGTGCAAAGCACTCGATTCATAATGTGCTGGCATCCCTGTGCGGACCCGGCGACGAAGTGATCATTCCCGGTCCCTACTGGGTCAGCTACAGCGCTTTGGTGGAGCTGACCGGCGCGACCCCGGTCATTGTCGACACGACCGAGGAGAGTGGGTTCTGCATGTCGGCGGATCAGTTCCGCCATGCAATCACACCACGCACTCGGATGATGATGCTCAATAATCCCTCGAATCCGACGGGGGCCGCCTATCCGATCGACAAGTTGAAAGCACTGGCCGATGTCGCTGTCGAAAAGAACATCCTGGTCCTGTCCGACGAAATCTACGAAAAGCTGCTGTACACCGGTGCGGAATTCCGGTGCTTTGCCACATTCGGCCCCGAAGTCGCCCAGCGCACAATTCTGGTCAGCGGCGTGAGCAAAGCTTATGCGATGACTGGTTGGCGAATCGGTTGGACCATCGGCCCCGTCGATGCCATCAAGGCCATGGACAATCTGCAAAGCCAGGAGACCTCCAATCCATGCAGCATCAGCCAGTATGCTGCGGTCGAAGCCTTGAACGGTCCACAGGCCAGCGTGGAAGCCATGCGCGTCGAGTTTGAAAAACGCCGCAATTTTGTGATGGACCGAATGCGACCATGGCGTCAGAAGTTCGGTGTCACGTTTGCCGAACCTGGCGGTGCATTCTACGCGTTCTTCAATGTCAGTGCCTGCTTCGGCCGTCCACTTGCCGGCGGTGCGACCGTCAGCAATGCTACCGATTTCTGTACTGCCCTGCTGGAACAGTCGCACGTGGCGCTGGTAACCGGTGACGCCTTCGGTGCCCCCGGTTATGTTCGACTCTCGTTTGCCACCAGCCTGGAAACCATTCAGGTTGGCCTCGATCGCATCGAAGCGTTTCTTGCAGGTTGAGACGTGGGTTTGCCCAACAAACGGGGCAAACCCAACACTGTTCGGCACTATTTTCTCGCCCCACCGAGATAAACTCGGTGGGGTCTCGGATTGTTCCGAAAGTGTTGGATCCAGCAACGCTGTGTCTCAGGCACAGAGTCGTGTCAATCAATCGGTCGCAGCAGACTGGTCCGAGCCTTTCCGGATCGCGGTCTCCAGCGCCTGGCGGGTTTCACGCAGCAATACCATCGCCTCAGAACTGGTTGCGGCGTCTTTGGCTAGTTCGCGAACGCGCACCAGGGCCGGTTCCGCCAGACGTCCCAGTTTCAGGACTTCGGCGGGAATCGGTAGCGGATCCTGAGGTCCATGCTCCATTTCCAATTCCTGGCGCTCCTGCCTTCGAATAGCGTTGGCGGCGACCAGTGTCAGCAGTTGCTTTTCCACGGAGGGCAGCATGACTTCCACTCGACCAACCAGTACGCGAACAGTTTCGTCCGGTGGAGGCGAGACCGTCAGGGGCAACACGTTGTCAGTGATTTCGCGTGGGACCATGTAGAAGATGCGAGTTCCTTCCTCGGTAAACCAGGAATCCGCCCAGGTCTTGACCATCGCTGTGGCTTCACGGGGATACAGTTCTTCGCGAACCAGTGCCTCCGCCACGCGAGTCTGCAGATCCGCCAGTTCGATGGGCTGCATTTCCAACGGGAATTCGGCGGAGGCTCCCGCCGCGACACTCGCCAGTTCGGAATAACGGATCAACTTGTTGGCCACCGTCACTCGGAAGAGTGAGCGGATTTCCTGCTGGCCGGAGTTGGAAATTCGAATCCGTCCATCGTTGGCAATCGTCGCTTGCAATGGTTGATCGAACCGGCCGACTCCGCGATAGAACAGGAATTTTTCCAGGTGATCGCCGTACGGACGAATCAGAAATTGACTGGTGGAGGCGGGTTGTCGGACGTGGACGAACGCCGAATCGGTTTCGCGAGCGTGATAGTAGTGATTGGAAGCACCCTCCACCGGCACCACGCGCTGTTCGATCAGATTGCGAAGCCACGCTTTCGTCTGGGCGTCCTTGATATTCGGTGTCAGGCTGGCGACGGGAATCAGATCGATTTCGCCCCAGTCCAGCATCGACTTTCCAAACGGGCGCGTCCCGTCAACCCCCGGCTGATATTCGGGTGCCATCCCGACCACCGGTGGGTAAAACTCCGTCAGCAATCCGCTGGAAAACTCCACTTTCGCCCGGATGGTTCGTTCGACGTCTGTGTAGAAATAGGTGACGGGTGTTTCCATGCGGATGCTGGCCCGGATTCGGCCCTTGGAAAAGATTGGTATTCCGGACTGTGACTGGCGGTCCAGGACAAAGTTGGGCAAGTCTTCATTGATCAACGGTCGGAAATCGAGTTGCACTCCGTTCGACCCCGAGAATGACGTAAACGTTCCCCATTCGTGGACAATCAATTTTCCCTCAGCCTGCTTCACGATCGGACTCTTGGATCGATCCACGGCCTGGGTACGTGACGCCCCCAGAAACAATGCGGCCAGGGACAACCCTAAGCCCGCTGCAACGCTGAACCAGCCGATTCGATTCCATCTGTTCATGGCAAGCCTTTCCTGTGGGTCTGTGAATTACTCCGACGCTGGCAGCGTCGGGTCCAATAGCAGCCCGTGGCAATAGGGGTCTGA
>JAFEBS010000038.1:0-127437 GCA_018242525.1 Planctomycetota bacterium | reverse complement strand
TCAGACCCCTATTGCCACGGGCTGTTACTCAAGTCGTTCAGACCCACACGGCAGACTGGCAGAAGTTTTCCAGATTCATCAATTTTCAAAAAACGGGCGGATTCACGGAAATCTGCCAACCTGCAGGCCGCCGGAATTCGTCTGTAGAGCGACAACTTAATGCGAGGGGCGCGTTATGACGGACGGTGAGCTTGTTCGCCGCGTGGTTGCCGGTGATTCGGCGGCTTACGGGGAACTGGCGCGCCGGTGGTTTCGCCGCATCCTGGTGCTGTGCCAGGCGAAGGTCTTCACGCACGACGCCGAGGATCTGGCTCAGGACGCGCTGGTGCGCGGATACTCGCGATTGTCGTCGCTGTCGAATCCGGAACAATTTGGCCCCTGGTTACGATCCATTGCGAATCATCTGTGTGCGGACTGGTGTCGCGACCGGATGCGACATCGCGAAACCGATTGCGCGTGGGTGGATCTGGCAATCCCGCTGCCATCGTTAGACTCCACGCTGGCGGCCGATGAGCGGGCGATCGTCGTGCAGCAAGTCGCGTCGATCCCGGAAGATCTGCGGGAAGTGATCCTGTTACGTTATTACGAAGACCTGTCCTATGACGAAATGGCACAGTGGTTGGGAGTGGCCCGGGCCACGGTGAACGAGCGACTGGCCAAAGCCCGGGCACTGCTTCGCATTCGACTTGCGAAGCTTCGGAGCGACGTATGAACTGTGAATCCCTGGCACTTTTGCTGAACGCAGCGCTCGACGGTGAACTGTCGGGGGCGGAACGCGCTGCCATGCAGCAACACCTCGCAGAATGCCCGCCCTGCCAGCTCGAATGGCAGGAACTGCAGGGCCTGCACCACGAATTGAGTCTGGCATTTCCGTCACCAGAAATCGAATCCTCGATGGATCGAGTCCTGCACCGGATCCGCGCCACCGAGATACCCGGTCCTGTTCCCATCAACCGGAAATCGGACGGACGGTCGAATCGCAATTCGTACTTGGCGTTGTTCGCCGTCGTCCTTACTGTGCTGATTGCCGCGGGTACATTCACCCAGTGGTCGAGTGCGTCACCTCACGTTGGCGAGATCGCGCTGGTCACCGGTTCGATCGATTTCAAGCCGCGTGACACGAAGGATTGGATTCCTGTCGATGGATCGGTGCGAGTGACACTTCCGGCTCATACGCGCATCCGGACACGCACCGCATCATTGTGCGAAATCCGGACAAAATCGGATGCGGTCGTCCGTTTGAACAGCGAGTCTGAACTGGTGATGCATCAGGCGGAAAAGGTCGAACTGGTCTCGGGTGAACTGTGGTGCCGGGCCTCATCCGTCGCGGGCATCGAGATCTGTGGAGTCACACCCGCCGAACCGCAATCCAAACCCAACATATTCGTGTGTCCGTCGTCGACGGAAATGCAATGGCGCGCGTTGCCGAACCTGGAACTGTCCTGCCTGGATGTGGCGCAATCCTCGGCAGAAATCCGACTTGCCGAAACGACCTGCTTGATTCAACCGGGCCAGTGCGTGACGTTCGCCTGCGGCAGTCCGCGGCCTGAGCAGACGCACCAGGCGAATCCCTCGGAAGCAACGCAATGGCAATTGCCATTGTTGCTTCTCCACAATCCTCACGATTTGGATCTGCAACACCGGATGACCGCGATGCTTGCCAAGGTGGGGCAGTCCAAGGTCGCCCATCTGTACGAAGACCAGATCCGCCAACTGGGTCCAGCCGGTGCAATCCCATTGCTGGCTTACGTTCGTTCTGATCAGTCCCGTCTGGATCCGCCCCTGAGGGCGCGTGCGATGAATCTGGTTGCTGAAATGGCCACGAATGATTCGGTGGCCGCGCTGGAGGAATTACGGCACGACGACGATCCGATCATCGCCAGGATGGCCACGCGAGCATTGAACCGGCTGCAGCCTGAGCGGCGCAGGTTTCCCCCGGAATTCCCCGATAGTTAGCGAGCGCCTGGAAGCCTGTGGCATAAGGTGTCTGACCCTTTGGAGGGCACTGAATTCACCTTGAAAATCGCGTGCCCGGAGAGGGGCAGACACCTTATGCCACAGGCGGCCAGGGCTCACAGGCCAAATGCAGGGTCAGTCTTCGTGAATGACCTCGCGGAATTCGGCCGAGGCGGGGTCGTCGCCTTCCACGTGATCGACGCCGCGTCCGACGTTGGCTGCCAGGTGTTCCAGCAGTTTGTAGACCCATTCGGTTCGCTCGGGCAGGCCGAGTGCGGTGGCCACCTGTGCGGCCGTTTGGGGGATTGCCACATGTTTCAGGTGGGCCACGACCCTGGATTGCAGATCCAGGATCGTCGCTGCCGCTTTCTTGCCGGCTTCCACGCCCGGCTGGTGGTAGGCGTTGATATCGACCAGTTCCGCGTAAAGTCCGACTGCACGTTCATAGAGTGCAATTAACGCACCCACACTGTGTCCGTTGACTTCATTCACCGTGAGTGTGATGGAGTCGCGACCGCTGTCAAACAGGGCTTCGCGGGTCCCCAGCAGGAAACCCTGCAGGTAGTCGCCGGACGTAATCCCGGGTTCCACTTCAAAATCGAATTCGGACAGTTCTCCTTCATCGTCCACATCCAGCTCACGATCCTTCAGGACCTGAATGAACGTGGCAAAGAAGTTGGGGATGCCGTCACGCAACTGTTGGACATAGGCGTGCTGATCCGTTGAGCCCTTGTTGCCGTAGACCGCGATGCCCTGATGAACAGTGATCCCCTGGCGGTCGACTTCCTTCCCCAGGGATTCCATGACCAGTTGTTGCAGATAGCGGCTGAACAGGCATAGGCGGTCCTTGTAGGGCAGGATCACCATGTCCTTTGTCCCCCGGCCCCCGCCGACGTGGTACCACATCATTGCCAGCAGTGCCGCCGGATTGCGCATCGCGTCGGTGTTCCGCGTCAGCCGGTCCATGGCCGCGGCTCCCGCCAGCATGTCGTCGGTATAGATCCCCTGCAGCGCGGCCGGTAGCAGTCCCACCGCCGACAGGACAGAGGTGCGGCCGCCCACCCAGTCCCACATGGGGAACGTCTTGAGCCACCCCTGGGATTTCGCCGTTTGATCCAGTTTGCTGCCGACCTGCGTCACGGCGACAGCATGTTTTGCGAAATCCACTCCGGCATTGCGAAACGCCTGCTGGATTTCCAGCATGCCATTCCGGGTTTCCGGCGTTCCGCCAGATTTCGAGACGACCAGCACCAATGTCATCCCCAGTTGACCGTCCAGTTCACCCAGGATCTGGTCAATTCCGTCGGGGTCGGTATTGTCGACGAAAAACGGCAACATCGTATCGTAGGGAGTTCCCAGGGCCTGGGCGACAAACTGCGGTCCCAGGGCCGAACCACCGATGCCGATGACCAGTACGTACTGAAAACCGCCGGCCGGGGTGGTGATCCGCCCCTCGTGAACGTCTTCCGCAAACTGGGCAATCGCGGCCTGTGTTTCCCGAATCTCACTGGTGATTTCGGGCGATGGTGCCAGTTCCGGGCTGCGAAGCCAGTAGTGCCCCACCATGCGGTTTTCATCCGGGTTGGCAATCGACCCGTTTTCAAGCTGCTGCATGGCGGTCAGCGCCAGTTGCATGCGTGGCAACAACGGTTCCAAATCGCTGTCTTCGAACCGGACGCGACTGACATCCATCGAAAACCCGAGGTTTTGATCGGCGATCAGATACTTGCAGTAGCGATCCCAGGCAACAGACATGTCACTTCCTTCTCGATCAGAAATCGGGAATGCAACAGCGGTCAGACAGTCGGCCGCGTTGAGTTCCATCCGGTGTGCTAACATACCCACCGGGAATGGACTGTGCGACCCTTGCGGACACCACAATCGAATGTTGATCAGCCTGTGTGAAACCTGCCAGTGGATGCGAGTCGTGCAAACTCCGCACGGATCACGCTTCCTGCTGTGTTCCCTGGCGACGACGGATCCAAGATATCCAAAGTATCCGCCACAGCCCGTGGCGCAGTGTGCGGGATATCGACATACCGATCCGAAGCCCCAGTGATTGCACCTGATTCAAGCCCGCTGTGTGGCTCAAGAATTCACAGCGTGACAAAGATTCATCCAGATTGAATCCCGCTTGGACATGATTCCATTTGTCAACGAACTGCTACAACGCCGCTCATCCTCCCACCTCCCTTCAGCTGGGGAAATGTCCTCTGGAACAGTCCGGTTTGTGCCCGCAATGGGGATCTGGCATGGAATCATTTTGGAGCAGCGTGAGTAGCACGTCTGCACTTCGATGATCCGGTGAGTACAAAGTTTCCACCAGTCGAAGAGACAGTCGCCAGTTTGGTTCCTGAGGAGATTGAACAGATGATCTTGCGAGTCCTGTCGAAAACCGTCGTGCCCATGCTGGCGATGGCGGCAATTCTAACCCTGATGTCCGACGACGCGTTCGCAGGTCGATGGGGTGGACTATTTGGCGGCGGAGGGGGTGGCGGCGGAGGAGGAGGTGGAGGAGGCGGTGGGAGCACGGGTGGCTCGGTACCGGAAATCGGTGCCGGATCGGCCGCATGCGCGCTGTCGTTACTCGTCGGCGGTGCTTTCCTTCTGAAAGATCGATTCCTGGGGACGCGGAAAGACCAGTCGGCGGAATGAGTCCTGAAGGACGGATGGGCCTTGCCCAACAAACGGGTTGCTCGTGAATCTCGCTTCGATCGATCAAGGTGCATGACTTGTCAGTTTCGGCCTCTCCATCCCTGCAGCGGTTCAGATCCGCATGGCTGCTGCCGGGATGGTCCTGGCGCATCGTGGCGATCATCGCCGTATTCATCGCCCAGGGATTGGGACTGACGGTCTGTTTTGATGCCGGTTCGATGGCCGAGTCCTCGTCGACATGGGGATGGCTGTTTGGAATCCTGCCCCTGCTGCCGCGGATTGGCCTTTGTCTGATTGTCGCGACATCAATCCTGGGATGGACGCGTTTTCTGGATCATGTGCAAGAGCTCGCGCAGGCTGTGCGCGAGTATCGTCGATGGCCACTCTGGTGGACCGGTCAGTGGTTGGCATTTGCGGCACTGGCCCTGGCCTCGCAGGTCATCTTTGATGATGAAGCCGCAGGATCGTCGAATCATGCGGTTTGGATCGCCATGTGGCTCGCTTTCGCAGCGGCCTGCGGGACATGCTGCTTGTGCGCCATCGCACCACCCGTGTTCTGGTGGCGGCTGGCGATCGTGGAACGCTGGACGCTGTTGACCGGGCTGGTGACATCGTTGGCGGCAACGTTTGGAGGCCGCTTGTTCCAGGTGCTCTGGAATCCGCTGGGCGAATCGACGTTTCGACTTGTCGCCTGGTGGCTCAGCTTCTTCTACACGGAATCGATCGTGTCCGATGTGGAGCATCGATTGCTCGGCACCGAATCATTCTATGTGCAGATTGCCCCACAGTGTTCCGGATATGAGGGAATTGGGCTGATCACCGTTTTCGTACTTGCGTTTCTCGCGGGCTTTCGCCAGACGCTGCGTTTTCCGCGTGCGTGGCTGTTGCTGCCCGCCGGAATCCTGCTGATCTGGATCTGCAACTCACTGCGGATTGCCGCATTGATCGTGATCGGTACGGAATACTCCGCCAGCGTCGCGCTGGGAGGGTTTCATTCGCAGGCCGGTTGGATCCTGTTTAATCTGGTTTCCCTCGGTCTGATGGCCGGTGTTTTGCAGTCCGAGTTTTTTTCCCACCGTATCGCCACTGCGGCCCGGACGACAACAACAGCAGCCGTTCCTTACCTGGTGCCATTCCTGGTGCTGACAGCACTAAGTATGGTCATCGCGGCGTTTGTGGACGACCCGTCGTCGCTTTATCCGCTGGTTGTCCTGGTATCACTGGCGACGCTGTTGCTCAGTCGCGCGACGCTCCGGCGGCTGCATTGGACCTGGTCATCCTTGGCGATACGTTACGGAATCGGTGTTTTTCTGGCTTGGATCGGCCTGGCGTGGGTGGAATCACAAATGCACGAAGTCACTTCGACGCCGCTGCCAGCGTGCGACACTGCTGGTGGACTCGCCTGGACAATCCTGCGAGTGTTTGGCGCGGTCGTAACCGTGCCCGTCATCGAAGAACTGGCGTTTCGCGGTTTCTTCCTGCGTCGCCTCTGTCGAACCGACTTTGAACAGGTCGATTATCGATCGGTGCCGATCTGGGCGGTCCTCGTGTCGGCCCTGGCATTTGGGCTCTTGCACCAGTTGTGGATGGGAGGGATCGCGGCGGGGCTTGCCTATGCCTGGGTGACGCGAAAGCAGGGAAACCTCGCCAGCGCAATTCAGGCTCATGCGATCACGAACGCTCTGCTCGCGATCACGGTCCTGACCACGGGCGCGACCTGGCTCTGGTAGTCATTTCTTCGGCCGCTCCCAGGTTTCGCCGCGCTTGTATCGCTGGGCACGATCGACGACGACCGCATCCTTGGAAACGGCGATCACCTTGTCGAGGATCTTGTCGAATTCTGCCTTGTGAGGATCCCGGACTTCGCGGTGATGGGCGATTTCGACGATCGTTTCACAGGCGAGTTGCGCGAATTCCGGATCTTCCAGATAGGGCTGAACAAACCGGACGGCTTCAACATCGTAGGCGGTCCGCGTGCGGTTGATGACCAGCAATTGCTCTTCCGGCGAGCGTGCCGCCTTCATCGCCTGCTTCATCCGATCCAGTCGCTGGCGGTCCGAACGATTGTCGCGCGTAGCGGCAATCTTGACGTACCCTTGAAACGCCTGGTTTCGTTCGGCGGGATCCGCCGTCTTGTTGGCGATCTCCAGAAGTTTGTCTGCCACGCTGGCGTCAGGCCATTTGCTCAACGCGTCGATCCCGAATTTCCGTCGAGCGGGATCCTGTTCCGAGGCGATGTCGCCGACGAAGTTGATCAACTTCTTGCCCCCGACACGTCCCACGAGTGGCAGCAGTTCGTCACGATCTGCGGGCGGAATCGTATTCAACGCCTCGATCAGCCGCGTCCCGCGTTCGTCCTCATTGTCGATCCGGGAACAAATCATGGCGACGCTGCGTTCGGCATGATCCCGTTCGCCACCCTTCTGAGCCTTCAAAACTCCAGGCAACAGGGCCGAGATCTGATCGGGGCTGCCGATCTGTCCCAGCGCGGACATCGCTGCGCTTCGCACCTGAGCCGCATCGTCGACCGTAGCCGCCACCAGGGCCGGGGATTCGTCGGTCGCGCGTCGAGTTGACAGGACGTCGATCAACGCGTTCTTCACGTGCGGAGTCGCGGTCTTCAATTCCGCGGCCAGCGACTTGTTCACAGTGTCACCCGACATCTGCACCAGGCTGCGCCGGGCCGCGGCCTGTTCCGGTCCCGACGCCGACAGCGACTTGACCAGCAATGGCAAATCGGCAATTCCCCCCAACGTTCCCAGTGCCAGAATGGAACTGGCCCGGACCTGTTCGTCCTGGCTGGCACCGAGAAGTTCCAGCACCGCGGCCCGTGCTGTGGCATCACGGCGATCGGCCAGAGCGCTCAACAGCGCGATCTGACCGGCAGCATCCAGTTTCGTCAGTTGAGCTGCAAACAGGTGAGTCGCCGCAGCCCCCTTGGCGGATGAACGCACCTTTTCCAGGCCGGCCGCCCGAAACTCGCGATCCGGGTCACCAATCAATTTGATAATCAGCTTCACCAGGTCGTCGGACGGCTTGTCGTCCGCACGGACGAATTGTGTCAACCCGGCCAGCAGGGTCAGAACAAGAATGCTCGGCAATATCTGGCGCAACATGGTGCGACCTCCCGGAAGTGCGTGATCAAGTTGTTTTAGAATGGACATTTGGCGTTCGACGATTGATGTCAACGGTACTGGCCCGATGATCAAGTGTGGGTTTTCAAGTTGGACGTGTGCAAACCGGTCGCTCGCGCATCGGGCAAGTGTCAGGCTTGCTTGCTGGCACAGGCCAGCAGACCGCGGTTTGCGGCCAGCCTGACCAGTCTTGGTTGGTTGTCCTGGGCGAAGGCTTGATAGATGGCGGTCGCTTCCGTCAGCTTGTTGGCCGCCATCAGAGTTTCGGCACAATGAAGCAGTGCGTCGACGATCGGTGCCGGACTGCCTCCAGCGGCCTGCAGACTCCGTTGCAGTACGGCGGCGGAATCCGCGCTGCCAATCGCACCGAGGGCGAGAGCGGCCGCTCGAGCGATCGCCGCATCCCCGTCCTGGAGCAGTTCACCCAGTGGCGGGACCGACGCCGCATCGCGCCGGGCCCCCAGCGAACTGATAATGCCGATCTTCACTGTTCCGCTCGCCCTGGATAGAGCGTCACGCAGTGCCTGGGCTGCCTCGGGCGCTGGAATCTGTTCCAGTGCAAACCGAGACATGTGTGAACTCTCCGGGTTGACCAGCAGTGGTGCCAGTCCGGGGACGCAGGCGGCCGTTCCGACAATGGCCAGCTTGCGGCAAACGTATTCGCGGGCATCCCGCGAGAGTTCCCCCTGTAAGGCGGTGACGAGTCGAGTCTCGACTTCATGGCGGGCCTCGGGCTTGCCATGAGCCGCTGTGACGGCATCTTCAATTGGAGCCAACGCTCCGAGGTCGCTGCCCCAATCGAACTTCTTGAGAGCTTCGAATGCTGTGTCCAACATATGATTTACCTATTGGAAAATGTCTGGGATTTGACTTGTACAATCGTCTGCGCCTGTGGGCGTCGATGGCCATATCACCCCGATGAGCACGGGATACAGACAAGGAACCTCGACGCTACAGTTGCCACGGTTCCCGACGAGCGCGGTCAGTCAGGCGGTTGGCTTCCGCATCACCGATGAATTCCTGGCGAGCGGCATCCCATTTTAAGGATCGCTTCAGTTGGTAGGCGATGTTCCCCAAGTGGGCCAGCACGGCCGTATTCACGGCTGATTCAATGTCGCGGAACGGCGTTTCCCGCGTCTTCACGCAGTGGATGAAGTCACCGTAGATTTCACCGTCTCCCTTGTACACCGGAACGGGCTTCGCGGGCAGTTTTTCACCGGGAGTCCCTTCGATCTGCAGGTTGCCGGTGTGGGGGCGGTTGTGATAAATCGTCAATCCGTTGGGGTAACGGTACGCCAGGTACTTGCCATCCTTGTCATCGAAGTATGTCACTTCTTCGGGCTGCAGGTCGCGGACGTCGCAGATGAACGTGGCACCGCCAAAGTGGTGGGCGCCCCAATCGGTCATACCACCGCCGGAATAGTCGCTGAACGAGCGCCAACTGGAACCGTTGATCGAAAAACTGCCGCTGCAGCGTTTGGAGTTGTAGGGAGCCCACGGGGCGGGGCCGAGCCACAAATCCCAGTCGATTTTTTCTCCCATGTCTTCCTGGGGCAGATTGCAGAGTTGGGGTAACGGTCCGACATTCACATTGATCGACTTGATCGTGCCAAACTCACCAGCCCAGGCGGGATCCACGTATTTGCGGTAGTCCCCCAGAACGCGCTGGCTACCTCCGGAAACGACCCGTCCGTATCGTCGGGCGGCAGCGATCATCAGCGGCCCTTCCCGCAACGTCAGCGTTTCCGGCTTCTGGCAATACACATCCTTTCCGTTCCGGCAGGCTTCAATCACCATGATCGCATGCCAGTGGTCGGGGGTGGCAATATGCACGGCGTCGAGATCCGGCCGGGCGAGCAGTTCGCGGAAATCGGTGTAGGTCTGGCAGTCCGCATTGCGGTAACGTCCGTCGACATTCGCCTTCGACTTGTTACGCACGTCTTCGCGGACGTCCGACAGGGCGACATACTGCACATCCCTGCGACCCAGGAAGGCACCCTGATCGCCGCGGCCCATGTTTCCGATTCCGATGCCCCCCATCACGATCCGATCACTCGCCGCCGGCCGCTCGGCATTGCCGAGTGCCGCGGAAGTGATGATGAAGGGAACGCCAAATGCCGCTCCGGTTGTCTTGAGAAAATCACGGCGTGACGGCTTTTTCTTGATTTGTTTCATGAGCAGGAAACCTCCAGTGGCATGGTGAGAATGATCAAATTGCGGTCCAGGGATGGCCCCGGAAATCTGAGCGAAGGGCGCGAGTCCTTCCGTGTTGCGGGCGTCAGTCGCATTGCACAAACTCGCCCTCGCTCACGCTTCGGATGACTTTGGAAATTCACCCGTGGACGACAGCGTCTTTGTGGAAATGAGCAGCATCGGGGAAATGGAGACAACCGGGGGCGAGACCAGAAGTCACGCAGAATCGGTACCTGGTAATATGGCCGTTTTCGATCCGGAATGTAAAGGGCCGAAGGTGAAACACGCTGGATCTCGGATCGAATCGGATCGAACCGACGGGGCTCACGACAAGCTGGTCGATCAATGTTAGAATTGAGATCGTGGTCTGATTCGGATTTGTGTCCTCGTTTTGCCAGGGTCAATTGTTCATGAGCAAGCCAAGTCTCCTCCAAGCCGCCCTTACACGCGGTCTTGCGCCCGAGGGGGATCTGTACGACGAATTGAACGATCTGGGCGACTATGAAATCTCGACCCTGGCAGATGCAGAAGCGCTCTCCGGCGCAATGGTCGAATTCGTTGAACAGGCGATCGACAGCGATGAAGCGATGTCTGCCTTTCCGGAACTGGTGCGACTGTTTCAATCGGTGACGTCGGCCGAGGCGTTTCGGCACCTTGCCAAAAAAGGGATTCCGCTGCTGATCGATGCGTTTGATGCGCGTCTGGTCGATCCCGGCGAATGCGACAGCGACCTGCTGTTCGCCCTGAAGATTTTTGCCCGCTATGGAACCGAGGAAGGTCTGGATCGGGTTGTCCAGTCAGCCTACAGCGTGGCGTTGCAGGACGGCTATCTGTGGGCGGTCATCTTCGAGCAGCTCAGTGATACCGACCCGCTGATTCCCCAATTGATTCGACGCCTGAGCACGCCGTTGCCCGACGGATTTGTAAGCGTCGCTCTGCTGGACTGGGTCAATCGACTCTGCCGTGACCGCGTGATTAAAGAGCACCCGTTTAATACGCCCGAGGGGATTACGAAGCTGCGCGACTGGCTGTCCAGCGAGGATGAAGACGAATTCAGCTACGCACACGCGGCCTCCGCGTCGCTGCCGTTTATCACAGATCCGCCCCGGACCGAACTGCTGGCGCTGGCCATGGATCACCCGGATCTGGGGGTGCAGATGGAGGGGGCATGGGCTTCTGCCGTCCTGGGGGATGAATCGGGAATCGAGTTTCTCGCCCGACTCTGCCGCGAACGGGACCACGCCATCACGGCCCGGACCTACCTGCAGGAACTGAAACGCCTGGACGCCGTGCCCGAAGAGGCCAACGACCCGGATTTCATCGCCCTGTCGGAAATGTGCGAGTGGTTGTCGCACCCGCAGGAATACGGACTGCCTCCCGATGAAATCGAGGTCTACGACACCCGCGAACTGTACTGGCCACCCACCAACGACTGGCGTACGTTGTGGCTGTTCAAGTACAAGTATGTCGCGTCCCCGGATGACGATTCTGAAGGCGAAGGGATCGGAATGACCGGCAGCATCACCTTTTCACTCATCGATGAAGTCAGTCCGTCGATGCCGCCGGAGGACATTTACGCCCTGCATTGCTGCTGGGAGCTGGAAGCGAACGAAGATCCCCGCGCCCCGGTGGAACGCAGCATTGAAGCCGGCCGCGCCTTGATCGCCGCCGCCCAGCGCGATGACATCGAAGATGATGAAAAGTTCTGACGCCAGCCCCATTCGCGGTCCAAGGTTGACAATATGACTCTGCGCAGCTCAACAGGTCTGATCCTCGGGATGGTTTTCTTCGCCGCCACACCTGGTACACAGGCGGCGGATGACCCCCGGCGGCCGGCGGCGATTGAAGCCCGGGATGTTCCCGTCGTTCCGCCGGCCCTGGCGGCGACGCTGGCGCAGTATCAAAGTGTGCGCGGGGCCGCCTTTCGCGGTTGGGCACCGGACGGAACCGGAATCCTGATCGCCACCCGCTTTGGCAACGCGGCACAATTGCATCGGGTCCTTGAACCCGGCGGCCGGCGCGAACAAATCACTTTTTTTGACGAACCGGTCTCGGGGGCCTTCATCCCCCGGGCCACGGATGGATCGATCCTGCTGCTGATGGATGCTGGCGGCAACGAGAATGATCAGGTTTATCTGCTGGACCGCAGGAACTTCCAGACGCGACTGCTGACCGATGGAAAATCCCGGAACAAGCTGGGAGCCGTTCGGCACGACGGATCGCAAATCGTGATCACCAGTAATCAACGAAACGGTCGCGACGTCGACTTGTACATCGCCGATCCCCGTGAACCCGCATCGATGAAACTGCTGATGCCCGTCGAAAAACAGTCGTGGAATGCCTACGACTGGTCCCGCGACGGAAAAACCCTGCTGATTTCCCGCTACGTGTCCGCCAATGAGTCGTATCCCGCGCTCCTGGATGTTTCGACCGGCCAACGGACCGACGTGCCGTTGCCAACACGCGACAAGGCGGCGGCGGGACCGATGATCTTTTCCGCCGACGGCAAGTCGATCCTTCTGGCGACCGATGCAGGTGCCGAATTCCGTCGCCTGGTCCGATTCGATCTCGCCTCGCAGAAGTACGAAGGCGTGACCGACGACATCGCCTGGGACGTCAGTGACCTGGCGGTGGACCCTGAAGCCGGCCATGTCGCCATCACGGTCAACGAGGACGGGGCCAGCCGGCTGTATCTGCTGCCAAACGGTCAAGGACCGCGGCGCGAACTGAAACTTCCACTGGGAATCCTGGCGGGGCTCGAATTCTCGCCGGATGGCCGGAAACTCGGATTCACGCTCGCCCGTCCGGACGCTCCGGCGGACGCGTACTCGCTGCACCTGGAATCCGGCGAATTAACACGCTGGACTTTCAGCGAAGTCGGCGGCCTGAATCCCGCGTCGTTTGTGGCACCATCCCGTATCCAGTTCAAATCGTTCGACGGCCGAACCATCCCGGCGTACTACTTCCAGCCACGGCCGGTGGCCGGCGACAACCGTTCACGCAAGCCTGTTCCGGTTTACATCAGTATTCACGGCGGACCGGAATCGCAATACCAGCCGTTCTTCTCTCCCATCATTCAGTTCTACGTGAACGAGTTGGGGATCGCGGTGATCTGCCCCAACGTCCGGGGTTCGGCGGGGTACGGCAAGACATACCTGCAACTGGACAACGCCGAGAAGCGGGAAGACAGCGTCAAGGACATCGGCGCACTGCTGGACTGGATCGGCCAGCAGCCGGAACTGGATGCGCAGCGGGTAGCCGTGGCGGGCGGATCGTACGGCGGTTACATGGTCCTGGCGTCATTGACGAACTTCGGCGATCGAATCAAGGCGGGAATCGACGTGGTGGGAATTGCCAGCTTTGTGACGTTCCTGGAACGGACAGCCGCCTACCGGGTGGACCTGCGGCGAGCTGAGTACGGCGACGAACGCGACCCGCAGATGAAGGCGGTGTTCGAGCGAATCAGTCCCCTGAACAATGCCGAGAAGATTCGCGCGGCCCTGCTGGTCATTCACGGCCGCAACGATCCGCGCGTCCCGTTCTTCGAAGCCGAACAAATCGCCGCCAAAGTCCGGGCGGGCAACAGCCCCGTCTGGACCGTGTTCGCCAATAACGAAGGACACGGGTTCAGCAAAAAGGACAACAGCGACTATCAACGGGCCGTTGAAGTCCTGTTTCTGAAACAGCACCTGGGTCTCGACTAGACAACGCCTCACACGTTGCTTTTCGTCGAGCCGGCCTTTCGCACGCAGTCGACATAGTAAATCCGTTTTCCGTCGATGGTGTCCGCCACCAGTCCGTGAATGTCCGTGTCGAACCCAGGGAATTTTTCGTTAAACATCCGGGCAAACTTCAGGTACTCGACAATCGTCTTGTTGAAGCATTCGCCCGGAATCAGCAGCGGGATACCGGGGGGATACGGGGTCAGCAGCACGCTGGTGGCGCGGCCTTCCAGGTCGTCGATTTCCACGCGATCGATTTCCCCGTGAGCCAGCATTCCGTAGGCTTCCGACGGCTTCATCGAAGGCTGCATCACCGAGGTATACATTTCCGTGGTCACGCGGGCGACGTCATGGGCCTTGTATGTGTCGTGAATCTGCTGTGACAGGTCCTTCAACCCGATCCCCTCGTAACGGGGATAATGCTGGCAGAACTCGGGCAGGATCCGCCACATCGGCTGATTCTTGTCGTAATCGTCCTTGAACTGCTGCAGGGCGCTCACCAGCGTGTTCCACCGGCCCTTGGTGATCCCGATCGTGAACATGATGAAGAACGAATACAGCCCCGTCTTTTCGACAATGACCCCGTGTTCCACCAGGTAACGGGTGACGATTGAGGCTGGGATGCCGGTCTTGGCGAACTTGCCCGAGACATCCAGGCCAGGCGTGATCAGCGTCGCCTTGATCGGATCGAGCATGTTGAATCCGGGAGCCAGATTGCCGAAGCCATGCCACTTCGCATTGGCCTTCAACATCCAGTCGTCCCGTTCACCAATCCCGTCTTCGGCCAGCTTTTCCGGGCCCCAGACTTTGAACCACCAGTCCTTGCCCCACTCGTCTTCGACCTTCCGCATCGCGCGACGGAAGTTGATCGCTTCGACGATCGATTCTTCCACCAGGGCGGTGCCGCCAGGGGGTTCCATCATTGCCGCGGCGACGTCGCACGACGCAATGATCGCGTACTGAGGCGAAGTCGAAGTATGCATCAGGTAGGCTTCATTGAAGACGTGCCGGTCGAGTTTCTGCGTTTCCGATTCGCGCACCAGGATCTGCGATGCCTGCGAGATCCCTGCCAGCAGCTTGTGCGTCGAGTGAGTCGCGAAGATCATGGACGTCTTCGTCCGGGGCCGGTCCCGGCCGATCGCGTGCATGTTGCGATAGAACTCGTGGAAGGCGGCGTGCGGCAGCCACGCTTCGTCGAAATGCAGGGTGCCGATCTTGCCGTCCAGCAGTCCCTTCAGCGTCTCGACATTGTAGATGATCCCGTCGTACGTGCTTTGCGTAATCGTCAGGATCCGTGGCTTGCGATTGGGGAACTTCGCCTGTGCCTCCTTTGCAAACGGATTGGCTTCAATTTTCTTCTGGATGTTTTCCAGCTTGAATTCTTCCAGAGGGATGGGCCCGATGATTCCCAGGTGATTCCGTGTCGGCGTCAGGAACACCGGAACCGCCCCCGTCATGATAATGGAATGCAGGATCGACTTGTGGCAGTTGCGATCCACCACGACGATGTCGCCGGAGGCCACGGTCGAGTGCCAGACCATCTTATTGGAGGTCGAGGTCCCGTTGGTGACGAAGAAACAATGATCGGCATTGAAGATTCGGGCCGCATTCCGTTCCGACGCAGCGACCGGTCCTGTATGGTCCAGCAGTTGGCCAAGTTCTTCCACCGCGTTGCAGACGTCCGCCCGCAGCATGTTTTCGCCGAAAAACTGGTGAAACATCTGCCCCACAGGGCTCTTCAGGAATGCGACGCCGCCCGAATGTCCCGGGCAGTGCCAGGAATAGGAACCATCGTTGGCGTATTCCACCAGCGCCCGGAAGAACGGCGGGGACAGGCTGTCGATGTACGCTTTGGCTTCACGGATAATGTGTCGGGCCACGAATTCCGGCGTGTCCTCGAACATGTGAATGAAGCCATGCAGTTCCCGCAGAATATCGTTGGGAATGTGACTGGACGTACGCGTTTCGCCATACAGGTAGATCGGGATTTCCGCGTTCTTGAACCGGATTTCGTTGATGAATCCCCGTAACTTGATGATGGCCGGATCAAGCTCCTGTCCGGGGGTGAATTCTTCGTCGTCGATCGACAGGATAAATGCCGACGCGCGACTTTGCTGCTGGGCAAACTGGGACAGGTCGCCGTAACTGGTGACCCCCAGAACTTCCATCCCTTCCAGTTGAATCGCGTCCGCCAGCGCGCGAATCCCCAGGCCCGATGTGTTCTCTGAACGAAAATCCTCGTCGATGATGACGATGGGAAATCTAAACTTCATCGTGAACAATGCTCCAGAAACGTCAGTCGCACCCGCTGTCGAGCGACCGGCATCCACCCGATGCAGGCTCGAGCCAGCGGATGACTCAACAACGCGAATTTCCGGATGATTGATCCGTGGATGCACGCCGCCGCAAAACACAAAGAATGAATAAGTAGGGAGCGAGCTTCAAGGATGCGGCGCAAAGTTCTGGCGAACTCCGGAAAATCCCCGGCCGTCAGGTTCGCAACAGCATCTGCCGATGGACATGAGACGGCCCCGGTTTCAGGACCTCAATGCGTCGAAAATCCGAAGTGCGCCGTCGCAGTCCGGCAGATCAACTCAATCCCGCAGGGTCCATCAGTCGGCCGGATTTGACGATGCCCCCCTGCATCACGGCGATAAACCGGCGTCGGTCTTCCAGGATTGAAATGTCGGCCACGACGTCGCCGTCGACAACCAGGACGTCGGCCAGCTTGCCCGCTTCCAAGGTGCCCAGTTCGTGATCTCGGCCCAGGATCTCTGCTCCGGTTTTTGTGGCGCACATCAGGGTTTCCAGCGGCGTGAATCCCACGTATTTGACGAAGAACGTCAATTCCCGCGCGTAGTCACCGTGAGGGTTCCAGCCGAATCCGTAGTCGCCCCCCAGTCCGATCCGGCCACCGGCCTTCAGGATTCGGCGCGCACTTTCCGCGCCCCCTTCCAACGTTTCCTGATGTCCGTCAATCACCGCTTGAGGCAGACCGAATTCGGGTCCGCGTTCGATGCTGGCCAGTTCGAAGTACAGGGCGGGAACGACCGGCGTATTCCGCTCGAGGATCATTTGCAGGGCCTCGTCATCGACGAAGGTTCCATGTTCGATGGCGTCATACCCCGCCCGCAAGGCGTTCTTGATTCCCTGGGTGGCTCGACAGTGACCCGTGACCTTCAGCCCGTGATTGTGAGCCGTCGCCACGACAGCGTGCATTTCTTCAAACGTCATGCACAACGTGTGATGATCGTTGATGTCGGGGGAAGCGGCATCGCCCGTGGGATAGGTCTTCACCCATTCCACACCATCTTTGACCAGCTTGCGAACGGCCGCCCGAGCTTCATCCGGGCCATTCACCAGCAGGACCAGACCTTCCATGCCGATCTTGCGGAAATCCGGGTTCCAATCCATCAACCCGCCGACTCCGCAAATCTCCCGGCCGCTCGTTGCCAGTCGTGGCCCGGGCATCAGGTCGTTTTCGATCGCCTTTTTCAGCCAGACGTCAATGTTGAACAGGCTGCCACCGCTGCGGGCCGACGTGTATCCACATTCCAGGGCCAGCTTCGCGTTGCAGGCGGCCAGCAGCGTGACGTATTCAACCGGGTACTTGATGTCCAGGTCTTCCAGCGCGGCCACATTGAAGTACGTCGCGTGAAAATGAGCCTCCACCAGGCCGGGCATGATGGTGCCGCCCCTGGCGTCGATCCGGGTCGCGTCGCGATCCACCAGCGGCATCGCGGCGGCAGGGCCGGCGTATTGAATCCGTCCGTTTTCGATGACCAGCGCACCGTCCGGAACTGGGGCGGATCCGGTTCCGTCGACAAGTTGCCCATGTTCGATCACTGTCACTCCGGTCGCCGTCTTCATGGTGTCAGTCCTGAGCACGTTCGCTGAAAAAGAACAGATCTGCAAGGCATGGTTTGGTCGTATTCGCCGACATTCGAGCGAGGAATTGGCCTCAGCGGATCCAACACGAAAATCCTTCGCCGGCGCGTCAGGCGAGTATTGTGCCTGATCAACCGTTGGCACAAAAGTGGTAGTAGACGTCGGCCGCCTGTCGCAACTGGTCGATGGCGATCCATTCGTCCTTCGTATGCGCCTGGGCGATGTTTCCCGGGCCAAACACGACCGAGGGAACGCCCACGCGCGCCAGGCGGGAGGCGTGAGTCCCGTACGGAACGCCGATGACTTGCCGGGCCCCGACAACGGCCGCGATCGACTGACTCAGTTGTTCTGCCAGATCGCCGTTCAAATCGTCACCCATGGCCGGGCTGGTACAATACGGTTGATCATGGACGACGTCGAAATCGAGATGCTTTTTCAGGTGGGCCACAATTTCCGCCTGAACTTCCAGGTTCTCTTCACCGGGGATGACACGTCGATCCAACTCGATGACACAGGCGTCCGGAACCACGTTGACGCTGCTGCCGCCGCTGATCAGGCCGACACTGAGCGTGGCGGGGCCGCACAGTCGATGCGCAGGCCGTGAATCGGGTAACCAGGCGGCATAATCTTCCAGGCACTTCAAGACGCGTGCCATGCGATAAATCGCGTTCACCCCTTCTGACGGTCGGGAACTGTGACAGGCTCGGCCGGCGGTGTGCAGTTTCCACCGGGTGGCTCCGCGGTGAGCGACGACGATGTCCAATTCGGTCGGTTCGGCAACCACCGCAACGTCGGGGCGCTGCGGACAGAGTCGGTAGGACGGTGTCTTTCCGGTCCAGCTTCCTGCCAGATGATTGATTCCCAGGCTGGTGGCTTCTTCGTCGCAGGTGCAGCTCAAGACAACGTTGGCCATGCCGGCTGGTCGAGTTGCCGCCAGCTTTGTGAACGCGGCCAGCATCGCGGCCAATCCCCCTTTGACGTCGCAGGATCCACGACCATAGATCCGGCCGTCCGCTTCGGTCGGCTCGAACGGGGGAATCGTCATTCCATCGACCGGAACTGTATCCTGATGAGCATCCAGCAACACGGTCCTGTTGGCGCCGGCCGAATCCAACCGTGCCAGGACATTGCATCGGCCGGGAGCGGTTTCCACGGTTTCGTACGGGACTCCCAGCCGCGATAAATGCGATTCCAGGTACGCCGTGACTCGCCCTTCGAAGAATTCCGGGCCCGAGACATCGCGTCCCATCGGATTCACGCTGGGAATTGACACCAGGTCTTTCAACAACGGCAGTGGATCGGTCATTCACGAACCTCGAAACACGCGTGGAACGGCGAATTGTGTAAGCAGCCCGCATTGCCCTACAAATGGGGTCTGACCCTCTCCCACTGCGGCTTCCGCACAAATCAGATACCTGTGGTAGGGGTCGGACCCCATTTGTTGGGCAAAGCGTATACGATTCTGCCGGATTCCCACAGGGAAACGACACGCGAAGATTGGACAGACCTCACGCCTGCGGCGCTTTTCCCGGTGCTGACGTTGGAGTTGGTGTGGGCGTTGCCGTTTCGGGGGGCATCGGTTGAGGGGCGGGTTGCAGTTCGCCGGTGGGAACAATGATCACTTGACGCAATTCCCACCCATGAGATCCGATCCCGAAATTGTACTTACCCGGCTTCAATGTGTAGCTGACAACCTCGGCGGTGTCCGGTCCGCGTTGGAATTCCAGCTTCCAGGTCCGGTCGTCTCGAAACTGCTGCGAATAACCTGGCTGAGTCGTAAACGGATTTCCGTTCAGCGTGTACGTCAACGACTTGCCAACATCCTTCGGGCAGATCAGCTTGATCTCGGCACCCGTGTGGATCACCTGCGATGCGACTGGATTGGTTTGCTGTGGCTGGAGGGCACTGGTCGACGATCCGTCAGGAACGGCTCCGGACGGTTGTTGCGAAGTGTGAGCAGGAACCGCCGTCACTTTCACATCCGAGGCAAACAACGGCCACCAGCCGAACCCAGGATAGCCGACGTAGGGATTGGAAACCGGCATACCGTACGGCGGCGGAACCATGCCATTGATACTGTTGCCAAATCCGAATCCACCAATTCCGCCATACCCAAAGCCACCGTATCCGAACCCGCCATACCCGTAAGGCGGGTAGTATCCACCGAAACCGGGACCGTATCCGGGAAATCCGTAGCCGTACCCACCGTAGAATTGAGCGTGGACGGGTGTGCAGGCACTACAGAACAGCGTTCCGCCCAGAATCAGCCACAGCAATCTGTTCATGATACATTCCTCGGAGCCCGGATTGAGACCGTCGCCATTATTCGACATCAGGCCGTCGGATGTCAAATTGGCAATGCGGGACTACAAGCTGGGCGTAATCACGAGGCCCCGACGTGGATTTTGGGTTCCGCCGCGTCGTTTTCCTGCGTGGCAGCATCCTCTTGTGCCATTGACGACTGCAGCAGCCCGTGGCCCGGCGTATTCGCATACAGCAACCAATAGGCCACAGGGATGACGAACAATGTGAAAAGCGTCGAAGCAAACAGTCCGAAGATCAGAGACCAGGCAAGACCGGAGAAAATCGGATCAATGATGATTGGCAATGCGCCCAGCATCGCCGCGCTGGCGGTCAAAAGAATTGGTCGCAGCCGGACCACTCGACTCTCCATAATCGCATCAAACAACGAGCGACCTCGGGAGAGTGACAGGTGGATGAAATCCACGAGAATGATCGAGTCACGGGTGACGATCCCAGAGAGGGCAATCATGCCGATCATGCCAGTGGCAGTAAAGTAAACGGGATCGAGGTATCCGCCGACATGTTGGGCGTTCAGATTGTTGAGTAGCCAGAAGCCAGGCATCACCCCCAGGATCGTCAAGGGGATGGCGAGCATCACGACCAACGGGACGGTGAACGACCCCATTTGCGCGACAAGCAAGATGTAAATTCCAATCATTGCCGCTGCGAAGGCCAATCCAAGATCGCGGAAGACGTCCAGAGTGATTTTCCACTCCCCCTCGCCCGCAAAGTCGACCGTGAAGCCGCCTGGCACCGCCCAGTTGATACGACTGCCGTTGGACAGAAATGTTCGTTCCTCAACGGGGCGAACTGCTCCATCAACCAGCCAGCCATTGCCGATGTGTTTCGCATCGACAGCCATTGTTGCCGCTTCCGCCCGATCCGCCAGCACATCGACGACAACATCTGCTGGTGGCCGGCCTGCGGTTTCAGCAAAGACATAGGCCACTCTCTGGAGGTTCTTGTGATAGATCATCTGATCAACGCGAGCCTTTTCCCAAGTTCCCAACTCCGCCAGCGGTACCAATTGACCGCTATCGCCTTTCACCTGGACTCGAGCCAGGTCGGCGGCGCTCGTACGTCGATCGACCGGGGTTCTCAATTCGATGCGCAATGGATTCCGTTCCGTATCACTACGGATTAAGCCGACCGTACTGCCGTCGAGCACCGCCCGAAGCGTGCTGGCGATCTGCTCTGTAGATATCCCGTTGAGCGCGGCTTTCTCTTTGTCCGTGACAAACGTCAGCTTGACTTGGGCTGCTTCGCGCACATCGTCCACGTCCACCACGCCGGGCTCCACTGCCAGGCGAGCCCGCACGGTATCCGCTGAAAGCAGGAGATCCTCGTATCGATGATCAGGCTGTCCATAGACCTCTGCCACCACACTGGCGATCACCGGGGGGCCGGGAGGGGTCTCCACGAGTTTCATTTTCGCGTGATGACGATCCGCAATTCTCTGAAGGTCGTTGCGCATTCTCAGGCCGATGGCGTGGCTTTGGGAAGCACGATTCTTCTTGCCTGCCAAATTGATCCGCAATTCGGCAACGTTGTCCCCTTTCCGGAGATAGTAGTGCCGGACAAGCCCGTTGAAATCCATCGGCGAACCGAGTCCGACATAGCTGGTGTAGTCGGCAATCTCCGGTACTTCCGCGAGGTAAGATTCGAACTCGCGGATCGCTGCGTCAGATCGCTCAAGGGTCGTACCCTTGTCGAAATCGAGCACCAGCAGTAACTCGTTCTTGTTGTCAAACGGCAGCATCTTCAACGGGACGCTGCGCAAGGCGGCCAATCCCATCGCGCCGAATGTCAGCAGGCCCATGGCGAGCATGAAGGACCACGCGATAATTCGCGAATGGAGTAATGGTGCCATCAATGGGTAGAATATCTTGTACAAACGCGACTGTTTCACGGCTTCGAGATCGTGCGGATCGTGATGCGATTCGAATTCAGTGCCGCCACTGGCATACTTGTGTTTGAGCGCATGATACGTCAGCCACGGAGTGATGGTGAACGCGACGACCATCGACATCAACATGGTGACCGGCACGTTGAGTGCCATGGGACGCATATAGGGCCCCATCATTCCGGTGATGAAGAACATCGGCAGAAAACTGACGATGACAGCCAGTGTCGCGGTAATCAGAGGCGGTCGGATTTCGGCCACGGCCTCCAGAACAATCCGCCGGGTCGCTTTCTTACGCAGCGTAAAGTGCCTGGCAATGTTTTCCACGTCGACGATCGGATCGTCAACCAGCAATCCCAGAGACAATATCAACGCGAACAGCGTGACGCGGTTGATCGTGTAACCGAGCATCAGGTTCACCGCCAGCGTCAGACCGAAAACGACCGGGACAGCGACCGCAACGATCAACGCCTCGCGCCACCCGAGTCCAAGGGTCAGCAGCGCGACGACGATCAGGATGGCGACAGCCAGGCCTTCGACGAGTTCGTTCACTTTTTCATCGGCCGTGAGTCCGTAGTTCCGTGTGAGAACCAGTTCCATGTCCCCGGGGACAATTGCGGTGCGCAACTTTTCAGCTTGACTCAGGACCTCATTCGCGACCCAGACCGCGTTGGAGCCCTTTTTCTTGGCGATCGCAATCGTGACTGCGGATTGCGAAACTCCGACTGACTTCGGTCGCGAATCGGAATGGGCAGACTCGCCAATAATCGTGCCGGGGAAGTTCTCGTGTTTCGTGAACCCCTGAGCCGGCCCCCATCCATGCCGCACATAGCTGCTCGTTTCTTCCGGTCCGTCGTCGATGCGGGCAACATCCTTCAAAAACACCAATTGTCCGTCGAACACACCAACGACCAGATCACGCAACTGAGCGGCATTCTCGAAGGGTTGGCCGGCCTCGACACGTAGCAGCCGATCACCCGTTCGGAAATCACCTGCGGTTTGCGAAACATTGGCTCCCTGAATTGCTCGCTGAATCTCGAGTGGTGAAACGCGGTGTGACGCCATTTCGTCGGGGTCGAGCAGCACCTGGACGACGCGCGGGCTGCCGCCAACGACGTAGGCTCTGGAAACATTCTGGACGCCCGACAGCCGCTGGGCGAGTTCTTCCGCCACACGACGCAACGTCATGTCATCAGACGATGCGCTGGTCAGCGTGAGCGTCACCATCGGAACATCATCAATCTCAACGGGTTTGACCACCCATCCGGTCACACCGGACGGAATAGTGTCCAGGTTCTCGTCGAGCTTCTTGTACAGTTTGACCAGGCTTCGTTCGCGATCCTCACCGACGTAATAGCGAACAGTGATAATCGATTGCCCCTCGCGGCTCATCGAGTAGACGTACTCGACTCCATCAATCTGATAGAGCATCTTTTCCAGAGGAGTGGTGACCAGTTGCTCCACTTCCGCCGCGGAGTGTCCTGGAAAACTGACATAAACGTCCGCCAAGGGAACGACGATTTGCGGATCTTCCTCCCGGGGAGTTATCCAAAGGGCCGCGAAGCCGACGATCGTTGCCAGCAGGATCAGAATGAGCGAAAGGTTCGATTCCAGGAACGTCTTCAAGATGCTGTTCGTGAAGTGGTGTTCTTGAACCGGAGGAGGACTGTTATTCATGGCTGCCCTCACTTCGCTTGTCCTGTTTCACCGGAACCGCAACCTGTTCGCCAGCCTGCAATCCAGACAGCACTTCGACATCCGCGTCGAAACTCCGCCCCGTTCGGACAGCGCGCCGGCTGGTGTGACCCGAATCGACGACATCCACGAGTTCCAGTTGACCAACGTTTCGCACCGCGACGCGCGGCACGACCAGAACGTCCTCCTCTTCAAGGGGAATCTGCATGCGTGCGAACATGCCCGTATAAATCCCCGTTGGGCAAGGTCCCGTGACTTTCACTTGAAAGGCCCTGCTGGCTGCCTGGGCTTCGGGGACGATTTCGCTGATCGTCCCGGTACAGTGTTTGCCGAGGCCCTCAATTTCGACCCCGATTTCCTGCCCCACTTCAAGCCGCTGCGCCAGCGACTCACGCACGCTGGAGACAAGTTGCATTCGCTTGGGATCGAACAACGAGACGAGCATCTGTCCGGGTCTGACCAGATCTCCAACGTCAACTTTCTTGTCGATCACGGTACCCGCCATCGGGGAGCGAACGGTGGCCCAATCCAGTGTTGCCTGCACTTCTTTGACAATTTCCCTGGCGCGACGAAGTTCGGCTTCGGACGACTTCACCGCAGTCGCTGTCTTCTCGTAGTCCTGCCGGCTGACGGCATTTGACTTCAACAGGCCGGCGTACCGTTTCTCATCGCTGATCGCTTGCAGATGTGCCGCCTCTGCGGCCGTGACCGCCGCTAGCGATTGCTCAAGCTTCGCACGCAGATCAGCGTCGTCCAGTCGCACGAGCACTTCCCCGGCCTGCACATGCTGCCCCGCCTTGAGATTGACCTCCATCACGCGCGCCATGAGTTTCGATCCGATCGTCGTCTCATGCACGGCACGAATCGTCCCAACCGCGGATTCCTCTCGGGGAATGCGAATCAGCCGGACCGTTTCGATGCGGCCGGCAACTTCAGGATGTCGTGAGTGCGGCAGTGCGTCAGCGTTCGGAACTTTGGGTACGAACGTTCCAGCCAGCCATAAAAGCAGGACGGTCACGCCAACGACAAACATCAGGGCGACTGCTGTGCGACTCAGCAATTTCGACCAACGTCGCAAGGTTTCTTTCGGATGCATCGTGGTGTACCGTCTTCGTGTTATCGCGGCTCGGATAGCCAGTTGCTTTCGTCAGAGTGAGGAGCGATCCTGCATGTGATGCAGATCGTCGGCTCGCGTGATCTCGTCATCATCGCTCCTCTTGCCAAACTTGTGAACGTCTCTCTCCGGTGAGAGCTGATCCGCGTGATGTGTGATCATTCATGCTGCATTCGACCGTGTCAGTGGGTTTGCTGACTTTCACCGTCGAAAACCGTCGACCATTTTTCCCGCAGTTGTTTCCGTAGCCTGTCATGAAACTCGGGCGGCATCTCATAACGTTCTCCGCTTCGATACAGGGCGATGGTGTTGCGAATGTTGTCCACAACGACCTGACACGGATTACAGCCAGCCAGGTGATTCGCGAAGTCTTCGCAGATCGCCGGATCGATTTGACCGTCCACGTACTCGTTCAGTGCCTTGAGCAGTTCATCGCATTTCATGAAACCACCTCCCTTGTGCCATGGCTGGCCGTACGAATTCACTCGTGACGATGATCTGCAGCAACCTGGCGCGATTTGTCGCCCAAGGCACTTGTAATTCGTTCTCGCAACTGTAGCCGTGCTCGCAGCAGCCGAACTTTGACATTCGCTTCGCTGATTCCCAATAATTCCGCGACCTCCGACGTTGACCGTTCTTCCACATCCCGCAGCACGAACACCGTTCGGTATTTGTCATCCAATTCGTCGAGTGCATCCGACAGCAAGCGTTGCATCTCATGGTTCTCGGCAATGACCGACGGATTCTCGTGCCAGGGAGCGATGAACTGCGGATGAGGCAGATCGGAATAACTGTCGGACGACTCCCCGTTCATCGTTCGATCTGTCCCGTGACGATTCCTTCGCAGCAGCTTCAAGGCGTGATTCACAGCAATGTGCATCAACCAGGTGTAAAACTTCGATTCTTCGCGGAATTGGGGCAGGTGCTCGATCACACTTGCAAAAGTGTCCTGAACAACTTCCTCGGCGTCTTCTCGACGTCCGACAATTCTGTAGGCCGTCGCAAAGATTCGCCGCTCGTAACGCGACACCAATTGCTCGAACGCCGCAAAATCTCCCGCCCTGGCCTGCGTAACAAGCGGCAGGTCTGGATCAGCGGCAGTCTCACCCATGGCGGCATCCTTTCTCTCCAAACTCAGTGCAGGCAACGCGAATCAACCCATCCGTACGGTAGCCCCAGTCAAACTGTTGAGCAGTTGCCGAAGTTGTCCTGGTGAACCAATACCGACAAGTCTATCCACCGGTCGGCCATCTTGATAAGCGAGCAGCATGGGGATGCTTTGCACTCGGAAATGGCTGGCGAGTGCCGGCTCGGCGTCCACATCCACCTTCACGATCTTCACTCGCCCGCGATATTCGCCAGCGAGCCTTTCCAAAACCGGCCCCAGCATCCGGCACGGCCCACACCAATCGGCATAAAAGTCAACCAGAACAGGCACGGCCGAATCGACAACTTCAGCCACGAAGTCCTCTGCAGTCACATGTTGAATCGTACTCATGTTGATCTCCTTGATGATGAATCTCGCCAATCTCGTTTTACTCCCATCACCAATACTGAGCCAAAAGTCGTCAATCCGTTACAAGAATTCCCAGCTGGAGTGGATAAAGAAGTCTGATTGCAGGAACGTTCATCCTCATCAGCCCGGCTCTGGGCCATTGGGTCAATCCCAACTGGTTTTGGTTTACGGCGGTCGTGGGAGCGAATCTCATTCAATCGTCATTTACAAAATGGTGTTTGATGGAGGACATCCTCAAGAAGCTTGGATTCGCGGGACCGGCTCAGGTCCAGTTGGGATGAGCTGGGACGTCAAACTCCGCGCAGAGCCCCTCTCCGACATTGCATTCGTTAAATTGGGAATGATGCGTCAAACCGTTAATGCAGGATTTGTCGGACGGCCGAATTGGAATCTGAAAGGTTCCGCGATTTCCTGGCGCAGGCGGCACAAATTGGACCAAAGCACGCTGCGCCAATTTCATCAAACGGATGCGAACTGACGCTGGGGAACCGTCGGCGGCAATAAACTTCGGTTGACGAGGAATTCCATGGATGGATTCAATCCGAGCAGATTTGAGCCGTGCACAGATTCCGCATTCTTGTGTGTCCGATTTCAGCCGGGCCGGTCGAAGCAGCCAGCGAGTCCGCTTCTTCCAATGGCCTTTAAGGCCGGTACGCTACTGGTCTTCTTGCTGACTGCTTCTGGCTGCTCGGGCCTGAAGCATTGGCTGCAGAACGGCTTTAAAGTGGGGCCCAATCATGTTCCGCCTGCGGCTCCGGTCTCAGACGCATGGATCGATCGGGCGGATCCGCGCGTCAAAAATGCACCCGCAGAAGATTGTGCCTGGTGGACTTTGTTCAACGATCCGACGTTGAACAGACTGATCGACACGGCGTATCGCCAGAACCTGGACCTGCAAACCGCGGGAACCCGGATTCTTGAAGCGAGGGCTCAGCGACACATCGCAGCCGGCAACTTGTTTCCGCAGTCTCAGGCAGCAATCGCCGGCTTGGCGCATGCACAGTTCGGCCCGAATCTCGGTTTGCCGCTGCCCCACACGCTCAATATCTGGGCGGATGGATTCAACGCATCCTGGGAAATCGACTTCTGGGGGCGCTACCGCCGCTCAATCGAGGCAGCGGACGCAAACCTGCAGGCATCCACGGAGCGCTACGGAGAAGCCCTTGTGATGGTCCTGTCGGAAGTCGCGGCGAATTACGTCCAGATGAGGACGTTTGAGCAACGGTTACAATATGCGCAAGAGAATATAGCGATTCAGAAAAAATCGCTGGAACTGGTTGAGGCTCGGATTGAGCAGGGAGCAGGGACAGAACTCGACGAGTGCCAAGCGAGATCGAATCTCGCCCTGACGGAATCGTTGGTTCCTCCACTTGAGGCCGGTCGTCGACTTGCTTGCAATCGACTTTGCATTTTACTGGGGATGCCAGTCACCGATCTTGCGACCCAAATCGAGGCTGCGTCAATCCCGGTTGCTCCACCGGAAGTGGCAGTGGGCATTCCGGCCGACTTGCTATGCCGCCGCCCCGATATTCGCCGCGCGGAACGCCAGGTCGCTGCCCAGTGCGCCCAGATCGGAATTGCTGAATCTGATCTCTACCCCCGTCTGGGAGTGAGCGGCTTTATTGGATACGCCGCGAATGACCTGGGTGACCTGTTCTCATCGAAAAACTTCACCAGCTTCATCATTCCATCGTTGCAGTGGAATATCTTGAATTACGGTCGCATCGTCAACAACGTGGCGACTCAGGAGGCGCGGTTGCAGGCGACGACACTTCAATACCAGCAAACGGTCCTCACGGCGGGACGCGAGGTCGAAGACGGCCTCGTCCAATTCATCCAGGCCCAGCAGCAGGCGCGACGGCTGGAGGATGGAGTATCACAGGCGGAACGTTCCGTCGAACTGGTCGTCAAACAGTTTGAAGGTGGAATCACGGACTTTAATCGTGTCTTCACGACACAGGCGCAATTGGTAACCCAGCAGGACCAACTGGCGACTGCGAGGGGTAACATCGCTCTCAATCTGATTCAAGTGTACCGGGCGATGGGAGGTGGCTGGGAATCCATTGCGGAAGGCCACGGAATGCCAAATCTGATCAACAGCGTTGACGCGGAGGGAATCCCGCAGAGCCCGGCATCAATCCACTGAATTCCTTTGCTCGGCTGTTGGATGCGAAACGTCCACCCAGAACCAGCCGCGCAAGTCACCTTCATTGAAGCCGACGGCTTGATCGTCGGGATACAATCGGGTCAGTTGTTCCTGAACGTCATCCGCAATCTGGTCTTTCGGACCGTGGCATGCCAGGCATTGCACTTTGAGCATGATTGGCAACACGGCACCTGTGTGTCGCGTGCGTGCCTGCACTGCTGGCGTCTTGAGACGTTTCCACCTTCGGTGACTGCTGGACAGGCTGACATCCAATCGCCAGCAGAACGACTGCGAGACTTGGCATTAACCATCTTCCGCGTTTCATCGTTTCGGTTCTCGTTTCGTGGGAGTTGAGATCGGTGCACCCAGCGTTCACGGCCTGGCCTTGGGAAAACCAGCTTTCACCAGAGCGTTGTAGCCGGGTTTGAGCGACCGCACATCGCGCCCCGTAATCGCAAGACGCTTTGCGGCTTCCAGTGATCTTGCGCCAGCAGCACAATGCAGGTAAATGATCGTGTCTTTCCCGGCGATCTTCTCAAGATCGTCCGCGGTGGTTCCCTTTTCGATCACGCTGAGCGGCAAGTTGACCGCGTCCTTGAGGCGGCCGTAGTCCCATTCGTCTTTCTCGCGAACGTCGAGCAGCACAGCCTTCTTTTCTGCGATTTTTTTCTTCACGACATCCAGCGAATCTTTCGTGGGTTCAACCGCATCGACACTCGAAAAAAAGCCAAGGGCGACAAACAAGCCTGGAACGATCAGCCGCTGAAGTCTCATCTTAAGTCCTTTTGTCCGTGGAAAAAGCGTTGCCCGGTCTCACTTGGAGATCCGTGGAACAGCATGGACACGCGCCGACCGCGAACCAGCAACCCATGCACAAACCAGCGTGCGGTCATCCGGTTCGATTCGGAAAGCTTTCGCGTCATGCCAGACCACGGCAGGATTGATCCACAGCTCGAGAAAAGGTTACAGATTTTTGCCGGATTCGGGGGCCGCGACAAATCGTCTGTGACAGCGTTCAGGGATCGCCCAGTCCCTGGCGATTTTCTTCCGCCTGTTCAAAACGAACTCAGCAGCACGGGGTGACTTCATCCGATCTGCTTGACGACGCACGGCAACACACAGAGGAAAAAACGACCGGGACTTCGGAGCCCGCAATGACTGCTTTACAACGTTCGGTTGGCAGCTGGATCGATTCGCCAAGCCGCAAATCATCAATGAGTTTTCTGCAATCCAGCACTCTTGGCACATTCGTTGCGGACAATCCAAAACAAATTGATCTACGTGAAACGTTTCCCTGGAAAGCAGATCAACTGCCGCAAGGTCCATCATCAGTCAAGATGCTGGCAGAGCTTCTTTTGTTTCTGCAAGGTCATGCCATGCTGATCCATCAAGGCACTCTTGGAAATCGCGGAACGTGTCGGCATTCCGTTTCAAGCAGACCGTTAACTGGAGGACAAGCCAATGACGACAAAACCGCGTGTTCTGGTTTTGGGTGGTGGATTTGGTGGACTCGAAGCTCTGTTCTATCTGAAGTACCAACTCGGCGACCGCGCCGATTTGACACTGGTGAGCGACGAACCAAAGTTCTTTTTCAAGCCGAATACGATTTACATTCCCTTCGGTCAAGCACCCGAGAAGTTTGAAGTCGACCTGAGCCGACCGCTGAAGAAGCAGTCGATCCACTTCGTCAACTCGACGGTCGAGAGTGTCGATCCCGACAAGCACGCGGTGATCACCCGAAGTGGGAATCTCAATTACGACTACCTGGTCATCGCCACGGGCGCAAAAATGCGGTCGAAGGAGATTCCGGGGCTGTATGAACATGCCATCACAGTCTGGACGCCCGACGACATGCTGCGCCTGCGGGATCGCATTGCCTGGGCGAAAGAGCGGGCTGCGGGAAACAACAGGACTCGGTTTGTCTTCCTGATCCCACCCAACAATCGATGCTCCGGGCCGCTGTACGAGATGGTCATGATGCTTGATACGCATCTTCGCCAGAGTGGATGTCGCGATCTTGTGGATCTGGTCTATGCGACAAAAGAAGAAGCATACATCGAGGCATTCGGCCCCCGGCTCAACACCGTAGTCGCAGATGAATTTCGCACGCGAAACATCGAAGGACACACGGGGTACGTCGTCACAGGGATCGAGCCAGGAATGATCTCATTCCAAAATGGTGAAAAACTGGCCTACGATGTGTTGGTGAGTTTTCCGCCTTATGTGGCGTCGACGTTGTTTGAACAACTTCCGTCAACGGAGCGAGGATTCATCGAAGTTGAAAACGACAGCCGCCGCGTGCGCGGTCAGGATCGCATTTTTGCGGTTGGCGATGCTGCGAATTTCCCAATCAAGCAGGCGTTCCTCGCTCTCCTTCAGGGTGACGCGGCCGGGGATCACGTTGCCGCGGAAATCCTCGGAAAGAAACCGACCGTGGATTTTGAACCAATGAGCATGTGCGTGATGGAGGAATTGAACAAAGCCACGTTTGCACAAGTTCCATTGAAGTACACCGGCGATCCTGACAAACCAGTCGCCGTGGATACGGAAGACACCGAGCATTATCATGTTGGCGTGTCGCCCATCTGGCGAATGGGGAAGACCGTGCTGGGCCTCTATCTGCCGTGGAGATTCGGAAACGGCAAGCCGTTCCACGCTGGCTTTGCGTGGGAGGCGATGGACATGGGGTTGAAGGTCATGTCGAAGGTGTTTGCGAGGTAGGTGGCAATAGCGATCTGGTTGCGATGAACAATGACTGGATTGACGTCGAAGGGTTCGTTGGTGGCTACACTTCACGTTATCGAAGTCTGGCGATCCGCTTCCAATGTTCCGGCTCCCAACAACTTCAAGTTCAACGATCCGCCGCTGAAAAGCATTTCATCGAGTGCCAGGTCGACATCGGTCGTATTGATCTGGGACCCCTCCCGCTCAATGTGGAATTGGACGATTCGCCGCAGCAGTTCTTTGATGAACGCGGCACTGACTCCGTCCGTTCTGCGAACGATCTCTTGCACCATGTCGGCAGGCAGTGCGATCCCTTTCGCATACAGTTGCACAAGCTTTTCCCGTTCCACAGTGTCAGGCAGCGGAAATTCGATTGCTTGATCGACACGGCCCGGACGTGACGCCAACGCCGCTTCCAGCGCTTCGGGGCGATTCGTCGTGAGAATGAAGAGGATGTCCGCCTCTTCTTTCAGTCCGTCCATTTCATTGAGCAGTTTGTTCAGCAGCACTTCTTCGCAGGCACTGTTCATCTGGCTGCGGTCTCGGGCAATCAGATCCACGTCTTCCAGGACGACGATGCTTGGTTGCATCAACCGGGCCAGGGTCATGTATTCGCTCAGCAACCCCACTTGCTCGGCGGAGACCAGCAACGTGGTATGTCCCTCCAAGGCCCGGGCCAGGTAGTGAATGGTATGCGTTTTTCCGGTGCCTGGAGGACCGTAAAACAGGATTCCCTTCTTGGTGGCCTGTCGAAACTGTGACAGCTTCATTCGCTGCTTCACGAACTGGATCACATTTCGTTCCAGCAGGGACAGCGTCGAAGCGGGAAGAATCACCTGATCTCGTTCGACGGTTCGCAGTTTATGGACCGTGATCCCCGTTGATTCGCCTGAGTAGGAATGTTCGGACAGTTCCAGAGAGAGGATCTTGCCACGGTACGACTCGGCATTGAAGATTGACTGCTCCAGATGTCGGAAGAAATCCTGGACAATTCGTGTTCCGTCCGCCGAGTTCGGGGTTGCCACCTGAAATTGCATCCCGGTGGTTCGCCCATAATGTGCGACAGGAGCCAGCAGGACTGCAAATCGAACCCCGTTGCGTTCCAGCAGCCAGAGTCCATTTTTCAAGACCCGGACCGGTTCTTCCTCCCCGATGTTGATTTCTTCGTACTCCGGGGGGATCGACAGTGCCGGATTGTGCTGGCTGCTGATGATGCAGTCCGACATGCTGACACCGTCACGGGAGTATTCCTGTCGAACACCGCAAAAGTACAGGATCTGGCTTTGTTCACCGAAGAGCTGATCAATGGCCCGCTGAAGATCGGCCCGCACGCGAAACGGAAACTGCCGTTCGGAAATGGTGATATTATCAGGCGGCGTCGGTTGGAAATGTGGCAGCAGGAGTTCAGAAACGTGCGAACGGTTCTGTCCCTGGTGAGCCGTGCGGGCCTGCCGTTGCCGGGCCAAGAAATGAGTCGCGCCGCCGCCGACCAACAATCCGACGAGGAGGATTCCGACGTATTCCATGACTTGTCGCCCTGTATGATGGTGTCGTCACCGCAGAGGATTCTGTCCTGTCGAGAACCGACACACAACAGCAGAAAAGGTTCATGTTGGAATGGACTGCGCGTGGGTGGCTGTAGTCGACGCTTCGTCGCCCACAGCGATTGGGGAACGACTGCCGTGCCGGTGTACGCCACAATCGCTTCGTGAATTCCCTTGATCGCCTCGACGCTCTTGAGCTCGACCACGATGTTTATGAAACACTCACTGGGGGCGAGCGAAGCGCTCGACTCTTGCCACCCAGCCGAATTGCTCGGCTCTAATGAACGGCAGCGCAACATCCACCCAATTCATGATCACCTCCTGAAGGCAAGCAGTTTTCGCTCGGTACCATCGGTCAGTCCACGAACAGAAACTCATTGCTGCTGAGCAGAATCCGACAGTAAGACGGCCAGGAGTTCTCCTTGAGGAATTCCAGGGCATCGGCCACTTGATCGGAGGTTGGCGAATGCCCGAACGCACTGCGAAAGGCGATTTCCAGTTTGTCACGATCCGTCGGGGCCAACGCCAGTCGTGCGGCCAGCTTGTCGGCGCTGACATGCAGGAACGGGTCGTTCAGGAAGAACAATGCCTGGGTGGGAACAATCGTCACATCGCGCACCGGCGTGCTCGCGTTGGGATCGGGGCCATCGAACAGCGAAAAGAATCGCGTCCGACGATTTCGCTTCTGCATCACGTAGACGGAACGCTTCTGAGTGTCATATTCGGCGGCAAAGGGTCCGTGCTGAGAAAAGCTCCAGGTCGATTCCGGTGGGAAGGGATGCGACGTCCCCGGAACCAGATCCAGTTGACCACTCACCAGCAGCAGTGCGTCCCGCAATTCTTCCGCAGTCAGGCGACGTCGGGGAAAGGCTACATACAACTCGACGGGAACGTCCTGCCTGGCCTTGGACGACATCTGGTAGGTGGCACTCCCCATGATTCGCTGGTGCAGGGCGTTGATGTTCCAGCCACTCCGAACGAATTCTATTGCCAGATGGTCCAGCAATTCCGGATGAGTGGGCGGGACTCCGCGGGAACCGAAGTCATTGGGGGTCGTGACCAGTCCCCGACCAAAGTGCCACTGCCAGACGCGGTTCACGAAGACGCGGGCGGTCAGCGGATTCGTCGGGCTGGTCAACCAGGCCGCCAGTTCCTTGCGACCGCTGCTCTTCGCATCCTGCAGTGTTTGACCTCCCAGGACATCCAGGAACTTGCGCGGCACTTCGTCACCCAGATCGGCTGGTTCACCCCGCTTCTGGATTCGCGTGTTTTTCACATCGCCATCGACGACGGCGTAGGCAACCGGGACCGCCAGTTGCGGTGCCATCTCGGCTCGCTGCTTCCTGGCCAGATTCAACGCCTGTCGCTGCTCGGCCGTCTTGGTAAACGCCCCCGCGAAATCGATTGACGGCTCTGTCCCGGTCGCAGACGGAGACGAAAACTGTTCCAGAACCCAGCCCACCCCGTCGCCACCCCCCGGATGGGCATCGGTGACTCGTCCATTGACTGTCACGGAACCTTCGATTGGACTGAGCCAGGCAACGGCGACGGGCCCGGAAGGGCCGGGATGCACGTAGAACGACCGGGCCGGAAGAGTTGTCCAGACTTTCACGGGATCTCTGGACGTGTTGACGAAGACAGAGGGGGTGTCTCCATTCCTCCAGGCCTTCAATTCGCGTCGGCCATCGATCTGATCCAGGCTTTCCGGCAGGAAGGCAAAGCCATCACGGGTATCGAAAAACGCCCAGGTGGCAGGATTTCCGTGACGATCGGCATGCGGATTTCCGGCGGTCAAATCATCGATCAAGTCGGCGACCGTCCACTGGCGCTGCGCTCCGCCCACTTCGCGAATCACGAATTCGAGCAGCGTCGAATCCGCGCCGTGGTTCGTGCGCGGTGTGATCGACAATTGAATCAGATCCCCCCGCCGGACCGGAATCTGGTCGGACTCGGACGGCTCACCCTTCCATTGGCCGACGAACGGTGCGCTGCCGCCGTCGTCGATTGTTCCGCTCGAAAGAACGGTTACTTTCCTGGAGGCACTCTCTTTCAATTGACGGGCCGAGACGGCCAGGTCGTCGGACAGTTGCTTGATCGAGGCGTCGAGTGCCGCGGCCCGATCCAGCACCGGTTTGATCGAACGGGCGAATTCCGCGGGCGGTAACAGAGGCACCAGATCACGCGGCTGCTGTTGCGGTTCACAGCCGGGGAAGGCAAACCGGGTACTTTCGAAGATCCCATACAGTCCGTAGTAATCGCGGCTGGTGATCGGGTCAAACTTGTGATCGTGGCAGCGGGCGCACGCCACGGTCAGGCCCAGGATCGATTTGCCGAGCGTGTCGATCGTGTCTTCCATCGTCAGATGCAGATCCTTGTCGATGTCGTGCCCAAACCTGCGGGCGATCGCCAGGTATCCCGTGGCCACGACTCGATCCGCATACTGATCGACGGGTCCTTCGGCGGCGAGCAGATCACCTGCAATCTGGTCACGAATGAACTCGTCGAACGGCTGGTTGCGTTGGAAGGCGTTGATGACCCAGTTGCGATATCGCCAGGCGTGTGGCAGCGGATGGTCCGAATTCTCACCGGCGGTGTCTGCATAACGGACCAGATCCAGCCAGTGGCGTCCCCAATGTTCTCCGTAATGTGGTGATTTCAGCAGCCGATCGACGAGGGTTGCAAGCGCCTGTGGGGAGGAATCCTCTTCAAATGTGTGAATTTCTTCAGGAGTCGGTGGCAGTCCCGTCAGATCGAACGTGGCCCGGCGGATCAGAGTCAACTTGTCGGCGGACGGGTTGGGGGCAATGCCAGCGGCTTCCAGACGGGCGAGAATGAACGAATCGATGTCCGTTTTCACCCAGGATTTGTCCTGCACCTGTGGTACCAGGTGATCGCGTACCGGTTCGAACGCCCAATGGCGGGCGACTTCAAACCGGGCTGTCTGAGCGGGCCAATGGGCTCCATCGCGGACCCAGGCGACGAAGGAGGCAATCTGGTCAGGACGCAGGGCCTTGTCTTTTTCCGGCGGCATGGCCGAGACATCGTCGTGTCGCTGGATGGCGCGGATCAAGCGGCTTTCGTCGGGTTTGCCGGGGACAATCGCCGGGCCAGATTCGCCTCCCTTCAACAGGGCGTCACGCGAATCGACTCGAAGAGTTGCCGACGACTTGATGCTGCCGTGGCAGCGCAGACAGGAGTTGACAAGAATCGGGCGGATCTTCGTTTCGAACAGATCATCCCGTTCGTCGGCAGACACGGGTTTCCCGATCAACAGCGCAGCCGCCACGAGCACTGGCGTTACGCAGTATGTGCGGTTCATGTTCACTCCCAAAACAGCCCCGTCGTACCGGATCCAATAATTGACTTACCCCGCGTCTTCGCGCTGCTGCAGGGGTACATGTTTCCTCCCCCACGGGAGATCTACTCAGGTTAAATGAATGGATCGCAAGGTACAATCGGCGGTGGGAGAATCGCGGGTCCATCGCCGTGTTCAAATTGGGAAGCGGGTCCCACGGTTATGGAGGTTATGGAGTTCTCGACATGGCAGTGCCGATTGAGCACTCGCACGGCCTAACCGAAGACGGTAAGACCGCCAATTTGAAAACGGCGACGGCCCTGGGGAAAATCGCAGGCGACGGGACGGGGTTGCGAACTGCCATCAACCTCAGCAGTTTCGCTACGTAAGCGGGCATCCATCCTCCTGTTCCGCACCCATGCAAACGACACGAGCGACCCGGAAAGGGTCGCTCGTGTGGTCTCTGATCGTTCCTGAAAACGCCCGGCGAAGAACCGTCACCGGGTCAGGACTTCTTAGTGCTCGTGTACCGGTCGCCGCGGACCACCTGCACATCGCTGATCCAGGCGATACACGCGTAGTTATCAAAGTAGTGGTGCGAAACGTAGGTTAGGATGTCATTGGCGACTACTTCCGAGCAAATCAGTTCGACTTCGACATTTCTGGTGAACTGGTCGCTGCGGGCACCGCGTGAGCCATATCCTTCGCACTGGCGACAGGTATACCCGGTCGCTCCCAGCTCGATGATCTTTTTCAGCAAGGACTGCTTGAGCGAGTCTTCGGTGATAATCGTGACTTTTTTCAGTGTATGCAGTTGCATGGGACGACCCCCCTCAGTTTGAGCCGAACAATCACTGGCGGCCGATTCGATCGAATCACGGAGCAGACCAGCGAGTCCAATGAATGCGTGATGACGCTGCAGGTCAATTCGTTATTTGGCGCCGATGGTCTGAGCCATCCAGAAATAAATGGGGATTCCCAGCGCAATGTTAAACGGAAACGTGATGGCCAGTGAGGCGGTCATCGAGAGCGTGGGATTCGCCTCGGGCAGCGTCAGTCGAACGGCCGGCGGTGCCGCAATGTAGGATGCACTGGAAACGATGGCGGCCAGGACAGTACAGCCACCCAGGTTCATTCCCGCCATGTACCCCAGGAAGGCCCCCAGGAACCCATGGAACAAGGGCATGATAATCCCGAAGGCAATCAGGAACGGACCAACCTTCAGCAGATCCCCCAGTCGCTCGCCTGTCACCAGCCCCATTTCGAGGAGGAATATACAGAGTGCACCGCGGAAGATCATATTCTTGTTGTAAAAGAATTCCTCATACGGATGGAACTTGGCATCCGAGATCGCGAACGTCGAGATAAAGCCGATCACCAGCAGTCCGACCATCAGCATCAGTGACTGACCGGTAATCACTTCATGCAGCGCCTCCCACAGATTCCCACCCTCCGCTTCGGGAGCGCCGTCGATCTGTCCCTCTTTGGACTTGGCCGCTGCCTCAGCCGCCTTCTGCATCCCCATGGCGACCGCACCAATGACCAGGGCCACAGCGATCCCCGGGCATTCCAGGATGGTGACCAGCGTCGGCAGATAACCGTCCGGCTTGTAACCCTTGTCGTTGCAGAACCCGTCGGCCACGATGAATGTCACGGCCGAGGTTGATCCGTAGTGGGCTGCGATCCCTGCGGCATCCGCGATATTCAAGCGACCCAGGTAACGCAATGCGCCATAGGCTGTAATGGGTGTCAGACATCCCAGGAACAGGGTGACAAGGGCGGGCTTCCAGATCGTCGAAACGCCATGTGCCTGATATTCGTGAGCCAGTTCGTGACCGCCAATAATTCCAATCGACATCAGCAAATAGATGGAAATCGAATAGTACAACTCCTTGGGGATCTTGATTCCACCATGGATCATTTTGGAGAAAATTCCCAAGGCAAAGCACATGGGGAGCGGCGTCAACAGATTCTCAGCGAGCGATTTCAGCATTGAACGATGACCTCAACAGAATTGAAGAATGGTTGCGAGCGTCCTTCATCAGCGGGCTCCATCACGTTCGCAAGGAAAATCCCTCTGCACGCAAAATCGGGGCCACAGGTCGGCGATTTTCTAGCCTTGTGGAGACCATTTGATCTGCCGTGGCACCATTTAAGCCAGGGAAGCCTAGCGAGTTTCCAGAATCCGCTCCATCACGGTCCGCGAAGCTAAAGGACTTGTCAGGTAATCCGATTCTATCGAGCGTTCAATCGGAACAACGCGATCCATTCGAGGGTAACTTTCAATGTGAATTTCACACCAGGTCACGACTTTGAGCTTTCCAAGCGTGAGCGGACACCTGACAATCCGAGTGTTTGTGGGTTACTGGAACAGTTTCAGGTGAGCCAGGTGTCGTCAGGCCCCGGACGTTTATTTCGCGCTCGATGCCACTTCGTACGGGGCGGCACCCGGCTCACCTGATTCAATAGTGTTCCCCCATTTGCGGGAAGTTGTACGAAGCGATGGCTGCGCTGGCATTGACGTCACGACTTTGGTTTCGGAAAGCTAGGCTTGATGCGCACCGTCCAAATGAGAATTTCAACGTCGTTGGCGGCGTGCATCCTGTCTGTGGTCCCCTCGTTCACCGTGGGGTGCAACAAGACGTCCGCTCCATCCAAGGAACATGTCAGCCCGGCCAAGACGTCGCATCCTGTTGCCGAAGCTTCGCTGAATACGATTGAGCTGACTGCAGACGCCGTGACTCGCCTGGGTCTGCAAACTGCCGTCGTGGAAGAGCGATCAATGATCCGGACGCGACCCTATGGCGCGGATATTGTTCTTCCGACCGGTGCCGCGGTCATCGTCTCGGCCCCGCTGGCGGGCACGATTTCCGCCGTTGTGAAGCAGACATTTCCGGAACCGGGACAACGCGTTGAAGCCGGGAAAACCCTGCTGAATCTGTTACCGTTGCTTTCGCCGGAAAGGTCCGTTCTCACCCCGGCGGAACGCATTCGATTTGCCGAGGCGAAACAGGCATTGGCCCAATCGCGTATTGATGCGGATGGGGTTGTCCAGCAGGCGACGGTGCAGGTCGATGCCGCCAGGATCGCTTTGGAACGCGCGGAACGGTTACTGAAAGACATGGCGGGAACCGCTCGGGCCGTGGACGAATCGACGGCCCAACTTCAATTGGCCGAAAAGGCGCTGTTGGCCGCGATGGCTCGCAAGAAACTGGTCGATGGCGTCAAACTGGACGAGGAAGCCGGAACGCTGGAACCGATTGCCATCCCGTCACCATTATCGGGGATTGTCCGGACGATCCAGGTCCGGCCAGGAGTTTTGATCGCGGCGGGGGCCCCCTTGTTCGAAGTCATGGATGAAACCGACTTGTGGGTCAAGGTTCCGGTCTATGTTGGCGACATCACCGAATTGGATTTGACCCAGTCGGCCAGAATCACATTACTGGACGGTCGGCATTCTGACGCAGACCTGTTCGTCAAGCCGGCTGCGCTTCCGCCAACGTCCATTCCCCTGGCCGCAGCCGTGGATGTCTATTTCACTTTGCCCAACGGCAGTCATGCCTTTCAGCCTGGGCAGAAAGTCGCCGCTCATCTGACACTGAAGGGCGACTCGAAGCAGGTGGCCCTCCCCTGGTCGGCTGTGATTCATGATGTCTACGGCGGACAGTGGGTCTATGAACAGAAAACCGATCGCACGTTTGTCCGCCAACGAGTCGATGTCGGTTGGGTCGACGGAGAGTGGGCGGCCGTCCGGCGTGGAATCCAGCCAGGGACGCGGGTCGTGACTGCCGGTGCCGCCGAACTCGCAGGAACAGAATTCGGATTCGCCAAGTAGCGGCCACTCCAATCCACATCAGTTCGCGTCGAATATACGGAGTTGGAAATGGGATGGTTGGTGGAAACGGCCCTGCGACTGCGAGTTGCCGTGGTGGCGCTGTCGGTCCTGTTGATCGCGGCAGGCATCCGACTGGTTCCACACCTGCCGCTGGACGTCTTCCCCGAATTCTCCCCTCCGTATGTCGAGATTCAGACGGAAGCTCCCGGCCTGTCGGCTGAGGAAGTGGAAAACCTGGTGACGTTTCCGCTGGAAAACGCCCTGATCGGAACCCCGGGCCTGGACACTCTGCGGTCAAAATCCGTTCTGGGATTGTCGTCGATCCGGTTATTGCTGCATCAGGGAGCCGATCTGTACCGGGCTCGTCAACTGGTCCAGGAACGCCTGGCGACAGAAACGCCGCGACTGCCCGCTGTCGCGCGTCCGCCGGTCATCCTGCAACCGCTTTCGTCGCTCAGCCGCATGATGAAGATCGGTGTCTGGTCCGAAAAGCTTTCCCAGCGCGATCTGACCGAACTGACGGTGTGGACCATTCGGCCGCGGCTGATGGCGATCCCGGGAGTGGCCAATGTCGCCATCTGGGGCCAGCGCGACAAACAACTGCAGGTCCTGGTCGATGCGGATCGTCTGCGGGCTCACCAGATCACATTGGACACCGTCCTCAAGTCCGCGGCGGATGCCGTCGTGCTGGACGCGGGAGGATTTGTAGACACTCCCAACCAGCGACTGGCAGTGCGACAAGTGCCACCGGTCTACGGCCCCGACGATCTGGCACGAACCGTCGTGTCCTATCAGAACGGTGCCGTATTGCGACTGGGCGATGTCGCAACCGTCCAGATTGGATCGCCCCCGGCGATTGGCGACGCCATCATTAACGATGGACCCGGCCTGCTGCTGATTGTCGAAAAGCAACCGGCCGCCAACATGCTGGAGGTGACACGCAAGGTGGACGAGGCCCTGGACGCGCTGCGTCCGGGCCTGAAAGACGTGGAACTGGACGCCACGATCTTTCGTCCCGCCACGTTCATCGAACGATCCATCAACAACCTGACGCACGCCCTGTTGACGGGCTGCGTACTGGTGGTGATTGTGCTGATCGCGTTCCTGTACGACTGGCGTACGGCGGTGATCAGCCTGACCGCGATCCCGCTGTCACTGATGGCGACAATTGTCGTCCTGTACTGGTGGGGGCTGACGATCAACACGATGATCATCGCCGGCCTGGTCATTGCACTCGGCGAAGTCGTCGATGATGCGATCATTGACGTGGAGAATATCGTCCGGCGATTGCGGCTGAACCGGTTCGCCGCCGAACCTCGATCTGCTTTCCGCGTCGTCCTGGACGCATCGCTGGAAGTGCGCAGTGCCGTGGTCTATGCCACGGTGATCATCATCCTGGTGTTCCTGCCAGTGTTCTTCCTGGATGGCCTGCCCGGTTCCTTCTTTCGCCCGCTGGCGATCGGATATGTGCTGGCGATCATCGCCTCGCTGCTGACGGCACTCATCGTGACCCCGGCCTTGTCGCTGCTGATCCTGCCCAGTGCGAAAGGAGAATCCCACGAACCGCCGCTGAGCCGCTGGTTGCGACGCCCGTATCGCTGGGTGTTACCCTGGTTTGCTCAGCGCCCCGTTTCGTCGATGGCGTTCCTTGCCGCCGCGTTTGTCGCGACGCTGTTTCTCGTCAACAGTCTGGGCCAGGAATTCATGCCGAACTTCCAGGAAACCGATTTCCTGATGCACTTCGTCGAAAAGCCTGGAACATCGATCGAGGCGATGGACAGGATCACAGTTCTTGCCAGTCGTGAACTGCGCGCCATCCCCGGGGTCCGAAACTTCGGCAGTCACATCGGCCGGGCGGAGGTCGCCGACGAAGTGGTCGGTCCCAACTTCACCGAACTCTGGATCAGCATCGATCCCAACGTGGATTACGGCCAGACCGTGGGCAAAATCCAGGAAGCCGTCGATGGCTATCCCGGATTGTATCGGGACGTACTGACCTTTCTGCGGGAGCGCGTCAAGGAAGTGCTGACCGGTGCCAGTTCCAGTATTGTCGTGCGCATTTACGGAGCCGACCTGGGAACGTTGCGTGCCAAGGCGAAAGAAGTCGGTGAAGTCATCGGCGCGATTGAGGGAGTTGGCAATTTGAAGGTCGAACCGCAGGTGCTGGTCCCGCAAGTGGAGGTCCGGCTGCGGCCCGAGGCGGCCGAGCGGTTCGGTTTGACGCCCGGTCAGGTCCGTCGCGCGGTCACGACCCTGCTGCGGGGGACGAAAGTCGGTGAAGTCTACGAAAGTCAGAAGAAGTTCGATGTGGTCGTCTGGGGGACGGAAGAATCTCGCACCGACTTGAGTGCCCTGCACGATCTGCGCATTGACACTCCCTCCGGCGGCCAGATTCCGCTCAGGGATGTGGCGGACATCGGGATTGTCCCTGCACCCAACGAAGTCAAACGCGAAGGAGGTTCACGCCGCATTGACGTGACGTGTGACGCGAAGGGACGCGATCTGGGCTCGGTGGCTCGCGACATTGAAGCCGCCGTTCGAGCCATGCCGTTTGACCGTGGCTACCACCCTGAATTCCTGGGGGAATACGCGGCACGACAGGCGTCGCAGCAGCGGCTGCTCAGCCTGGGATTTGTGTCTCTGATCGGCATTCTGCTGATCCTGTATGTTGACTTTCAATCCATTCGGTTGACGCTGATGGTCGCCCTGACAATCCCCTTCGCTTTGATTGGCGGGGTCGTGGCTGCCTGGATGACCGGCGGCGTGCTGTCGCTGGGATCGCTGATCGGATTCGTCACGGTGCTGGGTATCGCCGCCCGCAATGGCATCATGCTGGTCAGCCACTACCGACACCTGCAGGAAGTGGAAGGAGAACCGTTCGGCCTGAACCTGGTCATCCGCGGGGCGGAAGAACGCCTGGTCCCGATCCTGATGACGGTCCTGACCACAGCCCTGGCACTGCTGCCGCTGGCCATTTCCGGTAACAAACCGGGCCACGAAATCGAGTATCCGCTGGCTGTGGTGATTGTTGGCGGCCTCGTCACGTCCACGATCCTGAACCTGTTCCTGCTTCCGCCGTTGTATCTGCTGTGGGGTCGACACGCGGTCGTGCCTCGCGAGAATTGATTCAATCGGCATCGCCGGTACAGCCGGAATATTCCGATTGTCCGTCAGGACCGGTTCAATGTAAGCGGTGCCGCACCTGCCATGCGAAACTTTGACGGCGTTTGCCAAGTTCAATGTTAACTCTGCGTGACAACCGAACGTTGGCTGACGGGTCCGGAACACGGCACGCCGAAAAGAAATCCAAATCGCGACGGTGATTCCGGTCCAGGGCAGAGTCCCGCAATCCTCGCTGGCATGTCGGGCTGTGTTTCGAAGACAGGAACGGTGATACGTCCTGCGGACTTGTCGATTCGATGGAGCGAAAATGACAGCCCCGTGGAAGACAATTTACCTGGCGTCGATTCTCTGCTGCGGGTGCCACACCGCCGCGGACCGGACTTTCGTCCGCCGTGAGTCCGCGCCACCGGGTTCCTCAAAGCTTGCGGCAAGCCGCATTGACGAGTCGCCGGACCCGGTCGAGCCGTCGTCCAATCTGGTTCGTCAGGTTTCCGACGAACAACCGGCCGGCCCTGTCAATCCGCCACCCGCGTCGGACTTGTCGCTGGCCAGTTGTGTCGCGCTGGGCTTGTCGCAGAACCCGGATCTGATTGCCGCGCGTCAGGCCGAGAATGTCAGCACTGCCGCACTGGGAGTCGCCGAGACCTATCCCTTCAATCCGTTTGTTCAGGTCCAGGCGACCCCGTATCAGGAATCGCCGAATCATGGATTTGGAACAACTTACCATTACGTTCTGCTGATGCAGACCATTCAACTGGCTCACCAGCAGCAGTTTCGGGAAGAAGGAGCGTCGGCGACCCTCAACAGCACGCGCTGGGCCATTCATCAGCAGGAACTGCTCAACGTCGCCCAGACCGAACGCCTGTATTTCACCACGCTGTACCTGCGGGGACTCTGGGATCTGGCGAAGACGAGCCATGAAAACAATCAGCAGTTGTTGCGGATCCTGGAAAAGCAACTGGAAGCCGGTCAGGCCACCGCGGCCGATGTAGCGCTGGTGCGTGTCGACGCGCGTTCGACTCACCAGCAGGTTCGTCTCGCCCGCGCCAACTTCGAAACCGCTCTGCGGGACCTGAAACGCCAATTGGGCATGAACGCCGACGATTCGGCATTGATCGCGGGGGATCTGAGAACCTTGGCCTGGCGCAATCCGACGGGAGTCCCGCTGAAATCCGACGATCTGGAAATTCCGATTGAAAGCTTCAGTTCCTCGGATCAGGAAAAACTTCTGGTGGCCAGCCGGGCGGCTTCGCGACCGGACGTTCTGGCTGCCCGCGCGGATGTCGACACCGCCCGCGCAAACCTTTGCCTGGCATCTGCGTCGAAAACTCCCGATTTGCAGATTGGTCCCTATTATCAGCGGACTCTGGATGGCACGACCTACCTTGGCTTCCGAGCCCAGATGGATCTGCCCGTCATCAATTCCGGTCGGCCACTGGAACAACAGCGTGCGGCAGAACTGGCTCAGCGAGTGACCGTCTGGCAGCAGGCGATTCGCCGGGCGGAATTGGAAGCGCAGGCTGCCTGGGAGCGTTACAAACTGGCTCACGCGATGCTGGCGGAAGAATCCGCGGTGACCGCAGCGGATTTGCCCAGGGAACTTCAAAGCCTGGAAGAGCAGTTCCTGGCGGGAGAGATCGATCCTGTTCGCGTGATGCAGGCGCGGGCCAGCATCATCCAGAACCAGCGCGTCCGCCTTGATCTGCTGAACGAACTCGCCCAGTCGGCAGCGAATCTGACAGGTACGACCGGAATGCCGATAGAAGAACTTCTGCAGTAATTTTCGACCGGCGATCCTTCATTGACCGACCAGCCGTTGCCGGGTCGCGTGCGGCCCAATGGCAGGACTTGCTACATGCCATGGGCAGGTTGCAGGACCTCGTACTCTGCGGTGTCGGCCATTTGTGACTGAGTCGTAACTTTCGCTGCCGCGTCCGCCAATTCCTGGCGAGTTGCTTCCGGAGTGGGGATCCGTGCGACGATCACAGTGATGTTGTCAGATCCTCCGTTCTCGTTCGCGTCTTCAATCAAGTGGCAACAGGTTTCGGTCGCGGATTGCTCCTGCTGAAGTCTCAATGCAATTTTGGCATCCGTGACCTGATTCGTCAGTCCGTCCGTACAGATGAGCAGCCGGTCACCGAATTCGAGGTCGACGCGGAAGATGTCCGGCTGCAGTTCTTCGCTGCCGCCTCCGACGGCATTCCACAGGACATGATGCCACTTGCGATCAGGGACTTCCGCCGCTTGCTCAACGATGGTTGTCGCAATCTCATTGATCAACTGCCCGACTGTATGGTCGCGAGTCAATTGTTTCAGCTCGTCGCCACGCATCAGGTAGCAGCGACTGTCCCCGACATGCACGACAAACATCCTCGGCCAAATGACATACGCCAGCGTCAGCGTGGCTCCCATTCCCTTGTTTTCGGGTTGCTCAAGAACTTCTTCCCGGATTCGTTTCTGACAGCGAATCACGGCGTCTCGCAGGTCGGCGGTGAAATCCGCTTCGTAGGTGGGATCCGCGCGAAAATACCAGCGCAGCATATTGAGCACATAGTCGACAAATGCATTGACCACCATTTCGCTCGCGCGATCACCGGCGGCGTGCCCGCCCATTCCGTCGGCCACGAGCAACAAACGTCCTTGTGAATTGCCAAAAATCCGGGCGTCGTCGCCGACCTCCAGGCTGCTGTACGACACATCCAGCGTCTTGGTCAGAGTTGCGACCAGAAACTGGTCTTCATTGCGAGTACGCTTTCGTCCAATGTCCGTCATTCCACAGACGTCAATCTGCCACATGAAGCACCTCTTTCAGTCTCATTGGAATCCAATTCGCTGTTGGTATCAACCTTGCCGATCTGTACTCACAAGAGCCCTTCGTAGTTGGGCTGTTCAAACCTCGATTGCAACAACTGGGCAAGCTCCTTCGTTCATCCGCACACGAGAGAAACGCCCTTCCCTGTCAGTTCGGCTACCCGAATAATGTCTTCAAGGTCAGACTCATCTCGGCAGAGCGAAGTTTGGTTGGTACAGTGTGTCTGGCACGACGCCGCATTGGATGAATGTCCGATTCCATCGAACTTTCACGGGCAGGAACGCACATGTCCATTTCCACCGCTCGGACGCTCCCACCAGAGTTGCGTGATGTTCAGTTGCGCATGGAGGAACTGGGACGCGGTTATGGTCTGGATTTCTTCGAGACCATTTTTGAAGTCCTGGATCTGGAAGAACTGTGCATGTTCGCCGCGTACGGCGGATTCCCGGTCCGGTATCCCCACTGGCGGTTCGGTGCGGAATATGACGAACTGCTGAAGACCCACATGTACGGGCTGCAGCGGATCTACGAAATGGTGATCAACACCGATCCCTGCTATGCCTATCTGCTGAACACGAACGAAATGGTCGACCAGAAACTGGTGATCGCCCATGTCTATGGTCACTGCGACTTCTTCAAGAACAACGCCTGGTTCTCCCAGACCAACCGCAAGATGCTCGACCAGATGGCCAACCACGCCACGCGGATCAACCGGTACATCGACCGCTTTGGATTCGAGAAAGTCGAGGAATTCATTGACGCGTGCCTGTCGCTGGAAGACCTGATCGATACGCATTCCATGCACATCAAGCGGGCGGCGGAAGTCGAGGCGATTCCGCATGCGCCGCTGCTGCGTGAGGACGACTACGAATACCTGCACGGGGCCAATCGCTTTCCCTCCAAGGGGTACATGGACAGTTTCATCAACCCCCCGGAAGTGCTGGAGCAGGAAGCCCGCGAAAAACGCGAGAAGGATGAGCAGAAGGAAAAGACCCGGTCGTTTCCCAACGAACCGCAGCGGGATGTCCTGCTGTTCCTGCTGGAACACGCTCCGTTGAGGGACTGGCAGCATGACATCCTGGCGATCATCCGCGACGAAGCCTACTACTTTGCCCCCCAGGGACAGACGAAAATCATGAACGAAGGCTGGGCCAGCTATTGGCACACGTTCCTGATGACCCGGCACGGACTGACGGATGCGGAAGTGATCGACTACGCCGACCATCACAGCGGGACTGTGATGATGACTCCGCAGCGCATCAATCCGTACAAGATCGGGATCGAACTGTTTCGTGACATCGAAGAACGCTGGAACAAGGGACAGTTCGGTGAGGAATGGGAGAACTGTGACGACTGGCGGGTCCGTCAACGTTGGGACACGCAGACGGGCCTGGGACGGAAAAAGATCTTTGAAGTCCGGAAAAGTCACAACGACATCACGTTCATCGACACGTTTCTGACGCCCGAGTTCTGCGCCCGCCACAAGATGTTTTCGTTTGCGTACAATGAAGCGACCGAGAACTATGAAATCGCGTCGCGCGAATTTCAAAAGATCAAGGAGCAACTGCTCAACAGCCTGACCAATCACGGTCGGCCGTTCATCTACGTGATCGATGCCAACTACCGGAATCGCGGCGAACTGTACCTGCTGCACCAGTTCCAGGGGATCGAGCTGAAAATGGATTACGCCCAGGATTCACTGCGGAACCTGCACAAGCTGTGGGCTCGCCCTGTGCATATTGAATCGGTGATTGACGACAAGCCCTCGATCATTTCCTTCGATGGTTCCAGCCACAGCATCAAGGCCAAATGACCACCCGGCGGAGGAAAGCGTTCTGCTGAACTTAACCTGAATCCCGTCAGTCGACAGCCAACGGTACGGTGGCTACATTAGGTCCCTTGCAGGGACCAGCCCTGGCAGCCCGTGGAAAAGGGGGGCTGACCCTTGAAATCGGATGCCCGCAGACGGGCAGCCCCCGTTTTTCCACGGGCTGCCACACTGTCGCGATCATTTCATACCTCTCCAACTGGCCGGTTTTCCATGCCTGAATTTCGCTACGTTGCACGCGAACTGACTGGTAAGCAGGTGGAAGGGATCCTGACGGCCGCGAACGAGCGGGAAGCGCTGGGAGCCCTGGGGGCCAAGGGAGTCTTTCCGATCTCGGTCACCCTGGCGGCGACAGCCATGGCGCACCAGCAAAACAAACGTCGCCGGGTTCCGGCACGGTTGCTGTGCGTATTTTACACTCAGTTGTCGGATCTACTGCGGGCCGGCGTTCCCCTGCTGCGGTCCCTGGAATTGCTCGAACGGCAATCACGACACCAGACCCTGAAAATGGTGCTGCAGGAAGTGCGCGACCAGGTCGCGGACGGAACCCGGTTCGCCGAATCCCTGCGTCAGCATCCCACGGTTTTTCCCGAATTGACCGTCAGCATGGTTCGTGCCGGGGAAGAAGGAAGCTTTCTGGAAGACACCTTGAAGCGGATCGCAGACTTTACCGAGCACCAGGAGGAACTGAAGGGACGCGTCATCGGAGCCATGGCGTACCCCGCGTTCCTGGTCGTCGTCGGCAGCCTGATCCTGATCGGAATGCTGGTGTTCTTCGTTCCCAAGTTCGAACCGCTGTTTGACCGGATGCGGGAAGACGGGACTCTTCCCTGGGCCACGACGGCTCTGCTGGCGATGAGCAGCGGCATCAAGAATTATGGCTGGGTGCTGCTGGTGATCATTGTGGTCCTGGCCATCGTTGTTCAAAAGCAGTTTTCGGCTGAAGACGGTCGCCGCCGGTTCGACGCCTTCCGATTGAAGTTGTACGGGATTGGCCATGTGGTTCGCAGCCTGGCTATTTCCAGGTTCTGCCGGGTACTCGGAACCTTGCTGCACAATGGTGTTCCAATCCTGAATTCCCTGAGAATCGCCAAGGACGCCACCGGCAATCGAGTGCTCAGCGATGCCATTGGCGAAGCCGCCGAACACGTCTCGTCCGGGCGGTCGCTGGCTCAACCTCTGGCAGAATGCAAGCAGTTTCCTGTCGACGTCATCGAAATGATCTCGGTCGGCGAAGAAGCCAACAACCTGGAACAGGTGCTGGTCACAATTGCCGACAAAATGGAACGACAGACAAATCGACAACTGGACCTTGTGGTGCGGTTGTTGGAACCGCTGATGCTGGTCATGATGGCAGGTGTCATCCTGTTTGTACTGATCGCGCTGATGCTGCCAATCTTCAACAGTTCGTCGGTGGGCTAGCAGCCCGGTGCCAGTTTGTTGGAATTCATTTTCGATGCCCCGCGGACCGGAACAATTGCGTCGATTGCTGGCCCAACCGGGGCTGATTCGCAGCCTGGCTCCGCACGATGCCTGGACGGCCAAAGTGATGGAACAGGCGGGCTTGCCGCTGCTGTTTCTGGGTGGCTTCGGCGTTTCGGCCAGTGCGTTCGGTTTGCCGGACCTGGGACTGCTGGGTCTGTCGGAAATGGCCGAGGCGGCACGACGAATGACGGCGGCGGTCAATGTCCCCGTGATCGTGGATGGGGACACGGGCTATGGAGCCATCCCCAACGTGATGCGGACCGTTCGTGAGTTTGAACGCGCCGGGGCGGCAGGGATGCTGCTGGAGGACCAGGTGTTTCCCAAGCGCTGCGGGCACTTCGCCGGCAAGCAGGTGATTCCCGTGCAGGGAATGTCCGACAAACTGCAGGCGGCCCTGGATGCCCGCCAGGATCAAGACTTCGTCGTGATTGCACGAACGGATGCTCGCGCGGTGGAAGGCTTGGAGTCCGCCATCGATCGAGCACACTTGTACGCCGAAGTCGGGGCCGACGTGATTTTTGTGGAAGCCCCCCAGTCCCGCGAAGAACTCGCGCGGATTGGGCGGGAGATTTCCCGCCCCCAGTTGGCCAATATGCTGGTGGGTGGTGCCACACCAATCCTGTCCGCGGCGGAACTTCAGGCGCTGGGATTCAAGATTGTCGTGTCACCTGTGGAAAGTCTTGCCGTTACGGCTTGGGCCGTCCAGCATCTGGCCGAAGCGATGCTCCATGAAGGTCGCGTCGATGCCCTGGCCGACAGGATGTGGACATTTTCACAAATGAAAGATCTGTTGGGTGCCACCGCACCAGGCGCACCAGGCTGACGCACCTCGAATGGATGGACAACCGAACATGCGACTCGGTTACAACACCAACGGCTTGACAGGACATCGGTGGGAGCAGGGGCTCGAACTGATGTCCGAGATTGGGTATCGGTCGATTGCGTTGACCATCGACCATCATTGCCTGAATCCGTACGCGGACAATCTGGCGAGCGAATTGGAACGCGCACGGCACCTGCTGGCTCAATATGGAATGATCTCGTGCATCGAAACCGGAGCACGTTTTCTGCTGGACCCGCGCCACAAGCATGAACCAACGCTGGTCAGCCCACTGTCCGGGCAGCGGGCGATCCGCGTTGACTTCCTGAAACGTTGCGTTGACATCGCCAAATCATTGGGATCGGACGCTGTATCGTTCTGGGCGGGAACAGTCCGCGACGATGCCTCACGTCAGGAAGCTTATGATCGACTGACGGCCGGCGTACGGGAACTGCTTGAGTACGCCCAACCCCGCGATGTCCGACTTGCATTCGAACCCGAACCCGGGATGCTGGTCGAGACGTTTGACGACTATCAGGAACTGCTGTCACGGGTGGAAGGGCCGGGACTGGGCCTGTGCGTCGACGTCGGCCACGTGCATTGCCTGGAACCGCGGCCGATCGCCGAATACCTGGCCGAATGGCATGACCGGATCTATACGATCCACATCGAAGACATGCAGCGCGGGGTCCATGATCATCTGCGGTTCGGCCATGGCACAATTGACTTTCCGCCGGTTCTGCAGGCATTGCGGGATCTGGGCTACGAGGGCGGAGTGAACGTGGAATTGAGCCGTCACAGCCACATGGCCCCCGAGGTCATGATCGAATCGTTTGAATTCCTGAATCGATGTTGAGAGCCATGTTGATCGACCGTCGTGTCGATCCGTAAAAAAACACCGTGCCATTGCTGGCACGGTGTCGGTCTCAGGCGAAGCTCCGGCGGAGACTGCCGGTGCTTCGCACGGCATCAGGTTTAGAACGTTCCCCAGCCGAATGGCATGTCGTCCGCCGTCGGATTGGGCAGGTATGTTCCGTTGGCATCAAATGTGTTCGTCATGGGGCTGTTGAAGTCGAGTAAGAAGATACTGAGATCACTGTCACTGCTCACGCGGAAGGTGCTGTCACCCATGCCCGGATACAGGTAGGTGGCACCGAATGGTGAGACTGGTGGCAAGTTGTACCGGGCGGCCTGCCGTTGGGCATTTCGACGGCGTGATGCACTGTTGAATGGACCGGGAATATTCGGTGCCGCGATATTGTTCAGGCGGGACTTGAAGACGCCATCTGCATTGTTGTAGTACGCCACATAGCTGGTGTTCCCCGACTGCACTCCGGTCAGGTTGCCGGTGTTGTTGACGTTCTGAGAATCAAACGTGTTGTTGCGGAAGTACAGGTCCAGTCGAGACAGAGGATCACCCTGGTAGCCAGACGGGTTGAACTGGGTGTTGTCCCAGGCGGTTCCCGTTCCACCACTGCTGCCCGTCGAGACGAACGACTTGAAGGTGATGTCCGTGCCGAAGTTACCCCCAAAGGTATTGTTGTCGACGGTCATCGTCACACCGCCGAATCCGGACGAGAGTCCGAATGGACTGCCGTCGATTGCCACCGCTCCACCGACACTGGCAAATCCGCCGGGATTGCTGAAGCCGTACGTCGTGCTGGTTCCCACCCTGACCACCAGGCCTGTCGAATCCGGGGGACCGTTGGGTTGGAAAGTGGTACTGAATCCGTTCCCCGTCACAGAGTTCTCGGCAAACCGCATTTCGATGGTGGGCGACTCGAAGATCGACCCATTCTGGTCCAGAGCGGTCGTGCTGTCGTTAAACTGGTTTTGCGTGGCGGATGAAGTATTGACGACATAGACACCTTCCAGCCCGTTGCGGTTGATCTGGTTGAACATCATGTCCACCTGGATGAAGTTGCTTTGCCGGTTCAGGATGTCCACACCACGTCCGTCGTTGTAGTCGATCGTGTTGTTATACATCGTCAGCACGCCCAAGCCGCCGTTGAATCCCTGGGCGATCGAGTATTCAACACCGTCGCCGCGGGTGTCGGTGATATGGTTGTTGATGATGATAATGTTGCTATCTGGTGCCACGTGCGCCTGGATACCGGCCGTTTCAGCTGCCGTTCCCAGAGTTCCCGCCGTACCGTTGGTCGCAATCACGTTGCTGCCGATGGTCACATCGCCAGGGCCCTGGACATTGATCCCGTTGCGGCCGTTGAACGAAATCGTGTTGCCCAAGGTCAGGTCGACCGGGTCACCGATGACAAGTCCGCTCATGGGTGCCAGCAGATTGATACCATCCAGGCCGTTGCTATTAATCGTGTTGTGGGTCCAGATCCCGCTGACGGCGCGCTGGTCAGTGGCATTGTTCGACTGTTGGACCGTATGGATCCCGCTGCCACCATTGCTGTTGAACCTGTTGGAATCGACCATCGCGAGCAACTGGGCGTCAGCCCGGACATCCAGACGCAGCCCGTCAATCGCGTTGTTGGAAACGTTGTTGTTGTTGATCGTGTATGTGTCGGTCGTAAAGGCGTTGGCCGAGATCAGGTTGATCCCGTTGCGATTGTTCCCCGTGACCGAGTTGTTCAGGATCGACATGTTGTTGACTTCGCCCGAGGAGGTGCGAGTAATCGCGATCCCGTCGAAGTTCCCCAGTCCAGTACCACCAATCGTATTCCCCAGGTTGGCCGTGGCCCCCCCGATGGTGAAGTTGTTGACCGAGGCGAAGTTCGCCGCATCGTTACCGGTCACATCGATGCGGATGGCATCACCCGCGTTGCTCTGCAACGTCGACCGCTGGATGAAGCCAGTCAGCGTCGCAGTGTCACGCAGGATGAAGGCGACACCTTCACCGTCAAACAGGTTGTTGGTGCCGTTGACCACTCCGGACAACGTGTGGTTGTCGATCGTGAACTCGTTGATCGAATCCGCACTGAACACCAGGCCGATGTTCGCGTCCTTGTTCGAGGTGAACGTGTTCGCATGCGAGGCCTGGTTGTCCCCCAGGGCGAACATCAGGCCGCCACCGCTGACTTCGCCGCCGATCCCGCGACCACTGGTGGCCGATCCACCCACGAACGTGTTCTGGATCAGTGAGATGTCGGCACCGGAATTCGATGTGAAGACGTTGGTCGTGTCGAACAGGATCCCCTCGGTCCCCGTCGTGGTTCGGTTGAAATTGTTGTTGGCGATCAACGCGATGTTGTTGAAGGCCGCCGGTGTCGGCGGAGTGACCCCACCGAAGAACAGACCGGCCCGGGCGTTGTTGGAGAAGTCGTTCCCCAGCGCCGGCGTCGTACCCCCGATGTTGGTGGTGTTAAAGACGCCCCCGTTGCTGTTAATCAGGCTCATCCCGTCGCGACCGTTGCCCGTGGCCACGTTCGCCTGGATGTTGGTCACATTGATGACGCCGCCATCGAGAAAGAATCCAATCCCGTCATTCGAGTTGCCGGTTGCCGTCACACCCTTCAGATCGGTCAGGATCGTGCCGGCTGTGGCCGTCTGGAACAACAATCCGTTGCCACCGAGGGCTCCGGTTCCGTTGTTGTTAAACGTGTTGGCATTGGTGGTGTTGTTCAAGTCGAGGCTGATCACCCCGGATTGAGCGTTGACCAGCAGACCGTTGAGCGTGTTGCTGGTAAAGGCATTGCTCGACAGCGGATCTGTGATTCCGATCTGACCGCCATTGGTCACCTGCAGATTCAGGCCGTTTTGACCGTTCTGATCGAACGTGACAGACGTAATCGACTGCAACTGGATCGCACCGTTGTCGGCTTGAACCCGCAGACCGTCACCCTGGTTGCCGGTAAACGTGTTGCCGGTGGTCGTCCCACCGCTCACGGGACCCAGGATGTCTCCTGTAACAGCCAGGATACCGCCATTGTTGGCGGTCAGAACCGCCCCGTCCCCTTCGTTGTTGCTGGTGGTGTTGTCGGTGTAGGTATCGATGACGATCGAACTGCCGATCCCGCTGGCGGTCGCGGCAAATCCGTAGCCGGCGGTCGGCAACGCACTGGAACCGGTGGTATTGTTGCTGAGCTTGTTCGTCAGCAGGCTGGCGTTGAACGTTCCACCATTCAGCGCCTCGATATCGATCCCCGCTCCGCTGCCACTGACGGTGTTGCCAATGATTCCCAGTGGCTGGACGGCATTGGTTGGATCGTTCGCGTTAATGATCGCACCGGCGCCGTCGGCGACGAATCTCATGCCGATGCCGATATCCAGAGTGGCGTTGCCATTCGTATCTTCACCGGCATCCAGGACTCCGTTGCCGTTGGCGTCTTCACCGTTAACCTGTGTGACCGTATTGTTCTGAGCCAGCAGACTGAGTGTCCCGACTCCCTGAGTGATATCAAATCCGGCATTGGACTGGAATCCGACAGCATTCCCGGTCGCGGGCCCCCCGACGACACTGTTGCTGGTCAACAGTCCCAGGGCACTGCCGCTGTGCTCCAACTGCACGGCCTCCAGTGTGTTCTGGAACAGGTTGTTGTTGATGTTAAACCCGTTCGTGATCCCGCCGGCCTGGCTGACAATCCCGTAGTTCTGGACGGTCGTTCCAAACGTGGTGGCGCCATTGATGGTGACTCCGGAAACTTCGTTGTTATTGGCCAGGGTGACAACCGTGCCACCCAGATCCCCCGAGGTCTCGTTGTTGACCAGGATCGGTGTTGCGGAAACGTCATTGCAGTTAAACAGGAACGTTCCGTTGGTGGTGACAAAGCTGTGAGTCAACCCACCTCCCCACAAGTGCTGGTTGTCGCTGAGCACCAATCCCTGGTCGGGCGTGGCGGTTCCCAGGCCTGTGTCCAGGTTGGTACTGGTCCCATCCGTACGACCATTTACGAGGATGACGTCATATGCAGCGCGTTGGGCTGAAGTCAGACTGTTGAACTGGGCGATCGAGTTGAACGGGTTTTCATCCGTTCCCGTCCCCGCTGTCGTATTGTTGGGATTGATGAACGCGACAAAGTAAGGCAGGTTCGTTGTCGGATTGACGGCCAATTCGGTCGTCTTCACTTCGTCGATGTGAGTAATCGCCCGGTACTGACGGTAGACAGACTGGGTCAGGCGGTCACGCACCTGGGGATTCCGCATCCACCGGCTGGATGTTCCATCGGGCAGCGCAACAAACACCTGGAATTGAGTATTCAGCCCAAACGTGTGGTCGCTGGTGACCTGCATCCCGAAGGAGACGTCTTCGTTGATCTGCGACATGAAACGGCCGCTGACCCCGGTAAAGCTGCCACCGGCCTGACCGGCGCCCATGAAGTGATAAGCACCGACGTAGCCGTTGACACCGTATCGCCCGATGATGGGAAGCGGACCGCCGGTTTCGACGTCCAAGCCGCTGTAGCCCTGGGCGACCTGGGTCGTGCGCTGGAAGACGATGTTGTTTCCCATGCACGATGCGGTGTTGTTCAGCACGGACGTGCCGACGTGATTGTGATCACCCGCCGGGATGTAGCCGTTGATTCGGTAATCGACGTAGCGTCCCAGCGATTCAAAGCTCAAACCCACTTGTTGGAAATTGGGGCCGATCCCGCCGTTGGTGGTGTCGAACCAGGCCGAAACGCCGATGATGCGATCCACGTCGCTCATCCACCAACGCCAGCCGGCACCCACGTTGGCACCGCCACCCTGGTCATAGCCCACCTGTCCACGGGCATCCACGAACAGGATCGCGTTTTCCGAGTCCGTGGCAAACGGCTGGAAAATGCCGACTTGAGTGTAGCCCGCCTGGTAGCCATACAGGCCGCCGCCACGCGAATCCACATTGACCCTGGTCTGGAACCGTCGATCCAGCGGTTGCAGGCCAAAGTAACCACCTGGCAGAGTCTGCCCGGGATCCACGGATTGCAGCGCGGGTGGAAGCGGTCCTGGTTCGGCAACCGGTTGTGGAACCGGTTGTTGCGCACCAAGTCGAACGACTCCTTCACCCTGTGGCAGACCTTCTACTGCCGGTGGCTTGCCAAGCCTGACGGTACCCTCTGACTCGCCCGGTGATTGAGCGATGGCGACACCCGTGAGCGCAGCCCAAGTCATGAGTCCGGACAAACACCGCTTGATTCTAAGATTCATCGGTTGCTCCAGCGACTGCTGAGAAAATCTCGCACGCCACCCCTGCTCAGCGACAATCACCAATGTTCCCGGTGCATTCCGGGACCTTAACGATTACTCCGCCTATAGCGGTTATCCGTAGTTTTCGGAAAAGTCGGGGGATGCTGTTGAGTGAATTACCGTTACAAAGCGTACTTTCAGTACAAGCCGTAAGGTCTGACATGCGGAAAGCAGCTTCCGCCGATGACGGCGCTGGCAGCTTCGAGTTCAGCATTCAAAAGGCGCAGAATCCGCCGGAAGTGCGGATCTTCGACGGTTAGAATGGACCGGGATGAGTTCCGCAGGCGGTGCCCTTGGGTTGAAACGGTGTCCAATCGGCTCGATCTGAGATCACACGACGGGCTCGGACGGACGAATCGTCCGTCCTACGGGCTTATTCGCCCAGATCCGCTGCCAGATTCTTCAATCGCACGACGGCCCCGTTTTGAGCCTTGCTGGCTTCGGCAGCCTGCAGCAGTGAAAAGATTTCCAGCGTTTCGGCGGCACTGACGGGAGGCGGCCCCCCCTTGAAGAAACGGGCGATCTCAATCGCCAAGCCTTCGTAACCAACGTATTTGTCGTTGGTCGGGACAACTCCGTTCACCGGGACCCCGTGTCCATAGATCCCGGCTGTCGACACCCCCTTGTCGCCGAACACGGTCGCGCTGTACTTGACCGCACCCTCCTTGATGCCACGATACGTTCCGACTCGACCATCGTGCCAGAGCGCTGTGATCGACTCTGCCGTCGGAGTCGACGTACACGTGACCGACACGACCCCCGGCCCCATGATCGTATATAAGGTCTCGATGCTGTGCAGCGGACGAGTGAACTTGTCCGCCTCGGGAGCGTTCACGATCCAGCCTCCATACACGTCACAGCCAATCACCCTGCCGACTTCCGGATGGTTCCGCATCCCGCTGAAACCGGCGCTGAATCGATGTTGTGAACTGCTCCAACAGGGAGTTTTCGTTTCCCGGGACAATTTCAGAATCGCCACGGCGTCCTCGGGGGAAGAGGCCAGCGGACGGCTGATGAACAACCGCTTCCCCGCCTTCAGGACGGCCGTCGCCTGCGGCAGGTGCAGTCGGCCATCCATGCTGAAGATCATCACCGCGTCGCATTTCTGCAGCAGTTCCTCCGTCGAATTGACCATTTCAATGGGCGGCACGGCATCCTTCGGATCCTTGGGCTTCTGGTACATCTCCAGCAGTTGCTTCTTCCACTGCTCGACCAGCTTCGCGCTGTCGGGATAGTCATCGCAGCCGATCGGATAGGCCGCGACAACGCGAACTCCCTCGAAGTCCCCTGCGGCATGTGGTCGGTTCAGGAACTCTGTGTAAGCGACCGACCCAAAATTGTCGATCCCCAGGATCCCGACCCGAACGGGATCCGCCCCCCAAGCCGTTCCATTCCCGATCGCAATTGTCACGATTGCCAGAATACTCCAGAGCGCAGAACGTCGACTCATCTTCGACTCCGAATGGGGTTCGTGGTTTGTTGCTTGTCCCTGGTCGACCCTGCACGCTCGCGTGAGCCCGTTGACTTCAGGCCAGAAGTGCCGGATGCAGCCTCGCTTTGCCTTCGGCACCAATCAACCGCTGATCCAGTCCCTGAAAGCTGTACGTCAATTTAAACGGATCGATCCCCAGCAGGTGCAGAATGGTTGCCTGCAGATCCCGGATATCCATGGGGTTCTCGGTGATATAGTAGCCGATGTCGTCGGTCTGGCCGTACGTCTGGCCACCCTTGATTCCGCCCCCGGCCAGCATCATCGAAAACGCATAGGGATGATGATCACGGCCGATATAGGGCTGGTTCGGGGCGTTGTTCTGCTGCATTGGAGTGCGGCCGAATTCGCCGCCCCAGATGATCAGCGTTTCGTCGAACAGCCCGCGCTGTTTCAGGTCCTTGATCAGGGCGGTCAGCGCCCGGTCGATCTGCTGAACCTTGATCGGCAGAATCGTCGGAATGTGTTCCCCCGGGCTGACACCGTGATGGTCCCATCCCCAGTCGTAAATCTGAACGAACCGAACCCCCGCCTCGACCAGTCGGCGCGCCAGCAGGCAGTTGTTCGCCAGCGCCGCATCGGTGCCCTTGTACAGCACTCGCGGATCGGCAGCGCCCTCCGATTCCGGGACGAAGCCCGGCTTTGCACCATACAGATCCAGGATATGCTTCGGTTCCTTCGAGATATCCATGATCTCGGGAACGGCCCTCTGCATGCGGTACGCCAGTTCGTATTGGGCGATGCGCGTAATTGTCTCGGGATCGCCCAGTCGTTCGGCCTGAAACTGGTTCAGCGATTTCAACGCATCCAGCGTTTCCCGGCGACCGCTGCGATCGAGTCCGCTCGGATTCGACAGAAACAACACGGGATCGCCCGGTGACCGGCATTGAACCCCTTGATAAATGGACGGCAAAAAACCGCTCCCCCACACACTTTTGCCGGCATCGGGTGTCTTGCCGCCACTGGTCAGCACGGCGAATCCGGGCAGGTCCTCGTTTTCCGATCCCAGGCCGTAAGTCGTCCAGGATCCCAGCGAAGCACCGCCAAACAGGTTCGTGCCGGTGTGCAGAAACAATTGAGCCGGGGCGTGATTGAACTGCTCCGTCTGCATCGACTTCACAATTGCGATGTCATCCACGACCTCCGGCAGAAACTTCCAGACTTCACTCAGTTCCGCCCCCGACTCTCCATGTTTGGCAAAACTGAAAGGTGTCCCCAGCATGTTGGGAACACCCTGGATAAAGGCGAATCGCTTTCCTTCCAGGTATTCCCTGGGACAGGGCTTACCATTGTATTTCTGCAGCGTCGGTTTGTAGTCGAACAGATCCAGTTGAGTGGGGCTGCCTGCCATGTGCAAATAAATGACATGCTTGGCCCGGGCGGGCAGGGGCGGCATTTTGGGAGCCAGCGGATTGGCGGCGCGTGTCGCGGGAGCCGCGATGCCGTCCCGCTGCATCATCGTCGCCAGCGCCACCGCTCCCAGACCAACGCCCGCCTGTCCGAAGAAGTGACGTCGAGTCACCGCCTTCAAGTATTCCTGATGCAGATTCATGATGCACTTTACTTCCCGGGCGCAACGGTCATTGCGCCAGCTTCCAGATTCCTGCAACGATGGCACCGGATAGTTTCCCAAGTGGATGCCCGTGCGTCCAGACAGGCGACCGTACCTTGCAGGGCCATCGCCCATTAAACAGTGGGGTGACGGGGCTGGTCCGGGTTGGAGCCGCCGCCCCGTCGGATCGACCGCCCGTTGAAAAATGGCGATTGCCATGATCCGGTCAGAGCAGCAGAATCGCCACGGAGAAATAAATGACCACCCCCACGATATCGCTCAGCGAGGCGATCAGAGGATTGGACATGATTGCAGGGTCCATGCCCAGCGATTCGAAGAACATCGGCAGCAGTGATCCGGTGACCGTCCCCATCGTGACCACAAGGGCAATGGTGAGCGAGACCACCCCGGCCTGCATCCAGTCGCGGCCGAACATGATCTGCAGGGCCGCCCAGGCGAACAGCCCCAGAAATGTTCCCAGGATCATTCCGGTGGCCAGTTCGCGAACGGCCATCCGGACGCGATCCTGCTTCGACAACAGATTCATGGACATGGCACGGATGACCAGCGTGGCCGACTGCGAGCCCGTATTGCCCCCGCTGGCGAGAACCAGCGGCAGGAACCAGTCCAACCAGTTTTCATCCTGTTCCGCCTTCCCGAACAGGCGCATGACAGTCGCTGTTCCCAGCGCCATGACCGACAGCACCAGCAGCCAGATTCCGCGCTTCCAGGCGATTGTCAACAGCGGCGTCGACAGATAACCATGTTCCAGTGGCTGGATGGCGGACTGTCGATACGCGTCCTCGGCGGCTTCCTCCTGGACGACATCCAGGACATCATCGTGCGTGATGATTCCGACCAGCCGCTGTTCCTCGTCCAGGACGGGAAGCGCGATCAGGTCGAACCGGGCAATCATGCGGGCCGCTTCTTCGCGGTCATCCACCACGTTGGCGGCGATCACATCCCGTCGCATGACGTCCGCCAGCAGGGCATTCGGCCGGGCCAGGATCAGTTCCCGCAGCGTGATGACGCCATGCAGATGCCGGCCTTCGTCGACGACGAAGACGTAGTAAATGGTTTCGCTGTCGGGGGCCTGCTTCCGCAATCGTCCCAGCGCGTCACTGATGGAGATGTTTTCCGGAAGTGACGCATATTCGGTCGTCATGATCGAACCGGCCGAGTTGTCCGGATAGGACAGCATCCGGCGGATTTCGTCCCGTTCGGCCTGGGCCATCAGGGGCAGCAGCGCTTCCAGCTGCTCTTCATCCATGTGCTCCAGCAGGTCAATTCGATCGTCCGCAGACATCGCTTCGACCAGTTGCGACAGGTGCTTGCGATCCACGGCCGAGATCAGTTCGATTTGCTGCGTCGGCTCTATCGATTCGAAGATCTCGGCCTGGCGGTCGATGCTGGTGGAAGACAGCAGCCGCCAGGTGTCGGCCGGTTCCAGCCCTTCGACGACTTCAGCCACGATAATGGGATTCAGGACTTCGCAGAACTGTTGCAGGCCGACTTCATCCCCCTCGGCCAGCATCAGTTTCAGATCCGGCTGAAGCAGGCAGTTGTAGGTTCCCGCGGATGACCGGATGCTGCTCATGGCACTCTCTCACCTGGGTCATTCAACACGTCAGGGAACCGCGGACACCGGGGCGTCACGCCCAATCGGGCACTTATTCTACCAACCCGCAGCGTCAGCGAGGGAGCCATTCGCGGCGTTTCCCGATGGCTGCCTCGTTGACGCTTCGGGTTCCATGGCTGATGTCAGGACCATTGGCAACCCCGCCGGGACTTTGCACTGGCAATTGGTAACACAAGAACCCCAACCGGAGCATTTCCAGCGGGGGTTCCTGTGCAAGCTATCAAGCGGAGCGGACCATTGTCCAATCAACGCTTCGAGAACTGGAAGCTGCGGCGGGACTTCTTGTGTCCATACTTCTTGCGTTCGACCATTCGGCTGTCGCGGGTCAGATAACCACCTTCGGCCAGGACGGCATGCAGGTTCGGATTAATCGCTTCCAAGGCACGCGCGATCCCCAGAATAATGGCTCCGGCCTGTCCCGTGGTTCCACCACCATTGACGCGAACCCAGACATCGACCTGGCCCAGCTTTTCGGCCGTCTTGAGCGGCGCCTGGACAATGATCCGATCGCGTTCGACGCAGAAGAATTCTTCCAGCGGACGACCGTTGATGACGAATTCACCGTTGCCGGCCTTCAGGCGGACTCGGGCGACGGCGGTCTTGCGACGTCCGGTTCCCATCGCCACGCCAAAGCGGTCCAGCTTGCCACGGCGGATGACGGGCACCGCAGGCTCAACCGGTGTCACGGGAGCCGTGGTTTCCGCAGAAAACGTCAGTTCGCCAGAATCGGTCGTGATTGTCGTATCGTCCATGGGGCACTGCCAGTTCAGTTACTTGCGTCAAAACAGGAAATCGAATTCACAGACTACCGAGGCAGCAGATGTTCCGGGAACGGAGCCGGCTGCTGGGCCTGATATTGGTGACTTGTACCAGTGATCAGTTTCAACTTATCGAGCATGTGGCGAGCCAGAGCGTTCTTGGGAAGCATCCGCTTGACCGCCAGGTGCAGGATTTCGTTCGGCTTTTTGACCCACAGGTCCAGGGCCGCAATGTTCCGCTGCCCACTGGGCCAGCCGGTAAACCATTGGTAGCTCTTCTTGGCCATCTTCGTGGTGTAATGTTCGTGGTCTTTATGGACCATTTCGCCGCCCGTGAAACGCACCTTGTCGGCATTCAGGACGATGACGTAATCGCCCGTGTCGACATGCGGAGTGTATTCGGGCTTGTGTTTGCCCATCAGCACGGTGGCGAGCTGAGTTGCCAGACGACCGACAACCATCCCCTCGGCATCAATGACATACCACTTCGGAGCATACGCCCCACCCTGGCGGATCTCCGCCTGCTTGACAAATGATGTTTGTGGAGCGATCACGACCGTCTGCCTTCCGTCATATCACTGCATTCGGGAGAGAAGGAGTCCCTGCCCGCGAAAATCCAACGAGCCAACGTATGCACACCGGCATCGCGGCCCCCCGCCCTCTTTGCTCAAAGACGGTCCTTCGGGGGAGGAGAAAGGTAACGAGTTGCGACGTGGGCTTCAACTCTGCGACGAAAAATGTCTGCCTGGGTGACGTCGCGAAATAACTGGCACCTTCAATATTGCGACCGACAAGGTGGGATTTGTACGACCGCGATTTCAGTTGCCAGCGAGTTTAAAAATGAGATGCGGGAGCGAAAGCATCAAGTGCGGCAAAAATGACCGGAGAAAACGGGCGATTGAAGAGAGCTGATCTCGCAATTGTCAGACTTTACGCAAAATCATGGCACTTTCGGCAATTGCTGCCAAAACGGTGATTCCGATCGCGGTGTTGCTCCTGGATTGCGGCTGTAACTCACTGCTGAAGTGTAACTTGTGGATCGCCGTGAAGTTCACGTCGTCGGTCAACGTGTAGCGGGATATGTCATTAAAATGAGTTGGCTGCGTAGTCTGGGGCTACGGTAGTGAGGCGTGGCGAACGTCTCAAGCAGCTGTCAAATCCGCGCTATTCGTTAGAACCGGCAAAGTTCCTCTCAATCCGACAACTCGGAATAGCCGAATAACGAGGAGACGCGCTACATTCCGTCGTGTCCGCGCAATCGGAATCGACGGAAGGCGTGCGAAACATTTAAGGCTCGGGCTCATTACGAGCTCACGGGACGGAGTCACCCAAGCCAGTTCTGGTGGAGAGAGGCGTCCATGCATCGTTTGAAAGCTAGTCTTCTGTGCCTGTTGTCACTGTCGTTCGCAGCCTCGGCATTTGGTCAGGCGGCGGACTCGCAGCCGGATGATTCCGGCCGGGTCACCTACGACAGTTACAGTGGGGGTGCGACTCTCGGCTCCGAGGGTGGCCGGGTCACCTATAGCGCAGGGCCGCCACCAGGTGCTGGAGCGTATGCCTTCGGTCGCTACATGTCCGGCAACGGCGTGGGGTACCAGGGGGGGGGCTTCACCAACGTTGGTGGCATGGTTCCGTTCTGGGTCGGGTCAAACACCATGATTGGTGCCGACGCGCGAGCGATGTTTGGCAACAACACCACGTTTGGGGGCAACTTCGGTCTGGTCGCCCGCCAATACCTGGAGAACTGGGATCGGTCGATTGGTGCCGCCGGGTACTACGACATCGATCAAAGTTACAGCAAGAACAACTTCCACCAGGCGACGTTTGGTCTGGAAACCCTGGGCCGCAACTGGGATGCCCGGATCAACGGGTATTTCACCGGCGGTGTCCAGGACAAATTCGTATCCAACGGCGGTGCCTTGTGTGTGTCGGGCGATCCATTCTTCTCGGGAAATCAGATTGTTTTCAATGGCCAGCGGGCCGTGCTGCGTGAGCAGGCGATGAGCGGGTTCGACGTGGAATTCGGCGTTCCGGTCTTCCCGTCAACTCCCTGGCTGCGAGCCTATGCTGGTGCGTATTACTATCACGCCAGTCAGGTCAAGGCTCCGCCGATCGACGAAAAAATTCCGAACACGACCGAGGACAATCCACTCGGCTTCCGCGGCCGACTGGAAGCTCAGGTGGCCAACGATCTGATCGTGGGTGTGAACGTGACCACGGACCGGGTCTGGGGTACGAATGTCAACGCCGTGGCGGACTTCCGGTTCTCGGGATTCCACCCCACCCGGTACTTTCCCCAGTTGACCACTCGGGACCGCATGCTGTCTCCGTGGCAACGTAACTGGCGAATCGCCATCGAACAATACGGCACCACGCAAACTGCCCTGGTCGCCGCGATCAACCCGAACACCGGCAATCCGTACTTTGTTTCCTTTATCGACAACTCGAATCCAAACGCCGGAAACGGGACCTTCGAGAATCCGTTCAACAGCTTCGACCATCCAAACGGGATTCCAAATGCCGACATCATCGTTGTCGAGCGGGGAACTTCCACCCAGGCGAACCCTTACCTGGGAAGCATGCTGCTGCTGAACAATCAGCAGTTGCTGGGCGAAGGCGGCACGATGACTCCCCTGTCGCTGTCTGCGACTTACGGGAACTGCACCGTCGCGGGCAACTTCGTCCTGCCCGGCATCGACGGGAGCGGCAACTACCCGTTCGTCAGCAATCCAAACATTGGCTCGAACAACGGCAATGCGATTGTCCTGGCCAACAACAACGTGGTGTCCGGTTTCAACATCGAGAACTCGGCCAACAACGGAATCTTCGGCAACGGTGTTAACAACTTCGATCTGCACGGCCTGGAAATCTTCGGCAATACCGGGTCTGGCATCAACCTGGTCAATGCAACCGGGACGACAAACATTATCGCCGACGTCAACCAGGGTGTGGCTGACCATGCGAACCCGGATGGCCTGGGGAACAACGCCGGCGGCGGGATCATCGTCAGTACGGGCGTGGGTGGCATCAGCGACCTGCAGTTGACCAACGTCGCCATGAATTCCAATCCGGTGGGAACCCAGCCATTCGGCATCGACCTGATCGCCAACAATGGCCCATTGACCACGACGCTGACCAATGTTCAGGCCAATGGCAACGGTACGGGGATCATCCTGACTGAAACCAACCAGAACCTGAATGTCACCTTGAACGACGTGTCCGCCAGCAACAACGTTGCCGACGGATTGGACGTCTCCGGCAATGGCGGAACCGTCACCCTGACATCCACCACCGCCGGTTCTCCGCTGGATGCCAGCCTCAACGGCGGTACGGGGATCAATATCACCCAGGCGGGTGGGACGGGTACGTACAACCTGACCGGTACAACCGCCAACCAGAACGGCGTCGACGGCCTGAAGATCGTCGGTTCCAGCGCTGCGACAACCATCGCGAACCTGATTGGTGCCCAGTTTAATCAGAATATTGAAGACGGGATTCACAACGCCCAGTCCGGTGGTTCGACCAGCACCATGACGGTCAGCGGCACCAACATGAATCAGAATGGTCGCGATGGCTTCTTCTACGATCTGTCTGGCGGGTCGACGTTGAACAGCACGTTCACGAACGCCCTGCTGAACAGCAATGGCCGAAGCGGCTTCTTCGGCAACATGAACAACTCGACCGCCACCATCAACCTGACGAATACCACCGCCACGAATTCGGCCGCCAGCGCGTTCGTCGTGAACGGGACAAACAACAGCGTGCTGAACAGCACCGTCTCGGGCGGCAGCTTCAGCAACAGTGGTGCCAACGGAATCTTCGCCAATCTGACCAACTCTTCGGCCACGATGAGCCTGACCGGAACCAGCGACGACAACAACGTACTGAGTGGTGTCAACGCCCAGGCCAACATCAACAGCACATTCAGCCTGACCGCAAACAATTCCACGTTCGACAACAGCGTCAATGGCTACGGCTTCCTGGGGACGGCCACAACCAACAGCACGATCAATCTGAACACCAGCAACAACACCTCGTTCAGCGGCAATTCTCTGGGCGGCGTGAGCGGCACCGCCACAAACTCGAACATCATTGCGGCACTCGCCAACACGGCGGTGAACAACAACGGTGGCGACGGCATCAAGCTGGATCTGTCCGGTTCCACCGGCAGCACCCTGGCTCTGACGGGCACCACCACCGTGAATGGCAATGCGGCCAACGGCCTGGACGTGATTGCCAAGAACAGCTCGGTCTTCACGCCGACACTGACCAATACTCAATTGCTCGGCAACACCATTGCCGCCTTGAAGTTTGACGTCCAGTCGAATTCCTCTGTGGGTACCGCGCTGAACCCGGGGATTCTGAACAATGTCACCGGTACGGGAAGCCAGACCGGCCTGCTGTCGAGCGTAACCTCGGGTGGCATCCTCGACCTGATGATCAACAACAGCGACTTCCACGGCAACAGCCAGCATGCGATCAGTTCCAGCACCAGTGGCACCGGTTCCAGCACCACGTTGTTGATGGATACCGTCGACCTCAGCGGCAGCGGTCAGTCGAACGTGCTGGCCACGGCGTCCGCGGGCGGTTTTGTCAACCTGGACATCGACAACTCAAATGTGAGCGGCAGCCTGAACAGTGCCGGTATTCAGACGTCGGCCGACGGTGTCAATTCGTCGATGAATGTCTGTCTGGAAAACTCCACGGTTTCCAACAACAAGTTGCAGGGGATCGTCATCGATGCCAGCAACAGCGGGACAGTGTCGTACGGTGTCGGAACACTGAATGTCGGCTCCGCATCGTCCGTCAACAACAACGGCCTGGAAGGCGTACTCGCCAATGCCGTCTCAGACGGGACGGTCAATTTCCGGTCCATTGGTTCTCACTTCGATGGCAACGGAACGGCGGCAGTCGCGGACGGATTGTTCTTCGGTGCTGACAACGGTCACATCAATACCCTGTTCTATGGCGGCTCGGCCGATTTCAACAGCGGCAACGGCGTGGAACTCGGCCCCACGGTCGGCAACCTGTCCTCAAACAATTCCGACCTGACGCTCAATGTCGGGAATGGCTTCTCCGCGTCCAACAATGGCTTGTATGGCCTGGTCCTGCAGGGCAACGGAGCCAACAGTGCCAACTTCATTCAGGATCCCAACAGTGCTCCGATCGTGCTGACGGGTAACGGTACAGGACCAGAGAACCTGCAATTCAGCGGTGCCAACCAGGTTCTGCTGCAGCTGCTGGGATCGTTCAACGGCAGTGCCGGCGACGGCGTGCACCTGGTCTTCCAGAACATCACCACGGCGATTGTTTCGATCAACGGTCAGGGGACCGGCACGATCGACAACAATATTGGCAACGGGATTTACATCGAAATGGACGACGTGACCAACGCCGCCGTGACGGTGTCGGGTTACACCAGCATCAGCAACAACGGGCTGAACGGCATTCACATTGAGATGAATGGGAATACCAAGACGATCAAAGGTGCGATCGAGATCTCCGGCCCCGCCGGTAACACCCTGATGGACAGCAACGGCCAGAATGGCGTCGACATTCAGTTGGTCAAGACGAACCTGGTTGACCCGTTCAACAGCCTGCCGGGTGTGAACCTGACCGTGCTGACCACGACCGACAACCAGTCCTTTAACAGTTGCATTCCACAGCCGGTGGTCCTGGCTGCAGGTGGCAGCGGCATCATTCCGCAAAAAGCATTGCTGATCCAGAACCTGGATGTTGAGAACACCGGTGCGTCGGGAGGCACGGGCGGTATCACGGTGGCTGGCACCAACGCGACCATCGTCAGCAACCAGGGCTTCATCCAGAACAATACGGTGAACGGCACTCTGAACGGCATCGGGATCGGGGTCGACCTGTCGGAAACCGTCGCTCCGACGGGTCCAATCGCCAACGGAATGCAGATCACCGGCAACACTGTGACCAACACCACGACCGACGGTGGGATCCGATTCCTGGTCAACGATCTGGTGGCCACCAACTTCGCTGTGGCTGACAACCTGCACATCAACAACAATATCGTCACCGGCAACGCCGGGATCGGGATCCTGGAATCGATCACGAACGCCGCGGGTTCCAACAGTTCGGTGAACGGGATGCAGATCAGCGGCAACACGGTCTCGAACAACACCGGCGACGGCATCCTCAGTATTCTGAACAGTGCCGGCAGTGTCATGAATGCGAACGGGGCCGCCTTCGCGAACAACACCATCGATGGAAACACCTCGAACGGCCTGGAACTCCAGTGGAACAATGTGACTTCGACGGCTCTCAACATCAGCGGCGATTCCATCACCAATAACAACGGGGACGGAATCCTGCTGGGGTTGACCACGAACACGATCTCCAACGTGACTCTCAGCAGCGACACAATCGATGGGAACACGGGTGATGGGATCCGGGCCCTGTTGAACAACTCGACGATCAACGGATTGACCAGCACCGATCTGACGATCACGAATAATGATCAGATTGGACTGGACGTCGCGGCCACGGCGATCTCGGCCCTGAACGGAGCCACCTTCACGAACGCCAATATCAGCAATAACGGCCTGGACGGTGTCGCGCTGCTGGCGAACGACGGAACGAACTCGACCTTCGGGACCGCTCTGAATCCGATCCTGTTTTCCGGTTCGACGATCACCGACAACGGCCAATTGGGTGCTGGTGATGGCGTGCGGGCGATTCTGCGGGGCGGTTCGACGGGCAATGTCAATTTCACGGGCACCACGATCGGGAATACCCTGGGGAATCTGACCCAGCAGAATGGTGTCAACTTCGTCCTGGGTGCTCCAGGTTCCAGCGGCAAGCTGGTGACCGCGTTCACCGACAGCTTTGTGACCGGCAACGTCCTGGACGGCATCGTCGGTGTGGTTAACGGGACGAACGTGGCCGGTGCCTCGCTGGCGAATGTTTCGATCACGAACACCAGCGTCTCCAGCAACGGCGGGACAGGCGTGGACTTGACTGTCAACAAGGCCGGCACCGTGACCCTGGCGGTCACGGCGAACAGCCTGATCGACGGCAACGGCATTGACGGTGTCAACGTCACGGCCCTGGACGCCAATACAACGGTGACGGGCCTGGTCTCGAATTCCAGCCTGACCAACAACGGGACAACCGGTGTTGGCAACGGTTTGACAGGTGTCTTCGACAACGCTGCAACCGGTGCCTTCACGATCGATACGGCCGTGATCGGAAACTCGGCTGTCGGGGGAACTCAGCAGTCTGGTATCGAGCTGGATGTCAATCAGAACACGATTGCGACGGCGACGAATGTTTCACTGGATATCCTGAACAGTACTCTGTCGAACAACGCCGTCAGTGCCGTGCTCGGTACGATTACCGGCAATAATGTGGCTCCCAATCCAACAACGGGTCTCGAGATCACTTTGACCGGCAGCACGGTGGATTCCAACGGTGTCGATGGAATGGCATTCAACGTCAACAACGGTGCCCTGCTGAGCATGTCGGTGGCGGATTCGTTCGTGACGGGAAGCGGTCACAATGGTCTGTTCGTGGGTGCCACCGATGCCTTCACCCTGGTGGCAATCGACATGGCTGATTCGCAGTTCAACAACAACGGCACAATCTTCTTCCCGGGTGACGGCTTCAACGCGACCGTCGACAATGGCGCAACCCTGAATGTGTGTGCCGAAACCACCACTGGTGCGATCAATCCGATGAGCTTTTCGGGCAACACGGGTGACGGTTTCGACGTCTACGTCAGTGGAGCCAACTCGATCTCGGACATCGATTTCCACAGCGTGATTGCCGGTGCTGATGCCGCCAACGGACTGCTTGGAAACACGCTCGACGGGTTCAATGGTCAGGTGTACGACGGCGGACAGTTGCATGTGCGAACCAACACCTCGCACTTCGATGGAAACCTGGGCGCCGGGTTCTACGGGACCGTGAATGATACCAATGGTTTGGATACCACAGGAATCTTCCGGATCATCGGTGGTACCGCGGACAATAACGGCGGTGATGGCTTCAGCTTCCTGGCCACCAATTCGACGGTTGTTCCGATCGGAACCGCAACCATGACAACTCAGTTCCAGGCGGATGACTTCGGCAACGGAATCTCGGCCCAGAACAACGGCGGATACGGGCTCAACTTTATTGCCTCAAACCTGACACCGCCTGGCGGTGGAATCGTCGGAAACCTGCTGATGACCGGTGGCAGCACCCTGCTGGGCAACGCTGCCGGGACCCTGAATGTGGACATGAACGGTGCCGACCAGGCGATCATCGGCCTGTCGGGAACGTTTGACGGCAGCACGACGGGTGACGGCATCCACATCGACCTGCAGAACATTACGGGACTGGCACTGGTCTCGCTGCAGGGACCGGGCGAAGTGAAAAACAACGCGGGTGACGGCATCGATGTCTCGATGACAAACGTGGCCCAGGGTGGTGTCTTCATCGGTGGATTCAGTGACGTCAGCAACAACGGTACCGGTAACAATCCGTTGATTGGTCAGGATGGCATCAAGGTGACCATGAGCGGTGTGGGACTGGGTGCCGTCACGATTGATGCCCAGACCACGCTGCTGCCATCCAACATCATGAACGTCAGTAACAACACCGGAAACGGTGTGAATGTGATTGTCAACAACGGCAGCGTGATCGACAACACGGCGTTCAACGGCATCCTGGGTGCGAATCTGGTCAACGTCATTGACTACACCGCTCCCGATGCACCCTGCCCGACTCCGCTGCCGAATCCGCTGTTGAACATCGTTGCCGTCAATGCCAGCACCGCACTGGGGATCACCTTCCAACCGACGCTGGCGATCCAGAACCTGACGGTGGACAACAACGGTACGGCAACGGGCGGCAATCTGTCGGGCGACGGCATCGTGCTGACGGCTGACACGGGTGCCACCATCGTTGGTACGCCGACGATCAACAACAACACGATCACCAACACCGGTCTCGGATCATCCACCACGACTCACGACGGGATCGTCGCGAACATCCTGGGGAATGCCAACGTGACCGGGTTCGACATCGTGCAGAACGACGTGGAATCCAACAACGGAAACGGTGTGAACTTCATCGCCAATGGTGCTGCCACACTGGCCTCGTTGAACATCTCGAACAACACGATTTCCAACAACACCGGCGGGCTGGGAACGAGCGGGAACGGGATCGTACTGGATCTCAAGGACGCCGCCGTTCTGTCCACGGTCACGATTGATCGCGACGTGGTGACCGGGAACAAGGGGGACGGCTTCCAGATGTTGAACCCTGCCACCGGGGTCGACCTGACCGTCAACTTTACGCATGACCAGTTCATCGGCAACGGTTCGATTGTCCCTCCATCAGCCACCACAACCTATCCGGCCGGTGGGATGGGGATCGACATCGTCCTGAACAACCTGAATGCCATCCGCAACACGATCAACGTGACCAGCGATGCGGCTGGGATCAACACGGTTTCCAACAATGCCAGCTTCGGTCTGTTCCTGCAGGCCACCAACCAGTCCCTGTACAACTTGAACGTGACTGGCACCGGAGCCCGCAACGTGTTTAATGCGAATACCGACGCCGGCATCGCGGTGGTCGGCGGTTCGTTCGTCAATCCGAACAGCAGCCTGGATCCAACCAAGTTCTCTGTCGGAAACGTCAAGATTGACAACGTTAATATCACCAACACACGTCTTGGCAGCCATCCGTCACTGCCGAACTATCCGTTCAGTGGCGACGGCATCGGGATCCTGCTGCAACAGTATGCCCAGATGAACTCGTTCGTCATTGGTAGTGCTGCCGCCCGCAACACGACGCTGTCCGGCAACGCCGGGGATGGTCTGCGGATCAATGCGATTGAGCAATCGCAGTTCCGCCAGACTCTCGCCGACAACACCACTGCGGTCACAGCCCTGGGCCAGGCAACAATCCTGTTGCAGCAGATTGACGCGACGGGCAACACCCGCAACGGGATTGACATCATCCGTCGTGACAATGCCCTGTTGTCCTGGGACGACGCAACAATCAATGCCGGTGCTGCACTGTTCAATCCTGTCAACCTGGTCAGCTGGCAGGCGATCACGGATGGGGGTTCATTCATCCATATCAACGACGTGATCTCAACCAACAACGGGATCAACGGGTTGAATGTGTCCACCACGAACGCCCAGTTCCCGATCACCCGCATCGACATCGTCGATTCCAACCCGGTCGCGATGACATACAATCCGAAGACGGTTGGTCATAGCGTCTACGACTCGAACACCGGCCGCGGGATGCAATTCATCGCCAGTGCCGACTCGATCCTGGTTGTGAATGCCCGCGACACCTCGGCCAGCGACAACCTGCAGGGCGGGATCCTGGTCCAGACCTTCAACCGGGCGACGTTCGGCGACGTGCTGACCGCCACTCCGCTGGGTGATCCAACCTCGGACAACAGCATTCGGTCAACCTTTAACGGAATGCTGATCAGCGGCAACGGACGATCGAACCTGAACGCCAATGCCTACGGCTTCGAAGTCCAGGCCAACGGCGGATCGGATCCATTCAATGTCTCCAGTTCGTCGGTCGTCAACATCTCGATGACAGGAACGGCGACGAACGCCCGCAACCTGTTTGACAGCAATGGCGGGGATGACTTCCGCATCACGGCCTCACGCTTCAGCGACAACTACTTCAACTTGAACCGGATTGACATGCGGGATACCGCCTTCGTCCAGTTGGGCAACGACGGACTGCATGTGCTGACGACCGACGGTTCGAGCACCCGGATCGACCTGACGAATACCAGCATCGGGTATCCGACGGCCAGTTCCACGCAGACCGGCCTGAGTGGTGACGGGATCGACGCCACGACAACATCAGGTTCCTTCCTGAACCTGAACGTGGGTAATACATTGGCCTTGAACCGGTTCGGCGGAGGGATTGCCGCCGGGGCGGCCGATCCGACCAATGCCCCGGACGTTTCGATCTTCGGCAACAAGTTGAACGGGATCGTAATCCGCAACCAGGCTTCGTCGTCGTTCATTGGAAATGTGTTCGACACGGCCAGCCGGTTCAACGGCAACCGCGGCTATTCGGCCCAAATGCAGGACAGCAGCACCAACTTCCACGGGATCGATCACTCGTTGTTCAGCGACAACAGCTTCGAGGGGATCGCGGTCATCGCGAACTCGAGGCAGCAGAGCGGATTCTTCCGGGATATCGCGAGCGTCTTTACCACCAACCCTGCGTTCATCAATGGATACCAACTCTACAACTTCCTGAACTACAACACGACGTTGAATGCAGACTTCGTGCTGACGAATTCCACGGTCTCGAACAACGGCAGTGCATCACCCTATGTGAACAGCATTCAGAATGTCAACGGGCTGGAAATCGACGTGAGTACCTGGGCGGCTGTGAATGCGGACATCCGCAACAACACCTTCCACGGGAACACGCTGGACGACGTCGCCACGGCCTCGTTCCAGGCTTCGACCGGTGGATTCAATGCGAACGGTACGATCAATACGACCGGCTTGCTGAACACTCCGGGCTCGGTCGACGAAATTGTGTCGGGTGTCGATCGCATCTTCCTGGAAGACACGGCCCAACTGGATATGCGGTTCATCAACAACGTGGGTGATCAGGTCTCGATCTCGTCCGCGGGATCGAACAATCCGAACATGGGAGCCTTCGGTGCTCATCGCACGGATCCAAACACCAAGATCAACCCGAATTCCTCGGCTCAGCAGCAGACCTCGCTGTTCCAGGTTGACGCCTACCACTACGATGTTGTGAACACCGTGACTTCCAACAACATCTTCACCGGAACGCATGTTCAGGCTCTCGATTCTAACGTGACGAACTTCGTCCAGGATCCCACGAATTTCCCGGGTTCCACCACGCAGCCTGGTCCTGTGATTGCAGCCCGCTTCCTGGAAGCCGCCCTGGTCAGCCAGGCCAACTTCTATGTGAACCCGAACGCCAATCCGAACAATCCCAACATTGCCAGCCCAACTGCGTTCACCCAGGTGCGTGTTGACGACATCACGACCGGCGTCAACGGGACCGGGGCCAATGGTGTGATCGATTACACCGCCGGTGGCCAGTTCACGCTGGCTGGAGCCGGTTCGGCGGGGATCACTGCAGGCGACGTGTTCCGCATCCACCTGCTGGATACGAATACGTTCAACCAGTTCGGCGTGGCCCAGAACGTGGAAGCCGCGTTTAACAACGGCTTCGTCAACCACGTCGTCCAGATCCCACAGGGCCAGACTGCCACGAACAGCGGAACCTTCTTCACAACCAACAAACTGGCTCCTTACTTCGACTGGCCATCGAGCTCGTTCCCGCCAAACTGATCGCCTGATTGTTGGGTAACCACCTGACTAAACACAAAGCCGCCCTGATGCCAGCATCAGGGCGGCTTTTTTTGATGGACGATTTAATCGTGTGCCCAAGAAAGACGAGCAATCCATGCTGGTCATGGCCGACGATTCCAGTTCGCGCATTTGGAATCGCGGTTAAGCGTATGGACAGGAAGTCGAGTCGATTATGGCAGACGGACGAGGCACCATACTGCGCGTGGACGCTGCCGATTAGTTCTGAATGAGAGTCGCCTGTTTGATGGAGTCCAGCTTGGGGAAATTGGCTTCGAGGAACGCGTTCCCTTCCTGTTGAATCTTATCCTGCCGCTGGCTGGGAGCTTCACCGTAGACTTTGTACAGACGCTCGACCACGTCCATTCCTTCGATCACCTCACCGAACGGGGCAAACCCCCTGTTATCCAAAGTCGAATTGTTGCCATAATTGATGAAGACCTGAGTCGTGCGGGAATTCTTCCCCGAGGTGGCAAACGTCACAAACCCCTTCTTGTTGGACCGTGTCACCACGTCATCCTGGATCTTGGCATCACGCCATTTGTCCATGATGGCGGGGTCGCCGCTGATTCCGAATTGGACCATGAATCCTTCGACGACTCGGAAGAACTTGCAGTTGTCGTAAAAGCCAGACTCCACCAATTCACGAAACCGCTCCGCTCCCAGCGGAGCCCAATCCGGATGAACTTCAATCACAAAGTTTCCGGCCGTGGTTTCGAACTTGACCCGGTAGTTTTCACCAGCCCCAGCCGCCTCGCCCGATGCCAGCCGAATTTTCTTGTCTTCAGGCAGCGCCGGGGCCTTGGTAATCTGAGGTTCCCCCTTGACCTTGCCTGGTCCTGAACCGCATCCGATCAGGGCACTGGACGCCACCGCGCACAACCATTCCCGCCGCCGCATTGCATCACTCCTGGAACTGTACTGTAAAAACCGGATGCTTCTGAAATTGCCAAGCGGCGTGATTTTAGTAAAGGTCTACCCCACAATGAAGCCCGAGCGCCCCGCGCGGCAGGGCGATCGCGTTTTCCAAGTTGGGGTGCCACGGTCTGACCGTCTTCGGTAAGGCCGTGCGAGTGCATAATCGCCACGGCCATGTCAAGGACTCCATAACCGTGGCAGCCGATTCCCAATTTGAAAAAAGCGACGGATCTGCCCCGCGCGGACTCGCACGGGAAAAAGGCACCAGAACAGTTTGAAAATGTCCAGACAGGATTTAAGTACATTTCCCCGGCTCACCTGAAGTGTTGCCGCGATTGTGCGGAGATTTACCAAGGACAAATGTTACAAAACCGCAATCCCTGATTTCACAATTCATCCTTGAGACCGTACGTGCCCAACTCCAATCCCATGCAAGAAGTCACTTCCTCTGTCTCAACCATCGGGCCGGTGATTTCAGCGGCGCAACCACTGTTGGTTCCGATCTCCACTCGCCGGTTCTGGGGCTTTGTCGCGGTCTGCCTGGCTCTCCAGTTCCTGCTGGCCGTGGATTGTGCGCGACAATGGACTCCGACGCACGATGAATACTGGCATTTGCCGATCGGGCTGCGGATGTGGAAAACCGGGCAATTTGAAGACGATGTGATCAACCCCCCTCCCGTCCGCCTGTGGGCCGCGCTCCCCCTCTTCCTCGGTGGTGCGAACGCCGGAGACGTCGATCAGCGTCTGGATGTGGGTGCCATCGGCGATTCCTTCTGGAACGCCAACGCCGAGCATGCCCGGTTCTGGTTCCTGCTGGGCCGGTTGATGATCATTCCGATGATGACCGTGACGGGGGTGGTGGTCGTACTCTGGTCCCGATCGTGGTACGGCGATCGCGCGGCACTGGTCAGCGTCCTGCTCTGGACCTGTTGTCCCACGATCCTGGCCAACGCGTCCATCGTCACACACGATCTGCCGCTGGCTGCCATCTGGACGCTGACCCTGTGGGCGCTGGTTCGATTCGCTCAGCGCCCGACATGGTCCCGGGCATGCCAGTTTGGGATGGCACTGGGGATGGCCCCGCTGATCAAACTGACAGGGATCATCCTCGTTCCGTTGTCAATTTCGCTGTGGCTGGTGTTGAGGATCGGATTGAGTCGCCCCCAAAGTCTGGGGATCGACGACAAGCCGATTCCCGTCCCTCGATCACGATTGCTGGGGCAATGGGTCGTCGCGCTGCTGGTGTCGTTACTGGTGATCAACGCTGGCTACCTGTTTCGCGGCAGCGGTCGCGCTCTGGGTTCGTTGACACTGGCCAGTTCTCAACTGCGTTCCATTCAGCAGGCGATTCCGTCGCTGCCCACGCCGGCACCACGTGATTTCGTGGCCGCACTGGACAGACTGGCCCAGGATCTGGAACGCAAACACCCGGTCTACCTGGATGGTGAATGGCGTGATACGCCGTTTCCTTTCTATTACCTGTCGGCACTCAAGTACAAGTTGCCGTCGAGCACGCTGGCCTTGCTTCTGGCGGGTCTGGTCGCCGTCGCCCGTCCGCGCGCCGGTTCCCGGGATTGTCGGCATGGACTGTTCCTGCTATTCGGGGCGCTGTTGCTGCCGATCCTGGCCAGCGGTTCATCGAACCAGATCGGCATCCGCTACGTCCTACCGACCATCCCGCTGCTGTGCATCTTTGCGGGCCAGTCAGCCCGGTGGCTGGAGGCGTGGTCTCGACGAACCCCCATGTCCTGGCGATCGCGGTTGATCTGGCTGACGCTGTGCCTGGCTCCGTTGTCTCTGCGGTTTCACCCGCATCACCTCGCTTATTTCAACCTGCTGGCAGGTGGCCCCGCCGGGGGACGCTGGCACCTGGTCGATTCCAATCTGGATTGGGGCCAGGATCTGCATGCCCTGAAGCAGTATCTCGATCAGAACCACGTTCCTGACGTCGGCCTGGCCTACTTTGGAACGGTCAGTGCCGTCAAAATCGGGATCAAATCGCATCTGCCGCCATCACGGTTTCCTCAACCCGGGTGGTATGCCATCAGTGCCAATTACGTCCAGGGTCGACCACACGCGCTGCGGGATACGAATGGCGAACGAGTCCAGGTGGGCATCGACGAGTTCGGATACTTTCGATTCTTCGAGCCCGTGGCGACCATTGGCTACTCGATCAATGTCTATCGACTGACGCAACGAGATTGTGAGCGCTATGCGGCGGCCTGGCGAGAGATGCAAGGCTCGCCGCCGTGAACGCTGCCCATCCGCCGATCTGGGGCGAATCAGTGGCTTGCTGAAGCAATTTCTCTTGTCGTTTTGAATTCTCTCCGTGTCGTCCATGTTTTCCGCGTCCCAATCTTTTTTGCGAAAAGTCCTGCCATGTCCAACAGAGAACTCCGAGGCTTCTTTGCGAGAAGCAATGAAATCGAATGCAGGATTTGCACCACGAAGGGCACGAAGGTCCACGAAGGAATACAAAGAGACCTTCCGTTCTTCCCTTCGTGGAACTTCGTGTCCTTCGTGGTGAATCTCTCAAAAGTCGAACTGGTTTTCGCAGCGCTACTGCAAAAACTCGCGCGTCGGCGAGATTCGGCTAGGCCGAACAACATCGTTATTTCGTCTCCACCAACGGATCGCCTACGGAAAGCGCAGACCCCGCACCGAAAGCGGCGAAGGCGTCTCGACCTTGATAGTGATAATGAATCACCAGTGACTTCGGAACATTGAATGCGGGGTCCGGTATGTCAGATACGAGTTTGTCCCGCTCTTCAACAGTCAGATTCAACCCGTTCTTCCTGACCAGCGGACGAAAGCGCTGGGTAACGTCGATCCATCGAGTGGGATGGTACAGCCCGACGCCGTAGCGGACTTCCACCAGCTTGAAATTGTCTCCACGCAAGGGACTGACCCCGGGTCGCGCGTCCAGAACGACGGATTGATTCTCGCCGTAGATCCGAAACTCTTCGAGTCCGTTCAGTCGGTAACGCAAGTAGAGAGACTTGGGAGTTCCGAACTTGGGGTCGCCGCCGATCAGCGAGCAATCCGAAATCATAATGAGCAATCCGGACTTCGCCGCCGCGATCACGGCGGGCGTGATGTTCACGGGCTTCTCTGCCAGGCCGTATTTGACGTCGACGATTTCCAGCTTCTTGCCACGTTCCTCCTTCGAGTTCGGAGTGACCGATACTGGCGGAGCGGCCGCCAGATCGGCCGCGGTCACCGGTGCGCCGCGAGCCGCCCAGCGAATCAACGCCTGAACGAGCCAAAAGCCGGGCGGTTCGCCGTACCAGGGTTCCACCGAGGAATAGGTCACTCGCCCCGCTCCATGTCGCAGCGTGGCGACTGTCGGGCTACCTTCCAGTGTACCGGGACCGCGACGCAGAACTACGGCGTGAGGTTTCTCAACGGTGAAATGTCCCGACTGCTTCAAATACGTTCCGGCAGGAATCAGATCTTTTAATCCATCGAATACGATCTCGGAGACACCGGGAACCATCTCGTACGTGTCAAGATGATTGAATCCCGTCAGAATTCCGAATTGCTGAAGATGCTCCATATTCCGACCGTTAAATGTATTGAACACCATCAGATGTCCACCGGCCTGCACGAAATCTGCCAGTGGTCGAAATGCGGCGGGATCCTTGCGTTCCGGTGCTCCCCAGTAATCCATCATGTTCGATCCGATCACGACCAGCGAGAACCGCGAGTAATCGAATCCCGCTTCGGGGAAATTGGGAAGCATGTCGTACGGTAGTCGAGCCTGCCGACAGGCCTCAACCGCGATCTCCTGCTCCAATCCAGCACCCATGAGCAACAGCGCCGGCGCTTCAGGCTTTCGCTTCAACAGCCAGGAGGATTCGTCCGTCGCCGCAGTGCCGGGCGAATTAGCCGGAGGAGTGGCCGTCATTGACGCAGCGTCCCTGTATGTCGCCAGCGGGACATTGGTCTGCGATGTTGCCGGAAACACGCCCGTAAAGCTGTCGGAAAGTTTCCTGGCTTCGGCATCAGTCAGAGGTTTCAGTTCCAGATCGCGAAATCGGAATGCTGATTCCCAGCTGCCCAACCACAAACAGTTGCGATCTGCTTCCGTCTCGTTGGGCGGAACGAAATCGCTCAACATCGAGAGTCGACGCGGATCACCGTGCCAACGAATCACCTCTTGATCATCGCACGTCACCAGGATCGTGTCAGGGAGAACAAGACATTTGACCTGGACGGTTTGGTGGGTGGGCAAAAGTGGCGTTGAATAGTTGCGGTGCGTATAATTCAGTCCGCTGGCGTATCGATGGCTGTCGAGCAGATCAATGCCCGCCTGGTGCTGAAGGTCAGCGTCAATCACGGCGAGACAGGGATGACCACCGACCATCAAACCGAGATTCAGTTGTCGTGCTCCTTCGGTGCGCTCGACCTTTGCTGAAAGTACGTATCGGGCAGGAACAGGGACAGGAAGGTTCAGCCGTGCTCCCGCAATGGCGGGGCAGATCAAACCGTCCCCCTCCCGTTTCCAATCTCGGATTCGACCATCGCGGGCGATATCGATGAGTGGCAGCAATTGACCGTCTGCTCCGACGGGCGGTGGATCCGGAAAGCTCGTCGGAGGCAGTGGCTCCAGCTCGAGTTTTTCAAAGCGAAAGCCCTGGTGCCAGCTTCCAAGCGATAGCCGGAGGCCGGGTGTGACCCAGCGGGAATCGACCGAGAACCGGTTTGGATTCCCCCTCCAGTCGATGACGGTGGTCCCTTCGCACGTGACATTCAGTCCGGTCTTTGTGAGAACAATGACGATCTCGCGAGGCGTCCCCGCAGGCAGCAGCGGGCCACCGCGATAGGCGATGGGATTCTCCCAATAGAGGACGTTGTCACAGTGAACTCCGCTGACTTTCGAGCGATCACTATCAAAGGTGAGATCGGCCCGGGATCGACCGAAGGGAAGTCCCACATGCATTGATTCATCGTTCTGTCCACCCCCTTCGATGCGTGTCACGCGCATGGTGAGCTTGTATTCTTCGGGCATGTCGAACGGGATTGCCAGCTTGTTGACCTCGACGTCACCCAGGCACTTCAACGCGGTCCCGTCGCGTTCCCATGTTCCACCGAACGCATCACGAGTCGGATCGATCAGCGCCAGCAGATCCAGCGGTTTCCCGACGGTGAGGGGCGGATGATCGGGGGATTTCGGCGCTGGCAACGGTGGGCCGAGTTTGATGTCCCGGTACTTCAGATGAGTATGCGCCCCGAGGTACAGCCTTCGCGCGTCGGGCAGCATCCATTCTCCATCAATGGAGAGATGCTGAAAGTCGCCGCGCCAGTCAATCAGGGTTTTGTCATCCGCCTCGACCCGAATCCCGTTCCTGGTCACGGTGCAGGCGATCCGCACCGGTACCCCCGGCTTGAGCAATGGTCCCAGCAGTCGCGTCTCGTTTCCGTTCCACCGTCGTCCGCTGATCATGTCGAGACCCGTATCACCACTTGTGGAGACGAATTGAACATTCGACTTGTCCGTCACCAAGCCGATCACCATTCCATAGTTCCCCTGGTGCTCGGCCGGCAGTTCGACGGTTGCCGACACCGTGTATTCCTCGGGAACAACGGTCGGAATGTAGATTTTTCCCCAGCCTTCCGGGCTGCGGAGTGTTCCTTTATTGATTCCCCAAACGCCCTGGAATACGTCGCGATCCACATCCATGAAGGGCAGCAGATCGACGTCCCGATCCAGTCGAGCGACGCGCTTCAACGCCGGCTCAGGCTTGAGCGGCACCAGACTGGCCGATTCGATGACATACTTTGCATTCGAGGCACAGAGGAACGGACTCTCACGACTCCCCAGTGGACAATGGGGGTGCAGCAACATCCGCTCGGAATTGCCGAACCAATTGATAATCGTCTCGCCATCAAATGTTGCATGAAAATGGCCGGGGTGAACGGTGAGAACAATCGTCGAACTCGAAGTCCCCTTGAACAGTCGACCGCGGCGCGTCGTGCAGTTGTTATTCGCTTCGCGACCATCCAGATACAGTCCACTCAGGGTGGCACCCCATCCGTCGATCGCGACCATTCCCTGCCTGCCGCCCATCATGAAACCGATCGTCAACGTGTCCGCGCCCTCCAGGCAACGGACCGCAAACTTCAATTGGTAGTCTTCCGGCAAAGGGGACGGCAAATACAATCGGCTCCCCGGATCCGAAATCAATGCGCTGTCCGTCTTTTCCCATTTGCCTGCGGCGACATCACGTTCGAGGTTGACCAGCGTCACCAGATCCACGGGCGGTCCAACCGGTTCCGTCACAAGCTTTGAGTCCGACCACAGAAGGGAATTCACGGGATCATTCGCCGACCCTGTGGACTCGGCCGCCACCTTCGCGGCGGGAGTCTTGTCAGGAGTATTCGCGGTGACGGTGTTCGAGTTCTGAGGGTTCTCGACCGGCCGCTGTCGTCGGCCGCTGAAAACGAACACGAACAACAGGACACACACGGCCGCGGCGATTCCGCCGCCGATCATCAACTGCGGGGGCAAGCCTGTCGACGCGGTTTTGCCCGATTTAGTCTTTCGCTTCCGCCTGATGGAACCCGGATCCCGATCAGCGCCGGACATCGGCAGATCAGGGAAGTCCGAAGTTGGCTCCGGTTCCATCGGGGCCAGTTCCATCCGCAGTTTTTCATCATAGGCGGCTTTCGTCGCAGGCTTGAGCAAACAGAGCCGTGCCGTCGCCAACTCATTCAAAACTCGAGCCGCCGCGGCGGCATGTTCCCCCGACTGATACTGCCGCACAAAACTCATCTGCCGCTCGGCCGCCCCTTCGATAACGTCGAGGTCATTCTCGTACAGTTCGAGGCCCAACAAACGATAATGATTGGGCGGCTGATCCTTCGGCGGAATTCCCAGCCACTTGCGATAAGGGTCAAACATAAATGAACCTGAAGACTGAAGGCAGCATTAACTCGCAATTGTTTCTACTCCTCTGCAGGGTCCATCGCAATTGACCGGTTTAGAATTTGGCGTGGAAAAGAAATCGCCATTCCATGACCTAAACAGGTTTGCATAAACCTGGAACATTCACCCAACGGAATGTCATTTGTGAGCCGCAAGGCGCTAGCCGCGGGTGGTAGATGGGGTCTGATCGGGTCTGATCCCCTCCGGCCATACGATATTCCCGGTGTTCTATTGCCCTCCAAAGGGGCAGACCCCGTCATCGGGCGATCTCCTGCCGAATATCGACCGCGAAGCGGAGCTTCGAAGACGGGCGTTCCCAAGCGGGAGCTTGGGAACGAGAAAAGGAAATCAAACGTAGGATTTGCACCACGAAGGGCACGAAGATCCACGAAGAGAAGAAAGGAAGGTCTCTTTGTATTCCTTCGTGGATCTTCGTGCCCTTCGTGGTGCAAATGCCTCTCGGTGAAATTCGCTACACGATTAGCGATCGATGGCCGCGAATGGGTGCCATGGTTCGTAGTCGGCTAGTTTCTGTGTGCCTAATGGATGGACCGCCGACGATTCGTCGAACCAGATCCATTCGTCAAACTGCTTCGTCAGCGACACTTCAAAATAGTGACTTTGACGTTCCGTCTCGGGGCGATAGATCACGCCGATGGCCCGTTCCAGACGGGGCACCGCGAGTCTGGACGTCAGGGTCTGGTCCCGCGATTTCGTCAATGGAAGGAAGAATTGATTCAATTCGGTCAGATGCATCAGCTGCTCATAGCTTTCCGGGAGTGACGGCCGAACCGACTTAATTTCCATTTCACCTTCCCAATCGGTGGCGGCGGCCACGGTGCCATGATCGGTTCCCTGACCGATCGAGTAGACGTCCTCACCGAATTCTTCGCGACACAGTTGCCCGACATTGATCTGGCCCCGCCGGCCAAATTGTGTGGCGGCGGCATTGCCCAGATGCGAGTTGTGCTCCCAGATGACCGCCTTGCTTTTGTCACCGTGATGACGCCGCAGCAACTGCAAAGTCTGGAACATGTGGCGGTCGCGGTGATTCCACGACTCGTCAGAACCATAGTACATCACGCGGTAGTACCGTTCGGCATCGGCAACCAGTCGCGCGTTCAACTGCGCGTCGAACAGGTCCTCGCCGTCGTTGACCGCCGCATGCACCTGCCGCGCCACCAGATCGCGCAGCATTTGCACAACATCGCGTTCGCAACTGCGGTAGGAACCATTCAGTGCCGCTCGACCATACGTGGCGGGATCCTGCTGCCAGGGCGCCAGACATCCATAGCGTTCACGCGCCACCGCGGCGGCCTGCGGATCGACACCCTTCAGGTAATGCAGCACTCGATGAATCGACGTGAACATGCTGTATAGATCGAGCCCGTAGAATCCGACGGGCCGTCTGACGGCGCGGCGGTTCCGGTTGAAGTCACGAAGCCAGTGAATGAAGTCCAGGACTTCCTCGTTTCGCCACATCCAGGTCGGAAAGCGGGCAAACGCTTCCCACGCATGGGGCTCCGGGCGGTCCTTGTGAGTGACAAAGTCGTGGATGCGGTACGCATCGGGCCAGTCAGCCTCCACTGCGACAAAATCGAAATTCTTCTGCTCAATCAGGGCCTTCGTGATGCGAGCCCGCATGCGATAGAACTCGGACGTTCCATGGCTGGCTTCACCGATCAGCACGACCTGCGCGTCTCCTATCCGATCCAGCAGAGGTTTCAAGTTCGCCGTCTCAATGGATTCAAACGGCTCCGCCACGTCGCGCAGTGCGTTGGAATGGCCGGGCCGAATCCCGGCACGACTGTTCTGATTCTGCGACGGTACCGATTTCGGGACGCGGGCTTTGTCATCGTGCCAGCCCGCCTGGCCAATCAGGGGGACGAACAGGACACCGCCCAGATTCGTCCGTTCGAAATCGTCGCTCCCTCTTCGGACGACGCGGATCAATTCCTGCTCAGTTCGTTCATCTCCAACGGGGATGACCAGTCGTCCTCCAATCCGCAGTTGCTGTAACAGTGGCGGTGGCACCTGGGGGCCTCCGGCCGTCACGATTATCGCATCAAATGGCGCCTGTTCCGGCCACCCGAGCGTGCCGTCTGCGTGGCGAACATGCACATTGTGGAAGCCCAGTCGTTTCAGCCTCGCACCGGCAGATCGGGCCAGGTCTTCGATGCGTTCCACGGTGTAGACTTCTTTGACAATCCGGGACAGCACTGCGGCAGCGTACCCGCAGCCGGTGCCAATCTCCAGAACTCGGTCGTCGGGCGCAAGTTCCGCGGCTGCGGTCATCAGGCCAACAATGAACGGCTGCGAGATCGTCTGTCCGGAGCCGATTGGCAGGGGCGCATCGCGGTAGGCAAACTCACGCAGTTCATCGGAAACAAATTCCTCACGAGGCACGTCAATCATCGCCTGCAGGACCACTTCGTCCGTGATTCCCCGGCCTCGCACCGTCTCAATGAGGCGTTTCCGCTGATATCGGAAGTCAGTCGTTTGCATCGCCGGTCCCCGGATGGAATTAACGCGGATCTTGGGGCATTGCCGCTGCAGGAAGATACCACACGCAGACAGTCACATGGTGGCCTCCATTGGCCCGCTGGCTTTCCGATTGCGTGACATCAACGATTTCGCCATCGATGCTGGCGAGCCACTCATTGAGGCGATCCTCATTCGGCGGATCGACCACGGTTTCACCGTGTCCACTGACAAACGTAAACATCTTCAATCGTTCGAGCATTCTTCGTTCTCCCGCATTTTTCAGACGTGTCCGCCGTCTGACGCCACCTTTCTTTTCCAAGGTTTCCGCGGACACCATCTCTGGCCCGGACAGAATCCGCGGCCCCCCATCCAGTTCAACTCCTGCCTGCGAATGAGCACAATCCATTCCCGGACAATGGCACAATCGGAATTCTCGGTCGCAGACGATGTAGACTGCCTGGAGTCAGCCATCCGTACAGACACGATGGGGGCTTTCGTGCTGGTCAGCGATCAATCTGAAACCAGTTGGGAAGAAAGTGCCACCTGCGATCAATCCCTGACCAGATTGTGCTCCCCCCAAGTCTGTCCTCAATCGCTGGCATTCTGTGTTACTTTGCCAATGATCGTTCTGACGTGCGGGGGTCTTCCGGTGGAGCGTGAAGGCCCCTGTCCAAGATTCGCGGCGTGAACTCCGCGAAGACTGCGGGCGCAACACCGACTGGACCATTGACCCTTATCCGCTCACGATCCGTCGGGCGCAGATCATGCGAGCCTTGCCATTCAGTCGAGCCAGGATCACAACGCCGGGCTGATTTCCCGGAAGCGGCAGGCGACGGCGCAGCGTTTCCGCGTGGACGCGAATGTGGCGGCATTTGATTTCCACCTGGCCGAAATCCGAGGCCCGCAACCAGGAACGCAGATCGCTTTCGTTGTTCGGCAGCTCCGCCAGCACCTCAAAGGGATGGACAAACGTGCTACTCACCAGCGAGTCCGATGTCAGGTATTCTTCGGCTCCATCCAGCCGGTTCAGATCCAGGCGTTCCGCCACGACGTCAATCAAACCTGCACGGACGACGGCCGGGTCGGGATCGTACAGGTAGCGCCCCAGCGGGGCGACCACGGACACGGCATCCAGCGGATGTCCGGCAATGGATTCGCCGGAAGGGAGCACGGTGGCACGAAACGGTTGCCGGCCTGCCAGTTCACCAAACCAGACGGTCGCTTCTTTGCATTCTCCCGACAGACTGATCAGCTCAATTTCGGCATCTGGAAACTTGCCCCCAAAGTTGCTGGCCGGTCCCACCTTGATCGCGCCACCGCGGCAACGGCTCATCAGCCCGATCAATTCCGGCAAGCCAGGGACATAATCTTCGATCCGCGATGCCTTTCCCTCACTTCCCGCCCGACGATCCGGGTCGACATGAATCCAGACACCTTCCGGCTGCAGCGTCAAGACATCTGCCGTGCGCGTTTCCAGCCGGGATTCCACGCCATACGCTTCCGCATTCCATCGTGTTCTCTGGCAAGCGGCAGGATTGAGATCGATGGCCGTTACCGAACAGCGCTCGGCGATCGCGATGGCGTCCCCCCCAATTCCACAGCACAGGTCCCAGACCGCGTCATCAAATCTGGCGGCCTTGTGATGCGATACCTGTTCAGCGGTCGATTGTTCCAGACCCCGGCGATCAAACCACATCGACGCGGCCTTCGTGAATTTCCCGGCCGCCTTGCGTCGCAATTCGTGCAGGGAAACTGCCGCGCGCACCAACTCGTCGGAAAACTGCTGTCGCAACTGTGACTGGAGCGCAAGCTCCGTCCCGGACCATCCGGCGACCAGTTGCAGGATCTGCGGCGTCTGATGCAGTTCCATCAGGACGCGGCATTCGTCATTGACCGCGTCCGTCGGCGGACTGTCGGGTGGAAACGTGGCATTGTCCGGCATCACAGAATCCACCAGTTCACGTATTGATTGACCAGCCATCCGATCGGCCAGACATGGTCACACAACCAGAGCAGGGGCGCGTAAAACTTGGCAATCCAGCGCGGGCCATTGGCGTACGTCGCCTCGAACCAGTACCAGAAGCATGGCCCGATCGTCAGAATTGCCAGGGCCAGATACACGAACAGGTAAATGCAAATGCGAATGGCCAGGTGTCGCAAGTACTGTCTGAACCGGACCGGCCACGGAAGTTCTGCAGGGGTTGCTGAAGATTCATTCATAGGCACAGGATACCGTGGCCCGGTGGCTTTGCCCAACGCAGGGGCTGCGCGCTCGCCGACAGGAAATCAACGACCCTCGACAATCCTCGATTCTGCAGTGGAATCCCGGTTCCAACCGATAACCCGAGTATGCCGGAGCGACAAGGACCTGGAAAGTCGTGTAAATTCCGCATGTTGTCCCGGTTTCTCTCAAGTTTGTGAGATGGACTGGCAGGGGATGCGTTTCGCGGACGATATGTGATGATGTGCGCAAAGTTTTCCGCCAAAGGTTGAATTTCCAGTACGAGAGGCAGCGTCGAAATGCGGATTGTGGTTGCCAGTTCCGAAGCGGTTCCATTTTCCAAGACCGGCGGGTTGGCAGATGTGGCTTCAGCGCTTCCGAAGGCCCTGTCACTTATGGGCCACGACGTTTCGATCTTTGTCCCGCATTATCCACAGGTTCATGCACGCAACTCGACAGCTCCGCCGCTGGACGACATCGGTGTGACGCTACGCGTCGGCGTCGGCCAGAAAACGGTCGAAGCGAGAGTCCTGAAATCGAGCTTGCCCGATGCCAGGGTGACGGTCTACCTGATTGACCAACCGGGCTACTTCGATCGCCCCGGTCTGTACGTGGAAAACGACCAGGACTACCGCGACAACTGCGAACGATTTGTCTTCTTCAGCCGGGCGGTGATCGACGCCATTGAGCGACTTCATCTGGCTCCACAGATCATCCACGCCAACGACTGGCAGACGGGACTGATCCCCGCGCTCGTCGCGGCCGAGATGCGGCAGATCGCCGGTTACGAGCAACAGGCGACCGTGTTTACGATTCACAACATGGCGTTCCAGGGTCGGTTCTGGCACTGGGATATGAATCTGACGCGGCTGGACTGGAAATACTTCAACTGGCGTCAAATGGAGTTCTTTGGCCATTTGAACCTGTTGAAGACAGGCATTTCATTCGCGGACATGATCACCACGGTCAGCCCGACGTATGCCCGCGAGATTCAAACGCCCGAATATGGATATGGGCTGCATGGCGCCCTGACCGCTCGCAAGGATGACCTGGTCGGGATCCTGAACGGTGTGGATACCGAGATCTGGAATCCGGCCACGGACCCGCACATCGCTCAGAAGTATTCGGCAGATGACCTGGACGGCAAGGCCGTCTGCAAAGCTGCGATCCAGAAGCAACTGGGACTGCCGGTCCGGGCGGATGTCCCGTTGTTCGGCAGTATCTCGAGAATGACCAGCCAGAAAGGCTTCTCGCTAATCGGACAGTGTGCGGACGTGCTGCTGGATCAGGACGTGCAACTGATTTTCCTGGGCAGTGGTGATCCGCGGTATGAAGCACTGATGTCACAACTGGCGGCCGACCACCCCGACAGGGTCTCGACCACCATCGGATATAATGAACCGTTGTCGCATCAGATCGAAGCCGGATGCGATGTGTTCCTGATGCCGAGCGAATTCGAACCGTGCGGGCTGAATCAGATGTACAGCCTGATTTATGGGACTGTCCCGATCGTCCGTGCCGTGGGCGGACTGGCGGACTCGGTGATTGATGCTTCGGACATCAATCGAATCAATGGAACCGCCAACGGGTTCACCTTCACAGATTTCCGTGGTGATGCGCTGTTCTGGAATATCAGTCGGGCCCGATCCCTGTTTGCCGACAAGGCGGCCTGGCGGCGGTTGCAGTTGAACGGAATGCGACGCGACTGGTCCTGGAAACGCAGTGCGGCCGAGTACGTTCGCATCTATGAGCGTGCCATCGCCGCTCGTCGACGGGACTCGGAATGCGAAGGCGAAGAAAAGTAACCACGTCCGGAATCTCGACAGAATCAGGCTGCATGTCTCGTGTCCGAAATCCGCAAAGATCCGCTGGTGCCACGCTGGGTGATCATGGCTCCCGAACGCGCCGCACGCCCCATTGAAGTGGTCGACGAACCGCGCGCTGTCGCTACTCACGAAGACCCTTTCGCGGAAGGGGCGGAAGCGACAACCCCCCCCGAAGTTCTGGCGATTCGGGACGCAGACTCAAAACCGAACGAACCCGGTTGGCGCGTGCGAGTCCTGCCCAACAAGTATCCGGCCGTCAATGACGGCGGATCGACTGAAGTTCAGCACAACGGCATTTATCAGCAAACCGACGGCATCGGAGTTCACGAGGTAATCGTCGAGTGCCCCCAGAGTGAACCGAATTTGTCCCGGCTCAGCGTCGAAAACGTCCGCGACGTTCTGGCGGTCTATCATGATCGCCTGGCTCAGTTGCGACATGATCCGCGGCTGGCTCATGCGATGATCTTCAAGAACCAGGGAGCCCTGGCTGGGGCATCCGTCCACCACAGCCATTCCCAGTTGATTGCCACTCCGTTTGTACCGCGATCCATCACTGACGAACTGACTGGCGGTCTGGAATTCTATGAACGTCATGGCGAATCGGTGTTTGCCGCCATGATCCAGCAGGAACTGACGATCGAAACGCGGATCGTCCTGCAGACCGACCGCTTTCTGGCGTTCTGCCCGTTTGCCAGCCGGTTTGCGTACGAAGTCTGGATCATGCCCCGACATCCAGGCAGTCACTTTGAGTCGACTCCCATCGATGCTCTGCCCGAACTGGGAACCGTTTTGAAGACCGTCCTGCGGAAACTGGATGTCGGGTTGAACGACCCGCCCTGCAATTACTACCTGCACTCAGCCCCGTTTCGGACGCCGGAACTGCCACACTTTCGCTGGCACTTCGAGGTGTTTCCGCGGCTGACGCGAGTGGCTGGTTACGAGTGGGGCAGCGGCTGCTTCCTGAACGAAGTGCCACCCGAAGATGCGGCCGCACTGTTGCGCGCGACCGTCATCGACTGAGCGTCAATCATTCGTCGTCATCGTCGGTCTTGGTGGCACGCTTGCGAACCGCCTTTTTCAACGGTGCAGACTTTGCCTCCGCCTCGGCCTTCCCGGCGAAGATCCGTCGCACGGATTCCAGCAGCACTTCCATGGGAAATGGCTTCCGCAGGTAGTCCGCCACGCCCAGCATTTCTGCATAGGCCTTGTGACGCCCCCCTTCGTTGGCCGTGATCATGATGACAGGCGGTGGAGCAGCCAGTGTCTTCAGGAATTCCAGCACCGGGAATCCACCCAGCCGCGGCATCATCATATCCGTGATCACCAGATCCGGCTTCAGCGTGCTGATCTGGCGCTGTCCTTCGGCACCGTTTGGTGCCAGGAACACGCGATAACCATTGTTCTGCAGGACTCCGTGCAACATCGAGGCAATTTCACGATCATCGTCGATGATCAGAATGGTCTTTTCTGGCGTTTCAGCGGGTTCGATGGGCATGGCGGCCTCTACAGCTCCGGAAGTCGTGCTTGGACGTTATGCAATCGTAGGCCATGTCCGTCGGACTGACAAGGAATGCGCGACTGCGAGTTTCGGGAACTTCCCGTCGGTTATTTCTTCGCCTTCTTCAATGTTCCCAGAAACTCAACAATGTCCGCCATTTCCTCAGGTGTCAACAACTTTGCCAGATCTGCGGGCATCAACGAAATCCTGTTCTTGACGCGTTCTTCAATGTCCTTCTTGTCGAATGTTCGAACCAGGGCATCGTTTCCACGCAATGACAGCTTCGTATCATCTTCACTGATGAGGATGCCTGTGGCGGTTGTTCCATTTGCCAGTGCGATTGTCCAAGACTCATAGTTGTGACTGATTCCCGCGCTGGGGAAAACGATGGATTCAAACATGGCCTGTCGGGCCAGCTTGGCACCGATTTCCGACAGGTTCGGGCCAACTTCCTTCCCTTCGCCATTGACGACATGGCACGTGTTGCATTTGCCAACGGTCCCGAACAGTTTCGCTCCCTGTCCCGGATTTCCCTTTAACCTGGCGAGTTCACTCAAGGGTGGCAATGGCTTCTCATTTTTCCCCGCCGGGGCCGGAAACATCGCCAGCACCCTGGCTCGCTGAGTTTCATCCAGGGGCCCGGACTGCAGGGCCGCCGACAATGCCGGAATAAAGGAGTCATCGAATTGCTTTGACTCAGCCAGTTTCAGGACTTCAGCCGCCCCGGCTTTCGTCAGTGTGGCCCCCTTGATGGACTGACGACGCAGGTCACCTGCGGCCTGAGGGTCCTTCACGACCGGCAACAGCAAGGCTGCCACCTGTCCATCGCCGGAATTGCTCAGCGCGGTCGCCGTTCCCAATGCCGACCGGCCCTGGTCCCGGTTGGACTTCAACGCGGCTTCCAGAATCGAAGTCTGTCGTTTGGCCAGCAGGACGCGAATCGCATCCAGTCCGATCTGGTCATCGGGATGCTTTGAAGCCAGTTCGACCAACTCGGGATACCGGTCGACCACACTGAATTTGTCGATCAGTGCTACGAATTGGGGATCTCCCTTCAAGCCGTTCAAGACCCGGTTCAACGCCGCCAATTGCTCGGGGTTCTTCGTGACGTCGAATCCCTTCAGGCGACTGATCGCTTCGGTATTCACAAATCTTGTCTTGGCTTCATCGCCAAAGTTGCCAAACGCCAGGGGAATCAAGGCGTCGTCCCGTTCGGGACCGGATAGAAAATCGAAGGCTCGCAGATAGCGCGGAACGTCCTGAGCGCTGACCGCATCGGACTGAATCACGGACACCAGCAGGGCTGGCGATTCCTTGGCGCGTGAACGCCAGATGATGTCACGGCGGGCCGCGTCGTTCCCCGTGAGCTTCAATTCCTGCCACGCCTTGATGCAGGCATCCCAATTGTTGTAGGCACCGATCCCCAGAGCTTCCAGGTACCAGCGATCCTTCCCGTCGTGCTGTTTCGCCAGAGTGGCCCAGAACTCGGCGTGCTTCGCGGACGTGTACTGATTGAGGGCAATTGCACAGTCCCGGCGAACTTCCACGGCGGGATCATTGACCAGCGTCTGCAGGACTGACGTCAGTTCCAGTTTGCCTCGCAGTTCGCGCGCCAGACGCAGGCCGGCAATGCGCAGATCCGGATTGGAATCGCCGATCGCCTTCGCCACAGCCAACGGTCCCTTACCCTCCAGTTTTCCCAACAGCCACAGGGCTCGCGCCCGGACGCGTGGGTTCGGATCACTCTCGAAGACCTTTGTCAAAGCCGCCTCAGCCTTGTCACCCATCCCGTTCAAGGCGGTCCAGGCAACGTAGCGGGTCACTTCATTGGGACTCTTCAGGGCCGCGACGGCACCCTCGACGGTGCTGACATCGACTGCCGGAAACTTGTAGGGTGCTTTTGGCGGAGCAACCCGGAACAGGCGTCCGCGATCAGCATCGCCCATGCGATGGCCACCGACACCGGGATCGTACCAGTCGGCGACGATCAACGAGCCATCCGGGGCCACGCAGACATCTGACGGACGGAACCAGTTGTCGCGGGTTCCCTCCAGGATATTGACGATCTCGGCCGAATAGCCGGCTCCCGACTTTTTCGCGGGATAGCTGCGGACTACATTCGGTCCGGCGTCACAGTGAATCATCTGGTTGTGGAACACTTTCGGCAGCAGGTTCCCTTCGTAGACGCAAATCCCCGTCGGCGACCCGGCACCCGTTTGCAGCAGGTTCGGAACGACGCCAGGATCGTTCAAGTGCCAGTGACGCAGCGGAATCACGGCTTCCAGGTTGGTGCGCGGGCTGTTCCATCCGGCACCGGTCATCTCGTCACGGTAACCGTAGTTCCCGAACTCCATCACATAATTGATGCGGACACCCTTGTTGCCGTCGTCGTCGTTGTCCGACTGCCACAGGGTTCCGAAGCTGTCGACCGCAATTTCCCAGTTGTTGCGGAAGTCCCATCCCAGAGTTTCGAATTCGCTGCCATCCATGTTGCAGCGGAAGACCATTCCTTCCTGATAGGGCTTGCGATGGTCGTGAACTTCGCGTCCCGACAGGTCGACAATCTGCTTTCCATCCTTGTCCTTGATCCGGCGCCCGCTGTTTCCGAAGTTGAAATACAGTTTGCCATCCGGTCCAAAGTGGAACGCATGAATCCCGTGATCGTGCTGGGTTCCTTCGATGCCGGTAAACAGCAGTTGCTTGCCATCGGACTTCAGATCGCCATCTTCGTCGTGCAGAAAGAACACACTGTCACCGCAGGAAATGATGACCCTGGTTCCCTTGCCGGAGGGAGTCGGCAGCACACAGATTCCATGCGCCGAATCGACATCGTGTCCCTGGTGAAAGACGGTTTGCTTGTCCGAGACGCCATCGCCATTGGTGTCTTCCAGGATCAGGATCCGATCCCCTTCCTTGCGTTCGCCGTTGCGATGTCGATAGTTCACGACTTCGCAAACCCAGACGCGACCGAGGTGATCAATGTCGATGCTGGTTGGGTTGAGCATGGCCGGATGGGAGGCCTCGCTGGCAAACAGCGTGGCTTCCAACCCTTCGGCAACGTCCAGGCCGGAGACCGCATCCTTGGGGTCCCGACTGCCGCCGCCTGCTGGAGCGGCCTGAGTCACCTGCACGGGCGGCTTCTGGGTATAAACCAGGAATTGGATCGAGCTCGATTGAGCCTGGTCAGAACCACCGTTGTCGATGCCGCCGCGAGCCTTGAAACGGGTCGTGCCGACGGGCAGGTCGTAGGCGATGACCGAGTTGGCGTGAGTTCCAATCCCGTATTCAACGGGCTTGCCCGCAATCTTCAGCTTGTCTCCGCCAGCGTTCTTGTTGACGCCGACCTGACCCCATTCCGCCGCAGCCGATTTCCACTTCAGTTCGGTCAGCTTCTTTTCGCCGGCCGCCGAGATCAGCCGGGGTTCGGCCCAGTCCGCCCAATCACAGCCAAAGCCATCGCCGCCATCGCGTACAACCAGGTACAACTCTTTGGCACCTGTCACATCGACATCAATGTCGATTGACATACCCGGCGTCGATTCGTTGACGATCTTCGATTGAAACTTCGGCTCCTGGGCAATCGCAGCGGATCCCAGGGCGAGCAATGCGGTCAAGGACACGACGTGTCGGCGGAACATCGATGGCAACTCCCGGAGGGATGTCGGTGATGGAATGAGGATGCGAAGCGGCGTGCGGTACGCTCACACTGCCGATTGGTATCGGTCCAGGGAAAGAAACCCGACGCCGTAAGACAGCGTCGGGTTGCAGATCGGCCAGATCAATTACTTGTTGTACTCGTCCAGGATGGCCTGCCAGCGGGCCTTGTTGAAGTCGGCGGGAATGGCCTCGTCGTGATCCTTCAACAGATCATCCACCGTGACTGCACCTGCGGAGACTCCATCCGGGGGAACTTCGGCTCCGGCAGTCCAGACGATTGCGTTCATCACCAGCTTGCGGAACTGATTGTTGCCCCAGTTCACGTGGTTGTGACCACCCGTGCAGCCAAATCCGCGACCGCCATCCGCACGCTGTGTCGCCCACGCCATGTGCTGAGGCTCCTTGTTCTTGATCGCTTCGCGAACAGCGGGGTTCCCGCTGTGTGGGCCATCACCACGTGACAGGGTGCTGTCCGGGGGCAGATCGGTCAGGATCGGCACGACCCCATTCATCTTTTCACGAAACCGCATGTGGTAGTACCACTCATCATTCGTTGAAAACGGCTTCACGCCGCGAGTGATCGGGTGCTCGGGAAACTTGTTGTAGCTGGCGACCCAATGCGGATTCACCGACCAATTTGGTTCAAAGTAGCCGCCGGTCCAATCCAGGAACTTCTCGCCCGATGGTCCCTTGGGGACTTCCACGCCATAGTGGATGCAAACAATGCCGGTTCCCCTGGACGTCAATGCATTCAACTGATCCAGATGAGAATTGAACGGATGTCCGCCGCCACCATCGGAATAAATGACAATCGTGTTGGCGGCCGCCAGCTTTTCGTCACTGGGCCAGCCCGCGTCTTTCAGCGAGTGGACTTCCGCTTCCACGTTGGCTCCGCTGGCATTCAGCAATCGAGCCAGCAGTGAACAGCCGGACAAATGATCATGGGCTCCAAAACCGTGACTCGGGGTTCCGGCCAGCAGCAGGACCTTCTTCTTGCCCGTGGCGCTGGTGGCGGCCCGTGGCTTCAGTTGCTTGAGCTTGATGTTACGGAACTGGACCTTCATGGCGGGCCCCGCGTGCAGTTGCAGCGCCAGGATGCCAGTGGCTCGACGGTCAGCCTTGTCTTCGTCCGTACAGATGGAGGTCGTCACACCATTGATGCGGTGCGTGAACTTAAATCCTTCGGCGGTAATGTGGTACTCGTTCCAGTCTTCCTTTTTGATCTTGGACTGGATTTCCTTGGTGTCGCCGATTTGGCGGACGGTCTTCGGTTTGTGGTCGTCGCCAATCACGGTTTCCTGGCCACGCAAGGCGAGGATTCCCCGGAAGCGTTCCCCGTAGTTGATGCCAGAATAGGTATCGCCCGCCTCGAAGTCCGCCTGGTATCCGCCCACGACCCACTTTTCGTTGGGGACTTCAAAACTGCGGTACTGGATTCCCGAGTTTCCGTTGATGATTTTGTATTCCAGCTTCAACTCGAAGTCGCCAGTTTCACCACCGCGCCAGATGATAAAGGTGTTTCCCTTGGTCGGATTGTCCGGAGTCGTTTGACCGGTGATCGCCCCATCTTCGACCCGCCAGAACGCCGGGTTTCCATCCCACTTTTCCAAACTCTTGCCGTCAAAAATCGATTCCCAGCCATCCTGGGCCGTGGCGGTCAGGCCGGTCGTGCTGAGCACGGCGGCGGCCATCAGCCATGCTGCCATCATCCTGCACCGCATGTTCATCTCCTGTTGAATCTTGGTTGGTGAATTCTCATCGCTGTGCGTCGACCGTAATCTATCCAGGTCGCACGGATTGAACATTGGAACATATTGACATCTCCCTTGGCAACCGGACCGGCTCTCGGACCTGTCATGCTTTCCGAGACACCGGTTGAACGGGAAACAGGGTGTCACGACAATGAAAAAGCCGGACCTGCAAATCTGCATGTCCGGCGGTTGTGCCCACAAAATGGGGTCGGACCCCGGCCACAGATGTCAGATTTGAATGGAAACCACATTGGGATGGGTCTGACCGGTCAGACTCCGCTTTTGTGGGCCCGGCTATCGCGTGGCAGCCATATGCTCGGCAGCAAGTTTGGGAAGCAGTTGCTGAACGAATGTAATCGCCTCTTCCACCTGGTCGGCCTGGATCAGGACCAGATCGCCGGGATGCATTCTGCGCAGTGTCATTTCGATCGCGACCATCTCGCCGCGAGTCTCGTGAATGCGTTCGGATCGCAGGCGTTTACCCATGGCCAGCCCCTGGCGCATCAGCGAAATGACTTCTCCGTCGGCGCGGCCGCGACGACACTGGTCCTCATACAGAACCATTTCGTCGAAGGCATTCCCGATCAGTTCTGCCTGACGCACAATGTCTTCGTCACGACGATCACCGGCGGCGGTGTAGACGATCAGGCGTCGTTCGTGCGGCATCTTGTCAAATGCTTCGCACAGTGCGACCAGTGCGGCGGAATTATGACCGTAGTCGATCACAATCGTGGATCCGCGGAACTGCACCACGTTGAACCGCGCGGGAACCTTCTGGGGATCGTTCACAAACGATTCCAGAGCGTGGCGAATCATCTCGAACGGCACCCCCAGGGTCCACGCCGCAGCGGCGGCCGCCATCGCGTTTTCGACCTGGAAACCGATCAAACCACCGAATGTCAATGGAACCGAATCCAGCAGGGCGATCCGCGCTTCCCACGATCCTTCCGACGCCATGATGCAATTGTTCTGGACATACACAATCTTGCCCCCCTTGGCCCGGTGTGCTGCCAGGACGGGGTTGTCGATCGACTGCGAGAAGTACAGAACCTTTCCCGGGCAATATTCGGCCATGGCGACGGTCAGCGGATCGTCAGCGTTCAGGACGGCATAGCCCGACGGAGCGACTGCTTCGACGCAAACTCGTTTGACGCGAGCCAACTGTTCCACCGTATCGATGCCATTCAACCCCAGGTGATCTCCATCCGCGATGTTCGTCAGGATCGCTACATTGCACTGGTCAAATCCGAGACCTTCACGCAGGATGCCTCCGCGAGCCGTTTCCAGAACAGCCGCTTCCACCACGGGATTCGCCAGGACAGTGCGGGCACTCTTGGGGCCGCTGCAGTCGCCGGTATCGACCCGGCGGTCGTCGATATAGACGCCATCCGTACAGGTCATGCCAACCCGCTTGCCAAGGCTCCGCAGGATGTGTGCCATCAGTCGCGTTGTCGTAGTCTTGCCGTTCGTCCCTGAAACCGCGATCAATGGAATCCGCCCGTCGTTCCCTTCTTCAAACATCGTTCCGACAATCGCCTCCCCGACCGGGCGACCCTTGCCGTACGAAGGTTCCAGGTGCATGCGCAGGCCGGGAGCCGCGTTGATTTCAACGATGACCCCCCCCTGTTGTTCCAGCGGGCGGCTGATATCCAGGCAAACAACATCCACACCGGCGATGTCCAGACCAACCATCCGAACCCCTTCGACCACGCGTGCTGCGACTTCCGGATGGACCAGATCGGTCACGTCGGTGGCGGAACCGCCCGTGCTCAGATTGGCGTTCCGCCGAATCAGGACGATCTGACCGGCAGCAGGAATTGATTCGACGGTCAAACCCTGTTCCGCCAGAACTCCACAGGCGATCTCGTCCAGTCGCAGTTTGCTTAGCGACGTGGCGTGATCTTCACCGCGGCGCGGATCCTTGTTGGCTTCCGTGACCAGTTGTTCGATGGAATGGCGCCCATCGCCCATCACCTGAGGCGGTTCGCGACGCGACGCAGCCACCAGCTTATAGCCGATGACCAGCAACCGGTAATCAGATCCTGGAGCGAACTTCTCACACAGGATTTCGCTCCCTTCGACACTCGCCGCCTTGAATGCGGCCATCACGTGTTCGCGGCTGGTCAGGTTGACGGCGACACCGCGACCCTGGTTCCCGTCCTGCGGCTTGATCACAACCGGCATCCCGATTTCCTGGGCGGCTTCCCAGGCATCTTCGGCGCTGGTCACGGGGCGGCCGTTCGGGACCGGAACACCAATTGCGGCCAACAAGTTCTTGGTCAGTTCCTTGTCTTGAACGATCGATTCAGCGACCGCCGATGTTTTATCCGTCTCGGCTGCCAGAATCCGGTGCTGCTTCGAACCGTATCCAAGTTGCACCAAACTGCGATCATTTAGACGGCGCGCAGGGATTCCACGAGCCCATGCCGCCCGAACGATAGCGCCAGTGCTGGGGCCCAATCGAATCTGTTGATCCAAACTCCGGATTTCCCCGATCTTCGATGTCACGTCGAATGGCAGATCGTGAATTAATGCACTCAGGAATTCGATCGCAACTTGAAGCGCCAGGCGACCTACCGGTTCTTCGCGGTATTGGACCACGACTTGAAACTGGTCGGGGGATTTGGTCTCCGCCACCCGGCCGATCGTGACGTTGGATCCGGCCTGCGTCTGCAGCTCAATGGCAATTCGGACAAGTAGTTCCGTCAATGCGAGGCCAGGGTTAAACGTCCACCCGGATTCCTCCTCGTCGCTCAATGCGGTGGATCCGTTCAGGAATTCAACCGCCCGCTCTTGGATGATTTCCAAATTGATCGCGGCCAAATCGACATCGGAAACATCGAGGACCGTTTCGAGAACTGTCTTTTGCGACCAGATATTCGGACCACGCAAAGCCTTGGTTTTGCCCAGTTCCATGATTTTGTATCTGCTTTCGATTCCTGAAATTCGGCCCTGACTAGACTCCGACATGCTCCATGGCTGTCGTTGCTCATTCTGCCTGTGGAAATAATCGTTTCACCGGCATGACCATCCTGCGAGCACCCAGATTTGGGGAATCCTTCATTACGGGCATCCCGGCAACGGGTTTGAATCCGAAGTCGCCGGGTTGGGTTGAAAATGCAATTCACATGCCAGACATGACGACCGGGCTCCGTTTACCCGGCCACTCGATGTCAGGCGACATTCGATTCATTGGGTTCCAACCCCATCAACGCCTGGACCTTCCGAACGGTCTTGGGGATCGACGTTGACTGCACAACTAAAACTTCTCCGCGTCCCAAGCTGACCCAGGCCGCATCCACGGCCTGTCCCCAGTCCTCAATTTCCACAATCTCAGGAACTCGGCCTGACTGTCCGATTCCATTCCGTAACAATTGGATCACCTGACGTTTGGGGCGATTGACCGCACCATCAATTTCACACAGATAAATCCGATCAAACGCCTGGCCCAATAATCTTCCCTGTTGTTCGATATCCACATCGCGACGATCTTCCTCGGCCGAATAAACGACGGATCGCTTTTCGGCAGAGAATCCCGCCAGAGCATCGACTAATGCCACAAGTGCCGATGTGTTCCTCCCATCCGTCAAAATGAGGGTCTTTTCCGAGGACTGCAAAACGTTGAATCGGGCGGGATTATCGACCAGATTTCCTTGAAAACTTTGCAAACCGGCCACGATCGTCTTTGGCGAGATTCCCAACGACCAGGCTGCGGCCGTAGCCGCCAAAACATTGTCGACCTGGAAACCAACTCGACCTCCATGAGTACAGGGCAGGTCATTCAAATCGACGACGACAGTTTCGAGTTGTCCGTGGCACAAGATGACCTGACCGTCCCGTGCCACGACAACTCGGCGACCTTCCGTCAGATGCTGTTGAACGATTGAGTTGGGCGGTCCCGATGTGAAATAGGTCACGTTTCCCGCCGACAGGACTGCCATGTCGACGACCAACGGATCATTGGCGTTCAGAACGGCGGTCCCCGTCGGAAGCACAACGTCCACCGGAGTCCGCTTGACCTTGAACATGTCGGCCGGAGTCTGAATGTATGACTTACCGAGATGGTCGCCCTCGCCGATGTTCGTGACGATGGCGACGTCGCATTTGTCGAATCCCAGCCCTTCGCGCAGGATTCCCCCACGAGCGACCTCGAAAACGGCCGCGTCGACCAGGGGATTCAACAGCACGTTCCGAGCACTCCTCGGCCCGGCACAATCCCCCTGATCAATCACTCGTCCATCAATCAGGACGCCGTCTGTACAAGTCATCCCCACATGGAAGCCCGCCGCGCGCAGGATGGCATTGACCATCCGGGTACAGGTCGTTTTCCCATTCGTTCCCGTGACGGCAACGATCGGAATGCGGCCATTTTCGTTTGGATCCGGGAACAAATGCCTGACGATTGCTTCGCCGACGGGGCGCGGCTTTCCAATGCCAGGTTTCAAATGCATCAGCAAGCCGGGGCCCGCATTGACTTCGACAATCACCCCACCCTGCTCTTCCAGCGGTCGCGAAATATCTTCGACAACCATGTCGATCCCCGCGATGTCCAGACCGACGATCTGAGCCGCCATCACCGCATGTTCGGCGACGGACGGGTGAATGCTGTCGGTGACATCGCGAGACAAGTTGTCATTGCGGCGAACGATCACCTTGACGCCTGGATTGGGGACCGCATCCGGTTTCCATCCTTGACGTTCGATCTCGATCGTCGTCAACGCGTCCATCAGCACGGTATTCAGCGGATGCGATTCGTCATCACCCCGGCGGGGATCCGAATTGATCTGCAGATCGATCAATTGCCGGATCGAATGTTCACCGTCTCCCACGACGGCCGCGGCGTCACCCGCCGCCCCCGCCACGAGATGCCTACCGACAACCAGCAGACGATGCTCGTTTCCGCTGGCAAATCGTTCGACGATCACCCCGGAACCTTCTTTAATCGCTTCAGTATACGCTGTCCGAATCTGTTGTTCTTCGGTCAAATCCATGAAGACGCCGCGTCCATGGTTGGCATCCACGGGCTTGACGACGATGGCCCCTTCGATCTCCTGGGCAGCTTCCCAGGCATCCTCCGGGCTGTTGACTTCCCGTCCCTCGGGGACGGGGATTCCGGCCGATTTCAACATCGTTTTCGTGAGCTGTTTGTCCTGTGCGATCGATTCAGCAATCGCGCTGGTGAAATCGGTTTCCGCCGTCCAGATCCGACGCTGCTTGATCCCCTGTCCCATTTGAACCAGGCTGCCCGAGTTCAGTCGTCGCGTCGGAATATTGCGTACCTGGGCCGCTTCGACGATGGCAGCCGTGCTGGGGCCAAGACAGACGCGGTCAGCCAACTCGCGCAGTTGCTTCAAATGAGCCTGGATGTCAAACGGCAAATCAAAGACGGCCGCCATCAGCAGTTCCCGGGCGGCTTCGAGGCAGGCGCGTCCCAGTGATTCTTCCTGATAACGGATGGCGACCTTGTAGACACCTTCGACCGAAGTTTCGCGGGCACGTCCGTAACCGACCGGCGTTCCGGCGAGCGTTTCCAGTTCCAACGTCGTGTGTTCCAGGGTGTGGGCCAGATACGTGCCCCACCGCAGTCTCTGGAAAAATCCCCCGCGTTCACCCACGCTGCATCGATGCTCAATCATCGAGGGCAACCAAGCCATCAACCGATCGTTGAATCCCGGAAAATCCTTCGACGAACTGTCCTTGAGAGGGCCCAGATCCACCCACGCCTCCAGCACCGGATGACGCGACCAGATGTTGGGGCCACGAAGAACAAGGATTTTTCGAATCTGCATGGGGAGCGACCTGCAACTCCGTACGAATCTGCAATCAGTTTGAGGAATTAGTCGGACATCGACGCGACACCCATGAGTGTTGCGTGTCGGAGAGGCTTTCGGAGGGCTTGTCCTGAAAAACGGGACAATTGGCGGGGAAAGGAATCTCCACGGACGCACCAACCGCCGACTTCGGCAAAGATCGATTCGACAAAACCGGGCCGTGGTGAATCTGCGGTAGGGTTGGACACGATCGAGGGACTTGGACTCCAATTGCAACGACCCGGCGGGCGGAAAGGTCCAAAATCCGTTCTGACCAACCGGCGACATTATTGCGGCAGTCGATCACGGTTTCCATGACGAATTCCTGGTTTACCCAAATTGTGTTGTTTAGGTTTGGGAAACGACGAGGAACGCGACCTGAACAGATTGGGGATCTGCACCCAGTTTGCCATGTAACCGACCCTTATGGTCGCGCCGATTCTTCCATGGCGCGTTTCGATGGACCGCCTTGCAATCCAAGGGTCCAGACACAAGTTTCGTCCGGTAAATAAGTTGCGATTCAAGTCGAGATTCGACAGCGTCTGGTAATCGCCCCCTGAATCGTCAACGGAACCCGGAGCATTTGCCGGGCGCACACGATTCGTCGGTTGAGGGTTCCGCGAAACTGTCTCGGCAATCTGCAATGCAATTCTGCCGGATGTGCAGTGACCGCCAGCACGAATGCCGTCTGCGGCTGTCCAGCGGATGAATCCAATGATCTGATCGCGTTTCTGCTGCGTTCACCATCACGCCCGTTCATCAACGGCAAATTCCAGTGCCTGGCTTCAGCCGGTCTGGATTCGCTGTCGTGTGAAAGGTAGATTGCGCTCCCCGCGCGGTTGTCAGATGCGAGCCGCACAAATCCAAGCTCACGTCGAGCACGCGATCAGAATCACAAGGAGATCATTCGAGTGACCGCCCCCATTAACGCTGCCTCCAATTCCCAGAAAGATTCTCCCAAGTCGATCATTCTGGTTTCCTATCCCAAGATTGTGATGCTCTATCCCACGTATCTCACGGCCATACTGGCTGCGTTCGTGACGCTGTTCCTGAGCAAAGAGAGCCCCTACCACCAGGGAGTCGGGGGGATTTTCCTGGGTGTCATGGGAGTCAATCTGGTCGTGCTGGCGTTTGATTTTCCCCGAACGACTTCTCTGAACCTGTTCTTCGTGTTCCTGGTGCTGATCATGGGAACGGTGCTGGCTTCGATCTATGTCCCCACGCTGCCCGATGCCATGACCAGCGTCGTCAAACGGATCAATCCACAAGCCAATGCGACGTTTTATTTCAGTTTCGTGGCGATCATGTCGCTGCTCTACGTCGCCATGATGATCAACGTTCGATTTGATTACTGGGAAGTCCGCCCCAACGAACTGCTGCATCACCACGGCGCCCTGAGCAACCTGGAGCGGTATTCCGCCCCCAACATGCGGATCAGCAAGGAAATCGACGACGTCTTCGAATACATGCTGCTGCGCAGCGGACGCCTGATCATTCACCCCAGCAACGAACCCCGGGCCTTCGTCCTGGAAAACGTCCTGGGGATCAGCAAGAAGGAAATGGAAATCACCAAGATGCTGGGAGCCCTGCAGGTCCAGGTTCGCGATCAATCCGAAGGATAATCGATGGCTTCTGGAGCCACGGCAAATGCATAGGGCGACACATCAAAAACATGTCGCCCTTGTTTCCGGATTCTCATAAGTCTCAATGTACTCGGTGACCCGGCTTGGCCCCACTGTCCGGATTCAACAGGAAAATCTCCTTGCCGCCGGCCCCGGCGGCCAGGACCATTCCTTCACTGATCCCGAACTTCATCTTGCGTGGGGCCAGGTTGGCACACAGGATCACCAGTCGGCCGACCAGATCCTCGGGTTTGTAGGCACTCTTGATGCCGGCAAACACGTTGCGAGTTCCCTCGCCTCCCAGGCTCAGCGTCAGTTGCAGCAGCTTGTCGGCTCCAACAACTTCGTTCGCGGCGACGACCCGAGCCACCCGCAGGTCGACTTTGACGAAGTCGTCAATCGTGCAGTGCTCGGCCACCAGTGGTTCGGCGGCGATCTGTTCAGGACCGTCATTCCACGGCGTCGATGGGACCGCAGCCGCTTCGGCTGTCGTCTCGGGGGCAGTTTGCTTTCCGTCTTCAATCATGGCTTGGACCTGTGCGAGTTCAACTCGCTTCATGAGGTGTTCGAATCGGGTCACGCTCGTTCCCACGAGCGGCGTCTGTGAGTCTTCCCAGCGGGTGATCGGTTGTTGTAACAACTGGCTGGCCTGAGTGGCCAGCCTGGGAAGTACGGGGGCCAGGTACACGGCGATCTGCCGGAACAGATTCAGGGTGACTGTGCAGGCGTTTTGAACGTCCGCAGCACGTGCGGGATCCTTCCGCAGTGTCCACGGTGCCTGTTCATCCACATACTTGTTGGCTCGATCCGCCAGTGCCATGATCTGTCTCATGGCACCGTTGAAATCGCAGCCTTCATAGGCGGCGGCAATCGAGTCTGCCTGCGCCGCGGCTTCGCGGAACAGTCCGCCGTCGTCAGGATAGGTGCTGGACAACCCCACGGCTTCGACGAACCGCGCCGTTCGGCTGGCCAGGTTGACCACCTTGCCCACCAGGTCAGAATTCACTTTCGTGGCGAATTCCTCCAGGTTCAGATCCAGGTCGTCCAGGCGTGAACCGAGCTTGGTGGCGTAATAGTATCGCAGCCAACTGGGATCCAGGTGCTTCAGGTACGTTGAGGCCTGAACAAATGTCCCCTTTGTCTTGGACATCTTTTCGCCGTCCACGGTTAGAAAGCCGTGAATATGCACCCGCTCGGGCAGGTTCAGACCTGCGGTCTTCAGCATTGCCGGCCAGAACAGCGTATGAAAGTAGGTGATGTCCTTGCCGATGAAATGGTGAATCTCGGCCGGAGCAGTCCCGGGACGCCACCAGTCGTCGAGCTTCTCGCCATTCTTTGCACACCATTCTGCCGTGGAGCCGATGTAGCCGATCGGAGCATCAAACCAGACATACCAGTAATCCCCCGGGCTGTCGGGAATCTCAAATCCAAAATACGGTGCCGGGCGCGAGACGTCCCAATCCCGGAGTGGCTCACCCAGGAAATGTCCCTTCAGATAGTTGGCTACTTCATCCTGCAGATGCAGACCGGATTGAGTCCACTCGGTCAGCCAGTCGTGCAGTTTTTCGATTTCCACAAACAGATGCTTGGCGGATCGCAATTCCGGCGTGGCTCCGGACAGCGTACTAACCGGATTGATCAGGTCGGCCGGGCTGTATGTCGATCCACACTTGTCGCAGTTGTCGCCGTACTGGTCCGGTGCCTGACACTTCGGACAGGTCCCCTTCACAAATCGATCGGCCAGGAAGGTCTTGGCCTTCGGATCGAAAAGTTGAGTGACGTTCTTTTCTATGACCAGTCCCGCGGCCCGCAGCGACGTCCAGACCTCGTGACAGACCTGGCGATTGTATTCGCTGTGAGTGCTGCCGTAATTGTCGAAGGCCACGTCAAAGGCACTGAAGTCCCGCAGGTGAGCCTCGCGCATATCCGCAATCATGGCGTCTTCGCTGCGGCCCTCCTGACGGGCGCGAATCATGATCGCTGTGCCATGAGTATCGTCGGCGCAGATGTAAATGCAGCGATTCCCCCGCAACTTCTGAAAGCGGACCCAGATGTCCGTCTGGATATACTCGACCAGATGACCCAGATGGATGTGGCCGTTTGCGTAGGGGAGTGCCGAGGTAACAAGAATGCGTCGTGCGGTCATGAAACTCTTTCTGGAAGCGGGGATCCCCCGTCATCGTCGTGCGTCAGCCCTCGCTGATCAATTGTGACTCTTACCGACGTAGGGGCCGTGCAGAGCGATTCAGCCTGGCTTCCCGGCCCCGAAAACATGCGATAAACACCTGTGATTTAACGTGTTATGCGTTAAGCGAATCGACTCGCCCGGTCTCGATCAACGGCTGCGAAAGCCGGCGCGCCATCGCCGTCCTCACTTCCCGAAGCTTAAGTGTCTGGAAGGACAAATGCGAGCGTCCGAACGTCGGACGCAGACAGTTGCTGCCAGATACCAGAGACGTTACGCTCCGACTCGGTTCACTGAAAATCTGTCTTGAAGGAGTTCTGTTTCGATGACCGCCCCCATTCATGTCGCCGTGACCGGTGCCGCCGGCCAAATTGGTTATGCCACACTGTTCCGCCTGGCTTCGGGCGAGATTTTCGGTTCGCACCGGCCCGTCGTCCTGCACCTGATCGAAGTTCCGCCGGTCATGTCGGCTCTGGACGGCATCCACATGGAACTCGACGACTGTGCGTTCCCCACGCTGGCGGGTGTGCAGAAGCACGATAGCGATCATCTGGAAGACGGCTTCCGCGACTGCAATTTCGTCATCCTGGTGGGGAGTATTCCCCGCAAACAGGGGATGGAACGAGCCGACCTGATCCGGATCAACGGTCCGATTTTCACCAACACCGGCAAGGCGATTCAGGCCGCTGCTGCGAAGGATGTCCGAGTCGTTGTAGTTGGCAATCCGTGCAATACGAACTGCCTGATCGCGATGTCGCACGCTCCCGATGTCCCTCGCAATCAATGGTTTGCGATGACTCGCCTGGATCAGAACCGCGCCGCCGCCCAATTGGCGCACAAGGCGGGTCGACCTGTCGCAGCAGTCTCTAATGTGGCGATCTGGGGAAATCACTCGGCGACCCAATTTCCCGACTTTGTGAATGCGAAAATCGACGGAAAGCCCGTGCCGGAAGTGATCACGGATCACGCCTGGCTGAAGGGCGACTTCATCAGCACCGTCCAGCAGCGCGGTGCCGCCGTCATCAAGGCCCGCGGTGCCTCCAGTGCCGCCAGTGCCGCCAACGCGGCGCTGGACACCGTCAAGAGCATTGTCACCCCGACTCCTGCCGGTTCCTGTTTCAGCGCGGCTGTCTGGTCGGATGGCAGCTACGGGATCGAACCGGGCCTGGTCACCGGTCTCCCCCTGACCACGGATGGCCACAACTGGCGCGTCGCAGCCGGTTTCAAAATCGACGAATTCAGCCGCACGCAGATTGACAAGACCGTCGCTGAGCTGAAGCAGGAACGCGATACAGTCAAGGACCTGCTGCCGTAATGATCGTCCGAAACGGGGGGACATCTGTCCCCCCTTGGCTCGGACGGACGTCGCAGGGTCACCGAATCCTCAGTGGGCCACGGAAACGCGGATGACGGAAACGGGACGCGGTTCAGATTCGACTCTGCCGGAGGACTCCCGCAGTTCAGAGGACGCCGCACGGAAGCGGACTTCGCGCCTTCGCGAACTCGACAACGCCCATGTCTGGCATCCGTTCACTGCGATGGAGGCGTATCGCGAGGAAGAAGCCCCGATCATCATCGCGGCGGAGGATTTTTTCCTGATCGATGATACGGGGCAACGTTATCTCGACGGTCATTCGTCATTGTGGTGCAACATCCACGGTCATCGTGTTCCGGCCATCGATCAGGCGATCACTCAGCAACTGAACAAGGTCGCCCATTCGACGCTGCTCGGCCTGTCCAACGAACCGTCGATCGAACTGGCGGCAGAACTGGTACGCCGAGCCCCTGCGGGCCTGAACAAGGTGTTCTACGCGGATTGCGGAGCCGCCGGAGTCGAAGTCGCACTAAAGCTGGCGTTCCAGTACCACCGCCAGAAACGTGGCGGCCCCCAGGAACGTAATCTGTTCGCCTGTCTGGGGAAGGCCTATCACGGTGACACGGTCGGCACGATCAGTCTGGGAGGGATTGATCGCTTCCACAGCCTGTTTGGCTCGCTGATGTTTCCTGCGCTGCGCATCCCGACTCCCGCAGCCTGGGGACCCGAACAGTCCGACGCCCTGGAACAACAGTTGCGAGATCATGCTGACCAACTGGCAGGATTCGTTATCGAACCGCTGGTCCAGGCTGCAGCGGGCATCGTGGTACATCCCGTCGGCTATTTGAAAGCCGTGCGCGAACTGACGCGTAAATACGGCATTCTGATGATCGCGGATGAGATCGCTGTCGGATTCGGACGAACCGGGCGGATGTTCGCCTGCGAACATGAGCAGGTCTCACCGGACATCCTGATCCTGTCCAAGGGATTGACCGGTGGCTATCTGCCGCTGGCAGCCACTTTGGTGACCGATGAGATCTACGAGGCGTTTTTGGGGGAACCGTGGGCTGGACGAACGTTTCAGCACGGCCACACCTATACCGGCAATCCGCTGGCGTGCGCCGCGGCACTCGCCTCGCTTCAACTGTTCGACGACAACGATCTCCTCGCCAATGTCCGCTGCCTGGAAGCAACGATCCGCGATGAACTTGCCATCCTGACCGAACCTGCCACTCGCAGCGACATCCGAGCAATCCAGTCCCATGTTGCCGAGATTCGTCAGCGCGGCGTGATGGTGGGAATCGATCTGGTCCTGGACCGGCAATCGGGTGCGCCGTTTCCGGCGACCTGGCGAGTCGGCCACCGAATCACGGTCAATTGCCGCAATCACGGAGTCATTCTGCGGAACATCGGTGATACGGTGGTGCTGATGCCTGCGCCCGCCATGCCAAAGGAACTGGTCACGACGCTTTGCCGCACAGTCATCCAGGCAATGACGCAAGTCCTGCCGGATTTGCAGATTCCTGATCGGCCCGCAAACTAACTTTTCGCAGTGGGGTTGCATTGTGAGCCGCACGGCGCTAGCCGCGGGTTCTTCGGGTACGNNCGCCGTGCGGCTCACAAAGTAAGTGCCATTGGGCTAGCGCCGCCTGACGACACCCGGCTCACCAGATCCAAAATTGTTCCCCAATTTGCGGGCAACTGTGCTTAGCTTGGTGGCGGTAACTCAGGCGTCTTTGGTGGAGGTGGCACCACCGCCGGGTTCAGGGGAGGCACGCTTTCGGCCGACGCTGGAGCCGGCGGCTTCCCTGAATCCTCTTTCTTGGCCGGATCCTTGGGCAGCTTCTCGGTGAAGACTTCCAGCAGCTTCTGAGCCGTTTCATCTTCGGGAGCCAGACTGATGCATTTCTCCAACTGCTGGACTGCTTCCTTTGGGTAGCCCAGGTATCCATAGTGATAGCCGAGCAGGAATCGCAGGGCGGGATCATCGGACTTTTCGCGAGCGGCCTTTTCCAGGCTGCGCAACTGAGTCGTGTAGTCGTCCACCTTGCCGTACAACTCGCGGTAGTTCTTGACGACTGCTTCCCACTTCGGCTTGTCCAGCAATTGCATGCCGAACTGGGTGGCGCCAGCAGATTCGTTGTATTGTTCCGAAGCAAACAGAGCCTGAGCGAGCATCAACACCAGAACCCCGTTGTTGGGATCGTCGATCAGTCCGTGTCGCCAGGCCCGGACGGCACTCTTGTAATCGCGCGCCTTGAATGCGGTTTCGCCAATCTGGGCGTATTGCTCGGGGGTTGGCAGCGCACTTGCAGCCGCGGACTTTGGATCGGAACTGGCAACCTGGCTGGGATCGGGCTGAGCCTGCGCCGCGAGCGGATCCAGGGCCACAGAATTCGAGGGTGTGGTGATGATCGCTGTGGACGCCCCCACGGGGGCATACGTCGTCGAATATCCCATCAGGCCGGGAGTTAAGCTGGCATAGGTTCCATACGGGCTGTAACCGTACCCGCCGTAACCTCCGTAGCCGTAGTAGCCACCATATCCTCCATAGCCGTAGGCGTAGGACGGGTAGCCATAGCCGTAGTTGTAAGCGTAGGGCTGATAGTAGCAGCAGGGCTGGTAGGCGAAGCAGCCCAGGCGGGAATAGCCGCCGTACAGTCCGTATCCCAAGCCCCAACCGTATCCAAAGCGGCCCAGACCAAAGCCAAAGCTGTAGTAGGCGGGATAGAAACCGAATCCCAAACCGTATCCAAGCCCAAATCCACCATAGCCGTAGCCGCCGTATCCGTAACCACGATAGCCATAACCACCATACCCGTAGCCATGATGATGTCGGTATCCATATCCCCCACCGTACCCGTATCCACCGTTGTGATGGTGGTATCCCAACCCGGTCCCAGCAATGCCGATGCTGTTGTTGTGGCGATAGTTGAAGTTCTGGCTGATGTTGTTATGGACGAATGAGCCAGAATGATGCACTGAGTGGTTCAAGATCTGATTGTTGCCGGCCCCCAGGTGATGATTTCCCAGCGTACTTCCGCCCTGATTGTGGTGTGCCAGAAAATTGGAAGTCCCCGAGTTGCTCCCCAAGTGATGGTTCGAGAGTCCCGACGAGCCCTGGTATGTCAATCCGGTGTGATGCAGGGCCGCCGTGGACTGGGTCCCGTGATGAGTCAGGAACTGTGAACCATGCTGAAGCTGATGATTCCCCAGCGATGCGGCGTTGTTGTGATGGACCGCATTGATCCCGTTCGTCCCATGCTGTTGCAGGAACTGGGACCCGTGATGCTGAGTGTTTCCAAGCGTCGAGTTCAGATGATGGACGGGATTGTTGCCCAGGCTGGAACCCATGTGCTGCTGCACACCGTTATGGAGAATGTGCTGGGAACCAACCGAATTCTGGTGGAACGACTGCACTCCGTTGTGCTGGATACCACCCATATGCTGCTGCAGCCCACCCAGGTGTTGAGTCCCCAGATGCTGCGTTCCGAGATGCTGGGTGCCGCCGAAGTGCTGGATACCACCCATGTGCTGGGTGCCCCCGAAGTGCTGAACGCCACCCATGTGCTGGGTCCCAATGTGGCCGCCACTGAAGCCCCCGACATGGCCACCACCCATGTGGCCACCGCTGAAGCCACCCACATGCCCACCGCCAATATGGCCTCCGCTGAAGCCACCCATGTGGCCCCCACCCATGTGTCCACCACCGCCCATATGCCCACCACCACCACCGCCGTGGCCGTGATTGGCCTGTACACACGGAGTCACAGCAAGCGAAAGGCTCAGGCAAACAGCAATGCAGATGCGGGCTGGTCGGATCATGGCCATAACTCCTGACGGAAAGCGGCCCTTGTTGGTGCGATAGCCATATTCTATCCGTCGCTGCTCCGGGGCGACATCCAAAATCCTTCGGCGTCTTGCAATCTTTTAATCAAGACCGTCCCGGAAATCACTTTGCAGCGACGGAACCGTTTCGTTGGACGTGCAGCGGAATGGCGGGACTGGCCTGATTGCCCTGGACTTGAGCGACGGCATGGATCAAGCGAGTCGTCGGTGGAACCCACGGTCGGGCCGTCAGAAAAATCTGCCGTTCCGTTTCCTTCGCCCGCACCAGAACCCCGGACAATCCAATGTTGTCGACGATGATGCCGTGTGGCAGGTTGTCGACGTCGAATTTGACATCGCCATCAAATCCCTGTCGATCCACCACAATTTTCGCCGTAATCGTCGTCCCGGGCTGAATGACCAGGCTGGCGTCGGCGGCGGTGTGGCGCGGGTCGTCAGGCAGCAAAGTCACGCGAATCTGCGGGGCCTTGTCCAGTTTAATCTCGCCGAGTGACCCCACTGTCCGGGTGACAAGCTGTCCGTTGACAGTTCCCGTCGCCAGGACAGTGGTTCGTTCCCAGTCTGCCCTGGTCGGTTCGGGGGCGTCAGCAGCGGCTGTCAGGACGCTGGCGGTTTCGACGTGCCCCGCGGCGATGACGATTGGCGAAGACGCGGAGAATCCGTCTGGCAAGCCGACAATATCCAGCCGCACATCTCCTTCAAAGTTGTCGATCCGGTTCAAAGTGAACTTCAATCGCTGGCCGCTGCCAGCCGGGATCTTGGGATTCATTGTGTTGATCGTGACGGCAAAATCAGGGTGTGGAGGGCGGACTGTCAACGTGTACTGATACTTATCCCCGCTGAAACCGCGCACATCACTCACTTTGATCAGGTACGCGCCGTCGCCAGGTGCCGTAAACGTCAGTCGCGAATCCTTGTCCAGGTTGCGGTCCGCCGCATCATCATTGGCGAAGTACAACGGGAAGACGGGAAGACCATTCTCAACGATTTTCGAACCGGGGGGATAGGCTTCGACAATGTAGCACGGTTCGTCCTTGGCGTGAGCGGCCGCGCTGGTGTCAAAGTAATTCCGTCGCTTGCCGTTCAGCGTATAAAGCTGGAAGCCGGAATCCGGTCCCTGGGGAGCCCGAAAGGTCTTGCAGATTTCCCCATTCAGGTACACGTACTGATTCAGATCCATCTCTTCCCAGAATTCCAGGCGAACGTCTGGCGACGAGGAATCGATTGGTCGGAAATTGATCCACGAATCGCGGACGGCCTGCAACAATGCTCTCAGCACCGGTCTGCCATCAGCGTGCAGCACCTCGATCCGGGTATCGGCCGCAGATCCATTCCGTGCCGCAGAAGTCTCGATGATCCACGATTGACCAGCAGCCGATTCAATCCGGTAGAGATCGTTGTCTGCCGCTTGATCGGGATGCGGTCCAAACCGGCCGGTCGCGATCCCCGGGATCTGGAAGGGAGTGGCCTGATTGGGAAGATCGTTCGGTTCCACTTCCGTGATGGTCGTCATCGGTTCGCCGGCTCGACTGTTTGCCGCGTCGACGGTTTCGGACAACCGGCGGAGTGGCGACGGGGCATCACCCCAACGCGGGTCGACGGGATAGGTCGTCATTTCGCCATTCATGCGTCCGACCAGCAACTGGCGGTTGTCATGTGTGAAGCTGATCGCCGCCGACCAGTCGGGCTGGCGGGGAAGCACGGCCACCTGCGTAAATGTCTTTGTTTCCCAAAGCTTGATCAACCGATCTTCGGACGACGTCGCCACCAGCTTGCCATCCGGCGAAAACGCGATCTTCAAGATCGGCCCTTCGTGTGCAAACCTCGCATACAGGATCGGATTTGTCCCCTCGCTCGCCGACTCACTGATCTGCCAGATGCGCAGGCGGAAATCGACGCCGCCGGCAGCGACGAATTTTCCGTCGGGGCTGAACGCCACCGTGTACTGATCCTTGGCCGGCTGCGCGAACGTATCCATCCGCTGGCCCGTTGACACGTCCCACAGTTTCACCGTTCGGTCGCCGCTGGCCGTCGCGAGCAACTTGCCGTTCGGTGAAAACGAAAGTCCGTATACGGCATCATTGTGCCCGGACATCGTCTGGATGATCCTGGCGGACGCCAAATCCCAGAGATGCACATCGCGGTCGTAGCTGGCCGTGGCGACGGACTTGGCGTCGGCCGAAATCCGAGCGGCGTAGATGGAATCGCGATGTCCCTGCAACACTGGACCGCGAACCCACCGCTCGGTGCTCCACAACGTCGCTTCGCCAGACAGGCCGGTTTCACCTGCCGAGACAACCAGCCACTGTCCGTCGCTGGAGAAACAAACGTCGTTGATCTGTCCGGCGTGGCCAGTCAGAGATTTAACCACTGTCAGATCGGTGGGATTCAGGATTTCCACAACGTGCGGCCGGGACCGCGCGATCCAGCGTCCGTTGGCGGCTGCGGAAATTGATGTCAGCGGTTCGCGGGCGGTTCCATGCACGGCAATCCTGGGGGTGGCGAGTCCGGTGGCGGCCAAGCCGCCTGTGGGAGGCCTGGCACCGGCGTCGATCCAGGCCTTGATGATCGACAACTCTTCTGGCTTCGGTGCCAGCTGGTCCTTGGGGGGCATCCTGTCGTCCCCCTGCGAAGTGACCAGCCGCCACAACTTGCTGTCTGCGGATTTACCGGCGGTGATGACGGCCCCGGACTCGCCCCCTTTCATTGCACGCGCAAAATCTTCCAGAATCAGCCCACCCTCGGCTTCGCGGGCGTTATGACACCCGTTGCAGTACTTGCGCAATACCGGCTGGACCTGACCATTAAAGTCCGGGACTTCGGCACCGTCGGCGTCTGCCAGCACGAGAACCAGCAACAGGCTCAGCACATTACGCAATTGTCGATTCATCCAGCCGCCTTTGCCTCAATCAGTCACGACTTGTGAACCCCAGCCCTCGTATTCGCCGTCATGCTCGCGGGCCATGTCGAACAACTCAAACGTGATTTCGTCGATGGTATCCATGTCCACCGGGCTGATCCGCTGCAGGCTGACGCCATACGGCAGTTCACAGTCCGGGTCTTCATCAAAATCCTCATCGATCACCTTGTACCCGGCCGTGACGGCGGCCGTTACGAAAACCGACCGATCTTCGATGGAACGGAAATTGGCAAAGTGGTCGACAGCGCGCGGGATGACCAGCGAATCTCCGGAATCAGACAGGCGTTCAATCACCTGCCGATTGAAAATCTGCTGCTGGTCTTCCGGACCGGGGTACAGAACTTCCAGATACTGCAGCCATTCTTCGTCGTCCTGCACGCCTGTCTCAAACTCGTAGTCCTCGAATTCTTCCATGGATTCCGCGATGGTGTCTTCGAATCCTTCCGCGGTCTTGCCGTAGAAATAGAATTCACGTCGACCGCATGTTGTGACCCGGCCCACGAGTACGGCACCAGTGGTCAATTCGACCGCATCGATAAACGTATCTTCAATTTTGACCAGTTCAGGCTCTTCGTCTTCACCTGCGAATCCGTTGTCATCGGGAGCGTGCATTTGCAGCCACATCCACAGCAGCATCGGCCGCTCGGGATCGGGCGCGGTTTCGCCGATTCCCAAGTCAACCAGAATCGCCGCCGGTTGTTCGTCCACCGGGGCGAAATACATTTCCCATTTGTCTGACATCGCAGGCTTTCATTGATTTGGGGGCAGGCCATGGTCCTTGATCCCGACCGCCCGATAACGGCATTTACTCAACGGCAATTTATAGCGTGTCACGCAGGGCGAGGCGAGCGGCTGGCTCAGCGAGTGGTCGATTTTGAGCACAGCGGTCGCGCGGGTCGCGTGGACCACTCTGATCACAGCTCGCAGGCAATTCAGTACAGAATGCAGGCCGCAGTGTTTTCGCCGTGAAAACCGCGATCCGCGAATTAAGGTGAACATAAAATGAAATTGTGTGAACGAGCTGTTGACTTTGTCCTTCAATTCGCTATTCTGATGACGTGCTCAATGGACCGTGAATGACTCACGGGTGCCGCGCCGGGGCTTTCAATCCGCCCTGCCCAAGATCGCGGCCGAATCAGGAAGATTCTTCCCATGCTGGTTCTCACACGCAAGCAATCTCAGACCATCAAGCTCGGCGACGGGATCACAATTACCGTAGTTTCTGCGGCGAACGGTTCCGTCAAACTGGGCATCGAGGCACCAGCCGATGTGCGCATCATGCGTACAGAGTGCCTGTCCCGCGTTTCATCGACGCAGTCGGCCGACTGATCTCATTGATGGTGCCCGTTGGGAAGCCCCGTCAAGCTCCGTTTCGCGCGGAACTCGACGGGTAACTCCCCCCGCATGATCCGGCAGTCGCCTGTTGCAATTGGGAGGCTGTGATCTGGGGAAGCCACTTCGACACGGGTTTATCTGAATAGCTGGCCGCGGCGGATTCCAGGAGATCGAAATGGAACTTCGCCAGGGATCGGATTCGGTTCGCGTGTGACGTTGGATTGTACGAGTAGTACCAACTGACTTCTCCCACCAACAGGGAATTCGATCGTTCGTCTCGCACGCGTGGAACGACGTCGATGATTTATGGTGAACAGAAAGAAAATTAGGAAAACGCGGCGTCGGACCTCAATTTGAAATTGGGATCCTGCCGATGTAATGCGGCAGAACCGTGAACCATCACGGGTGCCGCGCCGGGGCGTCTTTCATCGGCCCTGCCCAAGATCGCGGTCGAATCTGGGACGATTCCTTCCATGCTCCTTCTGACCACCGACCCCACTCAGGTCATCCAGCTCAGCGAAGACCTGACCATTCTCGTCGTGCGGATGCCCAACGGCACCGTCAAACTCGACCTCATCGCGCCACTCGCCGTTCGCGATCCGAATGACGATTGCGGGCAGGCGATACATCCCACTTTCCGGGAATCGAGCGCCGCTTGAAGGGCGGTGATTGGTATCGCCGAACTCGTGAGAGTCCGGAGATATCTGAAGTCTCACGACTTCAGCTACCCCCAGCTTAGGAATTCGTTTTGTCCTGCCCGCAATCGCGTCATTGTTTTCTGAAAGGGGGGCTACCCATGCCTGCTCTGGATTTGGAGCCACCGCTGGATCCATGCCGCTCGTATACGTTTCTGTATCCCGGCCGGGATCGCCTGGAACCGCATCGTCTGTTCGTGACGCGCGTGCATGACGTCCATCGGGGGAACGCGCCGCAGGTCAAATGGCTCGTGACCGGGACCGACCTGGAACTGCAGGCCGAACTGTCGTTTCAGTATGACGCCATGCAGGAGATCAGACCTCTGGTTGCCATCGGCGTCTGAAGTTGCACTTCAAACACCACTCTGTGTCGCAGATTCAATTTGAGATCGTGTTTTCTTTCACATCGCTCGGCACCACCGCATCCAACTTCAGTTTCTTTCGTTCATCGAACGTGGGAACACGCAGTGGCCGGACAATTCGAAACCCCACGAACGGTGCGTCCGTGATGTACCACGCACTTTTGGGGATCTGCGGATCCGATTGTTTCCACGCGGGCGATGAAGCCAGGCGGGCGGCACTGCGGAGATCCGTGGGTTTCGATTCCCACGACCCGCCACGGACGACACGCGGATACTCTCGTTCTGCCACGAGCAGCGGAAACGGAGTCGTGGCCGACGGGGATCCGTAGAAGTCCGGATCATACTTGTCCAACACCCATTCAGCGACATTTCCATGCATGTCGAACAGCCCCCAGGGATTGGGCTTCTTCTGCCCCACAGGATGCCAGATCTCAGCGCCGTCCACAGCACTATTTCCTGCGTGCCAGGCGTAGTCGTCGAGTTGTGAGGGATCTTCAAACGAATAGGCGGTCGTCGTCCCCGCTCGGCAGGCATATTCCCATTCGGCCTCGGTGGGAAGTCGATGGTATCGCCCTGTTTTGGCGGACAGCCATTCGCAGTATTTGCGCGCCGCATGCTGTGTCACACAAATGACGGGATACCCCTTGAGTCCGCTTCCAAACGACAGATCGACGTACGACGGGGTCGGCTTTGTCACTGCGTCGGCGCGGCGATCGGCTTCCGTTGGTTCCACTTTCTGACGGGCGCGTTGCCGGAAATCGCGTTGCATGGACCAGAGTTCAAACTGGTCCCAGGTGACTTCGCAAGCACTCATCCAGAACGGTTCGATCTGGACTCGATGTTGAGGGCCCTCACTGCGATGTCGGCCTGCTTCGCTCTCGGGACTCCCCATCAGGAACTCACCAGCGGGAATCGGCACCATGTCAAACGAGACATCCGTGCTGCCGATCTTTTGCGTGTACGGGGCAAAGTCTTCCGGTGGCTTGTCCTGGGAAAAAGCGTTCGGAGAGGAGATGTACAGCATGCCGAACAACGCCAGTCTGCAGGCGAGTAGAACGATATTGCCAGAGCAGCGATTACCAATCACGATCTGGTCTCCTGCGGTGGATTCTCGAATGTCACCAGTGAGTCGCCATCTTCTCCAAACGTTTCGGACACTGCAACCAGTTTCTTTGTGACCCGCACCGTCGCACCGTCCTTGTGGTCTCTGGACCTAACTTTCCTTAACCGTTGCTGGGCGTCTCGATTCCAGATCCAAGGTGGATTTGACACAATCTGCCGAATTCCGTTCGTCTGGTAATCCCGGGAGAAGACCAATGCACCGAATGGCCGCCGCAATTGTGTTACTTTCTTTCGGCGCCCCACTGCAGGCCGCAGAACTGGGTCTTGTCCGCATCAGTCAACCGGTCAATGGCCATATTCATCCTGCGATTTGCCAGTCGACCAAAGGGACTCTGGTTGTCACCTATGGCCACATCAATCATCGCGACCTGCGCCTCACCCGCTCGACGGATGGCGGAGCAACCTGGAGTACTCCGGAACGGTTCGCTCACACGGTCAGCAAGACGTACTATCCCGGTTCATTAACAACCCTGAAGGACGGCCGGTTACTTCACTGCTGGAACCGCTGGAGTGCCGAGGACAACGAGACAGAGCCACGGTCGGTTCTCTATTCGTTCTCCGCCGATGACGGTCTGATGTGGAGTGAACCGCAGCCCATTCCCAGTGATGGAAAGTCATCCAGCGTCATTCGACATCCGATTGTCGAACTTCCCTCCAACGAGTGGGTCGTCCCGTTATGGGATCGCACCGTAGTCTGGGATCCGGTAAAGAGGATTGAGCGACCGTTTGGGGACGGTCGTAAACATGGCCTGACACCCGTTGTCCGAACATCCAAAGGGACGTTTGTGAGTGGAACGGGACATCGTTCGACGGATGACGGCCGGACGTGGCAGGTCATCGACAAGTTCCCCGACATACATACTCAGGGCTGGCGGCACGAAATGGTGGCCCTTTCCAACGGTTGGCTGCTGGCATCGGAGATCCTGGGACCGGGTTTTGGTGGCGACCGGATCCGTTATGTCATCTCCCGCGATGATGGCCTGTCCTGGAACGACACTTACGAATACTACAACCCTGGCCGCCCCATCAACGGCCGGGCCTGCCCCCGAACGATCGAGATCGACAACAAGCACATCGGTGTCGTTTTTTATGACATCGATGCCCAGCAACCCGGCGGTCCGGGATTGTTCTTCCTCAAGATCCCGCTGGCGTCGATGGCGAAGTAATCATCGCCAACTGCCATTTTGTTGTCGAATTCGTGACTTTGTTGTCGAATTCGTGACATTGGCGGACCGGTTTCGTCGGAATGAAATCTGCGGTACAATTCCCGCGCGCTCCGAACGGAGGTCTCACGATAGAATGAATTACCGAACATGGGCGAACTGAATTTCGACAGTTACGATACGACCGGTTTCTTTGATGAAATGTTCATGGACGATGGATCGCCCCGCCAGGGGGCGGAGCGTCTGCTGCAGCGGATCAACAATCTGCCCCCCGGAGAATTGAAAGCACGGCAGCAGGCCATCGAGAGCGCGTTGCTACGCATGGGGATCACGTTCACGGTCTACGGCGACGAGGCCGGAACGGAAAAAATCTTCCCCTTCGATGTGATCCCGCGCATTGTCCAAGCCTCGGACTGGCGGCACATTGAGGCCGGTTTGAAACAGCGGATCACGGCGCTCAACAGATTCCTCGACGACATCTATCACGATCAGCAGATCGTCAACGACGAGATTGTTCCGCGCGAGATTCTGGAAAAGGCCAAATCGTTCCGACCACAATGCGTCGGGCTGAATCCGCCCAAGGGGATCTGGTGCCACATCACCGGAACAGACCTGGTCCGGCACACGGACGGTGCGATCTATGTGCTGGAAGACAACCTGCGATGCCCTTCCGGGGTCTCGTACGTGCTTCAGAACCGACTGGTTATGAAGCGCAGCTTTCCGCTGGCCTTTGCGGATTCCGGTGTTCGCCCGGTCGTCAACTACCCGACTCAACTGTTCCAGACATTGTCGAGCGTGGCTCCTCATGGAAAGCCAGATCCAACCGTCGTCGTCCTGACGCCGGGGATCTTCAATTCCGCCTACTACGAACACTCGTTTCTGGCTCAGCAAATGGGTGTCGAACTGGTTCAGGGTGAAGACCTGGTCGTACAGGATGATCACGTTTTCATGTTCACGACGGACGGCCTGGAGCAGGTGGATGTCATCTATCGCCGGATCGACGACGACTTTCTGGATCAGGAGTGTTTCCGCAAGGATTCCATGCTGGGTGTGCCCGGCCTGATGAATGCCTATCGGAAGGGAAACGTGGCGCTCTGCAACGCGCCGGGCACCGGGGTCGCCGACGACAAGGTGATCTACGCCTATGTCCCGGACATGATCCGTTACTACCTGAACCAGGAGCCGATTCTTCCCAACGTGCCCACTTACATCTGCCAGCGTGAGGAAGATCGCAAGTATGTGCTGGAGCATCTGGGTGAACTGGTTGTGAAGGCGGCGAATGAAGCCGGCGGGTACGGCATGCTGGTTGGGCCCCACTCGACGGTGGAGGATCAGATCGAGTTCGCCCGGCGGATTGAAGCCGATCCCAGGAATTACATTGCCCAGCCGACGCTGTCGCTGTCGCGAGTCCCCACGCTGGTCGACGATCATTTTGAAGGACGTCACGTCGACCTGCGGCCATATATTCTTTATGGCGATTCTATCTGGGTCCTGCCCGGCGGCTTGACGCGAGTCGCATTGAAGAAAGGTTCACTGGTCGTGAACTCTTCACAAGGAGGCGGCAGCAAGGACACCTGGGTCGTTGACATCCGCACGACGGATGTCGCCGACGACTCCGCAATCTGACGTCTCGGCTCATTCCCGCTATGACGGGACATCGCCCTGGAACAGGCATCAATCGAGGACAATCAGCATGCTCAGTCGAGTTGCGAACTCAATTTACTGGATGGCACGGTATGTGGAACGTGCAGAAAACCTGTCGCGGTTCATTGAAGTCACCCTCAATGTGATCCTCGATCACAGTGCCGAGGAGCAATGGGAACCCCTGGTGCATGCCACCGGCGATGTCGAATACTACAAGAAGCGGTACGGTGAGTTTACATCGGAAAAAGTGCGGCATTTTCTGACGTTTGACCGCGACTACCCAAACTCGATCATTTCGTCGGTCTGTTTTGCCCGTGAAAACGCCCGCACTGTGCGCGAAGCGATTTCTTCGGAAGCCTGGGAAACGCTGAATGAGTTTTACCTGTTCGTGATGAAGGCCGAAGGGGCCGGCATCGCCCACGCGGATTCGATCTTCTACAGCGAAATCAGGAAATACAGCCATCTGTTTGGCGGGATCTTCGACAGTACGATGTCGCGCGACAAGGGCTGGTATTTCGCAAACATCGGCCGGTTTCTAGAACGTGCGGACAAGATCAGTCGCATTCTGGATGTGAAATACTTCACGCTGCTGCCAACGGTCTACTCCGTCGGGACAACCGTGGATGACCTGCTCTGGTCGGCGGTGCTCCGCTCCGTCAGCGGTTTCGAGATGTTTCGCAAGCGATATCACACGATTACAATTCATAGAATCGTGGAATTCCTGGTCCTGAATACGCGCTTCCCCAGGGCCATTCGCTATTGCGTGCGGACCGTTGGGAATTCGTTGAGCCAGGTGGGCGGACCAGCCTTCGATTCCAATCCGGCACTGCAATTGGCCGCGGAAATTGAAGAGCGACTGGCGACCGCGAACAACGAAGAAATCATCAATGGTGGATTGCACGAATTCATTGACACATTGCAGATCGATCTCAACCGACTCGGTGCGGCAATCAACGATACGTACTTCGGTCGCCGCAGGTCCCTGGTCGCGGAAGTGGCGATGCACAGTCAATCGTCGAGCCAGACTCTCGGTTAGCAGCACGGGTCAGGCAGAAAATGGAACAGCAGCAACTTCTTCAGAAGCTTGGTGACCTGCGCGACCAGATCGTGGCGTTGCAGATTGTCAAATGCCGCATGGCTCACGAGCAGGTGGTCTGCGATCCGTTGTCCGGACTACCTGTCGTTCGCAGCTTTCCTGAAGGGAGCTATCGGAGAGTTGGCCTTTGTAATGCCGAGTTACGAGCCAACAGGCTCGGCTGCAGCCATACTTCCGCCAGGATTCCGCTGGATGATGCCATCAATTTGCTCGGGACAGTTGCGGGCGAAAACCGCGAGTCCATCGCAATGTTGCGCAGCGAGGCCAACGGGCTGAACAACGAGATTCACCTGCTCGACCATTGCAAGGGTGATGCCGAAAAGAGGCTCGCCGAAATCCTTGAGGAAGCTCATCGCGCCGGAAAGTCACCGGAAACGGACGACAAACGGAAACAGGCCGAACAGGCGATTGCCGGGATGGAAGCGCAGCATGACGAGTTTGTCGAACGGATCGGGCTGTTAAGAGACAGGATCGTTCAGGAGATCGATCAACGGATACACCTCAACTCCGAGGGAATTCCTTCGTGTCAACGCTCGGACGGATCATGATCCGGTTTCGCAGACCGCAGTGCTTCGGCCTTCGTGCAGGGCATGCGGAATTCAATGCGGCTGACGTCCGGGTAGCCGCCCTGAATCTTCACGATGGCCGGTGCTGATTCAATGCCGTCCAGCTTTGCAGTGAAGTGGTACTCTCCGTCTGTCCTCCCCTGGAATTGTTGGGTGTCCCACCACATTGTGCGTCGAGTCAATTTGGAGGACATCTGGGCAAAGCGGCCAGTCGAATGTCCATCGACGATGGGCCCCGAGACGCTCAATTCGTAGCTTCCTGCGTACTGTCCTGATCGACTGCCGTCGGACCAGCGAATCGATCCAAGAATCCCGCTGGTCACTCGATCCAATTCTGTGCGGACGAGATTCTTCCCCCCCACCGCCCGGGCAGTTTCGACACCTTCGAGCGTGACGTCCGTATACGAAACGTCAAGCGTACAATTCTTCCGTCCGTTACTTTGAAGCACTGACAGCGTTCGGTCTCCGATGAGTGTTCCTGACAATCTGATTTCTGTCCAATTTGGGAATTGGGTCAATTGTTGGGCCGCGGCATCATCCAGATCGGTTTCGGACAGATCAATCCATTGAAGTTTCTGGCACGGGAGGAGCTTTTCCAACCCCGCGGACGTCACCTGAGAGCCCGCCAGATAGAGGTCTTGCAGATTCGGAAAACTCCGCCCAATCAAATCCAGGTGGGCATCTGTCCCATGCTCATCCAGACGAATTGCGGCCACGTCGCTGCACGAAATCCCTTTGAGGCCGTCCATCATCCGGTTGAATCCGCGAAACGGCTCGGTTCGCCGGTTGGATGCGAAAATCACATGGACCCCCGGTCTCCGCAGCGATCGAATCGCGGCCGGCTCGATCAATCCGATCGAGATTCGAAGGACCACCGCGACTTGCAGCATCACCACGCCGAATGTTGCCCAGCACCCAATCCGAAACCACTTCGGCCAGGAAAGCCACCAGCCACGCCAATTGCGACGAGGCAGATCATCGAATTCGGGGATCGTTGCGTGAACCATAAACAGACCTCTGAATGACTTCAGGCTCGTTTCGGTACTATAATCCCGTTCGCCGCAAGTGTCTTTTGCTCCGCACCGCGAAGACAACCAGGAAAAAGCAATTCCCGTCCGCTGACCGCCCGTGGAAAAAGTGTTTGACCCTTTGGAGGGCAATGGATGTCTATTGAAAATCGCATGCCCGGAGAGGGTCAGACACCCTTTTCCACGGTCGGCCAGCCGCATCGATTCATTCAGAATTCAGGTGGGACTGTCATGATGTCTGACAAGTCGCACGATGGGTGGTCTGTGCGCGATGGCAGCATGATTGGATCGGAAGGAACGTCTTTCCGCTTCCGGGAGGATCATAATGTTTCGGTTCCCCAGTTGTCTGCTGCTACTCTTCTCTCTCGCATTTGTCGGGAATGTGCCTGGTCAGGATCCACAAGTTGAGAAGCGTCCAACTTCGCACGGCGCATCGGACCAGGCGGGGGACAAGTGGGATCTCGACATCCGAAAGGGTCGCGAGCACTGGGCTTTCCAGGTTCCAAAGGATGTGGCCGCTCCGAGTGTGCAGGATTCTAACTGGCCGCGCACAGATGTCGATCGATTCGTGCTCGACGCACTGGAAAAGAAAGGATTGCAACCAGTTCAGGATGCGGACCGCCGGACACTTCTGCGGCGAATCACCTTTGACCTGACAGGCTTGCCTCCGTCACCGTCTGAAGTGGATGCGTTCACCGCGGAAGAGTCGACTGAGGCGATTGAAAACGTGGTCGATCGATTGCTGGCGTCTCCTCGATTCGGCGAGAAGTGGGCACGGCACTGGCTGGACGTCGCGCGGTACGCCGAGAGCACGGGGAAGACCGTGAATTTCAACTACCCACACGCGTGGCGGTACCGCGACTACGTCATTGCAGCCTTCAACAGCGACAAGCCCTACGACCAGTTCATCCGCGAGCAACTGGCTGGCGACCTGATGAAGTCGGACGAACCGCAGGTGATGGCAGAACGCCTGATTGCCACCGGGTTTCTCGCGATGGGGCCAAAAACGTTGAACGAGCGCAGCGGACTGAAATTTGAGTTGGATGTGGTGGACGAGCAGATCGATGTCACCACCCAGGCGTTCCTGGGGATCACCGTGGCGTGTGCCCGCTGCCACGACCACAAGTTTGATCCGATTTCGCAAGCCGATTATTACGCTCTGGCGGGGATCTTTCGCAGCACGGAAACGTGCTACGGCACGGTCTCTTTCATCAATGCCCAGCGAACAGCCCCGGTATTGCCGCTGCCGGAGCAGGCGCAGTCGATTGTCGCAACTGGCAACTTGTCCACCGTGGAACGTAAACGGATCGAGGACCAGATCCAGGGTGTTCGAGACGCAATCAAAAACATGAAGGACCCGGTGCAGAAATTCTTAACCAGCGGACAGATTTCGTTGCTGCAGGCCCGGTTGGACGCCTATGACGTGGACGGATCTCCGAAACGTCAGGCCATGGGTGTTCGCGACAAGGTGGCAGGCCCCGAATTCAATATCCGCCGAGGTCGTTTCGGCGGGGCAGGCGGGTTCACGTACGATGGTACGAGGACGATTGCCGACAGCCCCGTCTATGCTCGGGGTGAGTCGGAACGCCCGGGTGAATTCCGTGTGCCGCGCGGGACCCCACAGGTACTGACCACTACTCCCATGAACATTCCGCTGACCACCAGCGGCCGACGCGAACTTGCCAATTGGATCGCCAGTACCGAAAATCCGCTCACAGCACGGGTCATGGTGAATCGCGTCTGGTTGCAACTGTTCGGGCGTGGCCTCGTGCCGTCCGCAGACGACTTTGGCGTGGCCGGACGGCCACCGACTCACCCGCAATTACTGGATCATCTCGCCCGGCGATTCATGGACGACGGCTGGAGTGTGAAGAGATTCATCAAGCACCTGATGCTGAGCCACGTCTACCAACTGTCGTCAACGGTCAATCCGGGCGCGATTGAGTCGAATCCGGACAACAGCCTGCTCTGGCGGATGACGCCCCGGCGTCTTGACGCGGAAAGTCTGCGAGACGCTCTGCTGGCTGTCAGTGAGCAGCTTGACACAACTCCCCCGGTCGGGTCCGTGGTCGCGCGGGCAGGCGAGGGACCAGTGACCAGGTTTCGCCTGGGTGGCGACCCGATTGCCGCGTCGATCAACGATCCGCGAAACACTCATCGCTCGATCTACCTGCCCGTCATTCGTGACAATCTGCCGGAAGCCATGGCCCTGTTCGACGCAGCGGATCCATCGCTGATCACCTGCGATCGGCCGCAGACGACGGTTCCATCACAGGGACTGTATCTGCTGAACAACAACTTTGTGATGCATGCGGCCGATGCCGCGGCAGTCCATCTGCTGCAGAAAGGCAACGACCCGGAACGGATTCGCACAGCGTTCGCCCGGTTCTATGGTCGGCCGCCGACAAGTACGGAACAGGTCGGCACCGAAAAGTTCCTGGCGGATTACCGGGCGCAATTGAAGAAAGATCGCGATTCGGAACCAGGCCAGGAACGCGAAGTATGGAGCGCATTGTGCCAGGCGCTCTTCGCCAGTGCAGAATTCCAGTATCGAAAGTGAGTCGACCGATGGTGTCGAGGCGGACCTTGCTGAAGACAACCTGTTCCGGATTCGGTTACCTGGCACTTGCCGCGCTGGCACATCTGCAGGCCGCCCGGGCAAATGAGAAAAAGGACAATCCCCTGGCGCCGAAAGAGACCCACTTCGCAGCGCGGGCGAAGCGCGTCATCTTCCTGTGCATGGACGGAGGTCCCAGTCATGTGGACTTGTTCGACTACAAGCCGAAACTGATTGCTGATCACGGTCAGGCGTCCCCACGAGGAAACGGGGGATTTGGCGGCCGCAAGCTGCTGGCCTCTCCATTTCAGTTTGCCCAACAGGGCCAGAGTGGTTTGTGGATGTCAGAACTGTTCCCCGAGTTGGCACGGCAGGCAGACAGTCTGTGCCTGATCAACAGCATGCACACGGATCTGCCGAACCATGCTCAGGCATTTCTGCAATTGCATTGCGGCCTCTTTCAGTTTCCACGGCCCAGCCTGGGAGCGTGGGTTCTGTACGGTCTGGGGACAACCAACGAGAATCTGCCTGGATTCATCACAATCAATCCACCGCAGACGAATGGTGGCTCGGCAAATTATGCGGCCTCGTTTCTGCCGGCCGTCTACCAGGGGACACGGATCGGCCGACGCGGCTTCGATGGCGAGCAGGTCAGCAATCTGCGAAATCCGCGTCGAACACTGGACGCCCAGCGCGTGCAGTTGGACTACGTCCAGGAATTGAACCGCGCCACCGCCGAATCGCTCGGCGAAGATCCTGCGATCGAGGGCTTGATCGAATCCTACGAACTGGCCTTCCGCATGCAGGGCGAAATGCCACAGGTTCTTGATCTTGGCAAAGAGACCTCTGCCACTCATAAACTGTATGGCATTGAGGAGCCGCGCGGGGGCGAACGCGGTCGGGGCTTCGGGCCTGGCGCAAGCGGAACTGGAAACTTTGGGCGTCAGTGCCTGCTGGCGCGCCGCCTGATCGAGGCGGGCGTCCGCTTTGTCGAGGTGACGATGAGTGGCTGGGACCACCACCGCAACCTCAAGGAATCACTCACCAACAGCAGCACGGCGGTCGACAAACCGATGGCTGCACTACTTGCCGACCTGAAGAGCCGCGGGCTGCTTGAGGACACTCTCGTCGTGTGGGGTGGCGAGTTCGGCCGTTCTCCGTATGCCCAGGGCGACGGCCGCGACCACAACAACAAAGGGTACACAATGTGGTTGGCCGGCGGTGGAGTCAAAGGGGGACTCGCCTACGGTAAGACGGATGACTACGGCTTCGAGGCGGTTGACGACAAGGTCCATGTCCACGATCTGCATGCAACGATCCTGTACCTGCTCGGCCTGGATCACGAGAGTCTGACCTATCGATACGCGGGCCGCGACATGCGGCTGACCGACGTCAAAGGAAACGTCGTCAAGGCACTGATGGAGAAGCCATCCTGAGAGTGGGGGGGGGCGGCAGCCAAATGCCACATGTATTGTGAGCCGCAAGGCGCTCGCCGCAGGCATCTTTCAATCGGTCCCACCCGATCCCGGAGCGCCGGGGTCTTGTGGTTCAAAGTTCAGTTTTCGCGGATGGAGCCTTCAGAATTGGAATATTCGATGAATCTCGAAAACTGGACTTTGAACCACATGACCCCTGACCTGTTCACCGATCTTTGCGGGGCGGACTGAAGCCTTTGCCAGGAGCCCCTGGAACCGGCCGGAATCCTCCCGCTGGTGGTCCAAATCCGCCACCAGGTGGTCCGAATCCGATCGGTTTCGGCTCGAATCCCCGGGAGGTTCCCGCCAATTGTTCTGCTACCGACTGTATCCGTTTTTCGATGAATCTTCGTGGCGGCATCGACTGGCCGAATTGTCCACCGCCAAAGCTCGATCCAAACCCGCCGCCGCCACCCTCTTTCCGGGCGGCGACCGCCCGGTCCTCCTTCGCCACGGGCTCTTTCAGAGCCCCTTCGATCGCGGCCAGGTCTTCGACCAGCTTCCCTTTCGTGAAGCACGTCGATGTCAATTCCCGGATGATCGTCAGATACCGCTGTTTGTGCTCGTCAATGGCGAAGAGACGATCGAGAAGTCTGTTTTCACCAGCGTGCGGGTGATGAATGCTCAACTCCACCAATTGTTCCGGAGTTCCGGCGGCAGGCCACGTCGCCAGCGACAGATCCAGATCCCACGGAATGAAGACAAATCGATTCGTTCCTGGCACCAGGTAGAGATAGTAGTTGTGGCCGTAGCCCAGGTAACTGTCGAGGTTCGACAACAGGGTATTGGCGGCAATGAACCTCAGGAACGCCTCAATCTCCAGATAGGTGCCGACATCACGGGCGAACACTTCGTCAGTCGCCTCGCTGATCAGCTGCGTGAATTCGATCAGCCGATTCTTCTGTTCGTTCGTTGGTTTGTCCTCCGGCTTGTAGCGGTCTTCGTACGCCTTCCAGGCCGAACCCAGGTAGGCTGGCCCGCGCTGCAGACCTTCCGGCTTCAGCAGCATCCCTTTCCCATCCTGAAAATGCTGCTTGAGAAACCCCTTGTTGACCTGCTCCACCAGCGTGTACACCCCCACCAATTCTCCTTCGTATTTGCCGGGGACAGTGAGCGTCACTTCGGCCAGGCAGGTTCGTGGTGTGGGAACGCCAGCATTCCGGAAAAACGCATACGACAGGGACTCGCGCGCCCGCGTTGGATCACTCACGCCCGAATGCAGGTTCAGCATGGTCAAACCATCCAGTTTCTGCCCGGAGACGTTCCTGTTCATGTCGAGCTTGAACGATTTCTTCAGCGAGCGTGCTGCAGCGAGGAAGGTGTAGTTCCCTTTGTAGCGGATGCCGACATCTTTTAGTGTTTCGCCCTCGAAGGAAAGATCGCACTGGGACCAGGGAAAATCGACACCGAAGGTGTTACGGTGCGTCCCTTCCTCTTGCGGTCGCGGCGGACCAAAGCCCGGACCGAATTGACCACCGCTGGCTGGGGCAAGAGCCGCGAATTGCCTCTCGTTCATTGTCAGTTGGAACTGCACAACTTTCGCCAACCCGAACAGGCGGTCCCCGGACGTCACGTTCGACTCGGCGGCATATCCTGGAGTCGCGAAGACCGTCAACAACGACACCAATATAGCCAGACATGGAAGCAGTCGAATCATCGCTCAATGCCTTTGGAAACGAGATCGGGAACTGATGTGGCCAATTGTAACGGACGGAAACTGAATAGCTCGTGAAACCGTTTCCCGATTCATGGTGAATTCCAAACACGCCAGGGCGATCGCCTTTTTCAAGTT
>JAFEBS010000037.1 GCA_018242525.1 Planctomycetota bacterium | reverse complement strand
CGCAGAGTGCGCGCTGGCCCTGGTCACCATCCCCGCTGGTGAATTCGACATGGGTGCGGCCAGGTCGAATTGGGATGATGAGCGACCGGTCCATCACGTTCGCATCACGCACGATTTCTGCCTCGGCAAATACCCGGTGACGAATGAACAGTACGCGTTGTTCCTCGAAGCGGCCAAGGCGGAGCCGCCGAAGCACTGGGAGAACCGGCGGTTCAACCAGCCGGAACAGCCTGTCGTGGGGGTCAGTTGGAACGACGCGCAGGAATTCTGCCGCTGGGCCGATTGCCGGTTGCCGACCGAGGCCGAATGGGAATTTGCGTGCCGCGCCGGCTCAACGATGGACTACTGTTTTGGCGACGATCCGAAGCTGCTCGATGAGTACGCGTGGTACTCGGAAAACAGTGGCGGACAGACACAGCCTGTCGGGACGAAGCAGCCCAACGAGTGGGGGCTGCATGACATGCATGGCAATGTCTGGGAATGGTGTGAGGATCGGTATGGGCCATTTTCCGACGAGGCGAAAGAGAACCCAATGGGGCCACAGAAAGGAGATTTCCGTGTTCTTCGGGGCGGCTCGTTCGTCAACGGTCCGCAGATTCTGCGGTCGGCGAATCGCAGCAGCGACTCCCCCGACATCCGTTACAGCAACATTGGTTTTCGTGTTTCCAGGACTCCGTATCCGTCTGGTGTTTAGCCTTTTTTCCCTTTACCGTTTTGGCTTTGGCCTTTCGCTTTTTCTTGTTTCTCTTCGCACCGCCGCGGTGCGCGCGAATTTTTTTGACATCCCATGGCGCGGGTGACCTCTTCACTGACCAACTCGAGGAATGTCCCGCCTCCCCTCAGCAGCAGTTCCATTGTCCCCGCCATCCGGTTCCGAACCTTTTGTCAATACGTTGCCGGGCAGATCAACGCTATGAGCGGTACAGACCCTCCGACGTTCTTGATGCCGGATCCACTCAGTGGTCGCGGTACATGAAATGCAGCTTCAAGGGTTGCGTCACAGGGTGACACTTGGACGTGGCGTAAACAGCTCGAGCGTCGAATCGAACGAAATGTCGGAAACGACACTCTCAAACCGCAACTTCAAATCTTCCATGAAGTAGCACGGATTCAGGCTGCTGCGAGCGACGAGATCGTGCGGAGTAGTGTACCTGCACGCATTCGTGCGGTGATCTGAAGAGTGCCAGAGTGAACGGACAGCGACCACTGGGTCGCGACAACGGACTTCTTTCAGGGGAAATATCATGAAAACGGCACGAAGTGGAATCCGGTTGCTGGCGACTGTCGCTGTTGTGGGAATCCTGGCCATGGCCGCGATGGCCAAGCCCGCCAGGGCTGTCGAGATTCTTGATGATCCGATCCAGATTGATGATCGCATGACACAACTGATACAGACGTCCAATGCGTTGTGCTGGGAAATGTTTCGATATCACCAGCAGCAACCCAACTTTGATGAAGCATATCGGGCCGCGAAGGAGATCTGGTACCAGGCCGATCAGGTCCAGAGGGCGCTGCGGACAGGTCCGATGGAGACCGCGGCGTTGATTCAGCAGGCCAGCGAGATCAACCAGAAGTTCACAGCGCTGGAAAAAGCGCTGACGAAATGGGGCGATGGCGATCGTTCGTCGCTGGCCATGAATGCCAGCGTGCCTGTGCAACGAACCATTGTCGCCCCCGGCGTGGGAGTCAACCTGCCACTGATCGGTGTCCACGTGGGAGGGGCCCCCGTCGTCGTTGACGATGAAGTCCTGTCACCACTGGAGCGACATCGATTGCATCCGAACTCACCCGGTAGCAAACGCAGCCTGGAACGGGAACTGGCCGCCACGAAAGTCGCAGTGAATTACCTGATGGAAGACGCGGGCGTCACCGCGACCGCAAATTCCCCAACGCCCATCCCGCCCGAGGCACCAACACCCCGCTGAACTCTGCGGCTTCTTTGCGGCAACCACGAAATCGAATGCAAGATTGGTACCACGAAGGGCACGAAGATCCACGAAGGAATACAAAGTGATCTTCCAGTCTTCCCTTCGTGGATCTTCGTGTCCTTCGTGGTCAATCTCTTCGTGGTAACGAAGACCACTCCGTACCAGGGGTTCGGGGTGATGACAGTAATGCTGCGGGCGCATTGTTGACCACAACTGACATCGCCATGCGTGGCGATGTTGTGAGTTCCAATACGATACCCGCGCGCAATGGCGGAGCATGGCATGGCACGTGCTCCACGATACTTGTGAGTTTCCGGAAGCCAGATTGTTTGAGTCCACGAAAATCTCTTGGAATTGGGATCAAATTGCAGGAATTTGGTCCCAATCGTTGAAAGGAGGAAATGATGACTCGCATGAATTGGCTGAAAAGGATTGGAATTGGAACCGCGGCATTGTGTTGGGCGGTGACTACACCGTTCGTGCAGGCCGGGACGACACCGCAACCACAAGCAACCGTCGTGCCTGCCGTAGTCACATCGGTTACAGACGCGGAACATGGTGTACCGGTTCAGGAAGTCGGCTGGAGGCGGGGTTGGGTAGGCCCGCGGGTTCGTGTCTACGGACCGCGAGTTCGAGTCTACGTTCGACCTCGACACGTCGCCCCCAGGTACTATTACCCGCGACGGTATTACTACCCGAGACGGTACTACCAACCAGGTTATGCGTATCCGTACGGCTACTATGCGACGCCCTATGGGTATTACCAGACGTATCCCAACTATGGATGGTGATCCGTACTGGTTGGATAAACGTTCACAATTCAGTTTGACGAAAGTGTGGGAAGTGTCCGCCAATCGGCGGACATTTCCGTATTCCGGGGCACGGACACCATGACCATGTGTATTCGTGGACTCTGCTTCGATGAGAGTCGGTCATGGACATCTCCCGTCAGCCGGCGCGAGCAAATCGTTCGTAGAGCCGCGCATAGGTGCCGTTGGCCCGGATCAATTCCTGGTGGGTTCCCCGTTCGATCAACTGTCCGTGGTTCAGAACCAGGACCTGATCCGCATGTCGGATCGTACTGAGTCGATGCGCAACCACGAAGCTGGTTCGACCTGTCAGCAGGATTCCCAGGGCGCGCTGCAGTCGGACTTCGGTCTGCGGATCGATGCTGCTGGTGGCTTCATCCAGGATCAACAGGCGCGGATCCGCCAGCAACGCCCGGGCGAAGCAGACCATCTGTCGTTCACCGAGTGACAGTTGGCCGCCACGTTCGCCGACGATCGTGTTCAGGCCCTGGGGTAATGACTGGATCAGGTCCAGGCAATCCAGTTTCTGGCAGACGGCCAGCAGTTCGTCGTCGGTCGCAGCGGGCTTGGCGAAGCGGATGTTGTCCGCGACCGTGCCCATAAACAGGAAATTCTGCTGCAGGACCAACCCAAACTGCCGGTGCAGCGATTCGCCCTGCAATTGGTTCAGATCCCGCCCGTCAATCAGGACGCGTCCGCTGGTCGGCAGGTAGAATTTGGCCAGCAGATTGATCAGGGAAGACTTGCCACTGCCGGTGTGTCCGACCAGCGCAATCGTCTGGCCCGGCTGAGCCACGAAACTGATGTCGTGCAGAACAGGGCGGCCCGGTTCGTATTCGAAGCCGACATTTTCAAACTCGACCCTGCCGCTGAGACGACCGACGGGCATCGCATCGGGGGCGTCCTGCCAGTCCGGCTGGCGATCCAGCAACGCAAACAGTCGTTCGGCACCCGCCATCGCGGTCATGGACTGGTTGTACTGATTTCCAAGAATGGTCAGCGGCGCGAAGAACACGTTCGCCATGAAGAAGAAGCCGACCAGTTCACCAACGTCCGTGGCGGTCCCATGGGTCAGGACTCGCCAACCGCCGACCACCAGCAGCAAGGCGATGAACACCTGGGTGTTCAATTCGATCAGCGGCAAAAACAGCCCGTGCGTGCGCAACACGGCGGTGTTGTATCGCGAATGATCCGTGACCAGATCGGCGAACAATCGGGCATTTTCCCGCTGTCGGACGAAGCCCTGCGTGACACGGATGCCGATCACGGATTCCGCCATCGTCGCCGTGACACGGCTGAACGACTCGCGCATCTGGCGCAGCACAACACTCAACTTGCGGTGAAAATACCGATTGATTCCCCACAGGATGGGGGCCATTCCTAACACCAGCAACAGCAGGAACGGATCCAGCCACAGCATGAATGCCGCCGCGACTGCCATTTGGCCGATGGCCACCAGGCTGACAAACAGGACTTCCTGAACGCCGATCCGCACGTCTTCGATGTCCGAGATCATTCGGCTGATGATCCGGCCGACTTTGGTCTTGTGAAAATAGCTCATGGGCATCCGCTGCAAGTGGGCGAAGATCGCGTTGCGCAGATCGAACACGACCGCTTCTCCCAGTTCCAGGGCATACCGCTGGCGGAAATGCATGGTGACTTGAGTGAACAGGGCGACGGCAGCGAACGCGGCGGCTCCCCAGGCAACTCCCGTCACATCACTGCGCTGGATCGGGCCGTTGATCACCCAGGCCAGGACCCACGACAGCGCCGGAAGCTGAATGGCCCGCAGGACGACGCAGGCCACCAACCAGTTTCGTTGTCGTGCATAGGGCCGCATGTATCCCATCAGGCGGGCAATCAGACGAAAATCGAGCGGCCTCGATTCCACGTGATCGTCATCACGTTGTCCCAGCCGGGTGAGTGTGGTCGCATGGGCCTTGTTTGCCATTGTGGCCAATTCACCTTCCCCGAATCTTGGACGTCGGTCCCTGACCACTGTTCACGTCTGCCGACCTCCCATTTTGATGAGATCGATCAGTTCGTGAGTCGAGAGTTTGGCGGCCTGATCGGTTCCGTCGAGGATGCCGGCGACAAGGTTTCGCTTGTCGCCGTGCAGTTTCAAGATCTGTTCTTCGATCGTGTCCCTGGCGACGAGGCGATAGACCGTGACAGGGCGAGTCTGGCCGATGCGATGTGCCCGGTCTGTCGCCTGGTCTTCGACGGCCGGATTCCACCACGGATCGAGGTGAATGACGTAGTCGGCCCCGGTTAGATTGAGGCCCGTGCCGCCCGCTTTGAGAGAAATCAGGAAAAACTCACCGTCGCCGCGCTGGAATGCATCCACCCGTTCCTGGCGTTTCTTGGCTGTCGTCTTTCCATCGAGATACTGGTACTTGATCTTTCGTTCGTCGAGTGCTTCACGGATCAGAGCCAGATGCGATGTGAACTGGCTGAAGACCAGGGCACGATGCTTTCCGTCCCGCAGTTCGTCGACGGTTTCCAGGAACAAGTCGAGCTTTGCCGAAGACTTGTCCCAGGCCTGATCGATCAGGCGCGGATGGCAGGCCAGTTGACGCAGCTTTGTCAGTGCGGCCAGGACCTGGAATCGCTGGTCCTGCCCCGTTTCGGCCTCCAGGCCGGTCAGGTGCGTCACGGCCCACAGGCGTGCGTCTTCATACCGTTTGCGTTCCGCGTCGGAAAGTTCTGCCGTGAGCTGAACTTCCGTGCGCGCGGGCAGTTCCTTCAACACTTCGGATTTGGTGCGACGCAGGACGAACGGCCGAAGAACTCGCGAAAGAGCCTGCTTTCGCTCAGCCACCTTTCCCTTTTCAATCGGGTCGGCAAACACCTCGCGGAACCGTTCCCAACTGCCGAACAAGCCGGGCGAGACGCCACGAAAAATACTCCACAAGTCGCCGAGATGATTTTCACAAGGGGTACCGGTCAGGGCCAGACGCCAGTCGGCATCCAGACCGCGTACGACTTGGGCCGTCTTGGTCTGGCTGTTCTTGATGGACTGTGCCTCATCCAGCACCAGCGTCCCCCAATTCACGGCCGATAACTGTTCGGCATGTTGTTGCATCAGGTAGTAACTGGTGACGAGCATGTCGCCGGGGCCGAGTGTCTTCAAGAATTCGTCTCGATCGGTTTCCCGATACAGGATCGGCTTGATTGTTGGAGCGAACCGCTCGGTCTCGCGCAGCCAGTTGAATCCGACGGACACCGGGGCGACGACAAGGATCGGCCCCACTTCACGCCGGTCGAGCAGCACGGCCAGCGCCTGGACCGTCTTCCCGAGACCCATGTCGTCGGCGAGGATTCCTCCGACACCCCATGCGGCCAGGCGGCACAACCAGTTGAACCCTTCCACCTGATAGTCGCGCAACTCGGCGGTCAACGTGACGGGGATTTGCGGATCCAGTTCGGTCGCGCGGTTCAATCGCGACAGCGTCGTCTTCCATTTTTTCGACGCCTTGAGGGCCATCTGGCCGTCCAGCAAATCGGCAATGACAGGGGCTGCCGTGGCGTTGAACTCCAGCTTGCCTCGGTTCGAGTGCAGCATGTCGGCCACGGACGCCAGTCGATCGCGGAATGCCTGAGTGATCGATGCGAACTGCCCCTTTCCCAGCGAGACATACCGGCGTCCCTCGCGCAGCGCCGCCAGCAATGCGGCGAGTGGAAACTGTTGTCCCCCCAGGGTGATCGTCCCCGACAACCCGAACCAGTCATGCTGATCCTTGATTTCGACCTTGAGCGACGATGCCGAGATTTCGCCCAGCATCGCCATCCGTCGGACTTCGGCATCTTCGGGCCAGACAACGACCGGGTCGTTCTCCGGTCGAGCGCGCAGGGTATCGAGCAGGTCCAGAACGTCGTCGTCATTCTCGATCTTCCAGGCAAACGGCTCGATCTGGGTGAACCGTTTCAGGAACAATTCTTCACTCAACTGGGTGGCTCGCCGCGCCTCGGCCTCCAGGTTTCGTTCCACGCGCACTCGAGCGTCGTTGTGCTTGCCGAACAATTCGACGGGCCCTTCGCCGGGCACAACGCTCATTCCCGCCGGAGCGGGGGTGACTCGAAAATCCACCGTCGCTCCCGTCGGTGTGATCGGATGGATTCTCAGTGAAATCTGTTCGCTGGCATCGACGAGTTCCCCTCTCAGCGAGTCGGGCAGTCCGACGGGCATCCTGGCTTCGAGGGCGGGCAACCGCTTGAGAAACTCGGCTCGTGCTTCGAAGGGGATGATCAGCGGTTGGCTGATCAACGACGAGCAAAGGCTGAGCAGTTGTGCGCTCGTCCTGGCCACGATCAATTCGGAACGGTCGGCGTCGAAGACGACGATGTGGGTCGAGCCGTAGACATTTTGGGCGTCGAAGCCAGCCAATGGCTGGCCGTCGAGCATTGGAATCAACTGCCACGTGGTGCCGTTTTCGTGCATCGAAAGCCCGACCTGGCCGCGTCGAACGATGACGGGGCTTGACTCCAGAATCACGTGGGGATGGCCAACGAGCGCCTCGAAAACGAAACCCAATTGATATCCGTAGGGTGCATCTTGATAGGTGCCCAAGTCTGCCGCGCGCAGGACGTCATAGTCGGCGGCGATGACCGCCAGACCGGACTCCTTGGCGATCTTGTCCCAGCGAATGACGCGTCCCTTGTTCCACCCCCCGCGCTTCGCCGCGCTGGGCGTCTGTTCCACCGCATCAAGCCGGATTCGATCACCGTAATACATGGCGGGGCTGGCGATCGACAGTCTCCAGACCAATCGCGATTTGGGCCTGGCGGCAATCGGTTCGTTGCTCCCCACAGACGTCGCATCTGGCAACTGCAGTATCTGATCGAGTTGTTTCAAGGCTGCTTCCCAGGGCGACACCGTTGTGCCCAGGATGGCTGACACCATTGGTGGAGGGGAGCCTGGAAAAATGAACAATCGCTTCAGATAAACCGTCGCAGCATACGTGTGCTCGCAGAGATCGAAGTTTTCTGAAAATCCACAGGTGCAGTAACAGTCCAAGTGCAGATTCGGATCTTGCGGTGATTCTTGAATCTCGAACGTGACGGACGGTCCATACGCATTGGTGACATGGCAAGTGATCGTTTGATTGGCGCGGCGGTATTCAAGCTGCTCGATGGAACTGGCAAGTCGCATGCCCTGAGACTTCAGCAAAGGAGAATGGTCCGCCAGTAACTCGTCCAATTCTTTCTGCCATGTCGTGACCATGCTTTTGAACGGTCTCTGGACCGCCGAAGCCTGCGAACTTCTTTTGTACTGAAACGCCTTTTCGATCGCCGAATAGAGTGGCGTCTTGCCGGATTCGTCGTTTTTGGACATGGGCTTCCCTGCCGTGTGAAAGAGTACATCCATCACAGCCAAGTAACAATCAGTGTCGAAAACTGCAGACGGGCCTCACCCGATGATGAGGCTGTTTCAGCATTTCCACAGGGGCGAAACGGACAATGGTACGGAATACTAACTCGAAGGGAAGGTCGGGGTCGAGTGTTCAAGCCTTCAATCTCGATGTCCGGGGTGATGGACTTGGTTGGCCGACTCCCGCGACTCCCCGCGCCGTCGAGCCAGGTTTCTAACTCGTGTCGCCAAAAGTACAAAGGTCGCATTTTCCTGCGGCGGATGTTCCGCTATAGTCTGCAGACAGTGTGGGGACGTCCGTGAGTCGTGGCAGATCGGTGAATTCATGTCAAAAGCGAACAGCGCACCCAGCGGTGCGTCGGAAACGAAGTCGAGCCCGCCGCAGGGTGTCGTCCGGGAAACGGTCGAATCGATCGCGTTTGCGTTTGTACTGGCGCTGCTGTTTCGATCATTCGTCGCTGAAGCATTCGTGATTCCCACCGGATCCATGGCCCCCACGCTCTACGGACGGAACAAGGACGTGGTTTGTCCGGGCTGCGGACATGCCTACGCGATCGGTGCCAGCGATGAGCTGGACGAGGCTGGCAACTTTCTGATTCCCCAGTGGCGCATTGAGGAATCGATGTGCCCCAACTGCCGCCACCTGCACAAAGTGAAGGATCTGTCGGTTTTCAAGGGAGATCGGATCCTCGTCAACAAGTCGGCATACCAGTTTGGGATTCCCGAACGCTGGGATGTCATTGTGTTTCGATATCCCGAAGACACTCAGAAGAATTACATCAAGCGGCTGGTGGGCCTGCCGGGTGAGACGATTCGGATTGAACGCGGCGACGTTTACGCGCGATCTTCAGCGGGTGGAGAATTCCAGATTCTCCGGAAGCAGGATCCCAACAAGCAAAAACTGTTGCAGCAGGTCGTCTACGATGATCGTCACCCGCCTCTGAAACTGCTCAAGCAGGGATGGCCGGAGGCTTGGCAACCGGTACAAGCCGGGGAAAACGGCTGGAAGTACAACGCGGAGTCTCGACGCTTTGAGATTACCTCGACCAGTGAAGCGCAGGAGGTTCGCTATCGGCACCTGGTTCCGTCCATGGAGGACTGGGAGGCTTCAGAAGAGAATCATCCCGCCAATGCCAGCCCTCAGCCGCAGTTGGTTTCCGATTTCTGCGGGTACAACTCCTATACAGGGGGGCGATCGTCCGGGTTGAATGACGATCGGTACTGGGTCGGCGACTTGACCGTCAGTTGCACCTTGAAGATTGATTCGGTGGCCGGCACGGACTCGCGTTTTGTGCTGGAATTGAACGAGGGGGTGCGTCGTTACCGATGCCGCGTCGACGTGACAACCGGCATGGCAACGCTGACTCGCAATGATGATCTGGCAGGCAACCCGGCCACGGCTCCCGAGATCGAAATGGCCAAGGCGCAGACGACCATTCGGGGGCCCGGAACGTATACTCTCAGATTCGCCAATGTCGATGATCGCCTGTGCCTGTGGGTCAACGACAGTTCACTGAAGAGCGGCCTGGTCACATTCGGCGACGGAGCGGAATATGATGCACCTGCCAACCGGCGACCTCAAGATTCGGATCTGACGCCGGTGGCGTTTTCCGCACAGGGACTGTCGGCCAGCGTTTTCGATCTGCTGATCGAGCGTGACACCTACTATCGAGCCGAAAGTGTCCCGAATGAGGCGGGATCGTTCAACTCACACGAATACGAAGTGGACGAGAGTCTGCGACTGCGTGAACTGCTGAACAACCCGCAGGAGTGGGGTGACATCTACGAAAGGTATTCGCACAAGGTGGAGTTCCACGAACTGAGCCCCGACGAATTCTTCGTGATGGGTGACAACAGCCCGCGCAGCCAGGACAGTCGCCTGTGGCCCAATAACCGACAGGCGAAAAATCGACATGCGGTCAGCAGGCAGGCGTTGATCGGCAAGGCGTTTTTTATCTACTGGCCGCACGGCGTGCCGTTTATGAATGACGGGAAGGGGTATACCCTGATCGGACATCGGCCTGTCCCGCGGGTGATCCATGAGGGCAACAAATTCGAACGCGATCTGGCGCAGGAAGAGATCGACGAAGCCTGGAAATACCCTGAATACTCGGTCCCGTTCTATCCGCAATGGTGGCGTTGGAAACGAATCCGCTGACAATTGAGGTTCCAGCGGGATCCCGCACCACAACGGCATCACACGCTGGCAGGTCAGAATTGCAAGATCTCGTCATGGAGGACGAACATGTCGCTGCTGCAATGCAATGGTCTCGTGAAGCAATATCCCGGCAAACTGGCTGTGGATGGAGTCAGCTTTTACGTCGAACCCGGCGAGATCGTCGGGTTGCTGGGGCCGAACGGCGCCGGGAAATCGACCAGTTTCAGCATGGCTTGCGGGCTGGTCAAACCGACGGCCGGGCAGGTCATTTTCAACGATGTCGACGTCACTCACTGGCCGCTGTACAAACGCGCGCAGCACGGCATGGGCTATCTGCCTCAAAACGACAGCGTCTTCGGGAAGCTGTCCGTCGAACAGAATCTGTACGCGGTGCTTGAGTTTCAGCCGAAGTCGTATCGCGACCGGATGGCCCGGGCCGATGAACTGCTGGACATGTTCGGACTGATCGACAAGCGGCAGCAGACGGCGGGAACGCTGTCGGGCGGAGAACGCCGCCGCCTGGAAATCGCCCGTTGTCTGGCCAGCGACCCGCGACTGATCCTGCTGGATGAACCGTTTACCGGGATCGATCCGGTCACGATTCACAGTATTCAGGACATCATCGCCGATTTGCGAAACCGGGGGATTTCAATCCTGCTGACCGACCACCGCGAACGCGAAACCCTGACCATTACCGACCGCAGTTACATCGTATTCTCGGGGCGAATCCTCGTCAGCGGGGATGCGGAAACCGTGTTGAACGACGAACTGGCTCAAAAGCACTACTTTGGCAAGCGGTTCGATGCCACTTCGATCATCGAAAGCAAGGGGGCCTTCCAGACTCAGTACTCCGACCAGTCCGATGGCGGAGCCAGCAATGCCGCCTGACGGCGGTGTGAAACTGGGCGGGATGGCTTCGCCCAACAAATGGGGTCAGCCCGGCTTTGCCCAACGAATGGGGTCTGACCCCCTCCCAATGTGGTTTCTATTCAAATCAGATACCTGTGGTCGGGGTCTGACCCCATTCGTTGGGCAAAGCCGGTCAGACCCCTGCCACAGGTATCCGATCTGCGGGGAAACCACAGCGGCAGGGGGGCAGCCCGCGTTTGTTGGGCAAAGCAGGATGGGATCGGCCGTAAAGTTTTCGCGGTTTCCGTACGAAGAGGCCTGAAGCGGTTGCCGGTTGACGTACAGGGCAGTTATTTTCACGCTGCGTGACTCTGCCATCAATCCTTCCGAGATTTCGCTTCCATGACTGCTCAGGTTCCCGGCCCTCAGGCATCCACCGGTGGTGGGATGTTCTTTTTCTGTGGTTTGTTGATTGCTGCTGTTGCCGTCGGGCTGGTGATGACCGCCCGAATTGAGCGTCAGGCAGCCCCGGCAGATGTTCGGCTGCGCGCGGCGGTTCCGCAGTCTGTGAAGTCGATTCACGCGTCGAATTCTGTCGGCCTGCATAATGTCTATCGGCTGGGCGAATCGCTGTATACCGGCAGTTCGCCGGACGAGGAAGGTGCGTTCGAATCGCTGGCGCGATTGGGCGTCAAGACCATCATCAGTGTCGATGGTGCGGTGCCCGACGTCGAGGCCGCGCGTGCTCATGGCATGCGGTATGTCCACCTGCCAATTACTTACGGCAGTGTTCCCCATGAAACTCTGGTCGACCTGGTCCGGGCCTCGCGTGAGCTGCCGGGATCCATCTACCTGCATTGCCATCACGGCAAGCATCGAGGTCCTGCGGCGGCGGTCTCACTGTGGCGCTGCCTGGACAAGCATGTGACCCCGGAGCAAGCCGTCGCCACGATGAAGGTGATCGGGACCGGCGATCAGTACCAGGGATTGTTCGAAAGTGCCCGTGACCTGGCCTGCCCGACGGACACGGAACTCAGTGCCGAAAAGTCGGACCTGCCGGAGATTTCGCCCGTGCCTCCGCTGGCGCGGACGATGGCCGAGATCGACCGGATGTGGGATCGCGTGGCCGTCCCCGTCGAGGATCGCAATACAACCACGATCTCGATGCAATTGACGACCGCGTACGACGTTGCCGAGCAGTTTCGTGAAGCGGCCCGGCTGGCGGATGTGGCCGAACCGATGCAGCCGGGATTTCGTGAAATCGTCGATGATCTGGAACGGCTCGCCGACGTCATCAAGGCGGAATTGCGATCGCCTGCAAAATCGAGTCCCGAACGGGCTGCCGCCGTGGCGAAAGTCAAACAACGCTGCGACGATTGTCATGCGAAGTTTCGCAACTGATCGCTCCCAGACTGATCCCGAACGATTCCACGGTCGTTCAACTTGGAGTTTCGACGCATGTTTGGTCGCATCTCAAGCCATTACCAGGACTCTACGGCCGTTGTCATTGGGGCCGGGGGAATTGGCGGCGCAATCATCCAGCAACTCGTTGGACATGCCGCTCGGCTGATTGTCGGTGACCGCGATCCGGCAATCCTGCAGGGACTGGAGAATTCCGCGGCCGATACGGAAATCCAGGTACACCCGGTCGATGTCCGCGATGCCGGGTCCGTCGCCGACTTTTTCGCGTTTGTCAATGAGACTGCGGGCGTCCCCCACTTCCTGTTTTACACGGCCGGGATCTTGAATCTGGAATCCCTGGCGGACACGACACCAGAGATCTGGGACCGGACGGTGGACGTGAATCTGAATGGCGCCTTTTACTGTGCTCAGGCCACTGCTCAACTGATGATTCCCATGCGACGGGGGAGCATTCTGATCCTGGGATCGATTGCCGGCACCCGGGCTCGGTCAGGGTCTCGTGTCAATCCCGTCTACAACACCACAAAGGCGGGATTGTCGGCCTTCGTCAATGCCGCAGCCATGCAGTGGCGACCGCACGGGATTCGCGTGAACTGCATCTCGCCGGGTCCAACGGCGACCGCAATGATGGACTTGCAGCCCGCTCAAGTCCACGACGCCATCAGCCAGATTACGCTGGATCAACGCCAGAATGTCCCCGGGGAAGTGGCCGAATTGGCACTGTTTATTGCGGCTCACGGACGGTTTACGGGCGAAGACATTGGCATGGGAGGCGGTGCCGGGTTGGGGGGGTGATTCGAAGAAGCTCGCTCTTGGTGAAGCCTTTGCCATGGTTTTCAGTTTGACCGACCTCAACAAACCGGCCCGGCTACCAATTCAACGCCGTCCGGCCTGTCGCATCGGTCAACGCCAATGCATAGGCTGTTTTGGACTTTTGGGCGGTGTTTATCACTGGAACCACGTACAGAATCCAAACGACGGGTTGAGAGCACCCCGACGGAATCGTAGAATCACGAGTTCGTTTGGAAGCTGACCTGCGGTCCGTTCCGGCTGGCAGACCTTCCCCACAAGACTGGATTGACTGGAACGTCGCGAGCTTCACGGAGTGCCTGTTTGATGTCGAATTATCTTTTCACCAGCGAATCGGTCAGCATGGGCCACCCGGACAAGGTGTCTGACCAGATTTCTGACGGCGTGCTCGATGCGCTGCTGGCCCAGGACCCTCGTTCGCGTGTCGCGTGCGAAACCCTGTGCACGACCGACCTGGTGGTCCTGTCCGGTGAAATCACGACACAAGGCAAGCTCGACTATGTTCAGGTCGCCCGTGATGTCATCAAGGACATTGGCTACACATTCGACAATGTCGGTTTTCACCACGAAACCGCCAAGGTCCTGGTGGCGATCCATAGTCAAAGTCCCGACATCGCCATGGGTGTCGATCGTGAAGGGGCTGGCGATCAGGGACTGATGTTCGGATATGCGTGCAACCAGACTCCAGAATTGATGCCGCTGCCGATCTCCCTGTCGCACCGGATCATCAACCGCCTGACCGAAGCCCGCCAGCAGAAGGAAGTCGACTGGTTGCGTCCGGACGCCAAGAGCCAGGTGACTGTCGAGTACGATTCGAATAACAAGCCCGTCGGTATTTCGGCGGTCGTCGTTTCCACGCAGCATCACGAGAACGTCTCGCAGGCAGACATTGCCAGCTTCGTGACGTCCGAAGTCGTCAAGAAATCAGTTCCTGCCGAACTGCTGTCCGCAAAGACGAAGTATCACATCAACCCCACCGGCAAATTCGTGGTCGGCGGTCCGCACGGCGATACCGGCCTGACCGGCCGCAAGATTATTGTGGACACCTATGGGGGATGGGGCCGGCATGGCGGCGGTGCCTTCAGCGGCAAGGATCCCACCAAGGTCGATCGTTCCGCTGCGTACATGGCTCGCCACGTCGCCAAGAACATCGTTGCTGCGGGATTGGCGACCGATTGCGAAGTTCAGTTGGCATATGCCATCGGCGTGGCGGATCCAGTCAGTGTGCGGGTTTCCACGTTTGGCACGAGTGCCATTGCCGAGGACAAGATTGTCGCCCTGGTGCGGGATCATTTCCGATTGACACCACTGGGCATTATCGAATACCTGAAGCTGCGCCAGCCGATTTACCGCAAGACCGCCAGCGGCGGACACTTCGGTCGGGATGACGCCAACTTTACCTGGGAAGCCACCAATATGGCGGCCGACCTGCGGAAAGCCGCCGGAATCTGACCGGCTGAATTGCCGATGATGAAAGCGGGAACTGTTCGAGCAGCACGGACAGTTCCCGGTTTTTGCTGAAAGCGTCTGTGACCAGGAACATGGGATGGAAGGGACTCCATGCCGGATTCGATGCGGGGAAGCGAGCAGAAACACTCCAGTGGCGGGCGGCGATCGGTGGCCGTCTGGATCTGGTCTTCGCTCGTGATCGCTGACGCAGTCCTGATGACGCGTCGATTCTCGGGCGAGTTTCAAACCCCAATCTCGATCGGCCTGGCGTGTTGTTCCACCCTCGCTGTGGCCGTGGCGTCGTGGACGGCCTGGTTCTTGCTGACAGGAGGCCGGGGCGTTCATTCGCGGGCTGCAACGCACCCGTGGGTCGCCCCAGCCATTTCCGTGGGTGTGACTGGAGCCTGGGGCTGGTCGATCCTGATCGGAGCAAGCCCGCTGGCGGGCGGCATTCTGGCCGGCATCCTGATTCTGCAAACGCTGGCAATCACAATCGACGATCAGCAATGGCTGCAGGCTCTTGATACTCGTCGCGCGACTCGCGGTCCTCAGCAACCGACGATTTCAATGTCGTCGACATTCAGACCTGAAGTCATGACGGTCCGCGCGGCAGATGTTGGAATCGACTCATTACCGCTCGACCCGCCGACGGTTGAGTCAGAGGTCCTTGAGTTCTCTGCCGGTCAATGTTCCGATTTTGATTCTGAAGCAGAATCGGATGAGAATCAAACGTTGTGGCTGTCCCGCCGCCAGTCAGACAACGGGGAACAGATCGAAGGCTGGGTTCGGGTCCCCTTTGCAAGTGGCCAGCGGGAAACGGTCATCCACGTCGCGTTCTGCCCCCCCCTGGCCCATGTTCCCGCAGTGGAAACCGAGGATCTGGATGGAGTGGGGCTTGAAATCCGGGTCGCCGCCGTCTTCCCGTTCGGTGCTCGTCTGTCGGTCCGACGCAGTGGTCCGTCAGAAGAGTGTCAGTCCGACCGAGTCGGATTCATCGCGCTTTCACAGCCGATCAACCACGCGGCATAATTACAGCACTTTTTCGATGGTCTCACGCAGCACGCCACCAGACTTCTGCAGAGCCATCTTTTCCTTGGGCCACAGTTCGACTTCGATCACCCCCAGGACGCCCTTGCGACCGACGACGGTCGGGACCGAGATCGCTACGTCACGCAGGCCGTAGGCTCCTGACTGCAGCGAACTGACCGGCAGGATGCGGCGCTGATCCAGAGCGATCGCATGGACGACGTCGGCAATCGACACTCCCACGGCGAACCCGGCTCCGCCCTTTTTCTTGATCACTTCAGCACCGCTGCCGCGCGTCTTCTTTTCGATGTCGGCAATCAACTGCGAATTGACGCCGGGATACTTGTCCAGCGGCAGACCGGCAATCTGGGCGGCCGACCAGATCGGGACCATGCTGTCGCCGTGCTCGCCAAAAATCGTGACATCGACCTGCGTCGGCGGCACGTCCAGGCGTTGAGCCAGCAGGCTGCGCAGGCGGGTTGTGTCGAGTACGGTACCCAGGCCAATCACCTGCGATGCGGGCAGGCCGAGTTCTTTGATCGCCAGGTACGTCAGCACGTCGACCGGGTTCGAGACGACGAAGACGATCGCGTCCTTGCGGAGTCCGCCGGACTTCAGGTCCGCCAGGATCCCGCGAAACAGCGCCACGTTGCGGTTGATCAGGTCCAGGCGGCTTTCTTCCGGCTTGCGTCGCAGGCCGGCAGTAATGACGATGCAATCGCTGTCGCCTGCCGACTTCATGTCCCCGGACGTAAACTTCTGATCGGCCAGTATGCTGGCACCGTGCAACAGGTCCAGCGTCTGACCTTCACACATTTCCTGGTTCACGTCCACCAGGTGAATGTGTCGCACGATCTTGCCAGCCTGCAGTGCAAACCCGGCACAGGAACCGACCAAACCGCCGCCGCCGATAATGCTGACTTTCATGGTTGCCTTTTCAATGGGAAACCGAACGGATTCGAATGTCACTGCTCAATTCAGCAGGTGAACTACTTGCTCATGGCCGCCATGACCTGTTCGGTAATCAGCTTGACCAGTGTTTCCATGTCGGGCTCGGACTTGGCCGCAGCCTTGGGGGCCGCCGTTTCCTTTTGCCGTTCCAGGTACCCCGGGTAGACGGGAGCAGGCTCGAACGCCTTGGGCTCAAGCTTGTTTTCCTTATAGCCGTCTCGGAACGCGTCGTTGCTGCACAGATCGCAGTTTTCGACGTGGAAGCGGGGATCGTCGAAGCCCAGCTTCTTCTTCAGATCCAGCAGTTCGACCGATTCCCGTTCATTCAGATACGTCACCCGGCCCAGTTGCTTTGACAGCAGCAGGATGCGGCAGTATGCGTCCAGAATCTCGGTCTTCCAGTACGCGTCTTCCAGCGACTTGCCAAATGTCACCGTTCCATGATTGGTCAGGATGATCGTGTTCGTACCGTTCTGAAGGAACGGAACAACAGTATTGGCGAAGGCGTGTCCACCTGGGGTTTCGTACGGAGCGATCGGCACTTCCCCCATGAAAACTTCGATTTCCGGCAGGATGCACTGCGGAATCGGTTCGCGGGCGACGGCAAACGCCGTAGCATGTGGCGGATGACAGTGGACGACGGCCTTCACGTCGGGACGGTGTTTCATGATCGCCAGGTGCAGCAGGACTTCGCTGGTCCGCTTCCGCTTGCCGGCGATCTGGGTTCCTTCCATGTCCACCGCACAGATGTCGTCCGGCGTCATGAACCCCTTGCAGATCATCGTCGGCGAACAGAGGACTTCGTTCTCGCCCACGCGGATCGAGATGTTTCCGTCGTTGGCCGCGGCGAATCCCTTGTTGTAGACGCGACGTCCGATTTCGCAGATTTCTTCTTTCAACTTCCGGTCGTTGATTCCGGAATTCCACTGGCTGCTCATGGTCAGATCCTTGTTGGTGGGAGTGAATCCTTCGCGGCACTCCGACGCTGGCAGCGTCGGTGATGGCACCCGAAGCCATTCCCTCCTAAATGTCGTCGACTTCGATTGAATCCAGAATACAGGCGTTGTAGGCGTCCAGCGGCTTGTAGTCCGGGGCAAACGGATTAGCCGCCTCTCCCCCTTCACTGAAGCCGATCTTTGCTCCGGGGGACGCGCCGAGTTCATCATAGACGATGACCGCCTCGTCACGCCCCTTGTCGTCTCCCTTGAGTCCCGCGATATTCAAAGGCACCACGACCAGCCAGGTGCCCCCCGCGACAGTCGCGTTGCACTTGGATAAGGTAACGTTGCCGATGACTTCGCCGACTCGCATGCCAGGTCCTTCGTGGATCCGGGCGAGGGTTGTCAAACAGGAGGAATTGAACCATTCATGGCACATTCACTTCCGTAGACTCATCCCTCGACCCTTATCCCTTCCATCCCGCCGGTGCCGCCGGTTTCGCCCCGGCACAGTCACGCAGCAGGTTTCTCAATTCGATAAATGTACGTCCGTTGGGATTGATGCAGACCAGGTTGACTCCCAGGTGCTGACGAGTCTGCTCCAGTTGTTTTCGATCAGAAATCACCGCCGCCCGGACCCGTTCGTTGCGGTTGGCCCGGCAGGCGATGATCTCGGCATATTCACTCAAGACAACCACTCCGTCTCGTTCCGCTGTACTGATCATGCTGGCCGCCTGAGTCGCCGCTTCCAACGGTTGGCCGACCAGGTCCAGTTGCCAGCCCTCCGGTTGTCGCTTCAGGGCGTCCTGCAGAGCTTTGACGTTGGGAGTGACCGTTTGCACGATCAACTGCCAGCGCGCAGCACTGTAGTTGGTGGATGTCGACACGGAAGTGCTTTCGGCCCCGCGACTCCAGGAAATCTTCTTGGTATTCAGCCAGTCTTGAGCGGATGGCGTCAGGATCGATTGCTGTCCCACTCGCAACGGTTGCCCCAGGCGAACGGTGGTCGACAACAACTCCGCCGTGATGATGGGGGCCGTTAAAACTGTCACGGCGGCTGCACCGGGCGCAGGTGCGGTGAATACCGGTGTCACAGCCACGTGATGGGTCGGAGCGGGGCGTGACGAAGCGGGCTGGAGCTGCGCCAGCACGTTCGACACGATCTGTTCCACCAGGTCCTGATCCACAATCGATCCCATCAGTCAACAATCCCCAGCACGTACCAGCGGGCTGGCGTATTCTCCGATCCCACCATTTCACGGGCGGTCTTACCGTCCGATGAGATAATGACCGTGTCTCCCTTGCGGCCACCCTGGTTGTCGATCACCAACTGAGGAGCCCCATCGGCTCCTCCCGTTGGAGTCAACGGTTGCACCAACAACATCCGCCAGCCTTTCAGCGTCGGATGCTTCACTGTCGATGTTGCCCGTCCAACAACCCTGGCCAATTGCATGTTCTCTCCCCGCAGGATGACGCTCACCCGTTCATCCGTTGGATATCTACACGTCAAATCACCCGCAGATCATCCACCAGCACACATCGTCGCTGCCGGGTGAATGTCATCGGATTGGTGACCCCTTCCCCGGTCGGCGTTGCGATACTGAAGCTCAAGTATCCTTCCCCGCCCAGGCCCAGACCCGCCATGCACGGTCCGTTCTTGATGAACAACGTGGTGTCCATTTCGCGGCCCATGCGGGTCATGTGGCGGACGTTGCGGGAGTGAATCAGACTGGTGTGGCGGAATCCGTGCTCGAATTCCAGGGCCAGTTCCACGCCGTGTGCAAAGTTCTTGCAGCGGACGAACGGGACGAACGGCATCATCTGTTCTTCGGGAACGAACGGATTTGAGGTGTCGGTTTCGCCGTATAGCAGTTCGGTCCCGGCCGGAACCCGTACGCCGATCAACTCGGCCAGCTTCGAGGCATCCAGTCCCACCAGATCGCGGTTCAGGTGATAGTGATCGCCGGGCTTGGTTGGTGGCGTGAATGCCAGTTTGGACAGGGCGTCGATTTCCCGGTCATTCAACCGGTAGGCACCATGGCGAGGCATCGTGTCCATCAACTGGTCGAAGATCTCTTCGACGGCGAAGACTTCCTTCTCGCCAATACACAGCAGGTTGTTGTCGAAGGCGGCCCCCTTGACGATCGACGAAGCGGTGTTTTCCAGGCAGGCACTTTCATCCACCACGACAGGGGGATTTCCAGGTCCGGCGACAATCGCCTTCTTGCGGCTCTCCATGGCGGCCCGAGCCACGGCAGGCCCGCCGGTGACGCACAGCAACTTGACGCCGCGATGCCCGAAGATCGCCGCCGCGGAATCCAGCGTGGGGGTTTCGATAATGGTGATCAGGTTTTCCAGACCGGTCGCCTTGTAGATCGCCCGGTTGAACCGGCGAACCCCTTCACAGGCGATCCGAGCACCGCTGGGATGCGGATTGACGATCAGCGTGTTTCCGCCCGCAACCATGTTGATCACATTCCCCGCCAGCGTGGGAAGCGAGTGAGTAACCGGGGTGATGGCACCGATGACACCGAACGGTGCATATTCGGTGACACTCAAACCATGGTCGCCACTGACGGCTTCAGTCCGCATGAACTCAGTGCCGGGGACCAGCTTGATGATCTTCAGCTTGCCGATCTTGTGATCCAGACGCCCGATCTTCGTTTCGGCGAATTCGGCGGCTCCCAGTTCTTCGGCCTGCGTATCGCAGATCTGGCGAACACATTCGATCGCCTGGGCGCGGGCCGCCAGCGGCGATTCGCTGAGCTTTTTGAACCCCTCAGACGCCGCGGCGACCGCCTGATCCACTGACCGGAACACCCCCCAGTCGCCGTCCTGCGGAGCAGCGGAGGCCTTCGGAGCCTTGCCCAATTGAGCGAGAACTTCTTGAACAACCTGACGAATGGCTTCAGCACTGGCTTGCATGGTGTCGGGTCTCAACTAACAGGATCGCGATGAAAACTGATGGAAACCGCCGCCGAATCCGGCAGCCGGTCAATGTTTACTGGCTTTGAGCATCCTTGGCACTGAAGATCGACTTCGGGCCAAGATGAACGGAATCAACGATGCCAATGATGGCACAGTCGACCGGAAGTGGTTTGGTTTGCGGTGTAAAACGGGCACTGGACCCCTGCACGATCATCACGACTTCACCTTCACCCGCGCCAACAGTATCGACACAGATGAACGTGCGCCCTGTGGAAACCAGACCGGACTGATCCTTTTCGTTCACGCGCAATGGCTCGACGATCAGCAGCTTCTGCCCAACCATGGCATCGACCTTCTGGGTCGAAACGACGCTTCCAGTGACGCGAGCGAGGAACATGTTTTGGCCAAGGGCTAAGGTCTGAGGTCTACAGGACAGAGAACTGAAAAGGAATCTTCAATTCTCCACAGTGTTTCGTTGCCAATCGCTAACCGCTAACCGCTAACTGCTTCCGCCGTTTGTCGCGCGACGACGATTTCTTCATTCGTTGGAACCACCCAAATCTGTGTCTTGCTGTTTGCTGCCGAGAGGCTGCTTTCGGCGCCTCTTGGCAACGCGTCGTTCCTGGCTTCATCCAGGACAATTCCCGCCCACTCCATGTTGCGACAGACACCGGCGCGGATGATCTTGCTGTTTTCGCCGATTCCACCACTGAATACGATCGCATCCGCTCCGCCCAGGACCGTTAGATAGGCTCCCAGGTACTGACGGATCGAAGCGATGAACACGTCCAAGGCGAGTTGCGCCCGCACGTGACCTTTCGCGGCCGCCTCTTCGACATCCCGGGCATCCTGACTCAGGCCGCTGACTCCCAGCAACCCTGCCTTGGTCGAAAGATCTTCGAGGATCTGAGCGAGCGACTTTCCCGTCTTGCGCAACAGGATCGGCAGCGCAAACGGATCGAAGTCACCTACGCGATTATTCTGCAGCAGTCCCGTCTGGGGACTCATTCCCATGCTTGTCGCCTGCGACTTGCCCGCCCGTGCCGCACACAGCGAGTTACTTCCGCCCAGGTGACATGTGATGACCCGCAGGTCGTCTTTTCCCAGTAACTGAGCGATGCGTGTGTTGAGATACCGGTGGCTGGCGCCATGGAAACCCCAACGCTTGATCTCGTACTCTTCGGACCATTCCAGGGGAATGGCATACAGCTTGTTTTCCGGCGGAATCGTATCGTGGAATGCAGTCTCCAGGGCGGCCACCAGCGGAATCTGCGGAAACACCGCCCGCAACTGCCGCATGGCTTTGGCGTACATGGGATTGTGAGCCGGCGCGATGTCGGACAGGTCCTCCATCTTCGCCAGCAATGCATCATCGACAATCCGAACCCCGCTCAGGTTCCCGGCAAACACCGCCTTGAAGCCAATCGCCGCCACTTCGCTGACCGACTTCACGCACCCGTATTCGGGATGCGTGAGATGATCGAGGCAGATCTGTACTGCCGCTGCGTGGTCGGCAATGTTCTGAGTCGACTCTTCACGACGTCCACTGATCTCCACGCAGCAGGCGCTGTTGCCCTGACCGATCCGGTCAATGCTACCGCGCGCCAGTTGAGTCTCCGCGGGAAGATCAAACAGACGGTACTTGAAACTGGTCGATCCCAGATTTGCGACGAGAACCTTCATGATGAGACTCCATTCTGTGGAACGCTGTCATCAATCAGCGGGTAGTCCAGATGTTCAGCCGTGCGCGATCGTGGTGCACGCGGCCCGCGTGACAACATTCTCGATTCGAGCAGGTCGTACCCGAGCCGGGTGCACCACAACCGCGCCAGACGTATCAGATGAACTGTTCCATCAGGGTCTTTTCCGGCCGGGCGATCACGTGAGCGCTGACCAGTTCGCCAATCTTCGAAGCGGCTGCGGAGCCGGCATCGACCGCAGCACGGACCGAGCCGACGTCGCCCCGAATCACGGTTGTGACGTAGGCGCCGCCAATTTGAATCTGCTTGACCAGCGTCACATTGGCCGCCTTGAGCATGGCGTCGGCAGCTTCGATCTGCGCAACCAGGCCCTTGGTTTCCAGAAGTCCAATAGCATCGTTCATGGAAGATCTTTCAGTAGTCTTGATGGGTTCGCGAATCACAGGCACAACGGCTTCCAAGACGGAAACCGCGGGGGCGGCTGCAGGCGCGGCGAGCGCCGACCGCCGGGTGGTCGTTCGTGTGGACCGGGGCGTTGCCGCCCGGGTCGAGGCAGTTCGAGTCGTCGTTGTCCGCGTGGCGCGCTTCGTGGCGGGCTTGGCAGCCGCTTGTCGAGGCTTGCTGGTTGCGCGTTTGGCCATGGCCGAGTTCCCACGTCACAAGGAGGCGAAAACTACGACACGGTCGCGGAGCTACCCTTGGGCTTCGGCAGCACGGCGGCCAGTTCTTCGTGGGGACGAGGAATGACCTGGACGCTGACGACTTCACCAATCTTGCTGGCAGCGCTGGCACCGGCATCGATCGCGGCCTTCACGGCGGCAACGTCACCGACAACAAACGCCGTCACCAGGCCGCTGCCGACCTTGTCCCAGCCGATCATCTGGACATTGGCCGACTTCAGCATCGCATCGACGCCTTCGATCAGGCAGACCAGACCTTTACATTCCAACATTCCCAACGCTTCCATCGCCTTCGCCATAGCAGGTTCCCTCTCAGTGAAAAAATGAAACAGCATTTGCCTCATGAACGATTCTCGCGGTCGGCAAGCCGCGATGCCTTATCTGGCAGCCCGTGCAAAAAGGGGGCTGACCCTCTCCGGGCATGCTCTTTGATCGATGTGAATCCAGTGCCCTCCAAAGGGTCAGTCCCTTTTTTCCACGGGCGGTTAGTGTGTCTGACACGCGCAGGCGTGTGGTTTGATCAGTTCGACCGACGTCGCCGCCGGCAGGTTGATGGCATTCCCCTCGTCGGTATCCAGGTGTACTTCCAGCTTCACCTTTGCGTCCGCACGTACGGCCACGTCTTCCAGTGTCGTTGTGCAGCCCGCGGACACCACACGCAGATGCATCAGGTCTCCGTTCTTGACGCCGTACTGCTCCAGGTCGGCGGGGCCCATGTGCACATGCCGCATCGCGCGAATGACACCCTGTTTCAATTCGACGACCCCCGCCGGGCCCACCAGCACGCAACCGGGGGTGTCACGATGGTCGCCACTGATGCGGATCGGGGCGTCGATTCCCAGTGAAACCAGATCGGTGAACGCGAGTTCAACCTGCGACGGGCGGACAGGACCCAGCACACGCACTTCGGGCAGCATCCGCTTGCGGGGACCGACCACCATCACGGTCTGTTTCGCTGCGTAATAGCCGTCCTGATAGAGCCATTTCATCGGTTCCAGCTGAGCTCCCTTGCCGAACAGCACTTCCACATGCTCCTGGCTCAGGTGGACGTGGCGGGCGGAAATGTTGACCACCAGCGGATTGCGTGCGGGTGCCACGGGTGCCAGCTGGCTGGATCCGACCTGCTTCTCCAGCACGGCCCGCACCACTCGTTCGATGTCACTTCGACTGAAGCCGCTCATAACTGAGATTTCCCGAACCGCGTTGCTTCTGCTTCCAATCCCGCAGGTGAGTCTGCCAGTGTCAGCTCGATCCCGGCTGCACGAATCACCTCGCGCCAATGGTCACTCAGGCCCCCATCAACGATGATCCGCGTGACCTTCGACAACTCACACAGGTAAGCGAGTGCCGATCGACCAAATTTGCTGCTGTCAGCCACCACCCAAACTTCTTCCGCCGCCTGCAACATCAACCGCTCGCATTCGACCAGCAGCGTGTTGCTGTTGAACAGGCCTTTCTCAGTGATTCCCCCGGTCCCCATGATCAGCCGTGGCACATGCATCTCAGCCAGTGCCGCTGCTGCGAGGGGGCCTAACGCCACCCCGGTGCGCGGGTACAGGTAACCACCAATCAATATCAACTCGATGCTCGGTTGCTGGGCCAGCAGGTTCGCGATCGGCAGTGAATTGGTCACCACCTGCAGCGTCTTCCCGGCCAGACACCGAGCCACTTCCAAGGTTGTCGTTCCACCATCCAACAGAATCGTGGCACCATGAGGAATCAGTTCGGCCACAACCCGACCGATCCTTTGCTTTTCCGGCATGGCGCTGGCGCGGCGTTCCTCAAAGGGAGTAATCGACTCACCGGTATAAGCGGCACCACCGCGCGTTCTGCGGATCTGACCGATTCCGTCAAGATACTCCAAATCCCGTCGTACTGTGGATTCACTGGCCCCCAGACGACTCACAAGCTCCTGAAGAGACGCAAAACCCTGCTCTTCAATGACTTGCAGGATTGAATCGCGGCGCTGATCGAGTAGCATGGTGACCGGACTTCCTTGGTCAAACCCGTATCACGAACCCCGACTCCATGTCGAAATTCACTTATTCATCCCAGAATACCGTGCATAGAGCAGAAATCAATCGAGTTCCGTCATTCTCTTTCACTGGCAGTCACGATTCCTGATCGGAAAACTGTCGATTCCGATTGAATCGATCGTTGCTGGTGTACTTCGACACCGTTTTCACAGTGAAATCAGATCGGCGTATCGGACTGCGGACCCTGCATACTCCTCCTGATTTCCCCACACTTCGCAGCCACCAATTCCGCAGAAGCCTGACAACCCTCACGTTCGGCGCAGGTCTCCTGACCGCGCCGAAACGGCCGACCGAAGGTCTCCAATGCCTGCGCAGGAGTTCCGACCACGCCAATTCGACCGCCGCTCGTGATTTGAGATTGTCGGTCCAACTGGACATCCCTCGTCGGTGCCTCCGGCGAGTGTTGTGAGCTCTTGGCACACTTGCCCGAAGCGCCAGCGAACAATACGAGACGCGCGGACTTCGCTTCAGGCAATCCGGCATTCCTCAAATCGGCCTCTGTTGGACAGACTGGACCTGTCTGGAAGGTGGCGTGGTCGGAAACTTCGCTGTCGGCACCGACTTTGGCACCACTGGCAATAGCAGCTTGGAATTAAACTGTCCGCGGCGGTTGGACGGAACAGCGATCAACCGTCATTTTCCCAATTCCTGCGCCAGATCCGCCGCGTCGTAGATGTTGGTCAGGGCCTCGATAATTGATGACGAGTGAACGGATACCGCCCGGTTCTGCGTTTCGTCGTAAACGAAGTTACCAATCAGCGACTGAACGTTCCCGTCGAAGATAATCCCCACGAATTCACCGGCGCGGTTGATCACGGGGCTGCCGGAATTGCCTCCGATAATGTCGCAGGTCGATACGAAATTGTACGGCGTCGCGGCCGCGATCTTTGAGCGGTGTTGATGCCACGATTCGGGCAGCACCCACGCATCGCGATTGCCGTGCCGTGCCGCATGGTCGAAGGCTCCCCCCATGGTGGTCCACGGTGGAATCCTCTGACCATTTTCCAGGTACCCCTTGACCGTCCCAAACGACAACCTCAACGTAAACGTGGCATCAGGGTAGCGGTCCGGCCCTTCGACCTCGAACAAGACCCGGGCGATCTGCCCGTACGCCTGACGCTCAACTTCCACCACTTGTTCTTCGTACTTCTTCCGGATGGCGCGGGCGGCGGGATCCAGTAATCGAGCCAGTTGAATCAGCGGATCCGTGGACGATTCAATCGCGGCCGTTCCCCCCTTGGCAAGGCGTTCACGCTCAGCAACGGCTTTCAACTTCGTCCCCGCGATCAAATCTGCCGCGCGGGCAGCCGGTCCCTTCCCGGCCAGGATCGCTTGGACCAGGGGGCTGTCGGCCCCGAGCTTTTCCGTCAGATATCCCAGGCTGTCGGTCAGTTTCGCCAGTTCCAGGTCGTCATAGATTGGGGCGGAGGAATACAGTTGCAATACCAGCGAGGAACGGGCGGAATCGCTGAATTCGCGCAACCGCTGCGTGTTGGGCTTCTCATTCTCGGCCGCCAGCCGGACCAGCGTCCGGGCGATGGAAAACAACGCTCCGCCAATCCCCTGCCGGGTTTCCAGCACGGAGTATTCCTGGAGCAGTTCTGTCTGCACCTGCTTCGCCTGCTCAATCCGCTGCCAGGCGGAACCATACTCCGCCTTCAAACGGGGATCGGCAGCAACACGTGCTCGCAGCGCCTCCTCGGCCTTCGCCTTCGGTGCCAGGATTCCCGCATCTTGCAATCCGGCCAACTGGCCCAATAGTGCCTTGCGGCTGTTCTGGACTCCAAACAGGTCTTCCTTGCCGATCCGATACGACTCCTCGCCATCCTGGCTGTACTGCTGCAGCATGATTTCCTCACGACGCAGCCAGTCGAGGATGTATGGGAGTCGGATGTCGCGGTTGAATTTCAGGGCCGCCATCGTATTCAACCGGTCCGTCCGTCCCGGATGCCCGGCGACGAAGACCAGTTCGTTGTCCGCCGCCCCTGCCTTGCTCCACTTCAAAAAGTGCTCGATCTTCGCAGGCTGGTCGTTTTCATACGCACGGAACAAGCAGACATCCAGATCATACCGCGGGTATTCAAAGTTGTCCGGATCGCCTCCGAAGAACGCGATGGCAAATTCGGGAGCCCAGACCAGTCGGATGTCCGTGTATTTCTTGTAGCGGTACAGGTGGTATTGGCCTCCCTGGTACAAGGTGACCACGTCGCTGCGCAAACCGGTCTTCTGCAGCGACTCCTGCTCGATCGTGGCGATGACCGCCTGCCGCGCCGCAAATGCGGCTGCCGGAGTCATCTCGGGTTTCACGGCCGCGGTGACGCGGGTCGTCACGTCCTCGATCGACTGCAGGACATTCAGTTCCAGGTCCGGAGCCTTGGGTTCATCTGCCTGTGTCCTGGCCCGGAAACCCTGCCGGTAATAGTCATTTCCGGCCGTACTCACCTTGTGCAAGGTGTCCGCACCGACGTGATGATTGGTCAGGACCAGCCCTGTCGACGAGACGAACGAACCAGACCCGCCCGAATTGAACCGGACCGCGCTCTTCATCACATGGTTGACCCAGGCGTCTGTCGGCTCAAAGTCATATTTAGCCTTCAACTGCTGGCGAGGAAGATGATTAAAGGCCCACATCCCCTCGTCAGATTGCCCGATGGGTGCCATTGCCGCAATCGCCAGCAGGAAGGACAGGAAAGGCGTCAGCATCCGGAATTGTCGAGACATCGAGTACTGCTCCAGGGGTGAAAACAGGCACCAGTTTCCGCGACCGTAGCAATGCCGGGTGAGGTCGGCAAGGCCTCCTGTCGCAGAATTCTCATCAATTGTCTGCCGTGTAACGATCGCGTGAATGCGAAGAACCACGTGGTTCGTGCTGGCTCTGCGCCGGTCACCGCGAACGCAGATCAAATCTGAACAGCGGACGTACTGCCACCCGTGGCGACGGGCTCCGGCGGAAGGCCGATCGGCTCCTGATGACTGGCACCCCGTCCGGCCAGCCACAGGCTGAATCGATCCAGGTACAGGTATACAACGGGAGTGGTATACAGCGTCAGCATCTGACTGAAGATCAATCCGCCGACGATGGCGATTCCCAGGGGTTGCCGCAATTCGGACCCCGCCCCTGTTCCCAGCGCCAGCGGTAACCCGCCCAGGAGCGCGGCCAGCGTTGTCATCGTAATCGGGCGAAATCGCAGGATGCAGGCGCTGAAGATCGCCTCTTCTGGAGACTTGCCGTGGTTCCGCTCGGCCTCCAGCGCGAAGTCGATCATCATGATGGCGTTCTTCTTGACGATCCCGATCAGCAACAGGATTCCGATCATGGCCATCACATTCAGTTCGACCTTGCTGTACAGCAGAGCCAGGAAGGCACCGACCCCGGCGGAAGGCAGCGTCGACAGGATCGTAATGGGATGGATGTAGCTTTCGTACAGGACACCCAGCACGATGTAGACCGTGGCCAGCGCGGCCAGAATCAGCAGCGGCCGGTCCGTGGTGGAATCCTGGTAGGCCGCCGCCGCCCCTTGAAAACTGCCCTGAATGCTTTCCGGAATGCCCAGATCCCGCGTGGCCTTTTCCACCAGCGGAACCACGTCCCCCAGCGAAGTTCCCGGCGACAGATTGAACGAGATCGTCACCGACGGGAACTGGCCCGAATGATTGGCAGACAACGAGGAATTGCTCGACGTCTGGCGATACAGAGTCGACAACGGAATCTGTGCGTCGTTCTGGCCGCGTACGAAGATGTGGCGGATCGATTCCGGGTTCTGCGAGAACTCCGACTCCACCTGCATCACGACCCGATATTGATTGAGCGACTTGTACATCGTCGAGACCGGTCGTTGACCGAAGGCATCATAGAGGGTGTTGTCGATCAGCGACATGCTGATACCCAGCCGCGCGGCCGTATCGCGATCGATGTTCAGCTTCGTCTGCATGCCGCCGATCTGCTGATCCGAGGAAACATCCACCAACCCCTTGATCTCTCGCATGGCAACCAGCAGCTTGGAACTCCATTCGATCAATTCACTCAGGCTGTCTCCCTTCACTGTGTACTGAAACTGGGCGTTACTGGAACGCCCGCCGATCCGCAGGTCCTGGGCGGCATTCAAGATCAACGTCGCTCCGGACAGCTTGGACGCCGCGGCACGAATCCTCCCAATGACCTTGTCCGCATTCAGCTTTCGCTCTTCCAGCGGCTTCAATTGCACGAACATGCGACCGGAATTGCTCGCCCGACCGGCACCGAACCGACCGCCGACCGAGGACGTGACCGTCAACACCGCCGGATCGTCGCTGACCACCTGGCTGTACTGTTTCAATAGGTTTGACATCGACTGGAACGACGCGTCCTGATCCGCCTGCACGGTGCCCATCAGCCGCCCCGTGTCCTGTTGTGGAAAGAACCCCTTGGGGATGATCGTATACAGGTAAACGGTAAAGCCGATTGTTGACAGCGTGACGATCAAGGTGAGGAACTGGTGCCGCAAGACCCGCCGCAAGGTCCATTCGTAGACCGCCAGGATCGCGTCGAAAATCGATTCGCTGAATCGATACAAACGTCCGCGCCGCTGGTCCTGGTGCGACTTCAACAGCATCGCACACATCATCGGTGTCGTGGTCAGTGACACCACCAGCGAGATCATGATCGCCACCGACAACGTCACGGCGAATTCACGGAACAGGCGGCCTGTATAGCCGCTCATCAACAGAATCGGAATGAAAACGGCGACCAGCGACACACTGATCGACAGGACCGTAAACCCGATTTCCCGGGCTCCCTGCAACGAGGCTTGCAGGGGAGTCATCCCCGCTTCCAGGTGACGAGTGATATTCTCGATCACCACGATGGCATCATCGACGACGAAACCAGTGGCAATCGTCAACGCCATCAGCGACAGATTGTCCAGGCTGTACCCGGCCAGGTACATCACGCCGAATGTCCCGATCAGGGAAACCGGCACCGCGACACTGGGAATCAACGTACTGCGCAGGTCGCGTAGAAACAGGAACACCACCAGGATCACGAGCGCCACAGAGATCAACAGCGTGAATTGCACTTCATGCAGCGACGCTCGAATCGTGGTCGTCCGATCCATCGCCACGGTCAGTTCCATCGCTGCCGGGATCTGCGAATCCAGTTGAGGCAACAGCGACCGAATCCGGTCAACCGTTTCAATGATGTTGGCACCGGGTTGGCGGAAGATGATGACAGACATTGCCGGCCTGCCATTCAGCAGGCCGAACGCCCGCACATCTTCGACCGAATCCGTGACATGGGCCACATCACCCAGCCGAACGGGCGCTCCATTCCGATAAGCGACAATCAGCGGGGCGTATTCCTCCGCGGTAAACAACTGGTCGGTGGCTGCGACCGACCACGAACGATCGGCGTCTGCGATCTGTCCCTTGGGACGATTGGCATTCGCCGTTCCCAGGGCCGCTCGCACATCCTCCAGGCCGATGCCGAAATGATTCAGCACAGTCGGATTCACGTCGACCCGCACCGCAGGCGCGGAGCCCCCGCCGACACTGACCTGACCCACCCCCGCCACCTGTGATAAGCGCTGCGCCAGGATTGTCGAGGCTGCGTCATACATCTGCGGAGCCGTATGCGCCTCGGACGTCAAACTGAGAATCATGATCGGCGCATCGGCCGGGTTGATCTTGCGATAGGACGGATTGTCCGGCATGTTCGCGGGCAGTTGGCCCCGTGCGGCATTGATTGCTGCCTGAACATCCCGCGCCGCGGCATTGATGTCCCGATTCAGATCGAACTGCATCGAAATGGACGTCGAGCCCAATGAACTGGATGACGTCATCTCGGTGATCCCCGCGATCCGGCCGAACTGACGTTCCAGGGGTGTGGCCACGGCCGACGCCATCGTTTCGGGACTGGCTCCCGGCAACGAGGCGCTCACGCTGATCGATGGATAGTCGACCTGTGGCAAGGGGGACACCGGCAACATGCCATAGCCCAGAATGCCCGCCAGCATGATGGCAATTGTCAGCAGGGTGGTCGCCACCGGCCGCTGGATGAACGGAGTGGATATGCTCATCTGGCACCTCCCACCGCAATCTCGTCCAGTGCCAGATCCTCCTCGGCGGGTTGCCCCATGGAAACCGGCATTCCCACGCACGAGCCCAGCCATTCAAACCACAGGTAAATCACGGGAGTCGTGTACAACGTCAGGATCTGACTGAAAATCAGCCCGCCGATAATCGTGATCCCCAGCGGCCGGCGCAGTTCGGAACCCACCCCCGTTCCCATCGCCAGCGGCACGGCCCCCAGCAACGCCGCCATCGTGGTCATCATGATCGGCCGGAATCGCAGCAGGCACGCTTCATAGATGGCATCGCGCGGAGACAGGTGCCGGGTGCGCTGTGCATCCAGGGCGAAGTCGATCATCATGATCGCGTTCTTCTTGACGATCCCGATCAGCAGGATGATCCCGATCAACGCAATGACACTCAGGTCGATCCGGCAGATCATCATGGCCACCAGCGCGCCGACCCCCGCCGACGGCAGCGTCGACAGAATTGTGATCGGGTGAATGTAGCTTTCGTACAGCACGCCAAGCACGATGTAGACAGTCACCAGCGCGGCCAGGATCAGCAGCGGGGTGTTTTTCAAAGACGCCTGAAACGCCTCGGCCGTCCCCTGGAAGCCGGCGACGATACTGGGGGGCAAATCCAATTCCCGGCGAGCTTCTGCGATCGCTTCCACGGCCTCACCCAGCGATACTCCCGGGGCCAGATTGAACGAAATCGTCACAACCGGGAACTGCCCCTGGTGATTGATCGACAGCGGTGTGGCCGACTCAACGACCCGCGTGAAACTGCTGAGCGGAACCATCCCGCCACCCGGCGGATGAATGTAAACCTCCTGCAGATCGTGGGGCTCGTTCTTGAAGTCGCGCCGGACTTCAAGAATCAGTCGGTACTGGTTCAACTCCGTAAACATGATCGACACCTGACGCTGTCCGTACGAGTCGTACAAGGCATCGTCGATCATCTGCGGTGTAATCCCCAGTCGGGATGCCGTGTCGCGGTCAATCACAACCTTGGCCTGCAGGCCGTCGTTCTGCTGGTCGCTGGCCACATCGCGCAGCTGCGGCAAGGATCGCAATTTCTCCAGGAATCGCGGCGACCACTCACCCAGCTCCTTCGCGTCGGGCGTTTCCAGGCTGTACTGATACTGTGTTCGGCTGACCCGGGTTTCGACCGTCAGGTCCTGGATCGGCTGCATGAACAGCGTGATGCCGGGGATCTCGGCCAGGATCGGCTGCAGACGGCGGATGACATCGGAAGCCGTGTCGTGATGACGTTCTTCCAGCGGCTTCAGGTTGATCTGAATCCGGCCGCTGTTCATGGTCGTATTCGTCCCGTCAACGCCGATGAAACTCGACAGGCTCGCCACGGCCGGATCTTTCAGAATCGCCCGGTTCAATTCCAGTTGTCGCGCCGACATGGCGTCAAACGAGATATTCTGAGGCCCCTCGGAAATCCCCAGGATCACGCCAGTATCCTGCACCGGGAAGAACCCCTTGGGAACCTGCATGTAGAGATACAACGTCGCCAGCACCGTCAACACGGAAACGACCATGGTGGCCCCCTGGAAACGGAGCACCACCAGCAGCGTCTGACCATACAACCAGATGATTCCCTCGTACATCGCCTCCGACGCCCGGTACATCCAGTTGTGCTGCGAGGGCGGCTTGTGATGCAACAGGCGGGCACACATCATCGGTGTCAGCGTCAGCGAGACGATGGCCGAGATCAATATGGTGACGCTCAACGTGATGGCGAATTCGCGGAACAGCCGACCGACAATATCACCCATGAACAGCAGTGGAATCAGCACCGCGATCAGTGAAACACTCAGCGAAACAATCGTGAACCCGATCTGCTCGGCCCCCTTCAGCGCGGCCGTCAGCGGCGACTCTCCTTCTTCGATGTAACGCATGATGTTTTCGATCATGACGATCGCATCATCCACCACGAACCCCGTCGAAATGGTCAGGGCCATCAGTGTCAGGTTGTTGAGGCTGTAGTTCAGCATGTACATCACCCCGAACGTGCCGACCAGCGACAGCGGCACCGCCACGCTCGGGATAATCGTCGCCGGGATGTTTCTCAGAAACACGAAGATCACCAGCACCACCAGAGCCACGGTCGTCAACAGTTCCCGTTGAACATCTTCCACCGAGGCACGAATGGTGACCGTGCGGTCGGTCAGGATCTGGACCTTGACGGCGGCGGGAAGGGATTCCTGCAACTGCGGCAGCAGTGCTTTGACGTTGTCTACGACATCAATGATGTTCGCCCCCGGCTGGCGCTGAATGTTCAGGATCACCGCGGGAGTTTCATTCATCCATGCCGCCTGACGCAGGTTCTCCGCACTGTCGACGACATCCGCAACATCCGACAACTTGACAACGGCACCATTGCGGTGAGCAATCACCAGTTGGCGATACTGCTCGACCGTTTTCAACTGGTCGTTCGCACCGATCGTATACGACTGGCGGGCACCATCGAAACTCCCCTTCGCCTGATTGACGTTGGCCGTCGTCAGGAACAGCCGAATGTCTTCCAGGTTCATTCCCAGCGACGAGAGCGCCGTGGGGTTCACCTGGATGCGGATCGCGGGCTTCTGGCCGCCACTGATGCTGACCATCCCCACGCCGGGCAATTGCGAAATCTTCTGAACCAGGCGGGTGTCTCCCAGATCCTCGACCTTGGCCAGCGGCAGCGAATCGGATGTCAGGGCCAGCGTCAGAATCGGCGAGTCGGCCGGATTCGTCTTGGTGTAGATCGGGGGATTCGGCAGATCGCGCGGCAGAAAACTGGAGGCCACGTTGATCGCGGCCTGAACCTGCTGTGCAGCGATGTCGATGTTCAGCGACAGGTCAAATCGCAGCGTGATGACCGAACACCCTTCGGAACTGATCGAGGTCATTTGAGTCAGGCCGGGAACCTGTCCGAATTGACGCTCCAGCGGAGCGGTCACCGACGACGCCATCACGTCCGGCCCGGCACCGGGATAAAATGTCATGACCTGGATCGTCGGATAGTCCACCTGCGGCAGGGCGGAGACGGGCAACTGCCGGTAGGCCACAATCCCCGACAACAAGATGGCGACCATGAACAACACCGTCGCCACCGGCCTCAGGATGAACGGCCGCGACAGATTCATGGCACATCCTTGCCGGATGAAGCAGGCGACGAATGATCCGATTCGGAGTCCGCACACGACGACTGTGTCTTGGGCTTCGTTTCTGATTCGGTCGTCTGAGTTCGCGGAGTCAACTCTGCCGAAGGCCGCTCGGCGGCGTTCGTCGAGGAAGACTTTTCCGAGGCGCTGATCGGTTTGGTCTTGGGGGGGGCCGCCGAATCGCCGTTCCTGGCTGGCCCCTTGTCCTGCTCTCTGGATGGATTCTCCTTCCCGGTCGACTTGCCCTGGCCCTCTTTCTTTCCGGCGTCTCGAAAACTGACGGTCGCTCCGGGTTGCAGCTTGTCCAGGCCATCGGTGACGACCATTTCACCGGGGGCCACACCCGACTCGATTGTCGTCTCGCCCCCTTCTGCAGGTCCGATGACGACATTTCGCATTTCGACCTTCTTGTCGTCCTGGACCACATACACAAACATCGAGTTCGGACCGGTTTGAATGGCAGCCGACGGCACGACGATCGCATTGCGCCGCGTATCGACCAGCAACCGGGCATTCACGAACTGATTGGGAAACAACATCCCGTCGTCGTTGGCAAACTGTGCCTTCAGCCGGACTGTCCCGGTGGTGGCATCCACCTGGTTATCCACGGCCACCAGAGTTCCCAACGCCAACCGCTGCTTGAAGTCGCGATCAAACGCCTCCACCTGTAGCGGCTCCGGACCGTTGGCACGCTGTTGCACTCGGGCAATGTCGTCCTGGGGAATCGTGAACACGAGCGCGATTGGCTGCAATTGAGTGATCACAGCCAACCCGTTCGGCTCATTCGCCCGGACGATGTTCCCCTGGTCGACCAGCCGCAACCCGATCCGACCGCTGATCGGAGCGACGATGCGACAATACGTCAATTGCAGCCGGGCATCGGCAATGGTGGCTTCGTCTGTCTGGATGCTGGCCATCGTCTGCTGCACAAGTGCCGCCTGATCGTCCACTTGCTGCGCCGCGATCGATTTCGAAGCGGCCAACCCTTCGTAGCGGCTGAGAGTTGCCTTGGCCGTTTTCAAGATGGCTTCGTCACGTGCCAACTGCCCTTCGGCCTGAGCGAGTTGTACCTCGAATTGCCGGGGATCGATTTCGGCCAGCAGATCCCCTTCATTCACCATCTGACCTTCCGTGAAGGCGATCTTCCGCACTTCCCCTTCCACGCGACTGCGAATGGTCACGGTCCGGAAGGCGGTGACCGTTCCGAGTCCGTTCAAGTACTGCGGCATATCTCGCTGACGGACAATCGCCGTCGACACGGGCACCACGCGGTTCTTTTTCGGCACCGGGGGCTTTGACTTGCCCAGAATTGGGTCCAGTAACGGCAACCAGGCCGCCTGGCTGTACCATCCCCCCGCCGCCAGCCCGGCCATCAACAACCAGCCCAGCACCGTCCCCCACCACGACGAACGTGGTTCCGAGTTCAAAGTACGGTACCTGGGCGAACGATCAACCGGAGTCGACGAGACGGTCGGCGGGTTGGTGCTCATTCGGCGACACCTCACAGCAGCTCAGGGCGGGATCATCGGAGATGAGCTATGATACCCATTAATGTGGGTGACTTCCCACTCAAGTTGACCTCGTCCAGGGAATTCAGTCTGTCCTCAGGTTGAATCCTGACGTAATCGAAATGATCGCTCGAATTGTGACATTCCAAACCGGCCAATCCGCTCGGCCTCACTTCGGCGCAGCAGGAGCCCCCCAGCGACAGTCATCCCAGCCAAGCCAACATCGTCCATCGGAAACGCGCTGGATTTGGCCACCCGAGACCTTGCCGCGCCGAACAGGAATACGTATCCTCTCCGCCTCACCAGCCCAAGTGGCGGAACTGGCAGACGCGCTAGGTTGAGGGCCTAGTGGTAGCAATACCGTGCAGGTTCGATTCCTGTCTTGGGCAATTGTTTCTGGTAGAATGGCTTACGGTAAATCACCGCAAGCCATTTTCCTTTCCCGGCTTGGGAAATGGTAACAAAATGGTAACGGCGTTGCGGTGACATTGGAGTCACACATGGCCGCGATTCAATGTCGAAACGGTAGCTTCCGCGTTCTCTTCCGGCATGCCGGAAAGCAGCATGCCTTCACGCTGGGCGAGGTCTCCCAGGAGGAGGCTGAGACCAAGGCCGCCCAAGTCGACTATCTGTTGCTCCGGCTCAAACAACGCCTCGCAGTTCTCCCGCCCGGCATCGAGATCGTCGAGTACATCCAGTTCGATGGGAAGATCATCCCGGCAGAGTCCCCCGCCGCCGAAAAGATCACGCTGACGACCCTCCGCGACCGGTACATCGAAACTCACACGGCATCCCTGGAGCCAAACACTCTGAAGTTGATCCGGATTCACTTCGGCCACTTGCAGAAGGTTCTCGGCGACGAATTCTGCATCTCGGACACGCAACTCTCTGACTTGCAGCGATACGTGGACAAGCGAACCAAGGCGAAGGGACTGCATGGTCGTAGGTTATCCGCCACGACCATAGGCAAGGAGATTGCGACCCTCTGCGGAGCCTGGACGTGGGCCGCGAAGATGAAGCTGCTGAGCGGGCCATTCCCCAGTGATGGCCTGAGGTATCCCAAGACCATCGAAAAAGTTCCGTTCATGACGCGGGAGGAAATCGAACGACGGATCAACGCCGGAGGACTCTCCCCTGCTGAAGTCGCCGATCTTTGGGATGCCTATTACCTGACGATCGGCGAAGTCATCGAGTTCCTGGCCCACGTCAAAACCGAGGCCACGCAGCGTTGGGTTTATCCGATGGCCTGCTTCGCTGCACATACTGGTGCCAGGCGGTCGGAGATGCTGCGCCTCAAGATCACTGATGTCGACTTGCCCGGCCAGGTGGCCATCATCCAAGAAAAGAAGAAGGTCAAAGGCAAGACGACGACACGTCGAGTGCCATTGTCCGGTTTCCTGATCTCAGCACTGCAGGACTGGCTGGCAGTCCACCCAGGCGGAACATACCTGTTCTGCATGGCCTCCACGGTACCGCGTAGTAAGAAACGCAGCACGACAACCGGCCACAAGGGGTCAAAAGCGCGACCGAAGACTGCCGCTCGTCGTCTGGCAAGCATCGAAGCACGACCACCGCAGCCTGCCAGTGCAATCACTCCTGATGAATGCCACGACCATTTCAAGCGAACGATGGCCAGCAGCAAATGGAAGAACATGCGGGGATGGCATGTGCTCCGTCACTCCTTCATCAGCGCCTGTGCCAGCAAAGGAGTTGATCAACGACTGGTTGAAGCATGGGCAGGTCATATGTCTGCGGAGATGTCCCGGCGATACAGCCACCTGTATCCCTCCACCCAGCAGGCCGCACTGGCGACTGTATTTGGTTAGACATGCCAATGTTCCCTACCTCGGAATCGGCAGCAAACCCTCGCGTTGCAGGCGCATCAACTCGGCATGACTGATGACCCAACTGGCATGTGCTCCCCGACCGGAACGCCGTTTCGAGGCCACTATTCTTTTGAGTCGCGCCCATTCCCGGACAGTGAATTCCGACTTGCTAAGAATCTGTGCGACCTGATCCGTGGAATACCATTCGCGAACCGTCTGCTGTTGAACCAGGGAAATCAGAATCGATTCAATGCGTTCGAGACGTTCTTCAAGCGATGTCTGAGGTGCGAACCGATCCGGTTCTGATGAAATGGAAGCCCCTGCTGACCAAGATCCAGACTGAGCCAATTTCGATGTTGTCATTGCATACCCAATAAAAAAGCAGACCACGGGATGCGGGGGCACCTGTGGTCTGCTGGTTGGCTCTGCATCATTTTCACGCAGAGAAGCAAAAAAACAAGAGAGAGTCTCCGATTTTTCTTGAACACCTCTATTTTTGACGACAGAATGGCCTTCAGCACATGACAGTCGCTTGGCCACGGGCAACTCGCTCATTACAGCGGGACTCCTGTGGTCGGTTGGCTCCTTCCCAAGGCCTGCTTTACTTTCAAGCACGGATAGGGTATCAGAACCAGACGGTTGTGTGCAGCTTGGTCGCGAGCGTTTTGCTCGCGGCCATTTTGCTTTTTACCACTCCCCCCACTACGGCTGGGTGATGCCACGAATCACGTCATGATCCGCTTGGCTTCGTCGCCGGTTTGATCTTCGGCCTTTTCTTCTCGGCCTTTTTGGATGTGGTGGGTTTGCCTTTTGGCTGTTTGTGTCCGATCCCGTTCGTCATCGCAATCTCCTGCCGGTGGTGGTTGAGCAGCAAGCTGCTCCGGTGGTTCGGAAAGTGACATTCACTTCCCGTTTGTCGCAATCAGACGCACGAAGACTTGCAATAGCGGCACGGAGCAAACACCCAATAAAAAAGGAGCGTCGAACCCAGGCCGCTCCCTCAACCCCACCACAGGGCGCATGAAACAGCACAAGGCCGACGCCCCCTTTGCGGGGGCACGGTCCAAGTACTGCGTTCATGCTCAAGAGCCTTGCGGCTCAGGGTGGTGGTATGAGGGAAGCAGTTCTTGACGCACGCGCGTCGTTCAAATTGTCAGAGGTGACGGCGACTCACCCGAATTCGGACTACAACTCGCCGTGATTCTCCTTCGTATCGTCAACAAGTCTGTCGCCGCGAAAATGTCGGCAGACGTCTCGATGGTCGCATTCTACCAGCAACACCCCAATCTTCAATTTGGATTTCTGGGCGTTAGGAGGACGTCGGATGCGAATCTTCTTCGGCGTGCTCCGAGTAACCGTTCACCAGTTTGGCCGTTCGTTCATAGTATTTTCGCAACGTATCGCGGGACCCCAACCAAAGGACGATTTCGACGACAATGAAACTGATGGCAATCTCGAAACCCAGTAATCCCTGCAGCGGGCTGACAACCGCAAACGAAAAAAAGGCAAATGCGATGGCCACGAGCATGTTGGCATGCCATTGATAAAACCGGTAGTGCGCAGAAACGAGGAGTTCAAATGCGGAGAGGCTGTTCCCCAGTTTCGCAAAATCCCAGTTTGGCATCGGAATTCCGGTGACGTGATGAATACGATCAACCGTCATCCAGCGAATTGTACTCACCAGCAGCCCGGTCGCGACCGCTGCCACTGTCACGTACAAGAAGCCGCCAACCGTGGGACTTGCCTGTGAAGAGGTTCCGAGCCAATGTCGCACGGTTCCGGAGAAAAAGCTCACTCCCCACAAAGTGACGAATCCGGGGAGAACATACGCAATCAGCAATCCAAAGTTGTCGCGGGTCACATCCTGCATAGTTTCATTGAACAACAAAAGTGTTTATTCCCCGTCGTTCGCTTATCGTTCGGCCGAACGGTAGTGTTCCCATTTCGCTTGACGTTCTTTCATGCGAATTCGCGATCCATAGACGAACACACTCACCAATGAACCAAGCGTCAGGAGTCCCATTCCGACACCTGCCTGAGGATGTCCGTAGATGGCAATGACCGTTGCCGCAGCGATTCCACCGAGACCAATCACCAGCCCAAACACGAGTCCCACGCGCGAGTTCGTAATGTCAGATGAAGTGATTTGAGTTTCCAGACGACGACGGTGATCAGCCTGCTTCTCCGCCATGGAGAGAATGCGGTTGGCGGACCCGGGAACAATCCGGTTGTAATCTTCCAGAATTTGCGGTGGCGGCAGCGGCCCGGCGAAGCTCGTCGCTGTGATCACGTGTCGAGTCTCCGGTTTGGAGGATTCAGCGTGTTCAAGATTAGATTCGTTCTCCATAGACAGTGATTGCCCCTCGAAGATCGTCGCCTGTCACCATCCAGTCGCTCAGGACGGCCGCAGAATCGACTTCACGCGAAGCATATCGATTGGTTTGGTTTCGCAGCGTACCGCCGAGATCCAGAGCTCTCGCGATTCCCTCAACAAATGAGGGCGCTGGAGGAAGGGAGAACAAATTGGGTTGGATTGTCATGTCTCCACCGTACAGCAGGATTTGATCCGCTGCAAATCGAGTTACCTTGCCGTAACACCCTACTCCTCTATTCATTGAAGCAGCCGACTGAATCAAGCCAATCTGCGCATTGGCGAAATTCTCGCTACGGTCAAAGGGTGGCTCTTTGAAAACCTGCCGATTCATCCAGGAGACTCTCCGATGGACCCCAATCAGACCTTTCTCGACATGTTTGAGGCAATGAAGAATGAGGATTTCGAGACTGCACGCGAACTGGCGTTGGCGCTCCAACATTGGTTCGCCAAGGGCGGGTTTTGTCCGCATCATTTCACACGCCGAGCCATGCAAACCTACATCGATCTCGTCCTGCGACGTACTTCTGAAATTAGCCGTGAGCCGGTCTTTTCGTTGATTTGTCAGCATTGCGACGCAGGAGAAGGCATTAAAACGGAGGAACTTGCTATTGCCGAAGGCTGGAGCGAGATTGAGCCTGCCTTTGACCTGCCCCAAGCGAATTACTCCGGAATCTGTCCCGTTTGCAAGGAAACGCAAGAAAATGAAATCGATGACAACCAATAATCTCCCCCGCCGCTCGTCTTCTTGACTGGTCGAGCGGCTCTTTTGTCTCAATAACTTCACCTGGAAATGGAGATTCCGAAGGCCATCTGCTGGATGCATCGGTCGATGTGACCGATGCGCAATGCGGGTCGTACTCGAATGCCATACCTCAAGCAATCGTAGTTGTCCGTCAGGTGCAGCGCGCTGTTATGCTGCTTTTCGTTTCCTGCAAAAGTTCGCCTAAAGTAAGTAGATGTACTCCAACAGGCGACCTCGCTGCGAATTCTCTCGCGGAACTCGTGAAACCGCCCGTCGTAATCATGAACGCATGCTGTATTTCTGCGACTACGCAGGCTCCCACCAACCGCTGGACATCCGCGATGCCCAATCGGCCTTGGGACGCGTATTTCTTGACTACCACGGCGGCTGTTATTCTATTCTCAAAACGAAGCAATATGTCAAATCCACTATCACTTCGTTCTGGCAGCATTTCGGCATCTAGAGCCAGCGTATGGAGAAGATTCCCAACGAGGCTTTCAAAGGCTACGGGCGAAATCTGCTCAAGGACATCTGGATCATTCAACGCGGCCATCAAATGATCACGGGCCGTTGCATAATCTCGATCTCGACGGTCCCCCTTTCTGGCAAACTCTTGGATAGCGGTCACAATGTCTTCCACGAGCCAAGGTCCCATCTCGCGTGCGACAATTACAGGGACTGAGGCTAAGTCAAGCGGTATTCCAGAGGAATCCTCGGCTAACAATATCACATGCTTTCCCGCTCCGATCGAGTACCCGAGTTCGAGCATCACGTTTGATGTTGTTAATCCGCCTCGAAGATGTGCCACTACAACGTCTGCTCGCTTTATTGCGGAAAGAATGGTTGCTTGCCAATTGGTGCCAGGCGAAATGTCGTCAGTTCGAAGAACCGTTATTCCGAGGCTTTGCAATTCGTGAGTGAGCTGGCGGTAAAGGAATGGTGCGAATCTCGGATCGGCAATGAAGTAGACATTCATCGTTGCGCCCCCTTTGCACGTGTGAGGGCCCAAAAACTGTAAAGGTAGGCGTCCTTCGCATTCGATTCGTCGCCGGTCTCCGCCCCGTATTGAGTGAGGCTCTCCAAAGCAGATCGCGTCTGAGACAGTTTGACTTCCACAAGTTCTCGTATTCGGCGAGACACGGACTCTACCACAGTGTCACGGAGGGAGCTCACGTCTGGGCAGTTTAGATGTTGCCGCCGAATTTGAACGTTCCAACCATTACACGAATGATGTTGCCACTGGCCTACCGCAGGCTCATAGTCTTTGGCGCCAAGCGCGTTGCACAATTCATAAATCACGGATTTGATTTCAGAAGCAGACCAAAGAACAGCGCCTAGCTCGGCCGATGGAAGCGTCTCCATGTCATAAACGAAAAAACACCCCGTTTCCCCGAGTTGACTTATTGCGTCCACGAGTATTCCAGCAAGCCTTGAAGGGTCAATCTCGTGCACAGTATTGGTCAGTGTTACGAAGTCGAACCCGGAATCGTCGGGGAACGCCGATGGAAAGCGAGGGAGATCACCGATTTCAAAGGACAAGGATTGAAAGGAAAGCGATTCCGCAAGTCGTTTTGCAGTCCTGGTGTGCCTATTATCGATATCGTAACCGAAATACCGAATCTTGCGGCGGTACCCATCCGACAGAACGGTTTTCAAATGCGAAATGATCTGCCCACGCCCGCAGGCGATGTCTAACCATCGGAATGAAGTGATTGATGGATCTGAGAGCATGCCTTGAAGCAGTGTCAATGCCGCTTGGTGCTGCGCAAGCATTCGCTCAGGATTGAAATAGGCGTCTGAATCGGCAATCGAATTCATCTGACGTCCGCTTGAGATTGCGTCTGCTCATTGGTTTGGTCGAATGTCGGGTTGCTTCCGTTTACCGCCCTTTTGGTTGACTGACTGCCGCCTTGCTCACCCACTGATCAGCGTCGCGCTGAGACCCAGGAATTATGATTTCGTTCGCCGTGAATCTGGCGAGTACATTTTCAACGGCTTCATATTGCGTTATCGTCTGTTGTGCATCGGCTGGCTGGTTATCGGTTGCGCTCATATTCTCCGGCAATTCAAGGTCAGTGGATCTCGCTAGGATCACATTCGGCCTTATGAAGGTTTCGTTGGCGTGGCCGGATTTACAAGCGTGAGCGAACTTTTCGAGCGCAGCGGTGTCTGTGTCGGTCCGACACACCGAAGTCGCTTCGGTCGATGTGACCGACGCGTGCATTGTCGAAAGGCAATGATTGGCGGTCGAACGGGTTTGTCCTCTGATGTCTGTCGCTGATCGCAATTAGTCGCACTCCACAGGGCGGTACCATGAGGACGGAATGCTACTTCTGACGTACGGAAGCCGCGACCTAATCTACAAAACAACCGCAGTACAGCACGTATCCGTTTTCCGTGGTAATCCTCGCCGCGAGGGTTGGACAAAAACCACCCGCACTGCATCCTCCCTTACAGTGACCAGATGTACCGTCGTTTCGGCAGTCTGATAAGAGAAGTTGCTTCTTTGTCAATCGCCGCTCACCAGGTTTGGGTCGAATGACGGCCAAAAGGGCGTCGATATCTTTCTCGTTTTTGAAGTACATGTATCGATTCTCGCCTCGAAACTCGATTGCGATCAAATGCTCCCCAGCCGCGTTTGTCATTGGCAATTCGGCTTCCACATTCCTCCGCTCCCGGTAAGTTGCACTACAATTCACCCCGCAGACTGGATTGCAGTCCGCGCAGTCTCTGTGCTGCGATTTACATGCAGGATTGTTAGGATCATCGCAGTCGTTGTACCACTCAGTGCAACATTTTTTTGCCTGAGGTGAAGGGAGCGAGGGGCACGTTGCAACGGGAATGCATTGCCGACGTACGCGAACACCACCGCGGCCGGTCGAACAAACTGATCGTGCCTCAGCGTCTGTCGCAAGACCAAGAAGTATGATCGCGAGGACTGCCATTGAAGACGAAATCGATTCCATGTGTGATCCCTTGTGTGGCGAGGCCGATTCAAAAAGAGCCATAGTCAGACGTGACTATACTGTCGTTAGTTCGGATTTGCAAATGTAGCCGGGACCGCCCCCTGATTGCAGCGAGAGTTCAGCATGCAGGATAGCGAAGAACCAAAGCCGCAATCGATCAGCAACAGCGATCCTTTGGAAACAAGGTGGCACGTAGCATGACAACGGTTTCAGCCCGTCGCGTGCGTCGATCCGACAGACCGACGCCACTTCGGTCGATGTGACCGACGCGGCCTCGAAATCAGTCCTTGCTCTGCTATACTGAACACTCCTGTTTGTAGTTCCCGGTTCACCAACGCACGGCACCCCGACCCGGAAGACTCTAGATGCCTACCGTTTTCTTAAGCTATTCAACCAAGGATCACTACTTTGCCGAGCTTGCAGGAATCAAACTCGCCGAAGCAGGTATCAATCTGTGGCGTGACCAGGGACAACTCCGGGCGGGAAGAGACTGGCGAGATGGCATTGAGCGCGGAATAAGTGACTCGATCGCGGTGGTTGTGGCCTTAAGCACAAACTCCGCCGAATCATCATATGTGACCTTCGAGTGGGCCTATGGGCTTGGAAAGGGCAAGACAATTGTTCCGTTGAAGCTGGATACCTGCAAGATTCATCCGCGCATTGAACCAATTCAGTATCTCGATTTTTCCATGCCTGGCTCGCTGCCGTGGAATCTTCTAATCGAGCGTATCCAGGAAATCGAAGCGGACGCCACTTCCCAAGACGACCTAAACGCGGCAGCGGCTATCCAAGAATTGCCCCAGCAAGATCTGACCGTCAATGCGATTTTGGCCTACTTGAATCAACGAGGCTACCAGATGGTGAGCTACGATCGTATACGTCAGCGCATCGATTCTGGATTGACAGACGCGGCATTAGACTTGTTGGTCGACTCGAATTCGACCATTTTTCGGCAGGCCGTTCTGAAGGGCGGAAAATCGGGACTTGCCAAGCAAATACCATAACCAAATGGTTCCTGAACGGAGCAGCATCAATCCCAAATCAGCGAACCAATGAGCATTTGCATGGTGAATTGGTCGATGTGACCGACGCACGCAACACACATGTGCGTGATCGTGTGAGCTGAATGCACAGGCGATCGGAGACCAAACTTCCTGCCAAGACGATTCGGAATGGGTTTGGCCGAGCGAAACATCGGGATCCGCTGGCCAGTCCAATTCTAGGATTTATCACTTGGGGAAGGTCCTCGCCGGCGTCCAAATATCAAGTATGAAAGCCACCTTCTGGAAACCACCGCCGTCGTACTCGCCGTGCGGATGCCAAGCCGACCGCCGGGCACGCAATGCGGAGCGCGAACCGGTATTCAGGCAGAAAAGACCGGCGAACACTTGACCGCCACTGGAGAGGTAAATTACAACAATGAGCGACTATAAGTCTAGCGATTCATTTTCTGCATCTTCTAATTGACGCTTAATTCGGCCGTTGCGCCTGCGGAATGTACCAAACCTTCATTTTTCGGAGTTGCCCATGACCCTGCTGGCACGGTATATCGAAGGTATCCGGAGCGAGTTCCGGTATTTCCCCGCTTGGCCCCCCAACGCCCCTTACAAAATCGGGGACGTCGGAGAAGTGGTCGATGGCGAATTCAGGTTTCTGACAACGCTGGCAGCACTCGGTATCCCGTTTACGACCCGATCCGGTACCGCCGGGAACGACATGTCACACACCTCGCATGAGAGCGTGACTGTCCAGTTCAAGGCGGCCGGCCAAACTCTTCCAGGAGCAGCGTTGCCGGAGGCCAAGGCCGGTTTCCAGATCAAGTTCGAATCTGCGGGAGCATTCATCTTTCAGGCCGCCGCGCCGACGGTCCACCAGATCTCGGACCAGTACGCCCTTTCCAAAGATATCCTCACCCGCTTCGCAACCTGGTCCGGAGGGAAGCGGTTGTGGGATCCTGACTGGTTTGTCGTTAATGAGGTTGTGACGGCACAGAGGCTCACGGTAATGATCTCGGATTCGACGTCCGCGACGATTGACATATCAGTCGAGGGTAATGTGCCGGTGGGGCCCATCCCCTTGGCTGGTGCCGGCGTTGGTCTGAAAATTGAGCGGCAGTCCGGGCAAGTGACCACGTTCCTGGCGGATACCGGATTGACCCCGCTGATTGGGTTGAAGCGTGTGAAGAGGGGCCTGCTCGCTTACCTTTTCCAACGAGACGATTGGGCCGAGGTGATCCAGAGCGCCGGACCCGGACAGGCCCCGGGATTGCCGGCGGATGTTCTCGAATTGGCGGACCTCGCTGATTGGGAAACCGTCAAGGACGGTTCTGGGAGGCCGACGCGGCACATGAGGCCGCGCCCACAGCAGCCGCAGCCAGAGCCAAACCACAATCCGGTGCCGAATCCTGGGACGCCCGACGAACCCGAGTCCCTAACCACCGAAGATTGAAGTAAGGAAATACCCGAACACTCGTCGATTATCGCGGTAAAGCCTTATTTCATGAAGAAAGCTACTCTCGACTTAGTAGTGACAGCTGAAACCCGAATCGCCTTCCACCTTTCTGGTGTCGGGGTTCCGGCCATCGGTATGCCGACGGGCTTGCCGCACCAGGCTGCCATCGAATTGGTCGCCTTGCTGGAAGCCGATGAAAATCTCGACTTCGACCGGCGCGCGCGGCACTTGCGGTCCTACGCCGAGGCGTGCATACCAGTCGCGTTCCGTACGTGGTTCCAGGCTTGGTCTGGCGACCCGAATGAAGACTCTGTCTTGTGCGTCCACGCCAGCGATCGCCACGTCTCTGCCCTCCCATGGGCCGAACTGTTGATGCCGTGCACAGATCCGCCCAGGCGCGGCTGGGTCGTGCGAGTCTGCGAATTGGACGGGGTACAGCCACCGGCTGGCCCGCTTGCCACACCGGTAAAGCTACTCTTCGCGGCTTGGGCGAACTTGGCCTCCCAACCGATGGCGGGCATCGAGCGGGAATCGCGGGAGTTTGTGGCGAATGTCGCACGGGACCCGTTGATCACGATCGAGCGACTCACGGACCCGACCCGCGCTGCGTTCTTCGATGCGTGCCAGACGTTTGCGCCAGGGATCATTCATTTGTCCCCTCCTTCGCTTATCTCAGAAGGGAACGAGTTGGCGCTGCCCGTGACGCCGGAGATCCAAGCCCTGCCTCCTTCGCAGCAGAGCCCGGCAGCCCCGGTCGCTTCGCCACCGCAATTCGATCTCCTGACCCTCAAAGAAGTAGCCGATGAGCTAAAGCGGAACAAAGTCTCATGCTCGCTGATCCTGCTCAATGCCTGCTTTGCCGGCGGCGTCGGAAGTAACCAATTGGCCGAATCGCTAGAAGCGGTTGCCCTCGGTTGGCCGGCACTTGTCGCTGACGATACGGCGGCTGATTTCGCGTTCTCATTTTACCAGCGACTTCGCGAGGGATTGACTCCGGTCGAGGCAGTCCAGCAGTTCGCGGACACCAGGTGGACTCCGCGTGCCGCGGTAGAATTCCCGGTCGTCTGGCTCCCGACCCCGGCCTGGGTGGAATGGAAGCCAATGCCACCGCCTGTGGCCCCCGTTCCTGCCCCCGTTCCTGCCCCCGGCGCAGTGCCAACCACGCCAAGCCCGGCAGTCGTTACCATCGATTTCCAGCCGCGTCCCTATGTCAACCCGGCTCTTCTAGTCAACTTTATACCGGCGTTGGTGCATCTGAATTTGAAAGCGCCGTCAGCGTTTATCGGCCAGACTGCCGACCTGTGCATCAGTTGTGATACCGGAAGCGGGACTTCCACCTTTCGCCATGCGGTCAAGCTGAGCATCCCAACGAACCTAGTTCCCCCAGAGAACGTTGTGTTTCCGGTTTTGCACGAACTGGTCGACCGCCGGGCTCGTCGGCGCCTCATCACTTTCACCGCCACCGTCAGGGACACGGGCGGTCGAATAATGGACGTCCAGACCAAATCGACCACCTGGATGGGGGCCACTGAGTGGCTGAATAAACCGGAAGCCTGGAAATACGTCCCGGCCTTTGTCGATCCGCTGGACGCGGGCGTCGTATCAATTTTCGAGGAGGCCACCCGCACTCTCCGAACCCTCGGATCGCCGCAGGACGAATTCGTCGGGTACCGAAATACGGCGAATTCCGTCAACGTCCGAACACAATTACAGGCCATCTATCAGACACTTCGAGACGGACGCGAGCGACTGACCTACATCAACCCTCCTGCCAGCCCGCTGTTCGAAGGCGAGAAGGCAGTTGGCCAGTTCGTCCGGAGCCACAGTGAGGTTGTGAGCCACCGGCTCGGCAGCTGCCACGACCTGACCCTCCTTATGGCCGCGTGTGCCGAGTACGTCGGGATTCGGCCACTTGTCATTCTCTTCAATGGGCATACCTTCGTCGGGTTCTGGATGACCGCTCCGGCGCACACAAACTACTGGGCTCCCCCCAAGCTCAGTCCCGATTCGTGGATCATCGATACCGCCAAGGAACTTCTCCGCCTCGTCATCGAAGAGGCTGTACTCGTCGTCGAAACGACGGTCCTGGGCAAGCCGGAGCGGTCGTTCGACGATGCTTGCAACGATGGGTTCAATTATCTCCAGCAGCGCGAGGCTTTCATGCAAGTGGCTGTGGATGTTTACCGCGCTCGCACCTACGGTATCCGACCCGTCTGACCCTCTGTCAATCAGACTGGCTGCCACGCTGAGACAATCGCTCACGTCGCAAAGCTTCCGGCTCTTTGGTGCTCCATCCAATCTACTGAGCGTTGCGCAATGAAAGTCCGCTTGGTTTGTTTATAATCCAGCGATGGTTAGATTCTTTCGTCTTGACATGACCGCCATTTGCGCGCATGTTTTCACGAGCGATTGGATTTGTTCGCGGGATAGTAATCGTAATGGACAGTGAGCATGGAGGACATGATGGCTTGTCCATGATTGGTGACTTTCCAGCGGCGAGTTCGCGGAATCTTTGCGATCAGCCGGTGTGAGTGCAGAATTTTGAGGAGCCGTCCTGTTCGATTCCGTTGACGCCGCCGTTCAGTCGCATCCTCGGACGGCGTGTTCAGGTGCGCGGAGATGTCCGCATTGCGGAATCCCTGAAGCTGAAACTCTCCACGCATGACGGTCGCGAGCAATTCGATGTCATGCTTGTTGGCGGGATTGAGCGCACGATGGCTGCGACTGGCCGTCTGGATTCGCTGGCCGATGGCCTGAATCCGCTCTTTCAACTGACCGGGGTCCGGCACGACGGAAAGAGCTTCGAGATAACGTCGGTTTGCCGCGAGACAGACCTCGCGATAGCGCGGCATGTTGGAAACCCCCTTGGCCATCGGAAACCATCCCACAATCTCTTCGCCTTTTCGTATTCCCGATCGCCGCACTTTGAACTCACGCGGATTATTGATCACCGTTTCGATTCTCAGTACGCACCCGAATTTGGGCTCTTCCGACGATTTGGGGGGATTGGTTTGGAACCTCCCCGAGACGGACGCATACCAAGAAGGTATTGGTTAACAAAAGAGCTGGCCGTTACGGCCCATAAAACGCATCGGTCCGACACACCGACGCCACTTCGGTCCGACATCACAATCCCGGAGGGTAACGATTGGACGAGGGTCGGATTCGCGGACATTGTGCTCACCAACGACTGCCGGTGACGCCGTCCAACTCACTCATGGCCGTGCTGTTTACAGATTTCTCACAGGTACGAAGCCACGCGATTTGACCATCATGCCGCATTCGCGCTACGGTGAGTGGAGTGGTTCTTTGACAATCTGTTTGTCATTCCTCACTCCCCTTCCGTTAAGGAGACCTACCGATGCCGAATCTCGTCCATGCGCACAACGAATTGTTTCGTCGCTCACCTGATGAATGTTTTGGCAGTCTGCCAGAACTCGTTCAGCACTGCCGTGCCCAAAAACTCGTATCATCGGATCGTTGGCAACTGCCGCAGGCGCTTCTCCCGACCGCCAGAGACGATGAATTGTCACTGGAGATTGGCACCGATGGTGCATTCCTGATGAACGACTGGAGTTTCAGTCAACTGTGCGGGCTTGCGGCCGTGAACAAGGAAACGGTCAACAGGCTCTCCCCTGCCACGGCCACACAGGTCTTCCGCGAGACGCTGCCGAGAAGCACGAAGCCGCTCCAAGTACTGACGTCCGGTGAAACCGTCCGTTCTATCCACGGTGCCAGCTACACGCGGCTTTGGAACACAGAGCTTTTGGAAGTCATCCAAGAGTTTGCCACGGATTTTCAGCCACCGCAGAAGGCAGCGACCGGTGGAACCGGATTGTACGCCGGTGAGCAGGATATCTTCTGCTTCATGATCGACCCCGCCGGATGGGCTGAGATCGGCGGTGAAGCGTTTGCTCCTGGATTCTTCGTTTGGAATTCCGAAGTTGGCAAACGCTCAGTCGGTATCTCCACATTCTGGTTCCAAGCGGTTTGTGCAAACCACATTGTTTGGGATGCGGTGGAAGTCACGGAGTTTTCACGGAAGCACACGGCAAACGTGCGTGACGGATTGACTCGAATCCGTGAAACTCTCACTCGCCTGGTTCAACTGCGAGATCAGCGGAAAGACGGCTTCGTTCAAATGATGCGCAAGGCTGTCGAATCCACTCTTGGCGATGATGCCGAGGAGGCGCTTAAATTGTTGACCAAGACTGGGATCAACCGGTCGTTGGCAAAGGAAGCCTTGAAGATCGCGGAGCAAAAAGGACGCTTCACGATTTTCGCACTCGTAGACGCACTAACGCGTCTGGCTGGTCAGCTCACCTACGCCGGAGATCGCATCGAAGCTGATCGCCAGGCGGCAAGTTTGCTTGCCTTGGCTGTATAGAGCCACGCTCAAGACTTCTGTGAAGTACGGCACGCGAAGAGCGACAAACGGGAATGTGCCGAGCTGACTGGGATCGCGCAAGCTCGGCGGTTCGCGGCGGCAGCAATGCTGCTGGGCTACGGCCCGACCTCACGCGATCTGCGACCGATCCCTAAACTCTTCGCGTGTCTTCACGCACAATCATAGTTCTCTCCTCTGCCGAACCCCATGTGGTTCGGCCTTTTTTATTGCGGCCAAGAGCCGTTGTCCGTGATCGTGCGGAAAGCGCATTCGAGTTTCGACGCGATTGCGAAATCGGTGTACGGTAGGAAGTGTGTTCTTTTCAACCCACCGTTTCCTTAGATCAAGGAGCAAGTCGATGGCCGAGCGACCGTATGTTTCATTTGCCGAGGTTAAACAAAAGATCCCGATTCCTGATGTCCTGGCGGTGCTGGGGCTCGCGGATCGGTTCACTCGCACGAAAGGGACGCTGACCGGCGTCTGTCCCCTTCCCAGCCACCAACATGGCCCCAATCCCAACCCCGAGCAATTCAAAATCAACCAGCGCGAAGGTCTTTGGCTGTGGCACTGCTTTGGAGATTGCCAACGCGGTGGCGATGTCATCGAATTGGTGAAGGCCATGACTGGCTACGACAACTCGCATGTCCGGTTCTGGTTTGCTGAAAATTTCGGCGACAGGTTGACGCTGCAACCATCCCACAAGAGAAAGGACCAAGCGTCTGAAACGTCTGAGGCACCCAAAAAAGAAATGGCCCCTGCGAATCCCGGCAAGGAAATCACGCAGGAAGCCACTTTGGCAAAGGCTGCCAACAAGACAATACTTGACGAACTTTCCCCACTCAAGCCCTTACGTTTTTTTCTGAAACTTGACCCCTGTGTTCCGTACCTGTTTGAGCGAGGTCTGAAACCTGAAACCATTCGGCGTTTTGGGATCGGGTTGTGTCAAAAAGGGTTGCTGAAAGGGTATGTCGCGATTCCGGTCTATAACTATCCCTGTCCTGCTGGAACAAATCCGATTGGTTATCTCGGCCGCTGGCCAGACGATTCGATCCACAAGGGAACCGAGGAATTGTCTCCACCCCGGTACAAGTTTCCTGCGGACTTTCCACGGAATCGCTTGGTCTACGGCTTGGCCGAGGCTCTTGAAGCAACCGAGGGACAACCTTTGATTGTCGTCGAGGGATCGTTCAAGGTCTATCACCTATTTCAGGCGGGATTCTCAAACACGGTAGCGACGTTTGGAGCTTCAGTAAGCGACGAACAGGCTGCAATCCTGGCCAAGACCGGTCGACCTTTGATCTTTTTGTTCGATGGCGATGATGCGGGCCGCGGCGGAGCCAAATCGGCGGCGGAAAGGCTGATCACTCAAGCGGCTGTGCGGGTGATCAACCTCCCAATGGGGCAAGTACCAGACGCTCTCTCCCCTGTCGAACTTGCTCAAGTGTTGTCTTAACGCACCAGCACCGGACTCTCGTCCGGTGTTTTTTCATGCTGGGCGTGCCGCGCAAGCGAGCCGCTGCCCACGCAACGGCACTGGGGACAGCGAACCGCCCCCGCGAGAAGAATGCCCGGAATCAGCACCGCTAGCCGCCATCTGTGCCCGACCGCAACTTTCCCCTCCCCAAGATGTCAAAAGTCACGAGAACCGAGCATTTGCGGTTGCCCAACGTCGCTCAGCGCCGCGGCACCGATTCAGCATACCATTTCAACTTCACCAATGCTTGGGTCACGACGTCACGCCTCGAACCGGCACGTCAACATTTATTTGGACTTATCCCCTGGTAAGTGGTTCTGAAAGAC
>JAFEBS010000036.1 GCA_018242525.1 Planctomycetota bacterium | reverse complement strand
GCACTCGCACGGCCTTCCCGAAGACGGAAAGACCGTGGCACCCCAATTGGAAAAAGGCGATGGCCCATGAGTTGGCATGGGAAGCCCAGTCACAATAGCCCGCGCCACTGTCCGGTTGCAAGACGCATTCTCACTGGCCACAACCCCTGCAGGATCTTCGCCATGAATCATGTTACTGCGTTTCGAACATGGATTGCTGTCGCCTGTACCAGTCTGCTGATGAGTTCCATCGGCATCGCGGAGGACGTGGTCCCGCCGCTGCCGCTGAAGCGAGTTGTGATGCTCAATTCGGGAATCGGCTACTTCGAACATGTGGGCAAGATCGATGGCAATCAGCAAATCGAATTCCCCGTGAAGAGCGACGACATCAACGATCTGCTGAAGAGTCTTACCGTCCAGGATCGTGGAGCAGGCAGGGTGACGGCCGTCAACTACAACTCGCCCGAACCGATTGCCGAGACATTGAAGTCACTGGCGATCGACATGACCCGTAATCCGTCACTGGCTCAGATCATTCAGCAACTGCGCGGACAGCAGGTGGAGTTTGTCACTGCCACAGACGCCAATCCGGTCACGGGCCAGGTGGTCGGCGTGGACCGTCGCCGCATCCTCGCAAAGGACCAGCAGCCAGTTGATGTGGAATTCGTGCTGCTGCGAACCGCAGCGGGATTGAAAAGTCTTCAAGTGGATTCAATCACACTCACGAAGTTTCTGGATGCCAAGACTGATCGCGAATTTCAGCAGGCACTGGATCTGTTGACGGAAACCCGCAGGCAGGATCACAAGTCCGTCAAACTCGATCTGCGCGGCGAGGGCGCGCGGGAAGTGACTGTGGGGTATGTTCAGGAATCGCCTGTCTGGAAGACTAGCTATCGGATGTTATTGGCGAAGCAGAAGCCTCCGTTCCTGCAAGGGTGGGCCATCGTCGAAAACACGACGGCCCAGGACTGGACCGAGGTCGATTTGACCCTGATGAGCGGTCGGCCGATCTCATTCCAGATGGACCTGTATCAACCGCTGTTTGCCGCCCGGCCGATGGCTACGCTGGAACTGAATGCCTCGGTGGAACCACGGGTTTACAACCAGGACCTGATGTCTCGCGAAGAGGAATTCCTCGCGACCGGCCAGCCAGGTCCGCGCAGGCCTCGAGTCACGGGCGGCGGAGGTGGGTTTTTCGGTGGCGGAGGAATTGGTGGTATGGGCGGCGGCATGGGGGGGGGTGGCTTCGGCATGTTTCCGGGTGGGGGATCGACGACAGCCCCCAGCCCGAAGCCACCGATGAATCTGGCGGAAGGAGTCACTGCGGCCGCCGACGGCAGTGATGTGGGTGAGTCGTTCGAGTACAAGATCAAGACGCCGGTCACGCTTCGCCGCAATGTTTCCGCGATGCTGCCCATCATCAACGACCCGATCCAGGGTACCAAGGTTTACATATTCAACCTGTCGGTTCATCCCAAGCATCCCCTGGCCGGTTTGAAGCTGACCAATTCGACCGACCTCCATTTCCAGCAGGGGCCCGTCACCGTCTTTGAGGATGACGAATACGCGGGCGACGCACAGATCGCCGACATTCCGCCAGGCTCCACGCGCCTGATCACGTATGCCATGGATCTCGATACAGAGATCGCGATGACGCGATTGCCGGAAACGACAACACTGGTGGGCATGAAAATCCAGAGCGGTGGACTGATCCTGACCCAGCGGGAAACTCGACAGACGACCTATTTGGTCAAGAATTCCGGGTCGGTCAGCAAGTCGTTGTTGATTGAACAAAAGCTTGAACCCGCCTGGCCAAAGGTCACCCCCGAACCGGCCGAGAAGACTCGAGACCTGTACCGATTTGGTGCGACGGCGGAACCGGGCAAGCCCACGACTCTGACAGTCACACAAACTCGGGACATTGAAGAGCGCCTGTTGTTGCAGACGATGGACGTTGCCAGGATTGAGCTGTCCATCCGCCTGGACAAGGCCTCCCTTGCCGTTCGTGCCGGCCTGAAGGAATTGCTGATGCGAAAGACGGAGCTGACCAACCTGACCAACAAGCGAGGCATGCTGGAGGGATCAGCCCAGATGATCGCCTCGGACCAATCACGACTGCGAGAGAACCTGAGAGCTGTCGATGACAAGGTGGAACTGCATCAGCGGTACATCCAGAAACTGGCAGCCTCCGAAGATGCGCTGGAAAAACTGCGTCTTCAGATCACGGACGCCGTCGCCGCTGAAGAAAAATCCCGTCAGAACTTCGAGTCGTTTACTGCGGGATTGACGGCTGAGTAACCTGCGTCGCGTTTTTCTGCGCCGCAGCTCTTGCTCTGGTATTCGGATTCGATATTCCCTGAATTCCCCATGGGTTGCGGGCAAAGCCCGCGCCAGGTCCTTCGTGGTGAATCTCCACCACCCTCAACCGCCGAACTCGTTTTCGAAGCGGCGCGTCGGGCTAGCAGCCTGTGGCAAAAGGTGTCTGACCCTTTGGAGGGCACTGAATTCACCTTGAAAACCGCGTGCCCGGAGAGGGTCAGACACCTTTTGCCACAGGCTGCTAGCTAGTGTTTTGAGAGGTTTGCTGCCCAACATTCCATAATGCGATTGGGGATCACTTCGGTCCTCGGGAATAAACGCGTGCTCCGCAGAATCCATTGGTGCATGACACTCCTCTGTCGTATTGCCGCCGATCTCGTCGTAATTGCACATATGGCGTATGTGCTGATTGTGGTGCTGGGTCTGCCCGCCATCTGGCTGGGGATCGTGCTGCGCCATCAATGGGCACGCAATTTCTGGTGGCGGGTGGGGCATCTGTCCATGATTCTGATTGTCGTCGGCGAGGCGTGGGCCGGGATCACCTGTCCGCTGACAACGTGGGAACAACAGTTACGCGAGCGGGCCGGACAGGAAGCATATCGGGGCGCCTTCCTTGCCAACCTTGTCCATGATCTGCTCTTCTATAACGCCGAGCCGTGGGTGTTTACGGTGATCTACACCGTGTTCGGATCGTTGGTTGTCGGATCGTTCCTGCTGGCACCGCCGCGCTGGCCGGGACGCGCTCTGCCAGCGACTGCCAAAACGAAGTCGTAGCACCCTCGTCGGCTCGCGCGGACTGTGAGGAGACGATTGTGATAGTCAGAGATTGTGTTTGTGGTCTGGTGCTGGTTGTGGGACTGGCGCAGACTGTGGCCTGGAGTGCTCCGCCGGAGATCAACTCGTTGTTTCCCGCGGGGGCTCAGCGGGGGACAACGACCAACGTCACGATCCAGGGTAAACTGGGTGGCGGAACGAATCATGTCTGGAGTTCCCAACCAGGGATTTCGGTGACGTTTCCGGAGAAGCCCGGACCGGTCAGCATCAGCGTTTCGGCAGAGGCCGAGCCGGGGGTCTGCTGGTTGCGGTTCTACAATGATGAAGGAGCGTCCGGGTTGCGGCCGTTCGTCATTGGGACGTGCGCCGAATTGACGGAAGTCGAACCGAACGATGAGCTCACCAAGGCACAGGCGTTGCCTTCGTTGCCGGTCGTGGTGAATGGTCAGCATGGCAAAAACGGCGATTCCGATTCGTATACTGTCGCGTTGCGACGCGGCGAAGTCCTGGTCGCTTCGATGCTGGCAAACCGAACTCTGGGGTCACCGCAGGATGCGGTCCTGCAGATCCTGGGGCCGGATGGATTCGTGCTGGAGCAGAACGAGGACGATCAGGGATTTGATCCGCAGTTGGCGTTCACCGCGCCGGCCGATGGAGTCTACACGCTGCGGACCTGGGCATTTCCCGCCGCGCCAGACAGCAGTATTCGACTATTTGGCAGCCCCGCCTGCGTCTATCGATTGCTGGTGACGACGGGACCGTTTGTCGATCATGTGTTACCGATGGCCGTTCAGGCGGGGCAGTCTCAACAGGTTCGGTTACAGGGTTGGAATCTGCCCGCCGAACCGATTGAAGTCACCGCACCCCTGTCGGTACACGAGCGACGCTTTGAATGGATTTTGCCGGGATGGAATCATCGGTTGCCCGCCACGGTGCTGGTTCAACCGCAACCAGCAATCGTGGAAGTGGAACCGAACGAATTGGCGAAACCCCAGGTCCTGGCGCTGCCCACCAGTGTGACGGGGCAGATCGCTCAACCGCGTGATGTCGATACATATCAATTCACGGCGACGAAGGGGCAGCGACTGCGATTCGAAGTGCTCGCCCGTGACCTGGGTTCACCACTCGACCCCGTCCTGCGGTTGTATGACTCAGCGGGCAAGGTCTTGAAGGAAGCGGACGACGACGGCAAACAATCGGCGGACCCCGACTTCGAATTCACCATGCCGGCAGACGGGGACTATCGCATCGCCGTCACGGATCGATTCCTGCATCACGGGAACCGATTCTTCTACCTGCTGACGATCAGCCCGCCTCAGCCCGATTTTACACTGTCGGTGGCGGGCGATGCGTTTGTCCTGAATGCCGACAAGGAACTGGAGATCCCCGTCACGATTGCCCGCACGTCTGGATTTGCGGAAGAGATCCGAGTTCAGATTCAGGGACTGCCTGCCGGAGTATCTGCAGAACCTGTTGTGTCAGAGAACAAGGGGGACAGCGCCAAATCGGTGAAACTGAAACTCAAGGGAGACGGTCAGGCCGCGTTCACCGGACCGATCCAGATCGTGGGCCAGTCCTCCGGGTCCATCCTGCGTGAAAAGTGGGCGACGATGACTCGAAAGGAGTTTTCATTGGAATCGCCGTACCTGTGGCTGACCATCCTGCCGAAGAAGTGACCGATGATCATTCCCCTTTTCCCACGGGTGGCTATTCCTGGACTTCCTGTTTGTCTCCTGTCAGTTGCAGTCGACCAGGTCGTTCGGAGGCGTCAATGTGGAACGCGACGTTCGTTGGCAATGGCTGATTGGGCTGATTGACGCGCAGCGGCGTGGTATCGTTCATTTCCTCTCGGGCCGTACCCGATTGGAAGGGGCCGATCCCCAGGACAAACAGGTTGTTGTCGTCGGCCAATGACGACGAGACGCCACCCGCCCCCAGCAGTTGATGCGATTTGGCGTCGTAGGCGACCAGTCCGATCTTGGCCAGTGCGGACTGGCGGGTGCGAGTCACCAATTTCACCTCGGGCAATGTCAGCATCCCCGGAAGGACAATCTGGGGGATCCCCAGATACGAATCGGCGTTGTCCGTTCCGACGGCACCGCTGCGGATTTCCAGAACGACGTCGGCTTCTTCCGGCTTCGGAGCGATGGTGGCCCCGTTCATCATCAGGCGATGTCGAATCGTCCCGACGACATATCCCTTGTCCGTGCAGTCCAGATACTTCTCTTCGACCAGCACCCGTTGTCCCTGAAAGGCGGCGAAGTCGACCTTGGCCAGCGACTGGTCCACCGCGTTGGAAATCAGCAATTGCTCGCGCGCAGTGCGTGCCGTGTTGGACTGGCGGGCCGTCGTACAACCGGACAGCACCAACAAAATCAACAGGAGCGCAATGCGACCGAACGCAGGCATAAGTCACCTCGTAGACAGATCCTGTGAGCGCAGAAACGAAGTTCCACGCGCCGGGAATCTGGAAGAGATCAAATTGGATAAGGGAGTATTGGACTTCTAGTGGCGGACTGTTTTTCCTGCAAGATGAGTTCTGGGACCGGCCGAGATGACGAAATCGACAGAAAAAGTTGCGGCCGAAGGCGTGAGACTTCGATCATTGGTCTCAACCCCCCCGAATTCTCACGAATTCGGCTACGAAACGCCGCGTAGCCGAAGTCGTGAGACTTCGGCCGTCGGTAACATCACCCCGACTTCAATGACCGGAAGCTACGGCACACGGTGTGCCTGTTGCGTCGACTGCCGTGCGGATGACCGAAGAATGGCCTTCTGTTTGGAAGTTCCAGCCATTCCCGGTTTTAAGAAACTGCGGGATCAGCAGTTCGTCTTGGCTTTCGATGGTGGGAAGGCTCTGTCAGAATCGCAAGGCCAGCGGCGGTAGCGTGCGTTGCAGTTTGGGGGGGGCGGTCCTAGAATCCGCTGGCTTTGGAGATGACCGGTTAGGGGAAGTTTGCGTTTGGCGATTGAAGAAACGGTACTTGCCGGGTCGATCATCCCATCCGACGTTGGCCTGCAGCAGCGAACTGTGAAATCGTGAATTGCCCGGAATCGCGATCGCTCAGTCTGTCCGTCACGAGACTCTCAAACGAAGCACAATGGACACTTTCCACCCTGTTTTGATTTATGCCGGTGTCATGGTGGGATTCGTGATTGCGAATCTGATCGTGATTCACATTGTCGGCCCGAAGAAGAAGACGGCTGTCAAACAGATGCCGTACGAATCCGGGATGGACCCTGTGGGTGACGCACGTCAACCGTTTGACGTGAAGTTCTACCTGGTCGCCATCCTGTTCCTGGTCTTCGACGTCGAATTGCTGTTTCTGTATCCGTGGGCGGTGGCCGCCTACCTGGAGGACACCACATTCGACGGTGTTGGTGTTCCGATGTCGCTGCGAGCCACCGTGTTTGGCGTGATGCTCGTTTTCATGGGTACGCTGGCGATTGCATACGTTTACGCCTGGCGTAAAGGGGTCTTCAAATGGCGATGAAGGATGTACCCGACAATATTTTCATGACCACGCTGGATGCCGCCGCCAGTTGGGCACGGTCCAACAGCCTGTGGCCGATGCCGTTTGCGACCGCGTGTTGTGGGATTGAGTTGATGGCGACCGCATCCAGTCGCTTCGACCTGGCTCGCTTCGGTGCGGAAGTCATGCGATTCAGTCCGCGTCAGTGCGATCTGATGATCGTGGCCGGACGCGTCGCCATGAAGATGCTGCCGGTGTTGCAGCGGATCTGGCAGCAGATGCCCGAGCCCAAATGGTGCATCAGCATGGGTGCCTGTGCCTGTACCGGCGGCGTGTTCGATACTTATGCCGTCGTGCAGGGGGTGGATCGCTTCATTCCCGTCGATCTGTATGTTCCCGGTTGTCCGCCCCGTCCCGAGCAGTTGATGGCCGGCATCATTGCCCTGCAGGACAAGATCAAACATGGCGGGACGCTGAATGGGACCGAATTCGCCCGCCGCGATCACTCCACCGGTCCGGTTCCGTTCGACAAGGACGAGTTGATCCGTATTCGTGAAGCCAACGAGCAGTTGGTTTCGTTGAACTGAAACCCTGCGGAAGCTGAGGCCCATGTCCACCGAAGAAGTCCTTAAGTCGAAGTTCCCCGAAGACGGGCTGACGTTCAGCGAGTTTCGCGATAATCGACGCGTCGTCGTCCCGGCCGCGAAGCTGATCCCGATCCTGTCGCTGCTGAAGTCCGATCTGGGCTTTGACATGCTCGCGGAACTCACGGCGGTCGACTACCTCGAATACGAAGGTGCCACCGACCGATTTGGCGTCATCTATGTCCTGTTGAACAATCAGACCGGCGAACGACTGGTGCTGAAGACCTTCATCAACGATCCGAGCCCAACCCTCCCATCGGTCTATTCCCTGTGGAAGTCGGCCGACTGGCTGGAACGCGAAGTTTTTGACATGTTCGGGATCACGTTTACCGGGCACCCCGACCTGCGACGCATCCTGACCCCCGACGAATTCACCGCTCACCCGCTGCGGAAGGACTACCCCCTGAAGGGACGCGGCGAGCGACACAATTTTCCGATTGTCGTGCGATCGGACGGCTAGCGTCCGAAAACACGTGGCGGCAGTTCCCAGACACGTTTGCAGTTCATCGTCTCAGAGGCTCCCATGCCGTTTGAAGTTTCCGATCTCGCTGAAATGGATGCTCCGGAAAAGGAGTATCTCTGGACGCTCAACTTCGGTCCGCAGCATCCGGCCACGCACACCACATTGCGCCTGGTGCTGACCCTGGACGGAGAAACGGTCATCAATGCAGTTCCGCACATCGGCTACCTGCATTCCGGTTTCGAGAAGCTGGGCGAGCACCTGGATTTCAATCAGTATGTCACCATCGTCGACCGGATGAATTACATCTCGCCGCTGGCGAACGAAATCGCGTGGCATCACGCAGTCGAAAAGTTGCTGGGAATCGAGATCACTCCGCGGTGCAAATACCTGCGGACAATCCTGGCCGAATTGATGCGGTTGCATGATCACCTGCTGAATGTCGGCACCACCGGCCTGGATCTGGGGGCCTTCACCGCGTTCCTGTACGCGTTTTATCAGCGTGAAAAGATTTACGACATCGTCGAATCTGCGTCCGGCCAGCGGTTCCATACGAGCTACACCCGCGTGGGTGGCGTAATGTTCGATGTGAACAAGGCCTGGGTCGAAAAGATTCGCGAGTTCCTGAAGGGCTTCATGCCGGTTCACGCCGAAGTGCATCGCCTGCTGACCCGCAACCGTATCTTCATCGACCGGATCAAGGGAGTCGGCTACCTGAGCGCGGAAGACGCCATCAACATGGGGGTCACCGGTCCCCTGGCCCGTGCCAGCGGAGTACTGCGAGATTTGCGGAAAGACGAGCCATACCTGGCCTATGCGGATCTCGATTTCAAGGTCATTGCTTCCAAGGATGGCGATTGCTACGCGCGGTACCTGGTGCGGATGCAGGAGATGCTGGAAAGCGTCAAGATCATCCAGCAGTGCCTGGACAACATCCCGGAAGGCCCGGTCAACATCGATGCCGCCACGCACATCGTGCCGCCCGCCAAGCCATCGGTCTATCGCAGCATCGAAGGCCTGATTCAGCACTTTGAAGTCATGATGCCCAACCGCGGGTACGACACCCCGCGCGAGGAAATCTATGCCGCGACCGAATCCCCGAACGGGGAACTGGGATATTACATCGTCGGGGATGGAACACCGCGTGCCTATCGCGCGCGGACCCGTCCGCCCAGCTACATCCACTTCGCAATTTTCCCCCACATCATCAAGGGGCATCAGTTGAGCGACGTGGTGGCAGTCCTGGGAAGTTTGAACATTATTGCTGCGGAACTGGATCGATAAGGCGACGGAATTCGGCAGCCGAAGTCAGCGGGCTTCGGGCGAACCAGCAGATCGGATGCCTGACAGAGTTGTGGAGTCAAAATGGCTGTGCTGAGCGAGGAACTGCGAGACCAGATTCGGGCGCAGTTTCCTAAATATCCGAACAAGCGGGCGGTGGTCCTGCCGGCCCTGCACCTGGTGCAGGATGCCCAGCGACATGTGTCGATCGAGGCCGTCCGCGAGATCGCCGAACTGCTGGAACTGCATCCGTCCGAAGTTCACGACACGATGTCGTTCTACCAGTTCTTCAAGGATGAAAAGCACCAACTGGGCAAGCACCGCGTCTGGGTCTGTCGCAGCATCAGTTGCATGCTGCGGGGCGGTGAAGAACTGCTTCAGCACATGTGCGAACGCCTGCATGTCCATCCCGGCCAGACATCCGCCGACGGCAAGATCACGATGGAATTCGCCGAGTGCCTGGGGGCCTGCGAGGGCGCTCCCTGCGTGCTGGTCGATGATGAAGCTCATATGAACATCACGCCTGAAAAGGCGGACGAACTTTTGAAGAACCTGTAAGCCATGGCAGAATTTCAACCTGTATTGCTGGCCCGCGTGGGCAAGCCCGACAGCCACTTGCTGGAAACCTATCGTCGCGACGGCGGCTACGAGGGCTTCAAGAAGGCCCTGGGGATGGCACCGGCCGAGGTTGTCGCCACCGTCAAGGATTCGGGCCTGCGCGGTCGCGGCGGCGCCGGGTTTCCGACCGGACTGAAATGGACGTTCCTGCCCAAGGATCACCCCGGTCCGATTTACCTGGCGATCAACGCGGACGAAAGCGAACCGGCGACGTTCAACAACCGCATCCTGATGGAAGAGGATCCACACCAGGTTCTGGAAGGGATCGCGATCAGTTGTTACGCGATCAAGTCCAAGGCAGCCTACATCTATCTGCGATATGAATATGGTCGCAGCTACCGGGTGCTGCAGAAGGCGATTGATGAATGCTACGCTGCCGGGATCTTCGGCAAGAATATCTTCGGAAGCGGATTCGACCTGGATGTCGTGCTGCATCGTGGTGCGGCGGCGTACATCTGCGGAGAAGAAACCGGCCTGATCGAAAGTCTGGAAGGAAAGCGGGCCTGGCCGCGCATCAAGCCGCCTTTCCCCGCCATCGAAGGGTTGTTCCGCAAGCCGACGATCGTCAACAACATCGAGACCATGGCCTGCGTCAAGAACATCCTGGACCTGGGTGGGGATTGGTTCAAGAGCCTGGGGGTTCCGCCCGACCCCAGCAATCCCCGCGATGCCGGCAGCTATGGACCGAAGCTGTATTGCATCAGCGGTCACGTGAACAAACCCGGCTGCGTCGAGCTGCCGATGGGAATCACGGCCCGCCAATTGATTGACGAGCATGGCGGTGGAGTCTGGAAGGGCCGAAAGGCAAAGGCCGTTGTCCCCGGCGGGATCAGCATGGGCTTCCTGTCCGCGAGTGAACTCGACACACCCCTGGACTTCAACGGCCCCGGCAAGGTCGGTTGCCTGGGCCTGGGAACTGCCGCGATCACCGTGATCGACGACGAGACCAGCATGGTTGATGTCCTGTTCAACTGTGCCCGTTTCTTCGCTCACGAATCGTGTGGTCAATGCACCCCCTGCCGTGAAGGGACTGCATGGATGCACAAGATTCTGACGCGGATCCGCATGGGTGAAGGCCAGATGCGCGATCTGGATCTGCTGACCGAAGTCGCAGCCTCGATGGGGATCATCCCCGGGACCACGATTTGCGGTCTGTCCGACGGGGCTGCCTGGCCGATCAAGAATGCCATCAAGAAATTCCGACCGGAGTTTGAAGAATATATTTCGACTGGCAGGAAGACTGTGAAGCCCGCGGAGTCACTCATGGCGGCTCACTAAGGTCCTTCCTCGCGATCCACTACCCACTATCCCTTATCCACTGTTGACCACCCATGCCTACAGTCATCGTCAATAACAAGCCGGTCGAAATCGGTGCCTCGGAACGGCTGAATTGCATTCAGGCGGCCGAACGTGCCGGGATCGAGATTCCGCACTACTGCTACCACCATGACCTGTCGGTCGTGGCCAGTTGTCGGATGTGCCTGGTGGAAATGGGTGACAAGAAGCCCGATGGCACCATTGCCATGCAACCGAAGCTGTTCCCCGGCTGCCAGACGCCGGTCAAAGACGGTACGGTCATCGTCTCGGACAGCCAGAAGGTCAGGGACGCCCAGAAGGCGACGCTCGAATACCTGCTGCTGAATCACCCGCTCGATTGCCCCGTCTGCGATCAGGCCGGGGAATGCGGACTGCAGGACTACAGCTACGAATACGGTCGCGGGTACAGCCGCCTGCAGGAACCGAAAAACATCAAGCCGGACAAGGATTACATCGGCGATCAGATCACCCTGTTCACCGACCGCTGCATCATGTGTACGCGGTGCGTCCGCTTCACGCGCGAGATCAGCGGCACGGCCGAAATGATGGTCACCAGCCGTGGAACGCACGAAGAAATCGACATTTTCCCCGGCGAGCCCTGCAACAACAAGCTGGCGGGCAACGTCGTCGATCTGTGCCCGGTCGGAGCCCTGTGCAGCAAGGACTTCCTGTACGAACAGCGGGTCTGGTGGCTGAATTCCAAAAACAGCGTCTGTCCCGATTGCAGCACGGGCTGTAGCATTCGCGTCGATCAGAACAAGGACGTATTGTACCGTCTGAAGCCGCGGGAAAATCCACAGGCTCAAGGGAGCTTCATGTGTGACGAAGGCCGGTTCGGCTGGAAGTACATCCACGCCGATCACCGCCTGAAACTGCCTGAGCAACGCGCGGATGGCAAGGTTGTCTCCAGGGATTGGGACGCGGTCCTGCCCGCTGTCCGCAATGCCCTTCAGGATGCGATGCTGCGAGCACCCGGCAAATTTGCCGTCGTGGTCTCGCCCTGGGCCACCGTGGAAGAGGCTTACCTGCTGGCGACCTACGCCCGCAAGCTGAGTCCGACGGCCAGGCTGGTGCTCGGTCCCGTGCGGACCGACGGCGAAGACGATCTCTATCCGAAGGACGTACACGGTCAACCCGCCACACCGACCAGATTCACGATTCGCGCCGAGAAGTGTCCGAACCGACGTGGCGTGGAAGCCGTTTTGAAACAGATCCAGGGTTCGGTCATCGAATTCAATGACCTGCTGGACCAGGTTGTGCGAGGCGACGTCGAAACGCTGTACGTCCTGGGCGGCGATCCTGCTGGCTGGATCAGCGAGACGGATGCCGCGAAGCTCGACAAGCTGAAGCTGCTGGTGGTCCAGGACCTGTTGGCGTCGGCCGCCAGCGCCAGGGCTCACTTCGTGCTGGCAGGCGGGGCCTGGGCGGAAAAGGACGGGACGTTTGTCAATCACAAGGGGTTGGCTCAAGCCATCCACCGCGCTTTGCGGGGACCGGAAGAAGCCCGGCCGGACGGTCGGATCCTGCTGGAACTGGCCGAGCGTTCAGGGATGTTCAACGCTGTGTCGTTACGCAAGGAGATTGCCACCGCAGTTCCGGCCCTGGCCGGGTTGGCGGTTGGTGAATTGGGTGAATTCGGTGTGTTGGTGAATGCTCCCGCGGCGGCGGAGCTGCAGCCGGCATGATGGATTTTGAAAGCTGACGGATTGACGGGACGTGCAGATGTTGCAGTCTCCTCCTCACGGCAAAGTGAGGAACCCGTAGAAGAGAATAGAGCGAGCCATGTTGAATAGTCTGGTCAACTTCTTCCCCGAACCGGTTCGGCCGTACGTGATGCCAATCCTGGCGATCGTGATCGTGCTGAATGTGAACCTGGGGGTCTGTTCGTACCTGATTCTGCTCGAACGCAAATTGTCCGCGTGGATGCAGGACCGTCATGGTCCGAATCGCGTCGGCCCCTTCGGCCTGTTTCAGCCTGTGGCTGACATGCTGAAGTTGCTATTGAAGGAAGACGTGATCCCCGGTCACGTCAACAAGGTCCTGTTCGTGCTGGCACCGGGTATCTCGGTCTTTACGACGTTCCTGGCCTTTGCGGTCGTCCCGTTTGGTCCCGTTCCCGAAAACCTGAGCCCGGGTGACGGGCAGTTCCCGTTTATCATCGCTCCGGGGATCGACCTGGGGATCGTCTTCATATTCGCGATTGGCAGCCTGGCGGTGTACGGGATCATCCTGGGTGGCTGGGCCTCAAACAACAAGTACAGTGCCCTCGGCTGTCTGCGGGCCAGTGCCCAGGTCGTCAGCTATGAAATCCCCCTGGGGATGTCGGTGGTGGGATTGGCTCTGCTGAACCATTCGATGAGCATCGAAAAGATCCTGATGAACCAGGCGACGAACGGATTGCCGGGCTGGAATATCTGGGTTCAGCCGTTGGCCTGCGTGATCTTCTTCATTGCCGCGATGGCCGAAGCCCAGCGCCTGCCATTCGACCTGGCTGAATGTGAGCAGGAATTGATCGGCGGCTGGCACACGGAATACAGCGCGATGAAGTGGGGCCTGTTCTTCCTGGCCGAATACACGCACGTGATCACCATCAGCTTCCTGACGATCATCCTGTTCTTCGGTGGCTGGCAGTTCCCGCTGATCGCGGAAATCGACAGTGCCTACACGGGAGCGACAGTAGTCAAGGTCCTGGTCCTGCTGACCAAGGTGTTTGGCGTGATCATCGTGATCCAGATGCTGCGGTGGACGATCCCCCGCTTCCGCTTCGACCAGTTGATGAGCCTGGCATGGAAGGGGCTGATTCCGCTGGCGATGGTCAACGTGCTGCTGGTGATGATCGTGAAGCAGTTCGATTTGCACACTTTGTGGCTGTTGCCACTTTCGATTGCAGCGTTTGTGGCGGCCGGCCTGATGGGGACCCAGTCCTCACGACCGTTCGCCCGCAAAGCTGTGCCTGTGGTGGAAGACCACGGGCACGGCGGGCACCATGCCCACGCTCATTAATTGACGAATTGAATTCCGGTAGAGAAGACAAATCTGGTAGGCCGTCCCGCTCGAAACGAGCTGGCGGCTGATGACTGATCGTGAGGAAGTTTCCATGCCAATCAATGCCAAAGACGTCGAGTGGGTCGAAGAGCCGCCGATGAACTTCTGGGAGACGACGTTTCTTCCGGCAGTCGTGGACGGCCTGCGGGCGACGGGGCATCACGTCACGCACTTCAAGCCAGTGACCCAGATGTATCCCGAAGTCGCCTCGGATCTGCCAAAGCATTATCGCGGCGTGCATCGCCTGAACCGGGATGATGAGGGTCGGGTCAAGTGCGTCGCCTGCATGATGTGTGCGACCGCCTGCCCCGCCCGCTGCATCGATATTGTCGCCCAGGAAGCTCCCAAGGATGACCCGAAGTGGGTCGATCGTGACAAGTTCCCAAAGTCGTTCGTAATTGACGAGTTGAAGTGCATTTACTGCGGCATGTGCGAAGAAGCCTGTCCGGTCGATGCGATCGAGATGACCCACATCTATGATCTGACGGGGATGTCCCGCCAGGAGATGATGTTCGACAAGGAAAAGCTGCTGAGCGTGTTTGATCAGACCAAGGATTGCGGCCTGGACCCGGTGCGGACGCACAAGGGGCGGCTGGGTCCGGCCAGTGATTTTGAGAAGCTGCCGACGCTGGGTCCGGCGACGACGGTGCTGGGTGACGATCGCTCAGCCAGGTCGACATCGCCGGGGGTGATTTCCGAATAGTTCGAGGATCGTGATTTTCCGGGTCGTCGGCGTTAGACTTCGGCCCATTCCAAGGACATTTCCGCAGGCACAAGCCTGCTGTTTGATGCAACTGGGACTTCGATGAAGTGGTCAACTGAAAACGGGGCATTGCTGGTCCCTCTCGCACTGGGATGGCTGGCGATCTGGTGGCTGCTGCCGCGAGAGAAGGGACGTTCACGTATCCTGGGTGGCCTGATCGGCGTGGCGGCTTTGCTGGCCCTGCAGGTCACGCTGCTGCCGCCGGCGGGAAATGTCGTCCGAGACGGGATGTTCTACCTGTTCGGCGGAGCCGCGATCCTGTCCGGGGGATTGATGATTACCGACAAGAACCCGGTGTTTGCCGCACTGTGGTTCGCCGTCAGCACCCTGTCCGTCTGCGGCCTGTTCCTGGTGAATTCAGCACCGTTCCTGTCTGCGGCCACCATCATTGTCTATGCCGGTGCGATCGTCGTGACGTTCCTGTTCGTAATCATGCTGGCACAGCAGTCGGGAGCCGCCAACTATGACCACCGCGCCGTTCAACCCGTGATGGCCAGTGTGTTGTCGTTCGTCCTGCTCGGATCATTGCTGTTCGCCCTGCAGGAATGGGGTGGAATCGATGGCAAGGCGTCGGACGAGGCACGCGCAAATCAGTTTGTTTCGCTGGAAGGAACGGTGCAGGCCAACGTCTTCAGCCAGCCACCCGGCACGAACAAGGCGGAAATCGGTTCCATGCGTGTGCTGGGCCGGTCACTGTTTTCGGATTACCTGTACGTTGTGGAATTGGCGGGGACCGTGCTGTTGATCGCGACCATTGGCGCGATTGCCATCGCACCGCGGAGGTCTCAGGGAACACTATGACATCGACTGCCCTCGAAAGTCAGCTGGTTGTGGGAGCAATCCTCTTTGCCCTGGGGATGATCGGGTTCCTGACGCGCCGGAACTTGATCCTGATCGTGCTGTCCACGGAACTGATGCTGCACGGTGTGTCACTGAATTTGACCGCGTTTGGCCGGTATCACGGCAATCCGCAGGGCCAGGTCTTTACGATTTTTGTGCTGACGATCGCCGCCTGCGAAGCGGGTCTGGCACTGTCGCTGATCCTGACTCTGTATCAACGCCGCAAGTCGCTGGACGTGTTTTTGTGGGGCAATCTGGGTGAAGAGGATCTGCCAATCCTGTCGGGTGGCGGCGCGACACCTCCGTCGAAAGTGGTCGATCCGAATGCCGATCTGCCACACCTGATCCCCGCCGGTGCCGCTCCGAAATCCCCTGCGACCAAAGCCTGACCTGCCCCGCATGCGAATCATGGTTGTTCCGTTTTGAACAATTGACCGACCGAAGAAAGAGACTGATCCCGTGTTCGACTGGTTGAAACCGAACGACGTTCTCTGGCTGATCCCGGCCGCGCCGTTGCTGGCGTGCCTGTGGATTGTGGTCGTCGGACACGTGGTCCGCCGCCAGTACGCTCATCGACCGGTGGTGGTGGCGATCGCCATCTCCACCGCACTGTCATACCACCTGTTACTGAATGTCGTTCCGACAGGGTTTGTCGAACGCGACCATGGGGCACATGCAGAAACGGCTGCGGCGCACGAGCACGCGGAACACGTTGACTCCGACACCCCGGCCGATGCGGAACACCCCGATGTTCCCGAGGCTCACACGCATGCGGCCGATGCGTCAGGCCCAACCGCCATTTCCACGACGCTTTACGAGTGGATCCGTATCGGTTCCGAGGCATCCCCAACGCTCAGCATTCCAGTCAAATTGCGGGCCGATGCCATGACAGCCCTGATGCTGGTCATGGTGACCACGGTCAGCCTGCTCGTGGCTGTGTTTGCCAGTGGATACATGAAGGGTGATCCGGGATACCCACGCTTCTTTGCGTCGATCGCCCTGTTCGTGTTTTCCATGTGCATGCTGGTTCTGGCGGGCAATTTCCTGTTGATGTTTGTCTTCTGGGAAGCCGTCGGCCTTTGCAGCTATCTGCTGATTGGTTTCTGGTTCAAAAAGCCCAGCGCCGCTGCGGCCGCCAAGAAGGCGTTCGTGGTCAACCGGATCGGTGACTTTGGGTTCATCCTGGGAGTCTTCCTGATTTGGGTCACGTTCGACACTCTCGATTTCGACGTCCTGTTTGCCAACCCGCTGGCGATTCGTGCCATCGTCAGTCAGCAACCAGAGATCTTCACGTTCATCTGCATGCTGCTGTTCGTCGGAGCCATTGGTAAGTCGGCTCAGTTTCCGCTGCATGTCTGGTTGCCCGATGCGATGGAAGGCCCGACGCCGGTATCGGCGCTGATTCACGCCGCCACGATGGTGACGGCGGGTGTTTACCTGGTGGCCCGCTGCACGCCGTTCTTCATCCTGGCCCCGAAAGCACAGATGTTTGTGGCCGGGATCGGGGCGGTGACGGCACTGATTGCAGCCATCACGGCACTGACTCAATATGACCTGAAACGAGTCCTCGCATATTCCACCGTCAGCCAACTGGGTTATATGTTTATGGCTCTGGGTGCCGCTGGAGCCGGGACAAACCTGGCGACCCTGGCCGTCACCTTTGCCATGTTCCACATGTTCACACACGCGTTCTTCAAGGCCGTCCTGTTCCTGTCAGCCGGTTCCGTCATGCACTCGATGGGTGACGTGATCGACATGCGTCGCTTCAGCGGACTGCGGTCGGTGCTGCCGATCACGCATATCACGTTCCTGGCGGGGGCTTTGGCCCTGGCAGGTTTCCCGCTGCTGTCGGGCTTCTGGAGCAAGGATGAAATCCTGTCGATCGTGTTTGAAGCCACCAAGGGTACCCAGCTTCATTCGATCAAGGTCATGTTCCCATTCACGAACTACCATTGGGTCATCGAGTTTACGACCGGTACGTACTACACCTTGATCCTCGGGGTCGGCCTGCTGGCGTCGTTGATGACAGCGTTCTACACGTTCCGGGCGTATTTCATGACTTTCTGGGGCGAGCAGAAGTTCCCGGAAGAGGCGGGTCATCATCCGCATGACGCTCCCCCCGCAATGGCAATCCCATTGCTCATCCTGGGTGTTGCGGCACTGATCGTTGGCGGGATTGCCGGACCAACGCATCTGTATGGAAACTACCTGGCTCAAACACCGGGACTGCCCGCAGGTGATCATCTGCAACCCAACATGTTGATGATGGGCATCAGTTCCGTCCTGGCAATCCTTGGGATTGGTTTGGCCTATGTCTGTTACGTCGCGACACCCGCGATTGCCCGCGATATGAAATCGAGCATGTCGCCACTGCATGCGTTTTCGCAGAGCGGCTTGATGCTGGATTACCTGTACCTGCGGTTTGTGGTTCTGCCATTGCGGTTGCTGGCTCAGATTGCCGAATTCTTCGATCGCTGGGTGATCGATGTGATCGTCGATTGCTTTGGGTTTGTACCGGGACTATTTGGTGCCATCCTGCGGCCGATTCATTCGGGATATGTGCAGAACTATGCCATGGTCATGCTGATCGGCCTGGTGGTCTGCCTGGTGTCTGTGCTTCGAGTCCTGGCTGGAACGCTGTAGCGGTGGTGCGTCGAAATACGAGATGGTGTGGAAATTGGAGCTTGGGATTGAGTGCCGGATCGCACGAGTCCATAAGGCGGAGTTGAGATGCCCAGTTTGTTAGTCATCATGATCTTTCTCCCGGCGGTGGCGGCCGTCATGCTGCTGTTGCTCGACGCAAAAGCGCCGCCGGTTCGTGCCCGCTGGACGGCCTTGCTGGCCACCCTGGCGACATTCGTCGTCTCGCTGGGCGTGGCATCGCAATTCCTGGCGGTGGATCGCACCACGTCCGTCAGTGTGAATCCGGTTCATCCGGTCATGGAACTGAAGCACACCTGGTTGAACCTGGTTCCCGCAACACCAGAAGCGCCCGGCATCAGCCTGGAATTCTCGCTGGGTCTGGATGGCATCAGCCTTTCGCTGGTCCTGCTGACCACATTGTTGACGATCTCGGCCGTGATGGTTTCCTGGACGGCCATTTCCGAACGGTCCGCCGAGTTCTATGCCTGCCTGCTGATCCTGGAGTCCGGCCTGATCGGGGTCTTTTGTGCGTTCGATCTGGTGTTGTTCTATGTGTTCTTCGAGTTCACGCTGATTCCGTTGTTCTTCCTGGTGGGAATCTGGGGCGGGCCGCTCCGACGCTATGCGGCGGGTAAATTCTTCATCTACACCCTGGCAGGCAGCGTGATCACCCTGCTGGGATTGATCTGGCTGGTGGTGGAGACTTACCAGATGGGTTTGAAGACTCACGAGCCACTGGAAACTCCATTGTCGATTCCGGCGATCTCTGGTCTGTTAATGACGAATGCTCTTTCGACCGAGACTCAGGTGGCGATCTTCCTGATGATCGCCGCGGGATTCATGGTCAAGGTTCCGCTGTTCCCGTTCCATACCTGGCTGCCGCTGGCACACGTGGAGGCCCCGACCGCAGGCTCGGTTTTGCTGGCGGGTGTCCTGCTGAAGCTGGGTTCCTATGGATTCCTGCGATTGTGCCTGCCGATTTTGCCCCACGCCTGCCTGAATGTGGGTCTGCCGCTGGTCGGCGCACTGTCCGTCATCGGGATCGTGTACGGATCCATGTGCGCTCTGGCCCAGAACGACATCAAGAAACTGGTGGCATACAGTTCGGTGGCACATCTTGGCTTCTGCATGCTCGGACTGTTTGCCCTGAACAATGAAGGGGTCAGCGGCGGCGTGCTGCAGATGATCAACCATGGTCTGTCGACCGGAGCCCTGTTCTGTATCGTCGGCATGTTTTATGAACGGTATCACACGCGTGAGCTGAGCCAACTGGGTGGACTGGCCAGCCGGTTGCCGTTGCTCGGTGTGGCGATGGTCTTCACATCGTTCGCCAGCATCGGCTTGCCAGGTCTGAACGGTTTTGTTGGTGAAATGCTGGCGCTGATTGGGATGTTCAAACGTGATCCGATCCTGGCGGTGATTGGTGCTTCGGGTGTCGTGCTGGGGGCCTGGTACCTGCTGGGAGTTCTGCAGAAGGCGTTTTTCGGCCCGTTGCAGGAACCGCATCACCACGGCCACGAACCGATTGTCGACCTGAACGCCCGCGAAGTCCTGACACTGGCTCCGTTGCTCGCGGCCTGCCTGTGGTTGGGTCTGTTTCCACAACCCGTACTGGACCTGATTCGCCCTGACGTGGAATCGCTGACAAAAATGTACGGCGATGTGAAAGCGATGAAGGGAGCGAAGGCACAGGTGACTCAATTGCCGGTCTCGCTTACCGAATTGGCGTCTGCCACGCCTGTGTCTGAAACCATTACCAATTTGCAGAAGTTGGCCACGCCCGAGGCCCCGAAATCGGAAGTTCGCCCGTGAACGAATCTCTTCAAAATCTGAATGGCGCGATTCAGCTGGTGCTGCCAGAGGCCGTGTTGCTGGCCAGCGTCTGCCTGATTTTCTTTGCCGCTCCATTCCTGGTCAGCGAGCGGGGGGAAGCCCCTGTCGGACTGCGTCATCGCTGGGGTTGGCTGTCGCTGCTGACGTTGCTGGTCGCCGGCTGGATCGGCTGGAACGCCACCGAAATGCCTCATACCTCCGGACCATTCGTTGCCGACGGACTGACGCTGTTTGTGCGCGGGCTGACGCTGGCGACCGGTGCGGTGCTGGTCCTGTTGCACTGGAACCAGGCCGACGACGCCCGATCGGGTGAAAGTCACGCCTGCCTGCTGGCGATCCTGGCGGGAGTGAACCTGGTGGCTGCCGCCAACGATCTGGTGGGCCTGTTTGTCGCGCTGGAACTGATCAGCATTCCCACGTACCTGTTCCTGCTGCTGCCGCGTCGGGACGCTCCCGCTCAGGAAGCCACCTTGAAGTACTTTCTGCTGAGCATCTTTTCGTCCGCCATCGTGCTGTTCGGCATGAGCTACCTGTACGGAGCCACCGGGACGACAAACCTGATGGCCATTCATCAGGGGTTCGCCTCGGGCGGCAACCTGCCGCATAATCCGCTGGTGGCGGTCGCCACTGTGATGTTGATTGCCGGGCTCGGATTTCGATTGACCGCCGTGCCGTTCCACTTCTACGCTCCGGATGTGTTCCAGGGAGCACAACCGTCGGCAGCCGCCATGCTGTCTTTCGTTCCGAAGGTCGCGGGGTTTGTCGCGCTGCTGCGTCTGCTGGTCCCGGCTGCTGCCGGTGAAACGACGCTGCAGTCCTGGATGATGATCCCCAGTGCGGTCAATGTGCTGTGGTGGCTGGCGGTCGCGACGATGTTCACCGGGAATCTGATGGCCTTGATGCAGACGGATGTTCGCCGGCTCCTCGCATTCTCCAGCGTGTCTCACGCCGGCTATATGATGGTTGGTCTGGTGGTGGGGATGCAGGGTTCTCAACAGGTCAGCGGCATCAGTGCCCTGTTGTACTATCTGGCGGTTTACGGAGTGATGACGCTGGGTGCGTTTGCGATCCTGATTGCCGCGGCCCGATCCAATCGCAGGATTGAATCTCTGGATGACCTGGCGGGACTCAGCCGGACGAAGCCTGCGATGGCGCTGGTGCTGTCGGTCTTCCTGTTCAGTCTGACGGGACTGCCGCCGACGGCGGGCTTCCTGGGCAAGTTCAACCTGTTTTTCGCCGCGTGGTCGCAGGGAACTGAGTCCAGCCGGTTGCTGGCCTGCCTGCTGGGAGTCAACGCAGCCCTGGGGGCATGGTACTACCTGAGGATGATCGGTGTCATGTATCTGCGGGATCCCGTCGATCGCAGCGACGATGTCCGCCCGTTGGAAATCCCCTCGCTGGTGGCAGCGGCAGGCTGTTTACTGGGGACTGTCGGCCTGTTCTTCGCACCGAGTGGCTTGTGGACTCATATCCAGTCACTGGTTCGATAAGATTCGGCCCGGCAGACCGTCCGTTTCTATTCCGTCTTGGTCAACAGAGTCCAGGTTTACTTCCCGCCTGAAGGCGGACAATCGAGCATGCCACACTCAACGCCGTCAACCGCAAGCGTTTCTGCGGAAGAGCACGAGCAAATGCTGGCGTCGTTCCTGGAGTTCGAGAAGAACTTCTATCGGAACTACTTCCCGCTGTGGTTGGGTACGCTCATCGGTCCGTGGATCTTGACGGCCATCCTCCTGGGCGTGCTGTACATCGTCCACATCAATGACCCGGTCTACTGGTGGAAGATCGTCAACGCCGCATTCTGGTCGTTCGTCCTGTTCGGTCGGTTCACGATCGTGGCATCCAACAGCCTGGGCCTGCCCGATTCGCTCATGTTCTGGCTGGTGACCTATCAGGACGTGATGGTCGCCCTGTTCTTTGCGTTTCATGTGGGCTTCATGTACCGGCTGCCGTGGGTCGGTCCCAAGATTGCTGAATTGTCGGTCGACAGCGAATTCATCCTGGCACATCAACCGTGGATGAAGCGGCTGACGTTCCTAGGTCTGCTGGCGTTCATCGCATTTCCACTGGCGGCAACGGGCAGCGTGGGTGGAGCCATTTTTGGCCGACTGCTGGGCTTGTCCCGCTGGGCCATTTTCTGGGGCAGTGCCATCGGAGCGGTCATAGGCAATGCCTCCATGCTGTTCCTGAACAAGTCGATCGCGAAGATGTTCCCGGCCCTGCAGGATGATCCGTTCATGAAGTGGGGCGGCGTCCCGATCCTGCTGCTGATCATCCTGTTGCTGGAACGCCGCTATCACTCCATGAAGAAGGCCTTCGTCGCCCAGCGAAAGGCCAACTCAGAAGCATCCGCGGAAACGACGTCGTCCAGCACGCCGAAGTAGCAGACACCGACATCGGCGCGTCGGTTGCCGTTCCGCACGCACCAAGCGCGCATCCCCATACGGTTGACTCGGAGCGAAGAAGGCAATCACCGTGGTGCAATCTTTCGACTTCACACCGGGGCCGCATTGTTGGCACGTGAAAGTGACCGAGCATTTATTGAAAGAAATGCCATCGCACTGCTTTCCAACCAGTTAGAATACGGCATGCACACAAGCCCCAGTGATCCGACGAACTCTGCCAGCCATTCTGCGCCGCCGGTGACTGCACTACCTGCGTCCAGTCGTTCGCGGTTTGAACGGTATCGACAAAAGCTCCGTCGCCGGGAATTACCGCGTGGATCGATCCACGGAACGGGTGATTCGCGTTCTCCCAGGGATCGGGTTCGTTCCGCCTGGCAACTGGTCTGGCAATTCCTGGGATTGCTGGTACCGTTCCGTGGAGCAGTCGCTGCCATCCTGATTTCGGTCACGATCTCAACGCTGCTGGGACTGCTGCCCCCGGCCGGGACCAAGTTTATCATCGACTACGGCCTCAGCGGCAAATCGGTCCCGGACGCCTGGCTGCAGCGATTTCCGCTGCTGGCAAATCCACGGTCGCTGTTGCTGGTCACCGTGGTGGCGGTGTCGATCATCACGATCCTGAAGATCCTGATCCATATCTGGGGGCGTTGGTACGCGACCCGGATCTCCAAGCAGATTCAGTTGAATCTGCGTCGCCGGGTCTTTGAACATGCCGTGCGACTTCCCTTGCACCGCGTCCAGGAGTTGCGTTCCGGTGGCGTCGCCTCGATCCTGCGGGAAGACGGCGGCAGCGTCGGTGAACTGGTGTTCGGCATGATGTTCAACCCGTGGCGGGCCATCATTCAACTGATCGGAAGCCTGGCCATCCTGGCCTGGGTCGACTGGACACTTCTGCTCGGCGGAATCGTGTTGCTGCCCGCCGTCTTCCTGACGCATCGCGCCTGGATTAACAGCATCCGTCCGCAGTTTCGCGTGATTCGAAAGCAGCGTGAGCTGATCGATGCGTCGGCCACGGAAGCCTTTGCCGGGATGCGCATTGTCCGCGCCTTCAGCCGCCAGAAGCGCGAGGCGGCCCGGTTCACCACCGAGAACAACCTGATGGCCCGCCAGGAACTGTACGCCTGGTGGTGGATGCGCATTGTCGAAATCATCTGGGAAGCCCTGATCCCGATGGCCAGTGCAGCCCTGTTGTTCTACGGCGGCTGGCGAGTGCTTGACGGGCACATGACCACGGGTGATCTGATGATGTTCCTGGTCTACCTGTTGATGCTGCTGGAACCGCTCGCCACACTCGCCTCCAGTGCGACTCAGTTCCAGAACAGCCTGAGCGGCCTGGATCGAGTCCTGGATTTGCTGGGCGAAGCCCGCGAAATGCCCGCGTCGCCCGATTCGATCAAGGCGGACAAGCACCAGGTGGACGGACAGATTGTCCTCGAAGACGTCTGCTTCACCTATCCGGGCAACGACATCCCCGCTCTCAGTCACGTGCAATTGTCCGTGAAACCCGGGCAAACTGTCGCGCTGGTCGGCCCCAGTGGTGCCGGCAAAACGACCTTGTGCAATCTGGTGGCTCGTTTCTACGACCCGAGCACCGGTCGAGTCACACTGGACGGTCGCGACTTGCGCGATTACGACGTGGAATCCTTTCGGTCACTGCTGGGGGTTGTGGAGCAGGATGTTTTCCTGTTCGATGGCACGATTCGCCAGAACATTGCCTACGCCCGCCGCGAGGCCACGGACGAGGAAATCCGTGCGGCAGCCGATGCCGCCAATGCAATGGAATTCATCGGCCGTTTGACGGACGGATTGGAGACCGTCATTGGCGAGCGGGGTGTGCGCCTGAGTGGCGGGCAACGTCAGCGTCTGGCCATCGCCCGCGCGATCCTGGCCGATCCCAAGCTGCTGATCCTGGATGAAGCAACCAGCAATCTGGACACTGAAAGCGAGCGACTGATCCAGCAGAGCCTGGCAGTCTTGATGCGGGGCCGGACCAGTTTCGTGATTGCTCATCGACTGAGCACGATCGCCGGAGCCGACTTGATTGTCGTCATGGAAAACGGAAAGATCAGTCAGACGGGGACCCATTCGGAACTGATGGTGCAGGGTGGGAAGTATCGAACGATGGTGGAGCAGCAGATTCACATGACACTGGGAAACGCGGCCACCTCCTGACCTTTGAAACAGGTGAGCCGGGTGCCGTCAGGCGCCAGACGAGTGGAATCGTGCACGAAACAAACGTCCGGGGCTGGACGGCACCCGGCTCACCTGTTTCAACGCGGGCAGTCGAATTGCGGAGGCAGCGACGTTCCCGGGAGGTTCAGCAACTTCTGAACGTATTTGCCCAGAATGTCTGTTTCTATGTTCACGGGATCGCCGACCTGGCGGATTCCCAGGGTGGTAACACTCAGCGTGTGCGGGATCAGGGCCACGCTGAATCGTTCTCGTTCGACATGGACAACCGTCAGGCTGATGCCATCAACCGCGACGGAACCCTTGGACACCATGAGTTGTGCCAGTGCCTCGGGGACGCGAAACCACATCGCGATCCACTCCCCCTCCCGGTCCATCCGATCGACACTGCCGACACCATCCACGTGGCCCTGGACGAAGTGGCCGCCCAGTCGGCCATGGACAGGCAATGACCGTTCCAGGTTGACCGGATTCCCGACAACCAGGCGACCAAGATTCGTCTTCGACAGGGTTTCCGTCCCCGCCTGAAACGACCAGCAATCATGCTTGATCTCAATGACAGTCAGACAACAGCCATTGATCGCCACGCTGTCGCCAAGTTGGCAGCGGTCGGGACCGGCACCCAGCATCGGAGCGGGTGGCGCAATCACCAGCCGGATTCCAGCGGTTTCGGCTTCGATGGCAGCCACCTGGCCCAAACCTTCAATCAGTCCCGTAAACATCAATGTTCCTTCGTGGATTCCGTGTGCCGGGAATAGTCCGTCGGGGGATTGGACTGCGCGTAACCTGCGGAGTTGTTGACGTAATGGCGGTAGGTGGCGGCGAGTCGCGCACGCTGATCCGACGTCAGTTCCTTCAGTTGCCGGGCGGGACAGCCGGCCCAGAGCGTATGAGGCGGGACGATGGTCCCTTCGCGGATCAAGGACCCACCCGCAATCAGCGCCCCATCGCCGATGACACATCGGCTGAGGACTGTGGCGGAGATGCCAATCAGTGCGCCGTGACCGACGACCGAACCGTGCACGATCGCTCGATGACCCAGGGTGACCCGGTCTCCCAGGATGCAGGGATATCCATCGTCGACATGCAGGATGGATCCGTCCTGCACATTCGTTTCTTCGCCCACTTCAATCCATTCCTGATCGCCGCGCAGGACACACCCGTACCAGATCGAACTGCGGGCCTTCAATTTCACCCGTCCCAGAATGATCGCGCTGGGGGCGACCCAGGCCGTGGGATCGATCAACGGCTGACTGTTGATCGCCCGCCAATCCCAATGGACATCGGGATGCGTCACCGAAGGTGCCGCCGCCAGTGAGCCGGTCAGCAGCGGCCAGGCAGCCTTGATTTCGTCGGCAGCCAACCTTCCTTCCGGGAAAGACGGGTGTTCGGACGACATTTCAGAACTTTCTAAAGGTCGCGATTGGGCGGGGGCGCGTGACAGGCTTTGCCTGGTCGGCAGAACGCATGCAAACGGGTCTCGCGCTGGCACTTCGGGCTGAAGTTGCGTCATTTAAGCGTAGTCCATTCCCACGGGAAACGTAAGTTTCGGTCTTCGGTCAGGCACACTCTTTTCGAATTCGCCTCCCGGAATTGGCGACAAACTTGCTTCCGTTCCGATATTATTGATGCAGTTGCAGGCGATCTGCAAATGTTTGCCAACACTGCCGCACAGCGTCTGACGGGGCCACGTCGATGAATCCAGTGCAATTGATTGCCCGCAAGCGCGACGGGCGTGAGTTGACTCGCGCAGAGATATTGCAATTAATCCAGGGGTTTTCTGCCGGACGCATTCCCAATTACCAGATGTCCGCCCTGTTGATGGCCATCTACCTGAAAGGGATGACGGTTGCCGAAACGGCGGCGTTGACCGAGGAAATGCTGGCATCAGGCAAAACCCTGAGCTGGACCAGCGCAGCAACTGCGGCTGTGCCGCTCGCACAATCGACGCAGGCCGGCGCGGACGCACATCCACGTTTGGAACGTTCCCAGCTGGCGAAAGAATCGGGGAGTTCGCGACCGGGGACGGAAACGATCACTCTGGAAGACGACGAGGAAGAACTGTCCGGCCTGGATGCACGAGACACAGTCGATCTGGGCGAGGAATTCTTCGAGTCGGGGACGGTGCTTCTGGATGGGACTGCCAACCTGAACGGTCAGAGTTCCGGTGGCCGGGATACGATTGAACTGGATGCGGACGAGGAGTTTGCCCCTCGCGTCCCGACCGTACGCGGTGCCGTTGTCGATAAACATTCGACCGGCGGCCTGGGGGACAAAACATCGCTGATCGTGGCTCCGTTACTGGCCTGCTGTGGTTTGAGAGTTCCAATGATCTCGGGTCGCGGACTGGGGGCAACAGGTGGGACTCTCGACAAACTTGAATCAATCCCCGGCTTTCGGACCGATCTGACCCTGGACGAAATCCAAGCCATCACCGAACGGGTTGGCTGCGTCATCACCGGTGCCACGGCCGAACTGGCCCCGGCGGATCGAAAACTGTATTCCCTGCGTGATGTCACCGCGACAGTGGCATCCATCCCGCTGATCACCGCCAGCATCATGTCCAAAAAGCTCGCCGAAGGTCTGGACGCGCTGGTACTGGATGTCAAATGGGGCAGTGGTGCCTTCATGAAGACGTTGTCGAACGCCCGTAAGTTGGCCGAATCGCTCGTGGAAACAGGTCGGCTGAACGGAGTCAAAGTCGTCGCCCTGCTGACGAATATGGATCAACCACTGGGTCGGATGATCGGCAACAGCGCGGAGGTTGATGAAGTTCTTGAGGTTCTGACGGGTGGCGGTCCTGAGGACCTGTGGCAGGTGACCCGTGATCTGGGGGCGGAGCTACTGGTCGCCACGGGAATTGCCTCAGACCATGCAGCAGCAGGGACGATCCTGAGCGATCACATTCGCTCCGGTCGCGCAGCACTCAAGTTTCGCGAGATGGTTACTGCTCAGGGAGGGGATCTTGACGCGCCACGCCCGCGCACGGACTTTCAGTTTGAAATCCGCGCCATCCGCTCGGGATATGTCGGCAAGATGAATGCCGAAACACTCGGCCTGACCCTGATTGAATTGGGAGGCGGTCGCCGGGTGCTCTCGGACATCGTGGACCACTCCGTCGGACTGGAAATGCTGGTTCGGATCGGCGACCGCGTCCAAACGGGACAACCGCTCGTTCGTGTCCATTGCCACGAACGTCAGGTGGATTCAGTCAGGCCGTTGCTGCGCACCGCAATACCGATTCGACCGCAACCGGTGGAACCGCCGGTCCTGATCGCCGAACGGATCGACGCGACTGAGCCGTCTCGATGATCAACGGAACAGATCCGCCACGCCCATTTCAACGTGCAGGCTTGTCGAAAGTTGACTCGCGAGAATCTGCCCCGGCTTCTTGATTGTCTGCTGTGAATACGTGCCGGACGCCGGTTCAGGACGCTCGTAGATTTCGACCTGTGACTGCGGGAGATTGATGAGCCAATACTGTGGGATTCCCGCCGTCGCATACAGACGCTGCTTTGTGGAACGATCTGCAGCCAGTGATGAATCGGCGACCTCGATCACCAGCACAAGGTCGGCAGGGCCGGGGTGACGGTCTGCATAGTCCTCTTCCGTCCCGCGCACGACTGCCAGATCCGGTTCCGGAGCGCTGATGTTGCTCAAGGCGACCGGAAGCTGAATTCGCAGGAATGAGCCAGCGGAAGCACAGGAGGCCGTCAGCAGTCGCTGTAGTCGGCTGATCAGCAAAGCGTGGCGCGGATGATGAGTCATGTGGTCCTCTCCACAAGCGCTGCGGTCTTTGCATACGAGCATCCCGTCGATTAACTCGATTGGTTCACCGTCTTGCAGAATCCCGGCCTCGATCATTCGATCGATCTGATCCACTGTGATCGGTGCGAGCGGCGGTGTTCCGCCTCGCAATTCGCCAGTCAGTTTGATCGTCATGCCGACCTCCGCAGAACAATTGACTCCCGACGTTCGTGAGTCGCGGTTACATGTCGCCCATGTCGACCTGGCCACCGCCACCCATTTGCTTCTGAATCTCCTCCAGGCGCGCGGCAGTGTCCTTGTAGGCATAGTCGACGGCTAACACTTCGCTGTAATGCTTTTCCGCGAGGGGAAAATCCTTGCCGGCTTCGGCGAGACGTCCCAGCAGGTAGTGACATTCCTTGAACGGTTCGGGCTGGTCGTTGGCGTTCAGCTTTTCAACCGCCTTTTGGAACTGCCGGTTGGCGAGTTGATTCTGCTTCTGGGCGAGGAAACATTTTCCAAGGCTGACCAGCACCTGCGCTTCCAGGCGAACATCCTTGGAAGCCGCCTGCAGCAGCGGAATCGCCAGGGCATGCTTGGCCGCAGCCATGAATCGCATCGCCAGTTCATGCTTCAATTTCAGGTCGGCCGGATATCGCTCAACGCGACGACTGAAAACCTCGATTTCCTGATCGCGCAATTCCTTCTGCAGATCGAACGCGTTTTTCCTGGCGTCCTCGTCATCCTTGTTGCGACTGTACGCTTCCTTGGCGAACTGCACGTTCTTGCGAACCATATCCAGTTCGACGTCTTCCATCTGCTCGCGAACATTGGCGTCACCGCTGACATCCAGGGCCTGCTTGAAAGTGCGGGCGGATTCCTCGAGTCGTCCTTCGCGTTTGTAGAAGTCGGCCAGCTTCAGATAGCCTGCAACATTGGCCGGGTCCTTCTTGATGGCGCGCAGCAGATCGTTTTCCTGCGATTCTCCCGGTGCCAGGATGTCGCTACTGGATCTGGCATCCCCCTTGACGGACTCTTCGTAACCCTGCTTGATGGTATCCGTCCGCACATCCTGGGTGTTCTTGGCGTCTTCGTAGTTTCCCTTATCAATAACTTCATTCGCTCCCAGAGCATGAATCTTGGAACGGACGGCTCCGTTCAGCGGGTCCAGTTGCATGACCTTTTCGAGCGAAGCGACAGCTTTTCGGTAGTCGCGCCGAATCTCGTACACACCGGCCAGGGCGATGAGAAAGTCTTTGTTCTCAGGCGCACCATCGGGGGCCACGGCCGTTTCGTAAGCAAAAACCGCGATTTCATCAAAGCCACGCTCCCGCGCTGCTTCGCCCAGGTCAGCGTTGAACTGACCGTCCCAGGGATTCACTGCCAGACCCTCTTCGGCGGCGGTATCCATGTCGGGCCAGTTCTTGGCACTGCGGGCCTTCTTGATCTTCGATCGAATCCCGTTGAGTTTCAAAAACGCCATGCTGGCGCCGGTCTTGTTGTCCTTGTACTTTTTGCGCTGCACGCCGCGCAAGGTTTGCCGAAACATCACGTTGTCCGGCACCAGCTTGACGGATGTGCCCAGCATTTCGCAGGCATAGTCCCAATTCTGTTTGCCCATCGCTTCCTGGGCCTTCTTCAGACAATCGGCGGCAAACTTTCGCTTGCGTTGTTCCTCGGGTGAATAGCCATCCATCGACATGGTGTGTCTTTCGCGAATCGTCAGAAGAGGGGCTGCCACTGAACGCGACTGAGTGGCTCAACCCCCGTGAATTGTTACGTATCAGCCTACCAAATCAACTCATCCACCGACACTGGAACCGGCCCCGGACGACTGCTTTCACGCTGGTCTCGGGGTGCCACGGTCTTACCGTCTTCGGGAAGGCCNNGCGAGTGCTCAATCGGCACAGCCATGTCGAGGGCTCCATAACCTCCATAACCGTGGCATCCGATTCCCAATTTGAAAAAGGCGATCGCCCTGGATGTTCGAGTCCCATCCCTTTCGAATGTCGGACATTTTTGATACGGTCGAGTCTCCGATCTTCAACTTTCTTCCGCTCCAGTTCCCGGGAAAACAGCGAGTTTATGGAAATCATCGCCGGCCATCTTTACGACTACCCCAAATACTACGACCTGATTTTCGGGTCCGACTGGGCTGCGGAGTTTCGTTTCCTGCAAGAATGTTTTGAGAAATATTCGTCGCGGCCGGTGAAGCGGGTGTTTGAACCCGCCTGCGGAACGGGACGACTGCTGGTGCAGTTCGCCAAGGCGGGGTACGAAGTCGCCGGGAACGATCTGAATGAGAAGGCGATCGAATACTGCAACGAACGCCTGGAGCGTCACGGTTTCAGTCCCACGGCATTCGTCGGCGATATGGCCGCGTTTACCGTCAAGAAGAAGTACGACGCGGCATTCAACCTGATTAACACCTTCCGGCACCTGCCCTCCGAGGCGACGGCTGAGGCTCATTTGAAGTGTGTCGCGGATTCGCTCAACAAGGGGGGAATCTATCTGTTGGGATTGCACCTGATTCCCAAGACGCCGCAAAAATGCACCGCCGAAACCTGGTCGGCGCGGCGCGGCCCCCTGTCGGTAGTCTCTAACCTGTGGTCCATCGGCCTGGACCTGAAGAAGCGGGTCGAGCGAATCGGGGTGACGTATGATGTTTCGACGCCCGGACGCAAATTTCGGATTGAGGACGAAACCGTCTTTCGGACCTACAATGCCGAGCAGATGTTCGAGCTGATTGCGACGGAGCCTCGCCTGAGGCTATTGGAAACATTCGACTTCCGCCACGACATCGACTGGCCGATCGAGATTACGGCCGATACCGAAGACGTGATCTACCTGCTGAAACGCGTGTAGGCGTCCGGATTGGCTTTGCCCATCAAATGGGGTCAGAGGTTTGCTGCACGGATTGACACTCCGCCTGCGGCGGGTACAATTTGCTCACCGCTCATCCTTCCTGCACCCTTTCGCGGGCGACACGAGTGGATACACGCTAGAATTCTGGCAGGTTTCTTGGAAAACTCTGCGTTGACCGCGTGCCCGTGTTGCCATCCCGCCTGAGAATCCGCCCGAATTTCCCGTCGGCCTTCGTCCGCAGGAAAAGGAGAAAACCATGTTTCCAGTTGCATTTGCGCTTGGTCCATTGGAATTGGCATTGGTATTTGGCCTGGCCCTGTTGCTGTTTGGCGGAAGTCGTCTGCCAACGCTGATGCGTTCGCTGGGACAGAGTGTCACCGAATTCAAGAAGGGCGTCCGTGAGGATGCCGACCCCGCCCTGGACGACAAAAAGCCAGACGACAAGTAATTCCCTTTCAATTGGAGGTAGGAAACATGCTTCCCATCGCTTTCATCGGAAATCTGGGACCATTTGAGATGCTGCTGGTGGCAGGGATCGCCCTGTTGCTGTTCGGCAAGAACCTGCCCAAGGTGGCTCGTGATGCCGGCAAGGCGATAGTCGAGTTCAAAAAAGGCATGGCGGGAATCGAGCATTCGGTCGACGAAGCGGTCTATGCCAAGCCGGAATCCAGCAACGCGGCGCGCCCCACCCCGGTCGAAGAAACCATCGAGTCCTCAGCTCCCAAGTTCGAACCTCCGACGTCTGAACCGACGGTCGCTGAGTCAACCCCGTCGGAATCCGCGGTCGGATGATAGCAATGTCGATTGTGAGCGGTGGATGGGTCATTCCACCGCATGACGGGGGAGAACAGTTGCCCGACAGGCGAGCGAGGGAACTGCAGACCGGGCAGGCGCAAACCAATCGCTTGCTCAGCAGTTGGGCTACGGAAGAGACTGCACACGCGAAATGACTTACGGCGATTTCGCGTCAGCCTGCTCCATCAGGTGATCGTACTTCGTTTCGATCACCGCGTCGGCGAACAGCGACTTGAACAGCTTTTCCGGTCGCTTCTTGTTCTGCTCGGTTTCCAGTTTCTGACGGATTTCGTCCTGCACGTCGCCGAGTTCCTTGCGACCGGCTTCCTGACGTGCCACGACGCGGACGATCTGGAATTCCGTGGGACCTTCGTAAATCTTGCTCAACGTATCCCGGGGCATGCTGAACAGCATTTTTTCCAGCTTGGTGTCCGTCAGGCTGCCTTCTTCCATCGGATCGCAATGGCCTCCCTGCTTGGCCGAAAGTGCGTCCGAGTATTTACGGGCCACGACATCAAACGGAGCCCCGCTGGAAAGTTCCTGCAGCGCTTCGTTGATTTTCTTTTGAGCCTCGGCTTTGGAAGAGGAGTCGGTGAACGAGACCTGGATCTGATCCCAGGTGACGTTCGCAGGGACGGCAAAATCATCGGCATGAGATTTATAGTATTCAAGCAGATCGAGACGGTCGATGTGCTCTGCCTTTTCCATTTTGAGAGCGACATATTCCATCGCCATGCGTTCCGTCGTGAACGTGTCCTTCACATTCTGCAGAGTGGTGCCCTTCTTATTCAGTTCCAACTCCAGTTCGGTCTTTGTTGAGACCTTCATTTCCCGCTTCAGCTTTTCGATTTCCCGCTCAAACATATTGTCCAGGTGAGCGTTCAAGGCCTTCACCTGCTCGGGCTTCAGAGTGCTCCGCATCGACTCGACCAGCAACCGGCGTTGAATGTGCCCCTGCAGATCGCGCTGCACGAACATCTCGCGAACTTTCTCATATTCGGATGGCGGAACCTTCTTCTGCTGCATGGTTTCGCGCATCTTGATCAAGTAGTCGCTATATCGGTCCAGCACGTCCCCATTCAGAATCGGAGCACCATTGACTTTCGCGGCGACTTGGGCATTGTAGATCGCGGTGTCGTCTTCCCAAGTATCCCAGAGATCCAGCTTGAGTTTTGACCCATCCTTGGGCTTATCCTCGCCACTCGCAGGAATGATGCCTCCTGCAGGTTTGGTGGACTCATTTTCGGCAACCTTTGTCTCTGGCTCTGGCTGAACCATTGAGGTCCGTCGAGGAGCTTCGATCATGACCGGGTTGTCATGCTTCTTCTGCAGCGAGTTGCATCCGAACAGATTCAGAATCACCAGGCCGCCCAGGATTCCCCATCGAGCCAGCGAAGCAAGTCCGATCATTGAGGACCAAATGGCCCCCGCGTGAACCCGTGAGGTCACGTATCGGCGATGTCCGTCTGGATTGGGAACCATTGGATTGGCGATCAATTCGGATTTGGAGATCATCGCGTTGGTGTGAGCACACCAGAGCGTAACCTGACAGGAGAACGGCGGGTTGTAGTTTCAAGTCGGACTTGCTTGCAAGACCTCTTTGAGCAGCCGCAGCAACCCCTTGGGCCCCTTCAGCGTCGGCGGCAGAACCAGGCACGCTTCTTCCGTGTCCAGAATCCGCAACGGAGTCATTGTCAATCGACCCAGCTTCGCGATCAGCTTGGGGTTACGGTAACCCAGGATCACGTACCCCGGTTCCATGTGGATGTCGTGAATCTGCCAGCGCATGGCCAGCAACTGCAGTTCACGGATCTGGAACAGCTTCTCGGCCGGGTCCGGCAGGGGACCAAATCGATCCCGGAATTCGTCCTTCAGCGAGGTCAGGTCGTCCAGCGTCGAAACACCGGACAGCTTGCGATACATCTCAATTTTCGGCCGCCCGTCCGGCACATACTCGGGCGGCAGAAAGGCCGAGACTGGCAAGGCGACTTCCACATGGCGATGCTCGCGAATCGGCAGTCGCTTCATCGCCCGGACGGCGTTCTCCAGCAACTGGCAATACAATTCATAGCCAACCGAGGCAATATGTCCGCTTTGCTCGGTCCCCAGGATGTTTCCCGCGCCACGAATTTCCAGGTCGCGCATGGCGATTTTGAATCCCGCGCCCAGTTCACTGAATTCTTCGATCGCCTTCAGCCGCCGGGACGCTTGCGGGGTCAGCATCTTCCCCTCTTCGAGCAGCAGATAGCAGTACGCCCGGTTCTTGTACCGACCGACACGGCCACGCAGTTGATGCAGGTCAGACAGTCCATAGTTTCCCGCCTGGTGGATGAATATGGTATTGGCGTTGGGAATGTCGAGACCGCTTTCGATGATCGTCGTGGCGACCAGGATATCGGTGCGACCTTCGACGAAACCGACCATCGCCGCTTCCATCGAATGCTCATCCATCTGGCCATGCACGATGTCGATTTTTGCCTCGGGAACCAGCACATGGATCTTGTCCGCAATCGACTGGATGTCGTAAACGCGATTGTGCACGAAATAGATCTGGCCATTGCGGTTCAGTTCCCGAATGATCGCCGAGCGGATCAGCCCGCCATCCCAGCGACAAACGCGCGTCTCAACCGCCATCCGGTCCTGAGGAGGCGTTTCCAGGTTGGAAATGTCCCGGATACCGACCAGCGACATATGCAATGTCCGGGGAATCGGCGTGGCCGACAACGTCAGGACATCCACTTCCAGCCGCAGGTGCTTGAGCAACTCCTTTGTTTCCACTCCAAATCGTTGCTCTTCATCGATCACCAGCAGGCCCAGTTCTTTGAACTTCACATCCTTGCTGACCAGTCGATGAGTTCCAATCACGATGTCGATGGTCCCCGCCGCCAGACCGGACAGCACATCCCGGGTTTCCGCAGGCGAACGAAACCGGTTCAGTGAGGCAATTGAGACGGGGAATTCCGCCATCCGCTCGCAGAAGCTGCGATAGTGTTGTTCGCACAGCACCGTCGTGGGGACCAGCACCGCCACCTGACGTCCGGCATCCACCGCCTTGAAGGCCGCCCGCATTGCGACTTCCGTCTTGCCGTATCCCACGTCTCCACAGATCAATCGATCCATCGGCCGGGGACGCTGCATGTCGTCTTTCAATTCGGCGATCGACCGCAGTTGATCGTCCGTCTCGTTGTATGGAAACTCTGCCTCGAACTCTTCCATCCAGTGGCTGTCGGGCGGACAGGCCAGCCCCGGCTTTTGATCCCGCTCGGCCTGCAGTTTCAGCATGTCGGCTGCCATGTCGCCGACCGCTTCGGCCACTCGCCGCTTCTTGTTGGTCCAACTGGTTCCACCGATCTTGGACAGTTCTGGCGACGCCTTCGCCCCGCCAACATATTTCTGAACCAGGTGAATCAGCGCCGTCGGCACATACATCTTCAAACCGTCGGCGAATTCCAGGACCAGGTGTTCTTCAAGCACATCACCCTTTTTTTGCAGTTCCATCCCGCGAAAGCGCGAGATCCCGTGCGACAGATGCACGACCAGATCGCCCACCGCCAGATCCAGAAAACTGTCGATCGCCCGCGATTCGACCCGCTTCTTGCGCGGAGCCCGTTGAACTTCCGTGCGTGCAAACAACTCATTGTCGCTGAGAACCACAATTCGCTCGGCGACCAGGCGAAAACCATGAGTCACGTGTCCCACGCACAGCAGGACCCGGCGTTGAAACGGATCTTCGCGCGGGACCACGACCGGTTCCGGCTCGCTGATCGGAACCGGTTCCGAAGTGGCCGGCGTTTCGAGAACGGGATCCGGCTTGCGCAGAAACCGTCGTAGCGGCGGCCCTGAAGGCAGCGGTGGTGGTTGATCCGGTGGCTTGGCCATCGCAGCCTGCGGTGCAGTGGCTGCGATCAGACTCGGGTCGTTGTAGATTTCCGCCAGTAACTCGGTCAACCGCAGACGTGCCGCTTCGTTGTGACAGGCAATCAGCACGGTTTCGTCTTTTTGAACAACCCGTTCCAACTCCCGCAGTGCCTCGCCCTTGGGGCCACCAAATCTTTCAATCGATTCCGTTTGCAAATGACAGGTCGTGGCATAAGTCCCTGCCACCAACGGTGCCAGATTCACATGGGATCGGGCCGCAAAACGTTCCATCGTGGAATCAACGCTGAACAATCCCTTGGGGTCCGACAGGCGTTCCAGGTACTGGCGGCCTTCCCGAATCACCTCTTCCATTTCGACCAATACGACCCAGGCCCCTGCGGGGAGCGAATCCAGGATGTGATCCCCGGCGGCGACCAGGGGCGAGATCGGGTTGTCCGATGTCGGTGCATCTGTTGTCGACGTGTCCGCGGGGGACAGAATTGTAATTGCGATCTCGTCGACACTGGCAACCTTGCGCTGAGTCTCCACATCAAACAGGCGGATCGATTCGATTTCGTCGCCGAACAGTTCGATCCGGACGGGGTCTGGCGAGTCCGGTGGAAAGATGTCGACGATGCCGCCGTGGATGCTGAATTCTCCGGGGACTTCCAGGGCCGTCACCCGTTCGAAACCGCGACTGACCAGCCAGGCCGCCAGATCCGCCTGATCCAGTTCATCCCCGACTTTCAGCAGGCGCGAGGCCACCTTTCGTTCCACACTGCTGGGGACAGGTTGCAGCAGGGCCTGTATAGTCGTCAGCACGACACGGGGTGGACAATCCGATTCCAGGCTGCGAACCACACGCAGCCGATTCCCCAGGATTGGATCGGAAATGCTCAATTCACGCGGCAGCGACTGCCAGGCCGGTGCGATCTCGGGGCCGCGGCCCGTCGCCCGGTCGGATGTCGACGAATGGATGCCGAACGACCTGAGGTCGGCTGCGAAGTCATCCAGTTCCCGCTCACGCGGCATCACGACAACGATCGAGTTTGGTGCCACGCGGGTCAACGCCGACACCACAAGGGCCGACGAAGAACCCCAGGCACCATCGACGGTGACTCCCCGCCCGGCCTGCAGGGCAGCGACGACGTCGGGAAACCCGGGCGAATCCAGCAGCAGCGGTGCCAGGCGGGCAAATTGTGCCGCCGCATCAGGATTGGCAGAGACCATCGTGCGGAGCACCTGGGGGGACTGAAGATTCGTGAGACAACGCGCAAACAGACGCATCCCGTCAGAGCCCAACGGGGCTCAGCGGGAACGCGAAGGTTTGAATCTGTGGATTCTAGCGTGACGGTTGATCCGGCCAAGGGAACAGTGCGTTCTCAGGACAGATCCGCCGGGGAGTAAGTACCATTGGGCGCTAGCCCAATGGCACTTACTTTGTGAGCCGCACGGCGCTAGCCGCGGGTGCATTCTCACTCGAACCCGAAGAACCCGCGGCTAGCGCCTTGCGGCTCACAAGTCTGTGCCATTGGGCTGATGCCGCCCGGCTTGCCTGAAGAGTGATGTGGCAGCTTTGTTGCGTTGCCGAAAAGTCGTACTGGACGGCAGGGCAGCGGATGGCTAGAACTGCAAAGGATTGCCGTCTGCAAACGGTTCAGTGAGTCATTGGCGTGACAGACGAAACGTCTGTCCAGCGATAGTCACTTCGCGGCGTCGGCCGCTTTTCTTGAATTCGGAGACTTGGAAATGAAGCTGATTGTTCCCGTTCTGGCGATGCTGTTGGTTTCACCCACCTTCGCCGCAGACACCAAGACTCCACAGCCTGCCGATGCGGCAAAAGCCATCAAGAAAAAGCTGTCCGTCGCCCATATCGAACTGCATGGCGCTTATCCCGAAGGGACCGGAGCACCCGGACTGTTCGGGGAAGCGGTCGAAACCCTGGGGACCATCCTGCAACGCCTGGAAAAGGCCAGCCGCGACGACGATCTGGACGGGGTGATTCTGCACATCAATGGCCCGTCGATCGGCTGGGCGAAGCTGAACGAATTGCGGACGGGGATTCAAAAGATGCGCCAGAAGGGGCGCAAAGTCTATGCCTGGATGGAAAGCGCCAGTACCAAGGACTATTTGCTGGCCACGGCGTGCGATGAAATTGTCCTGCCCGAATCCGGCATGCTCCTGATGCCCGGCCTGCGGGCGGAAGTTTCCTTTTATAAAAACCTGTTCGACATGCTGGCGATCCAGCCTCAGATGCTGCGGGTCGGCGAGTTCAAATCGGCGGCGGAACCGTACAGCCGCTCCGAGATGAGCCCCGCGTTTCGTGAAGAAATGGAAGCCATCCTGGATGACTATTACCGCCAGATCGTCGACATGGTTGGATCGACGCGCAAGCTGTCCGCCGACAAGGTGAAGGGGGCGATTGATGTCGGACTGCACACTGCCGCCGATGCCAAAGCGTTGGGCCTGATCGATCGCGTGGGCTACGAAGATTCGATTACGGATTTGATCAAGGGCGATCAAAAGGACGCCGAAGTCAAGTTTGCCAAGGGCTACGGCAAGAAGAAGCTGGACACCGACTTCAGCGGCATCAACGGCATGTTCAAGATGATGGACCTGCTGATGGGCGTTGAACCCAAAGCCCGCAAATCGTCCGCACCCAAGATTGCGATCATTAGTGCCGTCGGTCCGATCACTTCCGGCAACAGCCAGGCTGACTTCTTTGGTGATGAATCGATGGGTTCCACCACGATGATCAAGGCGATCCGCCAGGCGCGTGACGACGAGACCGTCAAGGCGATCGTCTTGCGAGTCGACAGCCCCGGCGGAAGCGCCCTGGCCAGTGACCTGATGTGGCACGAACTGGAAACGCTGGAAGGCAAGAAGCCGTTCGTGGTCAGCATGGGCGACGTCGCCGCCAGCGGCGGTTACTACATCGCCATGGGAGCGGACCGCATCTATGCCGAACCGGGGACGTTGACGGGTTCCATCGGTGTCGTCGGCGGCAAGCTGGCCTTTGAGAAGTTCTATGAGAAGATCGGGATTACGACCAGCGTCGTACAACGGGGCAAAAACGGTGGCGTGCTGAGCCTCACTACGCCGTTCTCGGATGCCGAACGAGATGCCATGCAAAAGATGTTGAACGACATCTATGCCCAGTTCACGAAGAAGGCCGCCACTGGGCGGAAAATGGAGCATGAGAAGCTGGAAAAGATGGCTCGCGGACGAGTTTATACGGGAGCCCAGGCTCTCCAGTTGGGACTGGTCGACGAATTGGGAACACTGGCGGATGCCATCGCGTTTGCCAAGAAGGCGGCAGGACTCGATCCCGACCAAAAACTGGAACGCCTGGACCTGCCCAAATCCATCAGCCCGTTCGAGCAACTGTTTGGCCCGACCGATCCAGGTGCCGCCTCGTTGAAGTCCGCCGCAGCCGCCTGGGCCAGGCACCTGCCGCCCGAACTGGCCGAGCCTTTGAAGGGTCTGGACATTTATGAATTGCTCGCTCGTGAAAGAGTGCTGACGGTGCTGCCGTATCGGATGATGGTCAAATAGCGGCTGACCGAAGTGGGCAGGCCTGCGTATGGTGGAAATCAGTCCGCCGCGCGATCACGGGGTGCATGTCCAAAACAGCGCAATTTCAAAACTGGCGCTTCGGGCTACTAATGTGTTGAGGGTTCCGTGATTCCGTCCCAACATTCTGCAGTGCGATTTAGCTTCTCTGCATGACGACGCAGGTTCGCAATTCTGGCTGAATTCCTCGATCAGGGGATTTCCGGATGGCCTGCTTCACGGCAGAATGTGGCTCATCGCGATCGACGTTTTCTGGGGGGATGGTTTCCCGGGCGTCGTCTGCCACTGCACATGAACTTGGGGCGTCCCTCGGAATTCTCTGCAGCATGAAAATCAGAATCGTCAGTTCGTCCGTGGATTCGGCAAGCTCTGAAAAGCATTTTGCCGCATCTTACGTCGTCAACGGGCAGGTTGCCTTTGACGCTGGGACGATCGGGTTCATGTCGTCGATCGACGATCAACGGCGCATTCAGCATCTGTTCCTGTCGCACGGGCACATGGACCACGTCGCGTCACTGCCAATTTTTCTCGACAACGTCTACCAGCAGGGATCAGACCCGGTCACGATTTATGCACCCCAGGATACTTTGGACTGTCTGCAGTCAGACATCTTCAATGAACGGTTGTGGCCGGACCTGGTCCGGTTGTCTCAAGAAGTGTCCCCCTTTATGCACCTGTCACCGATTGCGGCGGGCGAAACTGTGATGGCGTGTGGTTTGCGGGTCACTTCACTGCCACTCGATCACGTGGTCACGACATTTGGCTATATCATCAACGATGGGACCGGCAGCATTGCGATTGTCAGTGACACGCAACCGCTGGATTCCATCTGGACGACCTTGAATCAGGTTGCAGACTTGAAGGCACTGTTGCTGGAGTGTGCTTTTCCCAATCGGATGGCTTCACTGGCGGCAAAATCCAAGCACCTGATTCCAACGTCGTTCGCCGAGGGTTGCCGACAACTGAAGCGTGCCATCCCGATCATCGCCGTCCACATCAAGCCCGTCTATCGCGACGAAATCCTGAACGAACTGGCAGACCTGGGAATTCCGCAACTGGTCATCGGTGTTCCGAGCACCGAGTTTGAATTCTGAGAATCCGTGTACGGGGAGTGAACCGCTCATGAAACAGATCTGGTGCTTGCTCGCGGTGTTCGCGTTCGTCTCCGTGGCCGACGCTCAAACTGTGAAAAGTAACATTCCATACGCAGAGCCAGCACACGAGCGACAGGTGCTGGATGTTTACTCCCCGGAAAATGCCAGGAATCTGCCGGTTGTCTTCTGGATTCATGGGGGCGGCTGGCAGGCAGGCGACAAGACACTGGTCCAAGCGAAGCCGAAGGCATTCGTGGACAAGGGATTCGTGTTCGTCTCCACGAACTACCGGTTACTGCCACATGTCGACATGGGAACCATCGTTCGCGATGTCGCCAGGTCAATGCACTGGGTTCACGATCACATTGCTGAATATGGCGGCGATCCGAAACGGGTTTTTGTGATGGGGCATTCCGCGGGTGCCCAACTGGCTGCGTTGATTTGCACGGATGATCGGTATCTGAAGGCCGAAGGGTTGACTCTGGCTGATATCAAGGGCTGCGTCCCGGTGGACGGCGACACGTACGATGTGCCGTTGATGATCGAGACGGGCGCTGCCCGCCGGAAAGCCCTGGGCCAGCCGGACCCGAAGTTCGGACACTTTGAAAAGTTCGGCAGCGATCCGGTCAAGCATCGCGATTTTTCGGCCGTGAACAACATCGCACGCAACAAGGGGATTCCGCCGTTCCTGTTGTTACACGTCGCCGATCATCCCGATACCACAGCACAGGCCGAGCGACTTGGTTCCGTGCTGAAAGATGCGGGGATCCCGACGAAAGTCTTCGGCGCCAGGATGACCGATCATTCCAAGATCAATGACAACCTCGGCCAGCCCGATGATCCGTCGACCGTGGTGCTGTTTGATTTCCTGAAAGAATCTCTGAAGTAATCTCGCCGCCGCAGCTACTGCTCCCCTGACAATGGGACCTGGGTCGGTGACATCAGGTACGCGATCAGGTCTCGCACCTGCTGCTCGGCAAGTGGTTGCAGCAGCCCATCCGGCATCAATGACTGCGTCGACGTCTGGATCTCATCAATCTCGGACACCGCAATCGATTGCCGTTCCTTGGCAGTTTGCAGAGTAAGGACTTTGTCTGTCCGTGATGCCACGATTCCATTCAGCACCCGACCATCGTGCAGCGCGATGACAGACATGCGATAGTCGGCCCCGACAGCAGCACTCGGATCGATCAGGTTGATCAAAACATAATCCAGATTCTGGCGACCGGAACCGGTCAGATCGGGACCAATCTGGCCGCCGTGTCCGTACAGTCGATGGCAGTTGGCACACACCTTCGCAAACACCGCACGCCCATCGCTCTTGTTGGCCGCAGCCAGCGAATCAGCCGTCAAAGTGGTCTTGAGCTGCGCGATCAACTGCCGTTTGTCGTCCGGGGAATCCCTCAATTCTCCCCAGACGTCGTGCAGCTTCTGAGTCAGACGCGGATTGCCAAAGCTGTGAATCTGCCGGGCTTGAATGACGCTGATTTCCGTTCGAGGAATTCGACCCGCCGCCACCTGGTCCAGCAGGGCATCTGCGAACGAGGCACGCGTCACCAGGGCATCAATGACGGCAGGACGCTCGACCGGGAAAAAGCTGCGATAGCTCCTGGCCAGCTTGTCACCGATCGCCGGATCATCAAATACGGTCAATCCGCGGACTGCGGTGGTGTTCAGGTATCGGACTGCCAGCAGTTGCTCGCAGATGCTTCTCAGTTCCGGAGCCCTGTTATCGATCAGCGTCTGCAAGGCTGCTCGACGCGACGCCAGATCCGCCTTACCGTCCAGGGCGACTCGCTGGACTTCGTCCAGGGCGCGACCATCACCAAACAACACGCTCAGATCACGCGCCAACTCACGCAGAGATTTGTCGTCAGCGGCTTCGACGTGATGACATACGGCATCCCAACTGGCGGGTGGCTTGACCTTATGACGCCCCGCCAGTCCCTGAGCCAGACCCGCCAGAGTTTCCTCGAGGCTCGAGTTCTTCAAGGCCTCGGACAGCAACAGATTCACGGCCGCTGGTTGCTCATCAATGGATTCCGCCAGGCGTCTTGCGATCAACTGTCGAGTGACCGGAAACGGACATCGGCCTGCAAATTCCGCCAGCGCTGACAGATCGTGGGGTTGGGACGACGAGGCCACTGGCATCAATCCGTACCAGATCATCAGCGGCAGGTTGTGGTCAGTGGCATCGGAGTGCCGCGCAGCCAGCGGAGCAGCCAGTTTCAGTCGATCCGAAACGGGAACCCGCTGCAGAACCGAGGCGAGCGTCAATCGAACCAGTCCCGAGTCGTCGGTGCCAGCCAACTGAACCAGCCGACGATAGACGGGATCCGCCTGTCTGCTGGCTCTGGCCGCAAGCGGATGCGGCACCCCCATGATGGTGTCGAGCGGCCACCGATCCGTCAGCAGCCGGATCGTAGTCGCCCGAATGTGTTCGTTCTCATGAGCCGACAATCGCAACAGCAGCGTCTGATCGGCAGCCGCCAGCACGTACAGGGATTCCAAGGCACGAAGCTGAATGTCAACATCGGACTCCTGTTCAAGCAGTTCGAGTAGTCGGACGCAGGCTTCTGTCTGAACGGAGACTGCGGTTCCAGGGTTGTTCCATCGAGCGGCCAGGACTTGGCGGGACTGCCGGGCAAACCATTCGTTCGGGTGGCGATGCAGTTCCGCCAGTTCCCGGCCATTGAGCGTGGACAGATCACGGCGAGCCGATTCCGCGGCCTGGTTGTCCCCCGGGAAGGCAACGCGAAAGATGCGGCCGGAAGTCCGGTGAACACCGGTGGCCTCATGACATTCGCCGGTGTCACTCCAATCCAGGAGATAGACCGCGCCGTCAGGCCCGTAGCTCAAGTCAATACCGCGAAACCACCGGTCTGCGGCCTGCAGCATGTCGGGCTCATGCCGGGCGACATAGCCGGTCCCTTCATGCTCCAGTCGTTCTACGTTGACTCGTCGACCGTGCAGATTGAGTGTCAGCAGTCGACCGCGATAGGACTCGGGCCAGGTGTGACCCAGGTAGATTGTGGCCCCGCTGTGCGCATGGCCACCCCCCAGGCGATCGTGTTCCCCGGTGACTTTGCGCGAGTCGGTCCAATCCTTGCCGGTGTCCCAGTGATAGTGATCTGCATGCGTATCGATCGTGGAATAGACATACGGATTGGGATCCTCGCTGTGCGGTCGCCGAAAGTGAGCCCCCGGGATTACGTGCCACAGATGTCCGTTGACGGTGTTGATAAAGAAGGCTTCGCCATGCTCGTTCCAGTCCATTCCCCACGGATTCGTGGTGCCATGGCACAGGACTTCAAAAATCTCCGGATTGATTCGAGTTCGCTTTTGAGGCTGACCACCCAGTGATGCCAGGTCGGGCTGGAATCGCCAGACTCCGCCAAACAACGGCACACGCTTTTCGTCGGGCGTTCCCGGTGCTCCCACCCGCCCGGGACTTGAGGCACCACATCGTCCGTACAGCCAGCCATCCAGACCCCACTTCAGGCCGTTCGCAAACGTGTGATGGTTGTCGGTGGAGGGCGTAAAGCCGTCCAACAGGACAACCGGAGCACCATCCGGCCGATCGTCTCCATCGCGGTCAGGAATGAAGATCAGTTGCGGCGGGGTCATCAACCAGACTCCGCCGTGCCCGACCGCAATGCTGGTCAACATCTGGACGTCGTCTGTGAACACCGTCCGCTTGTCAAAACGACCATTACCGTCGGTGTCTTCGAAGATCAGGACCCGATCTCGCAGGCCCAGGTCAAACTTGCGGATTCGATCCGCATAGGTGTAGTTCTCGGCCACCCACAACCGGCCACGATGATCCCAGGCCATGGCAATCGGGTTTTGAACATCCGGTTCCGCGGCAAAGACAGTGACCGAAAACCCCTCGGGGACTCGAAAGCCGCGGGCGGCTTCCAGAGGCGGCAGTGCCTGGCTGGTGACGTCCACCTCGGTATTGACGGGATCCGGAAACGAAGTTGACTGAGGCGGATCGGCTGCGGGCGACCACAGAATCAATGACGTCATCAGCAATGTGCCAGACAGAACAACAGACAGGGTTCGCATGTCCAGAACCTTCCTGCAATGCGTCACGCCAGTCATTAATTGGCAAGTTCGACTTTAATGGTGGACGATTCCCGGTCAATGGCGACATCGTCTGCCGGAATGTTGAAGTGAGTCGCCAGGCTCTTTTGCAGAGATTCGACATCGCCGACGTGCATCATTCGACACACGGTCCTGCCGTCATTGGCCAGCAAGGTATAGTCGCTGCCAGCTTCTCGCAGCGGCTTCAGGACCGCCGTGACCAGCTTGCTCAATTCACTCTCCGTCAATTCACGATTGATCGTGATCGTGACCCGCGGCCATTCGTTCTGTCCAACCAGGAACTGACGGGAGAGCAATTGCAGATTGGGCCACGCTGTGGCGAGTGACAGGATGGCTGGACCTGCCGCCTGTTCAAATTGCTCGCGATTGCTGGCGGCCAGCAGTTGATCCAGGATTTCGTCGGTCCGGGTCAGCGCATCCATCAGCTGCGGCTTGATCACCTTGATCCGATCGGGAAGCTTTTCGAGCCAGTCGCGGTCGGCCTTGATTCCGTCTGCCCACTGCTCAACGAGTGACTTTGGCAGCCAGCGTCCATCGTGCTGAACGTAGGTGAACTCCGTCGGCTTGTCATCCCTGGGACCACGGATGGCAACCACCTGTTCCGCCCCCTCAGACCGGATGGGCGTCACGGTGACGCCGACAAACTGCCGGGACAAATTGGCCCCCAGCGCCAGGCAGATTGCGTCCTGGGGAAGTGACGAACCGGACTTGCCAGGCAACAACGACTTGACGCTCAATTGCTTCAACCGGGGAAGTTCTCCGAGATCGCTGTTGGCGAATGTCTCCAGCAACTGCACCGACGAATCCCAACTCTTTCGATACGGTTCTGCTTCGGGGCGGTCCCGGAACAGATCCAGCGCCAGGATCAGATCCTTCTTTGTTTTCAGAACTTCGACACTCTTGCGGGCGGTTCCAATCAATCGGCTCCAGATTTCTGGATCCATGCGTTCGGCGAATTCGTGTACCAGTCCGTCGACGTCGGATTGGTAAGCGGGCGGCAGGAAGTCATACGCTTCGGCCATGTTTCCGACCTGCAGCGCCGTCAGTGTTTTCATCACTGCAGCAGCGGCCGAATCAGCTTCGATCCGGGGAATACCAGCAGGTTTGGCGACCGGGATGACTGCCTCCGGCTTCGTTGTCGGTTTCGAGTCCGCTGGCGGCTTCGATTCGACAGATTCTGTCTTCTTCGGCGGCGAAGAACCTCCACACCCGATCAGCCCAACCGCGATTCCCACGGCCAGTATGTATTTTGAATGTGGCACCATGAACATGGAACGTGCTCTCCATCGAGCAATGCGGCGTGGCAGAAGAGATATTGGAGGAAGACCACACCAATCATAGCCAAATGCGGTCAAAATGGCGCGGTTCCGACACGCCACTTCGTCCAGTACTGATCCGCGTGAAGAAAGTCTGCGGATCAGGACGCCGGTCGTTGTGATTCCGGCTTGTGGGACCTGGGACCAAAATGGGGAGCGGGAACGCTCAAGTCCGTCGTTTCCACGGCTGCGGCCGCCTGATTCTCATGGAGCGGGACGGATGGCGGAGCTTCGTGAAGCTTCGGTTTCGCGGGCTCGAACAGGTAACCCAGCGGACTGGCCAGAAGTTGCGGCATCAGGACGATGTCTGACAGTAGCGCGACAGCGATCATGGTCGCCATCAACCAGCCGAAGCGACTGATCAACAGCAACTCGGCGGGAATCAGCACAAGCAGGCCCAGTGCCACCGCCAGACTGGTCTGCCACATCGCGGGACCGCTGTGAACCAGGGCATTGATAATGGCCTGACGTCGCGACTGCCCCAGTTTCATGCCGATCTGAACCCAGGTCAGGTAATGCAACGTCCCGTCCACGGCGATTCCAAGTGCGATCGACGCGGTAATCATCGTCCCCACGTCAACTTTCTGTCCCATCCAGGAAATGCCGCCGAAAACGACGGTGATCGGGACGATGTTGGGAATCATCGCCACCAGGCCCGCCCAGAAGCTGCGCAACATGTACACGAACACTCCCAGAATCAGCACAAATGCCAGCCCGAAACTGCTGATCAAACTCTGCAAGACGGCTCGCTGGGTGCGCAGAAACAGAGGAACCGTTCCCGTGATGGTGTGCTCTGCGCCGGGATACAACTTCAGGACATCCTGCGAAATCCGGTTGACATCACCCAGCACTTCTGCGAAGTCATTGTCGGTCATGATGGCAACCTGTGACGTGATGCGCCACAACTCGTCACCGGCCTTGTTCAGTCGGTTGTCACCCTTCTCCAGCAGATCGTGAGAACTATCTGCCATGGCATAAAACGTCGCGGCAGCCGGGACTTCACCGTCTCGAATCCGCTGTTCGATCAAGTTGGCACGTTTGAAGTATCGGGTCCGCGTCAGCATGCCGGCGTCGTCGTCCAGCGTTTCGCTGACGGGCAGAAAGTCGGCCAGCGACAACGAACCTGTGATCTCGGAGTTGCCGCGCAGTCGTTCCTGGATGGCACGCACAACTTCCATGCGCTCCAGAAAGTTTGTGTCCTTTTGTGCCTGGACATCGAACCGGATAATGGTTTCCACCGGCATGATTCCGGCCAGATAGGTTTCAATGAACCAGTAGTCCTGGGCGATGCGGGCCTTCTCCGGAAAATACCGGATGACCTTGGTTTCAGTACGGAAGCGGGTCAAACCGTAACTGCAGGCCACGCAAACCGTGATAGTCACAAACAGTTGCAGCAGCGGCCATGTGGTCAGCCCTCTTCCAACCATCCGCCAGCCGGGATGATCCAACTCATGATCCTGAGGTGGCTTGCCCTGCCAGATTTGCAGCAGCGCGGGCATGCAGAACAGAATAAACCCCAGCGACATCAGGGCACCTGCGGCGGAGTACATTCCGAAATCACGCACAGGCGTCAATGAGCTGGTGCAGAGCGAAACCAGGCCGATCGACGTTGTCAGACTGGCCAGCGCACACGGCATCCAACTGGTGCGCACGGTTTCGGCAATTGCCGTGGATTCATTCTTACACGCGGCATGCTTCCAGTAATTGGCGACATGAATGGCCCCTGACAGCGTCAACACCATCAACAGAGATGGCATGACCACCAGGACCATGTTCATGCTGCCGCCCGTCAGCGGGATCAAAGTCGTGGCCGCCATTGTCGCGTACAGCGAGACCAGCAAAACAATGGTTGCCAGGCGAATGCTGCGAAGCAGCAGATAGGCCAGTAGAGAACTCAACAGCGCCGACGTGATCACTACCGATCGTCGATGAAACTGCAGCAGCGGATAGGCGGGATCCCAGACGGACTTGGCAACTTCATGATTCAATTCTGTGGCGGAAACAGTACTTCCGCCCAACCGCAGTTCATCGGCGGGGATGCCAACGGCCACTGCCGATTCGCGAATCACGTCCACGGTTTCGTTCTTGTCAGCCAGGCCCGCCTCCGAGATTGCCAGGGCAATTGTAATCGGGGAACCGAGGGCAAAGAAACAACGCTCAACCAGCGGTTCGCTGTCGTCCTTTTCGGGGTCAAACTGGATCATCCACTCGGCGATTTCCTGCGTCTGCTCGCTGGCGGGGCGAATCCCCTTCCAGATCACCTGCAGGTCATGCTCGACTGATCCGTCAGCGATCAGTTTTCCGGCCGCGTCGATCGTCGCTGGCGGTGCAGGGTCCATCGCCTTCTCGCCCTCGCCGGGCGGGGGTGGCGGAACCGCAACCAAAGTCCAGAAATCAGGGACGGGATCACTGAATTCCAGCTCGACTCCGAATCGTGCTCTGGCCGCTGTCGCAAGTTCCTGCCGGGTTTGCCTCAGTCCCGACTTGCCGTATTCCGTCAACTTCAGCTTCAGAGTGCCGGCACCCAGGATCACTCCTTCCAGCCGACGCATCGCTTCCTGAGGTTCCACACCGTTTTTCTGCATTGTGAACAGCAGATCGCGTGGTTCGACGACATGGGAAACATGAGGAACCCCTCCACGTCGAATACCATCGGCGTCGAGCTTTCCTTCCAGTTTTTCGACAAACTTTCGAATCCGAGGATCGTTCAGCGAACTGCTGTCCCACGAGACAAACACTCGCTCCTCGACCGGAAACTGACTGTTGGCCCATTGGAGGACCTTGAGTTCGGGGTCGTCGTTTGGCAACCATTTTTCCACGTCGTTTTCCAGACGTGTCTGCCCGAGAGACCACCATGCCAATGGGAAGGCGAAGACCATCGCCATCACCACCCACACCGCCATCCCGTTGCCCCACGGGTCTTTTCGATCAAAGAAGTGAGTCATGCATCCCTTCCCGCCACACCGTGTTACGGTGTCTGGAAATCCCTTCACTGTCGTCTGCCGTCGTCAGTCGCGCGCACGGCCCAGCTGGACAATTCTGACGCAACTCCACATGTGCTGCGTGGTTGGCTCTTTCGGCAGACTCTCGGTGATTCTAATCGCGAATCCCGGTTTACCGGAAGACCGACCTGCAAAGAGACTTAACACTCATCAGTGAAAGAGGTTCCATCGCTAATACAAAAGCACCTCAATTTCCGTTCCCGGTGGATATCCTTCGCTGTCGGCGGGAACGATGACAAATCCGTCGGCTCGAGTTGTCGAACTGAGAACCGATGCCCCACTGACCGCCAATGGTTCGGCTTCGGTACCCCGCACCTGAACTCGAGCATAGTCGACTCGACCCACCGTACTGACCAGTTTGCGACTGAGCACCATGCGCACGCGGCGATGCGGCCAGTCGGGCGATTGCCCGCCCAGGGCTCGAATGGCACGGCCTGCGAAGAAGTCATAGGCACACAGGCACGAGACCGGATTACCCGGCAGCAGGAACACCAGCCGACCGTTCAATCGACCCATCCCTGCCGGACTGCTGGGACGCATCGCGATTCCATGGATCCCCAGTTCCCCCTCCTCGGCCAGTAACCTGGGAACATGATCTTCCTGCCCGACGCTGGATCCCCCCGACACCAGGATGACATCGGCATCGTCATGCAATGCCGCACGCAGTGCTTCGGGGTTGTCAGGAACAATCTCGCGGACGAGGGGAAGTCCGCCATCCCGCAAGACGAGTCCCTGCAACATCGGGCCGTTCGCATCCGGTATGCGACAGGCGGAGGGCGGGGTTCCCGCGGGGAGCAATTCGTTTCCGGTAATCACAATGCGCACACGCGGACGGCGGATCACCGTCACCTCTGCGACACCAATCGACGAGAGGACACCCAGATCCTGCGGTCGCAGAATTCGTCGGGCGGGTTGAATCTGTTCACCGGCGCGAATGTCTTCCCCGACCTGACCGATATGTTTTCCCGCCGAGACTTCCCCCAGGACGAGCACCGAATCTCCATTGATCTCAGTATGCTCCACCGGAATGACAGCGTCTGCTCCGTCGGGTAATGGAGCGCCGGTCATAATCCTGACCGCCTGACCAGTCTCGACGCTGCCGGCAAACGGCTTCCCGGGCAGGCAGGTACCGAGGATCTTCAGCGGCAGTGGATTGTATGAGGTGGCACCGTAAGTCTGTTCACTGCGGACGGCAAACCCATCCATCATCGACCGCGCGAAGCCTGGCACATTCACCTGACTGGTAACATCGGCCGCCAGAACTCGCCCCATCGCTGCAAACAGTGAGACGGTTTCCGACGGCAGCAACCGAAAATCGGGAAGTGCCGCATCGATCCAGGTCGAGGCTTGCTCAACGGTCGCGCGCTGCATGAATCCCCGCATACGGACATCTGAGTTCGGGTGTTGAGGTTTCGGCGCGTTCATCAAACGGCGTCTCGATCATTGAATGTTGGCGGTCGTGCGCAGTCGTCAGCATGAGCAGGATACCAATGCCATGATCCAAAGGGGAAATCCGAAGGCCCCTTCTTCGCTGGCTGCCTGTTGCGACCATTCACCAAGCGATCTATCATCCGGCATGAAACAATCCCGTTAAGCCCGATGGTGACGTCAGATGCAGGTGGTCGTTGAATTGTTTGGGATTCCTCGCGAACGAGCGGGCGTGGCCAGGACCACCGCCAGCGGCGATTGCCTGGGAGATCTGCTGCTGGATCTGGCCGAGCGTTATCCACGCCTGGCACAGGCGTGTTTCGATGGCCGCGAACTTCGGTCTGGTTTCACCGCGAATCTGGGTGGCGACCGCTTTGTCACCGCACCGGAGACCGTGATTGCCGATGGGGATTCGGTCTTGTTACTCTCCGTGGACGCCGGGGGTTGATGACCGCGAGTCAGTACATCTCACCTCAATATCGACAGCCAATAGACGAGCTCCTGTGTGACGATCGTTGAATTCGCCGTGTCTGCGGCTATGCTTACCACCTGACGTTGACTCGCGCATTGCGTCCCGCCTGACATCTCCCACCGGAGCCACCCATGATTCGTTCACGATCGATCCGCCGCCTGCTCCTGTCTGGTTTGTCGCTGTTCCTGATCTCCGGAAGTCTCGTGCAGGCTCAAACTCACACTTCGATGGAAGTGGGTAAGAGCCCTGAAAGCGTTTGTCGTGGGTTCGGCGGCAAGCTGTTCCTGACGATGATCAATGGCGATGAACCGGGCGACGGTACGATTGTGGTCGTGGAAGGCGAAAAGGTTTCCGTGTTTGCCAAGGGCTTCAATGCCCCGAAGGGGCTGGTGTTTGTCGGCGATCACCTGGTGACTGCCGATGAAACCACGATGTGGAAAGTGGACAGCAAGGGAACAGCCACGAAGCTGGCCGAAGCCAAAAACTTTCCCAAGCCGATCGAATTCCTGAACGACGTCGCCGTGGGCAAAGATGGTGCCAGCGTCTACGTATCGGAAATGAGCTCCCCCGGACCCATGTTCGATCCCAAGGCCGAACGCAAGCTGTGGGATCTCGACAGCCCCGAGGCGAAGGCATTGCCGGTCAAGGGTTGCATCTACAAGGTCACACTGAAGGGTGAAGTGACTCTGGCGGTTCCCGAAAACCCCGCCATCCGATACCCCAACGGAGTCGCCGTCAGCGAGAATCCCTCGGAAGAGGGTGTCTTCATTGGTGACTTCTTTTCCGGGAACCTGGTGCGCTATCACGATGGCAAGTATGAAACGCTGGCCAGCGGGATGCGCGGTATCGATGGAGTGACGGTGACCAAAGACTTCTTTTACGCCTCCAGTTGGACGCAGGGAAAAGTCTGGAAGGTCGATCGGAAAACCCGCGAACCGAAGGTGATTCTGGAAGGCCTGAAGTCCGCTGCGGACTTTTTCTATGACATCAAGAACCACCAATTGCTCGTTCCAGACATGATCAGCGGTACGCTGACATTTCTGCCGATTGAATGACTTCGTCAAAGTCACTGGCAGCGCGTACGTCCGGGCCAGTCATTTGTCGGCCCGGGATTCGGCACCAGGGGTGCAATCCGCGAGCGGGAAATCCGGATCGCCGGCATCGGCAGTCCGAATCATCCGTCGATAGAGCAGATGAACGCTGCAGATTTGCCCGATGACGGTGTCGAGTCGGCGCCACAGCGGGGTCCACTGGGGCAGCAACCTCCACAGGAAAAGTGCGAGCGTCACGGAACTTTGACGAAACAGACCGGCTTCACGGATCAGGCGGCCTTCGAGCAGGTCCGAAAACTGTTCGCGGCCAGACGGTGTCTCATACAGACGGCGCCAGTTCGGCGACATGAACGGGTGCTTGTGTTCCGCATCCATAAACCGGGGTAACAACTCGCGGAATCCGACCCGCAGCAGTTTCTTCTCTTTCAATTCCCGGATGTCGATGAAGTGCTTCGCAGGAATCTGATCGGTGAACTCAACCAGTTCGCGATCCAGAAACGGGATCCGACACTCGACGGAATTGGCCATGTCCACGCGATCACCAACACACGGGAAGACATACTGGCTGAGGAATTGCAGTGTCAAAAGCCGGGTGGCATTGAAACTGTCCAGCGACTGAAGTTCCGTCGTGTCAAACGTTTTCTCAAAGTACTCCAGGGGTGTTTTCACCGTTGTCGTCCGCAGGAACTGCGGGTGGATGAGCTTCTTGACAGAGACTTGATGGGCCTGCATCTTCGAGTACAGGAAGTTGGGATGTTGCAGATACCCCGGCCGCGGTCCAGTCCCCGTGATGAATCGACTCCAGTGTGACCCTTCCGAACGCTTTTCGATCTGAAAAAACTTCTTCAACAACGACTTTGCCAGGACGACGTCCTCGCGCAGTCCGGACTGCTCCATCTCCCACAGCATCTGCTGTTTGAAATACGGATACCCGCCAAAAATCTCATCGGACCCTTCGCCGGTCAGGCAGACCTTGTATCCCTGATCGCGGACCAGTCGAGACAGGATCAACTTGGCAATCGAATGTGGATTCAGTAATGGTCGCTCGACGTGCAGCACCGTTCTTTCGAAGTCGTCCGCCAGTTTTGCACTCGTACAGTCGATCGTCTCGAAGTCGGACCCGTAATGCCCGGCAATCCTGCGGGCCAGTGCCGATTCGTCGTAACTGGTGTTCTCAAAACCGATGTTGAAGCTGCGAATTCGACTGGACTGCTGTGACATCAAGCCGCAGACGAGAGTCGAGTCGATGCCACCGCTCAAATAGCAACCGACCGGAACATCGGCAACCATCCGTCGAGACACGGCACGCGTGAAACGGTCCCGCACTCCTGTAACCGCCTCATCGAAGGTCATCGAGACTCGTGGGGCAAACGTCGGCTTCCAGTAGGGTCTGGGCTCGCTCCAAACTCCCTGCTCGATGCACACGAAGTGCCCGGCAGGCAGCGAATGAATTCCTTCAAACAGATGCGTGTCCGGCGTAAAGATTCCGAAGAATCCACTCACAAAATAGTCGGGATTGAATGCCCGGTTCACCCGCGGCAACGTGAATAACGATTTGACTTCCGAAACAAAAAACAGTTCATCCTGAGTCCTGTGATAAAACAACGGCTTAACGCCGAACTGGTCCCGGACGGCAATTAACCGTCGAAATTTCGCATCCCAGATGACGAACGCGAATTCCCCGTTCAGCCACGAGAAACATTCGACCCCGTGTTCCAGGTAAAGATTCAGCATCACTTCTGTATCGGATGTTGTCCGAAACCGATGCCCCGATCGTTCCAGGTCCAGGCGGTGCTGTGAATAGTCGTAGAGTTCGCCGTTGTACACGATCGTCACTTGACCATCGGCGGAACTGAGTGGCTGCGCCCCGGTCGCCAGGTCAATGACACTTAATCGCACATGAGCCAACCCCAGCGTTCCCTGATCCAGCAGGGCGAACCCCGCGCCATCGGGGCCGCGATGCTGAATCACGGAACTCATCCGGCGAAGATCCGCGACTGCGACCCTCTGCCCCCGCAGGCATTGAACGACACTGATTCCACACATTCGATTTGTGAATTTCCGGCATTAAAGGAATCGCAAGACGGTATTCGCATCCAGCGATCATGATGAATATGGAGTATCAATGCGCGGAATCATAATTTGGACGTGGTGAAATATCCTGCTCCACCGAATCCGGCGATCCTGGAATCTGCAGACATTCAACGAAGATTTTCTGGAACGTCAGTGTCGATTTCGCGGAACTATATTCGACTGATTGGTGGCGTTCGGAAGTCGAATGCAACCTTACTGTGTCTCTGGAGCGAAAAATCATGGTGCGACGGTTCTTGATGTGTAGCCTGGTGCTGGTTGGCAGTTCGTTCACTGCTTTTGGGGAGGAGAAGCACGACCACGTGTCGACAGCTCCCAGGAATCCCGGACTGGAGAAGATGAAAACACTTGTCGGGACTTGGGTTTCCGCCGACAAGGATGGCAAGCCTACTGACGAAGTCGTGTCGGTGATCAAATTGACCGCTGGGGGAAGTGCCATCCACGAAACCCTGTTTCCTGGCCAACCCCACGAAATGGTTTCGATTTATACGGCTGACGGACCAGACCTGCTGATGACGCATTACTGCATGCTGGGAAACCAGCCCCGGATGAAGGCCAGCACGAAATCGCTCGGCAACACGCTGAAGTTTGAATTCGCCGGCGGCACCAATCTGGACCCGAAAAAGGACAAGCACATGCATGCCGCGACCGTCACATTCGTCGACGCCGACCACTATGAAGTGCAGGGAATCGGTTGGGAAAACGGTGAACCCGCCAAGGAGATGTGTAACGGACTGAATCTGATTCGCAAAAAATAAGCGACAGGCCCATCCTGCATGTCTTGCTGCTGCGGCGGTTGCAGGAGTGGAATTGAAGATTCCTTCGCCATAGTGGACACCGAGACGCAACGGGGAGAAAAGAAGTGGCCTGATGTTCTGCCGTTGTGGCCAAACTGTTCAATGTGTTCCTCGGTGTCAGCTATGGCGATTTCACGAATTCGTGTAAGAGTATGGTTGCAAGCCTGTATCCTGTGTGGAGGGACGACGTTCGAACAGTGGGAATGGTTGAGAATTTGAACCGTACACAGGCCAGGCAATGACAGCAGTCAATCCCGGGAGCGATGCCGCTCAGAGTCGACACCGCGAACGGTTGATCCTGTTCATCCTTGCAGCGGTTCAGTTTACGACGATTGTGGACTTCATGATCGTCATGCCGTTGGGGCCGCAATTGATGCGGACCCTGAACATTGGGCCGGCGGAATTCGGACTGATTGTCTCTTCATATACGTTTGCGGCGGGGATTTCAGGTCTGGCCGCATCGTCGATCGTGGATCGGTTTGCCCGGCGAACGACATTCGTGACACTCTACGGTGGCTTCCTTTTGGGCACATTTCTGTGTGCAGTGGCACCGACATATCAGACCCTGGTCGCAGCGCGGATTGCCACGGGCGGGTTCGGTGGAATTCTGGGCGGCATGGCGATGACAATCATCGGTGACGTGTTTCCTGATGAACGTCGGGGCCGTGCGACCGGTTCCCTGATGACAGGCTTTGCCCTGGCATCCGTGGCTGGCGTTCCGGTCGGTCTGCTCCTGGGGACCAACTTCGGCTGGCACGTTCCGTTTTATGCCCTGGTCATCGCTGGATTTCCGCTATTGCTGCTGACTCCCTGGGCGATGCCCCCTTTGAACGATCACATTCATAAAGTGCATGCGCATCCAATTCGATCGCTGATCGACACGTTTTCCCTGCCGAATCATTGGAAGGCATTCGCCTTGACCATTTTTCTCATGATCGGCAGCTTTACGGTCTTTCCATACGTGAGCGCGTATTTCGTGGCGAATGTTGGATTGACGGAGCAGGAATTACCGTTGATCTATGTTGCAGGTGGAGTAGTCACCCTGTTTGCCGCACCGATCGTGGGCCGACTGACAGACCGGTTTGGCAAGTTGCGGATCTATCGAATCATCGCTCCTGTTTCGGCGCTGCTGCTGCTTGCGATTACGCACCTGCCGCATGCTCCGGTGGCGGTAGCGGTCATTGTTTTCGCGGCGCTGATGGTCAGTAACGTCGGGCGGATGATCGCGGCCATGGCCATGATCACAGGCAGCGTCGAGCCTCATCGTCGCGGAGGATTCCTGAGTGCCAATTCATCGATCCAGCACATTGCCTGTGGGATTGGAGCCTATCTGGGTGGGGTCGTCATCACTCAGTCGGACGCCGGCCTCATCGGACGTTTTGGAATTGTCGGATGGATCGCGGCCGCATCCACGTTGATCACCCTGTGGCTCGCAGGCCGGGTGCGTGTGATTGGATCGGAATCCGTCAGTGCCCGGACACTGAGTCTGGCTGCCGCGGCAGAAGCCACAGTCGACGCCGGTGAGCCAATTCTGGTGGCAGCCGAAGAGCGTTAAGATGTTACAGGAACTTAAAGAATACCCTCACCCCATTCATCCGCTGGTTCGTCAGTCGCCGCCGGAGGTTCTGGTTGCGGTGTTGTTGATGGTTCGTCCTGAAGTGGCACAGTGCTGCTCTCTTCAGCAGGGGGCCGGACAGTAGGTTCGGTTCCGCGTCCTTCTGGACGTGGTCGGCGTGGCCCTGTTCGTTCGGGAGGCAGGGATGAAGGATGAGGTTGCAGGACCGGCATGTCATCGATCCCAAATTCGGAGGACCGGACATCGTGTTCCGAAGGGATCTGCAACGGTCGTGGTGCCACGGTTCGTTCAGCCACGATTTTCATGAACGTGCCTTCATTCCGGCAATTGCAGACCAGTGACGTTACTTCACCCACAACTTTGCGTTCAAATCCACAGGCCGGGCAGCGCCAGGTGCGGCGGACGTCATGTGTCAGTTTGTATCCGGGACCCTTCATGGTGCTCTTTCCATGGGAAGCGATGCTGTCAATCAAACGCAGGAATCGCAGTTGAACCTGTCAGGCATCACTGCCAGATGTCTGCGGTGTGCTGAATCATATGGTTCAAACCGTATTCGCCAATTTCACCAGCGAACGTCGGTGTCGTACCGACGGGCGCCAGATCGGCGATCAGTCGGCCTTGGGGCGTGCGACCCGTGATCCGGGTAATGAACAGGTCGTGAAAAATGTAGTTGTTGCTCTCATCCATCCCGCATGCTTCGGTGATGCGGGAAATCTTGCGGGAACCATCTTCCGAATACCGGGCCAGTTGCACGACCAGGTTGATTGCCGAAGCGACCTGAGCCCGGGCGACGTAGACCGGCAATTCGACTTCGGACATCAAGGACAGGGTTTCGAGTCGGATCAGGGCATCGCGTGGCGTGGTGGCATGCACTGTTGTCAGGCTGCCGGCGTGACCGCTGATCATCGACTGCACCATGTCCAGCGCTTCGCCGCTGCGGACTTCTCCCACGATGATCCGGTCAGGCCGCATTCGCAGGGAGGCCTTGAACAGGTCGCGAATGGAAACTCCGCCCCGTCCCATGGAATCCGGTTGCTGAACTTCCAGGTACAAAGTGTGCGGTTGAGCCAATCTTAATTCCGAACTGTCTTCGATCACGACGATTCGTTCGTCAGCCGGGATGGCGGTGGAAACGGCGTTCAGCAACGAAGTCTTTCCTGTCCCCGTCCCGCCGGCGACAATAATGTTCTTTTTCAGTCGGACACAGATTTCGAGGAATTCCTTGGCCGATTCCGACATGCTCCCCAAGTGGATCAGATCGTCCATCCCGAAGATGTCGCGATTGAACTTGCGAATCGTCAAATAGATCCCGCGACGGGCACTGGGGGGCAATACCACATGCACGCGCGAGCCATTCGGCAGGCGAGCATCCATGATCGGCCGATCGGCGTCAATTTCCCGATTCACGAACTGAGCCACGTTGTGAATGGCGGAAAGCAAGGCATCGTGGCTGGGAAACGACGCCGTCGTTCGTTCCAGGCGGCCGCGACGTTCGATGTAGATCTCATTGAACCCATTGACCATGACTTCGGAAACGGTGTCGTCTTCGAGAAACGGCCGAATGGGCGTCAGGAAGAAATCGACGCTCGCTTCAAAAATGGCATCACGAGACATGGGATCGATCGACAATGGAAAGTGAATGGTTTCGGCGAGTCCGAGCTTTCGGGATCCCACGGATTCTAGCTTGACCAGTCACCTCGCACCATCGGTGAAACGAAAACAGCCCGGTTGCTGGCAG
>JAFEBS010000035.1 GCA_018242525.1 Planctomycetota bacterium | reverse complement strand
GGTTCAGGACCTAGTGGGGTTACACCCGTGCAGGTTCGATTCCTGTCCTGGGCATCAAATGGCGAAAGGACTTGGAGCAATGGCTCCAAGTCCTTTTTCTTTTCCCAACGTGATTTGGGGGCAGATTGGGGGCAAAGATTGAGATTGCGTGGCTTCTGCGTCGCTTGCCGTTAATGCGACACTTTACGCAGGAGAAACGCAATTATGGCATGGCTGGAACAACGTGGCGGGCAATTCCATTTGGGCATTCGGCTCGGCAACCGGAAGCTGAAACGAGCCCTGAAAACCTCAGATGCCAAGGAGGCCCAGGACATCGCGGATCGGGTCGAGCGGCGATGGAAGCTGATCGAACAGGGAGACCTCGCACTTCCTGCTGACGCGGACCCGCTGACTTTCCTACTGTCCGATGGGAAACTGGTGCGACCCGTCGAGGTTTCTGTCGGCCTACCCCTGAGTGAAATGTGCCGGCGGTATCTGGATGCTCTTCCCCAGGGATCGCTGGAGTCGAACACTGTATACACGCTCAAGATTCACTTAAAGCACTTGCAACGAGTCTTGGGGGAGCGATTCCGAGCCGATCGGCTGGCGTTCGCTGACCTTCAGCGGTACGTCGACACTCGCTCACTTGAGACGGGACAACGGGGCAAGACCGTCAGTCCTGTGACGATCAAAAAGGAACTGACCAGCTTCAGCGGTGCCTGGACTTGGGCGTCCCGAATGTCACTTGTGAAAACACCGTTCCCCAACAAAGGACTACGATTCTCAAAAACTGAGGACAAGGCACAATTCCAGACTTGGGCAGAAATCGAACGATGCATTGAGATAGGCGGACTTTCTGAGACTGACCAGGCCGAATTGTGGGACGGATTGTATTTGACTGCCATTGAGATCGAGCAGGTCTTGGACTTCGTCGAGACCAAGGCGCTTCACCCAGCCATCTATCCGATGCTCGTTATGGCCGCTCACACGGGAGCCAGGCGTAGCGAGATTCTCCGAGCCGAGACTGCGGACTTCGATCTCGTGGGACATACTGTCAGACTTCGAGAGCTCAAGCGATCACGGGGAAAGAGAACGACGCGGACGGTGCCGCTATCAGGGCGATTGCTTCGAGTCGTGACATCATGTTTGTCCAATGCCAAAGGTCGATTCGCGTTTAGTTTCGACGGGTGCCCGCTCTCCGTCGATGAAGCTTCACATCATTTCAAACAGACTTTGTCCGGCAGCAAATGGGACAAGATTCGCGGATGGCACGTTTTCCGGCATTCGTTCATCTCAAACTGTGCCAGCCAGGGAATTGACCAACGAATGATCGACGCTTGGACTGGTCACCAGACTGAAGAGATGCGGAAACGATATCGGCATCTTTTCCCCACAGTTCAAAGGGCGGCATTACAGTCAGTGTTTGGTTCGTAGTATCCCGAACGTCAGAGTGGTAGCTCGAACTGAAATTGAACATGAGATTGCAATCGAAGCACCACGGCGATAAACCGAGGTGTGTTCGTTTACGGAGAGGATGCAATGGGCGAGTTCTTCAAAGGTTGGCGACGGAGGGTGGGCTGCGTAACGCTGGTAATGGCCTGTGTCTTCATGGGCGGGTGGATGCGGAGTCTCTACTCGTATGATTCGTTGGAATTGCGTTTTCAACGACTGAATGCCTCACTGAGTTTGTCGTCATCACCGGGACGAGTCAGCGTTGGAATTGCGACGGGAAAGCACCCACCTGGCTATTTCACATTTCACGCACGTACGGTCCAAAAAGTCGACGAAGAAGAGCAGAAGACGAACGAAACCGAGCATTCCGTCCATTCGGAATCTGACTCGGAAGCCGAACCTGAAGATGGCCCGAGTTACTTATTTGGGATCGTTGACATTGGGACATATGGTGGGGGATCTGGAGATTTTCCGATGACGATAAACTACGGCGGGACTTGTATTGGCACTCACTACGCCGTAGTTGTGATTCCGTGTGCGCTTCTCTCCACATGGCTGTTTCTGAGCAAGCAGCGAAAGCCACTGGCGAAGTCACCCGCGATCAACGACAAATAATTCCAGTACGCCACTAAACAAATACAAACGCCCCGGGAATCACTCTCCGGGGCGCTCTCCTTTTTACGTTGAAAATGGCACCACAATTGTCTCGCCGTTACAGACCATACTTGGGAGCGAGCAATCCTTCGGCCTGAACACGTTCCAATTCGTCGTGCGAGATCATCCACTCCTTAGAGTTACCACGACCGCACGGCCGCTTTTCGGCTCGGATGCGTTGATGCCGACACCACTCACGTACCGTGAATTCGGCTTTGCTGAGAATCTTTGCGACGTCCGCCGTCGAGTAGAACTTCTGCACATGGTTTTGCTGTAACAGCGAATTCACCATTTCTTCGAGTCGATCAAACCGTCTTAGCAATTCTTGTTCGTTCATGGGCGTTGTCCTCCCTGGTCACCGGCGCTTGGAGCCCCCGGTAATCCACAATCCTCTTCAGTCGTCTGCCCGTCGTATCCCAGCTTGATAGACCTCACAGAGTATTCTGTTGCGAAGTCGCGTCGCGACCAATGTTGACGTATGGCTTTCAGCATTTCCTCGGCTGCTTGCTCCACTGTCCCGATGCGACGACGGGCCGCATACCCAGCCAGGCAACCGCTGACGTGGGCGATGTACCATGCCGCGTCTGCCGGATGGTTTTCCAAGTCCCGGTGCAATTCGCCGACTTCACCGAATTGCGAGTCGATCATTTGCACGGCGAGCCAGCCCGGATGCACGGTTCGCCGGGTTGTGTTGGCATCGTCCGGCAGACGTAGAGAAAACCACATGTCTGTGAGATGGTTCCACAACGTCCCCAGGTTTGCCGTTAACTCTGCGATTGAGTTTACCTTGTATGCCTTAAGGATCGGCCGTCGAAGCTGAAACTCGATCCGCCAGACATGATCCCCATTCGGCACTCGCCACAGGTCGAGGAACCATTGCTTGGTCCCTCCCTTTTCGACTTCCAACCCCTTGTCATAAATCCGTAGTTGGATCGGCGACGACTTCGCCCCCTGGTAAAACGTTTGCAGACAATCGCCTTGAATGTGGCTGGAAACTTCCAGATGGGAAGGAACTCGATGTGACAGGAGGAAGTCGAGGGAAAGATCTTCAGGTATCAGGAAGTCCGCTGCGAGATCGCATCGGCTCGGCTTTACCGCCAGGATGTTTCCGCCAAGCAATGTGATTTCGTCAATCACCTGCTTTACAGAAGCTTCCAACCCGGCCAACCACAGACTCTTTGCACCGATGCAGACATAGACATTCGGCGTCCCTTTTTGCGGTTCTTTCCTGTGACTGAGATAGAAGTGGAAGGCGGGAAATTGCAGATGAAACCGGTAGTTCGGTGGCTTACCGCTCGGCAGGATCAGGAATCGCCCGTCATTGACCGGCAAGCCCTCGGTCCCGGTCGCTTCCAACTTTCCCGCTTCCAGCAACTCCACCTGTTCTGACCACAATTCACTCCACTCGACGTAGATGCCGAGGTACAGGGTATCCACCCCACTGAGCAAACACTTCCAACCCACTAGGTTTGAAAAGGGAGCATGGCATGTTATAGACGATGCCATGCTCCCGGCTTCGCCGGTCGGCGGGGCCTCTGCTGACGCAACCGGCCCGCCGCCCCACTCGCCGGGAGCGGGATCATCTCCACAAATCAAACCACTTTCAATCACCGTGATCGGCGGCTGCATCACTGGCAGATCGCCTATTGACGTACTTTCATTCATGAATCGACTTCCTTTCGTGCAATTGACATGAACCGCCGCTGATGGTTTACCGGCAGTTCCGCCATCGTCTGATGATTCAGCGTTGCACGTGGAAATTCATGAATAACCGGCGGGCCGAACAGCCGGGATAAATTATTAAATGTGCCCGCTCACGGACGAACTCGTGGCTCGTAAGGAGGTTTCAAACTGGGCTGGCCCAACAATAAATATTTAGTTTGTGCAGGCGACGAGGCAATCCACAGTCTGCGCCACTTTTCCGGCTGTGATTATGACCACAGCCAACTTGATCGAGTACTTGTTGAGCCGAGGACCATCCCCAGCACACCACAAACCAGCCTCGTTCAATCTCGTGACCAACCAGGACCTCACGTTTTTAGCGGCTACGTCTGGTTTGTCGAGATCACTTTTCTAACAATCTCTCAGATTCCGTTCAGCGTGTCGGTATTACGTTGATCGTACATTGAGAAAGCCTTGGGCGTGCCCCTTCGGGTCGGGCTCTCCACTGCAAGTCCGGTGCTCGCAAAGCCTGTGCTCCGGGCTTTCCGTTACGATCCCTCACGCGAACAAACAGTAATCGACGCTCGCTCATCTGCCGTCGTCGTCCGTCGCGGTCAGGGAACCCACCTACGAGCCCTAACCGCGACGGACGAAGACGGCAGATTAAAACCGGCAATCAACATCGCGTGCCCATCTTCTACATGGACGGCTTCGCCGCTGAATTGTTTTGCAAAGACGCCCTTCCGTTCCGGGCCGAATCCGGCAGTATTCAGCCGGTTGGTTGCGTTTCTGACAGTCGCCGCCGCAATGATCCTACGCCAACAACATGTACGGGCGTAACTCACTGAGCCCGTATGCACCTGACTGTCTCTTCAGAAACACTTCTAAACATCACAGTTGACATGAGTGACTCTGAACGCCACACTTATTGCATTTCCGTGCAATGCTATACTCCATGGAGATATCATGCCTGAGCTTACCGTGAAGGCGCTTGCCGAGTTTGCGACTAAACCAATCGCGGACCAAATGCGTATCCTTGCAGAGCAGAAGAGGCCTGCAGCTGGCGCAGCTCAATTCATGACGCACTACTATAATCCAACTCGACTGGCCCTCCGTCGCTACTTTCGGACCGGCCGCAATTTAAATACATTTCAGACTGCAATCGTGGATGTCACGAATGGTGGCGGTCCCGACCATAAACGAGATCACAACGTACGTGCAATCCAGTCAATACTCGCACATCCTGGCCTTGTTACCCGGAATTGTACTGCTCGCCCTCCCCAGACTTACACTGCCACACATGGCGGAGTCGACCTCCGGCTCCATCCAGATTTGGAAACACTCGAAGGTGCGACCGTGCGGTATTCCGCCGTGAATTACACGCTTCAACCAGTTGATCCAGAATTGGCGCGCCGAACGCTCGAATTGATGTACTGGCTTCTCGATCTCAGAGGTATCGCACTTAATCCAGGTGACTGCGAACTCATCGATCTTCAGGCGGCGGTTACGCACATCAACAACAAGGTGCCCAGAGTTCGGACAATCAAAAACGCACAGCAGAATCTACTAGCGATCAACCAATTGTGGCCAATCATTTAGCGATGCAATCTGCATTGCGGCGACGTTGCCCGTGCTCCCCGTTCCATATTGCCACCCACCGCCACCTCAGTTCAACCGACTCGTTCCTACCTTCACGTAGTCGAACGCTTGTCTCTCAGGATCTTCATGTAAGTTTGGGCGCTATCACGGTTGTCCCACGCCCCCTTGATGTGTGCAGTTAGTTTCGGGAGGTCCGCCTCGACCGTTGATGGCCAAAGACATGGATTGTATTCTTCGACCCGAAGCATGTTATCGACATCAAAAATCGCCGGTGTTCCCGAGGCTCGAATCAATGCTACCGGTTTATCCTCTCTCATCCTGAATCCAAGTTCAAACAAAACATTTGGGTTGTGTTCGGTTAAATCAACGACGACCAGATCGGCGTCAAGCAACCCATTTACGATTGTTGAATGAATTACATCGCTACCTTGTTTTCGCGCGGTCACGACGCGGAAACCTGCGTTCCGTCCGGCGGGGGCGATCAATTGGCGCAATACTTCAGTGAAGAACCCCTCAGCATAGTCCGACGACTTCTCGCTAAATGGCATGGCCACAAAGCAGAGCAAACTCGTGTCGGTTTCCGGCTCGGCGACAGTTACAAAATCGGAAGATGATACGTGTTTTAATACGGTCGTTGATTTCGTCAGTGTGCCAGGAGATGCAATACCTTCGGATATCTTGAGGTACTCGCAATTCTTGCGAAACAGGTCGGCAAATTCTTCGTGAACTTGCGGATCGAGTCCGAACTTTCCTTCGAGTGTATTTTTGAGGTACTTCATCTCCGGAAGTGTGCTGCCGTTGTAATACTCCAACACACTCTTGAACAGCGGAACATTAAAGAACGCTTGGCGGCGGGTTTCGTCTTCCTCGGCTTGCGTTTCCGCGTAAGCCAGACGCCTCCCCAAGTCGGTCAAGGCGATTTCAGCTGTGTCGCGTGTTCCGTTTGTGAGGCCGAAATCTCGGGCGGCAGCAGCTTGATAATAGAAGAGGTTTGTTTTGTGTGAAAGACCAACGGCCGGAGCGACATCGGCAGGCCTCCATGGGTTGCCTCCGTTTTTTTGTCGGATAGCGATCGGGATCGCAATTGCTTCTTCGAGCGTCGCACGCGGATAAGGTCGATCCACCCGCTTCGGTTTTGCCGATTTGGTGCTATCGCTTTTTGTTGTTTTCGGTTTTCGAACAAGCGTCTTCTTCGTCGCCCTCTTGGCAGTGCCGTTCATCGCAGTCGCAATTTCGGTCGCCCCGGCATCGTCGCGTTGTGCGGTCATGTTGAAGTGGCCTAGCTTGCTAGTTGCGTCGTTGGTCTTTCAATGCAACGTGGCGTCATCGCTGAACGTCGAGTGCCAAAGTGGAATCGGGTTCCCATGGTTCCCATAAGTTGCATCTGCGGAATTCTACAGCGAGGTATGAGAGCTCGCCATCCCATTCTCCGATATGCGAACGTCGCCGCCAAGGCATCATGGCAGCTCCGACCTATGCTACTGGGATTGTTAAATGACTTCAGTTGTGTGACAGTGCGATGTCACTTCATTCCTCTAACGTTGTCTGCGGGACTGAGCCCGCATCAGTCAGTTTGGGGGCAAAACGGGGGCAGCATTGGCATTTTATTCTCAATTCAAATAGCATTGCTTTGGCATGGCAAGAGCGTCGTAAGGTATGACGTGACCGCGATTTGACACGTAACCTCGATACAACTCCCACCTTTCGTTGATGTTCTCGTGGCAGGTTCAGGACCTAGTGGGGTTACACCCGTGCAGGTTCGATTCCTGTCCTGGGCAATGAGTTACGAGAAAAGGACTTACGGAGTTGTTCGTAAGTCCTTTTTTGCATTATTGGTACGTCGTCAAACCAACATTTTTCACCTGATCGAAACGGCTTTCAATTTGTTGCGGCGGCAAACGGAGATAGTGCGATGCCTGACAAGTTATGCGTCTACTGTGGTGCGGTTGGGGCAACGCTCTGCCGAGACTGGCCGGAGCCGAGGTCGCCGATAAGCAGCGATTTTCGGACATTGCTTCTGCGGAGGAACTGACTACCTGCGTAGCTACGTAGATCGCGCCGTCAACTCCTCTGACTCGTACCCCAAATGGGCGAGGCCCCTCGCCCAGTACCGACCTCGCTCGTAGGCCACTGAGCGAGGCCGGGGCGAAATGCTTCAATACTTCGCCTGAAGCAATCCCTCGGCTTGCACCCTCTCCAATCTCCGAAGAATTCCACAACAGTCTTGAAATAAAGCACTTGCCACGAAATCGCAGGTAAGGTAAAGTGGCTTTACCTGGTTTTGATAAAACAGCTTTACCTTACGGGGGAAGGCATGACGGACTGGAGATTTTACGGGCGAAAAGAACAGCTTGCAGAGTTGGAGCGGATGCTCGGCCGTAAACGCTGGTTTTTTGCCAAGGTGACCGGGCGTCGCCGGATCGGCAAGATTACCCTGATCCAACGTGCGATGGAAGAACTCAACAACACGCAGCCGGTCGTCTATGTCCAGATCCCGGATTCGGAGCCGACAGGTGTCCTATCGGCGGTGAATGACGCACTGGAAACCTTTCATGTTCCCGCTGACCAGTATCCCCGGCCGAATGATCTGCTGCAACTCGCCAAGCTGCTGGAGTCGATGGCTGAGAATGGCTTCATTCTGATTCTGGACGAGTTCCAGTATTTTTCAATCGCAAGGGTTATGAGGAATTCTGCTCGTATTTGCAGGCCAGCGTCGATCGGCTGGGGGCAAAGGCCGCACAGGTGCCAGGGGGCCTGATCGTCCTTGGCTCGATCCACACAGAGATGGTGGCGCTGCTCGAAGATCGAACTGCCCCCCTCTACAACCGCGTGACGGATACGATCAACTTAACGCATCTCGACATCGGTTCGATACTCATTATTCTGAAAGACCATGCAGAACCGGACGCGAAGCATCTGCTGTTTCTGTGGAACCTCTTCGAGGGAGTGCCAAAGTTCTACTGGGACTGCTACGAACAAAACGTTCTGGCTGCGGATCGCAAGACGCTGCTGCGTCGGATTTTCTTCGAGAGTTCATCGCCGCTCCGGTTCGAAGCCGAGAATTGGTTTCTGCGGGAACTGCGAGGGCGGTATGACGTGGTCTTGAAGTTCGTGGCCCGAAATCCGGGACGCATGCACAATGATCTCGTGCAGGCCATCCGCCAGGCCAGCGGCAACCCCGACACGCAAGTAGGCGGCTACCTGAAAGTCCTCATCGAGCGGTTCGGGTTAATCGAGCGCAAGCTGCCCGTGTTCGCCAAGCCCGAAGCGAAGCGCAGCCGATATTATCTCACCGACAATTTTCTTCGCTCCTGGCTTGCTGCCCTGGCCAATCCCGTTTCGGCGATCGCATTCCGGCCTCTTGACGAACTCATTGAGGAGGCCGACCAACGACTGGCGGATGCCGAAGGCGCGTCACTGGAAAAACTGGCAGGCCAGCTTTATGAGGAACGCAGCCGCAAGGGTATCGGCGATTTCCCGATTACGGATCGCGTTCAAGGTTTTTGGGACAAAGCGGACACCGAGATCGACCTGGTGGCTGTCAATGCGACGACGAAAACCATCCGATTCGGTTCCTGCAAGCGATCGCCGACCAAGCTCTTATCCGACGTGAATAATTTCCAGCAGCATGTCGCGAGGTTCCTTCACACCATGCCGAAATATCAAGGCTGGGACACACAGCTTGTCGGTATCTCGCCAGTGCTGGGCGCGGATCAGAGAAAAATCCTAACAACTCACGGCATCATCCCGCAGGACTTGAACGACCTCACGGCGGGACTTGGGTGATTGGGTTCGACCAAGCTGTCAGTGAAACGAGGCGTTTTCCGCATCCCAGAATAGGGACAAGACTCATGGGACGACGGCGGCTTTGTGTTGAGTTTGCACCGCTGGTCGACAGGTGAGTCAGGAATCGCCTTGTAAGCCTCAGCTCGTTGGGGGGGGCGCGGAGACCAACACAGTGGCATCGCTGGAGCAGCAAAGTCGAGGTGGTAACTACAGGGACATCTTCTCCAACCGGCTCGGTCTACGCCGCTCGGATGTTGCGACGAGCAAGGGTGATGCCGTTCTTCGAGACGAGTCGCTGCAGGGCGTGCCAGACTCGTTCCACGTCCAATTCGGTCAGGCATGCCAACTGGGCTGTGCCCTGGTGCGGGCAGCGTTTGCAGTAGCTGGCGGCACAGGCGACTGTGGTTGATACCAGTTCGTGTTGAGTCCCCGCGGGGCCGGAGCGGGTGGGGGAGGTGCAGGTGAACAGGCCCAGTGTGGGAGTTCCCAGGCCGGCGGCCAGGTGCATTGGGCCGGAATCGTTGCTGACCACAAGTTCCACGCGCGCCAGTAATGCGGACAACTGCTTCAATGAGGTCTGGCCGGCCAGATTCAGAACTCGATGCTGTGAGTCCGGAGTGGTCAACATCTGCTGCAAGCGGTCGGCGTCCGGTTGTTCGCTTCGGCTTCCCAGAATAATGGTGGACCCGTTCCAGGCTTGAGTGGCTCTTGTCAGCAGCGACGCGAATTTCGGGACCGGCCAGCGTTTTGTTTCCCAGCGGGCGCCGGGATGGACCGCAATCACGGGACGCGGCAGAGTGGCCAGAACTCCGTCCGCCCAGTCTCGGTCGGCATTGGAGACGACGATCTGTGTCTGCCGAGTGAGGTCACCGTGGCCAAGCAGTTCGGCGACTCGCCATAACCGCGCGTGCGCGGGGACGACTTTTCCGGAATCGGGGATCACGCAATTGGTCGTCAGCGATGATCCTTCGCGGGCGGTTTGCAGGCCGACGCGAATCCGCGCCCGGGTTGCCGTCGTCATCACGCCGGTTCGCAGCAGTCCCTGCAGATCGAACACCATGTCGAACCGCCGGGCGTGCAGGTCGGACAATAACCGGGACCACTCCCGCCATCCGCCGCGACGATCAAACAACAAGACCTCGTCCACGCACGGGTGTCCCACGACCAGATCGGCCAGCTCGCGGTTGATGATCCAACTGATGCTGGCCGCGGGAAACGTCTTTTTCAGGACGGGCAACAGCGGCAGCGACTGGACAATGTCTCCCAAAGCGCTCGGTTTGATGACGCAAATGCGTTCGGGCGTTTGACGGGCCAGTTTGGAAGGACAGATTCGGCGAAACATCCTTGTTTCCGATCGCGGGTCACGAGCTTTTCCCCACTGCATCTTAGAGGTCACGTGGTTCGCAGGGCAAGAGCAGGATTTTGAGGAGAGATTCGGAGGGGGATCCCATTTACTGGGAAAGGCCGTTGCGGAGGGCCGCGCCAAGCCACGGCAATCGCATTTTTCAAATTGGGCATCGGGTGCCACGCGTGCCACGGTTATGGAGTCCTCGACATGGCCGTGCCGATTGAGCACTCGCACGGCCTNNGCACCCCAATTTGAAAAAGGCGATTGCCCTGTGCGACGAACTGGTGCGACGAGATGGGGTCAGGCACTACGGAAGTTCGGAATTGGCGGGGATGCGGGAAACTGGAGTCTGGGTCTACGGTCCGCCAATTCCGAACTTCCGTAATGCCAGACCCCGGTGCTGCGTAATGCTTTTTCCGGCGTTCGGGGGACTGTAAGATGCTGGACAACTCTTTCTCTCGCCTCAAGGATCTCGTGTCATGTTTGACCGTCAGGAACTGATTCAACTGTTCCATCAACGTGCGCTTAAGTTTGGAGACTTCACGCTCGCCTCGGGTAAAAAATCGACGTATTACCTTGATGGTAAACAGATTTCGTTGCATTCGCTCGGGCTGCGTCAGGTCAGTTTTGGGTTGCTGGATCTGCTGGCCGATGTTCCGTTTGACGCGATTGGCGGCATGACCATCGGGGCGGATCCGATCGTCGGTGGCGTGTTGGTGGCGGCCGCAGAGCGGGGCCAGTCGATCAGCGGCTTCCTGGTTCGGAAAGAGTCGAAGGGGCACGGAACTCAGAAATTCATTGAAGGCCCGGTCACCGCGGGGATGAAAGTCGTCGTGATCGACGACGTGGTGACGACGGGCGGTAGTGCCCTGCAGGCGGTGGATCGAATCGTTGAATTTGGCTGTCAAGTTGTCTGCGTTGTTGGCATCGTCGACCGCAAGGAGGGGGGGGCCGCGAATTTTGCGGCTCGCGGATTGCCATTCCGTTCGTTATTAACCATCGAAGACTTTGGCATCGCGGCACCGTCGGCGGGCTGACGATGCTGGAAGCGGACTTGAGTTTCTCACAGGCCGAACCTGTTTATTCCCAAGATTCACCCTTCTCCAGGGCGAGCGACGAGACCCTCCCGTGCCGACTTCGCGTCCTGATCCTTCGCCTGAAGATCGCCGTCGCCGCGCGACGGCCGGGGAGGGACGTGCCAAGAAACAGGCGGAGAAGACTTCCGATCTGGAAATCGAGTTTGCGGCCGTCAAGCCCGCTGAGGCAGACGAGGTTGAAACAGACGCCTATGAACTGACCGAAGGCGACTTTGTCGAGGAAGGCGATCTCGAAGCGGAACTGATTGAAGATTCCGATATCGACGACGTCGAGGATGTCGAAGCGAAGCCGTCGAAACCAGAGCCCCCTCAGTTACCCCCCAGGCAACTGGTCTTGATTGGTGCCGGGCATACTCATCTGCAGATCCTGAAGTGGTGGCAGTGGCACTCGTTTTACAGGACGGAACTGACGATTGTGACCGCCTTCGATCAGGCGGCCTACAGCGGGATGCTGCCTTCCACGCTGGCAGGACTCTACCAACCCGACGACATGCTGATCGACATGCCCAAGCTGTGTCAGCAGTGTGGCGTTCGATTGATCGTGGACCGGGCCAATCGGCTGGACCCGGAGAATCGGGTGATTGAGTTCGCACATCAGCCCGCACTGTCGTTTGATGTCGCTTCGATCAATATCGGCTCAGTCCCTGCGGCCGAGCCGTTGTGGCAGTCGCACCGGATCCTGATCAGCGTGAAACCCCTGTCGACATTTCTGCAGCGGTTTGATGTCCGGTTCCGGGAACTGGTGGAGCAATGGAAAATGGCTCCCGGCCCGGAAATGCTGCAGATTGTCGTCGTCGGTGCCGGAGCGGCAGGCGTCGAACTTGCCCTGTGCCTGGAGCAGCACAAGCATGAACTGGAGCTTCCGGCTGACGTTCGCATTGTCGACGGCAATCCAGTCGTGTTGCAGGACTATTCGCCGAAAACGATTCGACGCATCGAAAAGCTGTTGAAACTGCGCGGGATTGATCTGAGCCTTGGTTCACCCGTCGTCGACTGCGATGACGAAGGGGTTGGGACGCTGGTGCTGGAAAGTGGCGAGCGGATCCGGGCGGACCTGGTGATCTGGGCGGCGGGCGCATCGCCGCCGATGGCTCTGCGGGGATTCGACTTGCCGAAGACCGACCGAGGATTCCTGGCCACCCGCCCGACTTTGCAAACGACCGCCGATGTCCCCATCTTTGTCACCGGGGACGCCGCCGATATTGAGTCGCATCCGATTCCCAAGGCCGGAGTGTACGCTGTCCGGCAGGCCCCGGTGCTTTGGCGAAACCTGCAAAACTGTCTGGAGGATCGACCGCTGGTCCGGTTTAAACCTCAGTCCGACTTTCTACGCATCCTGTCGTGTGGCGACGGCACGGCAGTCCTGGAATTCAAGGGATTTACGTCTCACAGCAGTTGGGCCTGGGCACTGAAGAAATGGATCGATCTGGGTTGGGTCCGCAAGTTTCAGGTGCGTTGACACGCGGGCTAATAACCAATCAAACGGCCACGGATCAAACACGGAAATCACACGGATAAACCGAGAGTTCGTGAGACCGATCCATGCGTTTCGTCGGGCGCGGTTGTAACATTGGTGGGTCTCGGACAACGGTCGAGGAAAGAGGTTTTCGCACGGAGGCACAAAGGCACAGAGAAATCCGCGGCAAGAATGGGAATCACGAGGCGAGGACTGTTAACAATTCGTTGCCATCTCTTCCGGGTTCTCTTTGTGTCTCTGCGCCTCTGTGAGCGATCTCCGTGCAGATTGCAACACAACGGTTGCTGACACCGTGCCTGCCCAGAATTGGTGGATCAAGACAGTCAGCGTGTCACTCGAATCGCTCGTCGGCAAACGGATGCAGAAAGCCTAGCAGCTTTTCTTTGGGCAGCGCTTCCAGCAGGAATTCCGCCATCCGGAAATCATCCTGCGACGTGATCTTGATGTTCAGGGGTGATCCTTCCACCACGTGGACCGGGTGCCCGAATTGCTCGACCAGTTGAGCTTCATCGGTCGGCTGCAGATTTCCTCGGCGGGAATATGCATCCATGAGTAGTTGACGGCGGAATACCTGCGGGGTCTGGGCCGCCCACAAGTTCGCTCGCGGGACCGTTTCCTGGACCTGATTCCTGGAATCCACGCGTTTCAGCGTGCTGGTGACCGGGGTCGCCAGCAGCGCGGCGTCGTGATTCTGGGCCGCTCGAAAGACACGATTGATCCAGTCCTTGACGATCAGCGGTCGGGCGGCGTCGTGGACGGCCACGAAATCGACATCGGCCCGGACACGCGCCAGCGCGTTCATGACCGAGTCTGCTCGTTCGGCGCCGCCGGCGACAATCTCGACGTTCATGAACGCCAGGTTGGGGCGGAATTTCTCCTTGAACCATTCGATGTCGTCTGGAGAGAGCACCAGGATCGTCTGCACGACGTCATCCCGATTGGCAAACAGTTCTGCCGTGCGGACCCAGACCGGTCGCCCCTTCAATTCCACGAAGACTTTCTTCTTCGACTGTTGAGTGGCAAACCGACTGCTCTTTCCGGCGGCAGGCAGGATGACGGCAAATGTGGGCATGACGACTGACCTTGAGACTGGATAAACGTGTCCTGGATTCGGCCCAGTTCGTCGGATCGTAGCTTCCCTGATTCCGCTCGGCAACATGTGGTGAATCGGCAACACGGGACCGGGGTTCACGTTGCCGTGTGGCATCATCCGTCCAGCGGCCGGCGATTGGGCCCCGAATTGTTAAACGACGTTAACTGTCCACTGTCATTGGGATTGGAATCGAAACGTGAGCTTCGGCTGGCGCATTGGCACTCCATTTGTTTAACACCTGATCAGACCGTTTCGCTGATTGAACAAACGACACAGAAATCTGCCCGTTTGATCCGTCAGTCCATCCGAAGCCGCTCGACAGGATTTCCTCCCATGTCCAGACCCGTCATCGTCGTACTCAGCCGCGATCAGCTTATGGCGTCCGAGGTACCGGGATTGTTTGAAGGGAAGGCCGATGTCCGGTCGTGTGACTCGCTGGAGGAATTGATTGATCTCAGCAGCCGCGTGGAACCTCAGGCACTGGTCGCCGACTTTCGCCGGGTTGGCAGTGGCGGACATGCGGAAAATCGCATCCTGGAAGTTTTGAACCAGCGGTTTCCCAAGTTGCGGGTGGCGATGGTCACGTCGGAGGAATGTCCGGAACCACTGGCCCGACATGCCGCGATGCACGACATCGCGATGTGCCGCGGCAGGCTGGATCGGTCGACACTGATGAAGGCGTTTCATTCCCTGTTTCCGGCGGAGGTGGAGGTCGAAACCGTGGCCCCGGGTCCGGCGGCTCCGCGTCCCACGTCGACGTTGCTGCCCAATGATCTGGGTGAAGAAAAGCCGCTCGGTGTGCTGACCGGGATGGGTCGCAAATTCGAAACGAATTCACCTCAACTGCAGCAGATGCTGCTTGACCTGGAAGTCGCCGCCCGTCACGACGTCACAATCCTGCTGATCGGTGAAACCGGGGCTGGCAAGACCTTCCTGTCGAAATTGATCCACGAAGTCAGCCCACGCCGTCATGAACCGTTCCTGCCGGTCGCCTGCGGAGCCCTGCCGGCCGACTTGATCGAAGGGGAATTGTTTGGGCATATGAAGGGGGCGTTCACCAGTGCTCATGCGGACAAGGAAGGGAAATTCCTGGCCGCCAGACGAGGTTCCATCCTGCTCGACGAAATCGATGTCCTGGGACCGGAACAGCAGGTCAAGCTGCTGCGGGTGATTGAGACGGGTGAATTTGAGCCGGTTGGTTCCAATCAGACTCAGCATTGCCAGGCCCGGCTGATCGTCGCCAGCAATCTGGAACTGCAACCGCTGGTGGAGCAAGGCCGCTTCCGGCCGGACTTGTACTATCGGCTGAACATGTTGAAGTTTGTCATTCCGCCGCTGCGACAGCGGAGGATGGATATCGTCCCGCTGGCCAAGAAGTTCGCCCGGCAGTTTGCCATCAAGCATGGCGTGCGGATCGAACACATTTCGCCCTGCCTGTACAGTGCCCTGATCAACTACCCGTGGCCCGGAAACGTTCGCGAACTGGAACATGTGATCCAGCGAGCCGTGATTTACTGCACCGACGGGACACTGACTTCCGCCAATCTGCCGCATCACGTCCTGTCCGGAACCGCCGGACCGACCAACGATCCGACGGTTAACCTGGGATACGTCACCAGTTCATCAGCAGCGGTTCCAACCGCCGTGAACGATCGAACGCTGGGTGGCCAGATCGCCCTGAGCGAAAAGGACATCATTGAGCAGACCCTGTTCAAGAACACGTTCAGCCGGACGAAGACCGCCAGGGAACTGGGGATCAGCCGGGTGACGCTCTACAACAAGATGAAGAAGTACGGCCTGCTGCGGTAAGGGATAAGCAAGTTGGACACCCATCGACGAATCCCTCGCTCGCGCGTCCGGCTGGTGTTCCAGGTCCATGCAATTCTAACTATCTTGATGCCAGTCGTACCAATCGCAGCATGATCACCAGTACGCATACCCCGCACAGCAACAAGTAACCGAACCCAACGCAATAGCCGGTGAACTCGCGGGATATGACCTGCAACGTTCGGAACAACAACCAATCCAGTAATATCAAGCCGCCGAACATCAAGGCGAGTGCCAGTGGGGCTGCCCCCCACCGAAGAAACGTTGACAACACCGCGGCCACAAACGGGATGGATATCATCCAACTGGTGAGGACGACGAACTGGTCCGTGCTGTGAAAAAACGCCCGGGGCTCCGCCAGGCAACTCAACACGAACGCACTGATTCCGGGAACCACTCCAGGCAGGATTCCCAGGAACTTTTCCCCCAGCGAGTTTCCAAACTGGCGGGGGAGCATCACCAGCAACGACAGTGTCTGGCCACGGATTTCGGATTGAAGAGCGGCGGCGAACAGCAGTCCTGCATCAAAGGGAATCGCGAAGATCAGGGCGAACTGAAAGCTGGCGTGCGTTTGCCCCCAGCCCCCCGGGCCACCCAGTAACGACTGAAAATTGAAGAGCCCCGCGGCCAGGAATAGTCCGACATAGAAGGCCATCCGCAGCAGCAGGACAGGCCAGCCACCCAGGACAAACTGAAAGTCTTTCCAGGTACAGGACAATCCCCAGACGCGACTTTCGCGATGTGCCATGGGACGCGCAATTTTCCAGGCGCGGTAGATTGCCAATGGTGATTTCCCCGCCACGATCTCGTCACGCAATGTCCCGAACAGCAGCCACGACAGCACGTAGCAACTGAATCCGGCGACGAGGTTCGACACGACCTGAACAGACCATGTCGATTCATTGGATCCAGTCGCAAGGATGTCCGAGATCCGCTGCCAGATGGACGTTGAAATCAAGATTTGGCTTGACCCGATTCCGTCTTCCACAAAGCCGGCCAACAGGTGAATCGCCAGCACCACGCTGGTCATGACCGTGGCGGCCTGAGTCGACGAACAGACCACCGAGCAGGCCGTGGCAATCCCCGCCAATGCGACCACAAACGCAAACAGGCTGATGGCCAGCAACCACAACTGGTTCGATGTGACGCCTCCCAGCGTGACCGACAGCCACCAGAACGGCAGTTGGATCGCCATCAATACCAGGACTTGAACCAGTCGGCCGATGGATTTTCCCAGCAGGATCCCCAGCGAACCGAGTCCAGCCATCCGCATCAGTCCCAACGTCCCCTCGTCACGTTCTTCGGCAATGCTTCCGGCAAAGAAGGGGGTTCCCAGCAAATACAGGATGGCGGCATCCAGGTAGGCCACGTTTCTCAGAAAACCCAAACCGGGGGCTCCAATGGCGCGTTGCCCCCAGATGACCATGCACAACGACACGTAGATTCCGACCGACAGCCCCAACCACGCCAGGTGCAGTAACAGCGAACGCGAGTCGGTCCGCAGCGAGCGCAGCAACAGTGAAAGGATGCCCTGCCCCATCGGTTATGGCTTTGGTCTAATGTCGATCAACACCGTCGTTTCTGAAACGACCGGCCAACCGTCTTTTGTCGATGTGGCACGAAACGTCAGTTCCTGTTCGCCCACATGGCCGACTCCTTCTGGAATACGAACCCGGATCTTCGTTTCCTTCTGGCCCGGAGCGAGCGACAGCGGGTCAGCCATAAACATGCCTTGCTGAAATTCCGTCGGCTCGATCGTGATCTGAATTGGGGCCTGCAGAACAGGCGCGAGTGACAACGCCAGGGGGATCGTCAGTTCACTTCCCGGAGCGGATTTGAGCTCACCGACTCCGTGTGTCAATTTCATCAGTGCTCCTTCCGGCAGGATGCCGAACCGCAGTTCCTGTCGTTGCAGCACGGTTCGGATATTTCCCTGCGGATCGGCGATCTGTGCGGAGCCGTTCAGGATCATGCGGCTGGTCTTCGTGGTTTCCATCCATTCGGGAACAAAGATGGGATACTCGACCCGTTTTGCATCGGGCGGCACCAGAAACTCATCGCTCTGCAGGCCCTGCCGATGTCGTTGCTGTTTGGCGGTCATCTCCAGCGTAATCGGTCCGGTGTATCCCTCCAACCGCTCGATCAACATGGGAAACAGATGCGTGCTGCCACGATGCACCTTGCGGACATCGTCCAAACCTTCGGGGGTCAGTTTGAATCGCGGTTTCAACGTCGTCGCGATCAGGATTGGGGTGGACTGACGAGTGACAGCCTGACCGCCAATCTGTGGCGTGGCTGTGATCGAGCAGAGTGACGCAGCCGCCGGCGCGTCCGCAGCACAGGTCAGATCGAGCGTCAGATCGCCCTTCCCTTCGGCAATCACCAGATTTTCGGGGACGGTTACGCCCGTCGGCAAGCCCGTCAGCGTGAGTGGGATCGGTCCCTTGAATCCCCCCTTGCGAGTCGCCTTGACGGCCAGCTTTGCCACGGTCCCGAGGTGAATGTTCAACTGTGCGGGAATGGAAAGTTCCACATCTTCGCAGGGGGCTGTCATGCTGAGCCGGTAATTCGCGGCCCGACTGCCACTCTTACCCGACCTGTCTGTCACCACGATCCGATAGGTCCCGTCGGCGGGGGCGGTCAGGGACAGCCCGGCATCGGTCGTCCCGGCGATGTCGTCATTCGTCGCGATCTGCTTGCCATCTGGCCCGAAGACCATCAACTCCAGGTCCAGGGGCGATCCGATCGCCTTCGCTTGTGCGGCAATTTCCCACGTCTGCCCCTTGGTCAAAGTGACCAGATGCTGATCTGATCCGAATCGCGTTTCGATCGCACCGGTGACGGCTCCGGGGGCAGACATTGTGGATTCGCCCGCGGCAGTTTCCACGGCCTCGGCAAGGTCAGTCACCTGCAGCGTGACAGTGTTTGAAGTTCCCCAGTCGGTCACCACATTCACGTCAATGGATTTGGCATCGCCTGTCGCCGGGAAAGTGACATCACGGGTCACGGTTTCCAGCGCATCGGTGCCGGTTGCCAATCCGACGCCGACGAATTCAACGGCACGCGTCTGGCCCCGTTGTCCTGCCGCCGGATACGCCGCCAGGACATGTGGAGCCGCGGTCAGCGTCAATCGATAGACGTACGACCGATCGCCCGCGAAATCCAGGTCGTTCAGGCTCAAGTCATAAATGACCCCGGCTTCTGCCCGCATGGTGACGGTCACGTCTCGACCTTCCGTATCGGCCACATCCACGACCACCCGTCCCGCGGGATCCTGGACCTTGATGATTCCGTGCAGTGGCGACCCGATTCGACGTGCTGTCAGTTCGATCGTCACCGGACCGGACTTGGGCACACCGAAACGATAGCGATCGATTTCCTCGATCCGCCGCACCTGCCCGGAAACGGTGATCGGCAACTCTGGAAGCAGTTGAGGGGATTTTCGCCGGGGATCTTCGGCAATCTCGGGCGTGCTTCCAACATGCAATTGTCCGACCGGAGACGTTCCATTGGCGTTGGCCACCTGCCAGCGAATCAGCCCCGGTGAAACACCGGCGGGAATAGTCAGTCGCGCTGGGAATTCGCGCGCCAACGGCCAGGCATAACCGCGCGCCTTATAGCCGAACCAATACGGCGGCTCTGTGATCAGCACCCCCGTTGGTTGGCCCGTGATTTCCAGTTTGACCCGGGGATCATGCACAAACACCTGCATGTCCGGCGTCCAGTCGTATCCGCCAATCACCACATCGACAGTCGTGCCGACGCGACCACCGGCCGGGAGGACGTACCCGATCTCCGGCGCCAACTGCGCGTGACAGATCGAGACGCGTTGCGTCAGCAGCAGCAGAAAGCCGACCGTCGAGAATAGACGTTGGGCAACAAGCATGTTTGGTGGAAAACCCGTTGGCATCGATCAGGCTCACTGTCATTCACGAGACGCACGAGGGATGGGCGTCCAGATTTCATTTTCTGCGCTTGCACATCGGGAGCATGTCGGGAAATCCGGCGAGATTTTACGCGATCAATCCGGGGATCAGTTTCCCGCCGTTCACGAGCGGAACGGGACGTCCCAGCGGATCGTTGTACTCCTTGTCGGCATCGATTCCCAGCAGCGTGTGTATGGTGCGCAGCAGATCCGCCACACTGACAGGATCGCTGGTCGGATAGGCGGCCTGGGCATCGGTCGATCCAATGATCTGTCCCGGTTTCACGCCACCCCCGGCAAACAGGATGCATTGGGCCATCGACCAGTGATCACGTCCGGCCTGGGCGTTCACGCGGGGTGTGCGGCCCATTTCCCCCATCATTACCACCAGAGTGCTGTCGAGCAGTCCCCGCTGATCCAGGTCCATGATCAATGCCGCAAACGCTTTGTCCGCTGGGGGGATCAAATCTCCCTGCAGGCTGGGGAAGCAGTTGAAGTGAACGTCCCAGCCGGGCGCGTCGATGCCCACGAACCGGCAACCGGCTTCGACCAGCCGGCGACCCAGCAGGGCGCTCTGGCCGATCTGCGTCATGCCGTATGATTCACGGACGTTGACAGGTTCGGACTGAATATCGAACGCCTTCCGGGCCTCCGGCGACGTCATCAGGTCGCGAGCCTTCTGGTAATAAGTCCCCATCGCGGCGGCGCGGCCGCTGCGTGGCTGGCGCTTTTCCAGGCCAGCTAGAAGTCGCTGACGAAGTTCCGATCGTTGAACAGACAAGCCATCCACCTGGCCCAGGTCCCGCACTTCGAAATCGGGTTGGCTGGGATCCGCTTCGATCACAAACGGGGCATACTGGGCACCGAAAAATCCGGGCCCGCCGGCAGACAGCGGGTGCGGCATGCTGATGTACGGGGGGACCGTCCCACTATTTCCGAGTTCACGGCTGACGACCGATCCCAGCGACGGGAACAACTCGTTCGTGGGGATCGGATACTCGCCATCCGCGAACGTCGGACGATGTCCGGTCATCACATAGTGATATCCGGTTGCGTGTCCATTATCAGTATGCGAATGACTGCGGACGACCGTGAATTTGTCGGTGATCTTCGCGCATTCACGACAGTGTTCCGTGAAAATGACCCCTGGCGACTTCGTGCTGATGGTCTGAAACGGCCCGCGGATCTCGGCGGGCGCGTCCGGCTTCGGGTCCCACATGTCCTGCTGCGGCGGGCCCCCTTCCAGGAAAATGAACAGGCAGGATTTGGCCTTCGCCGTCCGCGGCTGTCCGCCTGCCTTCGCGATCTCCTCGGCCCTCAGCAATCCTGGCAGTGTCAATCCACCGAACAGGCCGGTGGCTCCCAATCGCAATGTCTGTCGGCGAGTGAATCCATTGCACAACCGTTGCCGGGCACCAGGAAGTTCAAATTGAAACATGACCAAGGCTCCTCGTTCAGTGATTGTACAAAAACTCTTTCGTATTCAGCACTGACCACAGAATGTCTTCGACCGCGATCCGGCGCTCACCCCCGGCGGCGTCAAACGCGGATTTCATCAATTGCCGTTCTTCGTCGTTGGGGAACCGGTTCAAGGTCCCCAGGTAAATCTCATCGGTGATTTGATCGTCGGTCAGTGATGAATCCGCAAGTTTTCGGGCGGTACCACGCCGATGAGCAATCTTGGCATTCACTTCGGGTGAATTCAGCAGGTGCAGAGCTTGCGAAATACTCGGTTCAGTACTGCGTTCACATTCACACACGGTTGCCCGGACCGGCCGGCCAAAAATGCGAAAGAAGTAGGAGGGCATCCGGTTGTCCCAGACCTGGATCGACCGCACCCCTTCGGGCCAGCCATTGAATTTTTCCGGGACACCGGTCGTCTGGCTGATGGCATCCAGCAGGACCTCGGCCGGCACCGCCTTCACCCGGGCGTGCGAGAAATGCTGCCGGTCATCGCGGTTCGCATCGGTGGCGGGCCCAAGCTGATACACACGTGACATCAGCAGCGTGCGGCTGAACGCCTTCAAGTCGTACTTCAGTTCCTTCAGATGGGCTTCGAGGGCGTCCAGCAACGGCTCATTCGTCGCCGGATTGGTCGCTCGCATGTCATCGATCGGCTCCACCAGTCCACGACCGAAATAATGAGCCCACATCCGATTGGCGATGGCGCGTGTGAAGAATGGATTGTCCGCCGCGGTCATCCAGGCCGCCAGCGTTTGTCGACGATCAATCACATTGGTGAAGTCTGCCGGCGGGGCACCCAGGGCGCGGGCGGGAACCAGTTCCCCTGTCCGGGGATGTTTCTGATCGGCACCGCCGCGGGAGACGACAGAATCGGTTCCATCCGGCAGCTTCTTCACGGTGATCCCGCTGAAGAAGCCCGCCAGTCCCGCGTAATCATCCTGACTCCAACGCTCGCTGGGATGATGATGACACTGGGCACATTCGATCCGGACACCCAGGAACAACTGGCTGACCGCCCGACTGGTGACCTCGGGTGCATCGAGTGTCTTGAAGAACGCGGCCGGCCCTTCGCTTTGAACCGGTCCCTGGGCTGTCAGGATTTCACGAGCCATCTCATCGTACGGACGGTTCGCAGTGAACTGTTTTCGCAGCCAGCGCGACAGCCCAACGGTTCCCTGGGGAGTGATCTTGAGCTTGTCCGCCTTGAGCAGGTCCGTCCATTTCATCGCCCAGTATTCGGCGTACTCTGGCCGTTGCAGCAGAGTGTCAATCAATTTCGCGCGTTTGTCCGGCGCATTTTCGCCAAGGAACTTTCTGGCTTCGTCCGCGGTTGGCAATGTCCCGATCACGTCCAGGAACGCGCGGCGCAGGAATGTGGCATCGTCGATTTGTTCGCTCGGGGGAATCCCCAAGCGAGTCAACTTGTTCCAGACATGTTGATCAATGAAGTTCGTTTCGGCCGGCCGGGCGAAGACGCTGGACGGCCTTGGCAGTACGACGCGACAGACGGCCACATGCCCGAGATAACGAATCAGCACCGCCGCTTCACCGGGAATCTCGCTGGCCTGCAACAGACCTCGCAGGTTGGAGTCAGCAATGTGCGGTGCGTTCGACAGGAAATCCGATTCAACGGTCGCACACCGTCGCTGTCCCTGGTCATCAATCGACCAGACTCGCAGTTGCTGAGTGCTGCCGGGCGTCATCACCAATTCGGCCGGTTCCACTTCAATCGAAACAACCTCATGTTCATCGGGAACGGACCTGGACGCTCCCTCGGCAACCCACCGCAGCAGCCGTTTGTATTGCGGGCTGTCTGGGTCAATCTTGCGTCCGCCGCCGTGGGGCGCTTCGGCAGTCGCCTTCCGCAACAGCAGACTGGTTTCCGGGGTTGTCACCGAGAGTCGCCGGCCTTTACCTTCTTTGGAAATCGCGTCGTGATCGAAGGTCGTGTCGAACCCCAGCAGACTCAACTTGAACCCGTTCTGACCTTCCGCCTTCCCGTGACACCCGCCGGAATTGCAGCGAGCCTTCGTCAGGATCGGCTGAATCTCGTGATGAAACGAAACTGGTGCTGGCTGATTCAAACCCGTTACTGTCACGGGAACGACGACGGTGTTTTCACCCGACCGAACGATCAACTCCGTCGTCCCTTCCGTCACCGGATGGATGAGACCATCGGCGTCGACTTGTACGACTTGCGGCGCTTTGACCTCATATCGAACGGCCCGAGTCAGATCACGGCTGACTGCACCAGTCATGTCGGTTACCAGCAACTGCAACGAGTCTTCGGGCCGATCCAGACGCACGTTCGTCGGAGTGACCTGCAATTCCCCGTGAACCAGTCCGGGAAGCACGGCGAACAGGATCACTGCCCCGATCAGGGACTGGCGGACCCAACCATCAGGACGTTGGAAAACCGGATTCAAGTCATGACTCCAGATCAGGGATGACTGGCATCGCTCAACGAATGTTGCTCCCGGCAATTTCGCGGGTCGAACATCAACGGTATCCTATGGGTTCCGGGGGGCTTGTTACAAGACGGATGACACTATTTACTGCTGCGGAATCCCGCACACGATACGGGTGCGATGGTTGCGACGATCGGTGATCGGGGCTTCGAGAAGCGTTCGTTCGATCACGAACGGTGCATGTGGCAGAACGCGAATCCTGGTGAACCACTTGACCCCGAGGTTACTTGGGAGGGCGAGAATTAACGCGATGCCTCGCTGACGCTTTGGGTTGCATTGTGACCCGCACGGCGCTAGCCGCGGGGGCATTCACACTCGTGCCCGACGAACCCGCGGCTAGCGCCGTGCGGCTCACAAAGTCAGTGCCCTTGGGCTGCTGGCCGACGGACGCCGCACCGGCGTCGCGTCAGGACGAATCCGGCCTGTTGGAACGCGGGATTGTACGGGTTCGCCCGTCATCGCTATACTGCATCGCATCAATTGGTGTTGCTGTGTTCGCGGGAGGTAGCATGGTGATTCAAGCAATTCCGAGGACTTCGTTGACGCGCCGCAGTTTATTGCGGTGTGGTCTCTTCGGTGGGGCTGTGGCATCGCTGTCCCGGTTCCTGGAATTGGAAACATTGGCTGGCAACCTGTCGTCCTCATCCAAGGGTGTGATTTTTGTCCATCTGGACGGTGGCCCGCCGCAGTTGGACACCATCGATTTGAAGCCTCAGGCGCCGCTGGAGATTCGGGGTGAGTTCACGCCCATCGAGACCAAGGTGCCCGGGATTTCGATTTGCGAACTGATGCCCAAGTTGGCGCAGGTGGCGGATCGGGTGGCGTTTGTCCGGTCGCTGGTCGGCTCTGCCGGGGCTCATGATGCGTTTCAGTGTCAGTCGGGATTCTCCGCCAAGGAACTACAGTCGCTCGGCGGCCGTCCCGCGCTGGGTGCGATCGTGTCCAAACTGTACGGATCGACGTCGGATGCGGCGCCTTCGTTTGTCGATCTGATGCAGGGGCGTCCGTTCGTGCGCAACAGTGCCCGACCGGGATTCCTGGGACCGGCGTATCAGCCGTTTCGTCCGGATATCTCAAATCTGTTCGCCCGAGAACTGGAACCGGGGATGAAGAACGAATTGGCTCGACTGGGAGCCAATCACTCGATCAGTTTGAAGCTTGACGGAACCATTAACCTGCAACGATTGTCCGAACGGACCAGGCTATTGGCTGAGTTTGATTTGTTTCGGCGGGAAGTCGACAACGCCGGGATGATGGGGGCGATGGATCGGTTTACCCAGCAGGCCGACGTCTGGAGAGTTGGCGGACGCCTTGGACTTCCAGCGTGAAGACCCCGGGGTCCTGGATCGGTACACCTTGCAGAGCCGATCAGGACAACCGAATTACACGTCGGAAGGGCCCGAGTCGACGCGCAAGTTTCTGCTCGCGCGGCGAATGATCGATGCCGGTGCCCGCTGTGTCAGCATTTCCATCAGCGACTTCGACACACATTCCGACAATTTCCCGCGTCTGAAGCACCTGCTGCCGATCGTCGATCACGGCCTGGCAACATTGATCATGGACCTGGAAGATCGAAACCGACTGGACGATGTTACGATCGTCGTCTGGGGCGAATTCGGTCGTACTCCACGGATCGATCCCAAGTCGGGCGGGCGTCACCATTGGCCGCAGGTCGGTCCTGCGATCCTGGCAGGCGGCGGGATCCGCGGAGGCCAGGTGATCGGCAGCACAGATCGAACCGCCAGTCTGGCGACGTCACGACCGGTGACCTACAAGGATGTGTTCGCGACGGTGTACCATAACCTGGGAATCGACCCGCACCGAACATCGCTGATCGACCCTCAAGGAAGGCCCCAGCACCTGCTGGATGAAGGTACCGTCATTCGAGAACTGGTGTAGCGGGAGTGGTTTCGCGAGCCGTCCGATAACTGGATGCCTCAGCCCCACTGTCGCTTCGAAAAGGCTCGAGTCGCCTGCCCGTCAATTCAACCCGCCAATAAAAGCAGCCGATCCGAGATGCATTCGGACCGGCTGTCGTGAACAGGACACGGCGTGGAGAAGTCGGCGGTCTCCGCTACTTTTTCGGAACCAGCCAGATGTTCTGGAAGCGGACCGGGTCGCCGTGGTCCTGCAGGAACAGACCGCCGGGCTTCTGGTCGTTGCGGCCGCCGCCGGGAGTCGTCTTCAGTTCCAGGTGATCGTGGATCACGACCCCATTGTGCCGAAGTGTCACCCTGGCCGGTGCGGTCACCTTGCCGTCCGCGTCGAACTTCGCGCACGTGAAATCGACGTCGTAGGTCTGCCAGGTTAATGGAGGCAGGCACATGTTGACCTTGGGCTTGGAATTGCTGTAGATCCCGCCACACTCATTGTCTGCACCTTCCAGCCCGAAGGAATCCAGGATCTGGCATTCGTACTGGTCACCCAGGTACATCCCGCTGTTCCCACGTCCCTGCCCGCTGGCGTACGGCATGTACGGTGTGCGGAATTCCAGGTGCAGCGTGTAGTTTTCAAAGACGTCTTTCGTCCGGGTTCCCACGCCCATCAGTTTCCCTTCGAGCTTTCCCGGATTCCAGTGGTCGACGTTGGAACCGTCAAACAGCACGATCGCTCCTTCTGGTGGACGCGCACCCAGAGTCGGGGATTGGCGGTTCACTTTTTTCAGTTCGCCCGTTGCAGGTGCCTTCACTGTCGCCGTTTCACCGGCGATCGTAATCTGATAGTCGCCGCCGGACAGCATGGTGGAACCATCCTTCGTGACACCGGAAACCTTGTGCTTGACCTTCTTATCCGCATCCCAACCGGCTCCGGGCAGGCCCCCGGGATAAACAACGCCATCAAACTTTCCATCCCCTTTGGCAATGACCTGCAAGCCAGCCGCCTGATCTCCCAGTTTCCCGACATATTCCCCTTGAACGAGGAAGTCGGCGCCCGCTTCTGTAGCATCCAGGAACGCTTTTTTGGGATTCGGCTTGTCCTGAGCCGCTGCTGTCACTGCGATCGCCAATAGAGAGACCGCGGATATCAATTGAATTCGTGCCAACTTCATGCTGTAGACTCCTGTGGTGGTATTCGTCTGGAAGACTGAGTCACAGGGTACCAACGGCGCACTCGACAGGGCAACTGACGGCCAACTCCGCGGGTTTCAACCTGCGCGGGCCTGTTTCATCAATTCGACGTACTGGGTTGCCAGTGCAGTGATCCGGGCGAAGTCGCCTCGTTCGATGGCGTCTTTTTCGACCAGTTGGCCACCCAGTCCGACGGCACAGGCACCTGCTTTGACGAATTCCTTCAGCGTCTGCAGGTTGACGCCGCCAGTCGGCATGATGCGGACTTGCGGCAGCGGTCCCTTGAGGGCTTTCAAGTAGGCGGGGCCACCGATGTCGGCTGGGAATAATTTGACGATATCGGCACCGGCTTCCCAGGCGGTCAGGACTTCGGTCGGGGTATAGGCCCCCGGCATGATTCCCTTGTCATACCGCAGGGCCAGCTTGATCACATCCAGGTTCACGGTTGGCGAGACGAGGAATTCGGCCCCGGCGAGAATGGCCGTGCGGGCGGTTTCAGGGTCCAGGACCGTGCCGGCACCCAGCAGCACATGTTTGCCGAGATCCTTTTTGACCGCAGAAATGACTTCCACCACGCCGGGGGTGGTGAAGGTGACTTCGATGATGTCGACGCCACCTTCGTACAAGGCACGCGCCACGCTGACCAGTTGTTCGCCGGACGAAGCCCGGATGATCGCGACCAGACCTCGATCCAGAACGCGCTGCAGATTCTCGTGACGACTCATGAAGGAATGGCTCAGAAAAAGGGGGGACAACTGTTCAGGCAGAACTCATCACGCGCGGGCGGAAAACTTTTCGGCGTACTCCAGCACCCACTGGTCGATCAGTTCGCTGAAGGTTTCCAGATCGAGTTGAGCCAGCAACTGGTAGTGCTCGCGGCCCAGGACCTCTTTGTTACGAATCGTTCCGCGGGCGATCAATTCCACAATATGGCCGGATGAGTACGGGCGAATCACCATTTCCAAGCGGCTGTACAGCCGGGTCAGTCCCTTGCCGCCGGCTGGGGCGATGTCGTCGCGAGTGATCCGGGCTCCCCATCCGTCGGCACCGACGAGCGTTTCGAAGTCGAATCCCGGGAACGCATCGGGAAGTTTGCGCAGACACCCTTCGATATGCTCGGACAACTCAAGCCGCGCTTTGGAGTGGAGGTTCTTGAATTCGTCCTCGGTCATCGCGCGTTCGAGTCGCTCGCGGTTTTCCGCCGTGCGGGCCCGTTGGCCGCGTTCAATGGCGCGTTCCAATCGTTGGTCAAAGTTCATATGCCATCGTCCGATCGCATCCTGACGGATTGTCATCCGGCAGTCGGCCTGGAATGTTGTCATTGATTTCGGAGCGGAAATGCTCGATTCATGAATTCTAGGCCACGGCCGGACAGCAGGCAATCACGACGACGGATTCATTTTCAAGGTCGGGGCCGCCAACCTGGAGCCTTCGGCGACGCAGGCCTCGGGGATTGCATCCACGCCCGCTGTTAAGAAGGTCACAAGTCTGTCGAAGACTCCTGTCAGCAGTCGTAAAGGAGGGACGACGCATTGGAGGGCATTCGATTCTCGTTGATCATCGAATGCGCGGAGAGGGTCAGTCCGGTCGGCCCCCTTTTTCCACGGACTGACAGGATCGTGGCAAGTTGATCGGAGTCTCCTGTAATCTCTACAAGACTCGGGGTTCGCGGCTGTAAACTTGCGTCTGAATTAGGGAGCCTGTGGGGGGCAAACCCGCAGTTGGTGCCGTTTATCGCAGAGATTTGAGCAGGAATCGGGGAATCCTGGTCCGAATCACGCCTCACCTGGGGATCGGCACGGTTACTGCTTAAGTGCAGGATTGTGAAACTTAAAGCCAAACGCTGAGATGCAGATTTCAGTACGTGGCTTTGGGATTCACGGTTCCGAACGGAAGCTTTCTGAGAGACCCGCTTGCCCAGTTCACAGCCACAGCAAATAATGACGCCCCGGATGTTGAAATCGATTGGCAACATCACAACGACCGGTGATCGTAGGGGTGAACCATGTTGGCGGTGCAGATGGACTGGGACTTGTTCAACAAGTACAAGGGAGCCGTGTCGCCAGTGACCCTGTTGGGTGTGGTGATTGCGGTTACCGTCGCCTGTTGGCTGGTCTTTCATTTGCGGGCCCGTTTTCGCGAAGATTCCGGTCGTGCCGACGACAAACTTGAAATGCTCACACAGTTTCGAGAATTGCATCAGCAGGGTGAGTTGACAGAGGATGAGTACCGATTGATAAAGGGCCGACTGGCACGAGATGCGGCGTCATTGATGGCCGTAACTCCAGGAGGGGCACGAGATTCGGCAGTATCTGCCGAACAGGGTGTGTGTCAGGAAGATGGCACCGAAAAGACCGGGGAAACCGGGAAGGACGACGTGGACCTGTAAAGATCAAGATCCACCAGCGAACCGCCGAACCTGAATTTGAACACTGTCAGACCGCCTGAAATGGACTGTGTCCGGGATGAGCCCGGACTTAAAAAAAGCATGTTTGCAGGGCCAAGGACGCGCCGCTTGCTTTCATCAATGAGTTACTCACCGAAGAACCCCAATCGGCAGCGTTGAAGGAAAGCCCTATGGCCTCGGGACGTGATTTTATGTCATCCACCGGAAAACGTGGGTCGACCGGCAAGAAGAACGCCAACTGCTCGTTTTGCCGCAAGAGCTACCGTGAAGTCGGTCCTCTCGTCGAGGGGCCGGATGAAGTCTACATCTGCGGTGAGTGCATCGAGTTGTGCCAGAGTATCCTGGATCAGGAACGCAAGCGTCGCGGCACGTCGACCAAATTGTTCAATCGAGTGCCCAGCCCTCGGGAAATCACCGAACACTTGAATCAGTACGTGATCGGCCAGGATCGGACCAAAAAGATCCTGTCGGTCGCCGTCCACAATCACTACAAGCGATTGATGGCGACGTCCGATGTGGAAAACGATGTCGAAATCGAGAAGTCGAATATCCTGTTGATCGGTCCGACCGGATCGGGCAAAACCCTGATGGCACGTACGCTGGCCCGTTTGCTGCAGGTGCCGTTCGCGATCGGCGACGCCACCACTTTGACCGAAGCGGGCTATGTGGGTGAAGACGTCGAAAACCTGCTGCTGAAACTGCTGCATGCGGCCGATTTCGACATTGAAGTTGCCCAGCGCGGAATTGTCTTTATCGACGAAATTGACAAGATCGGCAAGACTTCACAAAACGTCTCCATCACGCGTGATGTTTCGGGCGAAGGCGTGCAGCAGGCTCTGCTGAAAATGCTCGAAGGGACAGTCGCCAATGTTCCTCCGCAGGGGGGACGGAAGCATCCCGAGCAGCAGTACATTCAAATCGACACGACGAACATCCTGTTCATCTGTGGCGGAACGTTTGTCGGCCTCGAAGACATCATCGCCAAGCGGATGGGGAAGCGAACGATCGGATTCGGCGCCTCAGCCGCCGAAGAACATCATCATCACAATGCACGCAGCGGCAAACTGCTGGGGCAGGCTTGTACCGATGACGTCATCGAGTATGGCATGATTCCAGAACTGGTCGGTCGACTGCCAGTCATCAGCGCCCTGTCGCCGCTGGAAGAAGAAGATCTGGTACGCATCCTGATCGAACCCAAGAACTCACTGGTCAAGCAGTACCAGAAGTTCTTTCAGATGGAGAATGCAGAACTGGAATTCACGCCGGAAGCGCTGCGTGAAATCGCCCGAATTGCCAAGTCCAAGGAAACCGGAGCACGCGGATTGCGGTCGGTGGTGGAAGATTCGATGTTTGAAGTGATGTACGAACTGCCGGACCAGGCTGCCGGGAAAAAGTATGTTCTGACGCCAGAAGTGATTCGGGGAGAAACCGGTCTGCGTCCCCTGGATGATTCCGCCGCCGCCTGACCTTCGAATCGTCCCGCGATACCGCGTCGAAGGGGCCGGTAATCCTTGTACAACATTAGAGTCAGCCGCCCGATTCCGTTGCGAATCGGGCGGTTTTTCGTTTTGAACGGGTCTCTGATGTTGCTCGATGGCACCAGAATCGAAAAAAACGTCAGCAGTAACCATGTTTCATTTGTGATTGTGAATCACCGTCGTGTATGATCCCGGTCCTGCAAACGTCTTATCCACCTTGAACTTATCCGCCCTGAAAGAGGCTGCCATGCAGGCTCGACTCAAGGTTCTGCACGACAAAGCCAATGTCAAACAGGTGAAATTGCTGCCGGTGACTCTCATCGGACGCAGCACCGAGTGCAACTTGAAGATTGCATCCAGTCAGGTCAGTCGAAATCACTGCCGGATTACGCTCGGCACGGATGCGGTGTTTGTCGAGGACCTGGGAAGTGCGAACGGAACACTGGTCGACGGTCAGCTGATCCCCGCACATCAACCGACGGCAATTGCACCGGGCTCTCGGCTGGTCGTGGGTCCGGCGGAATTCCAGGTCGATTTTGTATTGGCCACCAGTTCCACAGTGGTTTTGCCCAGGACGGGCGTGGCACCCGTCGCCGAATTGCCGACCACGGAGATGAACTTTCCGCTGCCATCTCCGTTGGCTCCCGCTGCAGTTCCACCTCCCGCTGCCGTCGCGGTCGCCGAACAAGTACAGGAACTCGCGCCGGTTCCTGTCGTCGCGCCGGTGGCGATCCCGGTTGCTGTTCCACTGTCCGTGGCGATGGCCCCGGACCCTCCCACTCCTGTAATTGCCCAAGCTGCTGAAAGCGTTCCCCAATGGAATGCGTCGGATACCGTGAATCTGGAGCCTGGCCAGTTCGAGATGGCCGACGGGACTTCTGATGATTCGGGCGAAGCGACGCTGTTCATGTTTCAGCAGGCAGTGCCTGAAACGATCGCCGTAGAGCCGTCGGTCGCCCCGGAACCTGACGCCAAAAGAGGGGGACTGAAATCGCTGTTTTCGATGTTCGGCCGGAAGGAAAAGCCGGTTGTGACTCACAGCAATTCTGCTCCGGCTCAACCTGCGGCCGCTCCCCCCAGTGTGTTCCTGCCGGCGGTTGAACCCGCGAGTCCTTCGGACGAGGAAGTGCCGAGTATCGCCGAAGCAGCCGTGGAGCCGGCACCGGTTCCTGAAACGAGCGAGGAAGGCTGCGCTGATGAAGAAGATGGCTTCCAGCAGTTCCTTTCCCAACTGTAATCGTCGTTCCAATTCGGCCGGGTGTTCGATGGAAATCAGGGGAATGGCCTGTTCTACTGGGAGACATTCCCGCTCCGTTGGCGACCTGTCGACGCGGTCAAATCGCGGTTGGTGTGAATTGAGTTCTCTGTCAGGGCTGGCACAGTGCCGCCCGTCTCGTTGAGGAGTTCCTGTTGATGTCTGCTGTTGCGCAAGAGTTGCTGGCGTTGAGCCAGAAGTTGTTAAACGCGATCGATGCTGGTGACTGGAAGACGTATGAATCGTTGTGCGATGAAACGATCACATGCTTCGAGCCGGAAGCTCTGGGGCAGGTTGTCGGCGGGATGGCGTTCCACAAGTTCTATTTTGATTTGCCGGGATCTCCCACCAAGCCTGTGAAGCAATCCACGATCGCCTCGCCGCACATCCGGGTGATGGGAACCGCCGCCGTGGTTTCGTATGTTCGCGTCGTGCAAAAACTGGATGCCAACGGTGCCCCGGTCTCCAACGCTGCCATGGAAACTCGCGTCTGGGAAAAGAAGGACTCGGGATGGAAGCACGTCCATTTCCACCGCAGCCCGTGCTGACGGCCATTGGTTCTGCCGTCAGCGTTCCGTGAATCGAGTGAACTGGCAGACATTGGCTGTTCTGGATTTGGATCCGTGACCGGTCGCGCAAGCAGGTGAGCCGCGTGCCGACAGGCCGCGGACTCTGCGCTATGTAGCAGTGGAGTGAACGCATGACGGACGACCCAACTGGCAGCATGATCGTCCACGGCTTGCTGTTGACGCGCGACTTGATGTTCACCAGCAAGGTGATGGGGACGGCCGCCGCGCTCGGGTTGCGGATTGAAACCGTGGGAGCGATCGACGCGCTGCAGACTCGCGCTGTTGAAGTTCATCCGCGCGTCGTCTTTATCGATCTGGGTTGCACCGAATTCGCTCCGCAGGCTGTCATGGATCGTTTGAGGGCAGACCCACGGCCCGTGGTCATCGCGTATGGTGCCCATGTTGACGTTGAGCGACTGGAAGCGGCTGTCGCCGCCGGCTGCGACGACGCCCAGCCTCGCAGCAGGTTTTCGGCGACACTTGCTGATCAATTGCGTCAGATCTTCGAGTTGGACTGACGATTGCGTGCTCAGTCGTTGTTCCCGTAAACCGTGCAGTCGGGCAAACTGTCCAGGAACAACTGGCCATACCGCTTGGTCCGAATCCGCGGGTCGAGAATGGCAACGATGCCGGTATCCGTCCTGGTGCGGATCAACCGGCCGACGCCCTGCTTCAGCCGGATGATCGCTTCCGGAACCTGGTAATCGAAGAACGGATTTCCGCCGTTGGCCCGGATCGCTTCCAGACGGGCCTCCAGGAGCGGATGGTCAGGGACACTGAACGGCAGCTTGGCGATGATCACGTTTTGCAGGGCATCGCCCGGAACATCGACCCCCTGCCAGAAACTGTCGGCTCCGAAGAGAACTCCGGCCGGATCCTGGCGGAATTTCTCCAGCAATTGAGTTCGCGGAATGTCCGCCCCCTGGACGTACAGGCCGTAATTCTGAGAGACAAACCATGGAGTCATCCGTTGTGCCACGTCGCGCAGCATCTGGTAGCTGGTGAACAGCACAAACGCGTGTCCCCTGGTTTCCGTTACATAATGCTGGATCTGTCGGCAGACGGCGCGGGTGTATTCTGCAGGTGCCTCGGTGGGATCCGGCATGTCTTCGGCCAGATACAGCTTCATCTGTTCCGCGTAATTGAACGGGCTTCCCAGCTTCAATTCGATTGCTTTCGTCAACCCCAGACGTTGCCGGATGAAATCGAAGCTCTGGTGGCCGACTGCCAGGGTGGCGCTGGTCAGGATGACGGTCTTCACGCGGGCGAACAGTTCATCCCGCAGGACCGGTGCGACATCGACTGGAGCGGACACAAGTCTGACCCGTTGCTTCTGGGGACCGCTGGTTTCGATCCAATAAACGCAGTCGGCAGTGGACTGCTGCAGCCATGTATTCAAGGAATTCGCAAGTCCGATGCAGCGATCCGCCGCCGCGGTGAATTCGATTCGGTCTTCATCCCGTTCGATCGGACGAGCCAGTTCCATGATCCGGACCGCCAGCTCCTTGAGTGACGGTGAAACCTCGTTGGTGATATCCGGCGGCCTTCGCAATCGACCGTTCCGCGAACCCGAAGCATCACGCCAGTGGGCCAGTTCGGCGAACAGATCGCGGCTGAGAAACCGGATCTTGTCGACCAGTTGCTCGGCGTCCACGCGGGATTTGAACGTTGTCGAATCCGCCATTGGAACCTTGACCAGGATTCCCTTTTGAGTGCGGTCGTTGTAGAGCCTGCTCAGCAGATATTCCACCTGTCCGCCGGTTACTGACAGACCCAGGTGGTCAGCGGCCACCTGTTCCAGTGTGTGAGCCTCATCAAACACGACGACGTCATAATCGGGCAGGACACTTGCTCCCTCGCGGCGCAGCGCCAGATCTGCGAAGAACAGGGCGTGATTCACCACCAGAACATCGGAATTCCAGATTCGCCGCCGGGCCCGGTAGTAAAGGCAGTTGTCATACGTGGGGCAGGACTTACCCAGGCAGTTGCCGTGTTCGCTGCGTGCTTCATCCCAGACGCTGGAGTTGGGTTTGAAGGTCAAATCCGACAGGCTGCCATCTCCTGTGCCGCGAGACCATTGGACAAGCTGGCTCAGTTGTTCCAGTTCTTCCGGTTTGGAGAACAGCGAGTTGGATCGATCGACGGCTCCCTTCAGCCGGCGCAGGCTGACATAATTGGATCGTCCCTTCACCAGGACGGCCGAGAATTCGACCGGCAGCACCGCGTTCAGAAACGGGATGTCCTTCGCGATCAGTTGCTCCTGCAGGCTGATTGTGTGGGTTGAAATCACGACTTTGCGGCGGGGGCCCCCTTCCCCCTGATTCGCGGTCGCTGCCAGGATGGCCGGGACAAGGTACGCAAAACTCTTCCCGGTTCCGGTTCCCGCTTCCACGATCAGATGTTCGCCGGACGCGATGGCCTGTTCCACGGCAGCGGCCATTTCCAACTGTTGCGGCCGAGACTCGTAGGCTCCCAGTCGCCGTGCAACGTGGCCACCGTCTCCGAGCACTTGCCGACTGTCGAGCGACACCGAGGAGCAATCCTTCGTTACGAGAGGCACCGGACGGCGGTCACGCAAATGTCGTCACGCTGCGGCGATGGACCACAGAAATCCGCAACAGACTCAATCAGGGACGACACCATGCCGTCCACTGAGGCGGACGAAGAACGAACGGCTTTCTGCAGTCGTTCCTTGCCAAACATCTGCTCCCTGGCATTCATCGCCTCCGTGATGCCATCGGTATAAAACAAGAGCGTCTCCCCTGGCTTCAGGGAAAGCGTCATCTCGTTGAACTGCTGATCCGGAAGGACACCCAGCGGCAGCCCCGATTCGCGCATGCCAATCAACTGGACCTTCCCCCTGGCATCGCGATGCACGGGGGGCAAGTGCCCGGCGTTGGCGATGCAGACCGTCTTCGACTTTGGATCCAGCACGGCGAAGACCAGCGTGATCAGTCGAAAACCCAGGCCGCTACTGCTGATTTCGGCGTTCAACCCGGTCATGGCAGTGGACGGTTTCGGCGAACTGATCAAATGATATCGGGCGGACGCGTGCAGGCGGGCCATCAACAACGCAGCTGAGACGCCTTTGCCGGCGACATCTCCAATCGCGATCGCAATCCTGCCGTCAGGCAACCGCACATAGTCGAAGTAATCACCGCCGACGTGATACGCGGATTTGTAGTAGTCGGCAAATTCAAAGCCATCCGCCTGAGGTGGCACACTGGGCAGAAAGCCCTGCTGAACCTGCGCCGCGAACGACATGTCCCGTTCCATGTCACGTCGACGGACAATCGTGTCGTGCAGCGTCGCATTCTCGACCGCCATCGCCGCCTGCGCGGAAACACTCACCAGCAAATCGAGATCATCGGACGTAAATGGATGTGAGACCTCCAGGGTACTCAACTGAATCACACCGATCGCGGATCCATCCGTGGCCAGCAGCGGCGCACACATCAGGGAACGCAAACGCAGGTCCGTCAAGCTTTCGCTGCTGCGAAACCGTCCGTCGCCCATGACGTCGGCACTCAGGATCGCCTGGGTCTGTTCCATCGCCTGGCGGACAACCGTCATGCTAATCGGGACTTCATCATCCGTTGGCCTGCTGCAATGGGACGCCTGAACGCGCAGCTTGCTGCTGTCCGCATCTTTCAGCAACACGAATCCGGCATCCGCCTGATTGAAGATTTTGAACAGCGATTCCAGGATGACCGTCAACACGTCCTGCAGATCCAGGACACGCCCGAGCGCCGAACTGATTTCCAGGACCGCCCGCAGTTTGACTTCGGGCCGCACATTCAGCCGCAGACCACGTCCCGTAGAACTGGCTTCGAGCGCCGAGATCACCGACGAGCCTTCACCCGCGGGGTTGGGAGTGCTGCTCCCATCGGGGCCCGTCGGTCGTGAAGAATCGTCCGACTCGTCGACCGTCGCGGCACCTGGACGCACATCTGAAGCGGGTACGTCGAGATTTTTGCGTTCCGGCAGTTCGCGATCCAAGTCTGTCAGGAACTGAAACGCATGGTCGCAGACCCGGATCGAATCCCCTTCACGCAGCTCGGTTCGATTATTGATTTTGACGCCGTTCACTTCGGTTCCATTGCGGCTCCGCAAATCGACCACATAGAAACGACCTGCCTCCTCCAGGATCTCCGCGTGATGGCGACTGACCGCACCATCGTCCAGAACGACTTGCGAGGTGGGGTGGCGTCCCAATACGGTCCGCTCGGGATGCAGTGTGACTAACTGCCCAGCCGAGGTTCCTTTGGTCACTTTGAGAAATGCCACGATTACGAATTCCGCCAGGAAAGCCGAATCTCCAGACTGTCAACCGCGACAGACAGATCCATTGAGTTGGAAATGCGTCGCCAGATGCTACCGAACGCCCGGACCGGCAGCAATTGGTAATCCAAATTGCCGCGCCTTGAGGAAGAATTCAGGTTGCCCCGAAACCGCCCGATTGCGGCCGTTTCTTGAGGATTTTGATCGAAGTCAGCCCCGTCTGCGGGGAGAATCCGGGTTCAGCGGAAAAGTACTGGTTGACGTCGTCCAAAATCGCCGAGACAATCTGTGAGATCTCCCGTTTGCCGGTCTTGAATTCCAACCGGCGTTTTTTGCTGAAGGCGGCCGCGATGCAACGACATCTCATACACTGCGGGCTCATCTGTGCCCTGGGTCTGTTGCCAGGTGTTGTCTTTGCACAGGCGGGAGGAAACCGGTCGGGGAATAGTGGCACCTCCATCAATTTCGGAACTTCCGGTTTCGGCAACAGCATGGGTGGCGGAACCAGCAGCACCAGTTTCCAGACCAACGCATTCGGTGGATCAGGGGGTATGGGTACGGGGGGTATGGGTACCGGAGGAATGGGCACCGGAGGAATGGGTCAAGGGTTGGGCCAGGGCGGCATCGGACTGCAGGGAATGGGGGGGCAGCAGGGGGGGAACTTTATTGGCTCCAACGCGAATCAGAATCAGTTCCTGGGGCGCAATGTGCAGGGCCAGCAGGGTGGCATGGGGATGAACGCGATGAATCAATTCGGTGGAAACCGTGGAGGGGGCCGAAACAATGCGAATAATATCAACACCATGAACAGCATGTTTGGTGGTGCCAACAATGCCAACAGTCACCCGGTCATTCGACCGCGACAGAAGGTGGCATTTGATTATCCGGTGCCCAAGGGCGATGCATTGCAGACGAAGTTGCAGAATCACCTGGTCAAGGTCTCTCTACGAAACCCGACTTTGTCGAATGTCATGCTGACGACAAATGGCGGGGGCGAAATCGTGATGCGTGGTGCCGTTTCTACGGAAGCGCAAGCCAGGCTGGCGGAAAACCTGCTGCGGCTGGAACCGGGCGTTCGCACAATTCGTAATGAATTGACATTTCCACCGGCGAAGACCGACGCAGAATAGCCGGAGTCAACGGAATCGCCGTGGACAATAGGCCGACGCGCGAGCGAAGGATTGGTCGATGCGTATCCATCTCGATGATTCCTCACTTGCGCGTCGGGCGAAAGCTGTGAATCTTCGGTGATGTGGTTCAATGGCTCCCCGATCTCTTCCGGATGGGAGGTATCTCTTCATGGCGCGATTCCGATTGCTGCCTAAGTGCTTGACGTTGGTTCTGGGTCTCATCGTCTCTCGACATGTGAATGCACAGCCCGCGATAACCCGCCCGGCCTCGGGAGCTTCAGCGCAGCCCCGGATCACGATAGTGGACATCAAGTTGCTGACCAGCCCGGATGGCGGCGGACTGCATACTCAGGAATGGAGCAAACGGATGGAACCCCTGGATGTCACCATCCAGATCCAGCGTCCGACTCTAAATGACAAACCAGAGGTGAAGGAACGAACTGTCGGCACAATCCGCTACGTGACCGCGATTGGAACTCTGGACCGGGCTGGTAAAATCAGTTTTCCCGGCCACAGCTTCAGTTTGTCTGATGGTCCCAGGCTGAGTGAATGGATTACTGAACTGAAGACCTATGGAGCTCAGGGAACAACGGAAGGTCAACCGCTCTGGGGGCTGACTCGGGATCAGTTCAGCAAAGTCTACGACAGCCTGCTACAGCCTGTCGAGGCCGAGCTCATCGGCCTGTCACCGTCTGCGGCGATTGCGAAACTGCCGTTGCCCCGGCAGTACCCTGTCCGGATCAGCCAGTCTGCGCTGACCGCCGCGGACCGGGGCCGCGTACGCCAGGATGTCCGTGGATTCAGTGCGGCGACAGCACTGGCAATCCTGCTGAACGATTGTGGACTCGGCTTTCGCCCCAATCGAACTCCGGCGAATGGATTGGAATTGCTGGTGGAGCCACTGGGACAGCGTCAGGATTTGTGGCCGATCGGCTGGCCGCTGAAGCAGCAGCGAATCAAGGCGGCCCCAAAGCTGTTTGCGATGACACCCATCGAATTGAATCAGGTACAACTGGCCGACCTGCTGCCAACAGTCTCCGAACTGACGGAAACTCCGGTCGTGATCGACCACTACGAGATTGACCAGAAAAAGATCGATCTCACGAAAACGATCGTGTCCTTCAAACGTGCCGAAACGTCGTGGAGCGTTGCCTTAAGGACGATGGTCGTGGCCAGGAAGCTGTCCCGGGAAATCTGGCAGGACGAGGCGGGACGCGCGTTTGTCCTGATCACGACCAATCGACCCGGTCGATCGGGCGCGACGACCGAGTAACGCTTTGGACGGTCCTAATCGAATGGATACAATCGCCGATTGCGGTCCCGATAAGCGCTTCTTTAAAAGAAGCATACTACGACATGTCATCGCGTAACCACCACCGGCCATGTCATCTTTGGCGCGGTCCCACTTCGTAAATCATCAAACGACGGCCCCGGAATCGAATGGGATCACCGACGGGCGTTGCCTGCCGGTCCGCAGGAAGTTCGTTCATGATTCGGACTTCGTGTTGAGTCCATTCGATCATCAGTTCTGTGGGAACTTTCGCCACCTGTTCCCGGGGTTGGCGGCCGTGGAGTGAACCGGGCACCAGGAATTCCGCCCCGGGCCACCGGCTGCGCAGGACGAAGAGCATTGATTCGGGGGCGGTTCCCTGAAACGTCGTCAATGTCACGCGTGGAACAGACTTAAGCAGAGCGATGCGTTTGCGCAATTCTGTCAGCGAACGACTTTCCAAATTCGGCTCTGGAAACTCGACGAGTCCCGCGGACATGTGACCTGCAATGGACAATACGACGGCGACCTGTAACAGCAGCTTCCAGTCTCGTTCCGTCCAACGTCGCGCGCCGCGGCGCAGTCGGGGCATGACCACTGGCAGCAGAGCCACGATTCCCACGGCCAGGACAAACACCAGGCTCCCGATCCACGCGGAATGAAAAAACCGCCAGCTGCACAGCCCCAGTGTCAGACAAATCAACGATCCCTCTACAGCCAGTTGAGCCTGTCGTAACGAAATCGCCCTCACACCCCAGGCGATCAGCAGGACGGTCGGTAACAAGAACAGTCCATCCCACGCATCGATCATGATCGAACGCCTTAGCGGGGTCATGTCGAAAATGATCCTGGCCGCCAGGGCTGTCAGCCACCAACCCAACACGAACTGACAACGTCGTCGAGACACTTCAGTACCGGGTCTGCGAAGTTCCTGGATTACTGTCATCAGCCCCACGAGCAGAAAGCCCAGCACGAAGCTCTGCTGAGACAACCATTCACGCCAGATGGAATGGGGAGTTGCTGACGGGAAATTCAACTCGACCGAACCAGCCCACCAGCCCAGCCAGAATTCGCGACCGTGGTTGGCCAGCATCATCAGTTGCCACCACCCGCTAAATGACAGGGCGGTGATGAGGAACACTGAAACCGCTCGTATTCCGAGCCAGAATTGCCAGACCCGCGCTGCCGCGGAACCGGCTGCTGTTTCGTTCCGCCCACCTTGCAGCAGCCAGGAATGCACCAGGAACGGGATCACCATGACCACTGCCACGGGGCCGACCGCCAACAGTGCCAGTCCCCATGCGATCGCCCCGGCGAGCATTCGCATTGACACCAGTTGCGACGGTCCTTCCAGGTGCCCCAGGAATCCATTGACCGCCAGCACGATCAGCAATAATCCCAGTGCGGTCGGACTGGGACTGATTGCCGATCGCAGCATGATTGGGTGAGTTGCAAGCACGATGGCACCGACCAGGCCAAACGATGCCCCTCCCAGTCGGCGGCCCAACGAGTAGGTTGCCCAGATGGTACAGCACGCCAGCGCCAGCGACACCAGGTGCCAACTGGCCAGTTGATCCAGTCCCAGGCTGGTGACAGACACTGCCTGAAACCAGGCCGACAATGGAGCCTGATCCAAGTAGCCGTCCCCCAGGCCGTTGCGACCGGGTTCCAACCAGTCCTGAATCTCCGCAGCAGTGGAAACATCCACGGCCCGCAGAGCCCAGCCAGCGGCTGGATCATCGAATTCACCACACAGAACCGCCGCCAGGGACGGAATCAATCCCACAAGCACGACCAAGGGACCGAATACGGTCGCTCCGCGAACCGGCGAGAACAGCCGCGTGCGCAAGTCGGATGCGAGTCGCAACAACTGCGAGTCATCAAGTGGCTTTGCCATCTGTCCGTTTCAACTGCCGTCTGTGCAAAAGAGTGTGTCCACGTTACGAGCGACGACCGGCGTCGCGCTGCTCACGCTTCCAGCGGATGATGTCATCCAGGATCTCGCCCAGTGTCATTGAGGGTTTGTATCCAATGGTGGATTCCAGCCGTGAAACAACGGGCACTCGCCGACGTACATCTTCAAAGTCGTCGCCATAGGCCTCGCGATAGGCCAGGTATTGAATCCGGATCCGGGGATCCACCCGCTGAATGATTTCCTGGGCCAACTGGCGAATCGACACTGCGGCATCGCTGCCAATGTTGTAGACCAACCCCTGTGCGGCCGGCGTTTCCACCAGTCGAATGATCGCGTTGACCACTTCCTTGACATGCGCGAAACAGCGCACCTGTTCGCCGTCGTCATAGACAACCACCGGGCCACCCTGGAGTGCCTGGTCGACGAATCGCGGGATCACCATTCCATAGTGCCCAACCTGTCTGGGGCCGACTACGTTGAAAAACCGGCCGATGACAACCGGCAGGCCAAACTTGCGATGATAGGCCAGGGCCAGGAACTCGTCGATCGCCTTCGAACATCCGTAGGCCCAGCGTGGACGTGAGGTGGGACCGAAATGCAGGTCGTCCTCTTCCGTCCATCGCTCCTTGGGATTCTTGCCGTAGACTTCACTGGTCGAAGCCAGAAACACCCGCTGTCGGGCGGTGGCAGCCGACCTCAACAGGACTTCCGTGGGATAAATGTTCGTTTCAATCGTCCGCACGGGATCGTCGGCAACCAGTTTGACGCCGACGGCGGCCGCCAGGTGATAAATCACGTCAACGCCGACCGTTGTTTCGGACAACAGGACGGGATCGGTAATGGATCCATTCCGAATCGACAGCCGGGGATTTCCCGTGACGTGACTGAGGTTTTCCTGGCGTCCGGTAGACAGATTATCCAGCACGATGACTTCGTGACCCAACTCCAGCAAACGCTCCGTAAGGTGGCTACCGATAAAGCCCGCCCCTCCGGTAACCAAGCACCGCGCCATTCATCATTCCTTTAATTGCGAGTTTCCTGACAGTCTCCACCGCCGGCACGCTCCTGGAATCGAAGCGATCCAAGTCAGACTTGGATTCGCCCCACATTTGACTGGCAGACGATACCGGAAGCCGTGCCTGTTGAACAACCATCGTCCTTGGAGTGAAGGGATTCACACAAGGCGTACTTCCGCCGAAACCCCTGGACTGCACGCGCATCCTTCGATGGAAACGCGCGCCGCTTACAGGGCATTTGCCCCCTTCAATCCGTTCCGTTCGAACAATCGCTACATTCGGCACCTTGCATACAACCGTTTTGTTCGGATTTCTTGACACAACCGTTAACACCGCGCCAATCGATACAAACAGTTCATCCGATTTAATCCCTGCAGTCGGCACAGGACACTCCTGCGCGTTCCGTCACAACATATTCCCGGGACGAGTATTGCGACTCAAGGTGGGGCTGTAGCGATTATAGCGATTGTTCGTTTGGCACGGGTCGTGCAAATGGAAGGGATTGTAACGAAAGGACGAAACAGTACGAATAAAACGGTGGAATCGATTCTGACGACCGGCAAGCGACAGCGGCCAGGTTCGTCAGACGCAACCGCTTCATTCGCAGACTGACTTCGTCTGCAACAAACGTCGACAGGGGGTCCGGCTCCCCAAGAGTTTGCCTTCCTTTGGAAGTCCGAGCGTGTGTGGCGACCTGAGAGACCGCTTCTTGCGCTGAGTTGAGACGACCGGCGGGTGTGTGGCACCCGCCGGTCTTTTATAGATCCGCCGAAAGAGGGCCGGCGTCCGCGGACGCCGGCCTGAACGACAACCGCCTGCGGGTTGTTTCGATCCAATCACATGGCCACGTTCCGGGACGCTTACCCTGAAGTGAGTGTGGCCAGTGGATTCATCACCGTACCGATGCGGTGGCACGGCTCGCTTCATCTGTCGGCGAATTGGCCTTCCGCCGATTCGCCGGCAGATGGTGAGTGCCTTGCCGCCGCATCGGTCGGTGGACCCTGCGGAATTTCGTGTGTCCCGGCGTTCGCAACGTGCAGCGATCGACAACCGGTTCGCACTTGTCCATTGAGCAAAGGCCGCTTCGATGAAGAAACACTTGTCGGAACTGATGACGAATGAGTCGGGACTGATCCTGTCTGCAGAGATGGTCATGATTCTGACGATCTGCGTCCTGGGCGTCGTCGTGGGGTTGACACAGTTACAAACAGCGATCGTGACCGAGTTTCAGGATCTTTCGCTCGCGTTCTCGGGGTTCAATCAGTCGTACGCCACGCCTGCATTCTTCGGCTGTCGAAAATGGTCAGGTCAAACTTCCTGGACGGCCAGTTCCGGCTTCATTGATTTCTACAATGGATGCTTCTCGAATGGCATTGGCGGTGTTGGATACGGCGGCGGGTATGGTGGATTTGGTGGTGGATACGGTGGATTTGGTGGTGGATACGGTGGCGGGTACGGTGGGTACAGTGAAATTGGTGGTGTCGGCTATGCGGGGATACAAGGCTCGACCACCACTGTTCTCCCACAGTCGACAGTCACTCCCTGTGAGACATGTACTCCTGGCACCCAAGACTCATTGAGTCTGCCGCAGGGCGGGGCATCTCAAGATCTGCCACAAACGGCTCCGCTACCGCCGGCTCCGATGCCGGTCCCCGACTCCGATCACCATGAGGCTGTCAATCCAAAGTGATGACCAGTCCGAGTAGTCCAACTAGCGAGTCAGTGGCAACACTGACTCGCTTGCTTCGTTTTCGAACCGTGGCGAAACGGCAACACCCGGCACGACCCCACTCATCGGTATATTCAGCATCATGGATGAAGTGCTAACAAATGTGTTCCGCCAATTGAACAGATTGTTCGAAACCGGCTTGGAGTCGGGTGCGGTCAATCGGCCGCAACACGTGTGACAGCAGACAGTAACGGAATAACAGCAAACGCAATCCCCGATCCTCGATCCGATGGAATTGAATTTGCCGTGTCTAACACTGGTGATTGTGTCTCCGGATTTCGCGAATGAGTGACTTCAACCGGGGTACCCGATTGCAGGCATTGCCCTTGGGAAACAGGCTTGCGGGCCTGTAGCGGTGGCACCGGTCACCTCGCCTGGGGCGTTGACGAAAGTCAACACGTCCGTGCTTGTGAAACATTCAAAGGAACGCTTGTCCGTGGCTTGCTGAGGCTTTGCAGAAACATCAGTTTTCTTGGTGTTCTGCAAACGTCCGCGCCAATCGGACTGAACGTCGTTCTGCGCACTCCGCTGCGCCCCATTTCCTCCGTACAGGGCCTACAGTGATCACATCTTGTTGTCGTTCAGACGGATGCAACGAGTTGTAACGCACGCATGGGGTGGCTCGATTGGGACGAATTCGTGATTGGCATCGAAACTGCCTATGGTCCCTGACGTGATCAGCCAGCCGGTTTGTCACGAAACGTCTGAGACAACAATCGAACAGGTTGCCCTCGGGGGATGAATTCTGGCAGTTGCCTGCTGATTGCCAGTCCTTCCGTCGTGTGGTGAAAATACAACGTCGACTGCTCGGAACGCCTGTCTTTGCCCGGGAAAACACCCGAGTACCGGATCAGAGCGGCGGACTGAGTTCCTTGGGGGGTGACCTCCCGGTTTGGCGACCGGGAGCACCCCTGTGAAATCCAACAACTCGGAGTGCGAGACTGCATCGGGAAAACACCCGAGTACCGGCGCGGAATGGCATCTGAGTTCCTTGTGGGCAATCCCCCAACTTCAATTTGGGGACTGCCCTGAATTTTCGACGATTTTCTCCGCCTGGTGAACGCGACGAGCCGCGGTCCTTGGTGGGAAAGTTTGTCCGGTGATGGTTGCAATTCCTTGCGCCGGTTGCCGGCTTGAAATCATCGTTCGTCCGACGTCGCGAGTTGGATGGCGGGACCTCTTGCCAGAGAGGTGGATCGGGAGGTTGGGCCCAACCTCGGTCTGTCTGGTAATGGATCGTGTCCTCCCTGGCCACACCAGATCGGCATGGTCCTGACGGTAAGGCGCGCGATTTTTCGCCGGCCCTAACTGTCGTCGACTTCTCAACTCAGTTCAAACAGTGATCTCTCAATCAAAAAAGGTTTCTCCACATGTTGAAGAATTTCTGGAATGACGAAGCTGGCGTGATCATCTCCGCCGAACTCGTTCTGGTCCTGACGATCTGCGTTCTGGGCGTCATCGTTGGCTTGAGCAGCGTCGTCGTCTCTGTCAACGAAGAATTGCAGGACACTGCTCATGCGATCGGTGTGCTGAACCAGTCGTTCTGCTATCCCGGCTTCACCGGTTGCAAGAAGGGTGGCAATCCCATCTCCTGCACGTTTGGTGCTGTGAACACCGACGGGATCGATGACTGCGACTGCAGCACCTCGTGCGACATGATTGCCGCCGGATCCCCAGTCAACAGCCAGGGTGGTTGAGTTCTGCCCGTACTGATTTCCTGACGATCGACACAGGCGTCGAAACCCACCGGTTTCGACGCCTGTTCTCATTTCCACTTGAACGGATCCCGGGACGTCACCGATGTCGGACGGTCTATAGGCTGCGGCGTCACCGATTGAGGGATCTGTTGGACCACAAAGCACATGAAGGGAAGAAGGACATTCGCTATCCATTCCTTCGACGCGGTAGATGCCGGTCAATCATGGCCCTTGAACGAGTAGAACTCAAACTTGCCGGATCCATTCAAACCGAATCCCACGCCTGTGATCGTCGCCGGAGTATTGTCGAAGATCACCGGGATTCCGGTTGCTTTCTTGTCAATGATCACCGCCGTATAGGTCCCGAAAAACATTTCAGACGATCGTCCGCTGACGCCAAACACGATAGTCGCCACCCCTGATGGCGGCACTTGTGTATAAGTTCCCGATCCAGTGGTTGACGGCGAATCGACGTCGATGACGGCATATTCTCCCAGCCCTGGATCGTTGAATGACATGCTGGCGTGATAATGCCCTGTCCTGTTATCAACCACGCTCACGGTAAAAGTCTGCCCGGTGGACGAAAACAGATTTGTATAGGCGACCCCATTCAGAACTCCGAGGCCAGTACACGCGTCCGGACCTGTCGCGGCACTGTAGTCGCCGTTGGAGCCCTGAGTGATGTCGGCAAACGCGGCGGGGGACTTCCACAAGGTCGGCGTAATGAATCCGTGCTTCCGTCCGCAGGCTGCAGTGATCCCGGCGTACAGGGGGGCGACACAACTTGTCCCGCCAACGGCATACAACCCAGGGGCGCCATAAAAGCTTCCGTAGGCGAAGACATAACCCGAGGCGGGGTCTGCATTGGCAGACAGATCAGGAACCATGCGTCCCAGGCCCGCAGGTGCCTTCGGTGCATGGAGCTGGAACGGCTGTTTTGCAAAAATTGCGGAAAACCCGCCGCCGGTTCCCCCGTCGCCCGGTTGACCGTCGCCCCAGACAACCTCCATGGTCGGCGACTTCGAGGTGCCGCCACATCCAATCACATGCGGACACGAAGCCGGGAGATCGACGCGCGGCGTGCTTGGGGTCTCGCCGTCCGAGGAACTTCCGTCGCCGGATGCCGCGAAGATTGTCAGGCCCTGCCCGGTGGCCGACCGGGCCGTTGCTTCCACGCGCTCAGCTTCTCCCGGTGCATATGTCTGCCACGCATCTTCGTCCGCGCCCCAACTGATCGATAGCACATCACATTTGTTGTCGACGGCGGCTTGAATCAACGGAACAAAATTCTCAAACACATTCGGTGCGAAGAAAACCTTGATTGTCGGCATCGTACCGGTGGCGTGGTAATAAGCGGCAGCAGCGACTTCAATATCCAGCGTCACTTCCACATCGGCACTGGAGCCCGGTTCATTCGTGCCGCCATTGACCGAAACATCCTCGACCACGATTGGTGGAAGTCCAAACGCTTGAGAGAACAGGTCCAGATCCGCCTGGACATACCCCCCACCGAATTCGACAATTCCGATCACGCCTCCGCCCGCCAAGCCGTGTCCCGTCTGAGCGCCGGGCACGTGATATGCCCGACAAAGCGCCTCGACCGACCAATACGGATCGCCAGTAAAGGCGAGTGGTTGTCTGCTGCTCCCCCTGGGCAGTGGCAACGTGGGCCGGATCTTGGAAAACTGAAAGTAGGGAATCAGTTGCGGATTTGCCGGTTCTGTGGCACTTCCACTTTCGATGTGGACGAGCGTCAACAACAGCAGCCACGCAACCGCGCTTACCCTCAAGTTCATTGTAATCCCCTCGAATGAATCAGACTGGCGTGCCCCGTGGTCGCCAAATCGGCAGGCGACGGACGCAGGCAGCGGGCTTAAACTATGCCTCACCAACAATCGTCGTCAAGGATGCATGGTTGCTGCTCATTCTCGGCAGGGAGATTTCCCATCGGGATTAAAGAACAGCAATGGAGCCACTTCCCCCGCAATCCGATTGCTTTCCTGTGTCATAACCGGATCCCTCCGACCGCCCGTGGCATCAAGATTTATTGGCAGTTAAGATAGACAAAGCGACTTTCCGCATATCGACCTTTGGAAATCGAAGAATCATGACGCAATCCTTTATGGTGGAATGTCCACATTGCCATGTCCGTGGTGAATTGGCAGACCCGCAATTGCTGGGAAAAGCCATCGCCTGCCCTAATTGTCAGCAGACGTTCGCCGTAATGCCGCCACCCGGGACGACAAATCCTACTGCAACTCCCGCCGTTGACGAGTCTGCACAATTGACATCAGCGCCGGTGACATCTGCCGAACCAGGCGTTCCAGCGCTGACTGTGCAACCAGTGTCGATTCCATCCACTGTTCGTCGATCGCCGTTCCAGCAGTCACCCAAGCCAAAACTCAATCCGCTCCTGATCTGCGGCGGAGTCTCGGTCGTCGTCGTCTTGATGGTGGCCGTCTTCCTACTGATTCCCTCCCGCCGGCCGACTGGCAAGATCACTCGGAACGATGTTGGCACTAAACGCTCACCCCAAGAATCCACGCCCCCCGACGATACTTCGCTTGCAGACGCCCTGGCGAAAATGGGTGGTTCTGATCCCTCCCAGACGATGCATCCGGCGATGGCCGAGGCAACCAACCCGTCACCTGCCACTCGTCCATCAATCTCCGAAACGCCAGGGCCTGCGGCCATCAATGGGGCGGAACAGACCACGGAAAACATCCCGCCCGAAATCAAGGCCAAGCTGGACTATGCCTACGATGAGACGGCGCTGCCGATGTTGATTGGTTATCTGAGCCATGCGCATGCCGGGGTTCGCGAACGATCCGCAAACTACTTGAAGTCTCAGCAGCCGAATTCCGCGGCCGCCGAGGTCCTGGTCAAGGGATTACGGGACCGGGCAGCCCCGGTCCGCAGCGCTTGCGCCGTCGCATTGGAGCAACACGCATCCGCGTCTCCCGACGCCATTCCGGCCTTGGGATTGGTGATGCAGAAGGATCCTGAGTTTGACGTCCGCTTCCGTTGCGCAGCGACTTTGGCGGCTTTGGCGCGGGCCGACGCTGAACGGGCCAGGGTGATCGGGGACATGGTCCTCCCCCTGCTGAAAAACGCGTCGCCCGAGAATATCGGCTATCTCGCCAACACGTGCGGCGCACTCGGAACAGCCGGCCGACCTGCAATTCCGATTTTACTGACACTCGTGAAGCAGGATTCCTCGAACCAGGACGCGATTGCCGGTGCGCTCGCGGAACTCGGTGACGTGACTGCATTCGGTCCTTTTATCGCAAAGAAAGGACTCGACAACTATTCCATCAAGACGGCCATCGCTCAGGGGCTGGGACGTCAAACCGCGTTCACCCCCGCCATGCTCGACGTCCTCAAGATCCTTTATCAAGACACTGACGAACAGGTGCGTGATTCTGCCATCGCGGCTCTGCAGACCTGCCAGCCTAAACTGCCCGAGGCCATTCCTTTGCTGGAGCAGGCGCAGTCCGATCCGCACAATTGGGTGCGCGAATCCGCTGCCAAGGCCATCGGCACTTACCAGATCGACCCCGAAAAAAGGGTCCGCGGCCTGCTCAGGCAGATGTCGCAGGCAAAGCAGACGGCCTGGGGCGAACGGAATTCTGTGAGTGAAGTGATTCGCGCGATGAAGGCCGACGGGTTGAGTGCCGTCACTAAGATCATGATCGATCAGGAAGCCCGCGCGGAAATCCGTGAAGCCGCCGCCGAGACCATCGGCGGATATTGGGACGACGAGTCCCGCGAACCGGCAAGCATTGAGCAAATCAAGACATTTCTGCGGGACACGCAGCAACCGTTGTCACTCCGAGGCTGGTGTGCCGTGATGCTGGCATCGGGGGATCCTCGCGATGGTCAAGTTGATCCGACGCTGGCCGAAGTTATCGCAGCACCCAGTTTGAACCTGCGGCTGCGCACTCAAGCGGTGCGTTGCATCACTTATGCAAACCCGCCGGAAAAGGTGCTGCTCAAGGTGGCACAGCAATGCGAAGAGCCGCTACCGGACGCAGCGACCGACGAACAGAAACAGGCGCACGCGGAATTCCACGCCAGCCTGTTGAGCGCGCTCAACCGCCAGGAATCGTTCCACGACAGCCTGCCACGCTTCCTGGCAGCCGTCGAAAAAGGCTCACCGGAAGCGAAGACGGCGGCGCTGTCCAAGCTACAGTACCTGGGAAAGAGCGTCCCTGAGTCCGTTCAGGCCGCCCGTTCGGTCCTCAAGCATGAATCTTCCTCCGTTCGCTCAAGCGCCCTGGAAACTCTGGGAGCCTGTCACGAACTGGCAGCAGACACCATCCCGGAAATCCGCGCCGCGCTGCACGATGAAAACTACTCCGTGCGGCACAGTGCGGCCCGAGCACTGGGCGAATTCGGTCCCGTGGCCAGGATCGCAGTGCCGGATCTGCTGCCGTTGGTGAACGGCGACGAAAAGCATCGCAATTCGGATGCCGCCTCAGCGCTCGCCAGAATCGCTCCCGGAGATCCGGCTGTGATGACGGAATTGATCAAAGGGCTGGAGATTCCGGACAATCGAGTTTCGTCGATCGAAGCGTTGCGAGTCATTGGTCACGCGGGCGAGGCCGCCGTTCCCACTCTGCGAAAGATCATCCCCACCTCCGACCCATTCCAGTTGTACAGCATTCTGCAACTCCTGGGAAACCTCGGGGAAGGTGCGAAGCCCGCCTTGCCCGACATCATCAAGCTCCTCTCCAGCGATTCTCCGGACATGCGGCAGAATGCCTTGCAATCGCTGGGACAGTTGAAGTTACACGCGGCAGAAGCCGTTCCAGACATCGTGCAGCGGTTGAACGACCCCAACGAACAGGTCCAGTCCGAAGCCATCCAGACCCTGGCCAAGATCGGCCCGGCGGCCAAGGCGGCGCTGCCTGATCTGGAAAAACTGGCCGCCACCGATAACGACTCGTTGAAATACAGTTTGGAACATGCCATCAAGCGATTGTCGGCCGCGCCGCTGGGGCCCGATGCAGAACTGTTTGAATTGCTGTCGGATTACAGCACGACCGACCAGGCGCTTGACGCCCTTCCCGGCAGCCCGCTGGAATTGATCCAGTCGCTGCTGCGGCTGTCGAACAGCTCAGACGACTCGGTCAACTACCGTGCTCAAACGCTACTCGAATCGAGGCTGCAGCAGCCGGCGGTCATTCAAATCCTCGAAACCGAACTGGATTCGCAGGATCCCGCACGCCAGGCGTTCGCCGCGGTGTTGTTGAAGCGACGGCCAGCAGAGATCGATCCTGTCGAATTCGCACGCCAGTTGGCACCATGGTACCTGTACGACAAAACGGCCGAATCCGCGATCCATCTGGCGATCCAGCTTGGCCCCGAAGCGCTGTCGGTCCTGGTGGATACGATGACCGGTGAGACTTTAACACCAAGGCGGCGCTATCGCCTGCTGCAACTTGTCACGTTTTCGACTCATCGCCGCGGTTTGACCATGTCTTCACTGCTGCGAAGGGCCATGGAGTCGGATTCAGCCCCTCGAAGACAGATGGCAGCCCTGGCACTCGCACACCTGAATCCGCACGAACCGGAAATCCTGCCGACCATCCTGCCGGGACTGGAAAGCACCGATCCGATGACACGAATCATGTCCATCACCGCTGTCAATCGGCTGGCAAATGCCAACGTCGACGCTTCGGCCGCAATCCCCATACTGATGAGAATTGTCGCCAACCCAGCTGACGGCAAGGACGAGGTCATTGATGGAATGTCGCTGACGCAGTCGGCCGGCTCGGCGTTGATGTCGATTGGAATCGGTCCCGATCAAATCCCTGAAATTCGTCAGATGTTGCAGCGCGCCACACTGTTGGCCGAGCCCGATGAGAAAGACGAGATTAATAACTCAGTCACTTCCTATGCCGTCCTTGCCGTCAATTTGATGTCCGCCCTGGGGGCAAGATCCGGCGAGCTGGCTCCCGACTTCCAAGCCCTGATGGTCAGCTTGAAGGGCCAGCAGATTTACGTGAATTCCACGGAGGCAACCATTCCACTGTTGGGCAAGCTGACCAAAGATACGTCGCTCCCCAGCCCCGTCCGATTGGCAGCGGTCCGCATGCTGGGTCAGGTTTATCAATTCCCCGAAGCGACCGCCCCCGCTTTGGCCGAACTGTTGAAGGACACCGATCCTGCCATCGCCGTTGAGGCGGCAGTCACGCTGGTTCGTAATCCACAGCACGCAGCGGCCGCCGTCGAAGTTCTGCGAAACACCCTCCAGAATCGCGACAAGCAGACTCCTCTGGACGTCGTCTACAGAATCACCGGCATCGGAAAGCCGGGACGACCATTGCTCCCCGAACTGTTGAAACTGGCAAACGATCCCGATGTGAAAGCCGACTTTCGCCAGACGGCACTGCGCATCGCAATGGAATTGGACATCGCCAGTCCGGATGTTCAAGCGGCGTTGCTCGATTACCTGCGGACCGCGCCACAGGATCGCTTTTACCTGCAGTTGCCTCCCAAGTCGGAGGCTGTCATCCCGGCCTTGATTGAAACGGTGGAGAAAGGCGAAGACCCGCAACGCATCCGGGCGATCGAATTCCTCGGACCCTTCCACGACAAGGCCGCGGCAGCCATCCCCGCGCTGAAAACACTCATGAACGCGGACGGCGGTTCCGCTGGCACGGCCGCGGCCCTGGCCCTGGCGCAGATTGATCCCACCGCCAAAGAGACGCTGCCGCGGGTCATTCAGGTGTTCAATAACAAGCAAACCCAGGCCAAAGCCGTGGAGCCACTGCGCCGTCTGGGACCCAACGCAGCCGAATTGTTGCCGGTGTTGATCACAATGCTGAACGATGAATCGACGTTTAATATCCCGTTTGAGATTCTGGAAGGGATGGGTGCCGCCGCCAGGCCGGCCCTGCCGCTCCTGGTCGCGGCCCTGTCGAAAAAGCATCAGTACTACGCAGCGCACACACTCGAAGAACTCGGCGAGAACGCCGCCGACGTCGCCCCGCAATTGATCGAACTAATGCAGTCCGGACGCGCAGGCCGCGCCACAGACCAGATTCCGCAAATCCTGATCAGGATTGGTGCCGCCAAACCTGCTGTTGAACGCCTGCAGGCTCAGCTTCAAGACGAGCGAACGCGCGCCCGCGCCCTGGAAGCACTCACGAAGTTCGGCGAACACGCCGAACCAGCCGTTCCGCAGATTCTCGAGTTTGCCAAGGGAGAGCCTTCCGATCTGCGGATCGACGCCTTCGACGCCCTCGGCTCGATCGGTGGTCACCCGGCGGAGACCGTGCCAGTTCTGGCAGCAGCCCTCAGTGATCCCGACCCGTATGTCGCCGCCAGGGCCGCCAGCGGTCTCACCCTGCGCGCCAAGGATGCTGGGACCGCCCTGCCGCAAATCCTGGCCGCTCTTGAAAAGGCGGACTCGGATTCGGTCTGGACTCTGCTGCATCTGCTGGAGCAAATGAAAGCCAAGACGGCGATTCCGACCCTCGCCAAGCTCGCCGAGGCGGCGTCCCCCAAATTGAAACGTCAGATTGAAGGCTCGATGAAACGCCTCGAAAAAGGGGATATCACAGAGAAGAATGACGAGGACGAGTGACGAAATGCGGTGAATGGATTGCATTCATGAGTTGTCTCTGACTCAGTCACCCCTTTTGAACCTGGGATCGATTTGGCATCTGGATCATATTGGGTTTGGCGAGCGTCACATTACCGTTCACAAACGACGAATCAGAGAGCATCAGACGACCTCGTTCCGGAATTCCAGAGCCAACGTCCTGAGTCGGACCAGTTGGTGGATCAACCGTGGCAGTTCGGCCAGTGGTACCATGTTGGGCCCATCACTCAACGCAACATCGGGGTTGGGGTGCGTCTCAAAGAAAATGCCATCGCAACCGCAGGCGACGGCGGCGCGCGCCAGAAACGGAACCAATTCCCGCCGGCCGCCGGTCGTCGCTCCACCCGGCAGTTGAACGCTATGCGTGGCGTCGAAAATCACGGGGCCGCCAAATCCCTGCATGACGGGGATGCACCGAAAATCATTGATCAGGCGACCGTATCCGAACGTCGTTCCTCGTTCGGTCAGCAAAACGTTGGGATTTCCAAACGCTTCGCACTTCCGGACCACGTGAATCATGTCTTCCGGGGCCACAAACTGCGGCTTTTTGACGTTGACGACGCCACCGTGGCGGGCGGTGGCTGCAGCCACCGCTTCCACCAGATCGGTCTGGCGCGCCAGGAACGCGGGAACCTGCAGGATCTGGCAGACCGCCGCTGCCGGTTCAGCCTGCCGGGGATCATGGACGTCGGTCAGAAGCGGCAAACCGGTGACTTCGCGCACTTTTGCCAGGATTTCCAGTCCGCGTTCCAGTCCAGGACCGCGAAAACTGTCCACACTGGTCCGGTTGGCTTTGTCGAAGCTTGATTTGAAGACGATTTGAACATTCCGCGCTGCCGACAGATCGGCCAGGCGCTGGGCGACATCCAGAACCAGTTGTTCGCTCTCAATGACACACGGCCCCGCCATGAACAGCAGCGGTTCGTCTCGTCCGCAACGCCAGGGCCCCACGCAAACCGGATTGTTCGGCACAGGTTGATTCCTTGTTGAACTCAAAGATTCCGTTCGAGCCCCATGGTAACGCCAGTCACGAATGTCCGCGACGGTATTTCACGATCCGCCAGGGTGTCGCTAAGATCGCAGGAGTCGCGGAATCAGCCAGACCGAGGATTCACATGTCTGAACGCACGGAAAAGCCAATCGCCGGTCTGGTCGTGTTCGAGCGGGAACCTGTTTGGGGGCCGGAGCTGAAACGACAGTATTCCAATCAGCCAATCCTTGTGCGTGAATGCCGGTCGGTTCAGGATCTCGTGGCGATTCCTGAAGTGGCAGAGACTGTATTCGTGTTGACACTCGACGCGGCTCCCCAGGATTGTCTGTCGTGGCTGGTGGGCTGGTGTCAACGCCGTCCCAGGTCTCCCGTCGTCGTGATTTCGTCGGCCAAACTTGCAGACTTGGAATGGCCGATTCGAGAAGCGGGTGCCGCTGCATTTGTGTCCGACGAACTTGCCGGGCATCACGTGGCAAGCCTGTGTCGACGGTTGCTGCGAACCGGCGCTTCGGCCGTGCCAGTTGCCGGTCTGTCGGGACAGTGATACAACTGCTTTACGAGTTGGCGGCAGTGGTGTCGCCCTCAGCCATTTCGATGCTGATTCGACCCATCGACGTTCTGCCAACGCCGGTCGATGTCGCGGACCGGCGAATGAATATCCGCTTGGACGGATGGCGGACTGAGCCATCGTCAAAACAAACCAATCCCGCAGGAATGCGGAAGGATGAACTGAAGATGCTGACTGAAGCTCAAGTGCTCGAACGCCTCCACAACGTCCGAGATCCCGAAATTGGCCGTTCGCTGGGCGAGTTGAAGATGCTGCGCAGTGCGGCCGTGAGTCCCGAAAATGCCGTCACCGTTACCATCGATCTGCCGTCACCGGCGTACCCCGACCGAGATCGCATCACCAGTGCCGTTCGCAGCACGATTGCGCAAGACCTTCCCGAGGCAGGGGCGGTCGAAGTGGCCTACGTTTCCGATGTGCGGGGCCTGAATTCGGGGGGGAAAATCGGCCTGCGCGTGAAGAATGTCGTGGCGGTCGGAAGCGGCAAGGGCGGTGTGGGTAAGAGCACCGTGGCGGCCACACTGGCTTATGGACTGAAAACGCTCGGTGCCAAAGTGGGACTGATGGACGCCGACGTCTACGGCCCCAGCATTCCGCACATGGTGGGAGCTCACGGCAAGCCATCTGCCGTAAAGCATACAACCTCCACCGGGGAAGAGTTTGAACGGATCGAACCGGTCGTGGCCGACGGATTGAAAGTCATTTCGATGGGCTATTTTGTCCAGCCGGATCAGGCTGTCATCTGGCGCGGCCCGTTGCTGCACCGCGCCATCACGCAGTTTCTGAAGGATACGGATTGGGGCGAATTGGACTATCTGATCATCGATCTTCCCCCGGGTACGGGCGATGTGTCACTGACGTTGTCGCAGATGATGGGTCTGGCGGGGGCCGTCGTCGTCTGTACACCACAGCAGGTCGCACTGCTGGATGCGATGAAGGCGATCAGCATGTTCCGGCAGGTCAAGATCCCGATCCTGGGGTTGGTCGAAAACATGACCGGAGAAATCTTCGGTCGTGGTGGTGCCCGGAAGAAGGCTGAGGAATTGGGGATTCCGTTCCTGGGTGAACTGCCGGTTGATGCCGGAATTCGCATCCGCGGCGATGATGGACGGATCGCCAGCCTGTTCGCAGAGGACAATCCGTCGCGCAGTCCATTGCTCGGCATTTGTGAGAAGACCGCCATGCAGATCGCGCGGCAGTTGTTGGAGACGCCGAAGATGCCGACGCTGGAGATTCTGTGATTTCGTCCAGGATCTTCACTCTTTTTTGCGGATGCCCTCCATCCGGGCCAAAATCGCGTGCGTTGCGTCAGTTGGGAAGCTGACGCAAACTGCGAAAGATATGCTGGGCTGTTTTTTGGGCTCAAACTCTCGCCTGTTTTCCCCCCCTGACATTGATCCCCTTGGCCGAATCGGCTTTAGCGGGCCTGCGCCAAGACCCCACATTGACACATTTTTGGCTCCCAAGTACATTTCCGCTCGCTTGGGACACCGGCGAAAACAGGATGAATGGATAACCCAACGGACTGGGCATGGACGCACTCTGGAAGTTCTCGTCAGGAGGCCAATTCGGTTGTCGTGGACCGTTTGCGGTGCGGCACCGAATGATGCTGGTTCTGGGAGTTCTGACGTGGAGTGTGGGTTGTCTGGGTTGTTACCGACAGGTCGTGCCACCACCGGCATCGATCAGTCAGCCCCAACTTCAGCCACCCATCCTGGAAGCTCCAGTCATTCCTGCCCCGCAGGAACCCGAGGTTCAACCGGTTACACCGATTACGAAAGACAATCCCTGGAAGCCAGAAACGGCGGCGCGCGACTGGAAATACATCGTGCTTCACCACACGGCGTCAGATCAAGGCGACGTGGAGAGCATCCACGAGTCACACTTAAAGAATAAAGACAAGAACGGAAAGCCCTGGTTGGGAATCGGCTATCACTTTGTCATCGGAAATGGCAAGGGGATGAACGATGGCGAAATCGAACCCACGTTCCGTTGGAAACAGCAGATGCAGGGGGCACATGCCGGAGTGGCTGAATACAACCAGTTGGGCATCGGCATCGTCCTGGTCGGGAATTTTGAGAATGGACCGCCAACCGCGGCACAAGTGACCTCGGTCAAACGTCTGGTACGAGTGCTTTCAGGGGATTATGAGATCAAGACAGCTCAAATCGTCGGTCACGGGGATGTGAAGGCGACTGAGTGTCCAGGAACGCATTTTCCGCTGAGTGAGATCCGCGATGTTGTCGCGGCACTGGAGTTTGAAGGCCCCCGGGGGGCGGCAACCCTGCCCACCGGACCGGTTCTGCAACTGCGGTGAGTCAACTGATGCTTTTGGAAAGTCCTGATACATGACAGCCCACAGGCTGTCAGGGTCAGCCGGCCCCCACCCGGCGTCCACGGGGATATGCGAAAATGACAGACTTCTTTTTCGATTCACAATCCGACGATGCGGAACATCTGCCAGGCTTCGACGACCGGTTTGCCTGTTCGCGCCGATTCGTCGACCTGACGCATACGCTGGAGGATACGCCACAGGCGACCGACCCGACGCTGGACGATTTGCCGGCCCATCCGGAAATCATCGAGTTGATCGAGTCGATGCTGTCGGCCGACCCGAACCTGCAACCCGCCCGTGAAACTCAGGGGTGCCAGCGACCGCATGCTGTGTATATGCCCGAGCACTACGAAGCGGGTTATGCCTATCCGCTGATCGTCTGGTTCCATGGTGACGGCAAATCGGAAAACGAACTGGCCGATGTCATGCCGTCGATCAGCGACCGCAATTACATCGGTGTGGCCCTGCGAGGTGACGTCGCCTCGGGAACGGGGCACAGTTGGTCGTCTCCCTGTTCTGCCGAACTGCTGCAGGACGTCCGAGCGATCGTGACGTCACTGCGACGCGAGTACCATATTCACAGCGAACGAATCTACCTGGCAGGCTTTGGCAGCGGTGCCACCACGGCCATCCAGGTGATGCTGGCCAAACCCGAATGGTTTGGTGGCGTCATCAGCTTCAGCGGTGAAATGCCCAAACCCGATGCCCCGTTGGTGCAGACCGACGAATTGAAAAACAAGCGCATCCTGCTGGCCACGTCCCTGGGATCGACCACCACGCTTGTCGGCGACGTCGTCGCGACGGGCCGCCTGCTGTATTCCGTCGGCATGCAGGTCGGAACGCGCGTCTATCAGAATGCGGAGAAAGCTCCCAGCACCAAGATGCTGCGGGATCTGAATTCGTGGCTGATGGATGACATCTGCAACAACGTGACGGTTTGATCCTGAAACCAATTCCTGCTATCCGATGACCTGCTCATACGTTTCCTGGTCAAACCCGACAATCATCGTCTTGCCGATTTTCAAAGTTGGTGCGCGCAGTTTGCCGCTGGGACCGATCAGCAGCCCCAGCAATGTTTCGTCGTCCGGTCGATCAGTCTTCAGGTTAATGTGAATCACCTTGGTACCGCGGGTCACGTATAACTCGTTGACCTGTCCCGCCAGCTTCAGCGCATCAGCCTCGACGAGCGGAATTTTGCGGGCGTCGTCCTGGGCGGCGATGCCAATCTCATGCGCTTCCAGAAACGCCGCAGCTCGACCGCAGGTCTTGCAGCCGTTCCGGTGATAACTCCAATCAACCTGCTTCATCGATAATAACCTTTCGCGCCGACTGTCATGAGGCGGATAGCCAAGATTTCTTTAAACGCACTTCGCGAATCCGCGGCAGGCCCAACACCGTGTCTGGTGACCTCGGCGAGCGGTTACGTCAGTGAAATCACGTGATTGCTGAGACGTTCGTATCCGGTTTCGGTAATCAGGTAATTATGCTCGATCCGAATGCCGCCAATCCCCTGCACGTACAAACCGGGTTCGAGGGTGACGACGTCGCCTGCCAGCAGGATGTCGTCACTGTCCGGGACCAGAATGGGCGGTTCCGGGTGGGCCAGCCCGATCCCGTGTCCGGCGTGATGCGCAAACTTATCGGCCAGTCCTGCTTCCAGGATCGGACGGTTCACCGCATGCCAGATGTCAGCGGCACGGCTGCCGGCTTTCAGCAGCGCTTCGCCGCCACGCTGTGCGGCAGACACCAGGTCAGACAACCGCTGCTGCTCAGGATTGGGAGTGCCGACGGTCAAACAGTTGGTGAAGTCAGACCGATATCCCTCCAGAACGACCGAATAGTCCAGCGTGAACATGTCACCGTTCTGCAGAGCGTAGTCGGTTGGCAATCCGCCCACCTTGGGATGAGTGGCATTCGCGGCGCGGAAATCACCGTAAATCAAGGCCGGGCGGCCAGCCGCAGCAATCGCAGCGTCCTGGACCGCTCGGAAAATCTCGAACTCGGTGACTCCCGGCCGGATGATTTCCCGCAGGCGCAGCATCCCGGCTTCACCGGCCCGCATGCATTCCTTCAGCACCGCGATTTCGTCGGAATGCTTCTGACGCCGCAAGGACCGCAGCGTCGTTCCCAGATCGACCGAGCCGGGCTTTCCCAAGTCTGATGTTTCACGGCGAACGGAGTGCTGTTCGTGATCCAACCCCAGCAGCTCAAACGCTCCGACCGGCAACCACTCTGCTTCGACAGCACCACTGCGGCCGTACAGTCGACTGGCAACTTCTTCGGCCGCTTTCAACAGCGCATGGTCGCGATTGATCACCGAGTGCTTGTGATCGTACCACTTCACCATGACTTCATCGTCGACGAACGGATCTGCGGCACGCGACCGCAACGAAAAGTTGTCTCCCAGCAACGTCGCCTTGCCATCCCGCTCCAGCAACAGCCAGGCCCGTTCCCCCGCCGAAAAAGTCTGGGGATGGATCCAGAAGTTGGACAGATACAAGACGTGACGAGGGTCGGCGATCAGTAACCACTCGCAATCCGCAGGAACCGAATTCCACAAGCGGGCACGCCGCGCGAGACAACCGTCTTGACTCAGCATGTTTGATCGAGTCCTTTGGGGAGACCCCATTCTTGTTTGCCACAGTTCACACAGATTCGACGCGCGACCGATGCAGTCGTCGATGTGTGCCGAACGTTAAATCCCTTGCTGGCGCGTCTGGCTAGTGTTATTCGATCCCACTATTCCTGCTAGTGGACGCCCTGTGCTCCCAACCATCGCTCGGCATCCAGCGCCGCCATACAGCCGGTTCCCGCTGAAGTGATCGCCTGACGGTAGTAACTGTCTGCGACATCCCCCGCAGCGAAGACTCCCTCCACACTGGTGTCCGTGCGGAACTGCTGGGTGTACAGGATATAGCCCTTTTCGTCCGTCTTGACTTGCCCCTTCAGGAAGTCCGTGTTCGGCGTATGACCGATCGCACAAAACATCCCGGAAACCGACAGGGTCTCCACCGCGCCTGACTGCAGATTCTTCAGCCGAACGCCGGTGACTCCCAGTTTGTCGTCACCCAGAACTTCTTCGACTCCAGAAAACCATTTGACCTGAATCTTCGGGTTGTCGATCACACGCTGAGCCATGATCTTGCTGGCGCGAAACTCGCCACGGCGGTGAACCAGGTAGACGGTTTCCGCGAACTTCGTCAGATAGCTGGCTTCCTCCATCGCGCTGTCGCCACCGCCAACCACGACCAGCGGCTTGTTACGAAACCGAGGCAGGGCACCATCGCAGACCGCACAGGCCGACACACCCGCGTTCTTGAATTTGTCTTCAGACGGCAATCCCAGGTAATTCGCCCGGGCGCCGGTTGCGATGATGACCGAATGAGTTTCGACCTGTCCCCCTTCCAGACTATTCAGCTTGAATGGCCGGCTGGAGAAATCAACGCTGACAATGTCGTCTGTGATGACGCGGGTCCCGAAGTTCTTGGCCTGTTGACGCATCAGGTGCATCAGGCGGGGACCGGTCAGTGCCGGATCGTCAAATTCGGGAACCAGCGCCAACCCCTCGGGCGGTAACGCCGAGGACAGGAATCCCGATAGATCACCGTGCGGAAACCCGGGGTAGTTCTCAACTTCTGTTGTCAACGAGAGTTGCCCCAGAGGCATGGTTCCCTGCTGGTAATTCTCCTGCGTCATCGCCCCTTCGAAGACCAGCGGTTCCAGGTTTGCTCGGGCGGCATAGATGGCAGCTGCCCAGCCGGCGGGACCAGATCCAATAATGACAACTCGCTCCGTCACGCGACTGCTCCTCGTAATAGTCTCGAATGCCCATTCTCAGCGCTTTTTCCGACGGGGAACGATACACGCGTGTCGGCCCTCGGGCAACCGTCCGTGTGCGGTGCGGAATCTCGAAACCACTCGTTCCGGACGATCCGCGGGGGGGCTTCATTCCTTGAACACTGTCGACGGCCAGCCAATCTCACCCAGGTGCCAGATCAACAACTTCATATTTGGCATCTGCAGATGCCGAAGAATCGATTTTCGTTTCAGTGCCACCGTCCGAAGAGAAACCTGCAACCGCAAAGCGACGGTTTTGTTGGGAATGTCGTTCAACAGCATCTCAACGATGCTTTTTTCAACGTCGGGCAAAGCGTTCAGGCGGTCGATCAGATTTGCCCTGCGGGATACCAGTGTCCGCTGCTCCTGATCCTGCTGCAACGATCGAACGATTGAATCCCACAGGACTTGTGCGCGATATGGCTTCTCCAGAATTGTGATCGCTCCACGCTCCATGGCATCGACCGCGACGGAAACATCTGCATAAGCACTGACCAGGATAAACGGTATACGACTTCCATGCTGCCGAATGTTTGCCAACAGCGCCAGACCGTTCATTCCCCCCAGACGCAGGTCAGAGATAACGCACCCCGGCTGATGGTGGTGTTCACCGGCGAGGAAGTCTTCGCCTGTCTCGAACGCCAGGGACGGAATTCCCATCCGTTGGACCATCGCGACAACCGCTTCACGGGCACTGAGGTCATCGTCTACCACGAAGACTGTACCCGACTTGTCGAGCTTGGGCATGTATCCACTCCATTGTTCACGTCGCAGAATCCATGCGCGAAGTCGCACATTATTCAATTGCGGCGCAGTTTCCGGCCCGCAGTAATTAGAAGGGCAAAGTGCCGTCAGTAGAACCTAGCTTCAACTTTGGCAACATGATCGTGCTTCTTGCGGATTTCGTCTGAATTTCACGCATTCATTCGTCAGGTGGACAGATTCCATTCAGTCAACCGGATTTTATCTGGTCGCGATTGCTGCGGTTGATTCGGAGAATCGTCCACAAATCGCGTGCTACGCTTAAAGATGGAAAGTTGGAGCCTGCGGAAAGAGGGCAGGCCCCGGACGTGCCCTGACAACGTTCCCTACTACATGTCAGCCGCGCTCAATCCTAATCTTTGCCATCAGCCCATTTCCAAGGAGTCTTCAATGGATGAAATCCCTCAAACGCCGCAGATCGACGGACCAGTGTCTGGGAACACCTTGAGCATCGACGAAGTAACGCAGTCATGGCTGTCCATCGAATCCCCCGTGGACCTGGCATCCCGGATCAGTCACGACTTGATTCAACCGTTGAACGAAATCGTGACCAATGTCTGGCTCTGCCGGGAACTTAGCGGGGATTCTCCCGCCTGTACCGAATTCCGTGCAGTGCTCGACAGCATCGAGGATCAGGCGATGCGGACCGCACGAATGATTCGGACTGTCCGGAAATTGGTCCGCGACCGCGCCATGCTGAATGACGACGGGAATTCCACGATCCAGGTTTGAATTCACGATGCGCGTCTGCACTGTTCAAAGTCATCGACATCGACCGATGACAGACAAGCAGGTGATGCCGCCGCGACTGGATTGACGATGAAATCCAGGCGGCAGTAGATCACGCTCGCATCGGCAGACTCCAGAACGGTGAGCGGGAGTGGACCGAATCGTCCCGAATTCTACGGAAGGATAGGCAGCCAATGGACTTGGCATATTGGGGGTTTGATCGCTGGCCATTTCAACACCATCAATCTGACGGCGTCCCCGCGGGCGCGGTCCACGAAGAAGCATTGGCCCGACTGTTGTTTCTCGTTGAAGAACAGCGACGATGCGGACTGCTGACCGGCCCGGCGGGAATCGGCAAATCCTGCCTGCTGCAAGTCGTGAAGTCGCACGCTCAGCGCCTGGGACGCCTGTGCATTCACCTGGATGCAACTGGCATCAATCCGACCGATTTCGCTTGGCAATTTGCGGATCAATTGCATGCAGACTGTGAGCCGGATTCATCGCTCGTGAAGTGCTGGTCACAGATTCAGCGACAACTCGCCAACTCTGCGATTGTCGGACAGTCCGTCGTGGTCCTGGTGGACAACCTTGACCAGTGCCAGCCTGGAGCGTCTGGGGCTCTGCGACGACTCATGAATCTGGCCGATGCCATCGGACCAATGACCGTGCTGATGACAGCCAGAAACCAGGCGGCGAACGAATTGCCTGATGACATTGAATTGTCCGTCGAATTGACCGCCTGGACTGCAGCCGAAACGAGCCACTTCATCAACGAGTCGATGCGGCGATGCGGGGCGCGTGTCCCTGTCTTTTCCGGGGACGCTGTCACTGCGGTCTACGACGCCACGCGCGGGAATCCCAGCCAGGTCCTGCGAATGTGCGACCTGGCATTGCTGGCGGCAATGGCAGATGAATGCCGTGTCGTAGACGCGCGCATTATCACGGCCCTCAACCTGGAATTGAACCCAGGCCGCCAGCGACTTCGACGTAACCAATCCAACTGCTTCAAGGAAACTGTCCTTGCAGGATCCGGCTCGAGGTTCGGTCGTCCTGATTTAGGTCGCGCGATCGGATCGGGCTCAATTCAAGGCTGATTGCCTTGATGATGGAGGCGTCAACAACACGGAGTCCATTGGCTGTCTATCCTACCGTGAATCCTGTGAACGAGGAATTTCACTCCACGATGCAATCCTTACATCTGTCGGCGCATGAGTGACGAGCTCCACCTCGTTTTCATCGTCAATTCTATCGTAGCCACATCACCCCATGTCGTTCATTGATGGGATCGACTCCGGTGGTGCTAATCGTTCCGCAGTGGCTGCGCGCAGTCCAAGGACGAGCAACCCAACGAGCGCATACGTTTGAAATGACAGCGCAGTGAGAGATTGCCACGGACGGACGATCGTGATGGATTGCAGATTATCGGCGATGTTATCCAGATTGGCCCCAATCAGCAGCGACCGCCAAAACCCCAGCGGGATCCAGATCAGGAGCAGAATGATTCGAAAAGCCCAACGGCTTGGCGAACCGGGGGGCAGATCCACCCACAAACGTGCCAGGATCGGGGTCAACAACAGAAAGTAATGGTCCCAGGCAATTGGTGACAATAATACTGCAGCGGACACACACGTACCGAACATGTAGTCGCGGTCTCGTTGAGTGCGGGCTCGGAGGACTGACACACTGAAAAAACCGATCACGATTAGATCGCACGCCGCCGTCGCCACCGGTGCAAACTGCGGGATGTTTAGAATCGGTATGCGGTTTGGAGTTGCGGGGTGACCGAGCAGCTTCGACCAGAATCCCAGAAGGGAAATGTTTCCAGCAGCTGGTTGCCACGACGACAGGCTTGGCATGACAACCGTTACGTAGTCTCGAAACGTGTCGGGGCCCAGAACGAGCACCGTGACAATCGTCCACCCGGTTACTGCGGCGAACCAGCCACTGACGCCATTCCAATTGCGACGTAACAGGAAATAAAGAATTAACAGGCCCGGGAAAACTTTAATCACGGCAGCCGTCCCCGCAAACACACCGGCAAGCACCGATCTATCCCGTCGATCCATCACCCATGCGGCCGTGATCAGCAACAGCAGCACCGCGTTCCATTGTCCCAGGAAAAAATTCGCATGGACGGGCCTGCAAACCAATAGCACCGTAACGATTGGCAGTGCCGTCCAGAGCGATGGGCGTAGCTCCAATTCCCAGGCAATCAAGGCGAGTGCGGCTGCCAGGGCCGCCAGTGACAAGATGTTCCAGATCACAAAAGCATCGGTATACTGCAACAGCCCGAACGGCAGTGTTATTAATACTGACGTGGGTGTATGCGCATTGTATTCCAGGAAGTATCGTCCCGGCTGACGCTTGTAACCGAGCTCACGAAATAGTGACTGCTCCTGCGGCATATAGACTGGCTCAGCCAGCATCCAATTCCGGGAGGAGACCCATTCCTGTGCAAAATCGCGTCTGGGACCAGTTCTGCTGATGTCGCGAATGAAGGTCGGTAATAAATAAACGCAGGCCCAAGCGGTGAGAAGTAGCCAAATGATCCGACCGATCGATGTCATTGGACCAAGCTTTGTCGACGTGCATTGCGTCATAGAGAGCCTCGGAAATCATCGAACAACCCCGAATCAGAATCTCAGCGGCCATAAAGTTCTGGATGACGAACGTAATTGTGTCATTCCACAAGTGGGAGAGCGAGTTGGGGTTATTTCTGCTTTTCCGTCTAAGCAGTGTAAAATGTACCGAATAAATCGGATATGCCGTCTTGGATGGACGGTCCGAGTCGCCACGGCTCGAACCAATCACTGGTCAGGGTCAGCGCTCGCTCTGCGGTGTCGAGGTAAGACAGGGGGCTTGCGCTCGTCGGCCTGATTGTGTACATCGTCTTCCATGTCTCGTTGAAAATGACTTGATCAGGAGGACAATGGGGACACAGACGGCGATCGCCGAACAGATCGTCGCCGGAAAGGCGGACTATGTCCTGGCAGTCAAAGGGAATCAGGGGGATTGCATCAGTCGACGGTCGCGTACATCAACCGGCAGATGGAGAGCGACTTCCACAACTGCGGCGCTCGTCGACATTTGACGAAGGAGACCAGTCACGATCGTGAAGAGATTCGACAGTACATCCAGATGCCTGTGCCAAATGACTTTCCAGAACTGGATCGCGGGGCCGGGTTGAAAACTATCGGATTAGTGATCCGGACGAGCATCTGCAAAGGCAAGGAATCGACATAGTCGCGATACTACAACAACAGCTTTACAGTGGTGGTAAAACGC
>JAFEBS010000034.1 GCA_018242525.1 Planctomycetota bacterium | reverse complement strand
ACCACCAATTAACGACTGCACCCGTCTTTCGCGGGGTGAGACGAGTCACTGGGCGGACTGAGGACGATTCCGTAAACTCACGAGGCGATTCTTTCGCATGTTATCACTTCAGGAATCCGAATCATGACTTCATCGCTCGGCCGACGTGAATTTCTACAGGCAGCGATTGCTGCCGGGACCGCTGTGGCGGCCGGACCGCTGCTGACAGGCAGTTCCACGTGCGCCAAAGAGCCACGCAGTGCGAACGAAAAGTTGAACCTCGCCGTCATTGGAGTCGCGGCCCGCGGGGAAGCAAATCTGAATGGAGTTTCGGGCGAAAACATTGCGGTCCTGTGTGACATCGACGATCGTCGGCTGGAGGAAGCTGGCAACAAGCATCCGGGTGCCAGGAAAGTGTCAGATTACCGTGACGTGTTCGAGACATCGAACCTCGACGGAATCGTCTGCAGCACTCCCGACCATATGCACGCGATCATTGTCGCCGCCGCCCTGAAGCAGGGATTGCCTGTCTACTGTGAGAAGCCACTGACTCATTCGGTCTACGAAGCACGTGTACTACGGCAACTGAACGCGCAGGCAAATGTGCCGACTCAGATGGGTAATCAGATTCACGCAGGAGCGAATTACCGCCGCGTCGTGGAACTGGTTCGCTCCGGGGCGATCGGTGCGATCGAACGGGTCCACGTCTGGCAGGGTGGGGGCGTGCGATCCTTCCCCAACGTTCAAACGTCGGCACCACCCAAACACGTTCACTATGACCAGTGGATCGGTCCCGCCCCGTTCCGGCCATTCAGTGAAGCCCATTTCCATTTCAACTGGCGATACTGGTGGGACTTTGGCGGCGGCCAACTGGGTGACTTCGGCTGCCATTTTATGGACCTTCCGTTCTGGGCCCTGGAACTGGGAGCTCCGACTTCGGTCGCGGCCACGGGAGAAAAGGGACACGACGGCGACAACGATTGCCCGATGCGGATGCGGGTGGAATACAAGTTTCCCGGCCGCGGCGGAATGCCGCCAGTGCATCTGACATGGTCTCACGGCGGTTGGATGCCCAAGGGATCCGACGTCTATCAGATGGGGTCGGCGGTGTTGTTTGAAGGAACCGACGGCCGACTGATTGCGGACTACGGCACCCACAAGTTGTTCATGCAGGAAGGTCGACACCCGGTCGCGATCCGGCCCTGGATCTCCGACAGCGTCGGCGGACATCACCACGAGTGGTTGCACGCCATCCGGACCAACGGCACGACGTCATCCCATTTCGAATACGCCGGCAACCTGACCGAGGCTGTCCTGTTGGGAAACGTCAGTTATCGCTCAGGCAAGGCGTTTCAGTGGGATGCAAAAGCCATGAAGACCGATTCACCCGAAGCGGATCAATACCTGAAGCGCAACTATCGCGACGGATGGACGCTGTAACAACACGATTTACTCGCTGGCTACCATTCCGACTGCTCCCACGTACCCCAGAAGAACACTCCGATGCTGACAATGATCTGAATCAGGAGAGGAATCAGGAAATGGACGTTCATCATCGCGAATAGATCAATCATCTGCAGCGCGGCCGATGCGAGAACCAGAATCACAACGAAGATCCGCCAGAATGCATGGGCCTCAGAAATGCACGCCATGTAGCTGGCTGCCACGATGCTGACAACAAGCGGCATTACAAAGAACACTTGCATACGGTCACCCGCCTTTCGGCAAAGATCGCAGAATCTCTTCGCGTACGTCCGAGTCCGTTTCCGTCTGCAAGCGAGCCTGCAGTGCTGACTGTGCCCATGTCACTGACAGCTTTCCGAGTGCCCATGCGGCGGCCCCTCGAACCAACGACGAGTTGTCCTGCAAGGCTTCAATCAAGGGCGGCACAGCCAGGGCATCGCCCTGGTTTCCCAGCACGATCGCGGCGTTGCGACGGATTCCGTCAAATCCCGGTCGCTCCAGCGGCGTCTTTGCAAACCGCCGCTGAAACTCTTCACGACTCATTCGCAGGATGGAAATACAGTCGGCTGGGTGCAAGTCGAAATGCGGTTGAAATGCGGGTTCTGAACTTCCAGGGGCCTTGTGGTTCCAGGGACAGACGTCCTGGCACAGGTCGCAACCGAAAAGCCATTCGCCGACTCCGTCACGCAGTTCGAGTGGGATCTGTCCTTTCAATTCAATGGTCAGGTAGGAAATACATTTCCGAGCATCCAGCACGCAGGGACCGGTAAATGCCTGAGTCGGGCAGACGTCCAGGCAGCGGGTACAGGTTCCGCAATGCGATGTCGCATGTGGTGCATCCGGTTCCAGGTCCAGATCTGTCAGCAGGGCGGCCAGCAGCAGCCAACTGCCAGCGCGTTTATGGATCAGCATGGTGTTCTTGCCGAACCAGCCCAGTCCGGCCAGGCGTGCGAAATCCCGTTCCAGCAGCGGAGCGGTGTCGACAACACCCCGCGTCGTACAACCGGGGTGGCGCTCGTGAAGGATGTCGCTCAGTTGTCGCAGTTTGTCACGCAACAGGTCATGGTAATCGGCGGCCCCCCATGCATATCGGGCGACTCGGCCCGTGTTGGGGCCACTGGGAACGGGCTCGTCGGTTCGGTAGTTGATCGCCAGCATGACGATACTGTGGACTGACTGAGAAACATGGCACGGGTGTTCGTAGGCCGCTTCGCGACGTGGCAAGTATTGCATCTCACCGGCAAAGCCGGCTCGCAGCCATTCCTGAAACCTGGGGAAGCCTGGTGGCGAAACGGCCGGAGCGATTCCCACCAGATCAAACCCCAGTTCGCGGGCGGCGGCCTTGACCGCCAACGTCCGTTCGCGCCGATCCGTGCTGGGATTCGATGCGGACACGGGAAATTCCTGGGAAAGTCACGAAAGGTGGATGCTGACGGTTAGTCGTCTCCGCCGGTATCAAGCACAGCCAGGAATGCCTTCTGTGGAATCTCGACCTGGCCGAACTGCTTCATGCGTTTCTTGCCTTCTTTCTGCTTTTCCAGCAGCTTTCGCTTGCGGCTGATGTCACCGCCGTAGCATTTGGCGGTCACGTCCTTGCGGACGGCAGAAATCGTTTCGCGGGCGATGATGCGGGCACTGAGCGCAGCCTGGATCGGGATCTCGAACTGATGGCGCGAGATCTGTTCCTTCAGCTTCTTGCAAAGCTGGCGACCGCGGCGTTCCGCCTGCGAACGGTGGACGATACAGGCCAGGGCATCGACCTTTTCGCCCTTGACCATGATGTCCATCTTGACCAGGTCTGCAGGACGATAACCGATGACTTCGTAGTTCATCGTCCCGTAACCGGCCGTAATACTCTTCAGCTTGTCGTACATGTCGAACACGATTTCGGCCAGCGGCAACTCGTACACCAGTTGAGCTCGATTGGGGCCGAGATATTCGGTCGTCTTGTAGACTCCGCGGCGGTCGGCGGACAATTGCATGATCGAGCCGATGCGGTCGGTGGGCAGAATGAACTGGACCTTGGCGATCGGTTCGCGGAACTCTTCGATGTTTCCGGTGTCGGGGACCTGCTGCGGGTTGTCGACATGCAGGATCTCGCCGTTTCGCTGCAGGATTTCGTAGGTGACGTTCGGAGCCGTCTGGATCAGGTCGACATCCGCTTCCTGTTCCAGTCGCTGCTGGATGATCTCCATGTGCAACATGCCGAGGAAGCCGCAACGGAAGCCGAAACCGAGGGCCTCGGATGTGTCCGGGGCGAACGAGAAGCTGGCGTCGTTCAGACTCATCTTGGCCAGTTCTTCGCGCAGCTTTTCAAAATCGGTGGCGTCGATCGGGTACATCCCGCAAAACACCATCTGCTGCGGAACTTCGTAGCCAGGCAAGGCGACGGGAGCCCGCTTGTGGAAGTCAGTGACGGTATCGCCGACGTGTACGTTACCCAGGACCTTGATGCCGGTGACGATGTAACCGACCTGGCCGGGGCCAAGATCTTCACAGGGGACCATGCCGGGGCGAAACTGTCCCAGCTCGAGAACTTCATGGGCCGTACCGGCCTTCATGAAATAGACCTTCTGTCCCTTGGTGATCGATCCTTCCATCAAGCGTACGTATGTGACTACGCCGCGATAGTGGTCGTACTTGCTGTCAAAAACCAGGGCGCGCAGAGGATCCGTGAGCTTTCCCGCCGGGGCCGGGATCCGTTTGATGATGGCATCGAAGACCGTATCGATTCCGATTCCCGCCTTCCCACTGACGCGCAGGCAACCTTCGGTGTCCAGTCCGACCACGGTCTCAATTTCTTCGAGAACTTCGTCCACGCGGGTGACCGGCAGGTCGATCTTGTTCAGGACCGGAATGATCTCGAGATTGCAGTCGATGGCCGCATAAGCGTTGGCGACGGTTTGCGCCTGGACTCCCTGGAAGGCATCCACCAGCAGCAGCGCCCCTTCGCACGCGGCGAGGCTGCGCGAGACTTCGTAGTGAAAGTCGACGTGGCCCGGGGTATCGATCAGGTTGAGCTCGTAACGCTGTCCGTCAACCGTATAGTTGATGGCGACGGCGCGGGCTTTCACGGTGATTCCGCGTTCCCGTTCGACGGCCAAGTCGTCCAGAAGTTGTTCGCGGAATTCGCGTTGTGTGATCGCGCCGCTCTTCAGCAGCAACTGGTCAGCGAGTGTGCTCTTGCCATGGTCAATGTGAGCAATGATCGAGAAATTGCGGATAAAGCGTTGATCAAACATGGAGCAATCAGGCAGGTACGGTCCGGGGCGATTGAAGGAAATCACAGGCGGTTGCCCAGTTGACGGAGCCTGTGACCAGACACGGGATTCTATAGGCTGGCGGGATCGCCTGAAAGGCTGGAACTTCCCGTAGCAGGGTTCGGCAGAATTTGCTACAAGCCCGCGACGTGCGCTGGCCCGTCTGGCCCCACGTGTCAGACGCCTCGAAACGGCGGTTGGCGGCGAATTCAGAGGATTTCTGTCACGGATGACTGACATGCTGTGGCTTCGGCGGACACCCGTTCTGGCCGTTTTGGTCTTCGGAATCGGCGTGGGGCTGGGACTGGCCTGGAAAACCGGGTGCATTCCTGTGGAATTGGGAACCGCCAACACGGGCTCTCTGGACGAATCAGAATTTGCCGATGCGGACGAGGTTTCCGAGCTGATCACTTCGACGGATTCCCCGGCCGATCCTCCTGCGGAATTACCCGAGGATCTCGACGATCCCGAGATCGCAATGCAGACTGAACCAACCGCGGCCGACATCCTGGGAATTGCTGTGAAAGCAGAACCGCCCGTTCAGCGGGACACCCAGATTCGTCCCTCGTCGCGTCCTGAACGGGTGCTGCCAGCGACTCGATCGACGGATGACGACGGTCCGGAATGGGCTCGGGAAGAACCGGTCACCCAGGCAGTTTCCCAGTCGCCTGCCAGATTCGCACCTCCGTCCGTACCCGCCCGAGAAGCCGAGGCACCCCGGCGTCTGCCCCCTGAAATTCGCATGGTCGCGAACCAGGATCCACCGGTTCAAACGAACCCGGAACCGTCCACAGATCCCGCTCCGACGACTCCCACACTGGCTCAAGATTTGACCGTCGTCGACGAGCAAATCGCCAATGAAGAGTACCTGGAAGCGCATCGAACGCTTTCCAAACTGTATTGGAACAACAAGGAGATTCGGTCCGAGCTACTGCCGCGACTGGCGAAGACTTCCCGCATGATCTTCTTCGAGCCTCGGCCACACTTTCTCGATCCGTACGTCGTCCAGGCCAATGATCAACTGCGGGTGATCGCCGGGAAGTACAACATCTCCTGGGAATACATCGCCAAACTCAATCGGACCGACCCGAAACGGATTCAGCTGGGCCAGAAACTGAAGGTTTTGAAGGGCCCGTTCGCCGCTGTGGTTGACCTGCACGAATACGCTCTGACGGTTCACCTGCAGGGCTACTTCGTCAAACGTTACACGGTCGGGATCGGCAAAGACGGTGCGTCACCCATTGGCAAATTCGAAGTCTTGAACAAGGTCGAGAACCCCCAATACACTGGCCCTGATGGAAAGGTCGTCCGGGCCGATGATCCCACCAACCCGCTGGGCGAACGCTGGATTGATCTGGGTGACAGTTACGGCATTCACGGGACGGTCGAACCAGACTCGATCGGCAAGGCCGCTTCCCGAGGGTGCATCCGGATGCGGGAAAAAGATGTCATTGAAGTTTATGATTTTCTGGTAAAGGGATCCGAGGTGGTGATCCGGAAGTAGCGGGTTCTGAATTCGATGGCAGCAGGATGAGTGGCACGTTGACCTGCTCGCCCGAAGCCAGCTGCAAGCGAATGACGAAATCTTCCACATGAGAAATGTTTGGCGTATCGAGCCGCACATCGACAGTTGCCTGACCATCAGAACTGTCCAATTCACCAATGGTGACTGGAACCCCATCCGGAACCATCGCCTCAGCCACCTGAAGTGTCCGCTTTGACCGACTGGACAGCGCGATTCTGCAGTCTCGCAGGTTTCTGGACAGGACCACGGATGCCGGACTGACTTGAACATCTGGCAGCACTGTAAATGCAATTTCGGAAACATACTCCGATTCCGGTGTGCCGCGTGTCCGGACACGCAGATGATACTTCCAGTTGCCTGGCGGACAGCCTGCCGGGACCTTTCCTTCCAGACGGACGTGATAGTCGCCCGGCTCCACAAAAAAACGGCCCCGCTTGCCAATCAATGCTGAATCCGCGCCCACTTTTTGGGTAATAACATTCCATCGACAGCCAGTGGATGTCGATTCCCGGCCTCCGTCCATAATGGCCTCAGTCACGACCAGGGTTCGATCACCCGGATCGTGGACATAGAACTCACCAGACATGTCTGCCCCTGCCAGAACGCTTCCCAGGTGAGCCCTGCCGACGGACAGAAGATTGCCCGAATAAAACGCGATTCCGGACAGAATCACTTTCGGCGATCCAACCACCGGATCATTGGTCTCCAAATCAACCGTTTCCAGAAACGGACCGCGTTTTCCCTGCATGCGGACTGTCGCCCGCAGTTCGCCCGTCGCACCCTGTTCCAGTTCCTGATCCGTGATCGTTGCCGATGTACAACTGCAACTCGATCTGGCGACCCGCACAGTGAGAGATTCCCGCCCCTGATTGCGGATTTCCGCCTGAAAGACAGCCTCCGGATCCCGGACCGTTCCCAGATCCAGCCAAAACCGGTCCATCCGCATGCGTGGCTTTGTCGTTTCCGAGTTCTCATTTGTGCGATGGTCAAGAACCAGCGATTCCCCGGTCCAGACGGCCAAGAGCGCTTCTTTGGACCACCACGATCCTGCACCATTTCGGGCCGGGTCGTAGATTTTCAAATCTCCCGTGTCAGGAGACTTGCGGACAGACATTTCGGCCACGACAAAGTGATTCGAATTGACCCACAGAACGGCGCAGCCCTTCATCTTCAGCAGTTCATCCCAACCAAACTTTCCCGTTCGAACATCGAATCCCGCCGCTTCGGCCCCCCGCTTGAGACTTCCCAAAGTTGTCCCATGCTGTGGATCGACGGGAATTGAGGAGAACCCGTCTTTGGCGACGGGTACGCCCAACAGATTGGCGGCGATCCAGAGGCATTCCGGACCACATTGAACGTTTCCCGACCTGCCATTTGTGCTCAGTGGAACCAGCCGTCCGGCGGTCATCGATCGAGCGATGGTGATCCCGGACCAAACGGCTGCAACAAGGCAGAACAGTGTCAAAAAGTGCCGCCGGAACGCAACACCCGGTGTCCGCGAAATCATGGTCCGAACTCCAGCCTCACTTTTTCGCGTTTCTCCACTTGCTCACTCCGTAGGCAATGACAATGACGGCAATGATCGCCACATTCATGAAGATCAAGAATTGAAATCCCGGCTTTTTTGCGAGCGGTCTCGGCTCGGGTCTGACGGCCTCACCTTCGACGCTGGCAGCGGAATCGCCGCGGATCTGTCCTTCCTCGTCAATTCTGTACGTCCGCGGAGGATCCGTCCTGCGATCTTCCACAAACGAATGTGCCGGAAGATTGTCAGACACCCGATCACGCACCAGTTTCAGCAACTCGACATTCCCCGTCATGGACGCAGACGTTGTGGCCACTTCGTACACCGCACCAATCGAATTCGGCCCCAACTGAAAACGTGCGTTCCGGGCAATCAGCAGGTCACCTTCTTGAAGACGATCGCTGTTGCTCACGCTGAACAAGGGTTCACTGGCTCCATCAATCGTAAAGGACGCTTCTCTGACCAGGTAGGAGTCGCCGGGAACAACCAGCAAATTCCATTTTCCCTGAGCGGAAGAAATACACGACCCGATGGCATCAACCCTCAACGCTGCACCGTGCGGACTATCTTCCGGAGATACAGACTCGACCGCGGTGATATACGGTGAAAAGCCACGCCCCATGCTGAATTGCAGTCGTAGAGAATAGTACATATTCTTCGTATTGTCTGGCGGATACTGCCAGATGGAATACGACTTGTCACGTTCGGAAACGGAGTTGGCCGAGTCCACCTGCAATGCGGAATTGGTGACCGACTCTCCACAGAGGTCTTTGTCAAACAGAAAAACCGAACTTGTCGATGAAACAACGTTCATTCGACCAGAATCATCCAGCCGGAAACTTCCGCCAAATGCAGTCGCGTCACTGACTTCCTTTTGAAACTTCGGTTTCGGCTCAATCTCTTCAATCGCCTGCCGTCCGTCGATCATTGTGTAGTGGAAGGTGATCAACCGGTTCAGTTTTGGATCGTGTGCAAAAATGGAATTGACCGTGCCGCTGGCCTCGACGGACCGACGATAGACCTCGTCGATCGCCCCCAGCTTTTTCAGCAAATCATCACCATCGTCCCCACAGGCCGTCGTCGTGGAAAGCAGCAGCAGCAGCAGGATCGCAACTGGCGACAGACGACGCTCGTACTTCATCAGTCTTCTCCCGTCCGGCAACGCCACACCGCTGAAATCGCGCCGGACAATGCTCCGGCGATCCCCGATGCCGGCAACTCAGCCACACACCAGTCGACCATATTGGCGCACATTAAAGGTTCCTGGAACGGCGTTCGCGCCACAGCTTCCCGGCAGGAAGCATTTGCCGACATTGAACAGGATTCCCGGCGATTGACATTTGCCATCGGCAGGCTTCGATCCAGCCGGCAGCGGATCATTGATTCCCGGCCCCGAATCGTTGCACGTTCCCGGATAGACATCCCTGACAAAATGCTGTTGAGTCCAGACCTGGGCGGTCGGATCCGTATGCATCGGGCAATTGTCAGTTTCATTCGCAGGAGTTTCATTGCACTTTGCATAAATCATATCGTTGTCTATGCATTGCGAAGTGTAGCATTGCGCCGCTGGATCAATCGTCGTCAGGTAATGCAGGCATTCCCACAGATGAGCGTGCTGGTTGTCCTGGCACGTCTTGCAACCTGCCAGTGAGATGCGTCCCTGAGTCATCTCCACAGTGGAATGCGGAAGAAGCAGCAGCCCGCACACCAGCAGATTGACGGCTCCCGCACAAATCACTCCTGCCTTGCAGATCCCCATGGTTCCTCTCCGATTGGGACTATCAAATGAACTCGCAAATTCTGAAACCCGGTTGTGTTCAAGAACTGAACGGAAGCATCACCCGCAAACCAGCCGGCTGTACTCGGTCACAGTTTGTGTTCCCGGAACCACCGTGGCACCGCAAGCCTTTGTCAACTTACATCGTGCCTGATATCCGGCAATGAAACCGGGAGATTGGCACTTGCCATCCTGCGGTGGTGTGAAGTTTTCAAGTCCATTATCCGTGCAACTAAGTCCGTTCGTGTTCTGGAACTGCCGTTGATAGAACTTGGGTGACATTGGATCGGTGTGCATCGGGCAATTGTCTGTTTCATTCGCAGGTGTCGCTGCACACGCGGCATACACATACTCATTTTCGACGCAGCTGGCGGTTGAACACCCCGCTGGATTGGTCGTCTGCTTGCAATACCACTGTTTTTCAGACTTGTCAGCACAGGTCTTGCAACCAGCCAGCGAAATCCCGCCGAAAACGTTGTCTTCGGTCTCCTGCAGAAGCGTCACAACTGCAACATTTAGCAGGCAAACAGCCAATACGGTCGCCAGCATCTTCATGCCGTGTCTCCAGTTTCAAGGTCTTCGAATGTCGGACATTTTCACGCGTGTATGATTGGATCGCGGTCTATCCGCAGACCAGGCGACCGTACTGTCATTGTCATTGTTCGACTCCGCCTGCCGAGATGTGAACTGGAAACTCGAATTGCGGTCTGTCACTGATCCGATACAGCAAAGTCGTGTAGCCGATGGCACCAATACATTCGCACGATTCGACGGGGAATCGTTCAGCCAGCGAGTCCGGCTGTATCAGAAGGCGATTGACGCTGACAGCAAAAACGGTTGATCTGGTATGCGTGTGTTTAAGAGGGTTTTCGCGGGAAGAAAAACGTATAAGCGTTTCATAATCGTGCGACCAGGCCTTTAGCATAGCTCCTGTCGTTGCCGTTGCATCCCACCATGGGGCGGCACAAATCACCAAATCCGAGTCTGGGTGTTGAGCGATATGACTTGCAAACCATTCGTGCAACAAGACACTGTCCTGCCCCCAGTCCAAGCTACTATGAGTGATATGCTTTGAACCACTGATCCCTCCCCCTGATAGCTCGTTGAAATAGGCGAGGTGATGCGGATATGCGGAACATGCACTCACCGCACTGAAGAATGCCAGTGCAATTGTCGCTAAAATACGCACACGATTTCGGGGCGTCAAGTTTTTTTTGTGCGGCGCGTCCATTTTTGGGATTGCTTCGCCTGGCTCACGCACAGTCGGTGCCAGTTGGCCCAGCCAGACGAACATTAAGCCCAGGGCAGGAAATGCATACCTTAAATGGTGATTGAACTCGGTCTGGGAACTGACAATCAGGAGCAGGCAAATTGCCGGAGCCCAGATCAGGTAGTCGGGACTCCACTGTTCCCGATGCTGATTAATCCGCGGGATGAAGTGACAGCATCCACACCAGGCCAGCAGTACGAGAGTGCCACAGGGGACCTTGACCAGCATTCCATAAAGGTAGTAATACCACCACCCACCGTGTTTCCATGTCCCATGGAGGTACGACGCTGGATGGTAGACTTCGAAATCCTTCTTTTGCGAATCAAATCCCAGCAGATACTGTTTGGGAACGGGGACTCGAACCTCGCCAGCAATGGATTCACGAAACCTGTTACCGGGTCTTCCGGCAACAGGTTTGCCATTCAGTAAAGAACTGACGAATTCAAAGTCTTTCAGCTTTGTACCGGTCCCATCGAACGCATAGCCAAGGTTAATGACATAAAGCGCCGTCGCCAGGATTAAAGCCAGTTGAAGTGCCGGCGGACGCGTCGAAGTTGACTGCGACAATGAAGTCCGCGAATTGCAGGCGGAACATCGCCAGATGAACCACAGGACGGGCCAAAGTCCAAACAGAAACAGCCAACTCAATTTCGATAATTGAGCCAAACCCAGGAAAACACCCGCAAATCCGGCGTGTTTCCAGTTCGGCTCCTGCAGCCAGCGATAAAACCAGTAGCCACAGGCAACTCCCAGCGACGCGCAGGCAGAGTCCGAGGTAATCAGTTCCGCGTGAGCCAATAGATTTGGCTCAAAGACCCAGAGCCAAAGGGTCAGCAGACCGGCAAATGGACCGTACATTTCCCTGGACCATCTGTAAGCAAAATAGCTTCCAATCCAGGCAAACGGAATGCATGCCCAGCGCGCGTTGATGAACAGTCGCATTGCTGCAGAAGCGTTTGCCTTGACGAAATCCTCCCCAACTTCGAATTCTGATCGAGAGCCTGGAGCGTCCCGATATCGCGTCCAATCCGTCTTGCAACCCGAAATGACGGCGGGGAGCGCGGCAACCATGCGGACCAGAGGGGGATTGACCCGGTATAATTCAAATCGACCCGTTTCCCAGTGGCTGACCCCGGCAGCCAGCAGGGCTGGTTCAAGATGAGTCGGACTGTGGCGCGTTGCCGAATACGCAATCAGCCCCGCCTGTACTCCCAGCAGCACCAGCACGGTAGTGGTCCGACCACGCGTGCTTTGCAGGAATTCGCCAATTGTGCTTCGCCATTCACCAGCCATGACACACCGTCCGGGTGAAAGTGACCGCCAAGGATTCGGGCTGAAATGAGGTTTTGAAATCTGCGATTTAGGCGGGCATGAAAGATCCCGTCGAGAGATGCCGCCACCGTTTAAACGGAAGCCTAAGCAGTTGTCGTCATCATACAGCGATGATGCGCAGACTGCCTGCTGTTGTCAATTACCCGTCTCGCGCCGCAACGCCTGGAGACGGCTCATTGCTGCAATCCGATTCAATGCCCGACACCGGCTCCTTCAGGCGGGGTGCGATTTCCGTAGAAGCTGTACAGCACCGGCGACAAATTCACCAGCAGCAGCGTCATCATCATCCCACCCACGACGACGATCGCCAGCGGACGCTGGGTTTCCGAGCCGATTTGCGTCGAAATAGCGGCCGGTAACAAGCCGAAAATTGCTGCCAGGGCCGTCATTGTCAATGGTCGGATCAGCTTGTCGACGCCGTCAATCAGCGCCTCTCTCAATGGCACATCGTGTGATCGAGACGTATTGAATCTGGAAATCAGCAGCAGCCCGTTCATGATCCCGACCCCCAGGACCGAGATGAAACCGACCCCCGCTGAGATATTGAAGTTCACGCCCGACAACAACAGCGCCCAGATCCCCCCCATGACCATTACCAACACGTTTGACAGAACGACAATGGCATCGCGGAGCGATCGCAGCGCCAGGTAAAGCAGGACGACGATCAGGATCATGGCCAGCGACGAAGCGATGATCAGCCGGTGGACTGCCTCCTGCATTTCCTGGAACTCGCCACTCCATTCCGCCGAATACGGTTCCTGCAGGAACGGCTTCGTTTTCAGTTGCGCTTCGGCCACGGCACCGGCCAGATCGCGGCCACGGACGCTGAACTTGACGGCGATCAGGCGACTGGATTTCTCGCGATAAATGGTCGATGCCCCCGATCGGACGAAGGTCCCTTCCGCCTGTCCTTCGCCGTCGGCAGTCAGTGGCGTCACCAGGTCCCGCAACCGACGGCGGGGAACGGTTGCCTGATCGGTGAAGGTCATGTTTTCCCGGCTGCCGGTGGTGGCCAGGGCCGAGACTCGACCTCCGGCGAAATCGATGATGCCGGACTTGCCAGTTCCCGGAGCATCGCTGTCAGCGGCGACTCGATTCCGAATGACTTCGACCGGGATGTCGAGGATGGTTTCTTCGTTGTAGCGCAATCGTTCGGGCCAGCGGAGCGTCACGTCGAACTTGCGCTCCCCTTCGACAACTTGAGTCAGTGCCTTGCCTCCGACCGCCGTGGACAGGACATCCTGCACATCGGCCACGCTGACATTCCACTGGGCGCACTTGGCACGATCAACGGCGAATTCGAGATTCGCCTGCCCCTTGATCCGGAAGATCCCGACATTGACGATGCCGGGCACCTCCTTGCTCAGAGTGGCTTTCACTTTCTCGGCAATCTCTTCGAGTTTGTCCAGGTCCGGGCCGAAGATCTTGACGGCATTCTCGCCCTTCACGCCGGACAGTGTTTCCAGCACGTTGTCACGAATGTACTGAGAGAAATTCCAGTCGACGCCGGGGATGTAGTTATTCAATTCGGCATTCATCTCATCGATCAATTCATCCTTCGAGCGGGGGCGCATCGGCCCGTGAATCCAGCGCTTCCAGCCGGCCTGCTTGACGACCCTGGGCCAGTCGTCGTGGCCCTTCAGCGGGACCGAGAACTCGCAGTTGTAGAACCCGGTTGGATCGGTACCGTCACCCGGCCGTCCCATCTGGTTCAGGATCAGATCCGTTTCGGGATATTTCTGCAGGATCTTGCGGGCGACGGCCGCCTTGCTGGCGACTTCGTCCAGCGAGGCATTCACCGGGAACGTACCACGGACGTAAACGTTGCCTTCTTCCAACTCCGGCATGAATTCAGCCCCCAGATGAGGCAGGGCGAAGCCTGTCACGACCAGCAGGCCAACGAACATCGCCACGCTGAGCCAGCGGAATCGCAGGGCCAGCTTCAACTGGCCGACGTAGAACCCTTTCAAGGGGCGCACCAGAAAGTTGTCGCGGGCCGGCTTCAGGTTTCTGAACAACAGGCCGCACAGGACCGGGGACAGTGTCAGAGACAAAATCAGGGCTCCGCCGAGGGCGAAGGCGTACGTGTCCGCCATCGGGCCGAAGATCTGACCTTCGGGCCCCTGCATTGTGAACAACGGCAGAAGCGCAAACACCATGATGATGGTGGAATAAAACAATCCGCGTTCGACATCCGCCGACGCACGCAGAATGCGGTCTTTCAACTCCAGATCCGCCCGCTCACCCGCACTCAGCGAACGGTAAATGGCTTCAACCATGATCACCGACGAATCGACGATGATCCCGAAGTCGACGGCCCCCAGCGACAGCAGGTTGGCACTCAAGCCCCGGTAGTACAGGACGGACATCGCAAACAGCAGTGCGAGTGGAATGTTGATCGCCACGATGATCGCACTCTGCACGTGATTCAGGAACAGCAGCAGGATCGCAGTCACCAGGCAGATCCCCAGAATCACGTTTTCGCGGACCGTGTGAGTGGTCAAGTCCACAAGGTGAGTTCGGTCGTAGATCGGTTCGAGCTGCACGCCGGGCAACAGCCGGTTGGCAGACGTGTTCAGTTCCTTGACCTTCGCCTTCACGTCGGTCAACGCCGGCAGGGACTGCTCTCCCTTCCGCAAGAGAACGATCCCCTGGACGACGTCGGGCCGGTCCGTCCAGATGCGATCGCCGTGTGAATCGACGGCGACTTCCTCACCGACAACCTTGGGCCGACTGACGGCGACCCGTCCCTGGGCCGGATGAGCCCCCACGAGTACCCCGCGCTGGCCGGACTGCGTATCAGACGAATAAGTTCCACCATCGACGATGTCCCCGACTCGAATCGGAACGTTGTTGGTCGTGGCCAGCACAATGCCGCGCAGTTCATTCACGCGGCGGTCTTCTCCCTTGCGCAGATGCAATGCGACTTCGGTCGGAGTCGAACCGGGCGGATAGGTCCGCGCCGGGTCGACTCCCAGTCCCAATAACCCCAATCCGCGGACGGCCTGGACCGTGGGACCTTCAATGACAAAGTCGCCGCCCACGTTGGAATTGTTTTCAGCAATTGCCGCCTGTAGTTGGTCCAGGCTGATGGAATAGGCCTTGAGGCGTTCGGGATCCGGCTGGATTTCGTATCGTTTGACCTGCCCGCCGAACGAGACGACATCGGCGATGCGGGGGATTCGCCGAAACTCGCGCTCCAGGACCCAGTCCTGCAGCGACTTCAAATCGGACGGAGAATACAGGTCGTGTCCCATGGCATCCTTGGGCCCCTTCAGCACGTACCGAAAGATTTCACCGGTGGGAGTCGTATTTGCGAGAGTCGGCTGCACATCGGGCGGCAACCCCGCCGTATAGATACGGTTCAGGACTTCGATCCGCGCCCGGAAAAAGTCGGTCTGATACGAGAACTGGTTGCGGACGTGTGACAGGCCAAACAGGGACTTGCTACGCATCGATTGCAGTCCCGGCATACCGGACAGCGCGATTTCGAGGGGAATGGTGACTTCCCGTTCCACTTCTTCCGCCGAGGCACCCGGGAATTGAGTCACGACTTCAACGATCGCCGGTGCGGGGTCGGGGTAGGCTTCCACATTCAGGTGAATCAATGAAAAGCTGCCGACACCGATCAAAGCGATGGTCAAAAGTATGACCACCAGACTGTTGTTCAATGCCCATTTGATCAGTTGGTAAATCATGGTGAGCAACTTGCCAGGAGAGGTGCGGGAACGGCGATCGACGTGCCAGAGCCGAACTGGAATCGGGGCTCGAGATTACTTGGCAGCGGTGGTGGGCGGGTTGTCCTGAAGGACGCCAAACAATTCGAGATTGCCGGACGTGATCACCAATTCTCCTTCCCGCAACGAATCGAACGGGGATTCGTTGGGAACGGGCGATTGTCGAATGAGGGCGAAATCTCGACCGCGACGAAGGACCGACACCTGCCGGGCCGTCACATCTTGACTGGCGGAGTCGGTCGCCACAAACACAGTGGCGGACGCACCCTGGTCAATCACTGCGGCATTCGGGATCAAGATGGCATCGCTGGGGCCGGGTAATTCAATCGTCGCGGTAATGAACTGGCCGGTGCGGAATCGCTGGTTCGGATTCGTGATCCATCCCACAACGGCAGCTGTGTGCTGACCGGGATCGATGACGTGGCCGATGACTTCAAACACGCCGGAAATCGCCTCCGATTCCGGCTCCGCTTTCAGCCGCACCTTCCACTTGCGTTGTTCCTCAGGTAAGGACGTCAACTTGGAAATGTCTTCTTCGTAAACGTTGGCCAGCACGCCCATCCGGCTGACATCGGCGATCTTGAACATGTCAAAGCCGGTCTCGACGATTTCGCCCAGCGAAATGTTCCGTTCCAGAACTACGCCATCCAATGGCGCACGGATTTCCACGTTCGCCCAGGTCTCGCGAACGCGTGAATCTTTGGGGCTTTCACCCCGGACAATTCGTTCGGCTTCGGCGTAGACCTCGGCGATTTCGGCTTCCGTTTCCTTCCACGACCGAAGCGTGCGTTCGGCCCGCTCGACGGCGATCAAATCAGATTCATACTGTCGCCGGGCATCCCGGACAACCTGTCCTGACACGCTTCCTTTTTCCAGGCCTTCCAGTCGTTCCAAGGTCGCCTTGGACGAGTTTCTTCGTGACAGCGATTCGACCAGGTCGCTTTTCTTCTCGCCGATTTCCTTGCTCCAGATCACAGCCAGAATGTCATTTTTCTTGACGGCATCGCCTGCCCGCACCTGGCGGACCGCATCCGAACCAGAATTGTTCGCGGGATGTGAATCCGGAACCTCACCCACTCGCACCACTTCACCCGTAAACCGAGTGTGGACGACGGCCAGATGACTGGAATCCAGGAACAGAGACCCCGCCAGAACCAGTGGTTCCGTCTGGGGGGCTCGCCGGGCGGCGGCGACCTGCACGTTCAAGGATTTGATGACTTCGGGACTTAACGTCAGGTGTCCGGCCTGCTTGTTGTCGACCACAACCCCCGTCAACTGGTGGTCGTTGGATTCGGGGTGAGGATGCCGTACCTCGTTTTCATCGAACTTGTGGAGCCGTTCGGACGTGGCCCCAAACCAGTACCCTCCAAATCCGGCCGCTAACAACAAGCAAACCAAACCTAGAATCTTCCAGAACGCCATTTGTGGCTCGTCTTTGCTGAGAAATGGATAAAAACTGGTTCACGACTGTACATTATGACGTGCTCAAGCACCAGAACAGTGTGAATTAGCTGTGATTTGTGTAAGCGGTCGGCGAACAGACTGCGATGTCGCGTGGCCATTCGTGTGCCAAGCTCGGAGATGTCAACCTCTTGCGCCGATCAGCCATTCATTCTGACGCAGAAAAGGCGCGGTGCAATGGGATTTGTCGACGGTGATGGTTCGGACCATGTCACCTGATGGACCGGCAAGCCGCGCAGAAACTCCTCCACGAGTTGAGACTCATTTTCCCCACCCGCGTGGCCAGGATAGGTGAGGATGGTCACGATCCCACCCGGGGCCAGTAGAAATAACGATTCTTGAATGGCCACCAGAGTTGAGTCTGATCGCGTGGTGAGACGCTTGTCGCCCCCGGGCAGATAGCCAAGATTAAACATGATCGCGGTGATCTGACACAGTGCCACGTTTGGCAGGGCCTCACACATTTCGGCGTGGCTGCGGCGAACCAGGGTCACATTGGTCAGGCCTGCGGCATGAAGACGTTGAGCCGTCAAGCTGATCGCGGATTCCTGGATGTCGAAACTGAAGACCATCCCCGTTGGGCCGACGGCCTCGGCAAGGAACTGAGTGTCATGGCCATTCCCGGCCGTGGCGTCGATGGCAATATCACCCGGCTTAATGACCGTTCGAATCAGTTCATGGGCTTGGACAGTCAGGGGGATCATGATCTGGGGCTGTGGTGAATTCGGGGGCAGGCGGATCAAAGTTCTGTTTTCGCGGACTGAGACTATCAGAATGGTTCGACCCGTCATCCGCGAAAATTGAACTTTGATCCACCTGACCCCATTATCAGCAGACGATCGTAGTGGTGCAGATCGACGGCGGGGTCCAGTTCGCAGCCGCCAACCAGACATCGGGCGAAGTGGTCGGCGATCCAGGGGGCTTGCAGGGAACCTTTCGAACCGAGACCGTTGAAGATCCCCAGTTGGGGAAGCTGAGCATGCAGACCGATGGCCGGATATTGATGATGCACGATGGGGCGGACGGCGGCGGAGTGATCGACGACGTCCACAGGCAATCGCAGGAACTCCTGGAGGCGGCGGCAGATTTCGTCGCGTCCCTGGTCCGTTGGTTCGGAGTTTAGATTTTTCCATTCGTACGTGGCACCGGCTCGAAACAGGTTGTCTCCCAGAGGCATCAACCAGACTCCACGATGGACGATCCGCGACTCCGCCAAGCCGGGGATTCGCAGCGTCAGGATTTCTCCCTTGGCGGGATTGAATCGGACGTGGGAAAACCACGGATTGTCGGGGGCATAACCCTGACAGAAGATCAGCCGACAGGCCTCGACTCCCAGCGACGGCAGACGAACTCCGTTCGTAGTGACCTCGATGTCGCGTCCCAGAACGAGATCGGCCGCGATGAATTCACCATGCGCTGTGAACTGTTGTCGGCTGACATCCAGGAACGTCGCGACCTGCAAACGACCTCCCTGCAACATTTCAAATCCGCCCAGCGGAGCGTCAAAAGACTCTGGATTCAGCGGCGGCTCTGGCGCGGCGACCAGGTCGGCAAAGTCAGACTTCCGTCGGAGGTTGAAATAGCCCTGTTCTGCTTCGTTCGACAGCAGTCGGACCATTCGCCTGCGATCGAAGAAGTGAGCCCCCGTCTGTTGTTCGACGCTCTCATAGAACTCAGTCGCTGTTTTCCAAAACAGATCCCAGCGCCAGCATTGCACCAGGCGTTGACCGGTGATGGGAGTCATCAATCCGGCGGCGATGCGTGACGATGTGCCTTCGACGGCTCGATCAACCACCAGAATGCGACGACCGAGGCGAAGTAGCGACCAAGCGAGGGTCGTTCCTGCCAGCCCCTGTCCGAGTATGATTTCGTCATACGGCATGATTAGTGCCGCAACAGGAATTCATTGGAGATCAACAGGGCATGCTGCAGGTCCTGGAACCCCGCAGCACGATTGCTGGCACTCGTGAGGAACTTCGCGACCAGGTCGCGTTCCGAGGATGTCGGGCGACGACTGAGAGTCGACAGGTAGACCAGTTCGATCACTTCATTGTCAGGCTTTCCGGCTGCCAGCCATTGGCCCAGCGGACTGTTTGCGGACTTGATCGCCTCGATAATGTCGCGGTTGTTCAGCAGATGAATGACCTGGCTGAGCGATGGGTCGTCCTCACGGGCACATTCGCAGGTGACGTCCCGGACAGGTCTCGAGAACGCCTTCAGGAAGGGATGCTCGATCGCCCCTTCGGACAGTTCGATCGCTCGAGTTCCCCGGGGATGACCTGGAAAGTCCTGTGGCAGGCCGGTCGCCGTTGTGATCGCATCCAGCAGTTGTTCGGCACTCAACATCCGAATCGAGTGGTTCGTGCAATAGGGAGTCGGGTTGGCCGCGAACTTAGATTGCCGGTCGACTGGCTTCGAACTCAATTGATATGTGTTGGAATTCAGGACCAACCGCAGCACCGGCTTCAGCCGATAATCACTCTTGATGAATTCCGACGCCAGTTCATCGAGCAGTTCCGGATTTGACGGCGGATTCGTGTCGCGGAAGTCGTCGACCGGTTCCACGATCCCCCGGCCAAACAAGTGATACCAGACCCGGTTGACGGTGGATCGGGCGAAGTAGGGGTTCTCCTTTCGAGTGAGCCATTCCACCAGCTTTTCCCGACGGTCATCATCAGCTGATAGCTCGCCCGCCGATTTACCGAACGCGACCGGAGCGACATTTACATTCTTCGTGGGATGGCGGACTTCACCACCGCGGTCCAGGTAGACGATTTCGTCATCGACCATGAACTGCTTTCCCTTGAATTTCACCCGGGCGAAGTAGGCGGCAAACCCGTAGTAGTCATCCTGAGTGATCGCTTCAAACGGATGATTGTGACACTTGGCACAACCGATTCGCACACCAAGGAACAACTGGGCCATCGCCTCGGCCGCTTCTTCCGGCGTACGCGCGATCCGGTGAAAGTTGGCACCCGGTTTGTACAGCGTGTTTCCCAGGCTGGTCAGCGTTTCGCGAGCGAACTCGTCGAACGGTTTGTCGTTGCGGAACCGGTCAACCAGGTACCGGTGGAAGCTGTGTACGCCACGGCGGCTGATCGTGACATCACTACCTCGCATCAGGTCAGCCCATTTCAGAGCCCAGAACAGGGCATACTCATCGCGCTCCAGCAAATCATCGATCAGGCGGGCCCGCTTGTCCACGGCGGTGGAATCGAGAAATCGGCGGGCCTCGTCGGCGGATGGCAGCGTTCCGATCACGTCGAGATACACACGCCGCAGAAACGTTTCATCACCGACTCGTTCTGCCGGCAGCAATTGCAGGTCCCGTTGCTTGGCGAAGACGTGATGATCGATCGAGTTAACTTCAGGAGGGGATTGAAACACGAAGTTGGAGTCGCGTTTCAGGTATGACAGGCGAACTCCGGTGATGCGATCCAGGTATCGGACCAGGAACGCCACTTCCGCTGTGCCATGAAACTTGACCAAACCGCCACTGCTGACCTCCGCCGCAGCCGTTTCGTTGGTGGAGAACACGGACAGGTCTGAGACGTCTCTGACGGTACCATTATCAAAGTGAGCGCGAGCCACCAGTTGCTGCTGCGGATGACCTTCCGCCAGTCGCCGGGATCCGGGCAGAACTTCCAGTCGGACCAGCTTCAGCAACTGGGGTGTCGCGGGAGGTTTTTGATTGTTGTTGACAGGTGGAACGGAAGTGGCGGACGGTCGACATCCGCCTTCGATCCACGCTCGCAGGATCTGGTATTCGTGGCTGGTGCGCCGAAATCGCGTTCCCCCCTGATGCGGGACCTCATTGAGCCCCTTTTTCAGGACCAGGCTGGTGTCGACATCATTGGGGTTGGTGCGGCGACCATAGTCTTCATGCGTCAAAGTCATGTAATCCAGGGCCGGATCGAAGCCACGCAGGCTCAATCGAAATCCGTTCTTTCCCTGGGGCGAACCGTGGCAGGCCCCCTGATTGCACCCGGCTTTGCTGAGTGCCGCGATCACATCGGTATTGAAGTCGACCGGATCGGGTTCAGTGTACCCGGTCACCTGAACGGGGATTCGCACTTCATTCCCGGCATGCCGCACGACGACGACAGTCGAACCATGTCCGCGAGGAATGACTCGTCCCGTCGAAGTGACGATGGCGACCGTTGGAGCAAGGGATTCGTACTTCGCCAGGCTGGTCATTTCGGCATAGCTGCCATTGGTGAGTTTGTCGGCCGCGAGCAACTGCGCCGAGGCGCGATGACCGTGGAGTTGGATTTCGGCAGGCTCGACGACCAACTCCGCCCGAACCAGAGTGGCACACAGGACAAAGCTCAGCCCAACGATTGATATTTGCAGTCGCATAAACACTCTCCGCCAGAGCGGTGGAACAGTCGGTGACTGGAGTCTACTTCGGAGCGTCTGGCTTGTGGACTTCAATCTGTAGATTCGGAAGATTCAAGCTCTCTTCGTATTTGCCGACGAACCCGGCGACCTCCACCCGAATGCCGTGTCGTCCGGGGTTTAACTTCGGATCGATCTTGATGTCTACGTCGACCGAAGGTTGCCCGGCCGGAATCTCGATTGTGGCCGGAAAAACAAGCCCGGATTGGGGACCGAGCGTGAATTTCAAAGCGCCATCAAACGTCGGCACGCGATTGGCGACGAGTTTGACGTTCACGGACTCGCCCGGCCTGGCCGCAGGTGTTTCGGGTTCATACGTCGGACGAAAGGCACTCCGCACATCCAGTGTAAAGGCGCGGACCAGGTTGATTCTGCGCCCTTCCACCTCGGCACTCGCCGTCAAGTCGACGCGATATTTGTTGAGCTGCGTGTTGATCCGGTTGAAGAAAGTTCCCGAGGCGGTTAATCGATCGACCGTCCCGGGCACGAGTCGCGCGTAGACCTGATTGCGTTCTTCTTTCTCGTCACCGATCTGCCCCCCCTTGACGGCGAACGTAATCGGGGCATCGAACCCCGCCTTCCGGGTCGTCGTGATCGGAAAGTCGGCACTTTGAAACCGGATCAGCGGCAGAATCGCTTCGGGAAGTTCGACGTCGAATGGCGCTGGTGGTACGACCATCAGGGCAATCTGTTGCAGCAACGATGGCGGCAGATGTCGCTGATCTTCACGCAGCGCGTACGGGATGAGATCGACGTTCTTGAGTTGCCGGTCAATCAGCGGTTTTGTCCCGGCGACTGCATGCAGTTTTGAGCCCGTTTCCAGCGCCGCCGTTCCCACAACCTGCAGGTTATAGATCCCCGCTGGGGTCGCTGCATCGGCGACGACTCGACCTGCAAATTCAACTGTGTTGGCCGGGATGATGGCGGGGACAATTGAGATTCCCGCCGGAACTCCGCGCAGTTCCAATTGGATCTCGCCAGTGAATTCCGTGCGTGTCACCTTGATGGGGAGCGACTGAGAATTTCCTTGCGGGACGGTCAGATCTGAAGCTTCGGCCAGCAGTTGAAATTGCGGCCCGCCACCTCGCACGTCAATTCGATAGGCAAATTCAGGTCCGCCATCGCGGGATACTTCACGAACCTGCAAGCGGTGAACACCCGGCTTGCCGACGTTGAACGTGAAGCCGCCTTCTTCAAGGTCCGTGTCGTCGACGCGTCGAACCTCGCGACCGTCGGCATCGAACAGGATCAATTCCAGATCGGCCGCGGAGCCAATCGTTCGGGCCACTCCCAGGAAATTCAGCTTCTGGTCCTTGATCAGATCGAACGAATACCAGTCGCGATCACCCGGTTTGTCAAACACGCCGTTCAGCGTGCCGGGAACGACTGTTGGAGTGGCGGTTTCCTGACTGTCGTTTGGTTCCATCTCCAGGGACGCGTTAAGGTCGGTCACTGTCAATGGGATCCACGCCGCAACACCTGGCGGTGACTGGCGGATTTCTTGAAAAAGTTCGCCCAGCGGAGCGGCGTTGGGAACGGTAACCGGGTATTGCCAACCCGCCATTTGCGGAAACGACAAGATTGCAGTTTCCCCGGCGCGGACGGACGACGGGATGGCGGTCCGTGCTTCGGGGAAGTCGCCCATGCGCAGGACATAGTGCCATGTGGAACGCCCCTCGAAGCGGGCATCACGGACTTCAACGGTATATGTCCCGGCTTCCGTGAATCGATGTGCGAACCGGCAGTCGAACAACAGTCCCACGGAATGATCGTGTTCTGCCACCAGTTTTCCGGTGGAGTTACGAATCTGAATCAGGGGATCATAATCCTTTCCCAGGCGATTGCCGACCACTTCAAACGCCACGCGTTGATCCCGGTCGACTGTGATGGCATATCGATCGATCGACGCGGGTTTGCAGAGGGAAGTTGCACAGGTTGGTAATGTGAGAGGCACGACAGCCGTTGGTGGCAGCGCTGGATCACGAATGAGTACGGGCAATTCGTCGACGACAAATAAATGGACATTGCTCAAGCCACTGCGCGTGGCCAGTCGCAGGCCGTAGATACCCAGCGGGGCATCGGCGGACATTTCCAGATCCAATACGGATTGAGTGAGCCCGTCGGACACAACCCGCGCCTGAACCATTCCCGCAGGCAATGAAGTCCACAGGCCCACGACCTGGTTGGATTCAGTTCCGTTCAATGTGACGCGGTTGACAGCCCCACGACGGACAACCGGCGGCGACACATGTTCGACAAACGATTGTGCCTGGCAGGTTCCCTGCCCAAGACTGATCAATGCGGCCACCATAAGGAGGAGTTGCTGTCGCATCAGGCAGAAAACCTTGGAAGAATCGAAGAATCTGGGCAGATCGCCAGTTGTCAGTAAAAGCATTTGCTGAAGAGTGCCGATCCGGCTAAACTGACGATTCCATTGACAAACACCAATGCGTCGTCATGGTAATCGAACCGCCGACCGAATGCACGACAATCGCGATCAGGGAGATTCCGCATGTTGAGCTTGCTGGGCCCGAGTTATCCCACGACGCACGGATTGAGTCGTCGGGAGATGATTCGAGTTGGCGGGTTGTCGATGGGGGGAGTCGGACTTTCTCACTTGCTCACCCGGCAAACGCAGGCCGAAACGTCCACTGCCAATCACGGTCCGGGATTTGGTAAGGCCAAGCGAGCCATCATCCTGTATCTCTCGGGCGGACATCCGCAGCACGACATGTTCGATCCAAAACCGGACGCTCCAGCCGAAATCCGTGGTGAGTTCGGCACGATTGAAACTTCCGTCCCGACCTTGCGATTTGGCGAACACTGTCCGCTGTCAGCCAAGCTGATGAACCAGATGGCCCTGGTTCGATCGATGAACCATACTCACAATGATCACGGTCGTGGATCGTACTGGATGTTCACCGGGTACATGTACCCGGGGTCCGTTCCCGATGTGAATTCCATGTCCCGTCAGGACATGCCACACCTGGGGTCGTGTCTGGCGAAGATCGCTCCGGGAAACGGTCCAATGTTTCCGTTTATCATTGTGCCGCACCGGATGGACGTCGCGGGAGGTCGCCGTGCCGGTCAGTTCGCCGGGATGCTTGGCCCCAAATACGATCCGATGCTGACCGGGGGCAACCCCAACGATGACAACTTCCGTTTGGACCACATCCCGTTGGTTCCCAACGAAGATCCCGCCGTGATCCGACGACGCATGGGTTTGGTCGATCAACTGAACCAACAACTGGAATACCTGAATCAACAGGCGTTGTCCCAATCGCTGAAAGACAATCAGGTCAAGGCGTTGGATGTCGTTGGATCCGAGGCGGTTCGCAAGGCGGTCGATCTGTCTGCCGTGGATCAGGTCACCCGGGAACGCTACGGGCGTAACCTGTTTGGCCAATCCGTGTTACTGGGACGGCGCCTGCTTCAGGCGGGAACACGACTGGTGCAGTGTAACTGGCAGCGTGTGCAGGGGAAAAACGGGTTCGCGTGGGATACGCACTGGAACAATTTCTCGGCTCTGAAAGAGGAACTGATTCCGGCCTACGACCAGGCGTTCTACGCGCTGATGACCGACCTGGCTGAGACCGGCGAACTGGCCGAGACACTGGTCGTCGTCGCCTCGGAATTCGGCCGGTCCCCCAAGGTCACTCTGCGAAATGGCGGGCGGGAACATTGGCCTGAACTGTATAACCTGCTGATGGCAGGTGCCGGAATTCAGGGGGGGCAGGTGTATGGAGCCTCGGACAAACTCGGGGCCTATCCGGCGGAAAACCCGGTTGGTCCAGCTGACTTTGTGGCCACGATCTACCACATGCTGGGAATTGACCCACACACGGAACTGCATGACCAGCAAGGTCGCCCATTCCAGTTGACGAAGGGCGAACCGTTCCCGTTGCAAATGGTGTCGTAGGACGGACAATCCTGAGAGTTCGGGTATTTGTCACTCGACTTCCGATCTCTCACGAGATCGGCTACTTGGTCCGCCGGCCCCAGAGCCGTCACACTGAATCGGCGACGACGGGATTCACCAGGACTCCCAGACCTTCGATTTCAACTTCCATGGTATCCCCCGGCTTGATATAGACCGGCGGTTTGCGAGCGGCACCGACCCCGGGTGGAGTTCCCGTGAAGATCAGATCGCCAGGCTGCAAGGCGAACAGTTTTGAGAGATGGGCGATCAGTTCGTCGATCCCGAAGATCAATTCCTTCGTGGATGAATCCTGCATCGTTTCTCCGTTCAGCCGCAGTTGAACCCGCAGATTGTGGGGATCGACTTCATCGGCCGTCACCAGGTGCGGTCCGGTTGGAGCAAACGTGTCGGGAGTCTTCCCGAGCAGCCATTGTCCCCCGGGGCGGCCCTTCTGCCAGTCCCGTGCCGAGACATCGTTTCCGACTGTGTATCCGGCGACATATTGAAAGGCATCTTCGCGGCGGATGCGGCGTCCCTGCTTGCCGATGACCACCACCAGTTCCGCTTCGTAGTCCACTTCGTGGGCCACAGCAGGCAAAACGACATTGTCATCCGGCCCCACGACCGCTTGTGGAAACTTGTTAAAGACCACTGGTTCTTCAGGAATCGGGGAATTGGTTTCCAGGGCGTGATCGCGATAGTTCAGACCAATACAAATCACCTTGGATGGAGTGGCAATGGGGGCCAGCGGGCGTCCCGTGACGAACGGCCCCTTCGAAAGCCCGGCAGCCAGAGCACTTGCCGCCGCCGACAATCCCTGATCCGCCTCCAGGATCCCCTTCAAAGTCGTTGGCAACTTTGGGTCGACCTCGCACAAATCGACGTAACGTCCATCGAGTGCCACGCCGACAACTCGCGGTCCTTGTGCGGTTTGCAAAGTAGCCAATCGCATGAGAAATCTCCCTGTGGTAAGTCTTCGGTAGTGAAACTGCCATCGGCGAATTCGCCGCGTCCAACCGGATCGATTCTAGGGATGTTTGCAATTGTCCGAAAGCCGACACCGCCCTCGAAAATTGGCGGCGGCGGCAGCGGGCGGACGCAAGTCCGCGGCGAATCGTGGCGAATCCGTACGGATGGCGATATGAATACATCGTTAAACAGTTTCCCTCGCGGTCAACAGTGAACGACGAAAGCCTCTGTCCCCGGTTCAATGCGCAAAGGCTGACTCCCATGAACCGGCGGACTGACCCGTTGGCGGGAACTGTCCTCGCAACCCTGACTTCCATGATCCAGAAAGTACAACAATGACGACTTCGCTGTTTGATCTGACGGGCAAGGTGGCACTGATCACCGGAGGCAGCAAGGGACTGGGAAAAGCGATGGCACGCGGGTTCGCGGAAGCGGGGGCGGATATCGTCATTTCCAGCCGCCACCAGGCGGAACTTGAACCGGCCCTGATCGACATCCTGGCGGGGACGAAGGCACGCGGAAAATGGTTTGTGGCGGACATGACCGACAGAGCTGCCGTTGATGGGCTCGCTCGTGATGCGCTGGCCGCCATGGGGAAGGTCGATATCCTGGTGAACAATGCCGGGTCCAACGTTCCGCAGTCGGTCGACGCGATCGAAGACGACAAATGGGATCAGATTGTCGAATTGAACCTCACTTCCTGCATGCGGTTGACCCGGGCACTGGTTCCGCAGATGAAAGCCCGAAAATGGGGTCGGATTATCCACATTTCGTCGGTCATGGGACTGACATCCAAGCCCGGCCGCAGTTCCTATTCGGCGACGAAATCAGCGCTCATCGGAATGGCCCGGGCAATGGCCCTGGATGTCGGCGAGTTTGGGATTACCGTCAACTGCATCGCTCCTGGTCCATTTCTGACAGATCTTCCGGCCAGCGTTCTGAGCCAGGCGGAACAAGCCAGTTTTGCATCCCGAACGGCCGTCTTGCGGTGGGCGGATCCACGGGAACTGGCTGGACCAGCATTGCTGCTGGCCAGCGATGCGGGCAGTTACATCACAGGCACGACACTGCTCGTGGATGGCGGACTGCTGGCCAAAGGGTTCTGACCAATTTTGCCGAAAACATGCCGCTCGCCGTTTGAGGGGCCGTCGCAACTCGTTTGTGCGAAACAACTCCTGGCAACAGCTCGGCAGAATTGATGTCGGTTTTCTTCACTTGGATTCCACGGTACATTCGTGGCAGGAAAACTTCCGGGGTGCCGTCCAACGGATTGCGAACGGAAAGCGTAGGGTGGGCCGGGAAAGTCCGCAGATTCCGGCCGTCAGACTGGCCGCCTTCCATTTGGGGTTTCGAATGCTTTCGATGCAGTTTGGAGGACCGTTGATCCTGGCAGCGGAGGCAATAGTCATCCGCGGAACGTTCGTGGAATGGGTGATCACAAACCTCATAGCGCTCCTGCTGCTCGTTGGGCTGATTGTGTTCGCATACACCACCAAGGCCGGAATCATCGCCCGGGCGACGACCAAGGAAGCTGTCCGTCAGCCTGTTTTTCTGCTCTGCCTGGCGCTGGCAATCGTCGTCCTGATCATCAATACGTTCCTGCCGTTTTTCTCGCTGGGCGAGGACGTCAAGATGTTAAAAGACTGCAGCCTGGCAACGATTCTGATTTCTGGACTGCTGATCGCTGTCTGGACGGCGAGCACCAGCGTTGCCGATGAAATTGAAGGCAAAACAGCCATGACATTGCTGTCGAAGCCAATCAATCGTCGTCAGTTCGTTCTGGGCAAGTACATCGGGATTCTGCAGGCCGTGCTGTGGTATATGCTGCCACTGGTCATCGTCTTCCTTTGTTGCATTTACTACAAGGTTGGGTACGACGCCAAGGAAGGGAGCCAGGAAGTACCAACGCGGGCGCAATGCCTCGCCGAAGTCGTTCAAGTCCTTCCCGGACTGGTACTCTTGTTTATGGAAATTGCCGTCCTGTCAGGGATCAGCGTGGCAATTTCGACCCGGCTACCGATGGTCGTAAATCTGACGACATGTTTCGCGATCTTCGTGGTCGGGCACCTCGCCGGAATCCTCGTCCAGGTCCAAGTCACTGGAAAGCGGCTCGAATATGTCCAGTTTATGGCCAAGTTGATTGCAACAGCCCTTCCCGGTCTGGATGTCTTTAACATCAGTGCCGCAGTCGCTACGGGCAGCGTTGTTCCGCCGGATTACCTGGGTTACGCCGCGATTTATTGTGCGTGCTACTGCTCAGCCACCGTTCTGATGTCGTTCATCCTGTTTGAAGACCGCGATTTGGCATAACGTCCGGTATTCCCCCACCAGTCTGTCACTCAAACGCGATTTCCCTGGCGAGTTGGAGTCCACAACGGTCAGACTTCCGGTTAGAGTAGTCCCGGCGGCGGCGTTGCGGAATTGGCGACTGCCCCGGCTGTGGTTTTGGTGTCAATCGGCTCCGTTGATCCTTTGACCCGAAATACACGTTCAAAAAGGACGTCTGTTTGTGATGTGCATGGATGTCTGCCGTTCGTCCTCTTTCGCATCGGCGTCATCGTGGCGAAAACTACAGCGCGTGTGCTCGACCACATCTTTTCCTACGGCGATCTATTCCGACGGAAGTGCTGGCTCGTCTGGTTCTGGTCGAAGCTTTCCGTTTTCCTGCTGGTCTTGTTGCTGCTGGTCGCCGGGCTGTTCGTCGGGATGCTGTCAGACCGCGGCCGACTGACGATCGACATCCCGCGTGCAGAAATTGCCCGATTTACGACGCTGACGGATTTGCCAGCCGGTGTTCAGTCCGCCCCCGCCCAGAATCCGGCCCAACGAGCGGAACCGGCGGCCGAACCTGCTCCGCCGGTCGATGCCGCAGTGCCCGAGACGGTGCATGTCAGTTTTGCCGAACATGGCATTCTGCCAGCCGTCTGGCGGTCCCGCGATGCATGGTGGGGGGGGTATCTGGCGTGGCTGTACCGCCATGTCGACCTGCTGCAGTCGAACATCCTGGCATCGATCACGTTGCTGATGACCGGAGCGTTGCTGGTGGCCTCCCGAGCCCTCTGTCTCTCTCAACTGCGGCGGCAAACAGAAGAAGTGGCACTGCTGGCGGTCGCCCCCTCCCGTCGAAACGTGCATCGGCAAGCCCTGCGGCTGGGACCTGAAGATCTGGACGGCAGCAGTCTGCAAGCCGCCAGGGACTTGTACATACACGACATCGAAACCGTGCGGCAAAACCTGGTCCGGTGGATTGAGTTTGACGTTCGCTTCGTCCTGGAGTTGATCTGCCTGGCGATCATCGCGGTCTCCATCCAGCCGATGCTCTCTGCTCAGTATCTGCTGCTGATGGGTATCGCCTGGTACTACCTGGAGGGACAGGATCGACGGACCGAGGCGGAACGGCATCTGGCCGCGGATCGCGTCGCCTTGGAATTGAAGCGGCAGTCAGACCGATTCCAATCGGCCCGACTGATCCGAGGTCTGGGTATTGAACAGGCGGACCATGATCACTTTGCCGCGGATCTGCTGAAACTGCACGACCTGACCCGCAAATGGGAACGGGCGGCCAATAACGCGCAACATCGACTGGCGCGGGACGTCGTGGCCTCGGTCGCCATCGGAGCGTTCCTGCTCTTCCAACTGGCCAATCACATTCTGTTGGTCAACGGCGAGTTGTCGATCGTCGGCGGTGCTGTTTTCCTGGCCACATGGATCCTGGCCGTCCCTGGAATTCGCGCACTTCGCTCTCGAACCGCAGTCTTGCATTCCGCCAATGTTTCGGCGGAGAAGATTCAGAAATTCCTGGACCAGATTCCGACCGTCAGCCAGGCGGTGGGTGCGCGTTTCCTGCAACCCATGGGCAGTTCGCTCTACTTCGAATCCGTTTCCTACAAATCGCCGGCTGGCCGAATGCTGCTCAACGAACTTGATTTGAAACTGGAGGCGGGCCGGTCCTATGCACTCGTATCGCTCGACCCGTTGGAAAGCAACGCGCTGGTTTCGATGCTTCCGCGATTCATCGAACCGCAAAAGGGACGGATCCTGTTCGACGGCGAAGACATTGCCTGGGCCACGCTGGAGTCACTGCGGGCCGAGACCGTTTACGTCGGCGCGGACGAACCGCTGCTGCCGGGAACTGTTCTGGACAATATCCGCGGTGGCCGGGCTGAGTATACGCTCCAACAGGCGACCGACGCCGCCAAGATGACGCATGCCCACAACTTCATCGTCAAATTGTTTGACGGGTACGAAAGCGTCCTGCCGGAACGCGCGGACCTGATGGATGTTTCTCAACGATTCAGACTCGGCCTGGCCCGTGCCATGATTCGCAATCCAGCGCTGTTGATCATCGAAGAACCACAGGTCGCCCTGGACGAGGACACCAAGTCCCTGCTGGCGGACGCCTACGATCGCATCTGTCGCGGCCGCACGGTTCTGTTCCTGCCTCGCCGTCTGTCGACCGTCAAACGGTGCGACCATGTCGTCTTGATCAACGACGGGCGGGTTGCTGCAATCGGTCCACAATCCAAGCTCGTTAATGCCTCACCGATTTACAAGCACTGGGAATATCTGAATTTCAACAGAGAATTCCGACACCATGACCATTCCTGAATTCCATCCTTGAACGGTGGAACCCTGTCGCAGCGTCTTCCGACACCGTCCAGGATTCGCCTTCGTTTCGATCAATGCATCCTCAATTTCGTCTGACCTCGACATCATGTATCTCGGCATCGAAATCGGCGGCACAAAACTGCAGTTGGGCGTTGGCCACGGAGACGGCTCTGACTTCGTGGCATTTGAGAGGCGTGATGTTCAGATAGCGCGTGGTGGTGCCGGGATCCGCGAGCAGATTCGCGACGTCGGACGGGAACTGGTGGCCCGGTACAATGTCCAGCGCATCGGTTACGGATTTGGAGGCCCGGTGCTCGGAGCCCAGGGGATCGTCCAGACCAGCCATCAGGTCTCCGGCTGGGACAATTTTCCGATGGTGGAATGGACGCAGAAGGAACTGGGTGTTCCCACGACACTTGGCAACGATTGCGATGTCGCCTGCCTGGCAGAAGCCTGTTTCGGTGCCGGCCGTAAAGCTCACAGCGTGTTCTATGTCACCGTCGGAACAGGGATCGGCGGGGGCTTGGTGTTTGACCGCAAGATTCACGGCACGACTCGCCCGGCGGCGGCGGAAATCGGGCATCTGCGTCCGGGATTGGAGGCGACTGGTCACCACGATACTGTGGAATTCCGATCGGCGGGTCCCGGTATTGCCACGGCGACCCAGACCACCCTGGAGAAATTACTCGCCGAAGGCCACTCTTCCAGGGATCTGGCTGACCTGCTGGACCGTTGTGGGGGGCATCTGGAAGCATTGTCGACCAAGAGCATCGGCGAAGCCGCCCTCGCGGGGAATCAACTGGCCCGTAACGAATATGTCGCCGCCACACGGGTCCTCGGCTGGGCCATCGCCCAAGTCATTACGATCGTCGCCCCCGAAGTGGTTGTCGTTGGTGGGGGAGTTTCTCTGGTCGGCGAACAGATTTTCTTCGCCCCCTTGCGCCAGGCGGTGAGCCAATATGCCTTCCCTCCGCTGGCCAAATCCTACCAGGTCGTGCCAGCAGCACTGGGAGAGAGCGTCGTCGTTCAAGGAGCATTGGCCCTGGCACGGCTGTCGAATTGATGGAGCCTTCGGCCGATTTTGATCTGTTTTCGAATTTCCCCCGCAGGTGTGCGTTCGCCGCTGCCGATAACTGACCCATTCTCCTTCAGTAGCCGCCAGACGGATCCAGAATGAGTCTTCAGGCAGATGGGATGTTCCAAGGCAGGGTCGTCACCGCCGACGCATCGGGCAAGTGGCCATTGACAGAGGCTGAGCGGACGAAACTCACTCAAACCAATATTTCAAACGACCGTCAGGATGCCGGCTCAACGCCGACGCCGAACCAGTCCACTGCCAAAACCGTCGACACTTCGTCTTACGGTCAATTGTGGCAGTGTGCGCAACGCGCACCTCACGCCTGGCGAGGATGATTCTCTCGCAGCCAAACGGCGCGTGCCATGCATTCCACTACGCGCCTTCAATCGTCCCCCGCGCGAGGGATCGGTCGACCCGTGTCCAGAGTGCCATCCCGGATGCAGCTACGGATTTCACTGTGCAAAATACCGGAGCATGAATTACGGCGCAATAATCGAAACTCCGTTTTCGTTTTGTCCGTGTTTATCCGTGGCAGTCGGTGAATCATCCGTGCGATCTCTCGCCGACGCTTCGGGGTATTGAAAACGAGCCCGAGACGAAATCGTCTGGGGCTCGTTGTTTTTGACAGGTCAGCTTGAAACTCAGGCGGTCTTCATGGCCGCGCCCAGGATCTGGCTGGTCGTGGGACGCATGATCCGCGGATCGACCAGTTCACCCTTCAGCAGCGTTGCCCGAATGTCTTTGCCCGAGATCGACACCGGCTTTTCGCCCTGATGTCGTTCGGTCAGGTCGACTCGTCCCACCGATTCGTAGTAGGCGGCGAAGCCGACCTTCAACGGCTTGATCTGCAGGTCGCCGTTCAGTTTGTCAAAGATCTGATGAGCGTCGAAGTCGCCCCAGATGTTTTCTCCGTTGGCATACGGAGCATCAGCGTGCTTGCGGCCAATGATGATGTGGGTATAGCCCATATTCTGACGGTAGATGGCGTGCATCACAGCCTCCTTCGGCCCCCCGTAGAACATCTTGATGTCCAGGCCGAGCAGAGCGACGCGATCAGGAACGGATTCGTTGCGTGGTCCCCACAGGCTCTGGTCGCTGTCGCCATCCCCCAATTGGCGCTGGGTGATCAGCGCCTCATAGGTGTCCATGCGGATTTCGGCGTTGACGTCGTCACCCTTGGTTTCGCCGATCAGCGGGTTCAGAACCGCCAGAGCGTTCTTCCCTTCGCGGATCAGAGTTTCCAGGCCGTAAACCAGCGCGTACTCGTGGGCCCGGTGCAGCGGATTGCGGGTCTGGAACGCGACGGCGGCATCACATCCCTTTTCCGCCAACAGCTTGCGGACTTCGCGAGGTGTCAAAACGTACTTGCCGAATTTGGCGTTCTTCGGCTGAGGAAGCACCCGGATCTCGCCACCAATCAGATGAGAATTCGCCTTGTCGCCGTCCAGCACCATATTGGCGCCAGGATGGTCGATGCGATCTGTCAGGTAGACGCTCTGCAGGTACTTCAACTTCGGCCAGGGATAGACATCGGTGATGTCCAAGGTGGCCGCCACTTCGCCGTCCGGTCCCGTCAGAGCGACCTTCTGGCCAGCCTTCAATGTCTTCGCCAATTCGCCAGTAATGGGGAACGCCAGCGGAATTGTCCATGCGTACTTTTTGCCATCCTGGATGACGACGCTTTCGTCGAGGACGCGGTGATAGGTTTCACTGTTCATCGGTCCCGTCAACGGGCTCAGTGTTCCATCACCCAGCCGATAAACCGTCGACAGGTCAGCAGCGGAGACAGACACCTGCGGCAGTGCAGCGGCCTCGGCCTTAAACGCCGCGATGTCGCCCGCGGCAACGGTACGGCAAATCGGTTCGGACAATCCGCCATGTGGACGAATCAAGTCAGCCATTGCGTTCCTTGTCAAAAAGAAATAGGTGCAAACAGTGGAAGGTGTTATGTCGACGGCAGCGATTGACGCGACAGATGTCGACGGACCAGTCAGTACCGCGAGCCGAGCAATAAACCTTGGGGATTGCGGGATGAGCCACCGTTGCCGGATCCACTCCCGCGGCCCGGCTCGACTCTCCAGACCCACATCGCCGCATCACCCGGCTTCCAACCATGAACCGTCAACTCTCGGGTGAGGTGGACTTTGCCGGTAGTTTCGGTTGTAGCAGCACCCGAAGTTAGAGAAAGACGCCTGAAACTGCAAGTAGAGGAAGGATACTGAGCCCACGGATGCCAATACCGACAACACATCAACTTCCGTGGATGGATCACCAGAAAGTCAACTGGAATGTGCTGCGATATTTGTAGCCGAAGTCGTGAGACTTCGGACGTCGTGCCGAAAGCACCTGACGAGCAAGACCACTGACGGTGGTGTGAGATTTGGTTCGAAACCGAACAACCCCGGCGATCAGCTGGGGTTTGTTCGATTTCAAAGAGATTGCGATGGGCGACTTCTTCAATGGCGGGCGACGGAAGTTGGGGTGCAATCTGCTCCGCCACAACGTTAATGCATGAAAGGGATTCCGTCCGCACTTCGATGGGCCGCGAACACAAATGCCGGCTCATCGGAATTCCTCAGCGGGAAATTCGCCAATACTTTTCCGCGAGCGACATCGCCTCGAATGTCCCGAAAGATTCCCTGGACGGCATCTTCATCGAAATGCTCATTCGGATGGGACTGCAACAGGTAGGACAAGAGCAGGATTTCCGCAGGAGGAACTGCTGGTCCATCGTTCGTTTTTGGGGGATCTTCCGGCAACTTCGGAGCCGGAGGAATCTCGGCCGCTTGAATCGTGACTGTCGCCAGGCCCGCGACCAGGCCCGTCCCTGTAGCCAGTCGTCGAGTGAATTGCCGCCGATCAATCCGCATTTCGTGCTGCATCGCATCAGTCTCCTGGAAATGACCATCTACGCAACGGGATAGATTCTCACCGGATTTGTAACTGCAGTACAGGGATCGACATGCCGGCATCAAACAGGAAAACACGGCGGTCAACTTGACCAGCATTCGCTGAAGCTTACAGTGATGAAGATTCCACATCTGTCAGTACTCAAATTGCGATCCGTCACCATTTCCACTCGGCAATCCGGACCTCAACCCGTTGGATGACTCCAATCCACACGCCGGTCCGCCTTCGACAATTCCACCGGCTTTTGCAGCAACTCCTCTCTGAGCGCGGGCCATGATGTCGCGGCGAAATCTGGCGTATGGAATTGGCGTCGTCATGCCTGCACTCCTGTCGCTGGGACTGTAAATCGGGCAATGCGTGCTGATCGCAGTGAACTGGGAACAGACGCCGATCAATCTGTTCCTGAAGTTCATTCCCGGGAGGAAGACGATTGCAATTCGAGGAAGCAGCCTCGACGAACGGAAGCTCAGCGACAATCGATTCGTCAGACTTGTCCCCTCAGCAACCGTTCCGGGAGCACAAGGAACTTCGTGGTCGTTGGAGTCGGTTGATGCGGAAACGGGAGTGATGACGAGCCGTCCGATTCAGATCCGACGGCGCCGCGACGACTTTCAACACCAGATGAAGTTCGGATCTTAGTCGATGTCAATCGTCACCCAACCGTTGTCCGACTTGATCGATGCCACCTTCGGGGCGGGTCCGGAAGCAGGCCACAAGCTGGCGGGAAGAGCCCGATCAAACGTCAATGGCTTCAAATCGGCTTCGATCACCTTCTGAATTGCCATTTCCATGATCGACTGCGGCGCAGCCGGATCAGTCCGGTCCTGTGCGAAAACCTGGGGCGTTCCTGCCGCCAGCCGAACGGAGTTTCCTTCCAGGCGGGTCTGGTACGGAATCGTCACGGTCATCGGCGGCATGACCGCCTGTCCGGCGGGCTTGAACGTGGCCTTGATGATGACCAGCAATCGATCCCGCTCCAGACGGAATGTCAATGGTTCAACATCATCAAATTCGATATCCGTCACGAAGCCGTCGGTACCGTTGGGCAACACGGGAGCCTTCAGATTTGTCTGATCGCCGACATCGGGCTCCGACTGTGCACCGGCGGAGGATGACGGCAACAGGCGCTCTTCCAGTTCTCGCAACTGCTTGTCGGTTGTCTTGTACCCTTTGAGATCTGCGCGATCCACAAGAGTGTTCAACAGGCTTTCGTGAATTGACAATTGCAGACTGTTATCCCCAGTTGCGGTTTCATTCAGTGGCGTGATTTCGGAACTGGTTTTGTCATCCGCAATCAGTGCCTGGTGAAACAACTGCGTGTCCGAAGTCCAGACGGATTGCGAGGCCGGCATCAGCCTGGCGGATTCCAGCCATTTGCGCAGAGGTTCCAGTTTGCGATTCCCCTGGGCCAGGTTGGCGTCGACTTCCCCGTCGAACGTGGGGAACAGCTTTTCGGCCAGTTTATCGCGGGCGACCGCTTCACCGGCGGCCTTCTGTCGCTCGGCGGCGCGGTAGGCGATTCGGTCTGCCAGTCCCCCGAACAAGGTGCCGGTCAGTGGCGTCATCGCCCCCACCGTCTGATTTCTGGCTCGAATGTAAACCGTGGCGTGCCGTGTGGAAAACTGGATTCCATCGAAGAAGACGTCTTTCACCGCGAAGAACTGCTGTTGTCCTGCCGTGTTAATCATCGCCTGCGGGGTGACACCAGTGGTCAGCGTCTGGACATCGCCATTCAGAATGAATTGTGCATGTGCCTTGTCGACCGATGAAACCAGATCCAGTTTCAATCGGGAGACGGTCGTCTGCTGTCCCGTGACTTGAGCCCCCAGAATCACATCGCGGACGGGGCCCGGTTGAACGGTCTCGCGGGCGATGACGCGGTTCAGGAACGCTTCCCCAATCGTCAGCCGCAAATTCGACGGGCCGGCGGGACGTTGGACTTGCACCAGGTCCGGTCGACCAGTCGCCGCATAGTTGGCGATGACGGGAACGGGCGGCGGTGGTGCAAATCCGCCAATGGCGACCGGGGCAGGACCAAACGGTCCCGCATAAACCGGTCCGTACACGGGCGGACCAACGAACACCGGCTGACCGTCAAACCCATAAGTCGGTGCCGGATAAAACGCAGGTTGATTGAACTCCGATACGGGAGCAATGTTCAGTGGCGGTGTTGTTCCAGTGATCCGCTGCGCACCGAATCCCGAGCCGATCGGAACAGGCGGTGCCGGAAAATTGCTGGGAACCGGCGTTTGCGCGGCGGCGTTCAGACTGCTGATCACGGCGATCATGGTCGCGGTGACCGACTGCCTGATCGAGTTTCGGCGGAAGCTGCGTGTGGTGAGGATGCTCATATTTCCACCTGCTCCAATTGTGATGCGCGTGCGGATTGCCAGATAATCCTACAATGGTCGGGCTGGGAACTGGTAGAGATTTCAATCAATCTGGCGACTGGAAGTGAGATTTGTGTCGCATTCGCAACCATGAATTCTACTCTCAAATTCCCCCTGGCTGCCGTCTGAAGTCCGCTGTAACTCACATCCAGCGTTGACAAAACACCTCAGAAACTGAATTTCCATGTAACCGTTACGATGGCGTTTATCGATTTGATCGAAGAGACCGTCGATGGCGAATTCCCGACCGTTCCCAAGTCAGGTCCCGCAACCGGCATACCAAACATAAGCCGGACGCGAGAGCGAGGATTCGTGTCCAACTCGATCCTAACCTGGTACTCCGGGCGTACATCGCGCTCTTGTTTTGAGGCTTCCACGATCCCGTCCCAACATCCTGCAGTGCTAGCGGCACTGGTCTTTGCCGCCAGATTCGACGTGAAGTTGAGCAAACGCAAACAGCAGACCTGCGGGGGCCAGTTGCATCAGGAAGCGGTGGCTGGATCCACCAATGTGTTCCTCGAAGGACACCGGTGCGATCATTCCTGCCAGCAGCAGTGCTGCCAGGTCACCCAGGATCGTCAACAGGAGAAACAGTTGCGCCGGCCGGAGAGCCCGGCGGGGAAAGCAGACCAGAGACAGAACGACGAACCACCACTGCAATCCCCAGGTTGTCGCTTCGGCAAACATGCGCCACGCCACATGTGGGATCGACCACGTCAATGTCGGCAGCCCGTTCCACACCGATTCCGGGCTTAACCGACCGAAGTAGTTCATCTCGGTTGTCATCGGCAGATGGCGACGATGTATATACCAGGGAACAAGCAGGACGAAAGGAACGATGCACAGGATCTGTGCCGCTTCCATGAGTCCCCAAAGCGTGAAGACAGACCGCTGAACCGGCGTGGTGCTGGAATCGGGGGACCGTCGCCGAGTCAGGACAATCATGCTGAAGGCCATCAGGAAGACGACCGAGTGGATCAGTCCATGAGAGATCCCTTCGTCCTTGGTGAACACCACCATCGCCGTCGAGATTGCTCCGATCGTTACGCTGGAACGCCACGATCCTGCCTGCGATGGTTCGACCGGGGAAAGGGCATCCCAAAGGTAGAATAACGCGATTCCTTCCAGACAGGCCACGGGCGCGTCCGCCTGGCCACTGATGAATCCATAGTCGTCGGGCATCAGCAGCGGCATCGTGGCGACCAGCACCGCTCCCAGCCACGCCTGACTCAACGTGCGGTGCCGCATCAGCACTCCAGCCAGCGTCAGGACCATGCCGAAGTACAGGATTGGAAACACGACCTTGGACCAGCGATCGTCCACACGCCCCAGCAAGGCGTACAGATGCTGCTCGGCGAGCGAGATCAGCAGCGGATATCTTGGATGTCCCTGCACAAAATCAGGATCCGCCAGATCCGGGCTGAGCACCGAATGATCCTGAAAAAGGACAATGGCCTTCAGCCCGTAATACGCACGCTCGTCCCAGAGTTTCTGCGGGGTCAACATCGCCTGGACCATCGCAAACGCGAATAAGAACAAAACAATCTTCGCGCAGCTACGGGCGAACGTCTGCGACTCGACGCCCACAGGCAGGCCGACGGGTGGCGGGGACGCGGCGATTCTGCGCCGATTCACAGACCACGCGATCGCGGCCAAGGCGATGCCAGCCAGGCTGAATGTCAGGCTGCATCCGAATCCCAATCGACCGCCGAGGAATGACCAGACGAATTGCAGATAGCTGTTGGCAGCAATTCCGAGGACGCACCCGAGTCCAAGCAGTTCGGCGCGGGCTACCAGCAGCCCGGATCCACGAATCGGCATCACCAGCATGCGCGGACCGGCAATCATCAGAACGATCGCAATTCCCAGGCACCACTGTCCAATTAACCCCAGTCCAATCATAAAGATGTCGGTCATTGCGCCCCCTCGCGTTGGAAACGACGCAACGCGACAAAAAACGGAGGTCGCCAATCGCGGCCGCGACGGCTCCGCTGAAACTGGATCCAGCTCGAATCCTGCTCCAGGTCTTCGTCCTGAAAATACGGAGGGCTTTCAAAGTACTGCAGCACGTAGTCGGGCTTCACCCGCGCAATCTGTGCGGGGCTCAATTCCTGCAATCGGTACGCCGCCAGTTGCCGCTGATTGTGAGCCTGCGGAATGACGAATTCACTGTCGGGATGAGTCGGATGATACAACCGCCGCGGCAAGAGATAATACGACAGAAAAAACAGTTTTTGGTCACTCACGATGTAGATCCGAGAATCGGGCTTCGTGGCTGCTTCCAGGTAGCGAATCACGTCGCGGTTGCTGTCGCTGATGTTCGGCAGAATGACTTCTCCCGCATCCAGGCGATAGACCGGCCATTCCCATAGTCGACGTTGGATACTCAACCCCGCGTGATAAACCGCCAGTCCCAGCCAGGCGGTTACGAACAGGCGAAGCGCCCCGGCACGGCTGAAAATCGTTCCGGCGGAGTTCACACTTGCCGGAGCGGCAGCTCGCCAGAATTCGGTGACGACCTGAACCATCCGAGGGACGACGCGCCTGTGTCGAGCGGCTAGAACGCAGAACAACAATCCCACGCCAGTCGCGCCCCAGCGGACGCACCAGACACTGGCAGTGGTGGCGTGATATGCCTCCTGTTGTGAGAACTTATCCTGGGGAGCGCATTCAATGGCCCAGGATTGCATGACTTCTATCGGGATCAGCCAGACAACAGCCGACGTCAGTAATATTGCCGCGGCGATTGCAACAAGTGCCCAACGACAGATGACCGCCAGTGTTGCCGTTGGGGATGGCACAATTAGGACCGATACTCTCGCGGAACGCAAAGACGACAAGCGGCAATCGCGTACGGACTGCCCTGCAACTCAATGGCCGCCGACGTCGTCCGGACCCGCTGACAGCCGCCGCATTCATGTTGACACCTCGACGCTTGATACGCAACTCGGAGCAAGCTTTGCGCTTTCAGGCGGTGGCTGATGGGATCGGAATCTTCATTTCGAGGCACGTCAACGGAGCGTAGAAGTCGTTGAGCCGGAAACACCCGCGCGTACCCAATCAGACTCGCAGCCAATCAGCGCGACGGCCATCCACCTGTCGTTGCTCGAAAAAACCGCAAATCGCGGCTGCCTTGGATCGACTTACATGTTTGTCTTGGCGTCAGTCGCTTCTCCGAGGACTGCGTTCAACGCGGAATTCAAGGAGGCATCGTGGCGATGGTCCTTGGAGTAGATCCGGAAGACGCAAAAGCTGATCGGAAGCGCCCGAAACAGTTCGTCGTCCGACAATTCCTGCGGAGTTCCGACGGCGGGGTCCAACAGAAAATTCTGACCGCCGGCAGGCAGTCGCCCGCTGGGGCGGTGGTAGTGCCGGGCCACATCAATGTTGAGCGGAATCTCGCGCACCTCGGCTGGCAGGCGTTCACGAACGCGCCGGACGACCAGATCCGGTTCCGAAAAGATCGTCGTTCGTTCCGCAGTTCCCGAATGGAAATTCAACGTTCGTTCGCATGCCATCTTCCATTGCACCTGACGCGCCAGAATCTGCCGCCAGCGCTGCCCCAGGTCTTTCAAGGCCGGCTCGCTGCTGTCGGCCCAACGCATGACATCGACCAGAAAGGAAGATTCCGTCAACTTGCGGTAGTTGTCGAGATCTTCCAGCGGGTTTCCCTGGAACAGGTACGGCATCGTTTCCGGGAACAACTCTTCCAACGCCAGGTCGACGGCCCGAACGGTCCGGTGGAAATAGATCGTGCGAAACAGATTCGCCCGGGTTTCAATGAAGTTGATCAACGTCGGCAGACCGCGCGCATGAATTGTCAGTCCGGCCGGAGTGAAAAAGGTGTAATGCAGGATCCGGTTAAGGTCGAATGCCTTTGTGTTGTAGCCGGACATGTAGGCATCACGCAGGACAAAGTCCATGTTATCAACGGTGTAGATCCCGCTGAACAAGGACCGCAACTTGCGCAGCCAGTCGGGATGCCCCTCTTCTGCTTCTGCATTTTTCCTGGGACGACGGATCAACCACGAAATCTGCAGTGGATCCAGCTCTTCCAGCGGTTGCAATCGACCCGTGGGGTTCCTGCGAATCCTTCGGAGAAGATCCCCAAGTTCCTGCTCGATGATCACGCCGCCAATGTCTTCGTGCGTGATGTCAAACTGCTGCAGGAAATGTTCATCGAAGAAATGCCCGAACGGCCCGTGACCTACATCATGCAGCAGGGCCGCCATGCGCAGCAGACTTTCCACATACGCACGCGACGGCACATTGCGACAGGAATCGACCAGCGAATCGTACCAGTGATCGATCGCCACCGAAGCCAGATGCATCGCTCCCAGGATGTGCTGAAACCGCGTGTGCTCCGCCGAAGGAAACACCCACCAGGCCGTTTGCAACTGGTGGATCTGCCGCATCCGCTGCACCCAGGGGTGATCAATGACATCCTGTTCGGCCGCTTCACCTTCGGGCAAGCTCGACCGGGCGATGAACGGGATATACCCGTGAATGGGGTCGTGAGAAAGACTCTCGCTGGCAAAATCGCGGGGCATCAGCAAAACCTCGATCCAGTCGTATCAATCCGTGTGCTTGACAGGATAGCGGACGGAGGCGAATGCAGACAGGGCAGATGGGATGTCCGATCCGGAAGGATACCTCCCGGGTTTCACCGTGTCCGGTCTGTTCCATCAATTGCGGGGACGTCATCCGACCGGCTTGCCATCTTCGAGCCACGAGTGGACGACCAATTCCTCGTTCGCCAGATTGCACCAACGGATCCGGGAAATCGACGGGGCGACGTTTCGGAAATGCGCGTCGACCAGTCCTGCGGCCGCAGCCTCTGCCGCGGTCAGCTGCGGCGGAACTTCCGTCGACTTCGCGAGTATCAGTTCGTCCGCAGACCACCGAATTGCCGCCCAAGCCGCGATGGAATCACTGGTGACATCCCAGGTGTGCGGCAACGGATCCGGATCGATCGGCTCCGTCTGTCTCAGATACGATTCGACGTCCAGCACGAGGGGAATGCCGGCATCGGACCAGATGGCGTCCGCGTCTGACAGACGTGTCACTTCGCGGCACTCCGGCAACAGATTGCAGATGAGGCTGCGGGTCAGGGTCAGCGACCGTACGGCCATCCAGTGGGCGGACTCTTCGGGCAGCGAATACCGGCTGCTCCAGTCGCGTACGACATCAGCCGCGGTTCCGCCTCCAACGACAAGCAGCAACCGACTCGGCGAAAGTCGCGTCCACAACTTTTGTAGTCGGTCGGCCAGATCCGGGCAGGTGAGCAGGCTTCCACCCAGTTTCAGAGCGATCAAGTGCATGCTGTCACCGGCGGTGAACGCAGTCGAAACGAAAAAAGCCCCGCACTTGCGAGGCTCGGTGAACAAAATCGTTGTGCCCATCAATGGACCAGCGATCTCACATCGGAAAGAATATCGAGAATCTGGAGAATTGCAAGCATCCTGGGGATATCTGGGGATATCTTGATCGGAAAGTCAGGCGTCCGAGTGGACCTTCGGCTTTGCCGAGCATTTGCTACCGGTATGTGTTACGAATTCACGGAGTGGTAATCCTCCGATAACGGACAGAAGTCCTCGAAGGAAGTCTTCACCATGACGATGCGAATCACGCTGCTGATACTGACTGCCATCACAACGGCCCGTGCTGTGGCTGATGCGGCAAATCCACCGGTCGCTGTTGACCCGGCACGGCCGAACATCGTGTGGATCGTCGTGGATGACATGTCTGCGAATTTTTCGTGCTACGGCGAGACTCTGATCCAAACACCCTATGTCGATCAACTGGCCCGCGAAGGGACTCGGTTTACCAAGGCATTCATCACCGCGCCCGTCTGCTCGGCCTGCCGATCCGCGTTGATTACCGGGATGTATCAAACGACGATCGGGGCACAAAACCATCGGAGCGGTCGGGGGAAGGAGAAGATTCATCTGCCCGCGGGAGTGATTCCGATTCCGTTATTGTTCCAGCAGGCGGGTTATTTCACCTGCATCGGTGATGGACTTCTTCCGGTTGCCAGTGACAAGCGGCCTCAGCGGGTGCGACTGGGGAAGACCGACTACAACTTTGAATGGGATCCGCAGATTTACGACAGTCCCGATTGGGCAGACCGAAGGCCCGGTCAGCCATTTTTCATGCAGGTGCAGTTGCCGGGAGGAAAGTTGCGTGGAGATTCGCTCGCAAGTATTCAAAAACTCGCTGCTCGGGCACGTGCCGAGTTTGGTGAATCGACATCACCGGACAAGGTCACACTGCCGCCGTATTATCCGCCTGATCCCGTGCTGCGCGACGATTGGGCCGCGTACCTGGATTCCGTCCGAATCACCGACCAACATGTCGGCAAGGTCATTGACCGTCTGCGGAGTGAACAGATCCTTGATCAAACGATCGTCATTTTCATGACCGATCACGGGATCAGCCACGCACGTGGCAAACAATTCCTGTATGACGAAGGCACACATGTCCCACTGGTTGTGCGTGGTCCCGGAATTCCGCACGGTGCTGTCCGGACGGACTTGGTTGAGCACATCGATCTGGCGGCACTGTCTCTGGCGGCAGCGGGCATCCAGATCCCGGCCTCGATGCAGGCCAGGAACATCTTTGCCGCCGATTACTCGCCGCGCGAGGCGGTGTTTGCCGCGCGTGACCGGTGTGACGAAACGGTGGACCGAATCCGTAGTGTCCGGACAGACCGCTGGCTGTATATCCGCAATGGATTCCCAAACCGTCCGCTGCTGCAGCCGAACGCTTACAAGGACAATAAGGCGATCGTCAAACAATTGCGATTGCTGCACGACAAGGGTGAACTGCCCCCTATGCAGGAAGCATTGCTGTTCTCGCCGACACGTCCTGCCGAGGAACTGTACGAATGGACGACTGACCGTTACCAGGTCCACAATCTCGCGCCATCCACCAATCTGCCAGTCTTGACCGAGATGCGAAAACGGTTGGACAACTGGATTGCCGCAACACACGATCTCGGCCAGCAGCCCGAATCCGAGGCCATGTTCGACAGCGACATGGCGGTCTACTTGGCGCGCGGAAATCCGACGGTCGAAAAGAATATCGCGATAATGAAGCAGTGGGCAAAAGAGGGGAAATAAGTAAACCCGTTACGCGCCATTGCTCAGGTTTTTGCCGACAGATCGATTCCCATGTCCTGAAACAGGAATTTCATATCCTCCCAGACGTCCTTTTTCGCGGCCGGGTTTCGCAGCAGGTAGGACGGATGGTAAGTGCAAACGACTTTGGCTCGGCCATATTCGAAGAACTTCCCTCGCATCTTGCCAATGGGAGCTTCGGACGCCAGCAGGTTTTTGGCGGCGGTTGACCCCCAACAGACGATGTAGTCCGGGTTCACAATCGCGATCTGGCCGTCGAGGTATTCCCGACAGTGCCCTGCTTCCTCGGGAGACGGCAGCCGGTTTCCTGGTGGACGACAGCGCAGTACGTTGCAAATGTAAATGTCTTCACGTTTCAGTCGACACGCCTTAATGATGTCATTCAAGAGTTGTCCGGCGCGGCCGACAAATGGCTCACCTTGCTTGTCCTCATCCGCTCCCGGTGCTTCGCCAACAAACAGGATCCGGGCTTCCGGATTACCGACACCGAAGACCGTCTGAGTGCGTGTACTGGCAAGTTCCTGGCACCGCGTACACTGCTTGACCTTGTCCTGCAGAACCTTGAGTTGTGTGACTCGCTCATCGCGAGGCAGGTTGAGTGGTGTGAATGCAGCAGGGACGACTGCGGCAACGGACGGAGGGACAGCGGAAGTGGACCGCTTGGGCATGGATGTGACCTGAACAGAAGGCTCGGTGAACAGAGAGGGTGTCGCGTGGACGGGAGGTGCGTGGGGTGCCGACGCAGTCGCTGCAGATCGGCGTGAGAGTTCGGCATCCGCCGGTGTCGGCTCCGGAACGACCGGCTGAATGCGTTTCCAGTGACTCAACCCCGCCCGTTGAAAATCTTCCAACCGCTGAACAACCGCGCGTTGTACCGCAGCCAGTTCCAATTCATCCATCCGCTTCCCAACCCCATCTGCATGTGTCGACGATGAATTCCAGACCGGAACCTGTCCGAAGCTGGCAGCCCCCTTTTCCCACGGGCTGCCGTGTAGTCTGCCATCCGGATATCCGATTCGCCACTCTGCGTCGCCGAAACTCACTTGCGGCTTGTCCGTGGCCCCGTTCAAATCACCCCGTTGGAACCAACCGGCCTCACTCAGGAACGACGGCATGACGGGTATCGACGGCACAATGAGTGACGAAGTTCGCCTGTTGGAAAAGTTACGAAAGCTGGAATCGCTGTTCGCCGGTGCGTATGCCGATGGTGAGCGGATTGCGGCAGCCAATGCGATTGATGCGATTCGGACTCGGCTGGAGAATCTCCGCAATTCGGATCCGCCCATCGAGTTCACATTCACTCTACAAGATACCTGGTCCCGTAAGTTGATGCTGGCATTGATGCGTCGCTACGGAATCATCCCGTATCGGTATCGTCGCCAACGGCACACAACGGTCGTGGCCCGAGTCCCGAAATCGTTTGTCGACCAGACCCTTTGGCCGGAATTTCAACAGTTCTCCGAGGTACTGCGAAAATATCTCGACGAAGTCACCAACCGAATCATCGGCGAGGCCTTGGGCTCCGACACTTCAGAAGCAGAAACACGCGTCGACGACGCACTGCCGGGACCGAAATCATGAACGTGCCAAAGCGGCCTGGAAGTCACGATTGCGCAGGTTACTTCTTCACCGTGCCGACGGAATACAAGTAACGGTTGGATCGCAGCAGGATCTGGCCGTCGGCGATGGCGGGGCTGGCGTTGAAGTCGCTGTCGTCGTCAAACTTGTTGGTTGACAATACGTCGCCTGAACTACTCGTGGACAGGACCATCGTGCCGTTCCGACGAGTGACGATGTACAGTTTGTCGTCCGCAGCCACAGGTGAGGCGTAGACTCCACCTGCGTCGGGCAATCGCTTTTGCAGCAGAGAATCACCGTCGTTGGCCCCCAGGCAGCCGAGGACGCCGCGTTCGTTGACGCTGAAGATGCGGTCGCCGATCAGGACGGGCGAAGGGACGTACGAACTGAGTTGCTTCTTCCAGATCGTGTGTGTCTTGGTGGCATCGTCCTTGCCCCCGGATCGAACGGCCACCGCACTCCCTCCACGCCCCCCCACGGCATAGACGATTCCGTCCCGGGCCACGACACTGCCGCAGATCGTGTCATCCGCGATGCCATCGGCGAACCACAGGAAGTCACCATTGTTCGGATCAAATCCCCACAATTCGTAGGGAGCACTCAGCACCAGTTCTATTTTCCCTCCGGGGGCGTCCACCAGAACCGGCGTGGACCAGGAACCGTAGATGTTGGGGGCGTTGGAATGCCAGGCTTCCTTGCCCGTCTGCTTGTCGAGAGCGATGACCGCCTTGCTTTCTGCGGCCGCATTCACAATCACAACGTTGCCAAATAGGACCGGACTGGATCCGGAACCCCAGTTGTTCTTGGCTGAACCTGTTCCAACCGACGTTTGCCACAGTTGCTTCCCGTCCAGATCGTAGGCCAGAACGCCCGACTTGCCATAGAACACATAGACGTGCTTACCATCGGAAGCCGGGGTGCTGGTCGCGTATCCATGATCTCGCAGGAAACCCTGGTAGGAATCCTCACGTTCTGCGGCGGATGTCGGCTGGTCCCAGAGGATTTTTCCGTCCGTCCGGGAAACACAAATCAGGTGGCGCAGAAGTTTCCTGGGATCGCTGCCTGTGCTGGGAGCACCGTAACCGGAATAGCATGTCACGAAGACTCGATCACCAACAATGATCGGGCTGGAACTGCCGGGACCTGGAAGCAGCGTCTTCCATTGGAGGTTGGTGCTGTCATCCCACTTTTCGGGCAAGTTGCGTGCATCGCTGACGGCAGACCCGTTCGGCCCACGAAACCGCGTCCATTCCTCCGCCTGCCCCTGAGACATGCTGAACACGACCGCCAAGCACGTGAACAAACGAGCAATTCGACGCATGAAAATCCCTTTTTGCGGATGTCAGAGACGTGGCGACAGGAGAGCAAGCTTGGCCTGTGATGGCAGACGATCACAGGAATGACACCAACAGAGTGGACGGAGGTTGATGCATGAGACGGGCGGATCAGAGAATTCGCGTCATGCCCCGGCGGTGGAGCATGACGCGGCAATCGACGACGGGTCGATCGATCCACTTACTGCGGTTGGCGTTGAGGACGACCACCGGCACCGGGGCGACCACCGCCGCCTCCGCCCGGTCGACCGCCGCGCAGTTGGGCAACGTCGAATTCCTTGCCCTTCATCTTCGCCAGTTGACTCTTCTGGTCTGGAGTCAGGACATCTTCCAGATCCTTGTCACGTGCTGTATTCAGCTCGCGCATCTTGGCAAAGCGCTCGGTCATGTCGCCACCGCCACCACCGCCCGTAAACAATTCCCGTTGCTTGGCAGTGAATTCCTTGTTGATGGACGCGATTGTTTCTTCCTGTTCCTTGGAAATCTTGAGAGCCTTGGCAATCGTCGGATCAGAATATGCCTGCACACCAGCAGCTTGAACGAAGATCTGCTCCAACCGTTCGGACTGCTTGGCATCGAGAATCTTGGCCAGTTCGGGTTTGAATTTCTCATTCACTTTGCGAGCGGTTTCTGCGCGCTTGGCGACCATCTCTTCCATCTTGGCACGGCGTTCCGCTTCAGGAAGATCGCGCAGGTCGGCACCACCGCCAAAGCCACCCCCTTCAGCCATCATCGCCGCCCGAACTTCTTCGCCCAGAGCCTTCAACTTGGTAACCTGGTCCTCGGTGGCTTCCAATTCCTTTTGCACCGCAGCATTGCCAGCCAGCGACAATGTCGACTGAGGACCGAATCCGCCACCAAACCCACCACGACCGCGTCCGCCGCCACCTGGCTGTGCAAACGCACTTGTGCATACCATTCCAACCACTGCCAGAGTGGCTAATCCTGTCCATAACTTCAAACGCATTTTCCAACCCCTTCAATTGATAGGACAGCCGAATTCAATCGTCGCACCAGCAACGCTTCGGCCAATGAAATGCAGGCATAACATCCCCGATCCGGATCATTCAGTGAAGCCATTAACCGAATTGTTTCGCTGCAGGGAACCTCGTTTATGGGACAATTGGAATGGAGTCAGGAAGTGCTGTGCGCGCCACATCGTACGAGGCAAACCTTAACGGCAGATGAAGTTGTGCCCGGATGCCGACGACTTTTCAGTAAGATCTTCGTCAAGGTGTCGGATTCGCGACACCATTACTGAGTCTGTGGTCGGCGACCCGGTATTGCAAGTGCGAATCGGCGACAATCTGCCGACAATGACTGCTGATTCCCGAGTTTTGTTCACCGAGAAGGACCGAAGTTTATGCGAGTTTTGATCGTGGAAGACGAACCCGACCTGCAACGAGTCGTTTGGACCTGTTTGCAGGAGGAAGGATATGTGGTGGACGCGGCCAGTGACGGGGAGGAGGGGTTATACAAAGCTGCCAATTGGGATTACGATGCAATAGTCCTGGATGTGATGCTCCCTAAGCTGGATGGTTGGCAGGTTCTGGGACGACTGCGAAAGCTGAAATCGACTCCGATCCTGATGTTGACCGCCCGGGACGCGGTTCAGGATCGGGTGAAAGGCCTGGATTCCGGGGCTGATGACTATCTGATCAAGCCCTTTCAGCTAACGGAGTTGCTGGCTCGCTTGCGGGCGCTGATTCGGAGGGCGGTTGGTCAATCACAACCGCTGATTGAGATTGGCAATACCCGGATCGACACGGTCTCGCGGACCGTCACCCGTGAAGGATCCGTGGTACCGCTGACTGCCATGGAATACTCCCTGGTGGAATTACTGGCCCTTCACCGTGGAAAACTGGTGACACGGTCGATGATTTATGACAAGTTATACGACGAAGATGATGATACACTTTCCAATCTGGTTGACGTTCACATCTCGAATATTCGCCGCAAACTTGGTCATGAATTCATCACGACTCGGCGGGGACAGGGATACATGATCAATGATTAGGTCGCTGCGCTGGCGTCTGCAATTATGGCATGCACTGCTGTTGATGACGGTTCTGATCATCTTCGGCGTCGTCGTGTACGCCCTGCAGTGGCAGACGCGCCTGCAGCAGACAGACGCCGAACTGGACCGCGTAGCATCGGTGTTGACGTCCCGGCTGCGCGGACTGTTCCCTGTTCCCCGGATGCCGGGGCCGGGGTGGCCGCGGAATGGTCGCCCGAATGAAGATTTACCGGCCGATGCGTTATTGCCTGCCAATGTTCCGCCACCGCGACGCAGTGATGGTCGATCAGGAAACCGAAGCAGTCGCGACGGAAACCGGGATGAACGCGAATCGCTCCGGGATTCAGGGCGGTCGCCGCGAGAATCGCGCGGGGGCGATGCTCCCAATGAGCCGGCGCGCGATGGCAGCCGGGACTCAAACGGCCGAGACTCAAACGGCCGGGAGGTGACCGGTCGCGATCCGGGTGGCCGCGACTTCGGCTCCGTTGACCTGGGGCGCGAACCGCCTGTTCGCGATCCGAACGCGAGGAATCCCTGGTTTGCTCCACCGCCAGGGTTGGGACTGCCCGACGAATTCAAACACCTGTTCGACGGGGACAGCGAACACAGTTTCTATTTCATCATCTGGGATCGCAATGGTGTGATTCTCGAGAAATCCAAGGCTGTGACGGAAATCCCGTTTCCCAATCTGCATACCACGGACGGGGTGCCAGTCCGTGTGGCTCGAATGCGCGCCCAGAGCCGTGAAGTTGTCCATGTCACGCGTTTCGACATTAATGTCCTGGTCGGTCGACCGATTCAACCGGACCTGGACTTGCTGCACCGCGCGGGATTGCGGCTCATTCTGACCGGGTTGGTAGTCCTGAGTATCGGCCTGGCTGGCGGCTGGTGGTTTTCCACGCGTGCAATCCGGCCGATTGCCGAAATGTCTGCCACCGCAGAATCGATTTCTGTGAAAAACCTGTCCTCCCGGATCAACACGGAATCCACGTCCACGGAATTGGAACAATTGGCGACGGTGCTGAATCGGACGTTTGATCGTCTGCAGTCCGCTTTCGAACGCCAGGGGCAATTCACCGCGGACGCGTCACACGAGTTGCGGACTCCGCTGGCCGTCATCATGTCACACGCAGAGCTGGCCTTGTCGCGGCCACGGTCCAGCGAGGAATATCAGAAGGCATTTCAGGCGTGCCAGCGGGCGTCATTACGTATGAAGACGTTGATCGATTCCCTGTTGCAACTGGCCCGGGTGGATTCCGGTCAAGCGGAACTCCATTGCCAGAATATTGAGTTGGACCGGGTGGCGCTGGATTCGCTCAACATGCTGCAGCCCCTGGCGGAAGAGAACTCCATTCGGCTGTCCTGCCAGGCCGATCCCATCACGATCAGCGCCGACCAGGATCGATTGTTCCAGTTGTTCACCAATCTGCTGACGAACGCCATCCGGTACACTCGCCCCGAGGGGCGAGTGGACCTGCAGGTCGTATCAGACGATCAGTTCGCAATCATCCGCGTCTCTGACACGGGTGTGGGGATTGCCGCTGAGAATCTACCCAGGATCTTTGATCGCTTCTACAGGGTCGACAAGGCCCGGACACATGCGGCGGGCAGCGGCCTGGGGTTGGCCATCTGCCTGACGATCGTTGAAGCCCATGGCGGCACGATCACGGCCACCAGCGAGGTGGGGGTCGGAACAACCATTGAAGTGCGATTGCCGAAAGCCGTCACGAGAGACAATGGGGCAGTATCGGATCCGGAACTTGTTGCCAGAGCCGAACCGGTCTCCATCGGCGAATGACTTCGGATATCCGTCCGTTGCGGACGGAAGTCTGGCAAAGCGGAATGAACGGGGTATCATGTCGCTGGTCCGCCGCCTCCGCACCATCGGCCGTGTTGTATGCCCACAAAGTTAACTCTGCATCCACTGAATGAATTGCGAAACCTCGTTCATGAACTGCGTGAACGCTGCACGCCAGTGTCGAATTGCGATTCCAATGTCGAATCCACGCGAGATTTGCTCGACCGCATGGACCGGACAATTGACCAGTTGGGTGAACAGAATCCGTCAGTCACCACCTCGGACGAACTGTACCACTCGCTGGTTGACCGCCTGCCGATTCACGTCACCCGGATTGATCTGGAGGGGCAGATCACGTTTGCAAATGAAACGTTCTGCAAACTGGTGGGACGCCCTGTCGAGGAGTTGATTGGGCGGACGGACTACGATTTTTCACCGCCGGAACTGGCCGAGAAATACCAGAACGACAATCGTCGCGTCGCACTCTCGGGACAGGCGCTGCACGCGATCGAAGAAAATCGGCTGGATGGCCGCCTGAGCTATTACGAAGTCTGGAAACTGCCCGTCTACAATCCCGCCGGACAGGTAGTGGAGATCCAGGCCGTCTTCTGGGATGTCACCGAGCGCGAAGAAACCCGGGCGGCCCTGCGCCGTGAACGTGATCTATTACGAACACTGATGGACAGCCTGCCCGACCTGATTTACGTCAAAGACTCAGCCGGCCGTTACGTGACCGTCAACAGCAGCCTGCAACGACTGTGGGGCAATCCACCGCTGGACCAGATCGTCGGCAAAACCGTCTTTGACCTTGTCCGAAGCGACCTGGCTGAAGGCTATTCTGTCGATGATCAGGACGTCCTGAAGCACGACCAGGCTGTTGTCGACTCCGAGGAGCAAGTTGTCACCGCGACGGGGGAACTGCGGGTCTATTCGACCACGAAGGTTCCATTGCACGATCCCCAGGGGAATGTCACCGGTCTGGTGGGGATCGACCGCGACATCACGCGACGGAAACGTGCGGAGGAGGAATTGCGGCACGCGCGTCAGGCGGCCGATTCGGCCAATCGTGCCAAGAGCGAGTTCCTGGCAAACATGAGTCACGAAATCCGGACGCCCTTGAACGCGGTTATTGGAATCACAGACCTGTTGCTGTCCGGGGACATTCCGCCGGAACACCGCGAATACCTGGACATCGTGCGGGATTCGGGCGAAACGCTGATGGTCGTCATTAACGACATTCTCGATTTTTCCAAGATCGAAGCGGGCCGCCTGGAACTGGAATCGAGCGAATTCAACCTGCAGGAACTCGTTCGAAATGTCACTCGAGCGTTGACGTTGCGTGCTCATGACCGCGAAATCGCACTGACATGCGATTACGATTCCTCCGCTCCGGTGTGGGTTGTGGGCGACCCCATTCGCCTGCGGCAGGTTCTGACAAATCTGGTCGGAAACGCCATCAAGTTCACTCCGGGTGGGAAGGTTTCGGTGTCGGTACGGTCAGTGATCGATTTCGAGGATCGAGCGGAATTGCGATTCCAGGTGCGCGACAACGGGATCGGCATCCCTGCCGACAAGATTGATCAGATCTTCATGGCGTTTGCTCAAGCTGACACCAGTACCACTCGACGATTCGGTGGAACCGGTTTGGGGCTGGCGATTTGTACGCGACTGGTTCAAGCCATGGGTGGGCAATTGCAGGTCCATAGCAAAGTCAATGTCGGCAGCGAATTCTTCTTCACGTTGTGCCTGACCAAGTGCCGCGGGACCGATCCGGACGCCGTGAATTCGCGTCCTTCGTCGACTCATTTTCCAATCCCCACCGTCGATAGAAACGTGTCGTCGGTCGAAGCGGACTTGAAACCGGAGGGACGGCGATCGCTGCAAATCCTGCTAGCCGAAGACAGTCGCATGAATCAAGTGCTGGCCTTGGGAATTCTGCAGCGCGAAGGGCATGTGGTCACCGTGGCCAACGATGGCCTGCAGGCGGTGGAGGCAGCGCAGTCACGACCGTTTGATTTGATCCTGATGGACGTTCAGATGCCTGAAATGGATGGACTGCAGGCGACGGCGACGATCCGTGAGATCGAGCAAACAACCGGTCGGCACATCCCCATCCTGGCCATGACCGCACATGCATTGACAGGGGATCGCGAACGTTGCCTGGCCGCGGGTATGGACGGCTATCTCTCCAAACCGATCCGATTGAACGATCTGCTTCACGCAATTGACGAACTGGTTCCCATCGCGACAGTGGCGACTCTGTAAGCAGGCTATACTCGACACTGTCACAGCCGCGCCAGACGGCACCTCGCCGTCAGGGCCCGAAGCGATACACCAATCGATTGCCATTCGCCCGCCGCCCCGTGTTCCCCGCCGGGACCGCGTGTCAGCATCACCCAGGCGTGCCAGCATCGCTGTGGCAGGGGAACGGTCGCGAACGGGCGCGAACGGTGGGATCGCCTTGGAGTCTCTGGGACAGTTCGGTAGACTATGTCGCGTTGGAGGCGCTCCCGCATCTTGCTCTGAAAAGGATCATCATGGAAGAAATCGTCCAAAACCGACGACAGTGGATGCAGACCGTCAGCTGTGGAACCGCCGGGATTGCTCTTGCGGGCGTCACCGACATCGCGTTCGCCCAGGCGGCAAAGCCGTTTGCGCCGCGAGTTGTGGACAAGGCGGCGTATAACAAAGTCGTCGCCGGGCACAAGGGCAAAGTGGTCGTCGTCGATTGTTGGGCGACGTGGTGCGTACCCTGCCGAAAAGCGTTTCCGAAGACCGTCGAATTGAGCAAGGCCTACGCTGGCAAGGTCGCGGTGGTTTCGTTGAGTTTCGACGATCTCAAGAACGGGGAAGTGCCGACGAAAGTGACGGAGTTCCTGGAAAAGCAAGAGGCCCAGTTCGACAATCTGGTCAGTTCGCTGGATATCTCCGAGGAGGGGGCGGACGCATTTGCCATTCCCGGCGGAGCTCTACCTCACTTCAAGATTTACGGCAGGGACGGACGGCTGTTTAAAGTCTTCGAGAGCGGTGCAAACACGGAGTTCACACACGAAGAAATCGAATCCGCCGTCAAAGCGGCACTCAAAGCAAAATGAATTCTATTGCAGCCAATAGATTCGATCTCGACATCGCTATTCCTGCACGACCATAGTGTACGCCAGTTCCTCCTGTGAGTGGCGTCCCTCTGTTTGAAGTTGGAATTTGTGCGATGTCGACTGGGTGTGAGCCTGCCAGGCAGCAATCGGCGAAGACGAAGGACAGCCTCTTCTACCGACCCGACCGTCGAATCGCCTGTCGCATTTCCTGCTGATCGACCTGTTTCCGGATCTTGTCGCGTTTGTCGTATTCCTTCTGACCGCGGGCGATCGCCACTTGGACTTTGACGAATCCGCGCGTCAGATGGATATCCAGTGGGACCAGTGTCAGTCCCTTCTGGTCGGCCGCACGCGCAAACTTGGCCATCTCGCGGCGATGCATCAGCAGCTTGCGCTGTCGCTTGGGGTCGTGATTCAGATAGGTCGCCTGCGGGTATTCCGCGATGTCCGCACCGATCAGCCAGATCTCGCCGTTCTCGACGCGGACATATGCGTCCTCGATCGCAATTTTGTTGTTGCGAATGCTTTTCACTTCGCTCCCGCGCAGGGCGATCCCGCACTCCAGTTGTTCCAGCAACTCGTAGTCGTGCCTAGCCTTGCGGTTACGGCAGACGACCCGCGACAGCGAATAATCCGGCTTGGATTCCGGGTGTTTGGCCATGTCAATTCAAATACTGCTGGAAATCGAACAACACGAAGGCGGTACCCGCCTTCTGCGATCAGATCGCATTCTAATCGATTCTAGCGTTCGCGGGAAATGGTCGCTTGAATCGCCGATAAAGTCCCGGCGATGCAGAAGACAAATCATTTTGATTGATTCGTCCGCCGTGGCCGCTTTTCCCGAGAAACCCGGTCGGACATCATTTGAGCCTGTCCAGCGCCAGCGTGGCCGCTTGCTTGACGGATGGATCAGAATCCTGGAGTGCGGTCCGTAATGCTTCGCGGGCGGCCTGAGACCCGGTTCCGATTTGACTCAGCGTCTGGGCGGCTTCGATCCTCACGGTTGCCGGTTCCGAGCCGTGTAGAACCGCCGCCAGCAGCGGAATTGCCGTCCTGACCGAATTCTCATCGGGTGCGATCCGTACGAGCGCCCACAGGGCCTCCTTCTGTTCTTCGTGATCACGGCTTTCTGCCAGGCGTTGCAGCGCGGGAACCGCGGCCTTCGCGGTCGGGCCGATGCGACCGAGAACATAGCTGGCGGTTTCACGAAACTCTGGATCGGCATCAGCCAAAAGGGGAAGGATCTTCGGGACAGCCCCGTGGCTGTCAGGGCCGATCTGCCCCAAAGCCAGCAACGCTTCCAATCGGACATCGTCGCTCTCATCGGCCAGAGCGACTTCGAGTGCACCAATCGCCAGCTTGGCATGCGGACCCAACCGGCCCAGTGTTGATGCGGCTTCGATTCGAACTTGTGGACTGACAGCGGCCAAACATGCCAGCAGATGTGGAAGCACCAGACGAACAGTGTCCTCGTGACCGGGATTGAGTTCCAGCAAGGCGTGGGCGATTGCCAACTGCAGGAGCGGATCCTGAGCGACATCAAGGACATTCTTCAAGGCGCCGGTCGCAGCCGCGTCCCGAAGTCGCCCCAGGGCAAACGCGGCCGCGGCACGATTGGAATGGCGTTCATCCTGCAACGCCTTGATAAGTTCGGGGACCGCGCGTTTCGCGGCGGGGCCGATGGATGCCACCGCCAGTATTGCCTCGCGCGCCGTTTCGGTGTCCTGCCCATGAATCAGGCCGACGAGCGCGGGAACCGCCTCGACCGCATCCGGTCCAATCTCACCGAGAATCATGGCCACCAATTGTTGAAAGTGAACTTTCTTCAATTGTTCCATCAGGGCCGGCACAGCGACCTTGCCCATCCGGCCAAGCGCCTCGGCGGCGCTGATTGTCACAGAGCCGTCGGCATCATCCATCGATGCGACAAGCGTCGGAATGGCCGCCTCCGCCAGCGATCCGATCTCACCCAGTGTGGCGGCCGCCGCACGACGCACGAAGATATCTTTGTCGTTCAGGGCATTGATCAATCCAGGAACCGTGGAGGCGGCGGCGGGGCCGTATTGTCCCAGGGCCTGTGCGGCATGCCTGCGAATCTCCGGCGACTCGTCTCGCAACGCACGACCCAGCACCGGTATGACCCGATCCGCGGACGCATGAATCGCTCCCAGCGCCTGGATGGCATGCCACCGTACGTCCAGATTGCGTGCCGCGACCGCCGCAATCAGCGGTTCGACGGCTTCCCGCGCAGGTGGCCCAATCGCCGCCAGAGTGTCACTCGCATGAATGCTGGCCTGCGCCCGTGGGCTACCGACGACCATCAGCAGTTGGGGAACGACTGCAGCGCCGACCTCGGTCAGGCCCTGCACCGCTTCAGCGCTGACCTCGGGAGACTCAGACTCCAAGCTGGCGATCAGCACCTGGACCGCGGACGCCTCGCTGTCTGCCCGATCGGGTTCGATGGCCACGATAGCTCGTGCGGCACCCACTTTCACCAGCGGATTCATGTCGCCCAACTGTCTTTTCAGTTCAGGGAGCGCGGACTGTGCCTCGGGGCCAAATTGTCGCAGTGCGTCGATGGCACTGTGCCGCAACAGCGGCGACGTGCCGGAGAGGATTCGCATCAAGGCTGGAACGACCAGATCGGGGGCCGATCGGATTTTTCCCAGGGCGAGGACGGATTCATGGCGCAGGCCCAACTCCTTGCTGTCTAGCAATTGCACCAGTTTCGGCACAGCAGCAGCCCCCTGTGGCCCTCGTTCGCCCAGCAACTGAACCGCATGGAGACGTTCACGCGCACGACTGGAATCGAGTTGTTTCAGCAGTGTCTGGATCGATGGCTCAGCCGCCCAACCAACGACCGCCAGACAACAGACGACACTCGAAACCACCGTGGCGACCCGCATTTGAATCCGACGCATTCTGGTGTCTTCTCCATTCCGTTTGTGTGTTGGGAAAACGTAAGGTTGACTAAACGCCTCAACTGCGTTGAATGGAGGATTATGGCATGTCGTCGCCGTCCAGAAGCGAATTCGTCCGAAGCTGAAAGGAATGTTATGATCAGGCAATTCCTGCTGCTCCTTCTGATGGGAATATCAACAGTCGCGTTGCTGTGCGACGCTGCCGATGCCCGTTCGTACCGGCGGCGGGGGCGCGGTCGTGGTTATGGCGGAGTTCAGACTCCGCAGTCCGCAGCTGGGCACGCGATGGCTGCCATCATTCGATCCAAGGGGATGTACAACCTGGCCACATCCAGGGCGATGGTGAATGTCGAACAGGCGCGCAGCAAGTATATTGACAACCAGAGGAATTGGACCGAAGTCCACCTGCAACGCCAGCGAGCCTTGCAAAGCCAACATGCTGCCGACGCGGTGGCGGCGCGCGCGAAGGTCGAGCGTTACAACGAGTACCTGGCTGCCAATTCGCCGGAAGTGCCGCGATTGACACACAGCCAGCTCGACCCTGCCACAGGCCGCATTACCTGGCCGACCGTTTTAAAATCCGATCTGTTCAGCGATCACCGCCGCCAGATCGAGTCGATGTTTTCGGCTCAGGCACATCATGGGGTGACAGCGGACGGCTCGTCGCAACTTCACACCAATGTGCATGCGATGCAGGCGGAACTTCGAGATCACATTCACGAATTCGACACAACCCAATACCTGCAAGCGAGGACATTTCTCGACAGTCTGGCCGTGTCGGGTAACAACCACTAAACAGCGTTGCATGAAGCTGTGACATGGATCGGAATCAGACCGCCCAATCTTTCGCGCGTTGAACCGCTCGCTTCCAATCCCGATACAGTTGCGCTCGGGTCGCCTCGTCCATTTGCGGGGTAAATTCGCGGTCCAGCACCCAGTTGCGGCGCAGGTCCTGCAGATCGGTCCAATAACCGACCGCCAGGCCTGCCAGGTAGGCGGCCCCCAAGGCTGTGGTTTCCTGGACAACGGGACGATGGACACGTGTCGCCAGGATATCGGACTGAAACTGCAGCATCAGGTTGTTGCCCGTTGCTCCCCCATCGACCTTCAGTTCCGCCAGGGGGACTTGGGCGTCCTGCTGCATGGCATCCAATACTTCACGTGTCTGATAGGCCATCGCTTCCAATGTGGCTCGGGCCAGGTGCCCCTTCGTTGTTCCACGTGTCAGCCCAACGATTGTGCCACGGGCGTGTGGATCCCAATACGGAGCTCCCAATCCAGCCAGGGCCGGGACAAAAAACGCCCCTCCGTTGTCGGCGACCGATGCGGCCAAGGCTTCGACATCGCTCGCCTTTTCAATCAAACCCAAACCGTCGCGCAACCACTGGACGGCGGCACCCGCGATAAAGACGGCACCTTCCAGAGCATACGTGGTTTCGTTCCCAATTCTCCAGGCAATCGTCGAGAGCAAACCGGACTTCGATGCCACGGGCTGAGTCCCCGTATTCATCAGCAGAAAACAACCGGTCCCGTAGGTGTTCTTGGCCGAGCCCGCTTCAAAGCAACATTGACCAAACGTCGCCGCCTGCTGGTCGCCCGCGATACCAGCCAACGGGATTTCCGCTCCCAGGTGGCTGGCGTCGACCATGCCGAACACTTCACTGGACGCCCGGACCTCGGGCAGCATCGCGCGGGGAACATCCAGCAGTCGCAGCAATTCCTCATCCCACTGGCCGGTGTGGATGTTAAACAGCAGCGTCCGGCTGGCATTGCTGGCATCGGTAATGTGTCGTTTGCCTCCCGAGAGTCGCCAGGCCAGAAACGAATCCACTGTGCCGAACAGGATGTCACCGCGTTCAGCCATGGCACGCAGGCCGGGGGTGGTGTCGAGCAGGTATTTGATTTTTGTCCCGGAAAAGTACGGGTCCAGGACCAACCCGGTTTTGCTTCGAAAAACGTCCTCGGTCCCGTCCGACTTCAACTTCTGGCAGATATCGGCGGTGATTCGGCTCTGCCAGACAATGGCGTTGGTCACGGGGCGACTCGTTTGTCGATCCCACAGAATGGTCGTTTCTCGCTGATTGGTCACTCCGACAGCCGCGATTTCCCGGGCCGACAGTCCGGCATGATTCAGGACCGACCTGGCCGTCTGCAGTTGCGTACCCCAGATCGCTTCCGGGTCGTGTTCGACATGCCCCGGGGTCGGGTAGATTTGCGGGAATTCCTGCTGAGCCGACGCCACAGCCCGGCCGTCACAACCAAAAATGATCGCGCGGCTGGAAGTGGTTCCCTGGTCGAGTGCCAGGATATAGCGTGTCATTGGGGTGCCTCATGGGGAGTTCTTGAAGATCCAGATTGTCGATTCCAGCGTTGTCGAACTGACAAAGATTTGCCTTGGGATTTGCGTTCGTGGCCGGTCGGGCGATACTTACTCGGTCGATGGGAATCAATGCGTAACCAGAATCAGGTCCGGTCACGACATTATCCTACAGTTGGCAAATCGAAGGGACGAGAGATAAGAATCGATCCGTCCGTGAGACACGAGGGGAATGGGCTTCGTACATGATATTCAAGTGGATGCGGAATCGACGCCGACGCAAGCTGGCCGAATCGCCTTTTCCCGACGAATGGCTCGGGATCATTCATCACAATTGCCGACACTACGCCACGTTGACGTCAACCGAGCGGGTGCGGCTGTTGCGTGACGTCCGCTGGTTCCTGGATGAAAAATCGATCGAAGTGTCGCTCGGCCTGACTCTGACCGATGAAATGCGGGTCACTGTGGCCACTCAGGCGTCATTGCTCGGCCTGGGATTCGCAGCACCGCCGTTTGACCGGCTGATCACAGTGATCCTGCAGCCGGAAATCTATGTCGGGACAAGGATTCAGCGTGAGGCCTCCGGTCTGGAACTCCATTCGCAGGAACAACGCCTGGGTGAGGCCCAGCGCAACGGTCCGGTCCTGCTTTCCTGGCGGGATGTCGTGCGACAGTGCCGCGATGCGCCGGACGGTCGCAATGTCGTCCTGCACGAATTCGCTCATCTGCTGGACATGGCCGATGCTGCTGCCGACGGAATCCCTCCGCTGGAAACGGAAGAGCAGTATCGGACGTGGATGGATGTGACGCGGATCGAATACCGACGCCTGGTCGGGCAGGCCGAACATGGTCGACACACCCTGCTGGACTGGTATGGGGCCACCAACGAAGCGGAGTTTTTTGCGGTCGCCACGGAAACCTTCTTCGAACAGTCGGTGGAGATGCAGAAGTTGCATCCGCGCCTGTACGATGTGTTGTGCGCATTCTACAAACAGGATCCGGCATCGCGATGGCTGCGGCTGGCGGCATGACCGCGATGTTCAAACTGGCGAATTCCCTTGTTTCCGACATCGTTTGAGGTTGAGATGTTAAGTGTCAAGTTATTCGCCAGGGCGCGGGATCTGGCGGGAAGTCCGATTATTCAGATCCCCTGGTCGGACGGACTGACTGTGGCAAGCTTGAAGCAGCGACTGGGTGAACTGCATCCGGCCGTGCTGCCGCTCGTCCCCCGTTTGCTGGTTGCGGTGAATAATGACTATGCCGGGGATTCGACCATCGTCAAGGTGACCGACGAAGTCGCCTGTTTTCCACCCGTCAGCGGCGGCTGATCCAGAAAGTTCTCATGATTTCGTTGACGCATGATTCGATTGATTACCACGGGCTGACCGAATCGGTCCGGTCCTCTCAATCCGGTGCCGTTGTGTTGTTCCTGGGGACAGTCCGCGAACTGACCCGTGGTCGCCGTACGGTCGCCCTGGATTACGAAGGCTATCCGCAGATGGCCGAGGTCAAACTGAGGGAACTGGAAGCGGCCGCCCGCAGTCGCTGGCCGGTCGAGCACGTGGGAATTGTCCATCGACTGGGACACCTGGAGTTGGGGGATATCAGTGTGGCCGTGGCGGTCAGCAGCCCGCACCGGCAACAGGCGTTTGAAGCGGGAAAGTTCCTGATCGACGAGCTGAAAGTCTCGGTTCCCATCTGGAAAAAAGAGAACTGGGATGACGGCACGACCGAATGGGTGCATCCCGGCGTCGAAATGTCGCGGCCGGACTGACGCATTCGACCGGCAATCGGGATAGAATCTGGGGGGCGGGTGCGATTGAAGATACCCGCGGCTAGCAGCCTGTGGCTCACAATGGATCTGCCATCGGGCTCACCGACCTGCTCAGAATGACCCACTGCTTTTGCCTGATGAAACACGATGCCAGACCTGTTGCCACTTATTGATTCGTTCGGCCGGTTGCACAACAACCTGCGCATCAGCGTCACCGACCGCTGTAACATCCGTTGCTTCTATTGCATGCCGGCCGAGGACGTCCAGTTCATGGACCGGGCCGAACTGCTGACGTTCGAGGAAATCGAACGCTTTGTCCGGGTTGCTGTCCCGCTGGGGATCAACAAGCTGCGTTTGACCGGTGGAGAACCACTGGTTCGTCGAGAACTGCACAAACTGGTCGCGATTCTGGCCGCGATCCCCGGAGTCGAGGACATCGGCCTGACGACCAACGGCATCCTGCTGGCCGAGCAGGCAGAGGCCCTGTACGCGGCGGGACTGCGCCGAATCAATGTCAGCCTGGATGCGTTGACGCCCGAAGCGTTCAAGAAGTTCACCCGGCGCAATGGTTTTGAACAGGTTCTGGAGGGAATCAAAGCGGCTCAACGGGTGGGGTTTGACCTGGTGAAGATCAACGCGGTTTCGGTTCGAGGTATGACCGAAGAGGAAATCATTCCGTTCGGGCATTTCGCTCGCGACACGGGGGCTGAGGTTCGATTTATTGAGTACATGCCGCTGGACGCCGACAACGCCTGGGAACGAGGCAAGGTTCTGTTTGCTCACGAAATCATCGAACGATTGTCGAACGAGATCATGCCCCTGATTCCCGAAGGGGCGACGGATCGCAATGCTCCCGCGACGGATTTCGTATTTGCAGACGGCATCGGCCGGATCGGATTCATCGCTTCGATCAGTCAGCCGTTCTGCCTGAGTTGCAATCGCATCCGAATTACCGCGGATGGCAAGTTGCGGAATTGCCTGTTCAGCCTGGATGAGACGGACCTGCGTCCACTGTTGCGTGAAGCGGGCTCCGACGACGCAATCGCCGCCGCGATCCGAACCAGCGTTGCGGCCAAGAAGGAAGGTCACGAAATCAACACGGCACGCTTCATTCAGCCGGATCGTCCGATGTATTCGATCGGAGGATAGACTGCAGGCCGCAGGCGACGGTGCTCATCGTTGTCCGGAAGTGTGAGGTGATTCCCAGCCGGCTGTAACGCGAAATCACCCACTCATCGACAGCATCGAACGGCAACAGGTGGCAGATCGCAACCGACGCCAGTCATCCACTCACCATCTGCTGATCTGATCCCCTTTTCAGCTTGACTATCGCATTGCATCTGCCGATACTCATGTGAGTCACATTTCGCCGTCGATGCCCTTTCAGCAACTTGAATTCTTTTCTTCAAGTTATTCTTTCGTTTCGTCCTCTTGGTACTGGAACTGATCATGCTCCGTGGCTATTGGAAGCGCCGTGCATTTACGCTCATCGAGCTTTTGGTCGTCATTGCGATCATCGCGGTCTTGATTGCACTGCTGCTGCCAGCAGTCCAGCAGGCGCGTGAAGCGGCCCGACGAACCCAGTGCAAAAACAACCTGAAGCAGTTCGGCCTGGCGATGGCGAATTACCACGACACCTACAACCGATTTCCTCAGGGCGGCAACATCGGTTGTTGCGATCAAGGACCTGGAATTGGTTACATGGTCCGCTTGTTTCCGTATTTGGATCAAGCCCCGATTTACAACATTCTGAACATGTCAGCCCCCACCGGCACCAACAATGCGTTCGTAAACAATGTTCAGCGCACGAGTATTCCCGGTGCCAATTGCCCCTCGGATTCCCAAGGTTTTCCATCCAACAACTGGAACGGCTGGACGGTGGCCAATTACGATGGCTCGGCAGGATCGATGTCGTTTGACAACGCCGGTGGAATCGGAAGATTCTATACCACCGGCGTTCAGATCACTGGTTGGGGCGACAATACAGATCCGAATGCGACGTCTGGAATGGGAAGCCGTGGCGGACCATCACTCGGCATCAAGGATGTTTCCGATGGCACCTCGAATACGATTCTGATGGGCGAGACGATCGCGCGCTGTCATGACCACGCGTCCAATGGTGGGCTGTGGCGTGAAAACGGTCAAAGTTTCCATGCTGGGACCGCGGCCGCCATCAACGACTTCACGACCTGTTCCTGGGCGAAGGGTGCACAAATTCGTTATCCCGCCTGTGCCAACAACGGCCAATGCTGGAACCAGAGTTGGGCCTTCAAGTCGATGCATGTGGGTGGGGCACAATTCCTGTTGTGTGACGGCAGTGCCCGGTTTATCAGCGAAAACATTGACTACAATACCTACCAGCATCTGGGCGGTCGAAACGAGGGGGCGGTACTCGGCGAATTCTAAGATTTCGGTCACTGCCCGCGCCCGTTTACATCCTTGCGAGAGTTGTCCAGTGGTTTGAACTGCTGGACAACTCCGTTTCCATTCTCAAGAACTTCTCTGAGAGCCACTTGGACATGTCAAAACTTCTGCGAGTTTCGGTTCTGCTTTCATTCTGTGTTTCGTTCGGATTGGTAGGTTGCGGAGGTGGCGAGGGTTCCAAAACCGTCAAACTTGCCCCTGTGTCCGGGACTGTCACGTATAAGGGCGGGCCGCTGGCCGGTGCGCGAGTCACATTCGTCCCGGAAAAGGGACCGTTGGCAATGGCGCAAACGGAGATCGATGGGACTTTCACACTGAAAAGTGGCGCCTTGAACGGGTGTGCGGTGGGGAAGGCACAAGTGGCGGTCTCCATTCCGACTGAGGGAACAGGGACTCCACAGATGACTCTCAATCCGGCACCTACGACTCCAGAAGAAATGGCTGAAAACAGCCGGAAGATGGCGGAGATGACATCTATGCACCAAAAAACAGCCGCCTCCAAAAAAGCGGAGTCACTGATTCCTACAAAATACGCCGAAGCGGCGACCAGTGGATTGTCCTTTACGATTGAACCGGGCGGTTCCAAGGATCTATTGATTGAATTGAAGGATTAGCGAAATGCCTTGGGTCCCGGCGGCTCGGGCGATGCGCGCAGCCGCCGTTTTTGCCGTGGTGGCAGTTGTTGTTTTGATCAGCGTTGCCGTCGTTCAGACAGTGCGTCCGCCGAATCTGACCCCGGTCAATTCCGTCGTCCCCAGTGGCAATGACGGACCGGTGGTGGTTAAGGTCACCAACCCGGGATATGTCGGTCCACAGGCCTGTGCGGCCTGTCACGCCGAGCGAGTGGCGGAATTCTCAGAGACTCGCCATTTCCTGGCCATGTGCGTGCCTGAAGCCAGTGGGATGCCGAACGGATTCGCGACCGGTCGGGGAACCTATAAAACTCCCGATGTGCCATTGCAGTTTGAGATGACTGAAACGCCTGGGGGTTTCTCTCAACTCACTCGGCAGCAGACGGACGCGGTACAGTCCCAGACAGTTTCTTCGGCCATTGCTTTCGTCTACGGCTCACGGGGCGGGAACGACGAGGTCTACTTCACCTGGCACGGCGACAAGCTGTACGAACTTCCCATGACCTGGTTGGCTCCACAACAGATCTGGGGAACCAGCCCGTTCGACCGGCATGGACATGGGGATTTTTCCCGCGACATGACGATCCGGTGCGTGGAATGCCATAATACCTGGGTGGAACATGTCCCGGGCAGCCGCAATCAATATAGCCACGATCACATCATTCAGGGGGTGACCTGTGAAGTCTGTCATGGCCCCGGAACTGACCATGTCACGTTTCACAAGCAGAATCCGCAGGTGAAAGACCCACATGCCGTGGTCAGGCCCGCGACCCTGTCCCGTGAGCGGTTAATGGATCTGTGCGCGCAATGCCATAGCAACGCCTTGAAGCACCGTGGTCCTGCTTTTCAATACCGCCCCGGTGAACCGCTGGAAGATCATTACTACACGATCACCACGAAGCATCCCGAAGACGACCATGTTGCCAATCAGACGACGTACCTGCGCGAAAGCCGCTGTTTTCAAAACAGCGAGACATTGACATGCGTCTCCTGCCACAATCCGCATCAGCCACGATCGTCAACGAACGCGGGATCAGTGTCGTGCCGGCAATGTCACCAGCCCGACGATTGTCCGGATCGGGTTCACCTGCCAACCAGCGTGCAGGATGACTGTGCAGGCTGTCATATGCCTGTGCGTCGAAAGATTCAAGTCTCGTTCCGGACCGAGAACGACAAGTATGTCGCCCCCGTGCCGCGTTCTGAACATCGAATTGCCGTCTATCCCGATGCCCGCGCGAAGGTCCTGCTCGAATGGCATCGAACGCCGCGGGAATCCAGCAGCCAGGACGAGGCCAATCGTCTGTCAAAATGGTTGGGCCGCTTTTATCGGGAGGAATCCGAAAAACGCCGGAAGGAATTCCGCTACCTGGCGGCCATCGATGGCTGTCGTGAGGCCTTAGCCTTTGATCCCGACCCGGCGACACAGGAGAAATTGGCGCAATTCATCAGCATTCAAAGCGACATCGACACGAACCTTCAGGACGGATTGTGGCATGCCGGGGAAGGTCGTCATGAACGCGCCGTCGAATGCCTGCAACGGGTGCTGGAACTCAAGCCCAATCATTCCGTTGCCCTGGGGAAAATCGGCACCATGTATGCGGTGATGAGGAAGCCGGAACTGGCGGATAAGTTTCTGAAGCTGGCTGCGGAAAGTGACCCCGACGATCCCTATCCAGTGGCCATGCTCGGTTGGCTGGCCTATCTGGATGGACGGGCGGAGGAGGCACTGGAATTCTATCTGCGAGCTGATGCCGTCGAACCCTACACCGTGAAAATCAATCAACAGATGGGACTGGTACTCGCCCGGCTGAACCGCTGGCCTGAAGCGGCCCAACGATTCGCGAAGGCCATATCGATCGATCCCAACGCCGCGTCATCCGTGCTGGCACTCAGCCAGGCGCAACGGCATCAACATGAATTGATCGAGGCGCTTGAGACCGGACGGCACGCTGTCAGATTAACCCGTTCTCAAAACGCCGAAGCGCTGTTGAATCTTGCGGACATTTATGCAGATCTTGGCAACTGGAACGAGGCGATCCAGACTGCGGAAAAGCTGATGTCACTCAGTGAATCGCACGATCCAAAGTTGGCCGCAGAGGTACGCCGTCGACTCGTCGAATATCGCATGCGTCGCCTGGACGAGAAATAGAACCTGCGAACCCGGCAGACGGAATGGATTGACATGTCTGAATCGAATGTTCATGCCAGGCGAATTCTGTTTCGCAGCAAATACATGATTAGCCCCTGTACCGACTGGATCTGGTTTCTGGGATTTCCGTTCGTCGCATTAGCCATTGCCCTGGCATGCCACCGATCCTTGCCCATGATGGCGCTGGCGTCCGTCGGATTGTGGATCACGATTCCGCATCATCTGTCAACCTGGCTGCGCACTTACGGTTTGCGTGAAGATTGGGAGCGGTGGCGGTGGCCGTTGATTGTCGCCCCCATTCTGATCATGGGAACGACCGTCGCCGGATTGCTGATGGCACCAATCACACTGCTGTTTCTGACACTGTTGTGGGACCACCAGCACAGCTTGATGCAACAGCATGGACTCGCGCGGATCTATGATTTCAAAGCCCGTACGGGGGGGCCGCAGATGGGGCGGTTTGATCTGCTGTTGCACTGGTTCCTGTACGGAAACATGCTCGTGACGTCACCGATGTTCTTTCGGCTCTGGGGCGCTGAAGTCTACCGATGGCGGCTGCCGGTGACGCCACAATCGCTCATTTGGGTGCAACACTCAAGTTGGGGGGCACTCGCGGCATTTCTGCTGGTCTACACTGGGCATCTGGTCTGGTCCTTGCGCGCGGGGTATGGCCTGAATCCGCTCAAATACCTGTTCGTCTTCTCCAGCTACTTCCTGTGGTATTCTGCCAGTTGGCAAGCCGATTCCCTGTTGGTCTACGGGATAGCGCACCGGCTGATGCATGGTGTTCAGTACATGGTGATTGTCAACTCTTACCTCGGACACAAACTCGAACGAGCGACGTCGCAGGGGGCTTCACAGGCCTGGACGGTCTGGCTGGCCAGCGCGTACGCGTCGCATCGGACACGCTCCTTCATCGGGATGGGAGTAATCTACGTGTTGTTCTACCAACTGATCTTGTTGCGCCCCTTCGACGAACTGGGATTCGGCGTGATCAATTTCATGCAAATTGGACCGCAACCCCGTCCCGGCATGAGCGATGTGTCTCAGGCGGGCGCTTATGACGTGTTTGCCATGACGTTAATCCAGGCGCTGCCATTGACTCACTACTATTTTGACTCGTTCATCTGGAAGGTCAGTGATGCCAGGGTCCAGCAGGGACTTGAATGATGCTGCGGAAGTCTCCTTTCAGAACGTTGTGTGTGGTCTACCTGCTGGCGATCCTGGCGGGATTCTACGAGGGTGTCACCAAATCGACCCATTCGCAGCCGGACCCGGACATTTTCGGGGATCCGGTTCGAAACTTCCCGGAAGCGATGGCGCGGCTGTACCCGGGAACTCCCGAAGCGGAGTATCTGACGGGCCGACGGATCGAGGCAATCGCGGGGGAGCGGGCCGCTCGCAAACGGGGTTCCCAACCCCTGTCGGATGTGATCAGCGAGATGAACGTCGATCTTCGGGTGGCGGCAAATCACTATGAACGTGCCATTCAAATGGGGCTCAAAAGCGAAGAGAACCTGTATTACAACTATGCCCTGACACTCATCCGCATCCAGGCGGAACCCGCGCAAATCGATCGGGCCATCGCTGACTTTAAACGATACTTTCCTCATTCCAGCCGCCGCGACCTGCGGCAACGGCGGCGATTGATCGAGGAGGAGTTGCGTCAGCTTCCATCCCTGTCACAGACCACGAATGAGACGAACGGCGATGTCCGTCAGTCCAGTCCATCCGCTGCGGATCTCACCAAAGTGGCACTCGAATTTGTCCCCGAATGGAAGCCAAATCCCGGATATGTGGGCAGCCAGGCATGTCAGACCTGTCATCCCCAGCAATTTGATGGCTACCAGGAAACGACACATGCACACGCACTGACGGAGATTCGCCCCACAGGTGAGCCACCGGATGCGGTCTTCGATCATCTGCTCAGTGGACGCCGCTATCGAATGTCTCACGACGAGAATTCGCTGACGATTGACGAAAGTCTGCCGCTGGACGACGGTACCGAGTTCCCGCTGACAAGCACACCCGTCCGTTACCGTGTTGGATCAGGACACTTTGCTCGCACCTATCTGCGCGATGTCGGTGGCGGCTTTCTGTTCGAGTCCCCGGTAACGTGGTACGAATCGCCACACGCCTGGAAGATGACGCCAGGTTTCGACAAACCCACACAACGGTCCTTTTCACGTCAGATTCTCGAAAACTGCCTGTCATGCCACTGCGGTCAGGTCTCCCTGAGCACCGACAGCAGTTTCCGGCTGCGCATCGTGGAGAATTCAATCGGCTGCGAGCGCTGCCATGGCCCCGGCGAGTCCCACATCGCGTACCGAAACTCTGCGCCGTCTGTGACCGCCGCCGATGATCCCATTGTGAATCCGCAGCGGTTGGCGCGCGCTCGCGCGGAATCGGTCTGCCAGCAGTGCCACCTGCAGGGAGACATCCGTGTCGAAGGACCGGGTCATCGGGCGGGGGAATATCGGCCGGGCCAGGCATTGGAGGAATTCAGCATGCACTACCGCGTTCATAAAGCCGAGACGGGGATGACGGTCGTTGGACATGGAGAACAACTCGAAGGGAGCCCCTGTTACCGTAAATCGGACTCATTAACCTGTATCACCTGCCACGATCCGCACCGCTCCATCGCGCCAAACAAACGTGTCGAGCACTATCGGTCTGCATGCCTGAAGTGTCACACGGATCAGGGCTGTCGGTTGGACCTGTCGACGCGACTGGAGAAGTCGCAGAATGATTGCGTGCAGTGCCACATGCCGAAGTCGGCAACCGAAGTCCCGCATCTGGCATTTACACATCACCACATCGGCATTCACCCGCTTCACACCGAGTCTGGATCGACCGACGACGAATTGCTGATCGCGCTGTCCGATCTGTCGGGCCTTTCCACCCTCGACCGGGAACGAAGTTTGAAGCTGGCTCGCTTACAGATGCTGCTGATCCGCGGGCCGGATTTCATGGGGTCCGCGCGGGGGCGGCCCGTGGTCATGGAGATCAATCAATGGCTGCGGAATCTGCCCCCGGACCGGTTGGATGCCGAGACTGAATTCTTGAAATCTCAATTCCTGTTCGCGACTGGAGATCAACACACGGCGGAACGACTGGTCGCTCACTTGCTCACGCGAGCGGATCTTCGTACCGAAGAGGAAGCGGCGATCCGCGAGCAATCGGGGCGACTCGCGTTTCAGCGCGGCCGATTTGCGGAGGCGAGAGAGCAGTTCGGCCGACTCGCCCGACTTCGATGCCAGGGCCGCGACTGGTATTTCCTGGGCCTGAGTGAAGAGCGGTGTGGCAACCTTTCCGATGCCCTTCGCGCTCTCGAACGCGCCCTGGAACTGGAGCCAGCCGCCGTCGAAACCTACGAGGCACTCGCCAGGATCCACAAGGCGCAGAATCACGTGTCGGAAGAACAGCGGTTGAGAACTAGAATCCTTCAGCTGAAACGCGGGCTCCCCAAACCACCAACCAATCCGTGACTTCAACAACGGAGCACTCCAGGGATCGTCACGAATTCCAGGCATCCGGCAATGTCGTTCCCTTCGAAATGACAATAATGCCGTCCTGTGACGTGACGTCGGGATCGACATTCGACAACGGTCGCTTGTTGCTGACATTGACGTTGCGACCGACCCGGCAGTTCTTGTCGACGATGACGCCGTCCAGCACGCTGCCGTCGCCGATTCCAATGGGAGGCACCCCTTTTGCCTGATCCGATTCCAGATCGTTGGCACACTGGTAGAAGTCGGCCCCCATGAGGATGGAGTTCGAGATGCGCACGTTCTTTCCAATCTTGCAGCGCAGGCCAATCACCGAGTTTTCGATGACCGATCCTTCACCAATCACGCAGCCGTCAGACAGCAGGCTGCTGGTGACGCTGACTCCATCCAACCGGGTTGGCGGCAGGAATCGGGCATGAGTAAAGATCGGTGCATTCTGGTTTTCCAGCGTGAATGGAGCATTGGGGCGGGTCAGATCAATGTTTGCATCGTAAAACGAACGAACTGTCCCGATGTCTTCCCAGTACCCGTCAAACAAATGGGCCTGCACATTGTGTGTGCGGATCGACATTGGGAAGACTTCCTTCCCGAAGTCCTGATAATCGCTCTTCGTCAACAGGTCGATCAAGACATCCCGGTTGAAGACGTAGATCCCCATATTGCCGAGGCAGTCGCGACCTTTGCTCGTGATTCCCCGGGAATCAATCCACGCGGGGTCGGTCCGGACGAGTTCATCAATTTCCTGATCGGTTTGAGGTTTTTCCAGGAATCCACGAACTCGCCCCGAGTCATCGACGCGCATGATCCCGAAGCCGCGAGCCGCTTCGCGAGTCACAGGCAGGGCGGCGATGGTGGCATCCGCACCCGACTTCTTGTGCGTCTCCAGGATCTCGCGATAGTCCATGCGATACAACTGATCACCGGACAGGATCAGGTAGTAGTCAACATTTTTGTCACGCAGATTGTTCAGATTCTTGCGGACGGCATCAGCGGTCCCCTGGTACCAGGTTTCCCCTTCCATCGTCTGCTGCGCTGCCAAGATCTCCACGAAGCCGCCATCGAAACGGTCGAAGCGGTATGTCTGACGAATGTGCCGGTGCAGGCTGACGGAATTGAACTGCGTCAGCAGGTAGATCCGATTCAGGCCGCTATTCAGGCAGTTCGAAATCGGGATGTCGATGATCCGGTATTTGCCCGCCAGCGGAACCGCGGGCTTGGATCGATACTGGGTCAAAGGAAAAAGCCGAGTTCCCTTGCCACCCCCCAGCACCACCGACAATACATTTCGCATCCCGAAACCCCTAGCGCGACCGGATTGCCGCTACAAGAAACCTGTGTTTTTCGATTTGATGCCTTCGGTGCGAGTGAGCGACCCACCACACCCGGCCTCCCCTGCGCCAAGAGAATATCAGCGCGGGAATGGTTTGTGGAGCATCAACAGGTTGAGAGTTTCACGGGATTGCCATGCGAGCTGGCGATCGAATTCACTGGACGGCGGTGAGAACTTCGACGGGTTGCGGATTGTCGGCCAGTTCCTTCCTCCGAACCGAAACCTCGTGGGGGGCTTCGATCCCCAAGCGAACGCGACTTCCGTTGATTTCCAGGACGGTGACGGTCACCAGCCCACCATCGATCAAGATCTGCTGCTTCAAACCTCGCGTCAGCACTAACATCGCAGTTCCTCCTTGAATGCTTCAAACTTCCTGAACTCGTTCTTTGCAATTATTGCACCCGAGGCAAGGGGCAACCGGCTGTTTTTGCCGTAAGTTACCTCGCCACTGGTTCTAACGTGATTTGCAGTCACACGACGGTTACGACCACCACTTTTTTCTTCGCGAGAATGCACAACTGAACTTTTGCGCGGACGGCACATCCTTCAGCGTTCAAATCAACGCTTACCAGACTGGCCCAAGTCGTTCGCGACCCAAGAATACTTGCGGTAAACTGCTTTCAGCCCCCGGCATCCCACCGTATACGCCAAAAACTCGCTGCTTTCGTGAAGGATATACCGTGCAAATCCAGAAATCTTTCACATTTCGGCATTTTTTGCTGATCTGGGTGCATGTTTGGGGGCTGCAAGTTGTTTTTGGAAATTCAGTTACGGCATTTGGCCAGGAATCTTACACACCCCGAATTGCACCAAAATCTGACGAGGGTGAGCGTGCCATCCAGCGATTCCGCCTGCCGCCGCATACGAAAACGGATCTCTTCGCCGCCGAACCGATGCTGGCCAATCCGGTTTGCTTCGCCTTTGATGCCCGTGGACGCATCTACGTTACAGAAACCTTTCGCCAGCAAAACGGAGTCGAAGACAATCGCTCGCATGGACATTGGTTGCTGGATGATCTGGCGGCTCAGACGGTCGACGATCGAATTGCGTACTTCAAGAAGCACCTGAAGGACGACGTCAAAAAGTACACGTCGGAACACGACCGAATCCGCCTGCTGGAAGATACGGATGGCGACGGACATGCGGACCGGGCGACTGTGTTCGCCGACGGATTCAATGCGATCGAAGAGGGAACCGGAGCGGGAGTGCTGGCGATCGACGGCAAGGTGTTTTACACATGCATTCCCAAGCTGTGGCTGCTGACGGACGACAACGACGATGGCATCGCGGACACGCGCGTCCCCTTGTACGACGGTTTTGGAGTCCGGGTGGCCTTTCGCGGACACGACATGCACGGTCTGATCGTCGGCCCTGATGGACGCTTGTATTTCAGCATTGGTGACCGGGGCTACAACGTTGTGACACCTCACGGCCGACTCGCCAAGCCTGACCAGGGGGCCGTGTTCCGCTGCAATCTGGACGGGACCGATCTGGAGGTGTTCGCCACCGGACTGCGAAATCCCCAGGAACTGGCGTTCGACGATTTTGGAAATCTGTTCACAGGTGACAATAACTCCGACGGGGGCGACCGGGCTCGCTGGACCTACATCGTGGAAGGTTCCGACAGTGGCTGGCGGATGTACTACCAGTACCTGCCGGACCGCGGTCCCTGGAACCGCGAAAAGCTCTGGCACCCCGCGCATCCCGGCCAGGCCGCCTATATCGTACCGCCGATTATCAACATCGCGGATGGCCCGTCCGGTTTGGCATATTACCCAGGAACGGGACTCGATGAAAAATATCGCGGTCACTTCTTCCTGGCGGATTTCCGGGGATCGGCCGCCAACAGCGGCATTCGCAGTTTTGCGATGATTCCCAAGGGAGCGTCGTTTGAACTGGTCGATTCCCAGCAGTACATCTGGTCGATCCTGGCGACGGACGTCGACTTTGGTTTTGATGGAGGACTGTATGTCTCCGACTGGGTCGACGGATGGGACGGAGCCGGGAAGGGACGCATCTATCGGTTCCGGGACGAAACACATGGAACATCGCCGGTCGTTGCCGAAGTCACTCGTCTGATGAAGGACGGGTTTGCTCAACGCGAGCCGCAGGAATTGTCGTTGCTGCTGACTCACCCGGATTACCGCGTCCGCCAACGAGCCCAGTTCGCGTTGGTTCGGAAAAAAGCGGCGGAGGAACTGACCGATGCTGCCACGAAAGAATCCCTGGTGTTTGCCCGCGTTCACGGGATCTGGGGACTGGGCCAGTTGGCTCGCACGACGCCCGAAACGCTGTCCCCGATCCTGTCGCTGGGTGCAGACACGAACCCGGAAATTCGCGCCCAGTTGGCGCGCGTCTGTGGCGATGCGAAGTTCGGTGCCAGCGAATCCGTACTGCTGACACTGTGTCAGGATGTCGACTTGCGGGTCCGGTCACTGGCGGCGATTGCACTCGGGAAACTCAAAGCCAAATCCGCCGTTGGACGCCTGTTTGAAATGCTCACGGAGAACGCCGACGCCGATCCCACTTTGCGACATGCGATCGTGATGGGCCTCGTCGGCTGTGCCGATGTGGAGACACTGCGAGCCGCATGCAAACGGCCTGCCGCTCCCGAACGGATGGGAGCCGTGCTCGCGCTCCGTCGACTGGAAGATCCCGGACTGGCTGATTTCCTGAACGATCCGGAACCGCTGATCGTTCTGGAAGCCGCGCGAGCCATCCATGATGTTCCGGTCGCCGCCGCCATGCCGGCCCTGGCCAAATTGATCGAACAGCCGGGCATGGCCGATCCACAGCTCCGTCGAGTCCTGAATGCAAACTATCGCGCAGGAACTGCGGAGAATGCCAAAGCAGTCGCTGCCGTCGCCGCCCACGCAAAAACCGAAGAATCGATTCGACTGGAGGCGATCACCGATCTGCTCGAATGGAACGCACCGGGACCACTGGATCGTGTCACGAACGATTTCCGACCGCTCGCCATGCGGAATGTTGATGTCGCCTCGGTTGTACGTCCGATGCTGGGTTCGCTCTTTTCCGGCAGTCGCAAAGTCCGCGAATCGGCCACAAAGCTGGCAGGGCAGTACGGGATCAAAGATGTCGAACCGTTCCTGCTGGAGATCGCCAGGGACGCGGTGAATGCCGGTTCCGAACGCGTGGCGGCGTTGAATGCTCTGGAAACCCTGAAAAGCCCGCATCTGCGATCCTTGGTTGATGATTCGTTGTCTGACGCCGATTCCACGGTCCGAGCGGAAGCCCGACGATTGCTCGTCGGCTTCGACCCCGCTCGCGCCATCAAATTGCTGGCCGAAACGATGGATGGCAATTCCGTGTTGGAACAACAGGCCGCCATCGCCGTCCTCGCGTCGGTCAAACGGGACGACGCCGATGACATTCTGGAACAGTGGCTGACACGGCTGGTCCAGCGCAAGATTTCGGACGCTCTCCAACTGGACCTGTTGGAAGCGGCTCAATCCCGGCAGAAACCCGGGTTGCTCGCCCATGTCGATGAATTCAACAAGCAGCGCAATCCGGCAGATCACTTGCGCGACTATCGCGAAACCCTGGCGGGCGGCAGCGTGCAGCGTGGCCACGACATCTTCTTCGGCCGGGCAGAAGTGTCCTGCCGTCGCTGTCACAAGATCGACGGCAACGGCGGCGACGTCGGGCCCGACCTGTCACGCATCGGACTCGACAAGAATCGCGAGTATCTGCTGGAAGCGATCATTGATCCCAACAAACAGATCGCCAGGGGATTTGAAACGGTGATCCTGCAAATGGAAGACGGTCTGGTCCACGCCGGGATCATCAAGTCGGACGATGGAACTCGCGTTTCTGTCCAAAAGCCGGATGGTTCTATGGTCACCCTGGACAAAGCCAGAATTGAAGACCGCGCCGTCGGGAAATCGGGGATGCCTGAAGACCTGATCAAGAAGTTGAGCAAATCCGACATACGTGATCTGGTGGAATTCCTGTCGACACTGAAAAATACGGCGGGGCCTGCTGCGCACGGAAAGAAGTGAGTCCAGGCAGTGAATCCGTCGATTCACACGGACCTGTGTCGATTCACGGGGATCGAATTCGACCGGGTCATTCGAAGAATGACAGGCAATGCCATGGATCTGTTTGAATCTCCAAAGCGATTGACGTTTCCTGTTTCATTCCCTGACGTTCCAGGCTATCTCGTTGACTGCCGGGTCGCTCACGAAGTTGCCCTCCACAGACTCGGTCCGCCCATGCACACGGAATGGGTCGACGGCCTTGGCAACGGTGACTACTGGGGCTTTGAATACTCGTGCGGCCTGCAGGTTGTGTACGAATTCATCCACGGATCTGAAGGGGGGCGAGTCGTGGCCGATTCGCCCGAACTGCAGCATGTCGTCCGACATCAAAGCCCCACCAGGTTGCCGTTGGCACCGGGTGAGGCTGCTTGGAAGCAACAAGCGGTTTCCGAAGTCAGAATTCGCCGGGGATTTCACCCCAGTTCATGGTGCAGGCGGCAGCAAAGGGGCGTCCGCCAACGTTGGCACTGACAAATCGAACACTTCCATCTCCCATCAGCGTGTTGGCACCGCCGACATGGAATGAATAGACTTCCGAATCGTTGGTGGCGTTGATGACGAAGCAGCCGCCAGCGCCGGTATTGCCCAGTGAATCGGATCCGTCCACGAACCCATTGAGTTCCGTGTCGGCCCAACCCCAGCCATCTCCCGTGACCCCAGCCTGCTTGTTGTTGATCATCAGGTTCGGACGCCCCGCACATTCAACCATGGCGAACGTGTTCGACAGACCATCGGTGACCGTCGCGTAGCGAACGAGGTATTGCGAGGAACCTTTGTGGTAAAACATCCCGGGAACACATCCGTAGGTGTTGAGCGCCGTGATGATATTGGGATTGGACATGTTGTACACCACACTGTCCGCACACGGAGCCGCCCACATGTCGCTGGCTCCATGCACAATCCCTTCCATCCCAAAGTAGTCACCGTATCCGAAGACGGTCGGCGACAATGTGGCGAAGGGCAACGCATCCCCCGAACGCGCAGCAAACGCTGCCGCCGAGGGGAGCAGTCGTGCGCCGCCGGCACTCGGGCATTGCATGGCGGACAATTTCGTTGTCGCAATCGTCAGGTTTTGACCGGGTGTACACCACGGAGACGAAAAGTCCATCGCGTTGTAAAGTGGTGTCTGATCAATGTACGGCAGGATCGCCGTGAAGGGGCCAAACAGTTTGGCCTTCTTGCCTCCGTAAAAGCCGTAGATCGTTCGCAGCGGAATGCACTGATACGTGCTTTCGTAATTGGCGAGTGCCAGGCCGACTTGCTTCAGGTTGTTCACGCACTGCGTCCGGCGAGCTGCCTCGCGGGCCTGCTGCACTGCTGGTAACAGCAGGGCAATCAGGACAGCAATGATGGCGATGACCACCAACAGTTCGATCAGCGTAAACCCCTTGTTCGATCGTCTCGACCCTTGAACTGTCATCATCAACTCCTCAAGAAAACGGGATTAGAAGGCAAGGCTTTCAAGCACTGGGCGACCATGCCAATGGAGCGAGATGGTGGTTTTGCGTGATAAGGAACTCGTTCAGTTCAGGTGAACATTTCATGAAAACGAAAGATAAATGTTTCGTAACTTATTTTGCGGACATACGTTGCATCACTGGAAAGAAAGCTCCCCGGCGGTCCGACTGAGCTCTGAACGGAATTCTCTCAACGGGAATTGTTTTGCCACTGAATTGGCAGTTGGTTGTCCGCTGACGCACTGTCACGTCCCTGTATGGCGTTGCCGCCCGGCAAATCTAGCCGACGACTGAAGATCTCAGGCTTTGAGTCCATCGAGATGGATTGACGTGAGACCTATTTGCGAAGTACCGCTCCGGCGATAAACTCCGCGCGGGGAGCGGAGATTGAAAATGCAACTTCGACGCTTGATTGTCCTCCCTGTCTTCGTCATTACGCCGTGTCTGACCGGCTGCTCGTTCATGGGGCCGCTGTCACCGCTTCGTCCCTTGGAACGGAGCATCGTCTTTCAACCGGCTCGTTTTCCAGTGGGGGAATGGGAACCGGGAAGCATTGCTCCGGAAGACGTGCAATTCACAGCAAAGGACGGAGTTCGCCTGCATGGATGGTATGTGCCACATCCCAACCCGACAGCTGTGGCGCTGGTCTGTCACGGGAATGGCGGCAATGTGTCACTCCTGGCAGAGACTCTGTCGATTTTGAATCAGCGTCACAACCTCTCGGTATTCGCCTTCGACTATCGTGGATTTGGACGCAGTGAGGGGAAACCCAGCGAACAGGGTCTCTACCAGGATGCCCGAGCAGCGCGGGCGTGGTTGGCGGCGCGCGAGAATATTGCCGAGACCGATATCGTGCTCATGGGACAGTCACTCGGTGGTGCCGTTGCTGTTGATCTGGCCGCGAAGGATGGTGCCAGAGCTCTGGTTCTGGCAAGTACGTTTACATCGTTGCCCGAAGTCGCCAGCAATCTGATGCCAGTTTTGCCCGTACGATTCCTGATGACGTATCAATTCGATTCAGTCAGCAAGATTCGCGACTATCACGGGCCATTACTCGTCAGTCACGGATCTGCTGACGAACTTGTGCCGTTTGAGTTGGGGCGCAAATTGTTCAACGCGGCCGGAACAGACAACAAGCAATTTGTCGAAGTCGCTGGAGGACGACACAACGATCCACAGCCCGAAGCTTACCGCCAGGCACTCGAACAATTCCTGATTAAGGTGTCAACCGTGATAGACGAACGACCTGCCGGGATCAGGAATCCGGAATTGGCCGACAGAACCGGGCAACAATCGCGCTGAGTGCGTGCATGTCCCAGTTGTTACACGGGCTTCTTATATTCGGCGATCACGTTTGTGCGAATGCCGCCGCGCGGGGTGAAGGCTCCGACGATGCGCATGGATCGGGGTTGAGTGACGGCTACCAGATCGTCCAGGATCAGGTTTGTAACGTGTTCGTAGAACGCACCATGATTACGGTACATCTGCAGGTACAGCTTCAGCGACTTCAGTTCGTAGCACAACTGGTCCGGAACGTACGTAATCGTCAGCGTGCCGAAGTCGGGCTGGCCAGTCTTGGGGCACAGCGAGGTGAATTCCGGACAGATGGTTTCCACCGAGTAATCCCGCTGGGGATACGGGTTGGGAAACGTTTCCAGGGTCGAACGAAAATCGGTGCTCATGCTTCAGCTCTACAGAACAATGGTCGGCGGAAACGAACAGCCCGACTGACAACCGGCAGTCGGGCTGGATGCAACAACGATAGTATAGCAGCTACAGCAACAGAGATGCAGTTCAGGCGGATTGCTGGGACTGCTGGTTATTGACGAATCTCGGCGGCGATTTCCACCGTCTCGCTGCGGCGGGCCGGTCTGCTCAGGTGATCGGCCGAGATTTCCAGTGTCATCTGTGTCTGAGCCACCGAAACTGCTTCCATTTCCAGTTCGTAGGCGACCGTCCCGTTGGGATCGATGGACGGAACCGCTTCAAACGTGACGAGGCCGTCCTGCTGTGAACCGCGTACACCCCGGACGTTGATCAGTTTCAACTCGCGAGGCAGCCGAATGCTCAAGCGAACATTCCGGGCGGGGGCGCTGCCATGGTTCTTCAATTGGATCTTGGAGGTCAGCCGGTCCCCGACGGCGATGATGTCGGCTCGGCTGATCGCTTCAACCTGCAGTTCCGGTCGACCCACGGCATCAATGTCCGTTGTAATCGACGCTTTGCTGCCATTGGGGCCTGTGGCGACCACCTGCCCCTGCTGAATCCCTGATTCCTTGGCGATCAATTTGCTGCTCACTTTCGCTTCAGCGCCTGGTGGCAAGGCCCCCAGATCCCAGAAGATGGCTCGCTGGACCTGGTCGTACTGTCCGCCGTTGGTGGCACCGACGAATTCCATTCCGGCCGGGACAACCTCGGAAATACGCACGTGCTTGACCTCGGTGTCCCCTTCATTACGGATGCTGTTGGTGAATTGTGTCGGCCGGTCGACATAGACTTTCGTCTGGCCCGATCGCGTCAGTGCCAGTTGCTCACCGACCACATCAATCGGGGTATCGATCTGCTGATTGATCCCGCCATCACCCGTCAGAATGGCCTTGTTGGTGGCCCGGCCTGGCTTGACGGCCGTCACCGCGAGCACGATTTCACGAGTTTCATTCGGTGCCAGTTTGCCGATGGGGCATTCAATGTCCGTGGCCGCTTCGTGCTTTAATCCCGCCGGAACCAGATCACGGACGGAGACATTCGTGGCCGGGGCCGTCCCGGTGTTCTTCAGCAGAAAGACCATTTCGATCGTTTCGCCGACCCTGGCCTGGGGCGGAGCTTTGGCGGTGAAGCTCAGTTTGGGGCCCGCGACTTGAATCTCCGCGGCCACTTCGGTGGCAAAGTGTACTCGGGCGACACTGCCGACCGGTCCTTCCTGGCGGGGGATGACCTTGATGGAGATTTTCTTTTGCTCGTTCGGTTTCAAAGTGCCGAGGGGCCAGGAGAGTTTCTTTTCAACCTGATCGCTGTCAGGAATCTTCTTTTCAATCAGGTATCCAGGGGGATTACTGCCGACCATGTCGGTCCCCTTCGGAACCCGATCTTCCACGACCACCTGACGGGCATCGGCAGAACCGATATTCTTTACGATGACAGAATAGACCAGTGGTTCCCCCAGGGTCGCCTGTTGAGGAGCAATTTTCTCAATCGTCAGTCGGGCTTGCTGAACTCCGCGAGGATCCGTGCTGGTGACGGTCCCATTGCCAGAGAGATCGTTGTCATTCGGCAGCGGTTGCGGTTCAGAACGACGGGAAGGAATCGGGTCTCCATCGGGAAATGCTCGGTCGGGCAGCGAACTGCGTTCCGGCTCCACGAGGGGGGGAGGATTGGTGCGAGCCGGCAGCGTCGGCGAATCCGTCCGTGACGGCGGCTCGGCGGGGAAGCCAGAATCAAAGGCGTCCGGCACTTCCGTCGGCAACTTGGGAACCGCCCGTTTTGGATTGATGGACGGGACATCCGGCTCCGCGACGGGCCGCGCGGGTTCCACGACGGGCCGTTTCGGCTGGCGAACTGGAATGATATCGTTGGGGACGGACGAGGGCGGCAGTGTCGCTGGGCTCAAATCCGCAGGCGGACCCAGGGTCGGTTCACTGACGGGTGCGGACTGGCTGGCGGTAGCCGACTGATCGAACGGATCACTCGCTGGCAACGGCTTCACCGGAGCGAGCGATTCCGGATTCGGCTCAGAGTCTTGCAACGGAGTTGCAGGGGCCGACTTTCTTTTCAGTGGGAAGTCTTCAAAAGGATTGGGCTCGTCGGCGGGAACTTCCTTGGGCTCAACGGTCGGCTCGGATTCCGGCACTTCAACCGTTGAACCGGCGGGCAACGGTTCTACTGGCGAGGCCGATTCTATATCAAAGGGATCGGCTGCAGCCGGTTGCTCTGTCGCGGCAGGTGATTTGGGCGCGGCAGGAGACTCGGACGCTTCGAGATTGCCGAACGGATCTTCCTTAACTTCGGCCTCAGGCGATTCCCCGGCAGGTTGCTCTGCAACTGCTTTCACCTGGCGAACAAATGGTTGAATCGCTGTCGGTGTGCCAGCCGACTTCGGAGCGAGCTTGCTTTTCTCAACCGCAGCTTTGACCTGCGCTTCAAGTGCATCCAGATCGTCGGGAAGCCGAGCCGGCTCGGCAGCAGCGGCTGGACTGGTTTCGGCAGCAGCGGTCGGATTGGAGTCGGCGAACTTTGAGTCGGTGTTGATCGGATCAGCCGGGTCGCCACGGAAGTCCAGTCCGTCGGTTGGCAACTTGGGGGCAACCGTCTTGGGCCGGGAAGTGGTTTCCACATCTCCAAACCCATCTTGCACTTCCTCCGAAGGAGCTGCCAGCGAGGGCTGACTGTCGGGCAACTCGTTGGGTTTCCCCGTCAATCCTGAGAGGCCCTGCGCCGGATCACCAAACGGATTCGGTTCCTGTTGTGGATTCGCAGCGGTTTCGACCTGCTCCGAATTCGCAGCAGGTTCGATTCCGTCCGGGGGATCTCCCGCATTTTCCGGAGTCGTCGAGTCGCCTGCGACGGCAACGACGGGCTGGTCCATTCCCTTTTGTGCCTGGTACACTGCCACCAAGCCTACACCGATGACTCCTGTCATCGCTGCCAGTTTCCACAATCCGCTCACTAGCATGGGAATCCCTTCCCCTCGTGCCCCCGTGGTTGATTGAGTCCACTCGTTGTGACTCGTCTGCCTCGCTTCGGTCGCCCGATTGCCGCAATCCGCTCCAGCGAATCCGCGACTCGACTCTGCAAGGCTGCGTGTCTCTACCAGAATCTCCAGAGTGCGGAAAGAGAAGCTTGCCAAAATCGGCAGATTTTGCGTCTGGAAAACAAAAGCACCCCGGTCCATGGTGGGACCGGGGCAACTTCGGTCTGCGATTTCGGCGGCGTCGAGCGGCCCGCGCCACCCAACGACCTGCGACAAACAGCCGTGTTACTTGGTGGCTTCGGCGTAACGGCGGGCGACTTCGGGCCAATTGACGACGCTCCAGAACGCCGCGATGTAATCGGGACGACGATTCTGGTAGTTCAGGTAATAGGCGTGTTCCCAGACGTCCAGACCAAGAATGGGCGTCCGGCCTTCCATCAGCGGGCTGTCCTGATTGGGAGAACTTTCGACAACCAGTTTACCCTTGTCGACGGCCAACCAAGCCCAGCCACTGCCGAACCGGGTTGCACCGGCCGCCGCGAACTTCTCCTTGAATGCCGCGAACGTGCCAAACGTGGCATTGATGGCGTCGACGAGTGCCCCGGTGGGCTCACCGCCCGCGTTGGGACCCATGACGGTCCAGAACAGCGAGTGGTTGTAGTGACCTCCGGCATTATTGCGAATGGCCGTACGGATTGCCTCAGGGACCGCGGCCAGGTCCGAAATCAGGGCCTCCACGGACTTCGCACCCAGTTCAGGGTGGGCTTCGAGCGCCTTGTTCGCATTTGTGATGTAGGCCTGATGATGTTTTGTGTGGTGAATTTCCATGGTGCGGGCATCAATGTGTGGCACCAGTGCATCGTAGGCGTAGGGCAGGGCAGGCAGGGTAAAGGGCATAATCGTTTCACTCCCAGGCAGGCTCAAGGTACGGAAATCTCGCGACCATCCAAAACTCGCGACTCGTGGGGTTTATTCTAGGAGTTCCGCAGGCACGATGCAAAGAAGTCGGGTGACGTGGAATCCTTTTGGTAACCCCCCGTCTGAGAATGACCGATAAACGGTTATTGGTCTTTCGCTTTCGGAAAGTCCCGGCGGGCCGCTGAGTCTTACGACGATATTCGAAGTTCGCCGCCGCGTGTTGGTTCGAAGTGGCCAAGGAGGGCTTCGTGAACAGATTCGCCGCTCTGTCTCCGCGCACTCATTCGCGGATTGGCGCGCGGCGCGTCGAATCATGGCCCAGTCTGATTTCCATTCTCGCGCATCTGCATTGGCCCTGGATGGCGGGGCTGATCGCGGTCGCGTTCAGCATTCCCGCCTGGTCCAGCGGCTTTCAGCTGGACGACTTCTATCACCAGGCGATCCTGCGGAACGACTTGGAACTGGGAGCCGGCAGCCCGATCCTGGACTTGTTCACGTGGAGCATCGGCGACGCGGATCGAAACCGGGCTGACATGGAACGGGGATTGTTGCCATGGTGGGCGCCCGCAGAATTTCGCATGAAGTACTTTCGACCACTGGCGGCAGCGACGCATCTCGTTGATCAGTGGCTTTGGCCCCGGCAGAAATGGCTGATGCACGTGCATTCGTCGCTCTGGTTCGCGGCGGCGTCCGTTGCCGTTGGCTTCCTGTTTCGCCGGCTGTTCTCTCATGCGGACGAATTCTCCCCGGCTGCCAACGGTGAATTTGCCCGCACCCGTCACTTCGTGCCGCCGATGTCAGTCCGCGGCCCCTGGACGACCATGTCGGCCGCTGGCCTGGCTTCGTTGATCTACGCCCTGAGGGATGAGCACGCCGTCACGGTCGCGTGGATTGCCAATCGAAATCTGCTGATGATGACCTTCTTCGGGGCTCTGGCCTGGTTGTGCCATTCTACCTGGCGCGAGCGCCATTCACGGGTGGCCGGAGTCGCAGCGCCCATTCTATTCGGAACTTCGCTGCTGTGCGGCGAATCGGCCGTGGCGATCGGTGGATGCCTGCTGGCTCATGCGCTGGTCCTCGACCGAGCGACGTGGTGGAGAAAGTTTCTAAGCCTGCTTCCCTGCGGACTGGTTGGTGTCGTGTGGCTGGTGTCGTACAGGACCCTGCAGTTCGGCGCATCTGAATCGGGGTCGTATCTTGACCCCGCGAGCGATTTGCCGTCATTCCTCGTGGGCTTCGCCCAGCGCGCTCCGGTCTATTTTGCCAGTTCGTTTGGGCTGATGTCGGCGACCATCTTCACGTTTGCAGACGCGTCTCAGCAAAGCGTTGTCGTACTGGCGTCAGTCCTGATGTCGGTTGCGATGGGATGCATCGTCTGGCCGACGATTCGACGTGACAAACTGATGCGATTCTTTGCTGTCTGCCTGGTGCTTGCAGTGGTGCCGCTGTGTGCCGGCCTGGCGACGGATCGACTGACGATGATCTTCAACATACCCGCTTCGGGACTGATCGCTCGATTCGTGCAATTGAAACGCAACGAGGCGAACTTGATTCCAAAACATGTGCAATGCAGCTGGTTTGGCAGACGTCTGGCGAAGTTCTGGATCCTCTTGCATACCGCCGTGGCCGCGGTGTTGCTGCCGATCCTGATCCTGGGGTTCGGGGCCTCTGGCAACGATCTGCTGGCGGCCGCTCGCAGTCGTTCCTTGAATCACCCGGAACTGGCGAAGCAGAATCTGATCATGCTCAACGCGCCTCACGGGATGTATCCGCTATATCTGGATTTCGCACGTCTGGACGAGGGACTGTCGCGGGCACGCTGCACGCATTTGCTCTCGAGTGCACTTTGCCAGTTCGACGTTTCCAGGCCCGATTCGTACTCGCTGGAATTGACGATTCCTGAAGGATTGTTGAACGACGCATTTTCAATGTTGTATCGCAACCCCACCCGTCAGCCCATGGTGGCGGGAACACGGATCAACCTGCCACGATTCACGGTCACCGTCCTGGAATCGAGCAACGGGAAACCAACCCGCGTGGCCTATCGGTTTTCAGAACCGTTGGAAGATCCTTCGTTGTGCCTGGTGGAATGGCGAGACAGCGAGTTTGTTCCATTCGACCCTCCTCCCGTCGGCACAAACAGGAGCATTCCACAAGCCTGCGGATGGACGGTCTTTCACATCCAACCGGTCCTCAAGGTCCTGGGGCTTCAATGATCCCGGGTCAATTCCTCGCCGGTGCGACGGGAAAGTGGACAGATTCAAGAATGGGGTCAGGCACTACGGAACTTCGGAATTGGCGGACGGTCGATCCAGAATCCAACTTCCGCCATTCCCGCCAATTCCGAAGTTCCGTAGTGCCTGACCCCGGGCGGCGCGCGCCGTTCCGAAAAGACGCGTACCCGTGCCGTCGGAGATTGGGATTGAAAATGGGCAACACCCCGGAGATAAACTGGCATTTGTTCGTTCATGGATATGAATCGACCACGACGGGATAGTCATGATGCAACTCTCACCGGCTCAAAGGAAGAACCTTTCGATTTGGAGAGCCTTTCACGATGAGCCGCCCACCGTAGCCGAACTTATCCGCTTGAACGTGCGACGCATTCTTATTCTCTCAATTTGCTTCGTCGGTCCGTCTGCCATCGCCATAAGTGACCGTAGCTATTCTGTGGCGGCGATGGGGTTGGGGATGTTTCTTGGAATACTCCTTCGTGATTTCGGTGCGTTCAGGGCGACTGTGCACTTTTGGCCAGCACTGAATGATGTTGTCGACTGGAATCGCCTCGACGAATTATTGGACAAGGAGAAGCCGCCAAAGGAGTGACGTTGCTTTTCTGACGCCAAAAGAAGCGACGCTGCATGCGATCGTCAGCCGTTGATCTTCTGCAGGATCTCGGCGGAGGCCCGGCAACCGTGGTCGAACGCTTCCTCAAACAGTGCGATGCCGCTCAAGTCTGTGTTGGCGAAATGAATCCGGCCGTCGGGTCGTCTGGCAATGCGACATTGGTGACTGGTGATGAATCCGGGCTTGGGACGAATCATCGCGTGGCCCCAGCGAAAAACATCCAGTCGCGTGATCAACTTGCGAATCTCGGGATGCGGCCTTTCCATGTCGGCCAGGACGACGTCGGCGAGTTCCGACCAGGTTGCCTTCAACAGAAGTTCCCGCACGCCGCGTGCATCGGCATCGCAATACGGGTAATACCACGTCAACACAGTGGGACCGTGGTCGTGGCCCGTCTGATGCGTGGCGACGACGTAACCCAGCGAACGGCTGTCGTGAAACACGTTGTCCCAGCTTAACGGGAAACTCCGTTCGCGAGGCCGATTGCTCAAATGCAGATTGGCCACCAGCCACGATCCATACTCAAATTCATTGGTACGACGGCCCGTCCGTTCGGTGAACCCTTCGATCAGTCGCGGTGCCAGGAATTGCGGGGCCGCAAAGATGACATGCCTGGCCCTGAATCCGCCGACATGCTGCGTGTTCGTGTTGAAGCACACAACGTTGACTCGATCCGTTGATTCAGCGTCATCGGGAGTGGGCGAAATCTGCGTCACGGCCATGCCCGTCTGCAACCGATCACCGACGCGCGTCGCCAGGTGGTCCATGATTCGACCATTTCCCTCGGGCCACGTGATCAGGGGTTGATGATCCGCCCCCGGGGCTTTCAGCCGGGCGACGAAGTACAACAATCCCGCCCAGGCACTGGTCTGTTCGGCCGTCAGTCCGTAATCGTCGCGGCAACTGTAATCCACCAGCCAATGCAGCCTGGAGGAAGTCCAGCCGTGCGCCCGCAGCCACTCGGCCATCGAGATCTGATCGAGATCCGTGACCAGCGGATCTTCAGATGACTGGCTGGTCGGGATGGTGAATGCACGGCGGCCCGATGGATCGCGCCAGGCGGCCCAGCGGTCGATCTCCTTTCGAAAGGCATTCACCTGGGCCAGGTCTTCCTGAGACGCATCCTTGTCGGGAAACAGCCCCTCGATCCATTCGCCCTGATAGAACAGCCGTTCTTCGGGATCGCGGCACAGGAATTGTTCGCCCACCACCGGCGAACCGTCTTCGGCGACGGACTCCACGACCCGCATTTCCGTCAACAACTCGATCAGTCGCGTGTTCTCGGCCAGGGGCACCGGTATATAGTGTGCGCCCCAGGGATATCGCGTCAGGTCGCTTCGACCTGACCGCGACGTGCCCCCGTGAACAGGCTCCAGTTCCAGGATGACGAAGTCATCACATCCGGCCTTCATCAAGTTCCAGCCCGCCGCCAGTCCGGATGCCCCGCCTCCAACAATCGCCACCTGGACGTCCCGCCACTGATCCCCGGTCGGTTGTGGGCGAAATCCATCGCGCAGCCGGTGGCCGATTTCCGCGGATTGACCCAGCAATTCCCCTTCGGCAGGAAGTCTGGCCTCAGCAGCGCACCCCGCGAGCAACGCCGGAGTCCCCAGGATCGCGGCAATCAGTTCCCGGCGGCTGAGTCGCATGGTCACTTCCACACTCCCCATTCCTGATCATAGTAGCGAACCAGGGCCTGGTTGTTCAGTTGATTGGTCTCGGTTTTCACTCGCGCCAGATCCGGCGGGATTTCGAACATGCTGTTCAGGATGTCGTCATTCAAAAACCTTAATCCGGGGGCCACATTCCCGGAAATCGCCAGGTGCTTGGGGATCGGCCCCGTGGAAGCCAGGACGAAACCCCACTCGCCAAACGTCGGTACTGGCGCGTGGTACGGACGCACTTGATAGCCCACCGCTTCGAGTGTGTTGACAATGCACCAGTACGACCTGGGGGCGACCAGCGGTGACGTGCATTGGATGCTGACCAGCGCCCCGTCATTCAATCGCTCACGCAGCATCCGATAGAACCGTGTGGTGTAAAGCTTTCCGACCGCAAAGTTGCCGGGATCAGGGAAGTCTATAACGACGGCATCGAATCGCGGTCCACCCTCTCGACCGACCCAGATGAAGGCATCCTCATTGATGATCGTGACACGCGGGTCCTTCAACGAGAACTTGCTGAGTTCGGCGAGCGGCGGGAAATGATCGGCCAGGGAAGTCATGCCGGGATCCAGATCCACCAGCGTCACGGATTCGATCGAAGGATACCGCAGGATCTCACGCACGGCCAGACCGTCGCCGCCCCCCAGGACGAGGATCTGTCGTGGTGACTTTAACGGCGACAGCGCCGGATGCACCAGCGCTTCGTGATAACGATATTCATCCATCGAATTGAATTGCAGGTGTCCGTTCAGATACAGCCGAAACCCTTGTTCCGACCGTGTCAGCACCAACCGCTGATACGCCGTGGTTTCCGCATGAATCACGGTGTGGCCGAACATGCCTTCCTCGGAAAGCGTGGTCAACGTTTCGGCCTTCAGAAACGCGGCGAACAACAGTCCGATCACCAGCCAGGCCCGGACCCGAATGCCAGTCAAACTTCGACGAACGAGCAACGGTCGCAGCAGAAACGTTCCCCACAAGCCGACGGCGGCGTTGAGCAATCCGCACAGCAACGAGGTTCGCACCAGACCCAGGCGGGGGACCAGGAAAATCGGAAACATCAGCGATGCCAGCAATGCCCCGATGTAGTCGAAAGCCAGCACACGCGACACCAGATCTTCAAAGTCCAGGTGCTGCTTGAGCAACCGCATCAACAACGGCAACTCCAGTCCGACCAGCAGTCCGATGGCAAACACGAAACCGTAGAGTACGACTCCAAAGATCTCCACTCGAGAAAATGCGGCAAACAGCAGCGGCGCCGACAGGCCACCCACCAGGGCGACGCCCAGTTCCACTTCGATGAAACATCGGGCCAGTGAGCGGTCGGCGACGAATCGCGAAACCCAGGCCCCGGCCCCCATCGCCGACAGGTACAGGCCGATCACCAGTGAAAACTGCGTGACGGAATCACCCAGCAGGTAACTGGCCAGGGTTCCCGCCAGCAGTTCATAAACCAGCCCGCACGTGGCAATGATCAGCACGTTGAGATACAGCAACACCAGCGGCGCGCGGTTCATGGAACCCTGGGACATGACGGTCTCACCAGTAAGTCGTGATCACAGGATCGCGGCGGCGATGATGATCGACATGCCAATAATCACCGAACCCATGATGATCGCCAGGGCAGTGTTCTGGTCCTCTTCGATTTCCTTGGTCAGTGAGAACGGCATCATCTTCTTCATGATCCAGAAGCACGCGCCCAGCACGACCACGCCGACCAGTGAATAAATTATCACCGCGAGAAGCCGCCCCAGCAGGTTGGGCATACCGCCTGCAGCAACATCGTTCAATTGAGCCAGCACGGGAACCGTCGCGAGAGACTTGATGAACAACACTATTTGCCTCCTCCCCCAAAACCACCGGAACTGCGGCCGCCATAGAAACCGGAAGAATACGTATGGCCGGACGAATAAGAACTGCCACCAGAACCAAAGCTTGGTCCGGACCATCCGTTGACGGCCGCCGTGCAGAAGTAGCCGCACGTTGCCAGGCAGAATGCCACGTAGTACCACCCGGCGTTCGAGATCTGTTTCATTCGTCTGCCCCCACATAAGGACTGTAATCACTGTCCTGCCATCGCTCGACTTCAAACTGCTTTCGGCCAAGCATCATGATCAGCGGCCATGACGAAAGCACAATCAATGCCATGAAGAAATGGAACTGACTGACCGTCGTGGTCACGAGGATCGAAGAAAACAACAGGTCCAGACCCAGCAGAATCAACGCAAATACCGCCCAAATGGAGTAGATGTCCCTGGGTGGCGGTGGCGCAGGTTGAATTGCCCCGACGCCCAGCGGTGCCGGCAGATCCTTCACGCCGAACGCGTCTTCCAGGACTTCTTTCTCAATGTAAGTCCCCAGCGAGATATTCAGTTCGCATCCCGTGTCCGACGTCGTTTTCTCAAACGACAGCATGCGCGGAGGTGCAATGTAATCGACGGATTGCACCTCTTCACCCATGGTGACCCGCCAGTAGAACTCGCCCGCGACGTATTTCACGTGGGCGGTTCCACGATCGTACAGCCGAAAGGTTTCGCGTTGATAGATCACGTGATCCGGAAACTCGATCAGGCTGGAAACGGGGACCGGTTCGACAAAACTCCAATGGCCCTTGCTGCGGACCAGCCAGCGAAACCCGATCTGCGGATTGCTCAGCAGATATTCCGTCCAGCGATACTTCTTTCCCTCATACACGACGTACCGTTCCATGAACCCGATCACGGTGTATTCAACGTCGTTCAGGCGACCGACCGACCCCAACGGGATCAGCGGCTTTTCCCCTTTCTTCATCGTCAGTGTCTGCAGGTATTCCAGCTTTCCGTGCTGGCAATCCAGCAGCGCCTTGCAACTGGGGCAGCAGACCCGCAACGTCTGATCGGGCGCGTGCAAGGTCAGGGGCCCGGCACATTGAGGGCAATTCAATTGCAGTGCGGCGGTGTTGGCTGACGGCGGAGGTTCGAAGTCCCACGATTCCCCCGCCAGGTTCAATTCATCCAGCGACACTTCACGACCGAGAAACAGGTGCTGACCATCATCTCCGTATTCAATGGTGGCGAATTCGTTGTCTGGGCCATGCAAGTCCACAAAACGGTGCTCTGAGTTTGGGCGGAACGCCCAGGGAATGTCGCCATCCGCGGATCGCGCTGTCGCAATTCCGGATTCGGCCACGACCAGGGTTTTATCGTCAGGCAGTTTGAACCGATGCCCCGGTGTGAGAACATCGAAGCCTGGCAAGAGTGTGTTCTGGTTCAGGCGTTTTTCGGTCGTCAGATAGAACTTCCCCTGAGCCTGCGCCAGCCACCTCACCCGATCGCCTGGGAACCTCAGATAGAATTCGTCCCAGACGCCACCGGCGGGGTGCTGGTATTGCACCCGACCAACAACCTCAAAGCTCTTTTTTTCAAATCTCCCGGTCATGCCGCGTTTGATCGGCGAGTTGGTCTCGACCAGGTCCGCAACCTTGCCGTGGTCTTCCAGCTTCTTGTCGCCGCGTGCCACCACCGAATGACAGAACTCGCAGACGGTGACCAAAGCCGTGCTGAGCTGAAACTCCACCGGCCCACCGCACGCGGGGCAATTTCCAATCCGTTTTTTCATGCCGGTCCTCCCGGCGGAATCACGTGTGCTCCGTCGTTCGCGGCGATGCGGACGCTGGTGGTGTGGATCAACACAAACTTGGCCCCGACGTGTCGCCGGCATAAACCGGCTGGTATTCGTCTCCACAGACTTCGACCTGTGAAGATGCACGAATCCCGTTGCGAACACAAGGTCCGGTGGCTCACTGGATTCGGTCTTCAGGATTGAAAATGCGCAACACGCCGGAGATAAACCGGGGCAGATCGATTGTCACCCGCCGAGAGCCGAGCATGTTGCATATTCCAGAACGAGTCAGCGTGATGCTGGTTTTGTTGTCTTTGACTATCGGGTGTTCATCCGATGCCGGTCCTGTGAGGGCGACATGGGAGTACACGGAACTTGCGAAAGATGACAACGGGCATGTCAAGGAAATCGGTGACATGCACACGTTCCGGTCAGGTGGCGACGAGATGTATCAAATTCAAGGAAAGACACTGGAGGTCGTCACCGTGACTTCGGCGACTGCGAAGTTCCGGTTGAGTAGCGGTGATTCTGCGGACAAGAAAGAGGCGGCGATTCAGCCAGGTAACAGCCAGGATCTGTGGCTGGCCACATTCGGAGTGCGAGTGCGGGTGGCAAAGATCGGGCCGATATAATGCCCGCAAGTGCCTGCCCCCGTGACGTGGCCGCAGGGCTATCGAGCAACCTTGCCGCCCGTGTCACCGGGGGGGAGTTGGCTCAGCTTGCGTGGCTTGACCGGTTCGGCTTCGCTGGACTGGGGGAGCATTCCTTTCGCGCCCAGTGGAACTCGTTTGGCGGGTTCGAATTTCTTCTTGGGGATCGAAGGTTCGCTGGCGACTCGACGTGGCTGTTTTTCCGGATCAACGCTGCCAGGTCGACTTTCCCCGATCTCGGTTCGACCGGGATCCGGCAACAGCGGGGGCGGGGTGATCTTCGGACGCTCCCTGGTCTTCTGGCTGACGGATTCCGGGCGGCTTTCCCGCTGGCCGGGGATCCGCAGGCTCATACCCACTTGAACATCGTTCGCGTTCTTCAGTTCCGGGTTCGCTTCAAACACTTCCTGGAAGCGGGCGGCGCTTCCCAATTCCTTTGCGGCGATGGACGACAGCGTTTCCCCTTTCTGGACAATGTGGATTCGATCAGCAACGGCGGGCCTGGCGGTGCCGTCGGCGATGCTGCCAGTACCGGCCGGGGTGCCCGAATTGGTTTCTGGAAACGGAATCGGTGCCAGTTCCTGGATATCGCTGTCGGACCGGGCCTGTTGTTGATGACTGGTCGATTCGTCATTCGGGGTGTAGAAGTCAGGGGTGTCCAGGTACGGCAGGTCCGATGCAAACGGCCCGTTTCGATCCGAGACCTTTCGGGCGGATGTTCCGGTTTCGTGATCCTCGTCACCGGTGTTTTGCAGGTACGGGGCGATCGATTTCTCGGCGATGCGGGCATCAAGGGCGCGTGCCGATCTGAGCCGCGGTGACGTCGCCACGGGTTTCGGGTCATTGCGAAAGAAAAATGCGCCGGCGGCTCCAATCAATAAGACTGCCAGAGCCAAACCAATTCGCTGATCCTGATGCACAAGTCTCTCCTTCGAACGTAGTACCAGGCCGCGACAGTCAGAATATTCCCGTTGTACGGTTTACGCTGGTCATCCGGCTCCCGGCTGAGCGGAGCGGTGGCTGCACAACGGCCTATCGGTAAGACGATCGGCGGAATCTGCCGCCTTCCGGAGCGGAAAAGTTCCGGTCGTGGGAATTCGTGACGATCACGTGAACCTTGTGCGGCGTCGCACGATTGAATCAAGTTTGCCGGGTGGCGATCCGCAGTGGCAAAATGCCATGTGCAACTACCGCGTACGGTTGACGCGCGAACGGAGAACGGATCGGTCGAGGAGTGTGCAACGTGAGGCCCACGGCGAGGAACGATATCCGGTCGTTGCCATCTCTGCCTGATTCTCGCGGTGTCTCCGCGCCGTTGAGAACCCTCACGTAGGACGGACAATCCTGTCCGTCTTCCTCGTCATTTGCCGGTTTGGACGGACAGGATTGTCCATCCTACGGTGCCCCGTTGCCCGAAGGGGATGGATCCCAAAACACAGGGTGCGCTTCGCACCCTGTGAAGCAGTTCGAGGAAAAGCAAAAGGGGACGAAAGGGGGAAAGGGGACGAAAGGGGACGCAACTCATTTATTGACGGCCTCGCCTCGGTCACTGGCGCGAGCACATTAACCAACCATCCTCGCGTCGTTTATTCCGGTGGATCATCCTTCCAGTTCGCGGCGGCGTTCAACAGGTGTTCGTCGGGCGAAATCCGCAGGTACACCAGCGACTGCTTCAGGATGTTCGCGGCAGCCGGAGCGGCGACTTTGCCCCCAAACGTTTCTCCGCCGACTGAGGACTGATTGACCACGACCAGCACCAGCAGGCGCGGATCTTCGACCGGGGCACCGCAGACAAACGAGCTGATGTACTTTCCATGGACATAGCCCCCCTGCGGAGAAATGCATTGTGCCGTACCGGTTTTCCCAAACACATGGTATCCCGGAATCCGGGCACGTTTGCCGGTCCCGCGCGTGACCACTTCCTGCATCGGGACTTCCACCATCCACCGAGCCACATCTTTGCGAACCGTGGGTTCGCTGATTTGGCGAACGGCGGCCGTCGAGTCGTTAGTATACGGCAGGACAATTCGCGGGCGGACCAGCACGCCACCGTTCGCCAGCGCTCCATGTGCCGCAATCAATTGCAATGGCGTCGTCGCCAACTCGTGGCCCATGGGAATCGAGCCTGTCGAATAGCTGGTCCATTGGGACAGGGGACGCAGGATGCCTGGCAATTCACCCGGCAATTCGATTCCCGTCTTGCGACCAAATCCGAACAGCGTCGCGGCGGCGAACAATCGTTCGTTGGTCAGGCGTTCACCCACTTTGGCCATGCCGATGTTGCTCGATTTCACCAGTACATCGGTCAGGCTCAACGTGCCGTAGCGATGATGATCGTGCAGCACCCGGCGGCCCATGCGGTATTCACCCTGCTCGCAATTGAATTCGTCGCTCTTTCCCAGGACCTCCTGATCCAACCCGTAGCTCACCACGAACGGTTTGAAGGTAGAGCCCGGTTCATAGATGTCCGCGATGGCCCGGTTCTTCCACGCATCGGACGAGGCCTTGTCCGGTTGATTGGGGTCGAACGTCGGGCGGGTGGCCATTCCCAGGATGTCGCCGGACTTCGGATCCAGCACGATCGCACTGCAGCTTTCGGGCTTCCATTCCGCCATTACGGCATCCAGTTCCCGCTCGGCGAACAACTGCACGACCAGGTCCAGCGACAGTTGAACGGTTTGCCCCGGCCGCGGTGGCTGCTCGATGTCGTCCAGGATCTCGATCACCCGACCTCGCGAATCCCGGGCCAGTTTTCGTCGTCCCTTCTCGCCGCTCAGCAGGTGATCCATCCCCTCTTCAATGCCGCCCCGTCCCACGCCATCGATGTCTCGCAAGCCGAGCACATGGGCCGCGGCGACTCCCTGGGGATATTCGCGGCGGTATTCATCGCGGAACCCCCACGTTCCCTTCGGCAAGTCGAGTTGTTTGATCCGTTCAACCTCGGCACTCGACAGCCGACGCTTGACCCAGACAAAGTGCCGGGCTCGATCGCCCAGTTTCTCAAACAGCGGATCCGCAGTCAGGTCGAGGACTTCGGCCAGTTTGCTGGCGATCGTCCACGGCTTGGAGATGCGACTCGGGACAACATACAGGCTGCGCAAAGTCAGCGTCGTGGCCACCAGCCGTCCCTGGCGATCGACGATGTCACCCGGTCGGGCGACAATCTCTTCGGCATATTCGCGTTGCTGTTCGGCGCGGTCGGCAAATCGGACCTGCTGCCACCACTGCAATTGAACCAGCCGCAGGGCCAGCAAAGTCCACGCCACTCCGACGATCGTCACGACCGCCCGTGCCCGATTCAGAATGGAGGATGTGGAGTCTGCAGGGGTCATCAACCGGACCTTTGGCATGGAGCTGGATTCATCGGCGGGGGTTGTGACTGTTCGGCTGACTCCAGTTCAACAAGGGGGCTCGACGCTGGTCGGCACGCTGCGGCCTGGGGGGGCGATAGAGCGACGCATCGCCGTTTTCCAGCGCATCGAACAGTTTGGCAGGTGTGCCCAGTCGCTGGGATTCCAGGCGCAGGCTGGCCTGCGTTTCGAGCAGGATCTCCAGACGGTACTGCTGCTGGCTGAGTGACCGTTTCAGCGCCAGATTCTGCGTTTCCAGGACTGTTCCGGTGAGGGCCACCGAAACCAGCATCAGGATCGCGGCTCCGAAACGAAAGAACAACACAGTGGAATCCCGCGCATGTGGCTCAACCTGCGAGCCGGCATCCGCGGAGCGCCTGGCAGCCTTTTCAATGCCACCGGGTCACGCCGTCCTGAGGTGCGTCACGTCCGGTTTTGATCAGGCTTGCACATTGTCGAAGCGATCCAGCCCCGTCGACACAACGGGAGCACAGAAACTCGCAACAAGCCCTATCGGAAGGTTCGGGCATTCCCAACCACATCAACCCGGCTGGCGTCGGCGGGAAGCCGCAGAATCGCGCCGATCTTGAGTGTATTGCCGTCTGTAAGGACATCCCGGTTCAGTTCATACACCTGCATCCAGCGTGAGGATCGTCCCAGGTGGCGTTGAGCGATCCCGCTGAGCGTGTCTTCGCGGGCGACTCGATACATCGGCGTTCCGTCGGCCGCGACAAAGAACCCGGCTTCCGCATCGCTGTCGGCGGGGGCTGCTGCCGCAGTCTTGATGGTGCCTGGCGACGCACTGGCAGTCTGAATGGGATCGGCCGGCGCCGGCTTGGGGATCAATTGTGGATAGCTGCGTTCCAGCAGTTCGGCTGCCGGTGTCGAAATCGTGGCTCCCAGCTTCATGCGTCGCGGGTCCGGAATGACCTGCGAATTGTGTTCAGCCAGCGCCATGAAGTATTTTCCCACGCCATACTTCTTGCGCGAGATCGTCCAGAAGTTATCGCCGTGTTCGATCTGATACGTGTCGCCTGCAATCAACGGACGTCCGGTCGGCCGGTCTCCAAAGTCGTCGTCGATCTGGGTGACGGGTGCCGGAACAGCCGATCGCCGGGGCACCTGCTGGATCATGGGTGCTGACCGACGGTCGTCATCGCCAAAGGCGTTCGCCGCCGGAGTTCCTGTTTGCGCCGGCTGATATCCACCGAATGGATCGTCCGTCGCGGAATTCGCCGTCGGTTTCGATGCTGGAAGTCGTGTCTCGGGGGCGGAAACGGACGGGGCTTGTGCGGGCGCTGAATCGAACGGGTTTTCGGACTCTTGAACGCCGGTAGCCGAAGTTGCGGGTGGTTCAATTGCCGCCGACGAGTCTTCCGCGAACTCATTCGCCGAGCGCTTCGGTGGAGCCTGAACCTTGAGTTCCGTGTTCGCACCGAACGGATCGTTTTCGGCGGCAGGCTGCGCAGGTTCGGCGGGACTGAACTCGATCGATGATTGCTGAATGTTCGATGGCGGACTCAGTCCAATCGATGGTCGAGTCGGCTTCGGAAACGCTTCGTCGGTTGACGGGAGTTCCTGGGGACGAGCGGGTGCTGCCAGAGTTCGATCCGGCGCTTCAAAACTCGGCTGCTCGTCGACGAATTCCGCATGCCGCTCCGAAGCATGGACATGAGTTGGTTTTCTGGAAGCCAGCGCCCGTGCGGGCTTGGGGTCAAACGGGTTGGCCTCTTCCTCGACATCGACGTCGGGGAGTTCCCGGCTGGCGGCAGCGAGCGGTGCTGTCGATTGAGCGGTCTCCGGAGTCGCGAAGGGATCGGTTTGGTCCGGCGAAGTCTCTTCGATGTCCGTGGGTAACCTGGGCATGGCACGCGGTGGCAGAGTATTTGGTTTTGCCGCCAGGTCAGAATCGCCGGGCGAGTCAAACCCGTCCGCCGTTTCGGGGAGCGTCTCGACAGTCGCCGGATCGTCGATATCGAACGGATTGGCCGACGCCGGCGAGGCTGCATTGGTGGCCACGGATTCCGTTTCCTGTCCGCCCGCGTCAGGGTCGCCCGGCTCCATGCCATCGGCTTCCTGTCCGCCCTGCTCGGTTCCAGCCTGTTCCTGCCCGTTCTGTTCCGGGGATGCTGGTGGATTTTGTTGTGCCAGCACTTCGGCAGGCTGGTGCATCCGCTTGTAGACCATGAAGCCAAACACGCCTGCCAGCATCAGGATCATTAACAGGCCGGCTTTGGTTTCTCGTGTCATGTTCGAGGCTCCTTCCTCGGTGGACAGACATCAGAGTCTGCCCGCGAACTGGCGAATGAATCCCCATGGATCGACCGCATCAACCAACACGTCGCCAACCGGAGACGTGACGTTTTCCATTTCACAAATCAGCCAATTCTCCTCGCCACGCGCAACTTTGCGGACCGACTGCGGGGATTGACCCGCTGTTCCTGGTGAGTCGCCACGATCGGCTTGGCTGTAATGCTCTCCCACCGTTCGGTTCGTCGAAACTCCTGCTTGACGATTCGATCTTCCAACGAATGAAACGAGATGATGGCCGCCAGCCCGCCCGGCTTCAGAGCCTGGAAGACTCCTGCTTCAATCCCGCGTTTCACATGCTCCAATTCGTGGTTGACAGCAATTCGCAAGGCCTGAAACACGCGCGTTGCCGGATGCTTTTCCCCCGGATCTCGTCGTTTGATCCCCAGGCATTCCGCCACACCGTTTGCCAGATCGGCCCCCGTCCGAATGGGATTCGACGTCGCTCGTCCCACCAGGTACCGGGCAATCCGGCTGCTTTCCGGGTCCTCACCAAACTCCCGCAACCACAATTCCAACTCGTCAACCGATGCCGTGGCCAGCAGTTCCGCCGCCGGACGTCCCCGACTGGTATCAAACCGCAGATCCAGTGGTCCCTCCGCTCCAAAACCGAAACCACGCGTTTCATCCGCCAACTGGTCCGAGGACAGCCCCAGATCCAGCAGCACTCGATCCACTCCGGTCAGCCCCAATTCCTGCAGGACTGCCGGTAATTCCACGTAACTGGCATGTTTCAAGATAATCCGTTCGGAAGCCGGCAACACCGCCGCTGCCAACTTCAGCATCATCGGATCGCGGTCCAGACCAATCAGTGTGCCACCGTCACCAATCTGCCCCGCGATCAATCGAGCATGTCCGCCTGCTCCCACTGTTCCATCCACGACCACCAATCCCGGCTGTAACTCCAAGGCTCGTAAGACCTCCCGCAGCAATACGGGAATATGGACTGCTGCGTTCCGTCCTGACATTGTGGTGCTTCGCAAAGATTTCGCTCAAGTTTTCCGTCCGAATTGCCGGGCCAAACCGATGAGCTTATAGGATTCCCTGACGATTTTGGAAAGATCAGATTGGTCAGACGGACAAGGGCGCGCCCGGTGTGCTTTGGACCGTGAAGCAGAGCTTCAAAGACCGGCGTTCCCAAGCCGGAGCTTGGGAACGATGAAAGCTCCCGCTTGGGAACGATGAAACTTGACCCAAAGAGCCAGATTGCAAATCGAAGAAGTGGAGTCACGTCTCGATCCGTTTTACAATCCGTCGTGCGACGATTGTCAAATCTCGTGATGGTTCGTTGTCTTCCCAGGAGTCTTCGCGATGCCAGCTCTGTTGACGATCTGTGATCAGGCGTTGGGAGGTTCCGAGTCCCGGGAGTGGACGCTGGAGGTTTCGGCCGAGCGCATCACGGTTCGTGAACTGATTCGCAGTCGCGTCTATCAGGAAGTGAGCGACTTCAACACACTTCAGCCGCAGCGATATCGTGGCCTAATTCAGCCCACACTGACGGAATCCCGGATCAACGCTCAGGAACAGCGAGTCATCGACTGGAAGGCGCAGTTTGAACTGGCATGCAACGCCTTCGAGGCGGGTCGAATTCTGATTCTGGTTGGCGACCAGCAGATGACGTCGCTTGAGGCAGAGATCGAGATCAATTCCAGTACGACCGTCACATTCCTGCGGCTGATGCTGCTTGTGGGGGGGTGATCACACGCGATGGACCTTTCCGAACTGATCTCACGTGTGCCAAAGGCTCAGGCTTCGAAGTTCCAGGGCGAGTTTAAGGTACTGCGCAAGAGCGTTCCAGAAATCGGTGACAAGACCGCGGCGGAGATGGGGGAGTCGTCGATCGCGCTCTACTGGGCGTATGCAGGAGACGAAGACCGAATCGCACAGGTTAAAGCCACGCTGCTGTTGCTGGAAATGGATGACGCCAAGATTCTACCCGAGCGGTTGGGATTGGTGGCGATGTTGCAGTTGCTGATCCAGCGCAAGTTGGAATTTGACCGCGAACTGATGTCACGCCTGCTGATGTTTGTCGCGGATTTCGATTCGATTGACATCGGGCGTCTGCCGATCGTTCCCGTATTGAATGCCGTCGAGCGTTTGACTGTCATTGCCGGCGTACCACCCGAATGGGTCACACACCTCAGGGCCATTCAGTCGCGTCTGCGACAGGCGGATGCGTCGCCGAAAAGTTCGGGTGCGAAGCTGATCACCCGGATCGACAAACTGTGCCAGAGCGACTTTCTGACACACCTCAAGAACGACGATGGGTGGGCCAACCAGATGGCCCAGGAGATTGCCGCGCTTCCGTCGCCTGCACGAGAACACTGGAAAACGCTGATTCAGCATGCGGCGTCTGTGACGCCAGCCTCGCCCGGGACCTGGGATGTTTCGTTCGAAGAAACGGGCATCGATGAGGGAGCGCCGGCGCGAGCAATTGAATTGCGTCTGGATCGCACTTGCGATCCCGGGTGGGATCTGACTGCCGGACGTCTGATTGATTCCATTGGCATAGATGAATTCCGCCGGCGTGTGACAGGTTGGATCGAGCGGGTCCCCGATTCCAAGCCAGGATCGCTCTCTCAATTCTCCATCAATCGCGAGATCCTGCGGGGGTTGCTGTGGTGCCTTCGCACGCGTGCCCTGCCGGACACAACGGCTGCGATCATGGCCGCAACCGAATTCTTCTACAAGAAGAATTCTCCGCTGGCCGTGACCGGAGTCTCAATACTGCAACGCATCGGCACCACAGAAGCCTTGATGCAGCTCACAGTGTTGGAGGAGCGGCTGAAATTCAGCAGCCAGAAGGATTTCGTGCGTGCGGCACGCCGCCGGATCGCGCCGCAACGGAACATTTCCTTCGATGATCTGGATGATCTGACAATTCCTGCCTCCGGGTTCACGGAACTCGGGCGGCGCGTGGAGATTCTCGCGGGGTTCCGGGCCGAAATCGCGATCGCAGGCAGAACCGCGAAACTCGCCTGGTTCAAACAGACAGGAAAGCCACAAGCCAGCATTCCCGCCGCAGTCAAACGCGAACATTCCAGTGAGCTCAAGGGACTGCAGCAGTCGGTCAAGGCGGTCGAAACGACATTGTCGACATCAATCGCCCGATTTGAAGCCGCTCCTCTCGGTCAACGATCATGGAGGATTGCAGAATGGAAATCGCGTTATCTGGATCACCCCGTCGTCGGAACGATCGTCCGACGCCTGATCTGGCAGGTCACAGATTCGGGCCGTCGGCATGTGACAGGTTGGGACAACGGTCAGTTCGTGGACGTTCATGGGAATCCAGTGTCCGTCAACGACGACGCCACAATCGAATTGTGGCACCCGATTCACGACGTGCTCGAAGATATCCTTGCCTGGCGGCGATGGCTGGAGACACGCCAGATCACACAGCCGTTCAAGCAGGCCCATCGTGAGCTTTACCTGTTGACGGACGCGGAACGAAACACGCGTGTCTATTCCAATCGCTTCGCATCGCACATCTTGAAACAAAGTCAGTATCGTGTTCTGGCGAAAAGTCGCGGCTGGACGTCCGATTATCTGGGCCAATGGGATTCGGGTGATACTGGCGTGGCGAAGCTGGCACTTCCAAAATGGGATTTGCTCGCCGAGTTCTGGGTGACCGGAGCAGGGACAGAAATGGCCGAAGGAGCTGGCGGGTACCTGTATGTCGCGACGGATCAAGTGCGGTTATATCGAATCGGTGCAGTCGAACAGCCAATGAATTTGAGCGAAGTTCCGCCCCTTGTCCTGTCCGAAGTTCTGCGCGATGTTGACCTGTTTGTCGGTGTCTGCAGTGTGGGAAACGATGCCAACTGGCAGGATGGCGGTCCTGAGGGTCGGTATCGAAACTATTGGAACAGCTACTCGTTCGGCGAACTGTCAGAAACCGCCAAGACTCGCAAAGCGGTGCTGGAAACACTTGTTCCGCGACTGCGGATTGCGAGCCAGTGTGAATTCGTCGGCCATTTCCTGATCGTGCATGGCCAACTGCGGACCTACAAAATCCATCTGGGCAGCGCCAACATCCTGATGGAACCCAACGACCAGTATCTGTGCATCGTTTCGGACCAGGGTTCGCAGACGGACAAGCAGCCGATGTTCCTGCCGTTTGAAGGCGATCGAACACTGTCGTTGATTCTGAGCAAAGCGTTTCTGCTGGCGGACGACACGAAGATTTCGGATGTGACAATTACCCGTCAGATTGTTCCACACGTCGCGTGAACGGGATTCACTTTCCGTTCGGCCCGGCGTTCGATCGAGTGAAACGCAGGGCGGCTGTCAGTTTGCTGATCTGGAGTTTCTTCACGGGCTTCGAAAACGACGCCGCGTCGTCCACGGTCGTCATGGAACCGATTGCTTCTTCCACGGTAAGTCCGTCCGTTTTGGAACCGGCAACGGCGTCCTGCAACTGTTCCAGCGAATCGAACGATCCAATTTTCGGATTCATCAGTTGAAAGACCGGCTGTGACGCGGTCGCTCCGGGTACCGTCGGAGACCGGGTGATGGTCAAACCGGCCGAATTGTAGACGGCCACCACGGCGTGATCAGGCATCTCGACAGCAGGTTTCTCCTGAGTTCCGTCGTTGTACGACGTACTCATCGCAAACCGGCCGGGTGCTTCCAGTTTCAATTCTTCATCCGAGATGATGCGAAAGCTGGCCCGTTCGGCCACATCGTTGATCAGGTAGACGTCTTCGGTTCCCGAGAATCCTCGTCCTTTGAGAGTCAGCACGTCTCCGAACGCGGCGTTGGTCGGGCTGATGGAGGTGATTTCGGGGACTTGCGTCGCCTTCAGAAGCTTCCCGTCGACCGGTGGCAGGCCATATCGCAGCGGGCCGACACCCTCGGCAACCGTGATGCCTGGAACGGGGACAATTGACCAGTCTCGGCGAGGTTTCTGCAGGCCTGGTCCCAGACGGGCGTTTGGTTCGTGCAACAGGATTCGAGTTCCATTCAATCCCGAAGCATCCTCCGCGTCCGTCAACGTTCCACCGTTCCGAACGAGCACGACGGGGCACATGTGCTCCACGGATTCGACCACTCCCCCGTCTTCGATGAGGGTCGTTGACGATGCGCTGCTCAGGATGCCGCCCGACAGGACATGATAAAACGAGCGGACGATCTCAACATCGGGGTCCGTGCTGTCGCGTACGACCACCTCACTGATCGGACAAGTCACGGCCACTCCATCCGGTTGCTGAATCAGAATCGAGGCTTCAGCGTCGGCCAGATAGCACTCCGGAACGATCACCTGAAGTTCCGTATTCGATACCGCCCGGAATCGGGCCGCACGCTTGATCGACCCGATCAGAAAGTGAACGGACCGGGTTGCCTGCAGGTTGTGGCCGGTGACCTTGATCGATTGACCGATGCGAACCTCCCGCGGTTCGATGCGGGTGATCACGGGACCGGCACCGAAGGCCCCTTGAGCCAATAGAAAGAATGTGCAAATTGTCGCGACCGGCGTCTGCCACTTCAGACTCATGTTCGCACCTTGCGGTTTCGAGATCCCGGAATTCACTGGATTCGAGGACTGCCTGCTCGAAGTATCGCTAAAAGCCGGATGCCTGCAACGCGACCTCAATCCTGAAATTCCGGACAGTTGATCCGTCAATCTGATCCATCGGGAGCGTAATTCAGTTTGAATACCCGTCACGAGTATGAAGGATGGCGGTTCATCAGGTCGATTACTTCATCGATCGGGGTGAAGTTTTTCTGTGAAAGGTGCCCCATGGCTCAATTTCACTGCAGTTCTTGTGGATACCGAGAGGTTGTGCCGCCGGACTATGTGAATCGCAGGGCTCGCTGCCCCCACTGCCAGCATGTCGATCGGATTGAAGGAGATTCTGCCACCTTCGGTGCAAACCGCGCAGGTTTTGTCAGTACGCTCTGGAACTGGTCGGGAGTGATGCTGTGTGGACTCGTGGGAGCACTGGTCATCGCCGGGGTCTGGGACAGTTACCCACCATTGCCGACAGATTCGTCATCTCCAGTGGCGGCCGACGTTGCCCCCCGCAATTCGGTTGCCCCTGTCCGTGTCGAACCATCAGAAGCAACGCCCCTTGTCACAGTGCAGGATGACTCTGGCCCCGCGGACGCCACGACCGTGATTCCAGTTTCAGACGTCAAGTCACTGCCAGTCGACAACGATCCAACGCCACCTCAAAAGGTTTTGGCTTCATTGCCGGAAACACAGCCAGCGAGCCGAAAGGTCGAGCGAACTGTCAAGCCGTGGCATGCCGCTTCAAACGTGCCACTGTCCGCCACCGATGACCTGTCGACCGCGCGCGTTCCCGCGGTCAAGGTTGGGAAAAAGTCCGTGGTGAACGGCTCTCAGAACACGGTGAATGCCGTCAACGCGCCCACTGCGGCGGAGATCGCCGCCGGAAAAATGCACTTTGAGCACCAATGGCAGCCGAACGATCCCCTGGCGGGAACGGGTGACGGACTGGGGCCAGTGTATAACGCGCGCTCGTGTGTCGAATGTCATTTCCAGGGGGGATCCGGAGGGAGTGGAACCAACAGTCACAATGTTCAGTCATTTGAGGTACTGCCGGACCACCAGGACGCAAAAGTTTACGACGGCGTGATTCACGCGGCCGCCGTCAGCCCGGATTTGCAGGAATCGAAGAAGGATTTGACGGAACGATTGGGATCTCCCAAAGTCCCGTTTCGCCGGACGAAGTTGGGCAAGAAGGATTCGATATTGGAAGTGGACGCCGTTCGTACTGTCTTCATGAACACCCCAGCACTGTGGGGGAACGGATTGATCGACCAGATCACGGACAATGACCTGAATCAGTTGGAGATCACTCACCCGTCCGTGGGACGGTTTCGACGCGGTCCCGATGGCCGGATTGGCAAATTCGGATGGAAGGCGCAGACGGTCTCATTGCGTCAGTTCGTCGGTTCTGCGTGTGCGGCGGAACTGGGACTGTCCAATTCGATTCGTTCACAGCAAGTCCCCAGGCAGTACCACGACAATCCTCAGGCGGCACATGATTTGACGGACGAACAGGTGAAGTCACTGACCAGCTTCGTCGCCAGTCTTCCCACCCCGCAGCAGGTTCTGCCAACCGATCCTGCGGGATTGAAGAACGTCGATGCCGGAGAACGGCTGTTCAACGCGATTGGATGCGCGACCTGCCACGCGCGGGACGTTGGTCCAGCCCACGGCGTCTACAGCGATTTCCGCCTGCATCATATTGATGCCGCCGCGACGCGCGTCGAGACCTACTATGTCATCGACGCCACCCCGATCTACCAGCCCGGCGGGCATTACCCGCAACTGGGCGAATGGAAAACGCCGCCGCTGTGGGGACTGGCGGACACGGCCCCCTACTGGCATGACGGGTCCGCACACACGATCACTCAGGCAATCCTGAAGCATGAACAGGATGGCGCAACATCACGGGACCAATTCAAGATCCTGACCCCGGACGAACAAAGCCAGGTGCTGGCATTCTTGAATTCGCTGAAGGCACCTGTCGTGGATCTCTAACAAGTCGACGATTGATCATCGATGTCGTCGATCTGGCGACGTTGCCTTGTTGATCAAGGACGCCAGGACTTTGCGCGGGCCGACGAATGTGCGACGGCCGTGCATCGTGACAAAGTTGTCCACGAGCGCCACGTCTCCGCGCTGCCACGGAATGTCAAAGCTCAGTTCGTCTCCCAGTCTCGTGGCAACATTCACCGCTTCGCGGTCGAGCGGCGCGCCGTCACCGAATGTGATCGCTCGGGACGGATCGTTGCGATCGTCTTTCCAACCCTGAAAGGCGGCAATCAACTGGTTGAAAAATGACACTCGATCTCCAGTCAGCCGGCGAACAGCAGGCAGGATCGGCGTCGTCACCCGCAGGCAATCGTCCGGCAGCCAGGTCCATTCATAACCGATCTGCCGAAGTCGTGACTCCGCCTCGTCCCGCGTCCGCGACTTCAGCGTACTTTGCCAAGTACGTCCCATGCCGGATTTCAGGTCCACTTCGCCTGGCATCACATTCGAATACCGCAACCCCTTCTGTTCGCAGTCGCGGGCAAACTGTGGGCAGGCTTGTGCCAGTCGCTCCCACAGGATGTCCGACCGGCAGATCGGCGTGGCTCCGCCCGATTCCGCAGGCAATTCGCAGAAGAAGAACAAATGACTGGGATACTCGGGCGTCTGGGCCAGTTCATGATGCAGAAAAATCGCCACGGTCGACGGAGCCTCATTCGCCGTGAAGACTTTTGGCGTCCGATTGATCCGCACCGCATTGGACAGCGAGTCTTCGTAGGCAAAATTCGGCCAGTCGAAACTGCTGACAAACTGATCGAAGTCCTGCGCTGTCACGACAGGAAAGCCCCGGAACAGAATCGCCCCATGCTCCGACGCCAGTTTGTCCCATTCGGCACTTTGGGATTTCAGCCAGTCCAGCACACTCGCCAGGTCTGCTGCCGGAGTACGACATTCGATGACCAGGGGAAAAGAATGGCCGTGATGCACTTGCTGCTCCGGCACATCGGTCGTCGCGACATCGATTGGGAACATTGGGATCCTCATGCAGAAAATGAACGATGAGACGCCACGCCAGCTTTGTCCACCAAAGGGGGGCTGCCCCCCCTCCGAAGAGGTTTCAATTCAAATCAGATACCTATAAGTAGGCGCTGCCCCCATTTGATTGGCAAAGCCAGACATGCCAGCGTGGCACCCGCCTTATTCTGGTAACGGTCGCCCCCTGGTTTCGGGGAGAAACAGGAGCAACACCAGTCCGATCAGAAAGAGCCCACTCAACTGCGTGACTGCCAGTCTTAGGTCTGCTCCGGGTCGCGCCTTCAATTCCGCCGCCAGAAGCAGAATCGGGGCCGCGAGCAATCGTCCTCCGTTGAAGCAGACACCCGTTCCGGTCGCACGCAGATGATTCGGAAACAACTCGGGAAAATACACGGCGTAGCCGGCGTGAATGCCGACCGTAAAGAAGCCGAAGATCGGCAGCAGACAGAGCATGTGAGGATACGTCTGCGGCAGGTAGCACGTGATCGGTACGATCATCATGGCTCCCAGATGCATGATGGCGAAGGCACCACGACGACCGATCCATTCCGCCAGCGGACCAAACGCCAGCAGTCCGAGGCCGCCGCCCGTAGCCTGGATAATCCCATAGGCAAATCGGGCGGATTGTTCCGCTGCGGCCGGTGGAGTTCCGTTTCGAACGAGGAATTCCCGGGTCAGATCCTGACCCGCCACGACGACGCCCCAGAATGTCCCGAGTCCCACTGCCGCCAGCAGCAGCCCGAACGCGGCCGGCCAGGCCCAGCGTGCGTCGCTGAACAGCAGATAAAAACTTCCGCGTGCCTGACCCGAGTCGCGGGATTGTTGCCAGCGTTCGGGCTCTTGAATGCTGGCACGCACCCACAGGACCAGTAAAGCCGGAATCAAGCCAATCAGATACGCATATCGCCAATGAGTCCCCACCAGTATTCCCGCCAGTGCTGCCAGCCACGTCCCCAGAACGCTGGTGGAATGAAAGATTCCTGACGCCCGGGCTCGGGCCCGCGCCGGAAAGACTTCAGAGACCAGCGCCGCGGCAACGGACCATTCCCCGCCCACTCCCAGCGCCACCAGAAATCTCAGGACCGCCACTTGCCACAAATCCGTGGCGAAGTATGTCATCCCCGAGAACACGGAATAGAACAGGATCGTCAGCGCCATCGTCGGCTTGCGGCCAATCCGATCGGCCAGCGATCCACAGAGCACGCCGCCCAGCGTCCCACCCACCAGGAAAATCGCCAGAAAAACGTCGCCCCAGAACTTGACCGCCTGTGGCGAGCGGGCACTTCCCATCAAGTCATTCAACAACGCCTCGCGGGTCAGGTTGAACAACTGACCTTCAAACGCATCGAAGACCCATCCCGCCGAGGCGATGATCAGCACCAGCCATTGGTACCGAGTGACGGTCGCATACCATTTTTCCGACGGTGCGGGCGAATCGGCCATCAGGGATGAACTCGTGCTGTCAGGAGAAGCGGTCATCTGGCTGTCGTCGGCACGATTCTATCGCTCCCCGGCGGAATTGACACCGCCACGATAGTTACTGCAAGAGCTCGTCAGAAACGGACCACCTGACCCGACTGCAGCGATTCCGCCGCCTTCAGGCACATGGCGACGGACCATAGTCCATCCTCACCCGTGCAGCGCACGGCCGACTCGGTTGCGATGGCCTGGACGAACATCCCGACTTCTTCCACCAGTTCATAGGCCTCGCCCGATGGTCGTGCGAGTGCGATTTCCTGCACCGTGTCACCCGTCTGCAACTTCAACGAGCAGGTGGGCTGGAATGTCCGATCGACGGCACCGCTCCAGGTCGACCAGAGTGCTCCGGATGTGCCGGTCAACTTGATCGTTTGATGATGTTCCCACCCGGCGAGCGTCTGCACGACGACGGCATAGCGTCCGTGAGGGAAATGCATCACGGCGGAGAAGTTGTCATGCAGTTCGGGATGATCAGAACGTTTGCCATTCCCTGTCGCATATATCGAAACCGGGTTTCCGATGCCCTGAAAATACCACCGGGCCAGGTCGAAGAAATGGATCGGCTCTTCCAGGATCCAGTCACCGACGCGCTGGATGTCATACCGCCAACCGTCGCTCCCCGTCCGATAGGGACGCCGCCAGAGCTCAATGAGCACGGACAAAGGTTCGCCGACGGTCCCCGCGGCGATCAGTTCCTGAATGTGTCCCCACTGAGAGGACATTCTCAATTCATGACCGACGGCCAGGATCCGCTGACGTTCGCGTGCCAGATCAATCAAGGCCTGGCAGTCGGCAATTGCCAGTGTCATGGGCTTTTCCAGCAGCAGATGCCGTCCCGATTCCAGGACGCCGTGCGCCACGCGGAAGTGCAGATCGTTGGGAACAACGACACTGACCGCATCGACATCAGCCTGTGCCAGGAATTCGTGATAATCTTGAAAAATCGGGACCCCCGGATGATCCGCGCGGGCGCGAGCGGCACTCGATTCCGAATGGCCGCAGATCGCCGTCAGTTCGGCCCCCGGCGCTGCCAATATGGCGCGCGCGTGGTGAGCCCCCCAGGCACCATAACCGATCAATCCCATCTTGACTGACATGAATCTCGTCTCGCTCAATCGGCAACAATCCCGTTCTACCGGAAGTATGACTGGAGTACGCCCCAACGTAAATGACAGGACACAATGCTCGCTAGCAGCCTGTGGCATCGCTCTGCTCTTGTTGGCGCCGCTGATTCTGACGGCTGGCAGTGTCAGTGCGCATGGCACGCCTGGAACCCCAATCCCTGTTCAATGTGCCAGACATTCAGTGATCGACTGAGCACTACGGACTTGAGTCCGATCCTTTTTCTCGCCACGATAACGGGTGCAACTCCCTTCTTTATCACAACGATTTCGTCGGTCAGCTTTGAATTCACACGTTGGGACCGGCGGTCGATGGTGCCAACGCTCACGAATGCTTTATTGCGTTCTCATGCTTATGGGTCGCTGTACCAGGCAACTTTCCTCCCCAACTCAAAGGCGCCCCCCATGACAACTCGACGCAGTTTTCTCAAGACCGCTGCGGCAACTGCGGCCAGTTGTTCGCTCCCGCGATGGTTCCTGGACGAACAGTCGGTCGCGGCACCGATTGAGGCTGGCGACAGGCCCGCCGTGGCTTTGGTGGGGTGTGGCGGCATGGGACGGGGCGATGCCCGCAGCGCCGCTCGGTTTGGCCGTATTGTCGCTGTCTGCGACGTCGACGACCGGCAGATCGGCGAGGCGAAGAAACTGTGGCCCGACGCCGACGCCGTCAAGGATTTTCGACGCGTGATGGACCGCAAGGATATCCAGATCGTGGTCTGCGGCACGGTGGATCATTGGCACACGCTGGTTTCGCTGGCCGCACTGAGGTCCGGAAAGGATGTCTACTGCGAAAAGCCATTGACGCTGACCGTCGAAGAAGGGCAGCACCTGGTCCGGGCAGTGCGCGATACGAAGCAGATTCTGCAGACGGGCAGCCAGCAGCGCAGCGACAGGAATTTTCGGCTGGCCTGTGAACTCGTTCGGAATGGTCGGATTGGCAAGATCAGTCACGTTTCCGTCTGGCTGCCTCACGGACGCCGTGAAGGTCCGTTCCGGACGGCCGTATCGCCCGACGGATTTGACTGGAACTTCTGGCAGGGTCCCACGCCGCAGGTCGACTATGTGCCGGAACGGACTCATGTCACCTTTCGATATTGGTGGGACTATTCCGGCGGAACAATGACCGACTGGGGAGCCCATCACAACGACATCGCCCTGTGGGGACTGGGTCTGGAGCGCAGCGGCCCGGTCGCGGTGGAGGCGAAGCCGCTGGTCGAAATGATCCCCGGGGGATTCACGGCGTTCAGTGAATACAGTGTGCAATACACATACGCCAACGGGGTCACTCATTCGTGTCACAGCACGACGGCCAACGCCTGGAACGGCTCGGTGCTCGATCCGAAAGGTCAGCAACACGGTGTGAAGTTCGAGGGATCAGACGGCTGGATTTGGGTCACGCGCGGAAACATTGCCGCCAGCGACCCGGAGTTCCTCACGACTCCACTTCCTTCCGATGCGGTACGCCTCTACGAGAGTCATGATCACATGGGGAATCTTTTTGATTGTGTGAAATCGCGCCAGGCACCCGTCTGCGAAGCAGAAATCGGGCATCGCTCAGCAACCGTCTGCCACCTGGGAGTGATCTCATTGCGGCTTGGCCGAAAGCTGCAGTGGGATCCGGACACAGAACGATTCCGGGGTGATGATGAAGCCAATCACTGGCTCAGACGTGAAATGCGTCAGCCGTGGAGTCTCAACTCCGTTTGAGAGATGTCTAGCCCGCGCGTCGGGCTAATGTCTCGGGTTCATGCAACGCTGTTTAGTGACTTTTGACCGCGTCTATGCTGAAGCACCGGTACCGACGTCGCCTCGAACCCGCCGTTGACAAACCGGCCCTCGCTTCGAAAACACAGCAGGCTCGGCCATCCATGGCCGAGCCTGCCGCTTCGTTGCAACACTCATACTAAGCCATTCGCCGCGGGTTGGCGTCCTTGCCACCCAGCGACTTCGCCACGTGGGCGAATGACCTGCGAATGGTCAAGCTGCCGCAAGACCGATCCGCCACTCCAAGGCCTTAACATCCATGCAGGCCTCGTTCGACCGCACAGCCCGGTGGCCAAGCGACGACTTCAACTGTACTCGCTTCCTTGTATGACAGAAGGTCTCGTGACCGGCCGACACCCCGTGGTGCCCAACCCTCCTGACCTGTTGGTCCTGACTCAGAAACAGTTCTTCGGCTAGCAGCCTGTGGCAAAAGGTGTCTGACCCTTTGGAGGGCACTGAATTCACTTTGAAAATCGCGTGCCCGGAGAGGGTCAGACACCTTTTGCCACAGGCTGCTACCCCCCCATGGCCTTGAAGGCCAACTCATCAAATGCAGGCGTGTGCGTCGCGACGAACGAGTCCCAGGCGTCTTTGTCCCACAGTTCCGCATGGTCCTGGACTCCCAGCAAGTAAGCTTCGCGACGTAACCCCGCGTACTCCGCCAGCCGATCCGGAATTCGCATCCGGCCCTGGCCATCCAAGTCAACTCGTTCCGCCGATGAATAGAACAAACGTAGATAGTTCTGGTGGCTGCCGCCCGCCACCAATTTAGCAGCGAATGCTTCAAATCCCTGAGGTGAATAGACAACCAGCGATTTTGATGTCCCGGGTGCGACCATCAAGTTGTTGAGATCCGTAACTCCGAAATCGTCACGCAGCCGCTTCGGGACAGCGACACGCTTCTTCTCGTCCAGCGTTCGCAAATACGTTCCCGTCAGGGCCATTTATCACCATCTTTCCCCACTGCTCCCCACGGAGGCGAGACTTTACCAATCATGGCGATTGAATCAAGCATGAGGTTTGACGAATTGGTCGGAACGACGCGCCAGCCGATGCGCAGGCTCTTACTGGACAAGAGATTGAAGATTTTCAAAAAAATCTTTTGAAGAGCCGTTTGATGATGGGATTCAGCGCTGCCGCATCAACTGGCGGTACAAACTGTCGTATGCCGATGTTGTTTCTGTTTGCGTAAACCTCTGCAGAACAAGTTGTTGCGCGGCTTCGGCGAACCTCGCGGAATCGTCAGGCCGCTGGAGCACGTCCTGAATTGCCTGCGCCAGTTCCGCCGGATTTGCTGGCTGAACAAGCCGTCCTGTCACGTCAGACTGCACCAGTTCACGGGATCCCTCGACATCAGTGGCGATGACCGGCACGCCGGCGGCCATGGCTTCCAAGAGCGCGTTGGGCATTCCTTCCCACAGGGATGCCAATACAAACACGCTGGCGGCCTTCAGCAGGCTCGGAACGTCGGACCGGGCCCCGACAAACCAGATTGAGCGGCTGATCCCCAGCGACCCGGCCTGAGCTTCCAGCGAGGCACGATCATGACCTTCCCCCACAATCAAAAACTGGCAATCCGGCCGGTCCTGAAGCAGTGACGCCGCGGCCTGCAGCAGGAACTCGATCCCCTTCTGTTTTTCCAGACGCCCCACAGTGATCACGACCGGCCTGGTCGGCGAAATCCCCAGGGAAGTCAGGTCAGCGACGGGCGCTGAAGCAAACCGTTCCACATCCACTCCGTTGGAAATCACCGAGACTTTACGCGATTTCAGACCCGTTTCATGAATGGAAAAGTCAGCCACCCCCTGGCTGACGCAGACATTGTGATCCACCAGTCCGTTGGTCCAGCGATCCAGCCGCCCGTACCACCGACTGCGACGTTCCGCGACCCGGATGCCGCTGACGATGACCGGGACACGCGACAACCGGCCGGCCACCCGCCCCAACAGGTTTGCGTGGAACAAAAAAGTCTGCAGCAACCTGGGGCGAAATCGACGCAGGGCCAGCGTCAGTTTCAGCAGGACGGCCGGAACACTCACCACACCGCGGGCGTTGAACGACTCAACGGTGATTCCGCCCGCTTCCAGGACATCGGTGAAATGGCCGCGCGGTCCCAGGCAGAACACCCGGGGAAGCCAGGCCTGGCGGTCCAGCCCCAGCACCAACTCCGTCAGTGCCCGTTCCGCGCCCCCCCGATCCAGTTCGGTGATGCAGAACGCGATCGGTACGGGATCATGGAGCGCGGACATGCGAATTTCTGGTGGACCGACATCGTTTACGGGAAAGAAGGCACTCAGGTGAACCGGTCGGGTTTTGGTTCAACCCGGGTCCGTTGTAGGATCTGGTGGAATCACAGTTTTACTTCATCGACTTTCGCAGGCAGAACGTGCAGGACTTCGACCGACTTTCTACGTACGACTACGCTCTTCCCGAGCATTTGATTGCCAAGGTGCCGCTTCCTACGCGAGATGCCTCGCGACTGCTGGTGATTACCCGGCAGAACGGGCAGATCTCGCACAAATCGATCCGGGATCTGCCGGATTTGCTCGCGCCAAAGGACTGCCTGGTTCTGAACAACACGCGCGTCCTTCCTGCCCGGTTGGTCGGTCACCGCGTGGCAACCGGCGGAAAGTGGGAAGGGTTGTACCTGGGCAGCGACGATCACGGACGCTGGAAGCTGATCGGACAGACACGCGGTTACCTGCAACAAGGCGAATCGGTCGCCGTGACCGCGAGTTCGGGAGAGCAGTTGCAACTGCAACTGAAGTCGCGGGAGGCGGATGGCGTTTTTGTATTCACTCCGGATCAGTGTGGATCCGCTGTGGAGACTCTGCGGAGGTTTGGAACCCTGCCGCTCCCGCCGTACTTCGATCGCAAGACGGCCGATGCCAATGACTGGGAGCGGTACCAGACCGTCTTCGCCACCAGTCCAGGTTCCGTGGCCGCCCCCACGGCCGGCCTGCATTTTACGCCCGAGTTACTGGAACGATGCCACCAGCGAGGAATCAGTCGAACAGAGGTCACGTTGCACGTTGGTCTGGGAACCTTTCGTCCGGTCACGGTGGAAAACATTGCTGAACATCAGATGCACTCGGAATGGTGCGAAATCTCGAGCCAGGCGGTCGCAGATCTCACGGCGACTCGCGCGGCTGGCGGACGCATCGTGTCCGTCGGCACAACCAGCCTGCGAACGCTGGAGTCGGCTGCGGCCGTGCAGGCTGCGTGGCAACCGTGGCAAGGTGAAACGCAGATCTTCATTCGTCCGCCCTACACGTTTCGCGCGGTCGATGCACTGGTGACAAATTTTCACCTGCCCAAGTCAACGCTATTGATGCTCGTCAGCGCCTTTGCCGGCGTCGACCTGATCCGCGCGGCGTACCGCGAAGCAATTGCCCAGGAATATCGGTTCTTCAGTTACGGTGACGCCATGCTGATCCTGTAATGCGTTCACCACTGAGGACGCCGGCACGTGCCGGTCACTACCGAATCGCGGAAGCCTCAAAACGCTAGCCCGACGCGCAAGCGTGCAAGCGAGGGATCGGCAAGTTGGACACGCATCGACGAATCCCTCGCTCGCGCGTCGGGCTACTAATGTCCAGGTTCACGCAACACTATTTAGGCCAGGATGTCATGAACAACTTCGCCATGCACATTCGTCAAGCGGCGCGAGATTCCGTTGTGGTAGTAGGTCAGCCGCGTGTGGTCGATGCCCAGCAGGTGCAGGACCGTGGCGTGGAAGTCGTGCCAGTAGACGGGGCGGTCGACGGATTTCCAGCCGACGTCGTCGGTGGCTCCGTAACTGATGCCGTGCTTCAGACCGCCGCCCGCCATCCAGACACTGAAGCCATACATGTTGTGGTCGCGTCCGCCACCCACCGTGTTGGCCTCGGACTGCGTGAACGGCGTACGCCCAAACTCGGTGGTGAACAGGACCAGCGTGTCGTCGAGCAGGCCTCGTTGCCGCATGTCACGCAGCAATGCCGCCGTTGGTTGATCCACACGTAACGCTTCCTGAGCGTGATTTTCTTTCATGTTCTCGTGGCCGTCCCAGTTGATGCGCGGCGACCCGAACGAGCCTCCCGCGAACAACAGTACGAACCGGACACCCTGTTCCAGCAATCGTCGGGCCAGCAGGCAACTGCGTCCGAATTCCGCGGTTTCTTCTCGCTTCAGACCATAGGCCACTTGAGTTGCCTCGGTTTCGCCGGACAGATCCGTCACGTGAGGGATCGAGAGTTGCATCCTGGCCGCCAGTTCGTAGCTCTTGATGCGTGCCGTCAGATCGCTTTCCGGGCGCGAAGCCTGATGCCGGCGATTGATTTCGGCGACGAAATCGCGGATCTCCTGTTCCGACGCCTGCGTATGCTCGGCGGATCGATCGCCCCATTCAGGAAACAGGTCTTCGATCGGTTGCCCCTTGGTTCGGAAGGCGACTCCCTGGTGCCGTGCCGGGAGGAAACCGTTCGTCCAGTTGATCGTGCTGCCAGCGGGCAGGCCGCGCGGATCGGGAAGCACGATGAAGGCGGGCAGGTCGTCCGTTTCACAGCCCATGCCGTACGACAGCCACGAACCCAGAACCGGAAATCCGTTCAGGCGAAACCCCGTGTTCGCCTGGAAGGTGGCCGGTGTGTGATTGGCGGAATCGGCAATCATCGAATTGATGACGGTCAATTCATCGGCGACCCCGGCCAGATGCGGGAACAGTTCCGACACCCACAATCCACTTTCGCCTCGTTGTTTGAAGTCCCAGTCGTTCTTGCGCAGCAGGCCGATCTTGCCAAAGAATGTTTCCGGCTTTTCTTCCGAAGGGAGTGGTTTGCCGTGATACTTCTCGAGTTGCGGCTTGTAATCGAAAGAATCGAGATGGCTGAGTCCGCCGCACAGGAAGATGTGAATGACGCGTTTGCACCTGGCGGGCAGATGAGGTGGCGGATCGGCGGCCTCAGCCGCAGTTCCCGCCGCGCGGGCGCCATCGCGCTGCAGCAGATGCAGCAGGGCCGACATCGTCAATCCGTGCGCGGACCACGACAGGAAATCACGACGCGTCGCCGGTTGGATCGGCTCATTCCGCACGGCTGGTTCCGGATTCACTGGCATGATGTCTTCAATCCAAAAACAGGAACTCGGACGAATTCCACATGGCGCGACAGAACGCCTCCCGACCCTGGCGCTGGACGAACGCTTCGCTCAGGCTGGCTTCGTCAACGGTGGGGTTGCGTCCATACAACAAGCGGTAGGCCCATTGAACCTGATCCCTGGGATCGGGTCCCGCTTCGGCCAGCAACCTGTCGGCAAATCGCGCTGCCATCCGCAGGCTGAACGAATGATTCAGCAGTGACAGGGCCTGCAAGGGGGTGACCGTGGCCGAACGACGCGGAGTGGTCGAAGAGGGATCGGGACAGTCAAACGTGTCCAGGAACGGACTGCGTCCGCCGCGTGCCCACATCCGATAGACCGTCCGCCGATTGTTGGCGAACGCCACCGGATCAATCGGGTCATAGAACTGCGTCCCTTTGAAGAAGTACGAGTTCACATCAGCATACCCCTTCCCACCGATCTCGGTATTCAACTGACCGGCCACGCTGAGCATGGCATCACGAACGGCTTCTGCTTCCAGGCGGTGCGGATTCATGCGCCACAGCAGTCGATTTCCCGCGTCCCCCCGGGCCGCATCGACATTGAACACCGACGACTGCTGATAGGTGGCTGAACTGAGCAGCAGGCGGTGCATCCGCTTCACCGAGAGTCGCGGTGAGTTTCCTTCAAAACCGGCACCGGCGAATTCGCCCGCCAGCCATTCCAGCAGTTCCGGATGACTCGGTTTGCCGCCGTTGAATCCCAGGTCGCTGGGTGTCTCCACCAGTCCGGTCCCGAAATGATAGTGCCAGATCCGATTGACCATGACGCGTGAAAACAGGGGGTTGCGAACGTCGGTCACCCAGTTCGCCAGCTTCAGACGCCGGTGTGATTCGATCGCATCGGGTGTTAATCCGAAGCTGGGATCCAGACCCTGGACCGCTCGCAATCCCGCCGGAGCGACTTCGTCCCCCAGCATGCTGACACTGCCTCGTTTGTGAATCTTCATCGGCGGTGGCTGAGTGGCAATGGCCGAGTAGATCTTGGTTTTCGTCTCTGCCAGTTCCCGCTCGCCATGATCGACCCCTGCCAGGGCCGAGGCGAACTGATAATACTCGCGCGCGGTGATCGGATCGAACTTGTGATCGTGACAGCGGGCACAGTTCAGCGTCAGGCCCAGAAACGTCTGGCCGACGACACCCATCGTGTCTTCCAGTTCATCCTGGCGCATCAGGGCCCGCATCCGATCGACCACGGGGACGACGGTGTCGTGGGCACCTGCGACCAGGAATCCGACCGATCGAATCGCGTCGGGATCGTTGGGAGCGATGATGTCTCCCGCCAGTTGCCAGCGGACAAATTCGTCATAGGGAAGATCACGGTTCAGGGCCTGAATGACCCAGTCTCGATAGGGCCAGGCATTCGGCCGCGGCAGGTCCCGTTCGAATCCGTTGCTCTCTCCGAAGCGAACCACATCCAGCCAGTGTCGTGCCCACCGTTCTCCATAATGAGGTGACGCCAGCAGACGATCGATCAACCGTTCCACGGCATCCGGCCGTGCCTCGTTGACAAACTCATCGACATCCGCGGGGGACGGAGGGAGACCGATCAAGTCGAATGTCAGGCGACGAATCAGGACTCGCCGGTCGGCGGGTTGAGCAGGCTGCAGGCCGTGCTGCTCCAACTGCGCTTGGATGAAGGCATCGACGGGCTGTCGCAGGTACCCCACGTCGTGGACCGCAGGAGGGGCGACCTGCCGGATCGGCTGCAATGACCACCAGTCGAACCCGGCGCGCTGATCGGTGCTGACCTGGAGCGGATCGAGGGGACCGCCGGACCAAGTCGCTCCGGTCTGAATCCACTCCTGAATCGTCGCCTTCTCGGCGGCGGACAGCGGATGTTTGGGGGGCATTTCCTCCGCCAAAATCCGTTGCCAGATCAGGCTCCTCTCCAGCATGCCAGGGGCGAGGGCGGGGCCGTTTTCACCGCCTTTGATCAATTGATCGCGGGTGGTCAGATCCAGGCTCCCTTTGGATTCGCTTCCCGAATGGCAGGCCACGCACCTGGCGATCAGCAGCGGACCCACAGACTTTTCGAATCGGGACTGTTCGGTCGTCAACGGTTCCGCAGCGAATACAGAATGATTCAAGACGCTCAACACGGCGACAGTCAGCCATCGGAATCTAAACCCTGTTCGCCACGGCACCAACATCGCGAAGCTCCAGTCGTCGTTCCTTGCCCGTCGTGCGAACGAGGGGCACCTATGAGCCCCATTCAGAAATGCTTCTGCGTGCCTCGGCCCCCTGGAATACTCCATGTTCTTCGTCCAATCATCCGCTTCCCGGGTTGCGAAACGCACGGCGTGATTTTCGTAAGCTATCGGTGATCTTCTGCTGCCGCAACACGACTGGTCGGCGGCTCTGAAAATCCGCGTGATTCTTTCCCCCGTGAATGCCAATTCTGGCGTAGTAGTTAATGGAGGAAGCAAGAGAAAGCACTCGGAAATGAGTGCCCCAGACTCTCCTCCGTCGGTAGTGGCTCCGCGAGAAGTGGAGGTGCCTATGAGGAAGTCTCAAGTCAGCCAAGTGGCCCCGCGACCGGGGGCGGATTTCGTAGATCCGGTTTGAAGGTTCGCCCGGGCGTGTCCCGAAGGTCTTCACCTCAAATCCTGCTGATGGGGAATCGCGATCCGCACGCTCACGGGGCCGCTGGGAAGGTCGCCTTCGGGCGGCCTTTTTTGATTGCAGATCTCATTCGGTGCCAACTCGTGCCAGATCTGGACGTGCAAGGTTCATTTGCCGAGCAAACTCTGTCGCTTGAGCGAGGTCGCGCGCATCGGGATGATGACGATTCAGGCCGCCCAACAGCCACAACGGACCGACTGTATCGAAACCGCGGCAGTGGAATTCGCCGATCACCGCAAACCCCTTTCGTCGCAGCAAGCGACGGAATGGCCAGTGCCAGATGCGCCACAACCACGAAAGTCCTGATGTGGAGAACAGAATCGCCCGACGCAGCGAACGCGGTTCATCCGGCAATTGGCGAGCCCAATGACGCAGTGCCGAATGGAACTGTCCGAAGTAGATTCCCGAGCCGAATCCAATGATGTCGTAGTTTGAGATCTCGTCAATTGACACGTGTTCCGGAGCACGTACCTCGGCGTGAAGGACGGTCGCCAATGCACGGGCGATCGCAGCCGTGTTCTGATGATGTACGGATTTGCAGATGATCAGCGTACGGCAGACACTGCCCGCTGTCGGACCCTCATTGGATTGACCCATAGCTTCGATTCTTTCTGGCTGGATTCATCTCAAGCGAGTCACTGTAGCAACCAAGCCTCGGGTGGTTTGCAAATCTTGGCGTTTGACGCTGTGCAGAGTTCTGGCAGTCCCGCCCGTCTGTTGAGCAGTCGTTCCTCCGCACGGCATTCGGCATACCGCCGCTTCTGTGAATTGTAACTGACGATAAAATACAGCCTTGCGCATTTGCTCAGGAAATAAAAACGTCTTCGGCACACCGTTTTCCATAGGGATTCCTCAGGGCCAGATTGTAGCCGCTGCCAACCTTGAGGAAATCCGATGGCTGAACAGTTCCGACGAGTCTGCTGGCTGAGCCTGTTTGGGCTGGTCGCAATTCAGTCGGCGTTGGCCGAATCGGAAGTGGCGGCAACACAGGAACCTGCCGCAGTTTCACTGACTGTGAAACGATCGGGAGCCTGGATCCTGGTCGAATCCCCCAGCTTTCGGTGCTGGTCTCAATTGCCCGAGAGCGATGCCCGGTTGTTGGCCGAAAGCTGCGAAACGTGGCGAAATCGATTGCGAACGACCTGGATTTCTGAGCCTGCTCCCGAAGCGTGGGTTCCCAAGTGCGAAGTTCTGGTTCATCCGGATCGAACCGCCTACAACCAGGCGCTGCGTCGCCCGGGTGACGTGTCGGTCGGGTCCACAATCATGAACTTTGACCAGGGGCGCACGGTACAGCGACGAATCGACGTGCGGGCAGATGCCAGCGACTGGTCCAATGCCGCCCTGCCTCACGAGTTGACGCATGTCGTTCTCGGAGAACGATTTGGCGGCCACGCTCTGCCACGTTGGGCCGATGAAGGAATTGCGATGCTCAGCGAGTCCGCGGATAAATCGCAGGAACGACTGGAAAATCTGCGTTCAGTTCTCGCTCAAGGTCCAACACTGTCGATGGTCGATCTGACGCAAATGAATCGCCTTCCGCAGCCTCAGTTTCGAGACGCGTTTTATAGCCAGAGCGTCGGATTGACGTCGTTTCTCGTCCGCAAATCCACCCCTGCGAAGTTCGCAGATTTTGTGGCGGATTCTGTCGTTGAAGGCATGGACAATGCGTTGCTGCAACATTATTCCCTGAACGGTGTTGGGACGTTGCAACGGGAATGGAACGAATGGGTCCGGCAGCCCGCTGCCATGAGCTTTGTCAGCTTGCCAATTCAGGTTGGGAAGGCGTCCACTGTTGCCGTCGCTCCCTAGCAGCCTGTGGTGAAACCCTAACTCAGGGAAATTCGCACTCCTTCCAAAGCGTCAGACCCGTCAGCTTTCTGTCGAGTGGGGTCCGTTGCTGAACTTAACGAAATTATATTGCCGCCTGAGCCTCGGCGCGCTAGTCTTTGAGTGCGCTCCAAGGTTCGGAGTCTGTGTCACTCCCAGATTGAAAGGCAGAGCACCATGACGAAAACCGTTTTGATGGCAGCATTGGCGGTCGTAAGTTTAAGCTTCGTTGGCGATAACGCGTTTGCGGGACGACGATGTTGCCGCGCTCCGCGAAGGACCTGCTGCCAGGCCACTCCGTGCTGCAACAATGCAGCGCCCATGACACCGGCGGCACCAACCACCGCACCGATGCCGCCTTCCACGGCGCAAGCACCTGGTGGTTATCAGAGCTTTTCGTATGAACCGGGAGCGCCGGTTGCAAATCCCGGGCTGGTCCCCGTCCAGACACGATCCGCCACCCTGTACAACCAGTTCCGCGGTGACCGAAAAGCGTTGGGAGCCTACTAAGTCGCTGGTTTGAGTGACGAAACGACTGAAGATGCGAAGCGCGATGGAAGCGGATCGCAACAATTGCGGTGGTCATGGGACTGGCATCTGTTGGTGAGTGGCGATCCCCGGTTCAGTCGGGATGGCACGGTTATTTTCTGTGACCGTGCCGCCGGGTGTGTTCGTCGTTCAGGTGCATCTTGCCGAAGGCTTTCGTTTCGGCTACTGTTTCGCCACCTTGGTTGGGGAAGATACGGACTGTTGGCAGCGATGGAAAATCCCATTGCTGCCTGGGATCACGTCGAAGGGAGTCGACGATGGGATGGACCCGTCACACGGGGACTGTGGCTGCACTTGCCGTTTTGGCGTCGGTTGTCGCCAACTATGCTGTCCACTCTCACTTTGGGCGACTTTCCCATCGACAGGCAGCGACGGCAGAAGCGTCTGCGACGCCCCTGTTCCTGGACTTCCCCGCAACCGAACCAGCGTCCGAAATCTCGGCGATCCCGCGGTGTCTGGATGAAGAAGTCGGTTATGCCCGTCCGCTGTCCGCTGTGACGGCAGCGTTGGAGACATCCGAAACAGGCGATTCCAGCAATCCCGACAAACTGAACCCGGTCCCCGCCCCTCTCGGCGAAGATGATGCTACGGCAAAAGCGCCAAAGTCAGCCCGCCCCAATGCCGTCCGGAAGGTGATTGATGACGAACTTTCGGGATCGTCCGTCGAAGAACGGGATATCTGGTTTGAAGAGCTGAAATCTCTGCCCGCAGGAGTTGTCCGGGATCTGTTGCAGGTCAGGAAGCAACTTCGATCGTTGCCGCGTGCGCTGCACCGGAAGGATCTGGCACAGTCGGTTCCGGCTCCGCATCTGGTCGAGTTGACGGCTGACCCGGTCTCGCAGATTCGACGTCAGCCGCTGCCCGACTGGGTGCCAACGATGGCGGCGCTGGAGCAGGCCTGCTCGATTGACCGCCACAATCTCGCCAATTCGACGACGCCGGGATTCAAGCGATTGCGAGTCATGCTGGTGGATGCGTATGGAGTGGATTGGCCAACGGAAACCGCGGATGCTGATCCGGTCGATCCCAATCCGACTCAGTGGAATTCCATGCATGTCGACGGCTGTCGTCTCGGACCATCCCTGCTGGATCTGAAGCAGGGAAAACTGCAGCAGACAAGACGTGAACTGGATCTGGCGATCGATGGCGCTGGGTTCTTCGTTGCCACTCGAAACAACGAAACGATTTATACGCGTTGTGGTGCGATGGTGCTGGATGCCCAGCGACGGATATGCCTGACGGTGGCGGACGGGGCGGTCGTGGAACCGGTCATGACAGTTCCTGCAGACGCTAGCGAGATCCAGGTTGCGGCCGATGGAACCGTTTCGGTGCTGACCCGCTCTGATGAAGTCCCCGTCGCGATCGGGCAACTGGTGCTGGCGCAATTCCCCAGCCCTCACCGTTTGCGTCCCATTGGCGGAACGCTGCTGAGCCCCACAGATGCTTCTGGAAAGGCGGAAGCGGCCGTCCCGATGGAGGGTGGTCGTGGTGGTATTCTGCAAAGCTGTCTGGAACAGTCCAACGTGGACGCGGACGAGGAACTGGCAGAAATTGAAAGCTGGCAGACAATCCTGAAATCGTTTCCCTCGGTCAGCCGCCCGGTGACCGCCAGCGGCCAGGAACCCCGGTCGCGATAGCGTGGTCGCCAGCGGAATCGTCGGAGAATAACATGCAGATTATCTCGGAGTTTCGGAAGTTCATCCAGCGGGGAAACGTCGTCGATCTGGCCGTCGGCCTGATCATGGGCGGAGCATTCACCAAGATTGTCAATTCACTGGTGGCGGATGTCTTGATGCCTCCGATTGGCTATATCATCGGCGGCGTGAAGTTTACGGAACTCAAGTTCACTCTGCCGGAAAAGGAAATCCGTCTTCCGGATCCTGTCAACTTGGGGCAGTTCGTTACGGAGAAGTTGCCGCCCGCCACAATCAACTATGGGCAATTCCTGCAGACAACGTTTGATTTTCTGGTGATTGCGTTCTGTGTATTCCTGATGATCAAGGCGATGAACGAGTTGCAGAAGCGGATTGATCGGGGCGAAGTGACTCCAGCGGCTCCCCCTCCGCCGACGACGACAGAAAAGCTGTTGACGGAAATTCGGGATCTGCTGCAACAGCCCGGTTCGGCGGTCAAGTAGCCGAGCACGAATCAGACGCGGCGAGGCGGTGGCTTCGTATCTGAAGTCGTGAGACTGCGGACGTCGGTAGCATCAGCCCCGATAGCAACCACGGGTGGCAACAGCCCCGAATTCTCACGAATTCGGCTACAGTCAATTCTCGTGAATTCGGCTACGGTGAATTCCCGCGAATTGGGCGACGGAAAAATGGCGTCCGGTTGACGGAACCTTTTGCCCCGGGAATTCTTGCGGATGCCCCGGCGATTTTCTCAGGCCTCTTCCTGAATTTCCGAGAATAATCCTACCCGACTGTCCATCGTACATTGGCAGGACATGGATTCGACGCAGGAGGGAACGTTGGCAACCGATGACGGCGGCCCGACCAGTTTGGGAGAGCCGGTCTCCGTTGAGCGGCTGTCGCCGGACACGGTTCGCACTTTGTACGACGTTCATGGGCGCGATCTGCAGACATTCCTCGCCGGGGTATTGCGGAGCACGGATGCAGCTCAGGATGTTTGTCAGATCACTTTCCAGCGTCTGATGGAGGTTGGTCACGACGCACGGATGGAGACGATTCGCGGCTGGTTGTTCAAGGTTGCCTTTCACGAAGCAATGGCCTATCGCCGCAAGGAGACTCGCGTTGGCAAGCTGCGAACCGAGTTGCGAGCGGAAGGTCAGGACTGGGTGACATTGGATCAGGCGGTGGATTCGCTGGTGCAGGCAGAAGAGGTTGGACAACTACGGGCGCGATTGCAGGAGTTGCCGCCGGAACAACAGCATGTGGTCCGGCAGCGAATTCATGAAGATAAGACCTTTGCGGTGATTGCCGCCGAGTTGAATGTTCCCCTGGGAACAGTGCTGACTCGCATGCGGCTGGCGATGCAGAAGTTGCAGAAGTGGTTGAGTTGAGACCGGGTGGATTGAGGGACATCATGTCGTCGGCAATGGACGATCTTCAATGGCAGGCAATGCAATATGTGTTGGGCGAAATGTCCGACACGGAGCGTGATCTGTTCGAGGCACGCCTGGCGGACGATTTGGCGGCCTGTGAAGCGGTTACGTCGGCCAGTCGCCTGGTCCTGACAGCCCAGGCGGCTCTGCACGAAACTTCGCGAACGAGCCCGCCCCGCACAGCGATGCCGGTTGCAGTGCATGCGTCGCGACGGGCAGCGTGGTTCGCGGTCGCGATGACGGCGGCGGCTGGAATTCTGTGTGTCGTCGCGCTGCAGTTCGCGGTTTCTGTGCCAGCCAGCCGAGTGGCGGGCCAGGATTCGGCCGAACTGGTGGCGCTCTGGCGGTCTGGAATGGCTGTGGATGCGGCCGATGTTTACGACCCCGACGACGCGGCGGATGCGGTGAGTGACGCTGTTCCCAGTTGGATGCTTGCTGCGGTGTCGGTCGAGGCGGCGGCCATGGATGGTCAGCCCGAAAAGATTCAGGAGAACTAGTTGTGAACCAGCGCGTGATGCAGTTCGTGTCGATCGCCCTGGCGATGGCAGGCGGAGTCCTGCCGGGTTCCAGCCGCGCCGACGATTCGGCGGACAAGGCGGCCGCGCGCGCGAAGACGGTTGTCAAAGTCGACAAGTCCGCGACTCGGAATCCGGTGCCTGTCAGCATCCCCGCCGAGCGTGAGGCGGCCGCACTGGCGTTTGCTCGTGAGAACCACCCGGAACTGGCATCGCTGCTGGACGGACTTCAGAAAAATGCTCCCAAGGAGTATCGGGCCGCGTTGGTCGACCTGGATCGGGCCGTGGAGCGGTTGGGAAAGTTGAAGGATCGATCGCCGGAACGACACGCGACTGAACTGGCCGACTGGAAAATCACCTCACGCATTCGCCTGCTGGCGGCGCGGTTGACGATGTCGTCGGATCCAACGGTCGAAGCCGAATTGCGGGCCACCCTGCGGGAACGCCTGGAGATGCGTCTGGCGGCCCAGAGGGTAGAACGGGATCGGCTGCAGGTCCGCGTCAGCAAGCTCGATCAGCAGATCGAAGAGCTGGAGTCGAAGGCTGAAGCCACTGTCGAAAAGCAGTTTCACGACTTGAAGAAATCGCTCCCTGCCAAATCTGCGGTGAAGGCCAAGCCAAAGAAATCGGCACCCGCGGCAGAAACAAAGAAACCTTGAATAATTGATGGGCTCGTCCCAATTGTCTCAGGAGAAGACTGTGACTCAGAATCGCTGGAATCGCTGGATGTTGTTTTCCATCGCCCTGGTGGGTGGAACGTCGGTGAGTTCGGTTGCCGTCGCCGACGATGCAGCCCGGATCGATCAACGTTTTTCCGTCGAATCCGTTGAGGAAACGCCGGATTTCCGTCAGCACGTCGTCCCGTTGATGGGCAAGATGGGCTGTAATGGGCGGGCCTGCCATGGTTCGTTCCAGGGACGCGGCGGATTCCGACTGTCGCTGTTCGGGTATGATTTCAAGGCGGATCACGAAGCGTTGACACAGGGGGACACGCCCCGGGTCAACACGGCAAACGTGGCCGAAAGCCTGATGCTGCAAAAGCCGTTGCAGGTGATTCCCCACGAAGGGGGCACTCGCCTGAAGGCGGGGACATGGCAGGAGCGGGTTCTGACCCGCTGGATTGCTGCCGGTGCCAAGCCGATTGATGGCAAGACCCCCGAGTTCGTGCGATTGGAAGTCACCCCCGACGAGATCGTGGCGAAACAGCGCGGCGAAACATTCGTGCTGAAGGCGGTGGCCGTCTGGTCCAACGGTGCCCGCGAAGACGTGACGCCGCTCTGCCGGTTCCAGACGAACAACGATCAGATTGCTTCCGTGGATGACACCGGCCTGGTGACGTCGGCCGGGCCCGGCGATTCGCATGTCGTGGTTTATTATGACAATGGGGTCGTGCCTGTTCCCGTGTTGCAACCGGTCAGCGACAAGTTTGGTCCGAACTACCCCAAGGTTCCCACGCCGACCAAGATCGATGAACTGGTCGTGCAGAAGCTCAGCAAGCTGGGGATGCTGCAGTCGGACCTGTGTACCGACGCCGATTTTCTGCGTCGCGTCAGTCTGGACATGACGGGAACACTTCCCCCTGCCGCGGAAGTCGAAGCGTTCCTGGCCGATACCACCGTGGACAAGCGGGCTCGCAAGATTGATGAACTGCTGGAGCGTCCAGCGTACGCTGCGTGGTGGGCGACCAAGTTTGCCGACTGGACCGGGAACAATGCCGGGAAGCTGAACAACAACCGGGCCGGTGTCGCTGCGAATACGCTGTCGTCAGACTGGTATGAATGGTTGCAGACCCGCGTGGAAAAGAACGTCCCGTACGATCAAATTGCTGAAGGAATCATTCTGGCGGTCAGCCGTCAGGACGATGAAACGTACGCTCAGTATTGTGAGCGGATGAGTGGCTATTATCAGAAGGAAGCGAAGGGGCGGTTTGCCGACCAGCCGTCACTGACGCACTATTGGATCCGGCGCGAATTCACCAAGCCGGAAGAACGGGCGCTGGGATTTGCATATACATTCCTGGGTGTTCGCATCCAGTGTGCCCAGTGTCACAAGCATCCGTTTGACCAATGGACCAAGGACGACTTCGATCGATTTAAAGAATTCTTTGCGCGGGCCCAGTATGGAAACAGTCCCGGGACGAAGGACGAAGAAAAGGCGATGTTTGAGAAAGCCGGCATCGACACCAAGAACTTGAAGGGAAACGATCTGGGCAAGGCCATTCGGGAACACCTGAACAAGGGCGAAACGATGCCGTTTGCCGAACTGTTTGTCCCCCAGCCTCAACGAGTGAACCCCAAGCGGCCTGTGGATCCGAACAAGAAGCGTCCGCAGGTGGTTTCGGGGCGCACGGCCAAGGTCCTGGGTGGTGAAGAAGTCAAGATCGGAGAAATGTCGGATCCGCGGGAAGCCTTAATGGACTGGCTGCGGGATGACAGCAACCCGTATTTTGCGCGGTCGATCGTGAACCGGATCTGGGCTGGCTACTTCAACGTGGGAATCGTGGAACCGGTGGATGATCTGAGCCTGGCCAATCCCCCCAGCAATGAAGCGCTGCTCGATTATCTGACGACGGAGTTCCGGAATCAGAAGTTCGACATGAAGTGGCTGCATCGGACGATTGCCAACAGCCGCACTTATCAATTGAGCTGGCATCCCAATTCAACGAACGAATTTGACGACCGGAATTTTGCCCGCGCGGTGCCTCACCGGCTGCCTGCCGAAGTCGCTTACGATGCCCTGCAACTGGCAACAATGTCCGATGCGGACGCTGCGAAGTGGCAGGTCTCCATGGACGGACGATCGATTGGAAATACGATTGTTGACTCTCGAGCCAATGGCCGCGGAAGGTCTAATTACGCTCTGACAGTCTTCGGTCGATCGATTCGCGATTCCAACTGCGAATGCGATCGTTCCTCGGAATCGAGTTTGCTGCAGACGGTGTATCTGCAGAACGATGCCGAAGTCCTGTCGATGATCAACGGCAAGGGACGCTGGGTCGATCAGATTCTGAAGAAGGATGTTCCAGATCGAAGTGCCAAGCCAGGCAATGTCGAGATGAAAGAGCGTCAGGCCCGCCGTGTTGCCGAACTCGATCTGGCCCGGTTGAAACAGCGCCTGGCCGCCGCCGAAAAGAAGGGCCGGACCGACGTCGTGGCCGCACTGCAAAAGGAACTGGCGGAACGGACAGAAACGCCAGTCGATGCCGCAGCGGTTGTCGCTCCGAAGGTGGCACCCGAAGAGCCTGGGGCCGATCTCCCCACGATCATTCGTCAGGCGTATCTGCGGACGCTGAGCCGACTGCCGACCGAAGCGGAATCGGTACGGGCGGCGCGGTACTACGCGGAAACGGGTGATGTGACTCGCGGGACACGAGACCTGTTGTGGGCGCTGGTCAATACGAAAGAATTTGTCGTCAACCATTAACCTCGGTCCAAGAAACCTCGCCGGCCCGACGTGCTGGTGAGGATCTTGAAGCTGGATTCGCATCGACCAATCCCTCACTCGCGCGTCGGGCCAGTGTGGTCAATCACTCAACGAACCTTCAAACTTTCCCTTGTTCTTTTCAGGATCAATTCATGGCGACTCATCGAACCTGTGATGGAATTCAGCGACGTGACTTTCTGCGTGTCGGGGCGTTGGGTGCGTCAGCACTGACGCTCTCCAGTTACCTGCGCCTGTCGCACGCGGGCGAACTGAAGGCGGCCAAGGCTCAGTCGGCCATCTTTATCAATCTGGGTGGCGGTCCATCGCACATGGACACGTTCGATTTGAAGCCCAATGCTCCGTCGGAATTCCGGGGTGAATTCAATCCGATTCAGACGAATGTCTCGGGAATCGAAATCAGCGAACACCTGCCGAAGCTGGCGCAGCAGATGGACAAGTTCACCATCCTGCGGGGCGTTTCCCATTCCCTGGCAGCCCATGAACTGGGTTCCCTGTACGTCAATACCGGAAACCGGCCGCTGCCGTCGATCGAGTTTCCCAGTTATGGATCCGTGGTCTCCAAGGAACTTGGCGGCCCCGCCGATCTTCCGCCCTATGTGACGATGGGGTCTGGCCAGCAGAAGGCAGGGTACCTGGGAGTGCGCTATGCACCGCTGAGTGCCGATGCGGCCCCCAAGCCGGGCGTTCCGTACAGTGTTCGCGGGGTCTCCCTGCAGAACGGTGTCACGGTGGCTGATGTCGAGCAGCGTCAGAACCTGCTGCGTGATCTGGACTCCGCCTTCAAGGGAGCGGAAAAGAGCAGCCAGTTGCTGGATGGCCTGGATCGGTTTGGCCAGCAGGCCTTTTCGATGATCACATCGACTCGGTCGCGGGAAGCATTTGATGTCAGCAAGGAAGCACCGTCATTTGCCGAACAGTTTGGGAAAACCGACTTCGGCATGAGCTGCCTTCTGGCGACGCGCCTGGTCGAATCCGGCGTCCGGTTCGTCACGCTGAACTATGGCGGATGGGATACCCACAACGACAACTGGGTGCGTCTGAAGACGAAGCAGTTGCCGCCGTTTGATGAAGGTCTGGCGGCGTTGTTGAACGGGTTAACGCAGAAGGGCCTGTTGAGTTCAACCTGTGTCTATGTCACCGGGGAATTCGGACGAACCCCGAAGATCAATACGACACGCAACGGTCGCGACCACTACGCCCGGGCCATGTTCATGTTGATGGCCGGTGGCGGAATTAAGCCGGGTCAGGTGCTGGGTGCCAGCGACGACAAAGCCCAGGGTCCGGTCGGCGATGGCTTCAAGCCGGATCACGTGGCCGCCTCGTTCTTCCATAACTTGGGGATCGATCCCCACAAGGAATACCAGACCAATATCGGCCGACCGGTGATGATCGTTCGCGACGGCGAAGTCATTCCAGAATTGTTTGCCTGATGAACCTCCCCGCCGGGGGACATCCGTCCCCCGGTTCCTGTGTGAAAGCCCAATGGCACCTGCCGTGTGAGCCGCAAGGCGCTAGCCGCGGGTCTGTTTTCGATCGAATTCGAAGAACCCGCGGCTAGCGCCTTGCGGCTCACACGTACACTTCCAATCGTTCTGAAATACCTGGGCTGTCTCCGTTCTGTCCGGGGACCGTCAAGGAATCTGCCCCGAATGTTCAACCTAGAAGGAATCGAAGCCATGCGAGGAACCGTGCGGACCGTGCTCAGTGCTGGATTGATGATTACAATCGCCGTATCAACAGTGACGGCAGTTGGTGCTCAAGAGAAGGGGAAGAAGAAAGCAGCCGGAATCAACAATCCCGTTTTTTCGCTGCCCAAGGAAATCACGCTGACCGCTGAGCAGCAGACCAAGCTGGATGAAATCAAGAAGGAGCAGGGGCCCAAGATTGCCGAAATCAGCAAGAAGCTCGACGATCTGCTGACGGCCGAACAGAAGTCCGCCCGCAAGGAGGCTGCTGCCAAGGCCAAGGCCGATGGCAAGAAGGGGAAGGAAGCCGCCGCGGCGATCGACGAAGCCCTGAAGCTGACGGATGAACAGAAGAAGGCCCGGGCGGAATTGCAGCCCGAGATGGCAAAGCTGCAACTGGCGATCAAGGAACAGATCCACGGATTGCTGACCGATGAGCAGAAAACTCACTATAAACTGCCCAAAGCCAAGAAGGTCAAATAGGCCAGCGACTGGAACACGACCGTCGCTCTGATTTTTGTCGAGACAGCCGCCCGATTTGTCAGAAAATCGGGCGGCTGTTCGTTTTCCATTCGGAATCCCGATCGCGCTCCATTGTCGATTCACAATCAAAATGATTATTCTGTCTTGAGGTCGCGATGGCGACTCAGGGCTTCCCCTCTCATTTCTCAAACCGATCAAAGGGCAAATGTATGATGAACGTAACGTGGATGCTGGCTCAGGATGACGGCGGTGCCGGTGGCGCACTGGCACTGATTCCGATGGTGATCATGCTGCTGGTCGCACTGGTGGTTCTGGCTGGCATTTGGAAGACGTTTGAAAAGGCAGGCAAGCCCGGTTGGGCTGCAATCATCCCGATCTACAACATCATTGTATTGCTCGAAATCTCGGGCAAGCCGATTTGGTGGATCATCCTGTTCTTTATCCCCTGCGTGAATGTCATCGCTTCGGTGCTGGTCTTCATCGCGCTGGCGAAAGCCTTCGGCAAGAGTGAAGTCTTCGGAATTGGCCTGTGGCTGCTCGGTTTCATCTTCTTCCCGATCCTTGGATTCGGCGACGCCAAGTATGTCGGTGCTCCCAAGGCCTGACCACGATTCGATGTTGATCGTGACTGCGATTGAATCAGGCCCGGCTTGTGGTCAAGCCGGGCCTGTTCGTTGATGGGGTCACATTTTCGATACCGTCATCCACAAGCGATCGTTGATTGAGTCCGAGCGGTGGAGCGGTACAATCGGGGCGTTGATCGATCCCGTTCGCGGAAAGGATGCCAGCCATGGTGGACTCTGCAGTTCCCCCCACTGAGACTACGTCAATTCGTCCGTTCGCCCATCTGCATTGCCACACGCATTACAGCCTGCTGGATGGTGCCAACCGGATAGACCAGGTCGTGAAAAAGGTGAAGGGAGCCGGCATGAATGCGCTGGCCATCACCGATCACGGCAATCTGTACGGAGCGCTGGAATTCTATAATGAGTGTCGCGGCGCGGGAGTGAATCCTGTCCTGGGCCTGGAAGCGTATATCGCGCCGGGGTCCCGGTTCGACAAGGCGGGAGCGTCGCGCGTCAAAGAAGCCAGCTACCACCTGACGTTGCTGGCGATGAACCGGGTTGGATTCCAGAACCTGGTTCGCCTTTCGTCGGCGTCATTTCTGGAGGGGTTCTATTACAAGCCGCGGATCGACAAGGAACTGCTCCAGGCCAACAGCGAGGGAATCATCCTGCTGACCGGCTGCGCGGCCGGAGAATTGTCTCAGTTGCTGCTGGGTGGCAAGGACGACGAAGCGGAGAAACTGGTGCACTGGTACACGAAAGTCTTTGGTGACCGCGTGTACATGGAAATCCAGAACGCGGACTTCGCGATTCAGAAACAGTGCATGGATATGACAGTCGACCTGGCCAATCGCATGGGATTGCCGCTGGTCGCCACCAACGATGCCCATTATCTGAATCAGACCGATGCCGCCATGCACGACGTGCTGCTGTGCGTGAATACGAAGACCGAACGGTCTGACACCAAGCGCATGAAGATGGATTCGGATCAATTGTTTGTCCGGTCCCCGGACGAAATGTACCGGGCGTTTCCAGGATTCGAGGATGCCGTCGCCCGGTCGCAGGAGATTGCCAACCGGGTTGACATTCAACTGGACCTGAAGTCGCGCCACTACCCGGTGTTCCAACCGCCGGGGGACAAGCGCGACATCGATTACCTGCGGGAACTGTGTGAAGAGGGGATGGTCTTCCGCTACGGTGCCGAAAACATCACCCAGGCCCATCGTGATCGAATGAACTTTGAATTGTCCGTCATCGAAAAAATGGGCTATGCCAGTTACTTTCTGATCGTCTGGGATTTCGTGCGGTTTGCGGTCGAAAAGGGGATTCCATGCAGTGCCAGAGGGTCTGCCTGCGGAGCCCTGGTGGCGTACGTCCTGCGGCTCAGCCATGTCTGCCCGCTGGAATACGATCTGCTGTTTGAACGATTCCTGGACCCCAGCCGTACTGAACCGCCAGATATCGACATCGACTTCTGCCGTGATCGACGGCAGGAGGTCATCGACTACACCAAGCAGAAATATGGTTCGGCCAACGTGTCGCAGATCGGCACATTTGGAACGTTGAAGGCCAAGGCGGCCATTCGCGACGTCGCCCGCGTCTTGTCGGTGCCACCGAAAGATGTCGATGTCATCGCCAAGATGGTCCCCGAAACGCTCAACATTACGCTGGAAGAAGCGATCAAGGAAAGCTCGGAATTGAAGGCGCTCTATGACGCCGACCCCAAGATTCACGAGATCCTGGACCTGGCAAAGCAGATCGAAGGACTGGCTCGCAGTGCGGGCACGCATGCGGCCGGTGTGGTGGTGTCCGATCGGCCGATCTCGGAATACATCCCCCTGCAGACGATCACGGGCAAGACCGACGTCATCACACAGTGGGAAGGTCCCACGGTCGAAAAGGCCGGCCTGCTGAAGATGGACTTCCTGGGTCTGCGCAACCTGACGATCCTGGACAAGGCGGTCAAGAATGTGAAGAAGCATCGCGGGCTGGAGATTGATCCCGTCAAGCTGCCGCTGGATGACAAGGCCACATTTGCACTGTTGCAGCGGGGGGAAACCAAGGGAATCTTCCAGTTGGAATCCGGTGGGATGCGCGACCTGTTGACGAAGATGAAGCCGGACAAATTTGCCGACATCATCGCGACCTCGGCATTGTATCGACCCGGCCCGCTGGAAGGGGGCATGGTGATGACGTACGTCGATGTGAAGCACAAGCGGTTGCCGTTGCCGCGTGTACATCCCATCGTGGATGGTGTCCTGGACGAGACCTATGGCGTCATGGTCTACCAGGAACAGGTGATGCGGATTCTGAACCGTCTGGGAGGGATCGAATTACCCCAGTCGTATCAGTGCATCAAGGCGATCAGCAAGAAGAAACTGGAAACGATCGCGAAGTACCGTGAACAGTTCATGCAGGGTGCCAAAGCGAACAACTATTCGGACGAGCGGGCGGCGGAACTGTTCGGCATGATCGAAAAGTTCGCGGGGTACGGGTTCAACAAGTCCCACTCAACGGCCTACGGTGCCGTGGCCTATCAGACGGCTTATTTGAAAGCTCACTTCCCGCCGGAATTCATGGCAGCGCTGCTGTCGTGCGAACTGGGCGAAACGGACAAGCTGGTCGAGCATGTGGACGACTGTCGCCGGATGGGGATCGAGATCCTGGCCCCGAACGTCAACCAGGGGTATGTGGAATTCTCAGTCCTCGGCGACAAGCTGACATTCGGACTGGGGGCGATCAAGGGGGTTGGTGAAGCGGCGATTCGTGCGATCGTCGTGGAACGGGAGACCAACGGTCCGTTCAAGAGCATCTTCGACCTGGCCGAACGGTGTGATCCAAAAAACGTCACCAAAGGGGTGCTGGAACTGCTGGTCAAGGCCGGGGCCTGTGACTGCCTGGGGGGAAAACGTGCGCAACTGTTTGCGGTGATCGAACGAGCGGTTCAATCCGCCTCGAACGCGTTCCGTGACAAGCAGCGCGGGCAAAAGAGTCTGTTTGGCGGCGATGACGACGCGGAACAACTGGCCGCGGGAACTTCGGCGGCCCCCACCAACCTGCCTGAAATGCCGGAATGGAACAAGCGGGAAATGCTGGCGTTCGAGAAGGATGCCCTGGGATTCTTCCTGACATCGCATCCACTGGCCGAAATGGCCGACATCATCAAGCAGTTCTCAACCCATGAAAACAAGAAACTGCCGGAGCTTGAAGACGGGGTGGAAGTGATCCTGGGGGGCATGGTCTCGGCCATTAAGAAGGCCCAGACCAAGAAGCCAAGCCGCAACGGGCATTCCAAGTATGTGAACTTCGACTTCGAAGATCCGACGGGTGTCGTCCGCTGCATCATGTGGCCGGAAGAGTTTTCGCGTCTGGGTGACAAGGTCGAACAGGAACAGGTCCGGTTTGTCCGTGGCAAGGTCGACAAACGAAGTCGTGAGCCAAACGTCGTCATCGATGCCATGTGGACGCTGGAGGAAGTGGAGAAGGAATTCACTCGTCAGGTTCGCATCCGGTTTCAGAAAGGGCTGCATGACCTGCGCGTGATCGAACGCGTGCGCGACATCATCGGCAAGAATCCAGGGCTGGCCGAAGTTGTCTTGTTCGTGGACACCGGTGAGGGAAGTTCGCGGGTGCGGTATTCCGCCCAGAAGGCCCTGGAACAGAAGATCAGCGTCAATCGCGACCTGCGTCGGGAATTGAGTGACGCGCTCGGGGAAGGTCACGTCAAATTCATTGCCGACCTGAAGAAGAAGCCGGCCGGCGGACAAAGCATGGGACGGTAGATCATCAACATGCACTATTCGCAGTGGAAATACACGATCCTGCTGGTCGCCATGTTTCTGATGCTGGGAACTCACATCGAGGCGAACGACCTGCTGCTTCGGACCGTCGTCACCGATACCTGCATCACGCTGTTGGTGCTGGCGGGGATGTTCGCCATCTTCAAACGCAATCGGTCTCGAACCCTGACATTCACCCTGGGACTGCCCGTGCTCATCCTGGCGGCGTGGGCCCGCGTTGAACCTGCGGCAACGGTCGAGGCCACGTTCGTTCTGCGGCGGGTCGCCATGGGCTTGTTCCTGGGATTCGTGATGGTGACGATCCTGGACGACCTGCTCAGTCAGCCGAAAATCACGCGTGATTCGCTGGTCGGTGCCTTTTGCGGATACCTGTTGATCGGTGCAATCTGGACCGAGCTTTACTGTGGAATCGATGTTGTCGCGCCCGGTTCGATCACGCGGACGGAATCCGAGAGTTCCTCGCCGCAGACAAATCCGGAAGTTCGGCGGAATCAGTTGCAGTACTTCAGCTTTGTCACGCTGTCGACAGTCGGCTATGGCGATATCTTGCCGACAAGTCGCGTCACCCGGGTACTGGCATGCCTCGAGGCGATTTGCGGCCAGTTCTATCTGGCGGTCCTGGTCGCCGGTCTGGTCAGTATTCGTGTGGGACAGTTTACCGGGGAAAAGCCGTTGGTGAGTCAAGAGACGACTTCTACGTAGTCAATCCAAACTTCTGGAGATACCAGGCAAGCAACACGCGGAAGCACGGCGTGAACAATTCAGGCGACGCGACCACGCGGCGGGCGACTTCGTCCAGCGGCAGAAACTCGCCGGACTCGATCTCGCCCGGATCGAAGCAAGGCTCGTCGTCGGTCATCGTGCGAAACAGCCCGCTGTGTTCGTAAGACGTGTCTGCACCCTGAGCCGGCAGGACGGTCAGGAATTCGAGCGGGGATACCAGGCCCAGTTCTTCCTGAAGTTCGCGGACGGCGGCAGGTTCGTAGTCTTCGCCCGCGGCCAGGTGGCCCGATGCCGACGATGTGTACAGCAGGGGACATTCATCTTTTGTCGCCGAACGACGATGAACCAGCAATTCAGCCCGGGAATTGAACACGAAAATATGGGCGGCTCGATGCAGCCAGTGTTGCGCATGCACGACGGACCGGGGAGCCTGGTACAGTACTCGATCGAAGGAATCGACGACGTCGAACATTTCTTCGGTCATGGTTCAGCCATCCAACCGGAACAGTCGTTTCAGGGCGCTGATTAAACCGTGTGGCGTCCCTTCGCGGGCCTCGTCCTTCAAGACAGTCAGCGGTGGATGCAGCAGCTTGTTGACGATGCGTTCGACGGTCCGTTCGATCGCTTCCCGATCCTTCGGAGTCAGGTGTGGCAGCTTGTTGAACAGACGACCCAGTTCGTCCTTGCTGATACCGTGCCAGTCTTCCATCAGACGCGACACGACATCGCCACTGGCGCGGTGGTGGAATTCGGCCATGAACCGGGCCAGTTCCTCGGAAACAATCTGACGGGCATGATCGATCTCGCGAATGCGCGCGTGCCGATTCTCGTCGCAGGTCTTGCTCAGGCTGTCGATGTCGTACAGGAACACATCGACCAGATCGCCAACCCCGGTCGCAAAGTCGCGCGGGGCACCGAGATCCAGGATAAAGGCGGTGTGACGGGCGACCGAGGCGCGGGCGGCACGGAACCGGGCGACATCCACAAGGGGCTTGTCGGCACCTGTGGTACTGACGATCACATCGGCCCGGCCCAGCCAGTGATCCAGGCTGGCCCAGGGCTCGACGCGTCCTCCCCATTCCTTCGCCAGTCGCTCGGCCCGTTCCGGGCTGCGATTCACGACCACGATTTCCCGGACCCCCTCGTCTTTCAGGTAGCGCAACGTTTCCTCAGCCATTTCACCGGCACCGACGATCAGCACCAGTTTGTCACTGAAGCTGTCAAAGATACTCTTCGCGAAATCGCCCACCGCCACGCTGGCGATCGAAACGCGCCCTTCCGCCAACCGGGTTTCAGACCGGACCCGACCGGAAACCCGGATGGCACTTTGGAACAACGAGTGAACCAGGGGGCCGCAGGCACCGAATTCCTCCGCTTCGCGATAGGCCTGGCGCACCTGATTCACAATCTGCGGTTCTCCGAGCACCATGCTGTCCAGCGACGAGATCACTTCAAACAGGTGCCAGACCGCTTCAGATCCCGAGGCGGCCTGCAGTTCGCCGACAAATTCGTCCAGGGGGACGTCGTGGAAGTCGGACAAGAACTGAGATAGTTGCTGCTTCAACTGCAGCGGGTCGCCTTCCGGCCCCGCCAGGTACAACTCCACGCGGTTACAAGTCGACAGGATCACCACTTCGCCGTCGGGGAACCGCTGCCGAAGTTCCGCGTAGGCCCGCTCAAGCCTGTCCCTCGATGCAAACGCCAACCGCTCGCGGATCGCCAGCGGTGTCGTTTGATGAGTACAGTAGAGCACAAGCAGGTTCACGGATCATTCTCAAATCAAGGCAGTTGGTCGAAGCTGGCCGTGGACGTTCTGGACGGTTAATCCTTTGGGGAATCTGCGTGGGGCGGTTCCTGAGCGGCACGTTTTGGTTCTGGACCATGGACCGTCCGAACCCCGACGGCAGCGGTCAGGACCTGCAGTCCGACAATCATGAACAACAGGAATCCACAGGCCCAGGCTGTCAATCCGGCCACCTGTCGTCCGGGCGGACGTTTTCCCAGCAGCAGCCAGCAGAACAGGCCACACATCATCAGCCAGGCGATGGCACCTCCCAGCACGACCGGATCGGACCAGGCGGGCAGGGCGTACTGATTGGCGACGACCGTCAGGCCGATCCCGGTGGCCACTCCGAATGTCAGCAGCGGAACAGACACCAGAATCGCCCAGCGATTGAATCGCTCCAACCGCTCCAGGCTGGGCAACGTCAAACCGCTGTTCATCATCTGGCGGTGCTTGAGTCGGCGATGCTGCCACAGGTAGAGCAGGCTGAGCACAAAGCCGGATAGGATCGCGGCAGTTCCCAGGACCAGCATCGAGGCGTGCAGCATTTTCCAGTTGTGATGAAAATTCAGCCTCTGGCTCGGAGAGTCCACGACAAACCACGACCCCACGATCAGCGACAACACGACGGGCCAGACGACAATTCCACTGGCGATTGTGGAATCCAGCATTGAGACAAACAGATGCGTCAGCACGGCCAGCCAGGCCAGGACCAGCAGCCAGTCATGAGCAGAACTGAGCAGTGGTGGCTGATGAGACTGGCTGGAGCGGAGCAGTAGATACATCGTTTGAGCAAGCAACCCGGCGGCACCGAACATGAGCGACAGAACGCGACTCCAACCGGTCCGGGCGCGCAAACGCCACGCGTCAAACCCGAAGGCGACACTGTAACTGGCCAGAAAACAAACGACGTTGACGTGGGGCATCCACCCGATCCCAAGGCACTCGACCTGCGACCCATGCATATTCGTTGGGAATTCTACACCAACTGGCGATCGTTTCGTAGGTTGCGTCCGAAATCAACAAGTTGTTGGTCGGCGCAGGGTTCTGCAATCACGGTGGGTTGCGATCGGGGTCAGGCACTTCGGAAATTCGGAATTGGCTGATTGAGGATCCAGTGCATGATCGTGACTTGGGTCAGCCAATTCCGAATTTCCGAAGTGCCTGACCCCGGGTTCGTGCCAGAACCCGGTCCGCAGACTTGATTATCGCGCTTCGGATTCCAAACCGTAGTCGCTGATTTTTTTGTGCAGCGTGTTCCGGTTGATTCCCAGTCGGGTGGCGGCTTTCGTTTGCGTTCCCTGGCAGGTCTTGAGGACCTGCAGAATCAGTTCGCGTTCGACCAGTGAAACGACCCGCTCATGGACGTCCTGGGATTCTTCACCCGCTTCCAGCAGGCCCAGCGTGACCAGTTCGCTGCACATGGTTTTCAGGCCCCCGGATCGGGACCGGCTCAGACGGATCGGGGCCAATCCGCGCACATGCGGCGGGAACAGTGACAGGTTGAACGTATCGCTCGTGCAAAGCACGGTGGCTCGTTCGACATAGTTCTGCAGTTCACGCACGTTGCCTGGCCAGGCGTACGTGCGCAGCATGGCGATCACGTCGTCGGCGATTTTGGGAGTCGGACGATTGTTGGCGACGGCATATTTCCGTGCGAAGAATTGAACCAGCGAACTGATATCTTCCGGTCGATCGCGCAGTGGCGGCAGGTAGATCGGCACCACATTCAGTCGGTAGTACAAGTCCTCGCGAAATCGTCCCGCATCGATTTCGTCGAGCAGATCGCGGTTCGTGGCGGCGACGATCCGACAGTCGACGCGAATCGTTTTTGTGTCACCAACCCGCTCAAACTCCTGTTCCTGCAGAACACGTAGCAGTTTGACTTGCAGCGTGTAGCTCATCGAATTGATTTCATCGAGAAAGATTGTTCCTCCGTGAGCCGCCTCGAATCGACCGGTGCGGTTTTCATGGGCGCTGGTAAAGGCACCTTTCACGTGTCCGAACAGTTCACTTTCCAGCAAGCTTTCGCTGAGCGCACCGCAGTTCACTCGAATGAACGGGCCCGAAGATCGCGGACTCAGTTCGTGGATCCCCCGCGCGACCAACTCCTTCCCGGTTCCGGTTTCTCCCAGCAGCAGCACGGTGGCGGTGGTGGCGGCGACTTGTTGTGTCAGACGATAGATCTCGCGCATCGCGGGGCCGTCCCCGATCATTCCATTCAAGACGGGCATCTCGTGCCGTCCCAGGCTAGTGACATCCCGTTCCGCCATGACTCAATTCCCTAACGATTGTCCCGCATCACAGAAAAACGCCCGCGTTGTTTGCGTGAGTGCTTGAATCGAGAGCATTGTACCGGTGCTGTATTATGGAAATCAAGGGCATTGCTTCTGAGCAGTGGCTAGAATTCTTCCAAACGACCACGCCGAGCATGGATTACTGGCGTTTGGCTGAAAAAGCGGGCGAATCACCTGCGGGTTTCCGTAGGCGCAACGAAAGAGACTTTGATTTCGCGGACATGACGTGAGTTTACCTTATCCTGCTGCTTCCTTTTTGAGCGTGCGGGTTTGTGATCTCCAGGGGAATCGGGACGAGCAGCGAAAGTCGCGGAGACTCATCTTCTGCAGACTGATGAAAACCGTACAATCCCGATCGCAATCAGGATTGGTTGCGAGGATCGCGAATTCTGGTTGCCGGGTCGCTGGTGGAACCGTGGAGGCAGACATGCAGGGATGCAACTGGCAGCGAACGTTGCCGAAGATGATGATTGCGTTCGCGATTGCCATGGCCGTGACGGTGCGTACATCAGCGCAGGATGTTTCCGCGACGTGGCAGGACGACGCATCGTTGCGGGATGTCCAATTCGTCGGGTCCAAAGCCGGGATCGCGGTGGGTGATCAGGGAGCGGTCTGGAAAACCGCCGATGGCGGTCGGACGTGGAATCTGCTTCCAGGTGGTGCCAGCGGTTCCCTGAACAGTTGTTGCTTTATCACGAGCCAGATCTGCTTCGTCGCTGGCAGCGAAATCTCGCCTTTTACCGGACTGGATTCCGGAGTGTTGATGCTCACCGAAGATGGGGGGCAAACCTGGCGCAAGCTGGGTAATGGCACATTGAATCCAATTACGTATGTGAAATTCTTCGGGCCGGAAGAAGGGATCATCGTCGGTCGCCCCTCGACCAATGTTCCGACGGGGATTCAGCGGACGGCCGATGGCGGCAAGACATGGCATCCGATCGCCGGGGCTGCGACGGCCCCCTGGCGCGCGGCCAGCTTTATTGCTCCAGACATGGGGGCGGTGGGTGGTCCGGAAGGTCGGCTGTCGCTGGTCGGAGGCGATCAACTGCTGGCGTCAAAACTGCCGTTGCAGGGGTTGCGTTCCGTTCGCGCCGTCACGCTGGCGAATGATGATTCTGGATGGATGGCGGGTGACGGCGGTCTGGTCTTGAGAACCAGCAGTGGGGGAGTGGTCTGGGAATCTCCCGCTGCGCCATTGCCGGAAGAGCTGCGGCTGGGAATGGACTTTCGTGCGGTGGAAATTCGCGGCGAAAATGTCTGGCTGGCGGGATCGCCGGGTAGCGTCATCTGGCATAGTCCGAATGCGGGGCGAACCTGGCAGCGGTACTTGACCGGACAGACGGCACCGCTGAATTCCCTGCGATTCGTCAATGAATCCACCGGGATCGCAGTCGGTGAATTCGGGACGATCCTGCGCACCGAAGATGGTGGACGTACCTGGCAGCCTGCCCGTGCCATGAATCGCCGCGCCGCAATTCTGTCACTCCAGGCACGACCCTCGCTGGTGACGGCTGCCTGGCTGGCAAAGCTTTCGGGCGAACAGGGATATCGCAGTGCGGTCTGGATCGCCAACCGGCAGGATCTGGGGCCCGCCGCGACGGAAGATGATGTGGAATCGCGGCTGAAGGCCGCCGTCGAACAGTGTGGCGGCAATTCCGCAGAGATTTTCTGGCAGTTGCCGATCACCGTCCCCGGGTTGGAGTTCTCGTCGGATAAGTTGATTGCCGACTGGCAACGACGGACCGAAGGGAAGCTGGCTCCATCACTGTTAAGTGTCCTCGTTCGTCAATTGCGGACGTGGCGTCCCAGCATCGTGATCCTGGATCAGCCCGCCAAAGACGATGTGGCCGGTCAATTGCTGCTGGATGCTTCACTCAGGGCCATTGACCAGGCGACCGATGCAACCCGGTTTTCCGAACAACGGGAATTGACGGGACTATCAACCTGGCGCGTGGAACGGATCTACCTGCAATTGGCTGGGGGCACCGGCAGCGATGCCACGATTGATCTGGATGAATACCTGCCGCGGCGCAAAATGTCAGTGCGGCTGGCAGCGTCGGTGGGGGATGCGCTCGTTAGGCCCCCGCGTTCAGAGGTGGAAACCGTTGCCGCTCCACGTCACCTGGCCTATCGCTGGATTGGGGTCGACGGTCGGCCATCGCCGAACGCATCCCTGGGACGCGACTTCTTTGCGGGGCTGTCGCTGGCACCGGGTGCAGATGCTCGCCGGGAACTGGCCGCCATCGACGAATCGAATCTGGAACTGATGCAGAAGCTGGTTCAGAAACATCGCAACTTTCAGGCGATTTCGGCCAGGACCATGGACGATCCCCGCATGGCCGGTCAGATGATCGGCCAGTTGGGAGGACTGGTACGTGACATGGATTCCCGCCAGGGAGCCGAACTGTTGCGCGGGCTGGCCGACGAATATCGCGAGCGATCGCTGTTCGACCTGGTTGAAGCGACGAATATGGAACTGGTACGGCGGTACCCCAATGAGCCGGCGGCTCTGGACGCCATGCGCTGGTTGTTTCAATTCTGGATCAGCAGCGAAACAGCCTGGCAGCGGATGCGCCGCATGACCAATGAAACCGCTCAGATTGCGGGCGATGTCCGCGCCAACGCAAAACTGATTCAACAAGCGGCCGACACGCTGACCAACGGCTATGGTGGCGTCAAATCCGCCAACTATGACGAAGCCAGGCCGGCGATGACTCAGACGATTCGACCCGGTCAATTGAATCGAGTCAATTTACCCTCGGATGCCGATGCCGATCCGCGGGGTCCCCGGAACGGAACGCGACCGGCCACCGTTCAACAGGACTGGCGGACCGGTGAAATGCGGGAATGGCACAAGCGTGCCGCAGACCTGGCCGCGCAACTGGATGCCCAGTCACCGGGTCTGTTTCACACGCCGGAAATCCAGTTTCCGCTGGCGGCGTTGCGCCGTTCGACGGGCAGCCTGGCCAAGTCGGATGCCATCTTTCGCAACTATGTCAGTCGAGCTACAGAGCCATCGATCAAACACCTGGCAGAACGGGAAATCTGGTTGATGCTCGCCTCGTCGGAACCTCCGCGGGAACTGGCCACCTGCCAGCGAACGATGGATCGCCCCAGGCTGGACGGGGTCCTGTCGGATCCGTGCTGGCTGGAGTCCCGAGATCTGCGACTGACGACGGAAGACCTGGGTGATGACCAACCGAAATCAGACCCCACAGCGACGCTGGTGATGTTGTCGTACGACTCGGAATTCCTGTACGTGGGTTTGAGCGTTCCTCGACGCGAAGGAGCCAACTTGGATCGGCCGGTTCCCGGGCGCGGTTATGATGCGGACTTGAGCCGGCATGATCGAGTCACAATCTGCCTGGACGTGGATCGCGACTATTCGACGTGGTACGAGTTTCATGTGGATCAGCGGGGCTGGACGTGCGAACGATGTTGGGAAGATCGTCGCTGGAACCCGGTTTGGTATGTTGCGTCCGACGCCGATGAAACTCATTGGCGCATTGAGGCGGCCATTCCCTGGAGCGAACTGGTGGCCACTCCACCACAGCGTGGGACTGTCTGGGGAGCGGCGATCACGCGCACGACACCGACCGTCGGCATGCAGTCGTGGGTGCAACCGGCATTGACTCGACCGCGGCCCAGTTCGTTCGGGTTGCTCAAGTTTGATTGAGAAGGACTCTGCATGTCCGACGTTGCGATCGTCAATGTGACGCTGGTTCTGCCGGATTGCCTGATTGTCGACGGCGGAATTCACGTTCGCGCCGGTCGGATTGCGGCCTGCGGGCTGATGACAACGCTTCCTGCCTGGGAGGGCGACGTCATCGACGGAGGCGGCCTGTACCTGTCCCCCGGTTTTGTCGACATGCATGTGCATGGCGGGGATGGAGCCGACTTCATGGACGGCGATGAAGCCTCATTCGCAAAGGTGATCGCGGCCCACCGCCGCCATGGAACTACTGGGATTGTTCCCACGAGTACCGTTGCCACGCATGGGCAGACGCTCCGATTTCTGGAGTTGTGCCAACAGTTTCAGAGGACTGGAGACGTACTGGGAGCACACCTTTACGGTCCGTTCTTCAACGAGGACAAAGTTGGTTGTCACCCCAAGGCTCCGGCGCGCAGTCCGGATCGCGCGGAATACGAGCAGTACCTGGAGTTTGCCGACACAATCCTGGTCGCGACGTGTGCGCCGGAACTGCCAGGAGCGATGGATTTCTTCCGCGACGCGGCCGCGCGGGGAATCCGATTGAATGCTGGCCATTCCAATGCTTCGTGGACCGAGATGCAGGCGGCATTCGAGCTGGGGATGCGGCATGTCGACCACTTTTATTGCGCGATGAGCAGCGTCCCCGGCATGCGTGAACGATTTGGTGTCCCCATGCAGGCCAGCATGGCTGAGTTCGTGCTGGGAACAGCCGGCATGACGACCGAGGTGATCGCCGATGGTTGCCACCTGGCCCCGGAATTGTTGCGGTTTGTGGTTCAGATGCTGGGACCGGACCGGACGGCCCTGGTGACCGATGCCAACCGGGGACTCGACATGCCGCGGGGAGAATATGTGTTTGGGCCAATCGACTGTGGAGTGACCATCGTGAGCGATGGCGAAGTTGGCTGGACGGCCGATCGCAGTGCCCTGGCCAGCAGCGTGCGCGGCATGGACTTCATGGTCCGACACTTGCATCAGGTTGTGGGTGTCGATCTCCCTTTGGCCGTCCGAATGGCGACGCTGACCCCGGCCAGGATCCTCGGGGTCGAGCAGGATCTCGGAAGCCTCGACACCGGCAAACGGGCGGACCTGGTTCTGTTGAACCAGGATCTGAATGTCCAGCGTGTGTGGCATCATGGACTCTGAACGGGGACGTAAGTCACGTCAGTGAATCATTCGGGCTTCCCGGTCGATTGGGAATTTCGCGCGACGCTGGTAACCTTTAACAGTCCGATGCCGAAACATCCTGAACTTCGCGACTGAAGGAGCCATGATGACTGAACTCGCTGGATCCCTGGACCGCCGTCAATTTCTGCAATCGAGCACGTTGGTCGCGGCTGCGGCACTCGCCCCTGCGATGTTCAATCGCGTCTCGGCCCAGGAAAGCCCGAGCCAGGATTTGACCGCGGGAGTGATCGGCACGGGACGCGGGATGGCACACGCCAACGCGGTGCTGAATTCCAAGGGGATCAAGCTGAACTATGTCTGTGACGTTGACCAGAAGCGACTGGATCTGGCGATGAAGACGGTCGCCAGCAAGGGAGCCAAGGCAGAGGGGATTACCGATTTCCGACGCATGCTCGACGATCCGAAGCTGGATGTCGTCTTCATTGCCACCTGCAATCACTGGCATGCCCCGGCGACGATCCTGGCCTGCTCGGCCCAGAAGCATGTCTACGTGGAGAAGCCCGGGAGCCACAATGCCCGCGAGGGGGAATTGATGGTGACAGCCGCCCGGAAGTACAAGCGAGTCGTGCAGATGGGCAATCAGCGACGCACCTGGCCGGGGATTCAGGAGGGGATTGCCAAGTTGAAGGAGGGGGCGATTGGCAAGGTGCTGATGGCTCGGTGCTGGTACGACGCCAACCGGCCTTCGATCGGCAAAGGAAAAGAAGTCCCCGTCCCGGAAACACTGGACTTTTCCATGTGGCAGGGCCCGGCCCCCGAACGGCCGTACGTCGACAACCTCGTCCATTACAACTGGCACTGGCGCTGGCATTGGGGCGGTGGCGAGTTGGCGAACAACGGGATTCACTCGCTGGATGTGGCCCGCTGGGGCCTGGGAGTCGACTATCCCACTCAGGTCAGCTTCAACGGCGGTCGCTACCATTACGACGACGATCAGGAAACACCTGATACGGGTGTCGCATACTTCCAATTCGGTGACAAGGGTTGCACGTGGGAAGTCAGCAGTTGTCTGCCTCGTCGCGAAGAAAAGCACAGCATGGTGATCTTCTACGGGACCGAAGGCACGCTACACATCGTCGATCCCGGCTACAAGATTTACAATTTGAAGGGCGAGGAAACCGGCAAGGGTTCGGGTGCGGGTGGCGAACAGGAGCATATCGCCAACTTCCTGGACTGTGTCCGGACCGGGAAGACACCCAACTCCGAGATCGAGGAAGGTCAGAAGAGCACGTTGCTGTGCCACCTGGGCAACATCTCGTACAAGCTCGGCCGCACGTTGAATTTTGATCCCGCGATAAAAAAGATCGTCGGGGACAAGGACGCGGACGCACTCTGGGGCCGGGAATACCGGAAGGGTTGGGAACCGGTTGTTTAGGAGCCCTGGTGTGAATTCCATCCAATTCTCATCAGGCCTCCCTCACCGCGCCGGTGACCGTGGAAAGCGCTTTATGAATCGTCGAATGGCCCTGTTGTTGGGAATACTGACGTCGTGTCTGCCAACGGGGGCCGCTGAAGTGCCTGTCGGTCCCAAATCGCCACTTCACGAGACCGCTTCCTTCTTCCAGGAATACTGTCTCGACTGTCATGGCCCCGATACTGCCAAGGCAGATTTGCGGGTGGATCGGCTGGACGGGGATCTGACTCAGCCATCGACGTTCGAGCGGTGGCGTGAGATTGTGACACGGATTCAGTCGGGAGAGATGCCACCTGCAACGGAGCCGCAGCCAAAGCCCGAAAGTGTTGCGGAAGTTGCCAGGCTGATTTCCTCGAAATTGGATGACGTTGCTGCGGCGCGGCGGGCTGAAGGGCGGGTGGTGCTGCGGCGGCTGAATCGTACGGAATACGAAAACACCGTGCGGGACCTGTTTGATGTTCAGGTCTCCGTGAAAGAGATGCTGCCGGAGGATGCCGTTTCACACGGGTTTGATAATGTGGGAGCGTCTTTGAATATCTCGCCCGTGCTCATGGAACGGTACCTGGAGGCGGCCGATGCGGTGTTGAATGCGGCCCTCGTTCCGGTCCACACGTTGGAGAGCAAGACCGAGCGGTTCGATCTATACGATTCGCTGCCGTCCTGGTTCGTGGCCGGGGTCTGGAAGCGGGACGACGGGGTGATTCTGTTTCGTAACAGCGGGGATTCGGCAACGGATTTGCGGAAGTTTCGAGCCTCGGCGCCCGGTCGGTATCGCTTTCGGATTTCGGCGTCGGCTCACAATTCGGAGGCCCCGCTGCCTATGGCGGTTCTGCTGGGGAATTTTGTTGTCAGTGGGAACCCGACGCGGCACTTGGGCTATTTCGACGCGCCGCCGGGTCAACCGGGCGTGATCGAATTCGAAGAGAGACTGCTGGCGAAGAATGACACGATCAAGGTGACGCCGGTCGCCCTGCCGTTCGTCTATCTGAAGCATGAGACGATGCCCGACTATCCCGGACCGGGGCTCAAGATTCACTGGATTGAAGTTGAAGGTCCCTTTCCCGAAGTCTGGCCGACCGAAAGCTATCGCCGGGTCTTCGGCAGTTCGGATCCGAGGACCGGTACCCTGGCCGATGCCGAACAGATCTTGCGTGACCTGCTGCCAAGGGCATTCCGGCGTCGCGTCGCCGAGGGGGAAGAAAAGCCATTTGTCGCTTTGGTGGCGGCGTTGCTGGAGTCGGGCCAAAACTACGAAACAGCATTGCGAGCCGGCTTGAAGGCGGTCCTGGCATCACCGAAGTTCTTGTATTTCCAGGAATCAACAGGGGATCTGGATGACTTTGCCCTGGCTTCGCGGTTGTCGTACTTTCTGTGGAGTAGCATGCCCGACCAGGAACTGCTGGCACTGGCAGAAAAGAATGAGCTGCACGAACCTGCGGTCTTGAAGGCGCAGGTGGAGCGGTTGTTGAAGCATCCAAAGGCCAAAGAGTTCACGGCGAACTTCACGGGGCAATGGCTGAGTCTGCGGGAAATCAATGCCACCACTCCCGACAAGACCCTGTACCCGGAATACGAAGAATTGCTGCAGTGGTCCTCGTTGAAAGAGACACAACTGTTTTTCGAGGAACTGCTGAAAGAGAACCTGAGCGTCCGCAACTTTGTGGACTCAGACTTCACGATCCTGAACGCGCGGCTCGCCACGCACTATGGGATTCCGGATGTCCAAGGAGTCGCCCTGCGCAAGGTGAAGCTGAAACCCGAGTATCACCGTGGCGGCGTCTTGACTCACGCAAGCATTCTGAAGGTCACCGCCAACGGGACCTCGACCAGTCCCGTGCTGCGTGGCGCGTGGGTACTGGACCATATTCTTGGCAAGGCCGCTCCGCCGCCTCCCCCGAATGTACCCGCCGTCGAACCGGACATCCGGGGGGCGACGACGATCCGCGAACAACTTGCCAAACACCGTGCGACGGAGAACTGCGCCGGCTGTCACGCCCGGATTGATCCGCCGGGGTTTGCATTGGAGAACTACGATGTCATAGGTGGCTGGCGGGATCGATACCGAGTCGTCGCGGACCGAAAAGACTGGGTCAACAATCGCACCGGGCCGCTGGGCAAGTACCTGGCGGCCTGGCAGTACGGGCTGGGCTCCGTTGTGGAAACCGGAGACAAGCTTCCAGACGGTCGTCCCTTTGCAGACACGGCGGAATTTAAGAAGCTGCTGCTGGAGCATCCAGAACAGATCGCACGATGTGTCACCGAAAAACTGGTGACATATGCGACAGGTCAACCGGTCGGTTTCGGCGATCACAAGATCGTGGATCAGATCCTGGCTGCGACAAAGGAGTCCGATTACGGTCTGCGGTCACTGGTCCACGCAGTCGTGGCGAGCGAACTGTTTCTGAGGAAGTGAGTCATTGATGTAACCAGTCCGCCAGCCGCTGCAGCCCTTCGTCCACCGTCACCTTCGGGGCATACCCCAAGTCTTTCCTGGCCGCCGTGATGTCGAACCAGTGCGCAGTTGCCAATTGCCGGGCGACAAATCGCGTCATCGGGGGCTCGTCGGTGCGACCCGTCCACCGGTAGACGGCTTCCAGAATGGAACCGGCCAGATACGCGGCCCCGGCCGAAATCCTTCGCTGGACGGGTGGCAGATCGGCACAGGCCAGCATGCGATTGATCAGATCCCACAGCGGAAGCGGTTCGCCATTGGTAATGAAGTAGGCGTTGCCGGCCGCTGGTGAATCGGCGCTCAGTTTCTCCGCCGCCAGCAAATGAGCGTCGGCGGCGTTGTCGATGTAAACCGTGTCGACGAGATTGGTCCCCGTACCGACGCGGCGCAACTTCCCCTGGCGGGCCCGTTCGATCAACCGTGGAAGCAGATGGTTGTCACCCGGTCCCCAGATCAAGTGCGGTCGCAGCGCGACCGTGGAAAGCCGACCGCCATTCGACAGCGTTTCACCGTTGGCTTGCAGGACCGCTCGTTCTGCGATGGCTTTCGTCTGAGGATAGTGCGTCAAATAGGTCTGTGGATACGGCACTGATTCATTGGCCCCCATCTCGTCCTGTCCGTTGAACACGACACTGGGTGAACTGGTGTAGACCAGCCTGGGGATCTGGTGAAACCGACAGGCGGCCAATACGTTTTCTGTGCCGACAACATTGGCCCGATGATAGTCTTCGTAGCGTCCCCACACGCCCGCCCGGGCGGCGACGTGGAAGACCAGCTCACAACCGGCGGCCGCTCGTAGCACCGTGTCGGCATCGGCGACGTCACCACGGAGGCACTCGGCCCCCAAGGCCTGGAGCTCCGGGTAGTCACCTCGTGACAGGCTGCACACGTCCACACCCGAAGAACGCAACCGGGTAACGATCGCCTTTCCCAGAAAACCGCCACCACCGGTAACCAATACCCGCATGTCGCTCCCGTTCGCAATTGTCGTCCCAGCCTGAATGTTTTACTAACGACCACGGATGAAACACGGATATCACACGGATAGCCCGAGATAGACCGAGTGCCATCGGCGATTATCCGATCGACATCCGATCGCTGGCGTCAGAGCAAACACAACGCACTCAAAATCATCATCGCCACCAATCCCAGAATCGTCACCACCATCCACGGAGCCAGGGTCCGTTGTGGAGTGTCTTCGCGGGTGATCCAGCGATCACAGGCCGAACAATATCCCGCGTCTTCGTACATGGATTCCCCACAATAGGGACACGGAACATATCCATCGTCGTCTGTGTCCTCGTCCCAATCGTCATCATCTTCGTCGCGCATGGTGAATCCTTGAGGCATTGTTCGCCAGGATTATGCCACCATCGAATCACGTTTTCATTTGCTCCTCCGCCCAGACTGCCAGCTTTTCGCGGAAGATTTTGGAATTGTGTCGAATGTCGACCGGAAATGCATCGTGATACAGAAACGTCTGGATCGGACGGGTCTGTTCAAAGCGGGCTCCCAGTTCCTTCAATTCCCTCGTCAGGGATTCCGTCGGATCCCGCCGGTGAGCCGATTCACGTTCGACGCACAGCACAGGTTCAATTCCGCCACTGCGCCGAACACCGACCAGAGCCGTCCGAAAAACCGCCGGATGCGTATTGAAAACTCCTTCGACTGGTTCGGTGAAATGAGTTCGATCGGCCGTGATGACTCGATGCGATTTCCGCCCGCAGAACCACAAACGCCCCTTTGAATCCAGATACCCGACATCTCCCATCCGATGGCGCGATCGCCCGGCTTTGGCGTCGGCAATCTTGGCAAGCGCCGTCAGATCGGGACGGTGAAAATACTCCTGGGTCACGTTTAATCCGTGTACCACGATTTCACCGATTTCGCCTGGTGACAGAACCAGCGAGTCGTCCCAGTTTTCAATCGGATCGTCCGAGATGCGAATGATCGAAACTTGAATCCCCTCCACCGGCCGACCGACGCAGGTTCCACCTCCCTGGGCCGTCACATGCCGGGTGTCTGTCAGGATTTCGTCGCTGCCGATCACTGCGACGGGCAAAGATTCGGTGGCACCATAAGGAGTGTAAATTTGAACGCCGGGTGCCAGGTGCCTGGCGAAGCGTTCGATGATTTCTGCGGACACCGGCGCCCCCGCCGACAGAATTCGCCGGATCGACGGCCACTGTACGTTTTCCCGCTCGTAATAACGTCCAACACGATTCAAAAGGGCTGGGGAACCAAACAGGTTGGCGACGCCATGTTGTTGAATGGGATCGGCGATTTCCGGGGGATGCACGGTTGCCGGGCGAGTGAAATCCATGCGTGGCACCACCGCGGTCATCCCGAGTGCCGGAGCAAACAACGCAAACAGCGGAAACGTACACAGATCGATTTCACCTGGCTGGATCGAAAAGGCAGTCCGCAGCATTTCAATCTGCGCGGCAAAGTTTCCGTGGGAATAAACCGCTCCCTTGGGAACACCGGTACTGCCGCTGGTAAACAAGATCGCAGCGGTGTCTGCAGCCGTCGTTGCGGCGATGGAGAATTCGGACGACTCAGTCATGTGACCCGGCGGCAGGAATCCCGGCACGTCCCATGTCGTGATGTGACCCAGCAGCCGACACCAGCCGGCTCCCGGCCCCACGGCAATGTTCTGCTTCAGAGTTGGCTTTCCCCAGCCGATCAACCAGCGGGCGAAGTGCGCCTTGGGGATCCCAACGAACGCTTCCGGTTGTGCTTCTGCCAGGCACTTTCCAATGTTTTTGACTCCCATCCCGGGATCGACAAACACGGAAACCGCACCGGCCTTGAACAGGGCAAATGTCAGCGCAAAGAATTCGAGCGACGGTGGAACCATCAGCACGGTCCGGACGCCAGGGCCCACCCCCAGTTTGACGAACTCCTCTGCCAGACGGTCGCTCATCCAGTCCAACTGGTGATACGTCAGCGTCGTATAGGACGACTTCCCCTGGACGGCACGGCCAACCGGCAGCATTACGGCGGACTGCTCCGGCTGCCGTCGTGCCATCTCCTGCAGATGAGTCGCAATGTTGACGGTGGTCATGTGTGATCCAAAGTCACCCGCCGCTGGCGGCTTCAAATCGGATGGGAATCCAGGAAGCTGCGAATCAACGGAATCAGGTCATCCCCGGCATCTTCTAGGATGTAGTGTCCGCAGTCGGGATAGCGATGCAGTTGGGCATCAGGGAATCGTTGCTGCCATTCCTGCAGGAAATGTGCGTCAAATACAAAATCGCGGTCACCCCAGCCGATCATCATCGGAATGTCTTTCAACAGTTCCAACCGGTCGGCCACCTGGGAAACCAGGTCGTAACCCCGATCACCCGCCTGCAGGGGAATGTCCTGGACAAACCGATGCACGGCGATGCGGTTGGCCCAACTGTCATACGGGGCACAGTAGGCGCGTGCCACTTCGGACGACATCGGCCGGCGCGTCACACACGATTGGACCGCACCACGGCTGAACGCCCCGAATCCACGGACCAGCAACGCTCCCAGGGGGCCGCGTGCCATCCGCAATTGCCACGGCACCGGCTTCGCCTGCGGCAGATGGAAGGCACCGGTATTCAAGACGACCAGTCGTCGAATGCGATCAGGGTACCTGGTGGCATAGGTCATTCCGATCATGCCACCCCAATCGTGGACGACCAGAGTCAGATTCTGCGTTGCTTCCAGTTTGTCGAGCCACAGTTCCAGGTCCGCGGCACGTCGGGCCAGTGAATATTCGTACTGATCATCGCCCGGCTTGTCCGACAGTCCGCAGCCGATGTGGTCGGGGACCAGGCAGCGATATTGATCGCTCAGCGCTGTGACCAGATTGCGGTAGTAGTACGACCAGTTCGGATTGCCGTGCAGCATGACAACCGTCTGGCCGCGGCCTTCGTCCAGGTAATGCATCTGGAATCCGGCAACATCCATGTAATGCCGCGTGAAGTTGTATCCGGGAAGAGTTGATGGAATCGTCACGAAATTGACCAGCCACACAAATAAAAGAGAATGAATACCCTGACGACGATGCGTTGCTCAATCACCAGTCCAGGGCCAGCATCAGGCAGTTCAGACCACTGCCGATGCCCAGGAATCCGACCCGGTCACCGCGGTTCAAAAAGCCCCGTTCGTCGGCGATGGCGGCGGTGAGCGGCAGCGAAACGGTCCCCATGTTCCCGAGGTAGGGGTAGGTGCAGAAGTCCTTTTGCTGTGAGATTCCCAGGGCGTTCAGCACCTGTTCGCGGTGTCCCTTGCCGACCTGGTGACAGATCACCTTGTCGATCTCATCGGAGGAGAATCCGACCTTTGTCAGAAAAGCCCGCCACGTATTCAGACCCAGGTCGACACCAAACTTCAGCACACCGATCGAATCGGTTTGCATAAACTGTGTAAACGCATGCGAGACGCGCGCTGGCAGCAGGCCCGTCACCCGCTGCTGCACCAGTTGAGGCAGCAGGCTGCCAAACTTCGCGTGAGTGACCGATTGCGGCAGGATCGCATCCACCTTGTTCACAGCCGCAGGAAGCAGCGATTCAAACCCCCAGCGGCAGAGCAGATGATGTTCGGGTGCCGCCTTGGTGACCCCGCCGAGCAGCCGATGCTGTTTCTCACGCGAGAACGAACCGTCCGTCAGCAGAACGGCTACGGCTCCCGAGCCACCGGTGAGCGTGGCGAGTGACTTGGTGAACGCTTCCATATTCATGTCTTCCAGCAGCCGCTGGATCGTGTAATCAATGATTTCACGAGCGGTTTCACAGGACACCACCATCCCCGCCCGAATCTGTCCCAGTTCGATCCGGTTGGCAATATCCACCATTCCGTTCAACACTCCCAGGCAGGCATTGCTGACATCAAAAACGGCGGCATCGGGACTGATTCCCAAATTTGCGGCGACACCACAGGCTGTCGCCGGTTCAAACTGTTCGCGGCAGACGCCAGCATAGATCATCACGCCGATGTCACGTGAGGCGACGTTGGAGTGTTCCAAGGCACGTCGCGCCGCCTCGGTGGCCCCGGCCGTCAACGTGTGGCCTGCCGGCCACCAGCGGCGCTCGGCAATCCCGGTCCACGCTTCGAGCTGACCGGCCGGAATCTTCAGTTTCTCATACAGTGGAGCCAGCCGCTGTTCAATTTCCGTCGAAGTCACAACCACCGGGGCGAGCTCGTATCCAATGGCATCAACATAAACGCGCGTGTATTTCATAAGGACGGGCAGCTCGCAACAGGGCAGGCAGTCAGGCAGGCAAAACAGTCTGCGACAGAGATTAAGAGGCAGTTCTCCAGCCACTCCCCCACTTTACCGTGTCTGCCCCTTCAAATCACCCCTGACAGGCTTGAGGTTCAGGGCCATCGCCTTTTTCAAACGGGGAATCGGGTGCCACGGTTATGGCGGTTATGGAGGATATGGAGTCGTCGACATCGCCGTGCCAATTAAGCACTCGCACGGCCTTCCCGAAGACGGTAAGACCGTGGCACCCCAATTTGGAACAGGCGATCGCCCTGACTTGACGACGCTCGTGGTCGGTCCCATTCGGGTTTCCAGACTCCAGTCACTTGGCCATTGACGGTCCGGATGGCTACAGTATCCGCATCAACGTTGGTCGATCTCTGTGGGTCATTCGTGAGGTCTGGAATGCGAACGGTAATGGCGGCTCTGGTGTTGTGCATCGGCTCGGTCTCGATGGCTGATGAGTACTGGAATCAATTCCGCGGCCCGCGCGGCGATGGAACGTCGACGGAAAAGGGGTTGCCGGTCACCTTTGCCGACGGAACGTCCGCGATCGTCTGGAAGACGCCGATTGTCGGCAGGGCGTGGTCGTCACCCGTGATCTGGGGCAATCAAATCTGGATCACCAATGCTCCGGAAATTCAAAACACCACCAAGGAAAAGCCCAGGCTCGACAGACCGCTGAAGCTGTCGGCAGTCTGCGTTGACTTGAAGACGGGCAAGATTCTGCACGATCTGGTGTTATTTGAAGTTGATACTCCCCAGTTTACGCACGCGACGAACAGCTACGGCTCACCGACTCCGTTTATCGAAGAGGGCCGGGTGTACATCCATTTTGGTGCGTATGGCACGGCGTGCCTGGACACCAACACCGGGAAAAAGATCTGGGAACGGACGGATTTGAAATGCGATCACTTCCGTGGCCCCGGTTCGTCCCCAATCGTGGATGGCGACCTGCTGTTTCTGACGTTTGACGGCTACGATCAGCAGTACATCACGGCGCTGAACAAGTTGACCGGTGAAACCGTCTGGAAAAAGGATCGGAACGTCGATTTTGGCACAACCGACGGCGACGCGAAAAAGGCGTATTCCACCCCCAAGCTGATTGAAGCGGGGGGCCGCCGCCTGCTGATCAGTCCGTTTGCTTCGGCGACGATCGCGTACGACCCGGCCAGCGGAACTCCGATCTGGACCGTCCATCACGGCGGAATGAACGCCGCCGGTCGGCCGTTGTACGGGAATGGCCTGCTGTACATCAGTACCGCCGACGGCCCCAATCCGCTGGTTGCGGTCCCGGCGACAGGAGAGGGGGACATCACAAAAAGCATCGCCTGGCGTACCAACAAGGCGGTTCCGAAACGCCCCTCACAACTGCTGGTGGGAGATCTGCTGTTCATGATGAACGATAGCGGCGTCGCTTCCTGCCTGGATGCAAAAACGAGTGCTGAGATCTGGACGACGCGCTTGCCTGGTGAATACTGGGCGTCGCCTCTCTACGCGAATGGACTGGTCTACTGCTTCTCGCAACAGGGGCATATCCCCGTGTTTGAGGCTGGTCGCGAATTCAAGCTCGTTGCCGACAACAAATTCGACGAAGGCTTCGTCGCCTCCCCCGCCGTGGCAGGCAAAGCGCTAATCCTGCGATCAAAAGGACACCTGTATCGGGTTGAAAACCCGTAGGCCTGCTTTTTTGTGGCGGCTTTGTCCAGAGGTCGAATTATTCAATAATCTCAAAGGCGACTTCGATACTCACTTTCACTTCGATGGCTCCCGGGGCGAATGTCCCTGGTGCCTGATCGGGTTCGGCTGCTCGTGGGGCGCTGTACACCGAATTGCTGACGCCCAGGTAACCTGAGCCAAAAGATTCGTGAGGTTCCGCGATCCGTAGGACCCGGCCCACTTTTGATCCCAGCAACTCTGTCATTTCCGTCGCTTTCTTGCGGGCCGCGCTGACCGCCTCCAGGCGCGTCTTCGTACGCATGGCATGATACTCCGACGATTCCAGCGAGTAACTCACTTCGACATCCGCAGCCCCCGTCAATTGAGCCAGGATCTCATCGAAGCGGCTGGTGTCGCGTTGACGAATCGACACCGTGCGAATGACTTGAAAATTCCGGAACGACGTCTGGTTTCCCGCCTGATCCCGGTCATAGATCTTCTGTACCGTCAAGTATCCGGTCTGGACATCTTCGGGCTTCAACTTCAATTCGTCCCGCAATGCCAGCACCTTTCTGACGCCTGCGTCCGCATCGGCTGTCGCCTTGGCCAGATCCTTGTTGTCTCGCCGAATGCTGACGTGCCAGACCACAGTGTCCGGCTGTACTCTCGTGATGGACGTCCCCGTCACAGCGACATGCCGTGGTGCCAGTTTGAATTCGTCCGCCGACGCAACACAACAGGACATCAGCAGGAACGAACAGACGAAACGTGCCATGAATGAGACTCCCATAAGGAAAAGGGTGAGGTAATCGCGACAACAATCCGGTTCGACGAGACCGACGGGTGCAGTGTTCCCGAAAACCGACTCTGAAAGCGGGATTTGGCCAATGCCACCACGACTTGCCGCCAGCGTGGAAATTGAACAAGCTGTTGGGGCCTGCCTCGGGGACCGTCCTGCGTCTGCCAGGCTCAGTCAGTAAGGGGAACTGCATGACGGTCGTCGAAACGCCGCAAAGTCGCTGCCTGGCCGCCGTGGCCCGGTGTGACATCACTCCGCCGGTCGGAATCTATCATCGCATGTGGGGGGCGGCCACTCATGATCGTTCCACGGGCGTCCACCGGCCACTGACCGCCACAGCTCTCGTGCTGCGGGGAAGCGGCAGCGGTGCGATGAAAATGGACCAGCAGCACGTGGTTCTGGCCGTCGATCATTGCCTACTCTGGACGACCGAGATGGCCGCGCTGCTGAATTCCGTCAGCCAGGCAACCGGAATCTCGCAGGATCAGTTGACGGTGTTCTTCTCACATACCCACGGTGCAGGCCTGATGGGATTGGAGCGGCGCGAGTTGCCAGGTGGCGACCTGATTCCGCCGTACCTGGAGGCACTGGCGGCCAATCTTGCCAGGCTGGTTCGAGAAGCTCTCGAACAGCTGAAACCCGCCACCATTGTCTACGGTTACGGCCATTCCGATCTGGCGACGAACCGGGATTTCCTGGACGAAGAGCGCGGCCACTCTGTCTGCGGCTTCAATCCAACGGGTATCGCCGATGACACGGTCCTGGTGGCTCGGATCACCAGTGACACCCATCAGACGCTCGCCACCGTCGTCAATTATGCCTGCCATCCCACGACGCTGGCTTGGGAAAATACTCTGATCAGTCCCGATTACATCGGAGCGATGCGGGAGGTCGTTGAAACAGCCACATCTACACCGTGCCTGTTTATTCAAGGGGCGTCTGGCGACATTGGTCCGCGCGAAGGATTCGTCGGGGATGTGCGTGTCGCGGACCGAAACGGCCGCCGACTGGGGTATGCGGCTCTGGCGGCCCTGGAAGCCCTGCCATCGCCAGGCACCTGTTTTGCCTATGTGAAGCCGGTTGTCTCGGGAGCGACTCTGGGGGTCTGGGAACACCGGCCGGAATCCTCAGAACGGATCGCATTGCGAAGCGGATGGCGGTCGCGACGAATCATCGTGCCGATCGCCTATCGCCAGGACTTGCCCGTCCGTGCCGAGTTGGAACAGGACCTGGTTCATTGGCATTCGGTTGAAGAACAGGCGCGAACTACCGGACGGCCAATCCAGGCTCGCGATGCACGGGCGATGATTGAACGAGCCAACCGCCGACTGACTCGTGTGGCTTCATTACCCCAGGGGACCACCTACCCGTACCCGATTGTTGCCTGGCAGATTGGCGACGCCATCTGGCTGGCATTGGATGGTGAGCATTACAATGTGCTGCAGCGAGTGCTGCGTGAGCGTTTTCCCAACATCGCGCTCGTGATCGGGACAATCGCCAACGGGTCCAATGTCTGGTATCTGCCCGACGAGTCTTCGTACGGAAAAGGCCTGTATCAGGAAGAAGTGTCCATATTGCAGCAAGGCTGCCTGGAACAGGTGATCCAGGCAGCGACCGAACTCATCCAGGAATTGGCTTCACCGCCGAATCCTCCATCGCCCCTCCACTGATCTCCCATACGCTGATGCGCAACGAACTGTTTCCCGCCGAAGACGAGGAAACGCCTGCGGAGGATTCTGAGCAGGCTCTCCTGAGCGTGTTGCGTCTGAACCTGGTCCCCGGCCTTGGCCCGCGAACTTATCAACGACTGCTGGAACGGTTTGAAACGCCGACCGCGATCCTGCAGGCCAGCGTGTCGCAACTGCAAGAGGTACCGAATGTCGGCCCGAAGCTGGCGATGTCGGTCGTCACCCATGGAACCGAACAGGCTGCGCGCGAAGAATTGGCGCGAGCCAACGCTGCTGGAGCTTCTTTGTTGATGCGTGGTCATGGCGGCTATCCCGCACCGCTGGACCGCATTCCCGACCCTCCGACCGTGCTGTATTGTCAGGGAACATTGTTGCCTGTGGACCAATTGGCAATTGGCATCGTCGGCTCGCGACACTGTACCGAGTATGGACGGAAGCAGGCCAACCGGCTGGCACAGGGGTTGGCTCGAGCGGGCGTGACCGTGATCAGCGGCCTGGCCCGAGGGATCGATGCCGAAGCACACAAGGGGGCCATTGAGGCGGGGGGACGGACAATCGCCGTCTGTGCGACCGGGCTGGGGACGGTTTATCCGCCGGAACATGTCGAACTGGCGGATTCGATTCGCCAACACGGTTGCCTGCTGACGGAATCCCCGATGGATCAACAACCCAAATCCGGCCTGTTTCCCCAGCGGAACCGGATCATCTCGGGGCTGTCGATGGGTGTGATCCTTGTCGAGGCCGGCCGCAACAGCGGGGCTCTGCATACCGCTCGACATGCGATGGAGCAGAATCGTGAAGTCTTCGCCTTGCCGGGCCGAGTCGATAGTGAAGCAAGTTTTGGCTGCCTGGATCTGATCCGTGACGGGGCCACATTGATCCGTGGAGTCGATGACGTCTTGAGTACCCTGGGCCCATTGGTCGCTCCTGTCCAGGTCTCCGCGACCGAGACCGTCCATCGGCCGGCAGAACTGCAGTTGTCGGATCAACAACGAATGATCCTGAACCTGGTGACCAACGAACCGGTCGCCGTCGACGAAGTGATGCGCGTCGCCGCGATTGAAACGTCACGCGTGCTGTCGACGCTCACAATTCTGGAAATGAAGCGACTGGTCCGCAGGCTGCCCGGGGGATTCGTTCAACGGTACTGAGTTTCCGCAACGCAACTGCAAATCCGATTGATGGTTGCGACAGAGGGGTGACAAGGAGACAGCCGGCATTGCAATCGCTGGTGTGGGCGTCAAACCTGCGAAATTCCACACCAAACTTCCGCGAACCTGCGTCCGGTGGAAGGCGTCCCCCCTGAAACTGGTTTCGAGTCTCGGTTGCTGTTAGCTTATAGGCTCGCCCGAGAAGGTGCGTCGTATTCGCAATCGTCGATCTACAAAGGCTTTGCCGACCAATGCTTGAGATCAATGGACCTGACTTTTCAAAATCCGATTTGATCCCCGTCATCGCGCAGGACGCGGCGACGGGCGATGTGTTGATGCTGGCGTACATGAACGCCGAAGCGTATGCCGAAACGCTGCGAACCGGTCGGGTCTGCTATTACAGTCGCAGCCGCCAGAAGCTCTGGCGGAAGGGTGAGGAAAGCGGCAATGTGCAGGAATTGATGGCCCTGTTTTACGACTGTGATGCGGACACGCTACTGGTGAAGGTCAATCAGATCGGCGGAGCCGCCTGTCACGAAGGCTTTCGGAGTTGCTTCTTTCGCCAGATCGATCCTCAAACGGGCCATGTCACCGTCGTTGGCGAACGAGTCTTCGATCCGAAGACTGTCTACAAGAAATAAGTGCCGCGGCCTGCCGCGAATCATCCCGCCAAGATCCAACTACCATCAGGTTCACCATGTCTGACAAGTCTCTCAAGCTGGGCATTCCGGCCGGCAGCCTGCAGGAATCCACCGCCGAACTGTTCAAGAAGGCGGGGTACACGATCAAGTTTTCGTCCCGCTCGTATTACCCGGAAATCGATGATCCGGAAGTCGAGTGCATGCTGATCCGCGCCCAGGAAATGGCCCGTTACGTCGAGCAGGGTGTGTTGGATGCAGGGATCACCGGCTATGACTGGATCCTGGAAAACAACGCGCAGGTTCACGAAGTCTGCGAACTGATGTTCTCCAAGGTCAGCCGTCGGCCGGTTCGATGGGTCTTGTGTGTTCCCAACGATTCTCCCGTAAAAAGTGTCAAGGATCTGGCCGGCAAACGGATCGCCACCGAGGTGGTCGGGCTGACGCGTCAGTACCTGGCTCAGCATGGCGTCGAAGCAAACGTAGAGTTTTCGTGGGGAGCCACCGAAGTCAAACCGCCCAAGCTGGCTGATGCGATCGTCGAAGTGACCGAGACCGGCAGTTCACTTCGCGCCAACAACCTGCGGATCGTCGATGAAATCCTGCAGAGCACCACCCGACTGATTTCCAACAAGGCCTCATGGCAGGATGCGTGGAAGCGTGAAAAGCTGGAAAACATCTCCTTGATGCTCAAATCATGCCTGGCCGCCGAAGGGAAAGTCGGCCTGCTGATGAACGTCCGCCGAGTCGACCTGGCGACCGTCCTGCAGCAACTTCCGGCTCTGCAGAAGCCGACCGTCGCTTCACTGTCTGATCCCGATTGGGTCGACGTCAACACGATTGTCGACGAATCGTATGTCCGCATGATCGTTCCCCGACTGAAAGCGGCCGGGGCCATGGGGATCGTAGAATACCCGATTAACAAGATTATCGATTAGGCGTTCCAGGCTTGTCGTTGCTTTCATTCGTCCCCCTGCGAGTAAGGGGACGCATGTTGCACCGTGCTGAAACCTCACATCATTCCCACTCAATCGTGCTCGGCGGCTTGGAACTGATGTCATAGACGACGCGGTTGACTCCGCGGACCTCGTTGATGATTCGCGTGGAGATTCTGCCCAACACTTCGTGAGGCATGGGGAACCAGTCGGCGGTCATGAAGTCGTCAGTCTGCACCGCCCGCACAGCAATCACTTCTTCGTACGTTCGCCCGTCACCCATGACCCCCACGGACTGGACCGGCAACAGGACGGCGAACGCCTGCTGAATCTTGCGATACAGGCCGGCCGCTCGCAGCTCTTCGAGGACGATGGCGTCCGCTTCCCGCAGTTTGGCAAGGCGATCGGCGCTCAGCGACCCCAGGCAGCGGACTCCCAGACCGGGTCCGGGGAACGGGTGACGCCAGACCAGTTCTTCTGTCAGGCCGAGTTCCAGACCCATGCGGCGGACTTCGTCCTTAAATAGATCACGCAGTGGCTCAATCAATTCGAAGCCCAGTTCGGCGGGAAGGCCACCCACGTTATGGTGGGCCTTGATCGTCGCCGCGGGACCGTCCGCATCGGCACCGGATTCAATCACGTCAGGGTACAAGGTTCCCTGGGCCAGGAAGCGAGCGTCATTGATCGATTTGGCTTCCTGGCGAAAGACTTCAATGAACACCCGGCCGATGATCGTGCGCTTGGTCTGAGGATCGGTGACACCGGAGAGTTCCGACAGAAACTGTTCGCTGGCATCCACCACGTGCAGGTCGGTCTTGAAATGGTTTTGAAATCGATCCCGGACTTTTTCCGCCTCTCCTTTGCGCAGCAGTCCGTTGTCGACGAAAATGCATGACAATTGTGAGCCAATCGCCTTGTACAGGATCGCGGCAACGACCGAGGAATCGACTCCACCCGACAAGCCGCAGATTACGCGACTGTTGCCGACGCGGTTCCGAATCGACGTGACTTCACGCTCAATCAGGGAACTGATCTTCCAGGTCCCGTGACAGCCGCAGACTTGCTTGACGAAGTTCGACAGCAGCTGGGTTCCGTGAACCGTGTGCGTCACTTCGGGATGGAACTGCAGACCGTAAATCGGCAGCGTGGCGTGCTTGACTGCCGCGAAGGGGCAGGTCGGTGTACTCATCAAGGGGATGAAAGACCCGGTGTCGGAATCCACTTGATCCCCGTGACTCATCCAGACCGTGGTTGATGCGGGCAGCCCCTCCAACAGGAGGGCCGATTTCACCACTTGACATTCGGTCCGGCCGAATTCCCGCTTCACTCCTGGCTTGACTGCTCCCCCCAGCGCCTGGCAGCACAAATGCATCCCGTAGCAGATCCCCAGGATCGGGATTCCCAGGCTGAACAGTGCTGGATCGACCTGTGGAGCACCCGGGTCGTAGACGCTGGCCGGCCCCCCCGACAGAATCAGACCGCGGGGATTCAGTTCCCGAATCCGTTCTAGAGACAGGTCATGACGGACAAGCTGACAGAAGACATTCTGGTCACGCACGCGCCGGGCGATAAGTTGCGCCGTCTGTCCCCCAAAATCGAGAACCAGGATCAACTCTTCCTGTTTGGGATCAACGAATCCGCTCTCGGAGCTTTTGGATGCGGATGCAGTAGTCGCTGTCATTCTGTCGGCCGTGGGTGCGAGATTTCGGCCCGCAGTCTGCGAACCGGAAAAAGGGAAGATTTTAGCGATGAATCGGGCAGAAACAATTCCCACGGGGCGAATCCGACGTTAACAGAGGCAAATCGCACAGACCCAACTTTGCTCAACAAAGGGTTCAGACCCCTTCCCATAGCGGGTACATCTGCCAGCGTTGATGGACAACGCCCGCTGCCCGGACATTTGATCACGAATTACCGTTGCGATCGTTCGCCTCGTTGACAGCAGTCAACTCACGGCGGTACAAAAGATTCGGAAAGATGCTCCAAGTGGGCTGGTGGCGCGGTAGGAACCGCCCGTGGACAGTTGGCGTCAAGGAAGATGAGACGCGTAAAACTGTCGTCGAGGGGTTGTCTCCAGAAGGATGCGCAAAACATGTTTTCGCGACTGTGTCGGTTGAGTCTGTGGGTGATGTGCGTTGCCGGATTGGGTTCCACCACCCAGGCTTCGCCGTGGATGTATGACCCGTATACCCCCTATTATGCAGGGTATGCACCCTATTACTCAGGCTACTCAGGGTATTCCGGCGTCTACGCGGCGAGCTATTCGCCGGGGCTCAGTTGCAGCGGGTGTCGGACGTCCTGCTCTGCCTGTTCTCCGTGTAGTTGTTCCCCCTGCATCGGGGGCTGTAGTACTGGGTGTGCTTCAGGGAACTGCGCCTCGGGCAATTGTTCAACGACAACCAATTCGACACCGTCGGGAACCTTGGCGCCCGTGCCTGATCCGAACAGCAATTCGCGTAGTTTCGAAAGCCGTCTGGAAGCGATTGAACGACATCTGAACCTGCGTTCGCCCGCCCCGGCCAAACCTCGAACGTATGATGATCAGTTCAAAAGTCGGAATTCGACCGGCACGGGAAACGGGACCAATACGACGGAAGATCCTGCCTTTCCCCCCTTCAAGAAAGGTGGCACAACTGCTGATGACCCGAACGCTCCCTTTGAAGAAAACGTGAACAAGCCTGTGTTGTCGGCTCCAGCACCCGGCCCGGCACCGGACGCCACCGGAACCGCTGCGGGAGCCGCCGAATCGGTGATTCAGACCAGGAAGCCCGCTGCAGGCTCCGTGGACGAAAACTCCAGCAAGAAGAATGACCAGGGCCTGCGCCTGGATACTCGAGTCACCTCGCGCGCGGTTTCACCCCGCGAACGTCAGACGATTGTCATTGGCGGAGCGAATGCAGCGATCGCCACAGCGAAAAAGCCCGCGACGCTGAAGGTGGATGCCCGCAGCATCAATGTTGCCAAGTATTGATCGAGGTCGAACAATCAGACCATCAGAGTGAACAGAATGAAGGGTGTGAGGTCTGTGCCTCGCACCCTTCTTCCATAACCGCCATTCGGCGGATCTTGGGAAAGGATTGGCCGTCATGCGTCGGATCGCCGTCGTTGGACTCGGTCGGTTTGGAATGGCCGTCGTCGAACAACTGGCCGCCAGCGGTGTGCAGGTCATTGCCGTTGATTCAGACCGCGAGCTGGTGGACGAAGTCAAGCATCGCGTGGACATCGCCGTGGCACTCGATTCCACAGACGAACGCGCGCTGCGCAGCCAGGAGATTCACAAGGTCGATGTCCTGATCGTGGCGATCGGCGAGAACTTCGAGGCGGCACTGTTGACCGCCGCCATCGCCAAGAAGCAGCTCAAGATCCCCCGCGTCATCTGCCGCGCGGCCACCTCCATCCACGCCGAAATCTTCAGCCAGATCGGCGCGGACGAAGTGATCCAGCCAGAATCCGAAACGGGTCGCCAACTGGCTCGCAAGCTGGCCAATCCGTTCCTGGAAGATTTCATCGACCTGGGTGAAGGATTCACGCTGATCGAATTGCACGCACCCAGCAGTTTTCGGGGGAAGACTCTGCGCGATTTGAATCTGCGAGTTCGTTACGGGGTCAATCTGGTCGCCATTCGCAGGACGGTCCGGTCGACCGACCGGGCGGGTACCGAGCAAACCCGTGAAAACCTGTCCGTGCCGCAGCCCGACGAAGTCATCCAGACGGAAGACATGCTGCTGCTGATCGGGGCCACCGAGAATCTGTCGCGTCTGCCGAAGGAATAAGCTTCATCAGCCAATGAGCAGACTTGCGTCCAGCCCTGGCAAGGTGACATTCCGACCTGAATCCATCACCCATCACCTACTCGTTCGCCACGGCCTCGGCCCATTGGACCAATTGCTGGAATTGGTAGGCAAACGCCGGTTCATTTGTCCCCATCGGGCTCTTGAAAAAGGATCCCAAGTGCGACATGACGCCGAATTTGCCGCGACGGGCTTCGCGTTCCGTCAGCCGGATCAGATCAATCACCAGCGGGGCGGCCAGCAGCGAATCACACCCCTGCCAGATGAATTGCAGCACCATGGGAGTCCCCAGGAATCCCTGGAAATGAATGTGGTCCCAGGCGGTCTTCCAGTCACCCATGGATTCGATGTACTCGATCGACACGAGGGACTGTGGTTTGTATCCCAGGATCTCGGTCAACAGGTGGTCCTTGGATTTCACCTTGTTGGCCTTGTTCACGGGGTCATCCAGGACTTTGCCATCCAGGTTCCCGAAGATGTTGTGTCCGACCCAGCTCATCACCTTCAGATTGCGAGCGGCAAACATCGGTGCCAGGACTGCCTTCATCAACGTTTCGCCCGTCTTCCCATCGCGGCCCACATGGACCACTTGCTGCTGCCGGGCAAGTTCGTCCAGGCCCGGGATGTCCGAACCAATGGAGGGGGTGAAATTGACGAACGGGCAACCGCTTTGCATCGCGGCGATCGCGTAAAGAGTACTGGCCGGCAGCGGCGAAGCTCCCTTGGTCTGCAGCGACTTCTGGATCTGCCCCCAGTTCCAGTTCCGGATTTCGTCTGGCGGCGGCGGTTCGGTCGAGGAGACATTGACGACGATGACTCGCTCCAGCTTTTCCCGGGCCTTGAATTCGGTGATGTCCTTCGCAAGGCGATTCACGGCCTGAGCGGCCGATTCCTTGCGCGTTCTGGCCGCCGCCGGTCCCGCCAGCGAATCGATCGTTGGACCGACGTTGATGAGCGTTCCCGGCCGAATATTCTTGTCGAACTTCGCCAGTTGTGACGCAATCGCGGCGAGTGCACCTGCGCTGAATACGTGCGATTTTTCCAGCAGCACTTGCGCTTCGGCGGAATAGGTCGTCTCGCGGATTTCGTGGCCCCCCACAACCAGTTCATCCCAGCCGACAAGATCCAGGCCGGCAAATGGGGGAAGTTCACTGACAAGTCCGTTGGTGTCGGTAAGCCCCTTGCGGAGTGCCGCGATTCCGACCACAACCGTCGTGGCCACGCCACCCCAGGCCCCGATCAACCAGACTCCGATCTTCCGCTTTGCCATCCCATTGCCTTCCGCTGCTGCAACTCGTGACGCATCTTTGTGAGGAAATTCCCGTGCGAACCCGCAGTTTAGCAGAGGAAAGCACTCATCGCGAGTGACTGATTCTTGAGGATCGGGAAGTCGACACTGAACCCTGTGCTGACAGAGCGAAGTTTCCGTTCGTGGCGATCGCAGAGAAATCAACGCTTGCCAGCTGTCCGTGGTAAAAGGGGACTGCTACGCGGCTTTTGGTTTGCGGATGATCCGACCGACAATCAGCCCCGCGACACTTCCCTCGACCAGCGCCAGGATAAACCAACCCAGCGCCAATTCTGCCTGAATTGGATGAACTGCGTACCCGCCGCATGCCACAGAGGCCCCGTTGGCCAGGCCAAACAGCAATCCATACAACAGGCCGGCCACAAGTCCGCGTGATTGAATCTGCAACTTGTAAAGTGCGACAAATGCACCGGCCGTCGTCAAGACACCGGCATAAATCACACCAATCTTGATTTCTGCCTGCGGGCGCCAGACGCCGGGCATGGCCGCATACAAAGAACCGAAAATCAGCCCGTGACCAATCAAATCCAGCACGGCCCACGCAAAAAAGACTCCCAACCACGCAGAAATCCATTGCTTCATATTCAGACCCTGAACCCTTGGTGATTCTTCCAATGAATCAGGATTGTACGTGCCGACGGCTGACGGCAGCAATCGTCTGACGATGTGAGACAGTCCCGCATTTGAGCAAGTGACGGCAAGTGACTCCATGCAGTGGTTCCTGTCGCGAGACCCATTACAATGGTGGTCTCTGTGAATGATCATTTGCAACCCCGTCGCCTCACTCCCAAGGATTCGCCATGTTGCGTTGTGCACTATTCCTGATCGTTGGCCAGATCGCGTTACCAGCGTTGGGAGCAGACGATCAGGTTGTGCTGAAGCGGATTGCATTTGGTTCGTGCGCCAAACAGGATCAGCCGCAGCCGATCTGGGCGGCGATCGTCGAATCGCAGCCGCAACTGTTCGTGTTCCTGGGGGATAACATTTATGGCGATTCCGAAGACATGGACGTGCTGCGGGCCAAATATGCGTTGCTGGACAGCCAGCCCGGGCTGCAGCAACTGAAGCAGACCTGTCGCGTGATCGGAACTTGGGACGATCATGACTATGGGGCGAACGATGCCGGTGCCGAGTACCCGAAGAAACGGGAATCACAGCAAGTCTTCCTCGATTTCTTCGGCGTGTCCCGGGACGACCCGCGACGGAAGCAGGAGGGGGTGTATTCATCGCTGGTCCAGGGGCCACCGGGGAAACGTGTCCAGATAATCCTGCTGGACGTCCGGTACTTTCGCAGTCCGCTGAAAGTCGGGTTCAAGCCCGGCGAGCCGGGCGACGGGTATCGGGGGAAATACATCTCCAACACGGATCCCGGTGCAACGCTGCTGGGCGAAGCCCAGTGGCGATGGTTGGAGGAGCAACTGAAGGTTCCGGCTGAACTGCGGATTATCGGCACGGGACTGCAGGTGATCCCGGACGAGCACGGTTCCGAAATGTGGGGCAATTTCCCCCGCGACCGCCAGCGACTGTTTCGACTGATTCGAGAATCCCGGGCCAGCGGAGTCGTCCTGATCAGTGGAGATCGCCATCTGGCGGAAATCTCCCGACTGGCTGCAGCGAGCCCCGATGGCCCCGGATACCCCCTGTTCGATGTCACCAGCAGCAGCCTGAATGCCCCCAGCGGCAACATCACCAAGGCGGGGGTTCGATTTGCGAATGAAGTCAATTCTTACCGCGTCGGCCTGACATTCTTCGATGTCAATTTCGGCAATATACAGATCGACTGGGACCTGCCCGACCCGCTGGTTCGATTGCAGGTTCGAGACGAAAAGGGAGCAGTCGTCTTGCAGCAGCGCGTCACACTCAGCCAGCTTCGGGCACGTCCACTGCAGCCTTGATCCCTGGGCCATCAGACCCTACCCTTTGCCATCTGGTGGTGACAGACACATCGTCTGCCACTGATGGATTTTGCCGGATTTCAAAACCGGAACGTCTCGTCGTCCGCCGAAGCTTACACGGTCGCCAGAATTGGTCCATTTCGCATCGAATCTCTCTTTCGCCTGGCGTTGAGAATGGACGCGGAACGGCTTCCTGAGGATGATGTTGGCCTGAAATTCCGGGATGTCGGATTACTGGAGACTCGGTGGAGTCTCACTGCAACGAAAAGGGTTTAAGCGTTATGTCGAATCAAGCGGGCTCGACGAGTGCGTCGATCGAAAATACAGCCATCAATACCATTCGGACGCTCAGCATGGATGCAGTCCAGGCGGCGGATTCGGGACATCCCGGTTCACCCATGGGGATCGCTCCGGTCGCCTATGCACTGTGGCAGCGTGTACTGCGGTATGACCCCAGCGATCCGATCTGGGCGAACCGCGATCGATTCGTTCTGTCGGCCGGTCACGCGTCGATGTTACTGTACTCGATGCTGCACCTGACCAGGACACGCCGCGTCAGTGACGACTACGAAGTGCAGGACGCGCTGGCGGTTCCGCTCGACGACATCAAGAACTTCCGACAGCTCGACAGCAAGTGCCCGGGCCATCCGGAATACCGCTGGACCACAGGCGTGGAAACCACCACCGGTCCGCTCGGCCAGGGACTCGCCAACTCCGTCGGCATGGCAATCGCCGAACGTTGGTTGGCCAGCACCTTTAACCGCCCCGGTTTCGTGATGTTCGATTACAACGTCTACGCGATCTGCGGAGACGGCTGCCTGATGGAGGGGATTTCCGCAGAAGCCGCCTCGGTCGCCGGGCATTTGAAGCTGTCCAACCTGTGCTGGATCTACGACAGCAACCGGATCACGATCGAAGGAGGGACCGATCTGGCGTTCAGCGACGACGTAGCGACGCGGTTTCACGGCTATGGCTGGAATGTACTGCGAGTGACCGACGCCAATGACCAGGGCCAGTTGAAACAAGCTCTCAGCCAGTTCCAGCAAACGAACGACAAGCCGACGATGATCATTGTCGACAGCCACATTGCCTTTGGAGCCCCTCACAAGCAGGACACCTGCGGTGCTCACGGTGAACCGCTCGGCGAAGAAGAGATCCGTCTCACGAAGCAGGGTTATGGCTGGCCGGAAGATGCCAAGTTCCTCGTTCCAGACGGTGTCTACGAACACTTCGCCGCCGGCATCGGCCAACGCGGCCACGATCTGCGACAGGCCTGGATCGCCAAGTTTGCCGAATACAAGTCGGCGTTCCCGGACCTCGCGGAACAATTGAACGACATGCAGCATCGTCAACTGCCCGCAGGCTGGGACAAGAACCTGCCAGTTTTCCCAACCGATGCCAAGGGGAAGGCCACCCGCGATACATCGGGGCAGGTCTTGAACGCGATCGCCCAGAATGTGCCATGGCTGGTCGGTGGATCCGCGGACCTGGCTCCTTCCAACAAGACCCGGCTGACCTTTGCGGGCGCGGGCGACATGCAGGCCGGCACCTACGGCGGTCGCAACATGCACTTCGGAGTCCGCGAGCACGCCACGGGAGCCATCCTGAACGGCATGGCGGTTTCCAAAGTGCGTCCCTACGGCGGAACGTTTCTGGTCTTCAGCGATTACATGCGACCGGCGATTCGCTTGGCAGCCCTGATGGAAATTCCGACGATTTACGTCTTCACACACGACTCCATCGGAGTCGGCGAAGACGGTCCGACACATCAGCCGATCGAGCACCTGTCGTCGCTGCGGGCCATCCCCGGCCTGATTACATTGCGGCCCGCGGACGGCAACGAAGTCGTTGAAGCCTGGAAGTTCGCCATGCAGCAGCGGCATGAACCGGTCGCCCTGATCCTGACGCGTCAGGCCCTGCCGACCGTGGATCGCCAGAAGTACGCGTCCGCTTCCGGACTCCAGCGTGGAGCGTATGTCTTGTCAGACGCTCCCAACGGCAAGCCTGATGTGCTGCTGATCGCCACCGGGAGTGAAGTTTCGCTCGCCCTGGATGCTCAGGAGCAACTGAAAACAGACGGCATCCAGGCCCGCGTGATCAGCGTTCCGTCATTCGAGATCTTCGAACACTATTGTCACGAACATCCGGAATATCGTGAATCCGTCTTCCCGGCCGCGGTCACGGCCCGCGTCTCCATCGAAATGGGAACGACGTTTGGCTGGGAGCGTTTTGTCGGACTGACCGGCACATCGATCGGCATGCGTTCTTTCGGAGCGTCGGCCCCACTCAAGCACCTGTTGAAAAAGTTCGGCTTCACCGTGGAAAACGTTGTCAAAACCGCCCGCGAGCAGGTGGCCAGGGCCAAATAGCATTCCAGGATGTTTGGACGGAATCGCAGTAGCCTGATTCCACTAGCCCGACGCGCCAGCGAGGGACCAGTTGATCGATGTCCAACTTGCGGTCCCTCGCTGGCGCGTCGGGCTAGTTTCCATACCCACCGACCACAGTCGGTGGGCGGACCGATTCTGCATCCAGCCGCCCCAACTGCACATTTCTGCTGAAGTACGCGTGATTCTGGCCGGAAACCTGCCAACACCCGCCACGGTGCGGCACCTGATATTGACGCTGAAAAGCAAATCTGAGAGAAGCCCGGTCTCCCCATTTCCCGGTTTCATTTCGTCGTCAATTGCAGATCGCCGTGTGCGCCAGCGCGTCTCACGGACGGTTCGGTCAAGGAAGTCGCGCATGGCTCGAACATTCCGCTCACTCGTGTGGTGCTTCGGACTGGCAGTGGGCGCGGTCACCACCAGCGGTGGGTGCACTCACCTGATCGAAACGCGGACCATCACCGAATTCTCCAAGCACCTGAAAGACGAAGACCTCAAAGGACTTCTGCAATCAACATCGGGTGAATTCCGCCAGCGCGCCCTGCGGACCGCCACGGCGATGGAAGATCTGAAAATCCTGAATCTACCCGACGGCAAGACGGCCATCGTCGAAGTCGAGGATCTTTCCGAAGACAAGAAGCGAGTCACCGTCCAGGTGGGGGAAGGGAAGAAGGAAGTCTTCTACGAACTCGCCAAAGATCGGACCGGCCACTGGGTCGTCGACGACATCTACCTGAAGCAGAAACGCAAGGGGGTCGAGGCTTACAAGTCGGTGACCGAGCAGATGGATCTGCTGCTGTCCGTCCGCGAATTCCTGGATACCTGGAATCGCGGCGATCGCGACAAGGTTCTCAGCGTCGCGACTACGGAATTTCGCGACGCCCTGGATCCCTTGCCTCCGTCGTTCCTGGCCTCCTTGACGCGCATTGTTTCTGCAGGCAAGCCGGGCGGAAAATATAAGCCAAATGCCCAGATCGATGAAAAGATTGCCGTCGTCCGGTTACCTCGTGGAGTGGGCGACACCGTCGTCACCCTGGAACTGGAAAAGGGGCACTGGCTAGTCTCGGACGTCGCCGTCGATGCCAAAAATGATGATGCGCTGCCGTCCATGTTGAAACTGGCGACGGCAGTCAATGGCTGTACATCGTTCCTGGCCGCGTACTCGGCGGGGGACAAATCCTCACTGGCCAAATGGAGTTCCCCGGACTTCTTCGAGGGGAGCCTGGCGATTGGTGACTTGTCGATCGCCAAACTGCCCGATGCCCAGCTCAGTGAACACGAGTTGCAGGTTAAGTTGCGGGGCAATCGAGCGGATTTCGTGTTGAAGAACGACACAGAACTCGTTCAGATCGACATGCACAAGGCTCCGACGACGGAAATGAACGCTCCCGAGAAATACCTGGTCTCGGATGTCACGATTTATGAAATCGAATCGAAGCAGGAAAAGCGGCTGTCCGCCCTGTTTACCGCCCAGGGAATGCTGGAGATCTTCGCGCAGGCCCTCGCCACTCGCGACCTGAGCACACTGAAACATTCGTCCACGCGAGACTTGACAACCAGGGTCTGGAGCCGACTGAACAATGACACCATCGGCGAAATGCCTCTGGAAATGTTCGACGGCGGAAATGCGGAATTCGTCAACACCACGTTCCTGGGAGCTTTGACACGCGTCGAAGCACGCCAGGGGGGACGAACCATGACATTCGTGCTGCGGGAAGAAAACGGCCGTTTCTTCGTGGATGACGTGAACTGGCAATTGACGGGACTTCCCGCATCCCTGAAGACGACGCTGGAAATCCTGGTCCCGATTCACGAGTTCGCATCCGCGATTGCTCAAGGCCGCGATTCCCAGTCACAACAGCAGGCCCTGGAGCGTCTGCAAGCCATCTCGACGACCGATTTCAATCGTCTCGTCTGGACTCAAACCAAGTTCGTCCCCAACTCGGGCATGTCCGCCGACACTTTCCTGAAATCTCCGCTGAAGGGGATCGCCATCGCCGACAAAGAGGTGATTGTGCACCTGGGTGACAATCGTTACGGAGCGACAGTGACCCTGCGGCGTGAGTTCGAGCGATTCGTGGTGGACGATGTCCAACTGATTGCCGGCGTGGAAGAATCTCAGCGGATGGCCCTGAAGCAAACCCTGCAAACTCAAATGTCCCGCGGCGAAGCTCGTGCTCCGTCCGCGGTGATTCACGCAAGTGCCACCGAGGAAGTCGAGACGACACCGCGGGAAATCGACGATCCCTTCGCTGTCGATCTGCGGGAATAGGCCAGCAACACGCCGTTCACATGCGGCACAGGCTCCGTTGAGTCTTGGGATTGACCGTCGCGCCTGAAAACGAGAATACTGGTCACTAACTTGGTCTGAATCGAAATGTCCCCGAGTTGGTTGAAATGAAATCCTCCCTTCGCATCGTCCGCAGGAACTGGGCCGATGGCGGCCTGTCAATGGTACTGCTGGTCGGCAGTCTGTCCGGTTGTAACTGGTCCCCGACATCACTTGCGGTGGAAAACCCCTCTGCCAGTCGACCGGCAACCGTATCACTCCGGGCCGACGACAATTCCACAACTTCTCTCAAGTCGAATGCCGCGGCGGCACAGGAACCATCGTCATTGACGGATCCTTCCCCGAAACAGGACACCGCACCGTCGACCGTTTTTCAAACGGCCAATACGGCCGATACGGCCACAACGACCACTGCCGACGAACGCGTCCTGCAGCCGAAGCTGAGCGAAGTGGATCGCAGCCAGTTACTCGGCCGCTGGCAGGATCAGTTCTATGGAAAGCGAATCCTGACGCTGAACGACGACGGCACGGCTCGGATGGAATTGGAACTGGATTTCGCCGGCAGACTGCTGTATGGCAAACGACTCGACTTTGACATGAAATGGTCCCTCGACGGAGCTCGAGTCTTCATTGACATCGTCGACGGCAAACCGACGCGGCAGGCCAAATCTCTGATGGATACCTGGGGAAGCCGCTACGAATACCTGCTGGACTGCGTTGAGAACCACCAGGTCGAAATGCGCGCCTGGGACGGCTCGACGAATCATGTTCTTCGCCGCCTGCCTGATGAGACTCCGGTCGAGTCACCACCAGAACCCAGCGACGCCGACCGACCATCCGACGCAAAAGAAACCGCCAAATAGTCGCACCAACGGCATAATAGGACCTCATTGCTGCTGGCCTCGTAACCATGTAGCCGAAGTCGTGAGACTTCGGACGTCGCCAGCAAACGCCTCGCATGCTCGCGAGGTCAGCAACGACCGGAGTAGACCAGAACACCGCTGGCCACGCTCGATATCATGCCATCAGGGCTTCACCGGCTGGCGTCCATCCTTTTCCTCGTTGACCAGACCAGCCTGCCGTTTGATCGCCCCGATGATTTCGTCGGCGATCGCGCGCATCCCCTTGTCACCGGGATGAGCGGCCACACCGGCGTGTTCGATCTTTCGCTCCGCACTCGCCGCGTTGGACGCGTCGTGGCCGAGTTTTGAGAGATCAATGAACGTCGCCCCGGCGTCGGCACTCGCCTTGTGCAGGATCTCGTCCTTGGAGGCATTCGGCCAGAACGAACTGCGTGCAAAAACTGTGGGATGTCCGTGTTGCTGGAATGTCGAAATTAGACGTCCCAGCGCTGCCTGATAGCTGGCGCGAGCAGTCTCGGTGGTGGGCTCGGCCACATTCTCGCCGATTGCGATGATGATCAGGTCCGCCTTGAAGTCAAACTCGGCTTTGAACTGACTGGTAATGTCAAATGCCTCGTATCCTCGTTCGAAATCCGCGATGTTACGCACCCTGGTTTCGGGTTTCACACCCGTGGACTTCGCGATTTCGGCGGTCACAATATGGACGTAATCTTTGTCCATGGCGCTCGCCGCCATCCCCCAGTTTCCTGTCCAACCGATTGCCGGTGCGGGGCCGTGCAACGTGATGCTGTTCCCCAGAAACAAGACTCTGCCGGCCGGCAGGGTCCCCAACTTCGGACCAGGATCGGCGGCACGCGTCAGCGTGGGGGCACCAAGCAGCAACACCAGAATCCAAGGGACATATTTCATGTGACTTCATCGCGGTAAAAGGGATCGCCAAAAGAGGACTGTGACACCGCCAGTATACGGGATCGGATCCCGCTGACATATTCGGGACAGCCAATTGGCCAGGGCCATCGCCTTTTTTTTGGGGGGGGTGCCACGGTCTTACCGTCTTCGGGAAAGCCGTGCGAGTGCTCAATCGGCACGGCCATGTCGAGGACTCCATAACCGTGGCACCCGATTCCCAATTAAAAAAGGGCGATCGCCCTGGCCAATTTGAAGGGATCGGTGCGACACGGAGGCCGAGTCACAATTTGCAAAGGGACCTGCGACTTTTTCCCGGCTTCCGCGTAGAATCCCGTCGAACAACCTCCCTGACCCTGCCGTTCCTGAACCAGGTAGAAGATGTCCGAACGTGACGAATTGATCGCGGGCTTGAAATCGGCCCTGGAAGTTTCGCCTGACAATGTGCCGCTGCGAATTCAATTGGCGCGGGCGTATTGCAATTTGGGCCGGTTTCCGGAAGCGGAATTGGAACTTCGCGAGGCGTTGACGCGGTCGCCGCACCATCCGCAGGTCACGTTTACTCTGGCACAGGTTTACATGCAACAGGACAAGAACAGCCAGGCGCTGGTCATTGTCGAGAGCCTGACCAAAAAGCCGGACGCTCCCGCCGCGGCACACGTGCTGTATGCCCGGTTGCTGTTTCGGGAAGGAGATGTCCCGCGAGCGGTCGCACAATACAAACTCGGCCTGGAACTCGATCCCGATGTGGCCGACGAGGAACTTGGTCGGACTCTGGGTGTCACTGAGGATCCTGATTCAAGTCCCGTGGTCGAAGGACGATTGCGACAGGGTTGGGAAGCAGAAGATTCCCCGGTTGGGCCGGAGGTCGAGCGTCCCAAGCTGACGTTTTCCGAAATCGGTGGGATGGATGCGGTCAAGGAAGAGATCAGTCTGAAGATCCTGTATCCACTGAAGCACCCCGAACTTTACAAGGCCTATGGCAAGACGGCCGGCGGAGGAATCCTGATGTATGGTCCGCCCGGTTGCGGCAAGACCTATCTGGCACGGGCCACGGCCGGAGAAATCGGTGCCGGATTCATCGCTGTCGGCATCAACGATGTCCTGGACATGTGGATCGGCAAAAGCGAACGAAACCTGCACGAGGTCTTCGAGCAGGCCCGCCGGAACCGCCCCTGCGTCCTGTTCTTTGACGAGGTCGATGCGCTGGGGGGACGACGCAGTGACATGATCAGCGGCAGTGGTCGTCAACTGATCAATCAATTCCTGTCGGAAATGGACGGAGTCAGCAGTTCGAACGAAGGTGTGCTGATCCTGGCCGCGACCAACGCTCCCTGGCATGTCGACCCGGCGTTTCGTCGACCGGGCCGTTTCGATCGCATCCTGTTTGTGCCGCCACCCGATGAAGCCGGACGGGCCGCCGTCCTGCGATTGCATTGTGCAGGCAAGCCCCAGGAAAACCTCGACTTCACTTCTGTCGCGCGCAAGTGCGATCAATTCTCTGGCGCGGACATGAAGGCGATTGTCGACGCCGCCATCGAGCATCGATTGCGCGACGCGATGAAGACCGGCAAACCTGTCCCGCTGCAGACGCGGGATCTGCTCGACGCCGCCAAAGGTTTGAAACCGTCCACCCGCGAATGGTTCGCCTCGGCCCGCAATTATGCACTCTACTCCAATCAGGGGGGCATCTATGACGATGTCCTGAAGTACCTGAAACTCTCATGAACGAACACGAAGCAATCCAGCAACGCATCTGGCTTCTGTTGCGCCAGGGGCGAATCGACCGGGCCGAGGAAGAACTGCGCCTGTACCTGGCAGACCATCCCGAAAGTGACTTCGCTCACGCCCAGTTGGCATTGTGCCTGTCGCACGCAGACCGCCATCAGGAAGCGCACGACGAGGCTCGGACGGCAGTGGGTCTGGCCCCCGATCAACCGTTCTCGCACTACGTCCTGTCGGTGGTCCTGGCCAACGCCAATTGCCTTCCCGAGGCCGAAGCAGAAATTCGCGAAGCGATCGGACTGGATCAGTCCTCGTCGATGTACTTCGCACAGTTGGCCAGGATCCACCTGCAGCGACAGCAGTGGCAGCAGGGGCTGGATTCTGCGGAACTGGGATTGCTGGTCGATCCCGCCGACGATGACTGTGCCAACCTGCGTTCGATCGCCCTGATCCGACTGGGGCGACGGGTGGAGGCATCAGACACGTTACACGGAGCCCTCCAGCGGGATCCCGATGACGCGTGGACTCATGCCAACCTCGGTTGGTCCCTGATCGAACAGGGTCGCTACAACGACGCGATGGTTCACTTTCGCGAAGCGCTGCGGTTGGAGCCGAACCTGGAACACGCCAGGCTGGGGATCATCACTGCTCTCAAGGCACAGCACTTCCTCTATCGGCCAATCCTACGTTACTTCCTGTGGGCACAGAAGCTGAATCAGAAATACGCCTTTGCACTCATGATTGGCGCATTCCTGTTGTTCCGCATGCTGTCCGGGGTGGCCCAGCGGCAACCTCAGTTGGCTCCGTTCATCACGCCGATCCTGATCGCCTACGTGATTTTTGCCGTCTCAACCTGGCTCGGAAATCCGCTGTTCAATCTGGTGTTGTCCACCAACCGGTTTGGCCGGCTTGCACTCAGTGACGACGAAAAGAAGACGACACTGCTGGTGGCCAGTTCATTGTCCGTGGCACTGATGTTCCTGATCACGTCGATCTGGATTCCGATGTGCCTGCTGCCCAGCCTGGGAATGCTGCTGGCCACGTTGCCGCTATCAATGGTCTACATCGCCGAACCTGGCAATCCGCGCTGGATGATCCTGGGGATGGGCGTCGCTGTCAGTGTGATGTCGATTTTCCCCGTGGGGTTGGTCGCGCTGGCCACGGTGCTGGGTGACCGTTTTCCGTCGGTCCTGGAAATCCCGTGCGCCAACTTTGCCCGTTTCTGTTTGCAGAATCTGGGCCTGGCGGCGATCGGATCACAGATCCTCAGTCAGGCGATCGTTGTTCGACGCCCGCGCCGGATTTCGATGTGAGTCCACCTGGCAGCCCGCGAAAGCGGATCGCAGATTACCAACAGGGCTCGACAACCCCACATCGCTTGATACGTCCACTCTCCTTGTCGACTTGGACAACGAGGTAGGGATGGCTTTCGGCCTCACTTTGGCCGTCCAGGATGAAACCGTATTCCGTGTACGTTTTGAAGTCGTTGCGCTCAGAAGCCTCTTTGAGTACTGCCGAGTAATTCGACGCAATTGCATCCGCGGCTTTTCCGGTTTCGACATCAGAGAGAAGTTGCCGCACCAACGGGGATAACTTCTCTCGTTGCTCCTGTGTAATCGTGACCGAGATAATCGTCGTTTTGGGCGGCGGTGCCTGATCGCATCCTGCCATTGCAGAAACAATTCCTGAAGCAATTAGGATGCGTTTCATCAGGTTTGGCCTCAGTCCGCGGAGGAAGCCGCCCCATGGCAGCCCGCGCCACCATGATGCGTTCCAATCGATCACGCGATCCAGCGGTCGATCACTTTGCCGGCGACGTCGGTCAGTCTGAAATCGCGACCCTGGTTACGGTGAGTCAACTTCAGATGATCCAGACCGAAAAGATTCAGCAGCGTCGCATGAAAGTCGTTGACGTGGACCGGATCCTTCGCTACTCCCCAGCCGATTTCATCCGATTCGCCGTAGACCTGCCCTCCCTTGATCCCGCCTCCGGCCATCCACAAGGTGAATGAATAGGGGTGATGATCACGTCCCGTGTTCGGGTCGCGGCTGGGACGATTCTCTCCCAGCGGCGTTCGGCCAAATTCGGCGCCCCAGACCACCAGCGTGCTTTCCAGCAGCCCCCGTTGCTTCAAATCCTTCAGCAGTGCCGCGATCGGTTGATCCACAACCCATGAGTTGTATCGCAGGTCCGCGTCAAGATTGCTGTGCTGATCCCACGCTTCGTAAATGATGTTCACGAAGCGGACGCCGCGTTCCACCATCCGCCGGGCCAGCAGGCAATTGCGGGCGAACGACAGATGGGCATTGTCGACATTCCCTCGTCCGGTCGCCTGAGGATGTTGCGCCCGCTCGACTCCATACGCCCCCAGCGTGGACGCCGTCTCGCCGCCCAGATCAATCAGTTCCGGGGCGGCGGATTGCATCCGGAAGGCAAGTTCATAACTGGCGATCCGGCTGGCGATCTCGGGATCGTGCATTTCACTCAGGCGATCTTCGTTGAGTGTCCGCAGCACATCCAGGCCGCGTCGCTGCAATTCGGGGGGCAACCCGTCGGGGTTGCTCAGATTCAGGACCGGTTCACCCTTGTTGCGGAACAGAACTCCGGCATAGTGCGACGGCAGAAAACCGCTCGACCACAGCGAGGCACCGCCACTGGAACCACGTCCGCTCGTCAGCACCACGTAACCGGGCAGGTTCTGGGATTCGGTCCCCAAGCCGTAGGTCAGCCAACTGCCCATGGTCGGCAGGCCGAACGTCGCACGTCCGCAGCTTAACAGCAGTTGACCGGGGTGGTGATTGAACTGTTCGGAATGCATCGAACGAACCATCAGGATGTCATCTGCACAGGTGGACAGATGCGGCAGGAAATCGGAGAAATCCATGCCGCATTCACCATGCTTGGACCAGGTTCGCCCGGAGCCCAGCAGGACGGCCGTTTCCTTCTTGATGAAAGCAAACCGCACCTTTTCGAGCATCTCCTTGGGGAGTGGTTTACCATCCAGTTCATTCAACTTGGGTTTCGGATCAAACAGATCCAGGTGTGAGGGCGCTCCCGCCTGAAACAGGAAGATGCAACTCTTTGCTTTGGGGGCGAAGTGGGGCGGTTTGATGGCCAGGGGATTGGTGGCGGCCAGCGGAACTCCCGCCATCGCGGTTTTCGGCGACAGGACGCCGTCCCCGGTCAGCATTCCTCCCAGGGCCGCCAGGCCGAGACCACTGGCCGACGAGGTTAGGAAATTGCGACGCGTCTGAGTAACATAGAGTTCGTAGGGTGACATCCGGCACTCCGCTCTCAAATGACAGAAGCTTCTCGCGGGCTGATCGAACCTGGCTTAACGGATCAAGGCAAACGCTTCTTCGGCTGCATTCAACGTCGATTTCAAATCGGCTTCCGAATGCGCCGCAGACACGAAGTTGGCTTCGTACTGACTGCAGGCCAGGTAAACGCCCCGTTCCAGCATCGCATGAAAATACCGGGCAAATCGGGCCGTGTCACTCTTCACCGCCACCGCGTGGTTGGTCACGACATCAGGATTGAAGAACAATGTGAACATGCTGCCGACGCGCGGGATCATGTGCGGGATCCCGGCCGCGGTCGCCAGGGCGGACAACCCCGTCGTCAATTGGCTGGTGGCCTGTTCCAGTTGAGGATACGGATTGGTTGCCTTCAGGGTCTTCAGCGTGGCAATCCCGCTGGCCATGGCGACGGGATTACCGGACAGCGTTCCCGCCTGGTACACCGGACCGGCGGGCGAGACGACGCTCATGATGTCTCGCCGACCGCCATAGGCTCCGACGGGAAGTCCGCCTCCGATGATCTTGCCGAGTGTCGTCATGTCCGGACGAATCTGGAATCGCTCCTGAGCTCCTCCGAACGCCACTCGAAATCCGGTCATGACTTCGTCGAAGATCAGGACCGTTCCGTGTCGATCGCACAGGGTTCGAAGTGTCGACAGGAATTCCGAAGTCGGAATGACGACTCCCATGTTTCCCACCACCGGTTCCAGGATCACACAGGCAATCTCACTCCCGCGATTGGCAAACGTCTCTTCCAGTTGCTGGCAGTCGTTGTATTCCAGGCTCAGGGTGTCGGCTGTACACCCGGCGGGTATTCCAGGACTGGACGGCGTGCCGAGAGTCAATGCACCACTACCGGCTTTCACCAGCAGGCTGTCCACGTGGCCGTGATAACAACCGGTAAACTTGATCAGCACATTGCGACCGGTGAATCCTCGGGCGACGCGAATGGCACTCATGGTCGCTTCCGTCCCCGAGTTCACCATGCGAACCAGCTCGATCGACGGGACGGCGTCGATCACCCGTTCTGCGAGTTCCGTTTCCAGTTCGCACGGAGCCCCAAAGCTGGTTCCCTTTTCCAGAGCGGTCTGGATGGCATTCAGGACGTCAGGATGCCGGTGCCCAAGGATGTGCGGCCCCCAGGAGCCGATGTAGTCGATGAACCTGTTTCCATCGATATCGTACAGATAAGCACCGTCGGCCCGGTCCATGATGACGGGCGTGCCACTGACTCCACCAAAGGCTCGGGCGGGACTGTTCACCCCCCCGGGAATGACCTGTTGAGCGCGGGCAAAATGTGCCTGACTGCGAGTGCGAACCAAAGCCATGACGTTTTTCCAACTCCAATGGATCCGAGACATATTTTCAGACGGATGTCGCCCGAAAGCGGGCAATCTGTCCGTGAAATCATAATGTTGGGGACGCATCAACGACAGCCGTAGCCCGAATCCAGCCTCACCGATCCTGTTTCAGACATCTTTCAGAATCTTCTCGGATTCTTGCATTTTGGCATCTGGAAACTGGCGTTGATCTGGTAGAGTCATAATTTGATGGAAGAAGATTTTCGCCAAGAAAATCAGCTCTGATCGTTTCCCGTGCCGAGTGTCCCGTATCGAGACTTGTTCTCCTCGGCCCCTCTCCTACCCGAACGACCCCAGCAGATTCTCCCCGGGAGTCGTTTTCTTCGCTCATTGCCGCAATGGTCATCGAGTTCAGGCTTGTACGACGGGCAGTGATGACTGAGCATTCAGGTGACGAAATGCATGCATTTCCAAGACTGATGAGGGTTGGATTGAGCCGTGAACGGTGTCGTTTGCGGAGACTGGTAGGAGTACTCCCCGCGCAGTTGCGGGTGGTCAAAAAGTGATGTCTCGTCTCGCAGGCCGGTTCGTCAGGACGTCAGGTTGAGCAGGACGGCATGGGAAGGAAAATCGAATGGCGACAAAATTGTATGTGGGCAACCTGACATACGGTACAACCAACGCAACGTTGGAGACCTTGTTCGCCCCGTTTGGCGAAGTCCGTTCAGCCCAGATCGTGATGGACCGTGATACCGGTCGTTCCAAGGGCTTCGGCTTCGTGGAAATGGGTGATGATCAGGCCTGCAAGTCCGCCATCGCGGCACTGAACGGCAAAGACGTCGATGGTCGCGCCCTGACCGTCAACGAAGCTCGTCCTCGTGAAGATCGCGGCGGCGGACGTAGCGGCGGCGGAAAGTACGGCGGCGGTGGCGGATCGCGCTACTAAGCGTGAACCGACACACCCTTGAAATAGTCGACTGCCGGAGAAGGCTCTTCTCCGGCAGTGGCGTTTTCCGGGAGCCCCTGTAGCTGGCCAGTCGGGCTTCCACCGACACGGGGTCGGTGGAGAGCGAAAAGGCGATCGAATCGTAACGCTGTAGCTGGCCAGTCGGGCTTCCACCGACGCGGGGTCGGTGGAGAGCGGTTCTTTCGTGTCATCTCAACCGCCACGTTGCGACGCAATCTCTATCAATGATTGAGGTTACGCAGTCGTACCCGACGCTTCCAGCGTCGGCGCTCTGGACGGGATTTGGCCGTTTTCGTCTTAAGCTTGAACATTGGCATCAACTTGAGGACGATGGTGACGACGTGTTTGCCGGTCTGGTCGTTCAGTACGCTCTGCGGCTTTCCCCAACAAATGGGGCCTGCCCCCTCCCACTGTGGTTTCTACTCACATCGAATACCTGTGGCAGGGGTCTGACCCCATTTGTTGGGCAAAGCCACGCTCTGCGGATCTGAGGATCCTGAAGTGCGAGCTGGATTTGACGAGCGAGTGACGTGGAAGCCCCCAGGCGGATTTTACTCCCCCCGGTCCCGTCGGTTTCTTTCACTTCTCTGGCGACTTCAAACGGACCGAGCGAACCTGCCAACGGTACGAACGGTCTACACCTTACCCACCCGGGCTTCCGTAGACCCCGATTTTATGACGATGGAACGGAGATGACTCCCATTAGCGCCACAATGACCGCCAGCGCCGACACGCCAACGACCACCGCACCTTTGAATGCCAGGCAAAAAGCCCGCCTGGAAAAAAGTCTGGCCGACGCCTGTCAGATCGCCCGGACGTGCGAGGAGTTTCGCGGTAAAGACACAGTGGTCCTCGATCTGACCGCGATCACTCCGATCATGGACTTTTTCGTCATTACCACCTGCAACAACCCACGCACCATGTCGGCACTTGCCAACGAAGCCCGCGTCCTGATGAAGGCACGAGGCAACTCGGTCCCCAGCACGGAAGGGGAAAAGGTCAGTTCGTGGCTGCTGCAGGACTGGGGTGACATCGTCCTGCACGTGATGCTGCCCGAAGCCCGCGAACTGTACGACCTGGAGAGTCTCTGGGCCGACGCGAAACGCGTCGACTGGAAGGCCATCGCCGGGGCGCCCCTAGAAATCAAGTAGCCGACTCGCGGTTCGCCAAAGATCGCTTTGAGCGAGGGATGTCGTCCCCGTTCTATGTGCGACAGCCAAACGGCACCTACTTGCCGATGGCACTCGGTTCATCTTGATTTATCCGTGTTTCATCCGTGGCCGTCAGTGAATTATTCGGACTAAAGTCAGTGCGTCCTCCTCCAGTATTACCGGACCTCCTCCGATGAATCTGCTTGCCGAACTTCGTTCCCGACTGCGTCAGGCCCTGGTCTCGTTCACAGATTCCCCCGAATCGTTTGTCGAGATGCTGAAGCCAACCACGGACAGCAAGTTCGGCGACTTCCAGGCCAATTGCGCGATGCCGCTGGCAAAGCAGCACAAGCAACCCCCGCGTGATCTGGCTCTGGCACTGATCGCCAAGCTGGACGTCGCCGACCTGTGCGATCCCCCCGAAATCGCCGGACCCGGGTTCATTAATCTGCGCGTGAAGACAGACCGACTGGCTACGGAGACCGCCTTGCTGTGTCGCGACGAGCGACTGGGGGTCACTGCCGTCTCCCGGCCGCGGACCTACATCGTCGATTTTTCGTCGCCCAACGTTGCCAAGCCGATGCACGTCGGACACCTGCGCAGCACGGTGATCGGACATGCTCTGTATCGAGTCCTGAAATTCCTGGGTCACAACGTGCTGTCCGACAACCATGTCGGCGACTGGGGAACCCAGTTCGGCATGATTATCTACGGATTCAAAAACTTCCGGGATCAGGCGGCCTACGACCAGGCACCCGTGGCGGAACTCGCCCGGTTGTACCGGTTGGTCAACCAGCTTTCCGATTATCACGAACAGGTCGCGAATCTGCCCAAGCTGCAGCAACAGATCCCCGTGCTCGAACAGGCTGCCACAGCCGCCCAACGGCTGGCCGCGGCGACACCGGCAGACAAGGACGCGGCCCGGCATGCGCGGCGCGCGGATCAGGATCTGGTGGCAGGACGGGACGCAATCACGTCCGCCGAAAAGAAGATCACGGAAGTGCAATCCCGTCCTGAACTGAAAGCGCTGGCCGAGGCGCATCCACAAATCGCCGAGTTGGCTCGACGGGAAACGGCCAAACTGCACGCGGGGGATGTCGAGAACAAACGGCTCTGGGACGAATTCGTTCCGCAATGCCTGGCCGCTCTGGAAACCGTCTACCAGCGATTCGGCGTCAAGTTCGACATGACGCTTGGCGAAAGCTGGTACAACCCGATGCTCGCCGGGATCGTCGACGAACTGAAGCAGAAGCATCTGGCAGTGGAAAGCGCCGGTGCGACGTGTGTCTTCATCGAAGGAAACGACGCCCCTTTTATCGTGCAAAAGGCCGATGGAGCCTACACCTACGCGACCACCGACCTGGCGACGATACGACATCGCATCGAAACTCTGCATGCGGACGCCAGTCTGTACGTCGTCGATTCTCGGCAGGGCGAGCATTTTCAACTGCTGTTCGCGACTGCCAGAAAGATGGGTTACGACCAGGCGGAATTCCGGCACGTCAGTTTTGGAACGGTGCTGGGTGATGACCGGCGTCCGTTCAAAACCCGTTCCGGCGACACCGTCGGCCTGGAAAGCCTGCTGGACGAGGCGATCCAGAATGCCCGCAAGATCGTGGACGAAAACAGCGGGCACCTGAGCGACGAGGAACGGGGCCGGGTGGCCGAACTGGTCGGGATCGGGGCGATCATTTACGTCGACCTGCATCACAACCGGGACAGCGACTATGTTTTCAGTTGGGAAAAGATGCTGGCAACCAACGGGGACACGGCAACATACATCCAGTACGCCTATGCCAGGGTCTGCGGTATCCTTCGCAAGGGCGAAGTCGACGTTGCCGCCTTGCGACTGAGTGATGCGCCGCTGCTTTTGAATTCTCCCGCCGAACGAGTTCTGGCCCTGCAACTCAATGCATTTTCACAGGCGGTCGCGGACGTCGCTGTTGACTATCGTCCCAACCTGCTGACTCAGTATCTGTTCGAAACGGCCAACGTCTTCGCTCGGTTCTATGACCAGTGTACGGTTCTGAAAGAACCAGACTCCGACATCCGAACCAGCCGGTTGCTGTTGTGCGATGCCACCGCCCGCGTCCTGAAGCAGGGTCTGGAACTGCTGGGAATCGGTGTTACCGAGCAGATGTAGTTCTCAAGAACCCGCATGATTCGCTGACGGCCACGGATGAAACACGGATATCACTCGGATTATCCGTGTTTCATCCGTGGCCGTCAGTGAGTTATTCGGGCTAAGACGATTGGATGGAGCGCTCTCAATATGTGTTCCACTCCCGTCCGATCGACCCCAATTTGAAAAAAGCGATGGCCCTGCCATCTCCGACATTCGGCCTTCCTTTGGATTCCCATTCCGATCAGAATGACCTGATGAGTACTGGGGGCTTTGCCCTACAAACGGGGTCTGCCCCCCTCCCAATGTGCTTACTCTTCAAATCGGAATTCTGTGTTGGGGTCTGACCCCATTTGTAGGACAAAGCCATACACGGGAACGGTCGTTCATCGGTGAAGGTGGGATTCATGTTTGATGTTGGTTCCTTTCGGGCTCGAACCTGTGCCGGGATCGGGCGTCGGTCCTTCCTGCACCTGGGAGCCAGCATCCCTGCCGGATTGATGCTCGGATCACGCGTGCTGCACGGCGCGCATCCCGCCCGAGCGAAGTCGGTGATCTTTGTCTGGCTGTGGGGAGCCCCCAGCCATATCGACACGTTTGATCCCAAGCCCGCCGCTCCGTCGGAATATCGAGGACCGTTTTCGCCGATCGCCACGAAAATTCCGGGAGTGCAATTCACCGAGCTTTTGCCGAAGCTGGCCGCGCGCAGCGACCAGTTCTCACTGATTCGCTCGCACGTCACCACTCAGCCCGGCCACCCTGATGCCGGGACGGTTGGCTTGACCGGATTTGAAGAGCGGCCGGAACCAGTCCAGCCGAACTTCGGTTCGATCGTCGGCAAGCATCGTGGACACAAGGGATCATTGCCGCCGTTCGTCATGGTCGGCCGGGGAATCCCCAAGGATGTGGTCCGCAAGATTGAAGGTTATGGGGGCGGGAAGTTCGGTAAAGCGGCCGATCCGTTCATGGTCAGTTGCTCAGATGAAGGACAGGTCGAAATCCCGTCCCTGCAATTGCTGGATGGATTGAGTCCCAACCGGATCTCTGATCGCAACCGGGTTCGCGCCAGCCTGGATGGGACACTGTCACAATTGGAAGACGCTGGCTTTGCGTCCTGGGACCGCACCTTTCAACGTGCCTACGGCCTGATCACCAGCCCGCAATCGCGGGCGGCCTTTGATCTGACCCAGGAATCCCAGGAAACGCGGGAAGCCTACGGCCACACAACGTTTGGCCAAAGCTGTCTGTTGTCGCGCCGCCTTGTCGAAGCCGGCGTTCCGTACATCCAGGTCAACTGGAGCGAGTACGTCGAATCGATCACGCCGAACTGTGACTTTGGCTGGGATACTCATATCTATAATTTCGAGCTGTTGCAGGACACTCACTGCCCGATCTTGGACCGCGCGTTTGCCGCCCTGCTGGACGACCTGCGGACGCGCGGGCTCCTTGATTCGACGCTGGTCGTGGCGATGGGTGAGTTTGGCCGAACGCCACGCATCAATTCGCGAGCCGCCCGCGATCACTGGAGCCGCTGTTATTTTTCCCTGTGGTCCGGTGGCGGAACCCAGCCTGGCCGGGTCATCGGAGCCAGCGACCGCTACGCCGAAGACCCTGTCACCACGGCAATCACGCCGAAGATGGTTGGAACCACCATCACCGAACTGGCTGGCATCGACACCCAGGCCCGCGCGGAAATGCGGGTTCTCGACGGTGGCACGGTGATTCAGGAATTGCTGTAGTCGTCAAACGCCTTTCGGCGTCGCCCAGTGTTCGCGATACGGGCGATGCGTCAGCGCATTGGCTTCCTCATCGCCAACGATTCGTTCGCTCTGTGGATCAAACGTCAGCGATCGCCCCAGCCGGGTGGCAATATTGCCCAGATGACACAGGGACGTCGACAGGTGTCCGATCAGGGCATCGGCATTCAACTTGGCCCCCTGCCGAATCGCATCGCAGAAGTTCCGGACGTGAGCCGTGTCATTCTGTGGCTCCGGTTTCACATGGATCGGAATCAACTGGTTGCGATCCGACAGGATCTCCAACTTGCCGCGACGGCTCAGAAACATCTGGCCCCTGGTTCCGTAGAACTCAGCACCGCTGTCAGTATTGTGAGGATAGTTCGTCGACCACAGCCGCTGTTCGTAAATCAACATTCGCTGGCTGCCCGGGTGACCGTCGCCGGGGTATTCGAACGTGACTTGTTGCGTGTCGGGAAACTCCATGTCGTCATCGAACTGATATTTCCCACCCACTGCGACGATTCGAGTCGGGTGCGTGTCGACACCCAGACCCCAGCGGGTGTAGTCAATGTCGTGAACCCCGTCATTGCCCATGTCGCCGGTGCCGAAGTGATACCACCATGTCCACCGATTGTGGACGCGATTTGTCCGATACGGAATCATCGTGGCCGGACCGACCCAGGTGTCATAGTCGAAACCGGCCGGAGGCGCAACGTCCTGGCCGCGCCCCAGTGAGCCGCGTTTCTGGATATTCCAGCACTTGGCCACTCGTACGTCGCCAATGACACCCTCGCGCAGCAGTTTGACCGCCTCGATCATCATCCCCGTACTGCGACTTTGAGTTCCATGCTGAACATGCGTTTTATTGCGATCGGCCGCGTCCACCAGCAATCGCCCTTCCCGGATGTTGTGCGAGATGGGCTTTTCCACGTACACATGCTTTCCCGCATCACAGGCCAGGATCGCCGCGATCGAGTGCCAGTGATCGGGAGTCGTCACGAGGACGGCATCGACCGCCTTGTCGTCCAGGATCCGCCGCAGATCGCCGACGGACCGTTCCGGTGTGATCTCGAATCGGCTGGCCGCCGCGGCACGGCGTGCGTCATCGACGTCGCACACCCAGGCAACCTCCACATTCGGGGTTTTGCGGAACAACTCGGCATCGTGAACACCGCGTCCACCACAGCCAATCAGTCCCACCACCAGCCTGTCATTGGGGCTCTTCGCGATCGCAGACTGCGCGGCGAAACTGGTTGTCGCGGCCAACAAGGTGCCGGAAGTCAACTGGAGGAATTCACGGCGATTCTGAGGATCGGTCATGACGACGAACCTCCCTTGGAAGGCGGGGGACTTAGAGCTATTCCTGGGGCACGATGACCGGCGGTGTGGCCTTGTCGGACAAAGGCGGCAGTCCATCCGATTCCGGCTTGTTGTCGGCGACGGCCGTGTCGTTGGGAGCGACCGGCAGCGGCGGCAATTCGGGCAAGAACACCGGCTTGCCGACGAATCCGGGAGGCTGGATCAGGGTTTTGCTGAGCAGCGCCACAATGTGATCGTCCTGTCCTGCGGCGACGCCGCGAGCGGCTCTTAAGACTTTGAGGCTGCGAGGATCGGACTCATAATGCAGCATCAAGCCCAGCAGAAACAGTCGATCAGGATCCTGGGGATCCTCACGAACCCAGTCTGCCACCTTGTTGACAATCGATGTTCGGACCACTTCGCTTTCGGGGCCGAATAGACTTGGCAGTGTGATGCCAGACTCCGCAATCTCCGGTGCCAGGAACAACCCCCGCTTGAATTCACGAACGGCCGACGAAAAGTGCTGCATCGCGGTATACGTGAAACCCTGTCGAAAGCGGGCCTCTCCCCGGTCGCCCGCTGCGTCGATCGCACTGCGGTAACTCATATACGCCAGAGCCCAACGTTGTTTTCGCAGTTTCTCGTCGCCATTGGCCTGATATTCCAGGCTCTTCAACCGGCCGGCGGGTGTTGATGGCTTTGCAGGCAGCTTGATCGGATCATCCGCCACGGCTGGCGTGGGCTGGACGATTGGCTCGACCGAAACGATCGGCTGCAGGACCGGCTGCGGCATTGCGGGCGGAAACCAGACCGGACCAGTACTCACAAAGACCGGCACAGCCCCAACTTCATAACGCTGCGGCGGGTGCCCCCAATGGGAAACGATGACAGATCCCGTTGAAACCGGGGCCACGGACGTCGAATACCCTGCGTACCCCCCATAGAGGTCGTACCCCGAGCCCACCTGACCCGAGTATCGGTAGCCCGAATGATGGCCACCGCCATGGTGATGGTGCTGTGCCATCGCAACGGAACTGCTGCTGCCGAGGACCAAGCACAGGAATAAGACGCGAGATCCAACCATGGAATGACCTGCAGAAAAGGACTCTGCGTTTAGATACCCGGCATTATGTAACAATCGTTCCGAAATGGTCAACATGCGGCAACGGGAAGTCTGCCGAGTTTCGGCAGGTTCCCGATCTCGTTAGAATCCCCCTGGCTGGCTTTGTTTAACAAATGGGGTCTGCCCCCCTCCCAAAGTGGTAACTCCTCAAATCAGATATCTGTGGCAGGGGTCTGACCCCATTTGTTGGGCAAATCCCCTGTGGAAGTCGTGGACTGCTCATTACCTGGAGAATTGCACCATGCGCGTTCGTCGTGATTCGTGGATTGTGGCCCTGCTGGCCGTCTGTTCATCCGTCAGTCTGGCCGCCGATAAGCCCAAGCCGATCAAGGCCATGTTGATCACCGGGGGCTGCTGCCATGAATATGCGAAGCAAAAGGAGATTCTGAAGATCGGCATCCAGCAACGGGCGCTAGTCGATCTCACGCTGGTGCACACCGACGACACCACCACCAAGGCCCGGTTCAAAATGTACGAAAGCCCGGATTGGGCGAAGGGCTATGATGTTGTCATTCATGACGAGTGTACGTCGGACGTCAAGGAACTGCCGTATGTCGAAAACATCTTGAACGCTCACAAGAATGGCGTGGCCGCCGTCAATCTGCACTGTGCCATGCACTGCTACCGCATCGGAAAGGACGACTGGTTTCAGTTCGTCGGGATTCAGTCGTCCGGACATGGACCTCAGAAACCTATCGACGTAACGTTCCTGGACCGCAGCCATGCGGTGACCAGGGGGTTGGAAAACTGGACCACCGTCAACGAGGAGTTGTATAACAACATCAGGCCGATTGAGTCGGCGAAGCCGCTGGCTCGCGGACGCCAGGACACGGGGGCCAAGGTCGATGATTTCGTTGTGGCCTGGGCCAACGAATACGGCAAGTCCCGCGTCTTCAGCACGACGCTGGGACACAATACGGCCACCGTCGCTGACGCCCGTTACCTGGATCTGGTGACCAACGGCCTGCTGTGGTCAGTCGGCAAACTGACTCCGGACGGAAAGCCCATGCCTGGTTATGAAGGCACGGGAGTTGCGCCCATCGACGTCAACACTCTGAAGCCAGTTCCGGATCCCAAGGCGTCGGCGAAATAGCCTGAATTGATGTCCGATGGAGAGTTCCCGGCAATCGGCCCGGGGCGTGAGAAACGTTCCAGTCCAGCCTGCGAGCGGGATCAACCCTGACATCATCACAAGACACCCCGTCGGACAACCGGCGGGGTGTTGCATTTTTTCCACATCGTGCCGGCACCGTGGAAGTTTCCGAGCTAAGTTCGAAGTGGGCCAAACTTCCACTTCCGATTTGGATTCGGACTGATGAATTGTCACAACTGCGAAATCCCGCTGGGGTGGGACGGAATCAGTCCGATTGTCATTTGCGAGATTTGCCGCGCGTACCGGTTCGTGGATGTCCCGGACGATTCCGGCCGTACGATTGTCCCGATGAATCCGGCGGGAAGCTGCTTTTGCCCATGCTGCCGTCGACGCCTTTACCTGGCTGCAATGGACGGGTTGAAGGTGGAGCACTGCGCCGCGTGCGAGGGAGTGCTCATGACGAACGAAATCTTCGCGATGTTCGTGCGCAACCGCCGCTCGGAATTTCGTGAAGCCGCCTCGCAGCCGATCGTCCTGGTCGGCGAACACCGCGGCAGCAAACGCTGCCCTCACTGCCGCCGCGGCATGGGAATTCATCCCTGCTACGGCCCCGATCTGATCATCGTCGAATCCTGCCGGGGCTGCGGCATGGTCTGGCTGGATTGCCGCGACATGGCGTCGTCCAGTGTACTGTCCGATGATTGACGGTGCCCCAGCAGCCGTGCCCCCTGCGTTTTTCTAAAGTCACGCAGAACAGCCGTCCCGCTCTCCACCGACCCCGTGTCGATGGAAGCACGACCACGGCAACTGGCAACGGAATACGCATTTCACCCTGCCGAACGACCGAGGCAACCGGGCGGCGGCCAAAGGCCTCTGTTCTTTGCAACCGCCGGGTCCGCCGCTCCGGTTGACCGCCTTTTCCGGTTGCGTTTGTTTCATTTCTTGGGGCTATTACCATACTGCTGCTCGAGCAGTCTGCTGTACTCGGCGAGTGGCGGCAACCCGACCTCGGCGCGCCGCTTGTCTACGTTGGCCTCATCTTCGAGTGGCCGAGGCTTCCACATGCCGTCCACAGACGTAAACTGCGTGCCATACAGTTGCTTTTTCCCCTCGGCCAGCAGCACCCGGTCGGTCAAGTAGGCCAGATTCGATTGCGATACCTCGTCCTTCGGCAGCTTGGTCATCAGATCAAGACACCGACGCTGGAATTTCGGGTCGGAGTCCGCGTGTTGGACGAGGAGCCAAGCCGCGTTCGCACCGTCCTTCCCCGCTTGTGTATTGCTTGGCCACCCGCCCCTCTCGACCACGCCCTTGAGCCACTTTGTGTTGTCCTCATCGACTGCTTTCATCTTGGCCGTGACTGCTTCCAACTCGACCTGCTCCTCCTTGCTGAGGGTTGCCTGGACCACAACGCCACTTGATCCACGGACTTTCATCCACTGGACCCAGGCCTCGCGAGCTTCTTGGTCTGCCTTCGTTCGACGGAGCAATTCGCGTCGCAGCTCCGGCTGTTTCACGGGCATCGGCTCAGGCGTGTCAGCGGCCAGGGCAACCAGCCCGCTCAGCCCACAAACCATTGCCAGGATTATCGGTTTCATCGCCACCTCTGCCGAACGACATGGATTTCAGGGCACGCACCCGGCCGCCGCTCGGGTGCAACACATTGTTATGCGGCCTCTCGATGCAGGAACCCACGTGATGAATCGGTGTGCATTTGGGACTGAGCGCCGCCGACGGATTGCGATCCAGCAAACGCCAGAAGCGAGTAGAGCATAGACGGCCGCGAGGGCAAAACAGCCATCAGCAGATGGTGGCGGTGGCATGGCGATAATGTGCATGGCCCACCTTTTAGGTGATCGTTGTGTTGCCGCATAACGCATTGCGATCTATCCGGCATTGTCCGGCCCGAAAGCCGGACAATGCCGGATAGATCGTCCGTTGAACTTTTCCGCTTCGTGGGTTGGAGGAATGGGCGTATGCGGAATCAATCGCGGCCATTCCCTGTCAGTGCCGTTACTGTACACGGCTCGGACAATGGTGTCACGGATTTTGTCAGCTTTCGATCGCGGGAACTACGTACGGTCGTATCGATCGTGCCACGGATTCCTGACGGACATCCCCGGTCTGGGATGGCAAAGTGCGATTGATCGGTCTCGTGTTCCAGTGCTGCGCAGCGACGAGTCGCTCGCGGGAGGGACCGGCGAGGTCGGTGGATCTTGCGGTGGAACAGGCTGTGACGCATGAAGTCAGGATCCATCGAGATACCAGCGGGGCCGGTGGACGTCCGTCTTGATGATCGACCAGCCGTCGCGCCACCGGGTGGCGATGAAGTTCATCCGCGCGCCACAGTGGGGACAACTCAACACCGTGAACTCCGTCTCCGAACCATTGGCGGGCATGGCAGGATCTGCGGTCGCCGGCGGTTCCCCGGGAGCGACGGCGGGGACCAGTTCCTGATACGCCTGCAGGAACTGCTGACGTTGTCGGTTGCTCACCAAACACAGCGACCAGCAACTCGTTGGTGACGGAGAGACTCACAACTCAAGCGATTGCGGTACACGCTCCAACGAAGCGGTTAAGTTCAACGACCAAGGTAACTTGCCCGCGAACAAGAGCGGGCTTCCAATCAACACGCCAACACTGTGAGCCACCACCAGCTGCGGGTCAAGTTGACCGACTGGTTCGGCCCGACAACGACGAACTGCTCGCTCCGTGATCAGGATTCTGATCGCGTGAACCAACCTTCCGCTATCAGTTTCGCATATGTGTGAGTGGTGATCGGTCCGTCGTGAAAGGTTTCGTGAATTGTTTGCCCTTCCATATGAACGAGAAGACAGTCTCCGTCGACAGCGAGAATGGCAATGGTGTTATTGTCAGATTGTTGGTGAACACAGTCAAAGAGGATGTTTGTCAAGTAATCACCGCGTGACTCATCATATCCAATCGGCAGCGTAAACTGAGTACCGGGGACAATCGATGACGTCCGCAGTCCGTGTTGAATAATACTTAGGCTCCACCAGGGACGATCATTGTTATCCCACCATTCATCTCGCGATGGTTGACCCGCTTCACGGATAGGGAGGTCGGTGTCAACCCGGAGGTAAAAATGCGGTTCACCCCTTTCGTCCTCGTAGAGGTTCCATTCAGCAAGTTGGATCGGGTACCGAATTCGACCATTTGCACGCTCGACGATCAGCACTGCATCCGTGCTGCCGCCCGATTCATTCACGGCCTTCTCCCGAGGTTGTATCGCCGGTTTTTGAATGGTGTCTGGTGGCGAGACTCCACATCAGAGCAGGAACACAAAGTACCATGGGAGACGAGACACCACTTCTGATACCAGTCAGAGCCGAACTACTTTTTATCACGTTGATCGCGGATATTCCGCGCCTGGAGGGATTATCCGCGATCATCGTGTGTTTTCAACCAAAACCTTGCGATCATCGCGGACAATCCCATATTGGACGCGATGCGTTGCATTTCGACCCCTCCGCACCGAAATGAGGCGACTAATGAGCGTTCGATGACTGCGCGAGATCGTTGGGAAGGCGCGGCTCGTGGCCGCCGACGAGACTTGGTTCCCGCGTTGGATGTCTCAGTCTGCGGCCCGATTGAAACGGGCTGATGATCAGACCGTTCCCGTCGATTACGATCGTGTCGTCGACTTTCTGAAGACCTTAAAATCGCATGGCAAAGTCGCCTGGCAGCGATTGCAGGCCGTTCGGGCCATCGAGTTCTATGCGAGATCGGTCCGGGAAATCGCTCTTCCCGAACTTGCCGACATTCGGCGTAAACTCGGTGAAATGGCGGAACAGGAGCGAACTTCCGGTCGCTCCGGAATTGTCACGCAGGACCTGATCGACTACGCCGCTGACCGCCGGTTCTTTTGTGACGATTGAGAAGACACCCGCGGCTAGCGCCTTGCGGCTCACACTCGTGTCAGAGAGGTTCCAGGTCGCCGGTTTCGTCGGGCGCGCTTGTGACAGGCGATGGGCAAAAACAATCTCGGGCGAAGTTGAGAATGAACCGCATTCTGGCCGCCCTCGGTGCCGTTCTGCGGATTCTCCGTGCCCCTGTGTCTCTGTGAGAACCCTGGCTGTGGTCGGTCGCTTTAGACCGCCCACAGTGCCATTTTCAAAACTGGGGGCTCGAAGACTCGACCCCAGCCAACCGACGCGGCGCACACCGGTTCTGTCGGGCGCAGTTGTGACACTGATCGACAGGCGGTTCGGATACGACGGTCTCGATTACCAAATCATGTTCTTTGACAGGTCAGACCCTTTGTTGGGCAAAGCCCTCATGGCGTGACGAATTCAAGGCGCAGATTCGACACCTCACAGTTGTCGAACACAGTCCCCGATTCCTTCAGTGGAATCTGGTAAAGCTTGATGACATTGGGACCTGGATTCCAACTGGCTCGAGGTACCAGCATGCGAAGTCGCTGCGGATGACCTGTCGGTGCATTGAATCTGAGGCGCGCGTTCAAACTGCCCAGTGGATGCTCGTTCACGGTTAACTCGGTCAACAGCTTTCCAGATCGCAGATCCTTGAGGAATGGACTGGCGGGTGGAGTCTCCAGGCTCGCGGGTTCCACCTCCGTCACATCCAGAATCAGCCAGACTTGGGTCTCACTGGAAATGGACGTGGTGGTTGTGTCAACACTGGCGATCCATTCGGTTCCATCCGGAACGGGCCGCTGGAAGTCGTCGCGGATTGCATCGCCCAGGTGCATCTGGCGGCCATCGACCACCAGGCGCCTGCCAAACGACTGCGGCTCAATTTTGACAATTCGGTTCCAGCCAATCGCGAACTCGCCCAGCCAGGGGTGAGAGACCTTCACGAAATCGCGATTGATGTCTGTGATCGTGGCTTCCATGCGATCACTGGGTTGCCGGGGACGATCGACACTGGCCTGAAACTCAAAACTCGCCCACAACCCGGTTTGACTGGGGTGCCCGGAAACCGTCCGATCCACCTGCCGCGTCACAATTCGATCGACTTGGCGCCACGAAACCGTGCGGTCTTCGGCCTGGCCGGCGAGAACGATCTGCTCGGCGGTGACCCGTTTCACGCGTCCAAACAGCAGAGTTCCGTCATGAAACGCCACGCAATCATCCTGAGTGGATGGTCGAATGATCGGCAATTGCGGTTCCTGAACCTGGCTGACGATCAGATCATCCACCCAGGCTTCTCCCTGCGCACTCAGTCGCAGCCCTCGCAGTTTTCCCGGGGACCGGGACGTCGTTGCGACCAGCGAATCATCGACGCTGCAAAACGAGCGATCATTCCCAAACACAGCCACCAGGCAGTGCCAGCCGGGTTTTAGAATCACCACCGGCATCCGTTCGGACACCTGACCCGGGATGGACATGCCGGCGCGACGTCCTGCGGCTCGCAGACTCCACGCCGCATCGGCATCACCCTGGAAATCGAACTGAACCTGCAACTCAGCAGCGGGCGGCGAAACTTCATCGACTCGGAACCAAAACTGAACTCGACTTTCTTCCAGACCCTGCAACGTGTAAGTGACGGGCACCGCCCCCAGACGCAGGCTGCGTGCTCCACTCGCGGATTGGCGCGGGTCCCGCAAAGTGTCGTCCATGGCGGAACGCGTTACCAGGGGATTGCCGCTCGGCTCCAGCATCCCGGTTCCTTCGAAGGACTCATAGAGTTGCTCAAGTTCACCGGTGGGAACTGAAATCGACACGACCGCCGCACGCGAAACGGAAACATGTTGTCCGCCGGCCAGCAGCAATTCGATCGATTCGTTCTCCCATCCGATCACTTCCGCCGTGAATCGATCACCGCCAAGGAGCACGATTTGCCGCAGCGGACTGAATGACCGACTGGACGCAGGTCGACGGGGGAAAATCACCGCGGTTGTCAGCGTTTGCAATTGTCTTCCCCAGGGACCGATGAACTGCTTCTGCAAGAACTCGCCTGGTGACTGGGGAACAGACTCTTTCGAAGCAGATGTTTGGACCTGCAGCGATTCTGCCACGGGGCGTTCTGCGCGGACAGCAACAGCGACTGACAGGAACACCCCCGCGCAGCCGCTTCGAAAGACCGCCATCAGCCACTGATTCCCCACCAGAATCCCTTCCGTGAATCGCTTTTGAGTCCGTCTGCCACGAGCTCAACAGTTACTGCTTCCACGGGCCGACCAGTTCGATCAGGTTGCCATCGGGATCCCGATAGTTGGCCAGCGCCAGCCCGGCGGGAAATCCTTCCGGCAGCGGAACCGGGCACTTGGCAATTGGCTTCGCCCCGTGTTTTTCCGCACGGGCGACAGCCGCGTTCACGTCTTTGACGCTGAGAGTCAGGTAACGGTATCCGTACGAAGAATGAATGAATGTGTTATCCACACGGGCCCCCGGGGATTTCTTGAACTGCATCAGCTTCAGTTTGGTGGCCTTTTCGCCCGTGCCCAGGACCAGGACATGCACATCCAGTTCCAACTTGTTTGCCAGACCGGAATCGACGGCAAATTGCCCGGGGACCTTGAACCCAGGAACTTCCTGAAACCCAAGCACGTCCTTGTAGAACGTCAACGACTTGTCAATGTCGCTGACGACCATCCCCAGGTCAATAACGTCATTGGCAAAGTTGGATTCCGGCTCTGTCTGCTGGCTGGCAGACACGCCCAGGCCAAAGGCCAGGGCACTGGTGATCGCGACGATTAGCAATTGGGACCGCTTTTTCACGTTGGACTTCCTTCAGGATGAAATTGAGTTTCGCACGCCCGGCCGCTGCACGAATCTTCGGATTGACGAACGACGGACCACTCACCGGCCGATGTGCAGCAGCATTTGTTTTTCCGCAGGTTTTGGCAAGTCCGACAGGCAGACTGGCAGATGATTGTGCGACCGGCGATACTTTGCGGCATGGCACACCTGCTCTTTATCGACGATGAACAGAGTATCTGCTGGGGGCTGACCAAGCTGGCCCAGCGGTTGGGACATTCCTCCGCTGCCGTGGGGTCAGCGGAACTGGGGCTGGAATCCGCCGCGCGGACTCCACCGGATGCCATCGTCATGGATGTCCGGTTGCCGGGCATGACTGGACTGGAGGCGATCGAGCACCTGCACGCGCAGAAGCCCGAAGTGCCCGTCGTCATCATCACCGCGTACGGGGATCTGGAAACCGCCGTCGAGGCTGTGCGACGCGGGGCGTTTGAGTACCTCGTCAAGCCATTCGACCTGCAACTGGCCGAACGAACCATCACGCGTGCCCTGACCGCGGCGAAGTCGCGCGAAGCAGCCGCCGGAACGGTCACCGGTACAGCGCCGGATGACCGCAGCGAATCCGGCACTGAGCGACTGGTTGGCAAGTCCGTTCCAATGCAGGGGGTCTTCAAGCAGATCGCCCTGGTGGCTCCCTCGACAGCGTGCGTCCACCTGCGTGGGGAAAGCGGCACTGGCAAGGAACTGGTGGCGCGGGCAATTCATCGCTACAGCCGCCGGGCGGACGGACCGTTCATTCCCGTCAACCTGGCTGCCCTCAATCCGTCGCTGGCAGAAAGCGAACTGTTTGGGCATGTTCGCGGCGCGTTTACGGGGGCCGAGGGATCTCGCAAGGGACTGCTGGAGCAGGCCGATGGCGGCACGATCTTTCTGGACGAGGTGGCCGACATACCGATGTCGCTGCAGGTCAAATTGCTGAGAACTCTGGAACATGGAGAGATCTGGCCGGTCGGCGGTGATGCTCCGCGACACGCTGATTTCCGCCTGATATCGGCGACTCACCAGGATCTTCGCCAGCGGGTGGCCGACGACGAATTCCGCCATGATCTTTACTTTCGGCTCGTCACGTTTGAGCTGACACTTCCTCCATTGCGCGACCGGATAGAGGACATTCCCTTGCTGGCCCGGCATTTTCTCGACTGGCTGACCGCTCAATCCTCCTCCCCCCGTTCGTCACTGGAACGCGAGACGCTTGTCGAACTGGAGCGACGTCCGTGGTTTGGCAATGTGCGCGAGTTGAGAAATGCGATCGAACATGCGCTGGTCCTCGCCCGGGGCGGACCCATTGAACCGGGACACCTGCCCCCCGCGGCACTGCCATCGCTGGCGGCGGCCGCCAGCAACCTGGACGGCGGACTGAAGCCGCTGATCGAAGCCTGGGGTCGGTCGCAAATGAACTCGGCCACCGACGGTGCCGAATTGTATCAGCAGTTTCTGTCGTTAACCGAGCCGTCGTTGTTCAAGATTGTTCTCGATCATCATCGCGGTCAGGTCGCCGCTGCTGCACGGGTTCTGGGCCTGCATCGGACCACGCTCAAGAAAAAGCTTGACGAGTACGGGATTCATGGCAAGGACGAAGCGTAGAAGGAAAGCTGGAGCTGGCCGTGTCACGTTCTCGAAATCGCCATCACAGAGCCTCCCTCAATCGACGAGGAAATGTGGGTACCCTGCCGGGTTCGCTGACAGTGGATCCGGCCGCACCACAACCCGTCATCAAGGAGATGACGTACGGCCCGCAGGATCTTGTGGAACGAACATTGAAGGATGTTCGGGACGTCCCAACCACTGTCGGCACGCTGCCGGTGACATGGATCGACGTTGACGGACTCGGCAATGCCGACGTGATCCAGCAGTTGGGACGTCAGTTTGGGCTGCACCCGCTCGCCCTGGAAGATACCGTCAACACGCACCAGCGGGCCAAGGCGGATGATTTTGCGGAAGTCCTGTTCGTCGTGATGCGAATGGTCAAGGGACCTCCGCTGGTGACCGAGCAGATCAGCTTTTACGTCGGCCGGAACTTCTTGATTACGTTCCAGGAGGGGATTGAAGGGGACTGCCTGAACCCGGTCCGAGAACGAATTCGCCATCGCCGCGGTCGGATTCGGGACGTCGGGCCGGATTACCTGTTTTATGAATTGCTCGACGCAGTGATTGACAGTTATTTCCCCGTGCTGGAACGATACGGTGAACTGCTGGATGATCTGGACGCCAACGCCGCGTCCGCCAACATCGGACAGACATTGACCCAATTGCATGTCATTCGACGAGACCTGCTGTTCCTGCGACGGATCGTCTGGCCACTTCGGGATGTGATGATGTCGCTGTTGCGCGGCGGTCATCCCCACATTGCCGCCGATACCCAGGTCTACCTGCGGGACTGTTATGACCACGCGGCCCACCTGATCGACATCCTGGAAGTCTATCGGGAAACCTGTTCGGACCTGCGAGATTTCTACTATTCCAAGCTCAGTAATCGCACCAATGAGATCATGCGAACGCTGACCGTAATCGCCACGATCTTCATGCCCCTCAGCTTCATCGTGGGACTGTACGGCATGAACTTTGACCACATGCCGGAACTTCACTGGCAGTGGGGATACCCGTTTGCCCTGGGACTGATGGGATGCAGTGCCACTGGCTTTCTGTACTTCTTTTGGCATCGGGGCTGGCTGAGAAGCGCAGAACCACGAGTGGCGGAAGACGATTCACCAACGACTCCGTTTCCTCCGGATGGCGGTTCCGCCGAAATGGCCGGTTCCAACTGACCGCCGACAAATCAACTCGGGCGGGGCAGCAAGCCTGCCTGACGCCCGGATCGGAAGACGTGAGTCGGTTCCAGGCGTCGCGTGCCGATTTCCGTGCGGCCTTCGGAGTCGGTCAGACGCGATTCCACCGTTTGAAGTTCCAGAACGGTGACGTCGGCCTGAGCCCCCGGTTGCAGTGTCCCCAATTCGGATTCACGCTGCAGAAACTTCGCGGGGAACTGCGTTGTGCGGCGAATAACGTCCGGCAGGTCCAGTCCCAGGTGCAGGAACTTGTCCATGGTCGTGACCAGGTCAAACACCGGGCCGTGCAAGTTGTAAAAATGAATATCGCTGCTGATGAAATCCGGCTTCACACCCTGCTCCAACAGGGCGCGGGCGACCCGGAAGTCGAAACTCGCCACGCCATGGCCAACATCCAGCAGCACGCCGCGCTGCAATGCTTCCCTGGCCGCTGGAAGCAGCTTCAGGTTGCCATCCACCAGGCCACAGCCTTTGCCGTGAAAACAATGCGTCAACACATCCCCGGCTTTCAGACGGGACAGAATATGTTCCATCGACAGCGACGAATTGGGGCTGTGAATCACCAAAGGCAAGCCGACCCGATCAGCGGCCTGGCGCGCCAGATCCAGGCCCTCAAGTTCGTTCCTGCCGTTCTCAGCCAGGTTGGCAGTACAGCGAATCTTGATGCCAACAATCACGTCGCGATTGGACGCAACCACCCGTTCGACATTCTCGACACTGCAATACCGCAAGTCGTGCAGTTCTCCCAATGAGGGCAGAGTGCCGGCACTGCTGATTAGCCCCTGTCCCGCAATGTGCAGCAATGCATACACGCGGGTCTCGGCCCGATCGATCACGAATTTTCGGAAGCCGTCGAAGATCAGTCCGCCCGCGGTGCCAAAATCCAGGACGGACGTAACGCCACGCGCCAGGCAACTGGGATCAACGTCGATCCCAAAATGGCTGACGCCCGGGAACACATGGACGTGAAAATCGATCAGCCCGGGGACGACATAGCGTCCCCGTACGTCGACAACGCGCCGTGCGTCGGCCGGAGTACCCGGTTCCAGAATTGCCGCGATTCGGCCTCCATGAATCGCGACGTCGCGCGGTCCATCAATTCCCGCGGCGGGGTCGATAACATGTCCCCGGGCGATCAACAGGTCATACATGAATGAGTCTCAGAACGGATTACTGGCCGCCAAATTGCTGCTGATACAAAACCTTGAACGGATTCTCCATCGGACCTACCGCTGATTCATTGACCATCTGTGGCAGGACGGAGGTCCACCATGCGTCGTACTGTTTTTCCATGTCGGCGATCACCATCGGATGCTGAGCGGCAACATCCGTTTCTTCGCCACGATCCGTGGACAGGTCGAACAACTGCCATCGTTTTTCACCGGGCCTGGCGACGCTGACCATGTGCCACCGGGGAGTTCGCACACTGCATTGCGAATACTTCCACCTGGCCGGATCTTCCCCCTTGGGCCAGCGTCCCGCATGTGTGAACAACGTTCGTTCGGGCCAGTCTGCCTGCGGGTTCTTCAAGAGCGGGACCAGGCTGCGACCTTCCACCTGCGCCTGGACTGTTGCGGAAAGCTTCGCTCCCGCCAGTTCGGCCAGCGTGGGCAGAACGTCAATATGTGCGGTCAGGCGATCCACATCGGCGGGCTTCAGTGTGCCCGGACAACGCCAGAACGAGGCGGCACGGGTTCCGCCAAGCCAGGGTGTCACCTTGGACCCGCGCATTCCGGCATTGAACACGCGAACTCCCGTGGTTCCCCCGTTATCGTTCATGAAAATGACCAGCGTCTGGCGTTCAATTCCCAGTTCCTTCAACCGGTCCAGCAATCTGCCGACATTGTCATCAATATTGGCGATCATTCCGTAGAACTTGGCGAGATCGGCGTTGGTCTGCTTCGGGCCCGTCGGCAGATGAGCGACTTTCTCCGTATAGCGGGCCTCGTCTTCCGGTCGAACCTGCAGCGGGCCATGCGGCGCATTCGTGGGGATATAGGCGAAGAATGGCTGTTTGCCATGCACGGCGTTGATCCATTTCAGGGCCTGGCCGAAGAACAGATCGGTGCAATACCCTTCGGTCTTTTCAAAGGTGCCGTTGTGCAGGATGGCGGGATTAAAATAGGTGTTGCCGGGCGCATCACCGCAACTGCCAGGATAGGATTGGCCGATTCCCCCGGCCCCATGAATGAAGACCTCATCAAACCCGCGGCGATTCGGCTGATACTCGGCTTCGTCACCCAGGTGCCATTTCCCGAAGATCCCCGTCGTGTAGCCGGCCGACTTCAGGACCTGCGCCAGTGTCGTCGCCGACAGTGTCAGGCGTTCGCGCTCGAGAATGGTATGAGTGACCCCGTTGCGGAATTCATGTCGCCCGGTCATCAGAGCGGACCGGGTGGGAGAACAGGTGGGACTGACTTGGAAGTCCGTGAACCGCACCGCTTCATCATGCAGGCGATCCAGGTTCGGTGTTTTCAGGATTGGATTGCCGTGGCACGACAGGTCTCCATATCCCTGGTCGTCGGTGAGGACGAAGACAACATTCGGCGGTTGCCGGGGTTCGGCTGCCTGCAACGGCAGTGTGAGTCCCGCCAAAGTGGCCAGCAGGCACAACCATTGGCCTACTAGCGACCGAACCAGATGTCGAAGTTTGCCGGGAGCCGGGGGGAACATCGATGCCTCCTCAAGGTGACGGGGAACAGGCAAACGTCGGACGGCATCCGACACACCGGATGCATTCTGGTCGGTACGAGCCCCGTGGTCAAACTTGGAGAGTTGATCCGACTGGTCGTAATATTCAGTCAAGTCCGTCAACGTACGCAAGAAAATGTTCCAGGTGAGCCGGGAGCCGTCAGGCCCCGGACGGTCTTCTCGCGCACGAAGCCACATTGAACCCGAATCCGCGGGAATTGGTTTGAGGGGTCACTCTGCATTCTCGCTCCCTGTCTCGGAGCGACAGGGCTACCTTTCATCCACCGCTGTCACAAACTCGTCCGACGAAACCCTCGGACTATCCGTGTTTGATCCGTGGCAGTCGTGTTCCACCAATTTCAGACAGGCGTCAGCCCCGTGATTCCCTGTCTTGCCTGTGTTTCCTCTGCGTGCTCCTGTGAAATCATCTTTCAATCTCACGATCCCAGGTGCCAAGGTAGCCCTGTCGCTCCGAGACAGGCAGCGCGATGGGCAGAAACGCGCCGCCCAGGGCCTGATGGCCAATGGCACTTACTTTGTGAGCCGCACGGCGCTAGCGTTGTGCGGCTCACAATGCAACCCAAAGCGTCAGCGAGGCATCGCGTTAATTCCCGCCCTCACTCCCTCCCTCACGCTTCGAGTGACATGGCGAATGCAAGTGCCATTGGCCCTGACGGCACCCGGCTTACCTGAATCAGAATTCGGGACAGGTTACTCGCAATACAGCCGGTACGTTTTGTAGCCGCCGCCAATGTTGGCGGCGTTGAATCCATGTTGCCGCAGGATGCGCGTGGCCAGGTAGCCTCGCTGTCCCACCTGGCAATAGACGGCTATTTGTTGATCGCGGGGAACTTCGGACAGGCGTGAACGCAGTTCGTCGACAGAGATATTGATCGCTCCCGGAATCTGCCCCGCCGAGAACTCGGTCGGTGTTCGTACATCCAACAGGAACGGTCGCTGCTCGACCGGAATCGAGAGCACGTCTTCCACATTGCACTGCGGATGATCACCGCGGATCAGACCTGCGGCGACAAACCCGGCCATGTTGATTGGATCCTTCGCGGAGCCATATTGCGGAGCGTAGGCCAGTTCAACCTGCTCCAGATCAAACACAGTCAGGCCCGCCTGGATGGCCACAGCAATGACATCGATCCGTTTGTCCACTCCCAGTCCTCCGACCGCCTGGGCTCCCAGGATTTTGCCGGATTGTGGATCGAAGAGCAGTTTCAGCACCATCTGCTCGGCGCCCGGGTAGTAGCCAGCATGGTGTGCCGGATGGATGTAGATCTTCCGAAACCGGCGGTCCGCTCGGCGGAGCGATTTTTCGGAGGCCCCGGTGGCGGCAGCGGTCAGGTTGCAGACGCCGACAATCACGGTCCCCTGTGATCCCCGATAGCGCAACTTCCGCCCAAACACATTGTCGGCAGCCATTCGACCCTGGCGATTCGCCGGCCCGGCGAGCGGGATCATGGTTGGAGATTCAAGCACAAAGTCCCGGACTTCAATGGCGTCACCTGCGGCATAAATATCCGGATCCGATGTCTGCAGGAATTCATTCACACGAATGGCACCGCGCACTCCGGTTTCCAGACCGGCATCGACCGCCAGTTTATTCTCCGGTCGGACACCGATTCCCAGGATCACCATTTGGGCAATCAGGGGTTGCCCGGATTTCAGATGGACCTGCAAGCCATCGGCGGCGATTTCAATTGCTTCGGCGCACTGGCCCAGGATCACGTTCACTCCTTTGGACCGCAGCAGGTTGACGATGGGTGTCGTCATTTCCTTGTCCAGAGGGGGCAGGACCTGGTCCTGAAGTTCGACGATGGTGGTCGAGATTCCGAGTTCGACAAGATTCTCCACCAGTTCCAATCCGATGAATCCCGCGCCGACGACAACCGCGTGGCGGACACCAGCATTCAGCGACGACTTGATTCGATCGACATCCTGCAGATTGCGCAGAGTATAAATGCCCGGCAGATCAATTCCCGGGATTGACGGAGTGATTGGGGCAGCCCCCGGTGCCAGGATTAATTTGTCATAGGACTCGCTGGAAACCTGTCCGTTCACTGTATTGCGAACTCGTACGACCTTTTTTTCCCGATCGATCGATTCGACCGAGGAACTGGTACGAACATCCAGGTTGAAACGGGCACGGAGTCGGTCCGGCGTGGTGACGAGCAATTTGTCTCGTTGAGCGATCCGACCGCCGGCATAGTATGGCAGTCCGCAGTTGGCGAACGAAACATCGGGGCCTCGTTCGAAAAGAATGATTTCGGCTTCTTCGCTCAATCGCCTGGCTCGGGCCGCCGCGGAGGCTCCCCCCGCAACACCGCCCACAATCAGCAGTTTCATCTCATGCACTCCGTTTGAACTTGCCAATCAGGACTTGCTTGTCCTGATTCGATCTCTACCACACTCCGCGGGAGCGGGAAATGGGGCACGAGAATTCTTCCCGAGTTCGGGAAGGGTCGCCAGGGTGATTGTACCGTCCGTTCCCGGTGTCCGTGGAATGATTTCGTGATCGTGAGTCTTACCAGATGGAGAGACAACGATTATTCTGGCAGCGCAGCAACCTTCACTGTTCGGAAATGAGCCGATCTCGGAAGTTCGTGAGTTCGTTGCCGGCTGGATCTGTTGGGAATGGAGTTCATGATGATGTCGGATGCAATTGCCACGATCCAGGATGTGTATGCGGCGGAACCTGTCATCAGGCCGCATGTCTCCCCGGCACCTCTGATTCGCTCCTATTCCCTGGAACGCGAATTGAAACTGCCGGAAGGTCGTCAGGTCTGGTTGAAGGATTATGGCTGGACGCCGGTCGGATCCTTCAAATTGCTCGGAGCGCTGAACTGGATGAGTCACAATCTGGCTCAGATTGGCGACCGTCCGGTTGTCGCCCATTCCTCGGGGAATTTCGCGTGTGGGATCTCATACGCAGGAATGCGGTTTGGGAAACGGGTGATTGTCGTCATGCCCGACACTGCCCCCAAAGTGAAATCCGAAATGACTCGTTCATTCGGTGCAGAGATCCGTACGTACAACATTGCGCGCGACCACGAAACGGGGGAACGCGACAAACTGGCCCGGGAAATCTCTGAAGTGGAACGGGCAGTTCAGGCGTCACCCTACAACGATCCGCATGTCATCGCGGGGAATGGAGTTGGCGGACTGGAGATCGCCCGCGATTTGAAGCAGGCAGGGCGACGCATTTCGCACTTCTTCTGCCCGGTGAGTGGCGGAGGGATCATGGCCGGGCACGCCCTGGCGATGGCAGACCTTCATCCGACGGCGAAAGTGATCGGCGTCGAACCAACGGAGGCCGATGACTTCGCGCAATCATTGCGAGCAGGCCGGCGGATTCGCGTGGATCGCCCGGTGAGTATCTGTGACGGGTTACTGTCGTACGACGTGGGGGAACACAATTGGCCGATCCTGAAACGCTGTGTGACCGAGGCCGTGGCAGTTCCCGATCAGGTGACTCGGCAGGCGATGAAATGGTTGTACGAGCGACACGGACTGCGAACGGAACCTTCAGGAGCAATCGCGACAGCGGCCGTGCTGAGCAGGACCGCGGATCTGGCCGGTGATGGCGATATTGTGATCGTGTTGAGCGGTCGAAATGTGGATGAACCGCAGTTTCGCGAATGGATTTCTGTGAGCTAAAAATCCGGGTTCCGACCCTCAATGAAACGAACTTTGTGAGCCGCGAGGCGCTAGCCCAATGGCACTTACTTGGTGAGCCGCACGGCGATAGCTGCGGGTGCATTCTCACTCGTACCCGAAGCACCCGCGGCTAGCGCCGTGCGGCTCACAAAGTAAGTGCCATTGGGCTGCCAGCGCGGGGCCGTTCGTGGAATTCTCTTGTTCATCCGCGCCCCTGGCCATGTCGGCGCTT
>JAFEBS010000033.1 GCA_018242525.1 Planctomycetota bacterium | reverse complement strand
TCGCGCCACATGTCGACTCTACAAAAGGCGGCCCGAACTCTTGCGAGTTTCGTTCTGTCGCAAAACACCAGACGGTCAGTGTCCGCCGCCATCACTTGCCGAACACCATCACGGTGGCCCCCAGCGCGACCAGGATCGCTCCGATGAATCGCTGGAGTGTGATCGGATACACAGTGGCGTTCAGCAGCCCATAATGATCGATCACCATCGACATGAGCATCTGTCCGGCAATCACCATGCTCAGCATTGCCGCGACGCCAATCCTGGGGGACAGAATCACGCTGGAGGCGACATACAAGGTCCCCAGGATTCCGCCCGTCCAGGCCCACCACGGGATCCGGGCAAGTCCATCCGTCGTTGGGAGCGGACTTCCGGTGGCAAGGCAATAGGCCAGTGACACCAGCATCCCGACGGCGAACGACACAAACGTCGCCTGCATGGGATGAGCCAGGTGAGTGCGCAGGCCGGCATTCACAGGGATCTGAACCGACGTCGCGGAGCCCGCGACAAACGCAAAGACCAGGAAGAGGTAGCGCATCAGGACTGGTCCATCTTGGGCTTGTCATCCATCTTCTTTTTCATCCCGTCATCGTCATCCTGCATCTCGTTCGTTTTGGAATCGTCTGAAGAGGCCGGCTTTGATTTCTTGCCGCCAGCATCAGACTTGGTGGAAGCGGGCTGCGGAATTGCACCCGTCACCTTCACCTTGTAACTGCCGTGAAAAATCACCCGTCCGTCGTTGTGCTTGCGTCCGCTGATTTCAAACCCCTGTACATCGGTCGGCAGCAGGAAATAAAGCGCCCCGTCGCGATCTTCGTACACGCAGGGATACGGTGTATTTCCGTAAACGGCGATGACCTGATGTCCCACGCCCCGTACCAGGGCGGGCAGAGCCAGCGAGTTGCGGAATCCGCTCAGGATATTCGGCCCGGCCTTCTTTTCCATCACCTGCTGATACTCGGTGACGAATCGGGTGGCCGCCGCGGTCAAATCGTCAGACCGCATCTGTTCCAGGTCGCGAGATTGATTCTTGCGATAGTTGATGAAACCGGGGTCGTTGCTGGTCTCCACCTTGTAGAACTGCGTCTGCGGACCAGAATTGACTTGTACGGCGATCGCCCGCTTGGTGGCACCGATCTGAATCAGCATCAGCGTGCTTGGCAGCCGGATGGGAGATTCTGCCAGTTCGGTCAGCACGGCTTGCATTTCGCCCGGAGGTTGATTGAAAAAGGAATTGTCGAGTTCCACGGGGGGCAGGTCCAGCACGGCGGCACTTTGAGCCGTCAGATCGCCTGACAGGCGGACCGTCTGATACTGCTGCCACAGGAACCAGCCCACAACCGCGCAAAGCACCCCTCCAAAGCCGATCGGGATCATCCAACCACCGCCACTTTTCCGCTTTTTCAGCCGGCTCGCGATTGATCCGGGTTGCAACATCTGCCGGGGCGCTTCCACCGGCAGTTCCCCCAGCGCCCGCGCCTGGGGGCGAAACAAGTCCATCGGCTGCACCGGAGCTTCAACGCCGAATTCCACCGGATCGGCTGCGGCAAACGTAATCTCATTGGGATCCGCGGGGGCTGGCGGTTCGGGGTCCGGCTCGGCCTCCGCAAACAGTCCTGCAAATTCATCGTCCGTGGGTTTCGGAGCGGTTTTTGTGGAGACTTTCGGAACCGTGATTCGCCGTGCACACCGGGGGCACTTCCCTTTGCCTCCGCCGGCACTATCGGGAACGCGAATCATTGCGGAACAGAACTGACAGTTGAATTCAATAGCCATGCGCACAACAAACAAAAGGGGGGGAATGTCGTTGAGTTGGAAAATCTGGCGGCAAACCACTCTACTTGATCAAGACATCGTCGTCACGCGCGGTGGGCGAATTCCGGCGATCGGTTCCAGTCGGGGAGATCCGTCACCCCGGATGCCTCAAATGCAACGAACATTGTGTTCTACAGAAGGATGACTCCGTGACCCTCAAGCTGCAAACCGCGATCGCCGTCGTGCTGACAATGTCGACAGCTCTGGCCGACGAACCCACTCCGATTTCCTATCCCGACCATTCCAACCTGCTCGTCGTGCGCGATGCCGCGGGCGGTGAGAAACCCGTCACCAACAAGGCCGAATGGGCGGAACGCGTGGCTCATATCCGTGCCAACATGCAACTGGCGATGGGATCGTTGCCGGACAACTCGCGCCGGGTTCCGCTGAATGTCGAAATCGTGGCGGAAGAAAAGACTGAGAAGTACCTGCGTCGCAAGGTCAAGTTCACGCCGGAACCCGACGACCGCGTTCCCGCCTGGATCCTGATTCCCAGCGACATCCCCCAGGACGGCAAGCGTCCGGCCATGCTGTGCCTGCATCAAACCACCGGGATTGGCAAGGATGAACCGGCGGGATTGGGTGGCTTGAAGAACCTGCATTATGCTCACGAACTGGCCGAGCGGGGGTTCGTCTGCATCGTTCCCGACTACCCTTCGTTCGGCGAGTACCCGTACGACTTCAAGAAACAGGGGGCTCACTATGCCAGCGGATCCATGAAGGCGATCTGGAACAACATCCGCGCCGTGGATCTGCTGCAGACGCTGCCGCAAGTTGACAAGTCACACATCGGCGTCATCGGCCATTCGCTGGGCGGCCACAACGCCTTGTTCACCGCGGTGTTTGATGAACGATTGCAGGCGGTCGTTACCAGTTGCGGATTCACCCCGTTTCACGACTACTATCAGGGCAAGCTGGCGGGATGGACCAGTGATCGGTACATGCCGCGAATTCGGGAGGTCTACAACAACAATCCCGATCAGGTTCCGTTCGATTTCTACGAGGTCCTGGGGGCACTGGCCCCCCGTGGACTGCTTTCCAACTCGCCCATCGACGACAACAATTTCGACATCAATGGAGTCAAGAAGGCGTTCCAGAAGGCGGCTGATGTGTATTCCTTGTGGAACGCCACTTCACAATTGAAACTGCTCACTCCCGACGCGTCCCACGATTTCCCCGAAGCAGAACGCCAGAAGGCCTACGAATGGTTGACGGAACAATTGAAGTAGCCCGTAGCTCAATGGAGACCAAATGACACCTGTACTCTTCTCCGTCAGCTATGCCGGCTACTGGGGGCAGCACCGCCTGGGGCTGATTCCGTTTCTGGAAAAAGCGGCCGCTCTCGGATATCCCGCTGTCGAGATTGGAGCCAAGCGACCGCATCTTTCCGTTCTCGATTACCCCGACGAAGCCTCTGTCGCGCCGGTGAAAGCGGCGGCCGATCGCCTGGGGATCGAGATCACGACACTGGCCGGGTACACGGACTTCACGGCCGGTCGCCATGCCGCGGAAGTACCGTTCGTCGAAATGCAGGTGATGTACGTTCGCCAGTTGGCCCGATTAGGAACAGCGCTGGGAGCCAAAGTGATCCGCGTCTTCAGCGGCTACTTCACCGACCTGGCCGATCACCAGGCGGATTGGAACAAATGTGTAGTGGCCTTGCGGGAAGCGGCGTCCGTCGCAGCGGACTCGGGAATCATCCTGGGGTTGCAGAACCATCACGATGTCGGCGTTTCGGTCGAGGGGTTTATCGAACTGCTGGATGAAGTGAATCACCCCAATCTGCGGGCGATGTTTGATCCGTGGTCGATCGCCCTGCATGGCACGGCGGATCTGTATGCAGCCGCCAAAGCGATGGCACCACGAATGGTCCAGACGACACTGGCCGATTACATCCGCATCGACCGGTTTCAGTACCAGCCTTCGTTGATCAATTATCAACGCGTCGATCCTCCGGCAGTCCGAGCCGTTCCGCTGGGGGACGGGTTCATGGACCTGAATGCCTTCTTCGCCGGACTGAAGGACGGCGGATTCGATGGTCTGGTCGCCTACGAAATCTGTTCCCCGATCCGCGGCGGCGGCAGCGAAGCGATCCTGGATGCCGCTTCACGGTCCGCGTTGGAGAGGATCCGCGGTTGGTGCTGAGATCAGGAACACGTCGGGGTGCCACGTTCAAGACACACGCTGTTACCGGTTGCGTCGTCGTCGAATGGCGGTGTTGATCTCGTCCAGGGTGACCGATTTGTCGCCATCCGCGTCGCAGCGCAGCAGTCGATCTTTCCAGTCGGCTGGCATTTCGTCGCCACTCAGCTTGCCGTCCTGATTGCGATCCAGTCGCTGGAAAATCGCGGCGAGGTTGGGGATTTCCCCGATGGCGGGAGCGGCGTCATCACCGATGGTGTAATACTCGACGTAGCCCAGCATCATTTCATCAAACGTCTGCGGGCCCCATTTAACCGTACGGGTTGGATCAGGATTCGCGGGATTGTTCCGGCTGTTGTCGAACCACCCGGTCAATTGCAGCGTGGTTCCCTTCGGAAGCACCAGCGGTTCGGCCAGCCGATAGGACAACTGCCAGTTGAAGTCGTACCGGGGGACATCCAGCAGCAGTTCTTTTTTACCGTCCGGATACAGGGCCTCATACCGGAACGCCTTTCCTCGCAAATGCATGTGCGGAAAGAACGCCATGACCATGGTGTCCGCGTGGACTGTCTGGGTGGCATTGACGGCGTGATTGTCGGCCCCGGGCGGAATCGACAGCTTGGGATTGGCGATGCCACTGACATGGACCAGGTGTGCGGGTTCCCGATCGGTGAAAATGAATCCCAGCCGTGTCTGGTCTTGAGTGGCCGTTCCGTTGGGTGTGAAGTGCATCTGGAATTTCAAGCGTGATCCGGCGGGAATTCGCTTTCCGAATCCTTCGGCAAACGTCAGGGCATCGTGACCCGGAGCATACGCCACGAAAAAGCCATCCGATTCATTGTCGCCAGCCTTTCGATCCGCATCGGTCTTGCTGCGATCGGCGGGGGGCAGCAAAAAGACAAGCACATGATGGACAACTTCCGGAGCCGTCGGCCGGATTTCCATCGCCCGAATCCACTTGTCCTCGGTCAACCCCGATTCCACGATCACATCCTGGTACGGCATGACGCCGGTCGCCTTCACTGGCATGGGATTCGGCAGTTGGACAATGTGGTCGGGCTGGCCAACGCGCCATCCTTCGGGAAATGTCCTGGGGAGCGGAGCATCGTTGGGGTCACCGGCTGGTTTGCCATGACTCAACCAGGACAACAGGTCTGCCTTTTCGCGATCCGCCAGCGACTTGTCGTTGGCCCAGTGGCTCGGTTGTCCCGGTTCCGGCGGCGCGGCAAACCAGGGAGGCATGACTCCACGTTCGATAGCCTGTCGAATGGAACCCGCCTGAGCCACCACGTTCTCGTATGTATCGAGTGCAAATGGAGCGGCACCGCCCTCACGATGGCATTCCAGGCAGCGTGCCTGCAGGATTCGCGAAATCCGGTTGTGAAATGTCAGTTCCGTCGGGGCGGCCGACGACAGTTCCAAGTCCAACGGGCATCCCGGGGCTTCGGTGGCTGCGACCAGTAACGGTCGCCGGTCGATCACAGACCGCAAGGCCAGTTTCAGGTATTCGTTACGGGGGGCGTCGAGTGAATACTCGAAACCATACTGATCGTCCATCGCACCGCGATAGACGATCGTCCGGCGGGAATCGAGGACAATCACGTCGGTGGTATGTGTGGCCCCCACGGCCCGGGCGATCATGCCATCGTTGTCGCGAACATAGGGACCAGTGATACCGAGTGTCGTGATCGCAGTCTGGATTGCTGCCAGCTTGTCACTCGCCGTCGGATTGACGAACAGAAACTGGATCTTTTGGTCGGCGAACTGTCGCTCCATCGCGGTCTGTGAAGGAGCGTACTTCTTACTGATTGGACAGGACGTGTTCGTAAACGCGACGACAACTGCCGTGCGGTCGGCATAGTCGCTGAGCCGGAACTGACGGCCATTGATATCTTTGAGAGTCAAATCCGGGACCATCCGACCGATGCCACTGTCACCAGGGATCAAACGCTGCGGTCCCTGGCGCAACGCCGATACCGCATTCTTCTTCGGCGTGGCAGTTGCCACGGTGGCGACTTTCGGACTCTGAGCCGCCTTAACAACGGTATCAAAACCCCGCTGGCGGATTTCTGCCTGGGCTTCCGCCAGAGTGACGACATCGTCCCCGTCAACGTTCAACTCGCGAAACAAGCCGTCGCCGAGTTCTTCGCGGGTCAATTTACCATCGCGATTCTTGTCAAGTGCCTGAAAATGCGAGGCAACTCGTTCATCCGTTCCGGGGGAAGGTGATTCGTTGGGTTGTGCCGAGACAAGGATTCCGACCAATCCGATCCCCGCGAATGCAATCACGGGGGCAACGCTCATCAACCGATGCGACATTCCATCAACTCCCAAACGGTCAGCAGATTCAGGCCGGATCATATCGCCACCGCCGGATTGGATGAACACCAGGCCAACCTATCCAGATCCGCCAATGCCGGACTTCAACCAACATCACCGGACGGCGATTTCCGTTGTATTACCCGGCCAGGACTGGCGCGGTGTCGATTTTTCTGGCGACCCATCGGTTTGCCGACGACCAGACCACGTTGGGACGTACGCAGAAGCAGCGGGCTCGCGGAGTTCGGTGTTTCCTGCCGCTTCACCACCCTTAAACTGCACTTTGTTTACTGACGACCATCGTCCTGAGGATACAGGATGAGTCGGTCGTGCATGAGCAGCAACAAGTCCTGAAGACCGTCGCCGGTGACATCCACGGCCAAACCTTCGCGGGGATCCGTGCCACCGCCTTCCTCTTCGTTGCGGAAGCTCTTCTGTTCGAAGATCCGGAAGTACAGCGCGTGCTGCAATCCGGATTCGGGCCGGTACTGGAGCAGTTCCAGGAAGTGTGATCGAGTGTCGGTCATCGCCAGATCGACCTTGCCATCGCCATTAAAATCGCCCGCGATGATGTCTGTGGGATAGATCTTGTCGAGTTGGCTTTCAAACGAGGCCAGTTCCTTCAACGCGGGTGCCGCCGCGCCCGCATAGAGCACGGCCAGTTTGTCCGCCCCGAACAACAGCAGATCTTCCCGCTTGTCCCCGTTCAGATCCGCGACACGCAGCGATTTGAACGCGAATTCGCCGATATCCAATTCCTTCCAAGCAACGAATCCAGAGTCTGCCTTCCGGAAGACTCGCAGCTTTTTCACACCAGCGTCGACCAGGGCGATCTCGGGACCGGGTTTGCTGTCCAGATCAATCAGCGTAGCACCGACGATTTTCGAGTTTGATTCCCCGGCGTTGATCTGCTCGTCCACCTGCCACCGATGGTTCGCTCCCAGCAGCATATGTCGGGCGAAATTCTCCTGGGCCACCAGTAAACCCGGCTTGCCGTCCAGACGGGCCTGCGAAACCGCTCCGGGTGAGACAGCACCCAAACCCAGGTTACCCGTCGTGGAAATCTCGACAGGAACGCCATCCGCATTCAATCCAAACAATTGCGGCGGCTTGCTTCCCTGGAACACCAGGAATTCAGGCCGCTTGTCACCTGTGATGTCAACCTGCATCAGCAGTTCCGGAGTCCCTTTGACATCGATGACCACCGAGTTCTTCCCGCCGAACAGATACGGCTGCCAATCGTCCTTTGTCGCGCGTTTCAGGGCCTGTAGCGAGTACTCGGACGAGCGGTCCTTCTTCGTCCTGGCAACAAGCATCACTTCGGGCTTGCCATCGCCATCCAGATCCGTCAATTCCAGACCGCTGGTATCGCCTTCCACCGGCAGTGATTCCGGAAAGGCCAGTTTGCCGTCGATGAATCGGCTGACTCCCACCGTCTTTTCAGCACCGCTGTGGATGACGAGTTCCGCCTTGCCATCTCCGTCGAAATCGGCCGATCGGATTTGATCCGCACCACTCAGTCCGGGGAACGGGGTTCCCAGGTCAAGGCCACTGCCGGCGCGTTGCCGAAACAACAGGACTCGCGACGCATCGGGATCGGTGACCACCACGTCATTCAGGCCATCGCCATCCACGTCCTCGATCGTCAGGTCACGATCGCGGCCCGATCCCTGCTTACCGAATCCGAACTGGATCAATCGCTCTGGCAGTGAATCGGCATCCGGCTTGCGTCGTTCCACCTGCATCATCTTGACGCGTCCGGTGCGGGAATCGATGGTCATGATCTCCTGACCCGGCTTGCCGTCAACATCGCGCAGAGTCACCGAGCGCGGTCGTTCCAGGTCGAAGATGTATTCGGGTCCCAACTGACCGTCGGGAAGTTGCAGACGGGTCCCCAGTGCGCGTGTCAGTCCCTCGCCAGCCAGATAACAGAGGTCATTGCGTCCATCACCGTCAAGATCGGCAATCTGAGCCAGCCCGAGTTTGTCCGACGTATTCATCATCTTTTTGGGCGGAGCCAATGTCCCCTTGGTCAACTGGTAAAACACGATCGTTTCGTGTTTGCCAAGAATCACCAGATCGTCGAGTCCGTTGCTGTCGAGATCCCCGGCGGTCATGCACCACGGTGCAGGAGCGGCATCGGGGACTCGTTGTTGTGTCTTCTCGGTCCATTCTCCCTGGAGCGGTTGGAATCGAATGATCAACTGGTCCGGGGTTCCAAAGTACGCCATGTCGACCCGACCGTCACCATTGAAATCGCCAAGCGTTAAAGCGGCGACTTCGCGATCCACGGGAAGCTTGCGATGTTCGAACCGCCAGTGGTCTTCAACGGCATTCACGTCCGATCGACCGAGGGGACGATCCTGGTTTTTGGGGGCGCCTTTGCGCTGAATCAGCAGATCCAGTCGACTGTGGCTGTTGTCGACCAGAATCAGATCGGCCAGCCCGTCGTGATTCAGGTCGCCACTGAGGAGGTTGCTGGATCGTTCTGACAGCTTGAAGACTTCAATGGGTCGGAAGCCGTAGTATTGCGAAAGTGGCCCGTCGTCTGCGTGGATCAGGCTGCCAGGCCCAAACGCGGTCAACACCAGAAAACTGAGTCCGCACCACGACGTTTTCATTCAGTCTGCTTTCCAGATAGTTCGTCGATCTCATCCGGCGACCGCGGGCCGCACCCGGAGCGAAATCGAAATCCAGGTCGAGAGTACTTGCCTCAGGGTCGATCGGGGTTGGGTTTGTCGCGCGAATCGCCGGAGCCCTCGGAGCGCGGAGGGCCCGAGCGTGGACCGCGTCCGCCACGGCGATTGGAATCACCACGGGGCCGGTCCTCATTTCGCTGGTCGCCCTGGGACCGGTCTTCTCGCCGGGGCGACTCGGATGTCTGGGTGGAATTGTCACGTTCGGCGGTGAGTGGCGGCTTCCCCGATTTGCTGATCACGGTGAGAATATCCTGCTCATCCGTCATCACCATCCGCTGCCCTTCATAGGCCACCATCAGTTTTCGAGCCAGCAGTTCCTGGCCGATGATGCGTCCTGTTCCCTGCTTGGTGACGACCGTGGCCCCCACGGGAGGAAGTTCACGACGGTGCTCTTCGTAGGTATCGTACTCGTAACGCAGGCAGCATTTCAGACGGCCACAACGGCCGGAGATCTTGGATGGATCCAGTGTTGCCTTCTGCATCTTGGCCATTTTCATTGAGACCGGGGGCATTTCGCGCAGGAATGTGTTGCAGCAGACCGGTTGTCCGCAGTCACCGTAGTCCGCCAGCAACTTGGCTTCGTCCCGAATCCCGATCTGCCGCATCTCAATCCGCGTCTGAAACCGCTTGGCCAGTGCCTTGACCAGTTCGCGGAAATCGACCCGATCCTCGGCCAGATAATAGAAAAGCAGTCGTTCGCCACCCAGAACCTTTTCGATGTCGATCAGTTGCATCTGCAGGCTGCGTTCGCGAATCATTTCCTGACCGACCTGAAACGCTTCCTTTTCGGCGGCCACATTCTGGTCGCGTTCGACTTCATCCTGTGGGTTCGTCAGTCGCACAATCCGACCGTGTTCGTCAGACGTCCCCAGGTATGTTCGAGATTGTTGAGTGGCCGTGCTGAGCACGGTTCCCCATTCATGTCCGCGGTCGCTGCGCACGATGACGGTCGTTCCCCGAGCCAGCGGGCCCAGACCCCTGGCGGAAAACTCACCGACAATCCGCGTAACTCCGTAGCGGACGACGTAAGATAAATCAGTGACAGGTGTATCCATACGGCCTTCAGTAATGAGGCATCAAGGCGAAGTGTGATCCGACAGTCCCGGTCATCGGTGAGCTGATTATAGACCGCCACAGGTCAGCCTGTCAGCCATCAACGGCCCATGTTTGGGGAAGTTGCGGAAATGCGGGAAGGGCGCAGCTGTGGCGGAATCTCTGCAGTTTCTCTCAGAACTCCGCCACAACTTCTCCATCACGCGGGTCGCAAAGTCGTCGCATTGTGTCGACGTAAGTGCTTTCCGACAAAAAGCGGACGCTGCCATCCACCATCAGGGCATGACAGCCGCCAGAATGCAGACTGAATGGTTCGTCGTTTGGACCGCAATTCGCGCTGGTCCACGGGCAGTCTGCCGGCCCGCCCTCTGGATACCGATTGTTATTGATAATCCCTTTGCCACCGCCGATCGTCTGATTTCGCGGACCGGAGACGCCACCACCGCTGGCCGGGTCCGCCCAGCGATTGGGGGCCGAATAACTGCCGCCCCAGCGATGACTGCTACTGCAAACCGTATCGCTGATGGCAAACAGTTGCTGACTATCCAGACCCGTCGTTCCCACCGTGCGGCCGTAGGTCACGCCGTCCAAGCCGAGGAATGTACCCAGAAACGAATAATGGCCGCTGGTGGCGGTCGGTCGGGCGGAATCCTCGACAAGGGCGACCGTGCTCGACATTCCATCGATGATTTCGGGAATTCTGCGGCCAAAGCCCAGTGCCCCGCCGACATCGCTGTTCAACGCGACCCCGGTTACCAGCGGGTCACGCAAACCGGACAATGGCGGAACTGCGACCGCATTCGGACCAGCCAGGTCGACATATGCGATCGGCATGTAGTCCGTAATTCCATATCCCAGAGCATCCGGTGACGTTCTGGAATTGGTTGGACAGAGAAACATCGAGATTCTTGTCTTGGAAACCGTTGAATTCCGACTCCATTTTCCGTTTGTGTAGTGGTACCGCGAGTCATACGCGATGGACAGCGGCGCGTTGTCCACGTAGGGCAGGATCTCCTGAAAAAACGACGAGGGAAAAAACTGATGTCCGCGAGCGATCGTCGACGTGCTCTTTCCGGAACTGGGCAGGCATCCGAACGTCGTTTCATAGTTCAGGAAGGCCAACCCCAGTTGCTTCAGGTGGTTTTTGCACTGCGTACGGCGTGCGGATTCCCGCGCCTGTTGAACGGCGGGCAACAGCAGCGCGATCAAGATAGCCACGATGGCAATGGTTACCAGCAGTTCCACCAGGGTGAAGCCACTGGCTCGCATTCGCTGTCTGTTCATAGGCTGAAATCATCCCGGCGTGCGAACACGCACCGCCGTGGCCCCCACTGAGACATAGAAATCCCGGCGCGGCTATTCCACCGCGTTGTCCCACCACCAATGATGAATCTCAGGCCGCTTGGCTTCGGTGACCAATGCCCGAATTGACTCTAAGCGCATTCCACCCGACGCAGGCACAGTCATTTCCTTGAGGACCTGCTCTGGGCGAATGCAGACACCACCTCCCACCAGGCCAACCATCAGGCTGCCGGAGCTTTTGTAGTTCATGGAGGACGGGATCTGTTTCGGGGCGTTAAAGGTGGGAATCGACATCCGCTGTTCATCCAGGAACGTCGCCATTTTCCAGTTTACTTTTCCAGCGAGGTTTTCCTTTTCGATCAGTGCCGCCAGCACGGTCCAATCGATCAGGTTTTGCAGTTCAGCAAAAATTGGTGACTTCTCAGCCAGTTGTGGGAACTTGTCCGTGAACTGTTTGGCGAACGCCCTGGTCGACAAGCGGGTTGTCGCGGCCGCCGAGCGGTTCCCGTTGGCATCCGCCAATTCTTCTTCGGCCAGCAGTTGCGCGCGCTGTCCGCTCAGGTGAAATGCCAACCCGTCGTCACTCCGAAAGATCCCCTCGTAAAAGGGAACGAACCACCAGCGCTGCATGGAATTCCCACCCGGGGCCAACATCGCCAGGTGACTTTTCAACCCCTTCACACCGTGGTGCTCCAGGCCCATCGAAATCCGCTTCATGCGGTAGTCTGCTTCAACAAGGTTGACAGCAAAGTGCGAATCAGGGCGGATCCCGTCAACCCTGACCGTCTGCAGTCCCAGGATGTCATCCATCTGCTCGAAGCGGGCTTTCACGACGTCTGCCGTTGCGGGACCACCCTGGGCAAGGAACTGCTGCAACGCAGCCAGACGCTGTGGAACAGGATCGATGGAGCAGCCGACGAGTTCGGTACGCGATACGCTTCGCAGCGCAACGACCAGGTCGTCCAGCCGCAGGACGGGCTTGCCGTTGCTCACTCCGCGCATCCGCCCGGCAGCATCCGGTGCAAATCCTTCGGCCGGTCCTGCAATGACCAGATCGCCGGTCTCGGGCAAAACAAAAATGTGATCGATCCGTTGAAGTCCCGCCAGGAAGAACGCCTCGTCCGGAATCGGCAGTCCCTTGTCCAGAAACGGCCCGATGACCTTTTCCAGTTCGACCAGCGAAACATGACGTTGCTGGCTGGGAATATTGACGTCCGGAAACAGCGCCTTTTCCGCAAGAGCTTCACGCCGCTTTTTATCCAGCAGTCCGCTGGCGTCATTACTGACGGCCAGACTTACCACACCCGTGGCATCGATCCGTACGCCCGCCTGACTTCGGTTATTGCGCCCCCGCCCCCCGCCAAAACCACCGCCGCCACCCCCGAATCCACCGCCACCGCCTCCGAACCCACCACCGAATTGCGCGAAGGCACTGCCTGCCCCGACAAACTCAAGTACGATCACAGCCAGAACCATCCACGGGCGAGTCGTGCGACGCATCAGTTCATATCCTCTCACAACAACGATAATCCGAAGAACAGGCTAAGTTGACGGTCCCGGTCGTTGCAGGGCGCGTTCCAAAAAGCAGTTTCGGGGCATGCGGATCAGGGCTTAAAGGATCGACAGCCGCAAATCGCCGTCCAAAGTTGAGCTTGCGATCTTGTTGGTTTACGCAACCTGCAAAAACAGCAGCGACTTGTGGAAGTTGAAATAAGGCTCACTTGATGTGATTCCTCGACGAGACAATGGCTCCGAATTCACTCCGGAATCCAAAGTTGTTCACCGGTGTGAACAGGCCATATCTGGGCCAGACCCGTGCGGGAGCACGTCTTTTTTCACGCCCAGAAATGAATTTGCCGTCCTGGCAAGAATCGTTTCATTGTCAAGCCGATGACTGGAGCGATGGCATCTTCCAATCACAAACGCTCCAAACCTCACACGTCTCACGACTCAACCGCTTATAGCATTGGCGATGGCCACGAGGTCACGCTCATGCGCAGCCTCATCGAGCGATCACAGGTCGCGACGATTGGGAACTCAGAACCAAGAACCAAGAACTCAGAACCAGGAACTCGCGCAGCCTCATCGAGCGATCACAGGACGCGACATTCTCGCCAAGTCATCCAGCATGGCTTCCAGCGCCAACGGTACGGGAACGTTTTGCTCGATATGATTCGCACCTTCAATGGCCCGTTCGATCAACGTGCCAATCAATTCGAGCGGTTCGGCCCGATTGGTCAAAGTGCCAGCCCAACTCTGAGCCATCGGAATGGCACCGAAGTCTGTCTCACGGTCATGTTGGCTGAGGCCGCGCAGGGCCGAACGGTAGTATTCGACGGCGAATCGAATCAACCAGTTGGCGTGGACACGTTGCTCGGGAGTATCCGCGCTGATGCTGTCGATCACTTCCAACAGGCTCTTCGCCAAGCTCAAGCCGCTGAAGTTTCCCTGGGACAGCGCGGTATACAGCGTCGTTCGCAGTTCCCGAAGTTCCGGTCGAAGCAGTTGGCGAGCAATCGTCAGGCTTCCTTCAGAAAGTGCCGCAGCAAAACGAGCTTCCTCGGACGACGGAACCAATCCAAGTTCAATCAGCAACTCTTCGACGTCAGTCGTCGACAGGGCCGAGAACCGAACCAACTGGCACCGGGAACGAATGGTTGGCATCACGGCATCCAGGTTGGAGGCCACGAGCAACAGCATCGCCCGCTCGGGCGGTTCTTCCAGCGTCTTCAGAAACGCGTTGGCACCGGGCTCGGTCATGGTATCAGCATCATTGACGATGGCGATCTTGCGGGAACCTTCGAGGGGTCGCAGTGACAGGTCGTGACACAGTCCTTCCTGTCCGCGGCGTTCCGGGGAACCGGCAATCAGGTCGATTGGCAGTTCCCGCTTTCCTTCCGGACGATCGACAAACAAAAAATCGGGATGATTGCCGGCATGAAAGGGGCGGCAACTGGCACACTCACCGCACGCTTCCAATTCGTCACCCGGTTCGCGGCACAGCAGGCAGTTGGCCAGTCGCCGGGCAAATAGTTGCTTGCCAATCCCGTCGGGGCCCACGAACAAATATGACTGAGACAATCGCCCGCGCGAAACCGCCCGGCGAAACATCTCGCGCTGAACTGCATGACCGCGAAGACCTGTCCAGACAGACATGAAACAAGACTCAGATTTGGGGAAGCCACTCGAGCAAAACGGCGTACGACGTCCATGCATCATACTCAAATTCACACCCGGTGGCGCGGTCCATGATGCAGGAGTTTTCTCGTTGGTCGATCACAAAAACTCGATGGTCCCCTTCAATCGTCGCCGGGTCATTTCAGATCCTTCTTCAGGATCAGCGCCAGCCGATGAGCAGCAAATGCCGCGCGGACTCGCGACAGTTCTCCGGCGGCCTGCAGATATTCATCGGACAGTTCGATCACTTCAATTTTCCTGGTCAGCCCCCGCGCGACCGCATCGACCGCAGCCAGAATCTCCGGAGTGTAGACATGACTCCGCCCGCATTCAGCGCTTTCGGCCAGCCAGGTCAGGGGATTCATCCCTTCCGGCTCGTGCGCGGCCGCCTGCGCCTGCTGCCAGTGGACAGTATCGGAACGGATCACATTGCAACGTCGGCGGATATCGCCAGGATCGTATTGGTCACCCAGCAGACTATCCCAGAGGGCATGCAGATTCTTGGTCTGTTTTGTCGGGATGGAATTGGCCCCCCGGTCGCCTTCCGGAAAGACTTTTGAGACGTACAGGCTTCCGGCATGGCAGGGTTGATGAGAGTCGCCGACCAGATGCGCCAGCCAGCAGATCGCCAGCGCACGATCAGAGCGGGATCGGGTCTGGTCGTGGAGAACGGAGCGGCAGAGTGCGATCGCCTGAGCGATATGCAGTTCCTGGGTCTGCAGCGTGGCATCTGCCGGGATCGGCCCGGGAGTTTTCGGAACATGCGGCACTTTGCCAATCGTCAGCGTCGATCCCAGTTGATAGTGCCAGGACGGGCGACTGTATTCGGGTTGCGATCGGGCGACGTCGGGCCAATAACCGGCCCGACCCACCAGCCACCGGTTGTGTTCGTCGGGCGTGAACCGCCTCTCGGTCTTCGGAGCCACAAAGTCTTCCGCCAGTCGGGGATGATCTTTGAGGATCGCCAGCAGATGTGTTTGCTCGGCCTCGTCCAGGAGATCATAGGCGAGAAGCGTGATGATCTGGTGACCAGCCTCCCACCATGCCGAACAGGTCTGCGACCCAAGAATGAAAACCAGCAACGCCACCAATGTTCTCATGACATTCCCCGATTCGAAATGCGCCCGTATTGCCGCAAAAAACTTCCGACGGCAGCGTCACGATTTTTGAGAACGCTGACAAGCGGCGGCCAGGAATCTCACCAAGACTTCATATCCGGGGGCTCGATGTGAAGGAATCATGAACCGTCACGGATTGACGACAGCGCCGCATCCGGCCGGGTCCGTCACGACTGGCCGAATCGCAGTTCCACGTCGGTCACCTCAAACGCGCCGACATCGACCAGGACGGAATCGCCTTCCAGAACCAGTTCGGCCTGCGTCTGGCCCTGAAAATCGCGTTTGCGGGCATGGATCGGCTGGCGAAATGTCCGCAGGCGCACTCGCCTGGCTCGCCCCTCGGTTTCGATCAGTCGCACGGCAAATCCCGGCCCGGCAGGCAGGGGTATGCTGTCGCAATCTCCCGTCGGCAGTGAAAGTCCGGGAGGATCCCTCAGTTCCAGGACTCGTGTCAACTGCACGTTGCGGGCATCAAGATGGAAGAACCAGCCACTGTTCCCGGAGCGTGGCGGGCCGACTTCGGTCGAAATGACCGCCACAGGAGTGGTGGCGTTCCAAGCCGCCTCCAACGGATACGGAGCGTCGACAGCCAGGGTAAAGTTGAACTGGCGACGCGTTTCACCAGCCACCACCAGCATCGAATCCACCATCCGGTCGCCCGTCTTTCGGTGATACGGAAGTCCATGAGGCACGATCGTCAGGCGTTCCCCTTCGGACGCCGCTTCGATGTAGTCCGAAGTTTCGAAACGCTCACTGCCAAATCCCTGGGCGGTGTGGAAGAGACTGCGCGTGACCGCCGAGGAGCTGTCGCTCCAGGCAAAGCGTGAGGCGAAGTAATTGTTCCACGGATCGCCATCCGGAATCTTCAGATCACTCAATTCGATCTCGATTTCCACAATGGGCCGAGCCCTCCAGACCCGAATGACCTGCCGGAAAGTCGCCAATCGTTCTCCATTGGTCTGGTCGATGATGATCCCGGTCGTGGTGATTTCACCCCGAACCGGCCCGCGCGCGGTGATTTCACGAGTCGCACAGCGCATCTCGGCATACTGCGTTTTCACGGCGTCTTCGCCCACGCCAATCGTGCGCTCGCGTGGGAAGCGAAAAGACAATTGCTGGCTCAGTCGTTTGGCTCGCTGGTCGTGCAGCCGAATGTGGCCGATCCCGCCGGTTTGCTCATTGATGGCCAGTTCAAACCATTCATTCCGCAACAGACCGTCTTCGACAATCGGCGGCCTCGCCGGGGGGGCTGCCGCCGCACGCTCGTCCTCGGGGACCCAGACATATCCGGCGCCGGGCAGTTCGACGACAACGACAGAATTCCCCGGCTGGGCGGGATCAACATGAGCCGCTTTGATCGGTCCAGCGATTGCAGGAAGCGATTTCAAACCGGGCAGCGGCACGCAGACTCGACGCACGAACGAGAGCGAATTGACCAGCAAGAAACCTCGCCCGGCCCCCGAACCGTGCATGACCAGCCGCGAGAGTTCCTGTGGCCAACTGGTTTCTACCCTGCCAAGGACCTCATTCGCCCCCTTCCTGGCAGTGGCGTCACTGTCGGGCGTCCCTCCCTCCAGTTCTTGCTCAGCGAGGTCGGACTCAGGCAGATCCACACCCTGTCGCATCAGGGCTCGTGACAAATTGCGGCACCACAAGGCGGTGTCAAATCGACGACGACGCAGCGCGTGGTCCGCAAACCGGCTCAAGGGATCCGCTTCCCGGCGAGCCACACTTTGGATTAGGTACGGTGGAAAATACTCATACGCCTGATAGGTGCTCAACTGCCCCGGCAATTCAGTCGCTTCGAAAAAGTGCTGCAACGTCACGAACCGGCCCAGCACCGGAGCATACTTTTGAGAGCGGCGCAGGTCCTCGTACCAGGGGGCGCTGACATCCGGCCAGCGCGCAAAAATCAATCCTGCCACCTGGTCATGGTCCATCGATTCCGCCATCCGGACGGGAAACCGCAGGTAACTTGAGGCACTGTCGGCGGCCAGGGGGATGCGACTGAGGGCATCGACGATCGATTCGTCACAGCCACGCCAGCGCAACTTGGTGTATTCATGATCGGGATAAATGCCGTCATCCAGCACCACATGCAGCGCCGCTTTGAATCCGAATTTGTGCAGCAGTTGCGGGAGATTTGTCGACAGTCCGTACTTGCGACGTCCCCACACGACGGGGGACTGGCCGATCAATTCCTGCCAGCGTTCACGGCCGGTCCGAAACTGGTACAGGGCAGATTCCAGGGGGATCAGCGGCAGCGGCGTTTCGCGGACTTCGCCGCCGACGATACAGGCGAGGTTGGCCTCGCACGCATGCCGCAGTGCATCCCGAACGGCCGGTGTTTTGGTACAGACCGTTTCGATGTCTGCGACCGTCGCCAGCAGACTCAGTGGGACATCGCGTCCCAATTCTTCGATGAACCTGTCGGCGCCCAGATCGTTAAATGTCAGGCACAGGTCGATCAGATAGCACTCCACAGGATAAAAGCGTTCGCGAGCTTCCAGGAGTAGTTCGAAGCAGCCGCGCAGATGGGTTTGAGCGGTCTCGTGATCGTGGGCGACAGCCGCCCGGGCGGCAGCGATCGCTCGCTGATGCAAACGTCCCTCATCGACGTTGCTGAAATTCCGCATATGTCGTGACAGCAATTCCACTTGCAACCAGCAGAACCCCAGGGAATAGAAATCCGCGACCAGTTCCGCCGCGACATCAACCGGTTCCGGCAGTGCCATCAACGCGGCAGCTTCCATCTCTGCCCGGTCATGGAATCCGGAGATCACGGTCGCCCCGGTCGCGCGCGTGTCGTCCGCCCAGCCATGCGGCAGCCAGTCGTCACAAACTGTTGGTACGAAAATAAGTTGTGTTGAATTCGTGGCCGACGGTTCATCGGCGCGACGCCAGTGAGGCAGGATTTCGGTGCAGGCGAGCAACGCCGGATGCCAGGCGACAGCAAACGAGTTCAGCAGACTGGCGGCCGGTTTGTCGGTCTGTTCGGTGGGAAAATCTTCCAGACTATGACTGGGAATCAGGATGACGACGTCTTGCAGGCTCATGGAATCAACAGGTCCTGAAGGCAAAGATCGGGACATTCTTCGTATCACGTTGGAATCATGGTCGCTTCCGCCCGGTTCGGCAACGATGATCCTGGGAAACAAGGTGGGGCTGCCGACCGACAAATCAAGATCAGGGCAGGATTTTTGGAACTTCTCAAGGAGCTCGATCGTCGAAGAGTTGCCCATGGCGGAATTGGGAGATTCCACTTGTAAGGAATCGCACGATTGGGGCGGCTACTTTGGTAAGTTGGGTTGGGAAATGTCCAACGGGGAGTTCGATCGAGCCCGATCGCGGTTCTGACTTCGTTACGGGTCAGGAATCTTGGAGGCTTCGAGAATTGGCCGGTTGACATTACGTTAAACCACAAGTAGCTTGCTGTTACGAAAATGAATGCGCGTGATGTCGAGGCAGATTGATCAGCGGCGGACAGGGATTTTTGCCATTCACGACATTCTCCATTTCGGTATTGGCAATGACTCACATGTCGAATGCGGTCAGTTCTTTGTCCGCGGCAGATCACATCGCAGTTTTACAGATGTTTCAAGATGAGATGAACAGCGAACTTCCGGCGGTCTTCCGCATGGGAAGTCGGTGGAACTTTTTCAGGTTCTAGGGATTCACGATCATGGCAGACGCTCAATCGGCATGGGGAATTGAGATTGGTCAAGCAGGTCTGAAGGCCATCAAGTTGCGGTACGCCGAGGCGGCGCAGCAGGTTGTGGCCGTGGCCTTCGATTACGTCCCGCACCCCAAGCTGCTCAGCCAGCCGGATGCCGTTCCTGATGAGTTGATCCGTCAGGCGCTCGACACATTCCTGTCTCGTAACCAGGTGACATCGGACCTGGTCTCGATCAGTCTTCCCGGACAGACAGCACTGGCCAAGTTTATCCAGTTGCCGCCGGTGGAATCCAACCGTGTGAAAGAGATCGTCAAGTACGAAGCCCGCCAGCAGATTCCGTTCCCGCTGGAAGAAGTGATCTGGGACTTCCAGACCCTGGGCGGCGGCGTCGAAGAGAGTGGATTCATCCTGGATGGCGAAGTCGGCCTGTTCGCCATGAAACGGGAACAGGTCCAGCACCACATGCAGCCGTTCCTGGCGAAGAAGGTGGAAGTTGAGGTCGTCCAGATTGCTCCGCTGGCGCTGTACAACTTCCTGTGTTACGACCGCCTGGGGATCCGACTGGGCTCGCCGCGCGACGACGAAGAAGACTATTCGGTCGTGGTCGACATGGGTTGTGACAACACGACCCTGATGGTGACCAATGGCAAAAAGATCTGGATTCGTAACATGCCGGTGGGGGGCAATCACTTCACCCGCGCCCTGACCAAGGAAATGAAACTGACATTTGCCAAGGCCGAGCACCTGAAGTGCAATGCCACGAAATCGCCGGACCCGCGTGCCGTCTTCCAGGCATTGCGTCCGGTGTTTAATGATTACGTCGCGGAAATTCAGCGATCGATAGGCTTCTTCTCCAGCGTCAATCGCAGCGCAAAAATCGGTCGCCTGATCGGCGTTGGCAATGGTTTTCGACTGGCGGGCCTGCAGAAGTTCCTGCAGCAGAACCTGCAATATGAAGTCGAGCGGGTCGACACCTTTAAGGGTCTTGCCGGCGACCATGTGCTGAATGCTCCGCTGTTCCAGGATAACCTGCTGACATTCTGCGTCCCGTATGGCCTGGCGCTGCAGACGCTGAAGTTGACCGACATTCACACGACATTGCTGCCGCCGGAAATCGCCATCGCCAGGCAGGTTCGCCGCAAGAAGCCCTGGGCCGTGGCCACGGCCGCCACCCTGCTGGTCGGCATGTCGATGTCCGCCGCTGGTTACGGCGCGGTCTGCATGTCTGTCAGCGAAGCGCGGTTCGGTGAACAAACCAAGGCCGCCGAGGAGATCGTTCGTGAAGCCAACGGCTTGAAGGACGGTTATAAGAAAGAAGAGACGAAGAACGAAACCTTGCGCAATGATGGCAAGAAACTGGTGGGGATGCTGGCCAATCGCGAGAACTGGCTGGAACTCTACAAAGCCATTGACGAATGCCTGCCGCGTGACGTTGGGGCGCAGTTGGATGAAACTGAAATCCGGCGCATGAACCGGATCACGATCCGCAGTCTGACCTGCAAGAAATATGATGACCTGAGCGCGTGGTTCAGTGACAAGGCGATGGCCGACAACATCAAGACATCCATGACGGCGGAAGATCAGAAGACCCCTCCCAAGGGGCCGGGCTATGTGTTTACTCTGAATGGAGTGCATTATCACGAAGATAAGGAGAATCCCACAGAAGGTTGGGGGATCAATTACGTCCGGGCAACTCTGTTGCGCAACTTGCAGAGTGATTTCGCCGAGCACCGAGATTCCAACGGCGCAGAGATCCGGACTCCGGTGCGGTTCATCGGGATTTCGCATGCGACAATCTCGGATTCCGTAGCGCCGACGTTCATCGATTTCTATCCCAACGGCGCGCCTCAAGGGGCCAAGTCGAAGGGATTTGGTGGCGGGTATCCGATGCCACCAGGTTCCGGTGGATTCCCGATGCCCCCCGGCTCGGGTGGCTTTCCGATGCCGCCAAGCTCGGGCGGGTTCCCGATGCCGCCGGGTTCCGGAGGGTTTCCAATGCCGCCCGGTGGCCGACTTCCGATGGGTGGTAAGGGGGGGGAACAAGGGCCGATGAAGGTGATTCAGGTTCCGCAAACGTTGTTCACCATTCAATTTGCCTGGAAGCCGACGCTGCCGGCTGACCGAAAGTTGTCGGAAACTCCGGTGCCACAGAATCCTGCAGGATCCGCGACTGGAGTTGCCCCTGCCGCACCTGGGGCTCCTGCGGCGCACGCAGCGCCGGCCAGTCCTCCTGTCGGCGTTCCGCCGGGCCAACCCGTCCATGCCCAACCCGTGCCGGGGGGGCCTGTCGCTCCACCGCAACCCGGAGTTGTGCCAGGCGCACCCGCTCAGCCACCTCAATAAGTTCTGATCGTCTCGTCGAATTTGGTCCCCTGTTGATCTGGATATTCCCCGACTTTTCGCGGACTTGCAAATAAGGTCTCCACCATGGAACGACTTGAACCCATCTTGAAGCAAAAGTTCTGGATTCTGCTGGGACTGGGTATCGTGATGACTGCCACCGGTTGGTGGGTGGGCACGGGTTCGCAGGCGGCGACAATCGCCGACCGGACCAAGGTTATCGACGGCGCATTCAGCAGCGTCCCCTCGGGGGAGATCCCGAATTCGGATTGGACGACGCAGCTTTCGACGCGCAATGCCGAGCAGGAACGCGCCATTCGTTCGACGAGCATGATGCTGTGGAATCGACAGCGTGAACGAATGTTCTGGCCGGCATCGATCCAGGCGATGGCGTGGGAAAACGGCTATCGGGGAAATATCCGCCTGGAAGGCTGCGAAATCTATCGACAGGCGTATGGCTACGAAGTCCGTCGGGTCTGGGAATCGCTGCGTCCCTACATTCAGCAGGATGGAACGGGGATCGTGGTGTACGGACAGGACGAAAAGATCCTGCCGCAAAAGACCTGGGGACGGCTGCCACCATCGCCTGCGGAAATGTGGGATGCGCAGGAAGATCTGTGGTTGATCGAATCGCTGTTCCGATCGATCGTGGCTGTAAATGGCGGCCCCGAAGCACAACGAGGCGACGCATCCATCCACATGATGGAGAAATTCATGCTGGTGGGTGGTGTTCCTGCAGCTTCGCGCAAGGCAACTGGGGGAGGTAGTACTGGTGGCGCAACGGCAGGTCCGGCTTCTGGTCCTGCCGGTGGGGGCGGAGCACACGGAGCGGCGGCACCAATGACGGGAGGATTCGGCGGTGCCAGTTCTGGCGGTGAAATGGGGGGCCAGCGATCGCAAATTGCGTCGGCGGATTTCGACCCCAAGGAAGAGTTCGGTGATGATGGATCCAAGGGTGCCGGAGCTGGAGGCTTTGGTGGTGAGAGTCGTACAGCGATGTCAAGCCTCGGCATGTCGGGTCCCGCTGCCGGACATGGGGGGGCAGCGGGTGGCCCGCCAGGTGCACCCGGCGCAGCAGGGGCTGCGGGAGCTTCCACAGTCAAACGATACATTGAAGAGGAAGCTCGATTCAAAACTCGTGGGTTCTACATGACGTTGATCATGGACCACCGCAAGATTCCCGCACTGGTTGCCGAAATGTCCGCCAGCGAATACTCCGCCTGGCCTGTTGAAATCGTTCGTGTTCAGATGGTGCGACTGCATGATGATGACGTTGGATCCGGGTTTGCCTCCGGTGGGATGTCCACCATGACCGGGATGAATTCCATGACCGGGAATTCCAGCGCAATGGTTCCGCCTGGATACGCGAACACGCGGGTCCAATCGGCCGAAGGTGAAGATGGCGAACAGGGTGTTACCAACCTGACGGCAGCGGCCGCTGGGACGGCCGCTTTGGAAAGCGCCCGGCAGGATCCCTTTATGGCTCGAGTGGCCATCTGCGGGACGATCACCCTCTACACAGAAGTCAAGCCGGATCCTGTTCCAGCGGCGGTAGCACCCGCGGCAGCGCCCTCCGCCCCGGCAACAGTTCCGGGCGTTGCCCCGGAAAATCCCGCCGACACTCCAGCAACTCCTGGTGTGACACCGACCGATCCGGGGGTGCCAGCGGAATCGACGCCAAATGCTGAAGGAACGCCGCCCGCAACGGAATCTCCGGCTGATCCAGCAAAGTCAGACTCGAACACTCCCGCCGAACCACCCGCAGCGAAGCCATCGGAGGCGACAACACCGGATGCGGCGCCCAAGGAACCGGACCCGGATCCCAAGATCCCCGAGAAGAACTGACAGCGTCCGGCGGCAATCACCGTCAAATCCGAGAGTTACTCGTTCGAGCAGAAAAACGACAGCGCGATCCATGTCCAGAGGATTGGAATCATGAAAAAGCTCAAGAACATCGATTTTAAGGCGTTGTTCATCAACCATGGTGAAAAATTCGGCCTGACCATCATCATCCTGTTTGTGATTCTGGCTCTCAGCGGGACCTCGTGGTCGCGTTACGAAAGGTCACCCGATGACCTGAAAAACAAGGTCACCGAAGCCAAGAGTAAGATCACGACAAACAATCCCTGGCCGAAGGCCAAGCAGGAACAATTCGTCGTGGTCGACTTCAACGGCAAGGCCAACGAAGTCTTCACTCCGTTCGATACTTCGAAGTATGAATTCACGACCCCGCTGTTCTGGCCACTGTATCGCAAGAAAGAAAAAGCACGTGAGCCTGAATATCTGGCACCATTGAACCTGATCGTCAGTTCCGGTGGTGCTGTTCTGGGGCTCAAGACATCCTCTGATAGTCCTGAAATGACGGCTCCAGAAGGGGACACCCCGACCATTGATCCAGCCAGCGATCTGAAGCCCGGGCCTGGTACGGCAGCGGCCGTACCGGGGGCACCTGGCGTGGGGGCAGTTCCGTATAACATTCCAACGGCAACGGCGAACAAGGGTGGCCCGGCGGGCGGGCACGGTGCCGCTGCTCCGCCAATGTCCGGTCCTGGGATGCCCGGAATGCCGGGGATGCCTGGAATGCCCATCTACGGAGCCGCGGGCGGTGCGGGAGCCGGAATCAGTGCTCGCGGAGAACTGTATTGCGCCATTCGAGCGATTGTCCCGATCAAGGAGCAAGTCGAGAAGGCGATGAAGGCACTCAACCTGAGTTACGCGGACGCCTATGACGCCATCATCTATACGGACTTCATCCTGCAGCGACAAACAGCCGTTGCCGGTCCGGATCCCTGGACGGGACCGTGGGAAACAGTCGACATGCAACGTGCCAAGGAAATCCTGGAACTGGCCGCCGACTATGAACCTGATCCGGTTCCCACAGAATTGCAGGACACGGTTTTCACCATGCCGTTGCCCTACCGGTTGCTCCGGTACTGGGCCGACGACGCCACTCACCCCAGCATCAAGAACTTTCAGTTGAGTGACGCCGAGATGCAGCGTGAAATGATGATGCAGGCCAAGTTGATGGAAGAAGCGGAAAAGCTGAATCTGCAGTTCAAACCGAAGGTCGAACGGAAGGGACTGGCCGACTTGATGGTTGACATGCGGTCCGTCGGCCGGGGGGTTATGCAATCCTCCGAGGGGATGAGTGTGATGAATCAGATGGCGAGCCAGATGAGCATGATGGGGCCTCAAATGACGGGTCCCGCCCCCCCGAAGATGAGTGCTTCGGAAATCCAGAATCGGTTGCTGGCCAGCGGTCGCATGTACTTGTTCCGCTACTTCGATTTTGACGTCAAGCCGGGCCTGGCCTATCGCTACAAGCTGAAACTGGAATTGAAGAATCCAAATTTCGAGCGGCCGTTTGAAGAAGTTGACAATCCGGACTTCACTCGGGGCCCTTACCGCGAAACTGCCTGGAGCAACATCTCCAATCCGACGGTCGTCCCGGAAACCACCAGATACTTCCTGAAAGATGTCGAACGGGATCCGGTACGTGACGACAAGCACAGCAAGAAACCGGTGGCCAGCATCGCCATGTTCGAGCGGCATTCGACCATGGGCACGTTCCTGGCAGACACGCTGAAGATTCTGTCCATCGGTCAATTCATCGCCGATAAGAAGAAAACCTGGGTCCTGGACCCGGCAACTCCGACATTTGAAGAAAAGGAAGTTCCGTTTGTCACCGACGACATGCTGGTGGATGCTTCGGGCGACTATGAAATCTCGCCCGAATTGCACCCCGATCTGCAGCTCAAGGCTGAACGCAGCAAGCGGGAAGTCAAGATCGGGATGCTGCCGGAAGCGTTGGTTGCAACCGGTGAGGGCGACCTGAAAGAAATCGATTCCGTTTCGGGACTGGCCGAAGAGAAGGCGTTGAAGCAACGCGTCGACGAAGAGCGATCGAACTTCCTCGCTCTTAAGGACGCTCCGAAGGAAACCGCCAGTCCGCTCGACGGCCCCATGAACAGCATGATGATGCCACCAGGTGGCCAAATGCCCGGGCGTGGCAATCCCAAACGCAAGTCGCCGAGTGGTAAAAAGGGGGTAGACAGTGCCGCTGGTCCGGCCGGGGCGCACGGTGGAAAAGGCGGTGCAGAAAGCGCCGCTCCGCCCGGACGACGACGCAACTGATCGACGGCCAATTGAAATTGGATCACAGCCGCAGAGACCTTCTGCGGCTGTCGTCTTTGATGCCATTCGCTGGCATGGAAACACCGAGAGGCAGGCGAGCGTGAATTCCTTGAACGGTCCGTTTGACCGGCCACCATCCGCTCCGGTGAGCCGCGTCTTCTTAATTCGACACGGTGCCACAGAAGCCAACGAGTGCCGTCCGTTCGTCCTGCAGGGATGCGAAATCGATGGGCCGCTGACCACCGGAGGACGCCAGCAGGCGGCTGCGTTGACGCGTTTCCTGGCCAATGTTGAACTGGGAGCGATCTATGCCAGTCCGATGCAACGTGCCATGGAGACCGTTGCCGAAATCGCGCAATCGCGTTCCCTGAAGATTCAGTCCGTTCCAGAGTTGCGCGAATGCCACGTGGGAGAATGGGCCGGTCTGTCCTGGAACGAGATTCACCAGCGGGACCACGAATTGTGTGAACAGTTCCTCGCCGACCCCGCCCAGGTCAAACATCCGGGCGGTGAATCGTACCTGGATCTGCAGGCACGTGTTGTTCCCGCCTTCAATGTGATTTTGAACCGTCATCCCGGCTTGAATGTGCTGGTCATGGCCCACAACATGGTCAATCGAGTTCTGCTGGCAAGCCTGTTTGGGATCGACCTGCGCCTGGCCCGCAGGATCCGCCAACAGAATTGCTGCATCAACGTCCTGCACCACAATGGTGACGAAACGGAAGTCGTCACGATGAACTCTGCCTGGCATCTTTCCGAAGACTGACTTCTGGCCGACCTGCAATTGCCGTCATCCCCGTGAACCACGGATCAACCCCAATGTCGTTCCCTCCCGTTCGCGGAATCATCTTTGATCTGGATGGCACCCTGGTGGACTCGCAACTGGATTTCGAAGCAATCCGGCGTGACATGGGACTGCCATCGCAGACCCCGATTCTGGAGGCTCTGGAACGCATTCCAGTCGGCCCGGACCGCGAACGGATGCTGGCCGTGTTGCGATCCCATGAGCTTCAGTCAGCACAGCGTGCAACGCTGTTCGACGGCGTCACAGACTTACTGGAATGGCTGGATGACCGCCGCCTGCAACGCGGCATCCTGACTCGAAATTCCCGCGAATGCACGGATCTGGTCCTGAATCGATTGGGATTGTCGTTTGCTCAGGTGGTGACGCGGGAAGACGCTCCTCCGAAGCCGGATCCGGCCGGGCTGCTCGCAATCTGTCAGCAATGGGAATTGCCGGCCGAACAGATCCTGTTCTGTGGTGATTATCTGTTTGATCTGCATGCGGGACGCCGCGCTGGCATGCGAACCATCTTGTTTGCGCCGGGCGATCTGCCAGACTTTGCGGATCAGGCCGATCTGATCTGGCGCGACTTTCACCACGCAGTCGATCTGATTCGCCATTGGATTCCCGAGTAAGAATTCGCCGCCAGCACCAGGAAGGAGCCATGTTGAATCCCGATCATCCCCAACGCGACTACAACCGACTGCGCGTTCTGGTCATGGGACTCGGCTCATTCGGTGGTGGATTGGGTGTCGTCAAATTCCTGGCCGGTCGTGGAGCCAGCATCACCATCACGGATGCGCGACCTGCGGAAAAGCTGACTGATGCCATCGCGGGACTGGGTGATGTCCCGGGATTGCAGTATCGATTGGGCGGCCACTGCGACGAGGATTTCCGCAGCGCCGATCTGATTGTCGTGAATCCCGCGGTGCGTCCCGACCACCCTTTGCTGAATCTTGCTCGATCCGCAGGTGTGCCGCTGACCAGCGAGATGAATCTGTTCTGGCAGTGGAACTCCGCTCCTGTTGTCGCCGTCACCGGCAGCAATGGCAAATCCACCACGACAGCGCTGATTCATTCCATTTTGAGCAAAGCCGGCGGCGCGGCCTGGCTGGGAGGAAACATCGGTGTCAGCCTGTTGCCTCACATCGAACAGATCCGACCCAGTGATGTGGTCGTTCTGGAACTGAGCAGCTTTCAGCTCACGGATCTCGATCGATTGCAGTCGAGTCCCCATGTCTCAGTGGTCACAAACTTCGCTCCGAACCACCTCGACTGGCATCCCACGCTCGACCATTACCGTTGGGCCAAGCAGACGATGTTGCGCTGGCAGACGTCGACGGACTTTGCCGTGCTGAACGCAGATGATCCCGAGGTTCACGACTGGCCGGGCCAGGGACAGCGATTCAGTTTTAGTCTGCAGGACACGAGGTTGCCTGGCGCGTTTGCAACCACGGATCGACAAGCGATCCTTCGCCTGCCGACAGGTTCACAGACTCTTCCGTTGTCATACTGGTTGCGGCTTCCCGGCCGGCACAATTTGTCGAATGCCCTGGCGGCAGTCTGCGCAGCCGCTCAGTTTGGTGTCAATGCTGAGGCAATCCAGCGCGGACTGGAAGAGTACCAGCCGCTGCCACACCGGCTGCAATGGATTGCCGATGTCCAGGGACGATCGTTCTACAACGATTCGCTGGCAACGACGCCGGAATCCGCCATCGTCGGACTGCAGGCATTTGAGCGGCCGGTCGTGCTGCTCGCTGGTGGTTATGACAAGCATGTGGATCTGTCGCAAATGGCACAGGCGATCGCCTCAAGAGCCAAGGCTGTGGCACTGATGGGACAGACCGCAGGTTCGTTGCGCGAGGGCATCGGTCGCTATCAAGGCAGTCCGTGTGTCCTGTCACCGGCGTTGTCCACTTTTCGCGAAGCCTTCGCCTGGGCGTTTGCCCAATCCGAGCCCGGGGACGTCATTCTGCTGTCCCCCGGTTGTGCCAGTTACGACTGGTTCCGTAACTTCGCAGACCGGGGTCAACAGTTTATCGAATTGATCGAACAGCTTGCGGGGGGATAAATCCGGGATGAGGACTGCGAATTACGGTGGCGCGGGGTTGAAGTAACGGGTTCATGGTGATGGTGGTCCTTTCACCAGTGCATGACAAATCCACCGTCGACATTGATCGTCTGGCCGGTCACCTGTCCTGCACGGGCCGAGGACAGGAATGTGACCATGTCACCAATGTCATCCGTTGATTGCCAGCTTCCCAGTGGGATGACGTTGCGGACCTTTTCGCCGGCCCATTCGTCGTAAGTACGCTGTTTCTCGACAGGCTGCTGATCATTCCAGGCCTGCCAGACCTGCCGATTGAGTGGCGTTTGGACCATGCCTGGATTGACCGTGTTCACGCGAACTTTGTGCGGCGCCAGATCTTTGGCCAGGCACTGCGCGAAATTGATGTTGGCCGCCTTGCTGGCACTGTACGGGGGATCGGTCTGCGACCCAATTTGCCCGGCAACGGAAGCCACGAAGACCATCGTTCCCTGTCGACGGGAAATCATTCCCGGGGCAACCCGCTGCGCGACATGGACCATTCCCAGCACATTCACATCCAGCACCCGCTTCCACAGGTGTGGTTCCACGTTGGTGAACGGAAAGCCAAATTTCCCTGACGGAACCGCGGCCGCATGCACCAGGTGGATGATTGGTCCCAACTGCGCTTCGGTCTGTTCGACAGCCGTCGTCACTGAATCCAGGCTGCTGACATCAACCGAGAACCCTGTCGATCTGACGTGGAACTCGTCCGCGATTTGAGCCGCCATGTCGCCCACATCTCGGGCCACATCCCACAAGGCAATATCACAACCTTCGCGTGCCAATCCTCGTGCACACCCCAGCCCGATTCCGCTCGCCCCGCCCGTAATGACTGCGACGTGCCCTTGTAATTCCATGTCCATGAAATCGTTCCACGCATTGCTTGAGCGTTGAGCCAACATCCAGGGACCTGGATTCCACGGAGATCCTTTTCCCTTCGGCCGGGATGATGATGGTCGGGCCAATGGATCGACGTCCCTCACGGATTCTATCGCTCTGGTTCGCGATTGTCGTTCAGACGGGGTCAGGTCGTTCAAAGTTCAGTTTTCGCGGGGAGAGACGTTCTGAATGACACGTCGGTCAGTCGCGAAAATTGAACTTTGAACTATCTGACCCCACCGCCCGAACTCCCGGCACGGCCGGCAGAAACCACATTTTCGCTTCCGGTGGAAAAAGTTTCCTGGATTACTCCGTTGACGATCTGGTCTCCCAACTGTTATGAATTCACAATTGCCGATGCGAGAATAATGGTTCCCCGGAGCCATTCCCGCGAAGGAATCCCGCCGATGACATCCCGCCTGACAAAAACTCTCCTGTTTCTGGCACTCTTCAGCCTGCTGGCTACCGGTCCGGTCGCCTTTGCACAGGAACCGTTGCACCTCCGGCTGGACCAACTGGTTGAGTCCAGCCAGATCGGACCGCTGGCTCCGCTGGCCAATGACGCGGAATTCCTCCGGCGGGCTTATCTGGACCTGATCGGGGCCATCCCGAGTTCCGCAGAAGCACGGACGTTTCTGGACGACCCCAGCCCCAATAAGCGGGAGCTGCTGGTCGATCGACTGCTCGCCAGCCCCCGATTTCCGATTCACATGGCAACGCAGTTCGACGTCATGCTGATGGAACGCCGACCCGACAAACACGTTCCCACCCCCGAATGGCAGAAGTACCTGCAAGCCGCTTTTGAGCAAAACAAGCCCTACGATCAACTGGCCCGGGAAATCCTGAGCAGTGACGGAACCGATCCCGCCCTGCGTCCTGCCGCCAAGTTCTTTCTGGATCGTGACGCCGAGCCCCATTCCTCCAGCCGGGACGTCGGCCGGATGTTTTTCGGAATGGACCTGCAGTGCGCTCAATGCCACGACCATCCCCTGATTGACCATTACCTGCAGGCCGATTACTACGGACTGTTTGCGTTTCTGAACCGGACGGAAGTCTTCACCGACGCCGCTCAGAAGAAGTCGTTCCTGGCCGAGAAAGCGGACGGCGATGCCAGCTACAAGTCGGTCTTTACCGGGGATGCCGCGAACACTCGACCGCAACTGCCGGGGATGTCCGAGATTGATGAACCTCGATTCCGCCTGGGTGAAGACTATGTTACCGCCCCCGCTCCCAACGTTCGCCCGGTTCCCAAATACAGCCGTCGGGCTAAGCTGGCGGAACTCGCCACCAACGGCACGAATCGACAATTCAATCTGAACATCGCCAATCGACTCTGGGCACTGGTCATGGGACGCGGTCTGGTCCATCCGGTGGACCTGCATCACCCGGCGAATCCTCCCGCTCACCCGGCGGCCCTTGAGTTGGTCACGAACGAATTCGTCGCCCAGAAATACAACATGAAATGGCTGCTCCGGGAGCTGGTGCTGACGCGAACGTACCAGCGTTCGATCGATCCTCCGACCGATCCCGCGCCACAAGTGGCCGCAGCAGCGCCGCAGGTTCCCGCCGTGGAAGCGGAACTTGCCAGGCTGAAAGGCGTGGCGGACGAATCTCAGAAGCAGGTCACGGCAATTCGCACCGAATTGAAAGCGGCCCGGACAGCGTTCGAACCGGTCGAAGCCGCGTGGAAAAAGACAGAAGCTGCCGTGGCAGAAGCGAAGAAGCCCGTCGATGCTGCCGCCGCGGCTGTTGCCAAATCTCAGGGTGAAGCGGCCACCAAACAGGCCGGCTTGAACACCATCAACGAGGCCGCCGCCAAGTCCGCCGAGGCTGCCAAGGTGCTGCCGAACGACAAGGACGTGGCTGCGGCTGTCGCAACTTTCACCGCGAAACAGCAGCAATTGACCGCGGAACTGGCGGCGATTCAAAAGACCATCACCGATCAGACAGCCGCCCACCAGGCCGCTCAGGCCAAGCTGGTCGAAGCGTATGCCCCCGCCGATGCCGCCTATGCCGCGGCGGTCGAAGCCCGTAAGCCGGTCGATGCCGCCAAAGCCAAGTTCATTGAAGTTTGGAATCAGCACAAGTCCGATGCACTGGCCGCAACGATCCAGAGAAAGCGTTTGGACGGACTGCAGTCCCATCTCGGTTTTGGAACCGCCATCGCCACGGCCGCGGCAGCCCAGGGGGCCATTGATCCTGCCAAGGCGGAACTGGCAGCCGCCGCACTGGCCGTCGAACAGCAGCAGGCCGAAGTCACAAAACAAACCGTCGCCGTCACTGAAATCGAAAAGGCGATGGTCGAAGCGACAAAGCAGTTGGAGGAGGCCAAGGTTCAGTTCACCACCAAACAGGGAATCGTCCAATCGGTGGCCGAGGCGATTTCCAAAACCGATGCCGCACTGCAGAAACTGCCCGGCGATGCCGAGTTGACTCTGGTGGTTCAAAAACTGAAAGATCGCCAGGAACCGCTCGTCAAGGAAGCATCAACATTCGAGCAAGCGGTCACCGTTCGTGACACTACAGCCAAAGACGTGGCCTCGAAAATGGCCGGAATGAAGCAGACTCTGGCCGCTGCCACCACGGAAATGACCACCCGTCAGCAGACCGTCACCGCAAAGACCAACGCTGTGAATCAGTCAATTGCCAATGCTCAGGCCACCCAGGCGGCCGTCGTCTCGGCACGCGGTCAGTTGGTGGATGCCTGGACGGTCGCCGCGGCCGTTCGCCCGCTCAAGCAACTTTCGCCAGAACAACTGGGATGGGCCGTTATGCAGGCAACCGGGGTCCTGGAGCCACAACGCCCCGGGGTCGACGCGGAAATCGAAAAGACGATTCCCAAGGCCGGCACGGCCAACGATCCCGCCAAGACCCTGGCACGCGAAATTCAATTGGAGTCCCTGCTGCACGAAAAGAACCGCGGCAATCTGAACGTGTTCGTTTCGATGTACGGTCAATCGGCCGGCCAACCCCAGGACGACTTCTTCGCGACCCCCGATCAGGCCCTGTATGTGGCGAACGGCGGTACCGTCGTTGGCTGGGCGGCGGGCGGACAGTTGGCACAGCGAATTGGCCCGCTGGAAGATCCCAAAACGCTCGCCGATGAGCTGTACCTGAGTATCCTGACGCGTCGTCCCACGGATGCGGAAATCACTGAAGTCACACAGCAACTGGCCGCTCGCACAGCGGAAAAGCCGGTTGTGATTCGAGATCTGATCTGGGCCCTGGTCACGTCAGCCGAGTTTCGATTTAACCATTGAGAGCAAATCCACGACGGGCTGGAAGCCTTTCCAACCGGTAAGAACAGGAATGAATCCCATGCGATGCGATTATGCTTGCCGATCCAACGATCACCAGATGGCACGTCGACAATTCCTGGGGGCACTGGCAACCGGTGGAGCCGCGCTGGGAGGCCTTTCTGCGCTGGCTCGTCCCGCTGCCTCGGCCGAACTGGCGAAGCAGCAAAAGCGGGTCCTGGTCTTCAACATGGCAGGGGGGTTGAGCCAGTTGGAAAGCTGGGATCCGAAGCCGAATACTCCGACCGGCGGTCCATTCCGCGCCATTCCAACGTCCGTTCCCGGTGTTCACATTTGCGAACTGCTGCCAGAAACAGCAAAGCAGATGCACCGCCTGGCAATTGTCCGCAGCGTCAACACCAAGGAAGGGGATCACGGCAAGGGGGCCTATATGATGATGACGGGCCGCAAGCAGACCCCGGCGGCGGACTTCCCGCGGATCGGTGCGGTCGCCGCCAAGGCCCTGGCTCCGGATGAGGGGGGACTTCCCGGTCATATCCAGATCACGGCCGGTGGCGGAGGTCGAGCCAACGATGCCGCCTACCTGGGTCCCAAGTACGCGGGACTACTGATGGGAAATGGTCAGCCACCGCAAAATACCGCCCGACCCGACGCGATCACCCAGATCGCGGATGAACAGCGCAATGCCATGCGACGCGCGGTCAATGACCGCTTCCTGTCGCGCCGTCGTACAGCCATGACCGATGCGTACACCTACAGTTACGAGCAAGCTCAACAACTGATGGCGCAGCGCGAGATCTTCGACGTCACCAAAGAATCGGAACAGGACCAGGCTCGCTACGGCAAGCACGACCTGGGCAGACACTGCCTGCTCGCCCGACGTCTGCTGGAAAAGGGAATCACCTATGTCCAGGTGAGTCACTCCAACTACGACACTCACAACGAGAACTTCAATTTTCACCTGGAGCAACTGGGGGAATTCGACCACCCATTTGCGACAATCGTCGGCGATCTGGCCGACCGGGGAATGCTGGAAAGCACGTTGATCGTGGTCCTGTCGGAATTCGGCCGCACACCCAACATCAACCATTTGTTTGGCCGCGACCACTGGGGCAATGCCTGGTCGGTTCTACTGGGCGGAGCCCGCGTCCATCCGGGCGCGGTGATCGGCAAGACGAACGAGCATGGCACAGCCGTCGTGGATCGCGAGGTCGACCACGGCCATCTGTTCCACACCTATTTGCAGGCAGTGGGCGTCGATTCTACGAAGTCTTTCGACATCGACGGCCGCCCCATCCCGATCGCCGACCCTGCCGCCAGCGTCATCAAGGAACTGCTGGTGTGATAAAGCCAGAGGACTGGCACTTCGGAAATTCGGAATTGGCTGACACCAGACTTGGTTCTCGAATTTACACCGACAGCCAATTTCGAAATTCCGAAGTGCCTGACCCCGGAAACCAGCAGCGCACGCGCAAATCAGCAGGATTTCGGGTACCATTTGTGCCTCGCACAGCGGTCGTGTGTCGCGGCCCTGTCCTCGTCGCGGACGATTCCCCCAATGAAGGTTCGTTTCGAATGAAGCGTTGCCGATTGATATTGGCTGTACTGCTGGCTCTTTCCACTGGATTGCTACCTCTGATGTCCCACGCTGCTGACAAGGCTGAACCTGGTCCCCAGGACAAGGATGCCCCCAAGGAATTCACCACCACCAAGAGTGGCCTGAAGTACCGAATCCTTCGCAAGTCGGACAAAGCCAGGCCGAAAGCCACCAGTACCGTCAAGGTTCACTACAAGGGGACCCTGGACAACGGCAAGGTGTTCGACAGTTCCTACGGTGGTCGCCCCGCAGAGTTTCCGTTGAATGGTGTCATCGCTGGCTGGACCGAAGGACTGCAGTTGGTCGGGGAAGGGGGAATGATCGATCTGGAAATCCCCTACAAGCTGGGATATGGCGAAGAAGGTTCTCCGCCGGAGATTCCGGGCAAAGCCACACTGCACTTCATCGTGGAATTGCTGGAAGTCCAAAAGCCGCTGGAACCCGGCAAGTCGGACGCGGATGCCCCGAAGGAATATACAAAGACCGAAAGCGGCCTGAAGCATCGAATCCTGCGCAAAGGGGCCGGCCCCAAGCCCAAGGCCACGACCACGGTCAAGGTTCACTACAAAGGCACGTTGGACGACGGCACGGTATTCGACAGTTCTTATGATCGTCGCGAACCCGCCGAATTCCCGCTGAACCGGGTGATCAAGGGCTGGACGGAAGGAATGCAACTGATTGGTCAGGGTGGCATGATCGATCTGGAAATCCCCTATGAACTCGCGTACGGCGAACAGGGACGTCCGGGCCGGATTCCCCCCAAAGCAACACTGCATTTCATTGTGGAATTGCTGGAAGTCCAACTCCCCGCTGAGCCAGGTGCGGTCGACAAGGATGCCCCGGAAGAATTCACCGCCACCAAAAGCGGCCTGAAGTACCGGATTCGCCGCGCCTCCTCGGGTGCCAAGCCCACCAAGGAAAGTGTCGTGAAAGTTCACTACAAGGGCTGGCTCGACAACAAGCAGGTCTTCGACAGTTCCTATGAACGGGGCAAGCCGATTGAATTCCCGCTGGGCGGCGTGATCGCGGGCTGGACGGAAGGCATGCAACTGGTGGGCAAGGGCGGAATGATCGAACTGGAAATCCCCTACGACCTGGCCTATGGCGAAGAAGGCCGGCCTCCGGTGATCCCCGAAAAGGCGACGCTGCACTTCATCGTCGAATTGCTGGACGTGAAATAAGCACGAGATTCGGACCAGTTTGACGACTGAAAAGCACAGCCCAAAGGCTGTGCTTTTTTGTTGAGATCGATCGACGCTCTTGGCCCGGAGCAAGTCGGCTGGACTGTCCGTTTCTGATCTGGTGCGTCGCAAGTTCAAAGAACTCAGTTCGCCTCTTGATGGCCGACCGCGTTCGATTCGCGTTCAAGCAGCACCGGTTCGTCCTCTTTTCTCTTCCTTACTTCAAGCTTCCTTTTTCGTTTCTGATCGTGGGACTCTTTCGACATCGACGGACTCCTGGGTTTCCGTGTTGCGGTGGCTTGGAACCCGAGATTTCTGCGAGTTCATCCAGATCCGTCAATTCCGTTGGCGCTCATCGCCTTCGATCACGCGTTGGATTCCGGTCTCCAGAAGCAGGTTGATCTGGGGCTGGTCAATTCGGTGCAGGTTCAGGAACGACCAGTAGCCGTAATCGCCCGACGGGAGCTTCAGCGATGTGTCGGCGGCGGGAATGTCGGCATCGGGGGCAAAGACGGTGACCTTGCTGCGGCCCACTGCCCAAACTTCGTCGGGCTGCAGCGTGTGCTTCATCTGGAACTTGGGTCCGGTGACGCGGGCCAGCGGTGACAGGTCCGGTCCAAACGCCTGGGTGAATTGGTGCCCCCAATCGAGTGACGTGTGATTCAGCATCGAGACCTCCACTTCAGCACTGGTCGCGTTCCACAGGAAGTACTCGGGCTCCAAAGTGACCGATTTGATCTCAGGCCAGGTCAGGCGGAGCCGCGTCGGCATTTGTGGTACCGGCTGCATCGCGTCCGCAGGATCACTTTTCAAACGGACTCCCAGCCGCAAGCCCTGCAGCGATACTCCCCAGCGAACGTCCTGGTACTCCGGTCGTGATTGAGGCTGCTGACGCTGGCGCGGCGTCTGAGTGACCGTCCAGGCAGGGACAGGGACGTTGAGCCACAGGTCCAGCAACAACGCTTCCTTTCCAAACGGAGTCGCAAATGTGACAAGCCAGAATCCGGGTTCGAGACCTGTCACGTCCAGGTGCGGTCGGGGAACGTCCAGCGGTCGCACTTCGTGGCTGGCCAGCGTTAGCGTGGTCTGGCCCCGGTCGTGGATGCGGACATTCAGGCGGCGACGGCTCTGCATACCGAAGTCCCACGTCAATTCTTCGGGGACCGGGATTGTGATCGGCTGGTCGGTGTCATTGCGGAGCAACAGTCGAAACGAGACAGGATCGTTGCGGTCAGGCTTGCCGACGGTGAATTCCGTCTGATCGGCCGCCCAGGCAACTCCGGCGGACCAGCCGTCACCGGCCTTCGACCATTGGATGACGCGGGCATCACCCGGTTTGAGGCCCGGTGCGAAGCGATCGATGGGGTACGCCAGCGCAGGCTGCGTTGTCTTTCCTGCCTTCACGGTTACGGCCAGCTTCCGTTCCAGATAACCGGTCCGTTCATGCCAGACGACAAACGAATAGTCGCCCGGTGGCAATCCCGCGATCTGGAAACGCCCGTTGGCATCGGTCACGGCGGCGAACGGATGATCCAGCGGCAGGACAAACGCCGGCTGCTTCCACGGGTGAATGTCACTGCGGAAGGTGACAGGTAGCGATTCCGCTCGTTGAAATGTCTGTGCAGGAAGTGGCGTAGAACTCTGCGCTGCCACAACCATGTTGACGGGGCTTTGACCGTCTCCCTGATGGAAGTTGTCTGCTTCGTCCGTGGCATTTTTCAGCGTCACCGACCGCCCGGTCCGGATCACCGCTGCGTGCGGCGTGAACTGCTTCAAATCGCTCGTCACGACGAAGGGTGCGGCGTCGGCTGTGACAGCCGGACGCAATCCCGGCGGAACTGTCTTCAGATAGACAAACGCATTCGCCAGCCCTCCCTCCTGCGAGATCAGCAGGGACTGGTTGGGAATCTTGATGGCCTCCAGATCCGTCGGCGACTCCAGGTTTTCGAGTCTCGATTTGTACCGACTTCCAAACTGCACGGAGATCGGTGGCATTGGCGGGACCGGTCCTGTGACCCGGATGGTCCCTTCAACAATTCCGGTCTTGGGGTCCGGCATTGCCGCCGCGGCATCAATCGCGGCCAGCTCCACGTCGAGATCCGTATTGACCCCTTCGGCAAAACGGATTGTCCGCCGCCAAAGCTGGTAGCCTGGAATCTGAAGTTTCACGTCAATATCGATGTCCGGATGGACGTCAAACCGCAATCCGCCGGATTCGGGTCTCGTGCTCTGGGATGATGCCACGCGGGCACCGATCCGGGCGGCGTGCTCGGCGTCGGCGAATACGGGAAAGTCCAGGGGGCCCGTCGGGTTGACAGGCTGACCCTGAAACGTCGGCAGGAGCGTGACCGTGGAGCTGCGATAACGCCGGACGAAGAACGCGATGCCATCCTTGTCAAACGTTGTTTGATAGCGGCTTTTGAACGGACGGGATTCGGTGATTTCACGGGTAACTCTTAGAAAGCCCCCGTAGTGATTCTGATTCAAGGCCCCTTCCAGGCCGCGCGGGACCCGGACTTCATACAGTCCCGGCTGGTCCGCGATTTCGCGAAACGTGCCCCCCCAGGGATCCGCGGTGCCGTTAACGCTGCCGCTGACGGTCAAGTGCCCTGCGCGGACCGGTTGGTCGTCACTGGCGACATAACGGGCGGTCACGCGGACGGATTCCGTCGGCTGGAAATTGAGTTCGTGCCTCAACGGAGCGGACTTGGAAAGTTCCAGTATCTGATTACGGTAGACATCGGGAAGCGTCGCACCGACGATTCCGCCGGGCGTCATCCCACCGTCCAGTAACTCGATCGAATACTTTCCGTATTGGCAGGGGGATGTCGAATACTTTCCATCTTGATCGGTCACGGCGAATCGCCAGGGAACCCGTTCTGTTCCATTGACGCGAACGATGACACCTGCAACGCCGTGCCCGTGAACATCTGTGACTGTTCCTTCCAGTCGCGTGCCGCGGAGCAGCTTAAACGCCTGTTGTTCTCCGAATTCGGGAGAGATCGCGCGGGAGACTGCGGACGCGTGCGAAGGAACGACATAGATTCGCCCGTGGAGTTGATCGGGAACGACCAGTCGATACCGGCCATCCGCCCCAGTCACAGTTTCGTGCGAATTGCCATTCTGATATCCGCTCCGGTTGCGACCGGCGAAGACGGGGATACCGACGGCTGGCTTGCCGTCCAGGTCCAGAACCTGCCCGGTGATGATGCGTCCGGGTGACAGACGAACTTGCCGAATGAAGTCCTGCGCGTGGCCGGGCTTGAGTACCAACGAGAGCATCTGTCCCGCCTTGCTCCGCGACTGATAGTCGGGATGTTCAGCGATCAATTCGACAAACAGGTCATTCCCCTCCAGATCCTCAGGCACGCGGAATTCATACTGGCCGACATTTTTGTAAACCAGTTCGACGGGCGGTCCACCGGCTTGACCGGGCAGCTTCTTGAAGCGGAAGCGAACGGTCGCTCCTTCGATCGGTTTCCCGGTGACGTCGTCGACGACGACCCCGTCGATCGATTGACCACGATCCGCGTTGACCACTTCTATGATCGGAGCCGCGTCACTCGGCGCAGCGTCGTCGATGACGGGAGCACTATTGCGGGCCGGAGTCTGGGAATCGGCTTGAGCAACATGGTTTACGCCGGATCGATCATCCGCCTGCAGGTTCCAGTTGAGGGTCAACAACGCGATAGCGCCGATCAACCCGAGGCTGAGGAGTCCTGCCGGCCAGCTTTCGACGAATGACACTCGGTGTTCCGGCGGGTCAACGATGCGGCGAACTCGAGCCAGCAGCGAACCGTCACTTGCACCCGATGCCAGGAGAAGTTGCCGAGCATGCAGTTCCTCAATCGCCAGAAGAGCCCGTCCATAGTCGACGCGATTATTCAACAGTGAGACCACCAGGTCGTCGCAACAGTGTTCCCGTTCCACGCGAATCCGGTGCGACAGCCACCAGACACCAGGGTGATAAAAGAACAAGGTTTCCACCACCGCCTGCAACAGGTTGATCACGAAATCGTGCCGCTGTACATGAGCCAACTCGTGGGCCAGGATCGCCTCCAGTTGCGCTGGAGGAAGACTGGTCAACAGACTTGCCGGGAGCAGGATGATCGGCCTCAGATAGCCGACAACAAGCGGGGCCTGTGCCAGAGTCGATTGACAGACGTGAGCGGTCCGATTCAGCCCCAGTCGTTCGGAAACATGTCGCAGGGCCGCGATCACTTCATCCGAAGCGGGCGCCACGCCGACTCGTCGAAGTCGCCAGAGCATGCGCCAGCCCAGCAGTGGGCGGAACGAACAGATCAGCACTCCAAGGCTCCACGCGGCAACCAGCCAACCAATCCATGGTTTCAGCACCTGACGGATGCGGACCGACCAGGCGAGCCATTGAGTTTTCTCCATCGGCAGTTGTCGAACGACTGGCGTCGGGTCAGCCACCGGGGGGAGTGAGTCAGGGATCGGTGACACGCCCGTTGGGGGAGACACTTCGGCTCGGACGGATTCTGACGGCGGCAACGCTCTCCTGCCCTGTTCGGCATCAGCGAGGACTGGTTCTGGATCTTCAAACCAGTTGGCAATGAGGTCCCTGGCGTCTACGGGATTGGTTGTGCGACCGGGCAATATCTGCCATGTGACGACAGGAGCGACGGCAACCAGCGCCAGTGCGACTACCAGCGTGAGATACCGCGACGTGGCCGATCGATGCCGCAAGGCGCGCCGGCCGATGTCTGCGACCAGTGCAATCGTGGCAAACTGCCACAGCGAATGAACCAGCGTCCATCCCAGGCGTTCGACGATGTCCTCGGAAAACGGCCCGGAGTAAATCACGTTCATAACTGTCCTTCCATGTCATCCAGCAGTTTGCGGACCTCTGCAATGTCCTGCCGGGTGGCCTTCCCAGTGGTCAGCGCCTGCAGGACCAGGCTCATGGACGAACCGTCATAAACTTTCTCGATCAGCTCGCTGAGATAGGATTTACCGGCCTGCTTTCGCGTCAGTGCGGCCCGGTAGCGATGCGGTGTCGCCTGCTCGTTGCGTTTGAGAAGTCCCTTGTTCAGCATCACGGCCAGCATCTTCACCGTGGTGGAGTAATTGGTTCCCTTGGCCTGGTACAGTCGCGCATGGATGTCGCGCACGGGACTGGGGCCAAGGTCCCACAGGATCCGCAAGATTTCCAGCTCAACCGCTGTCGGTTGAGACGATCCCAATTCACGCATGATATCCTTTCCCAACGCGGCTCGAATGCCCGTCACAGCGAAACCTTTCGCTATGAATCGTAGCGAATGGTTTCGCTAATGCAAACGTGAAATGGTAGGGGGACCTCGAAGTCGTCAAATCACGGTACCTGGATCCGGGCATTGGCGCGATGCGCGAACGGGCCGCGGACTTCCAACCAGGACGCAGATTCTTTGAATGAGCGCCAGGATTTCGCACTACGAGCGGTCGCGAAACTTACTGACCGCCTTCTTGAGCGTCTTGTCCATTCCTTTGCCCTCAATGTTTTTCGCTTCGATGTCGGCCCCATGCTCGACCAGGAACCGGGCGATTTCGACGTCGCCAGGTTTCAAATGCATGAGCGCGGTGTACCCGCTGTCGCACGCCAGGTTGACATCGGCTCCGGCTTCGATCAGCCGTTTCACGGATTCCATCTGCTGATTGAGGCAGGCGTAATGTAGAGGATGACATTCGAGATCGGGATGCGCGTAATTCGGGTTGGCACCGCTCTTGAGCATTTCGTTCAGGATGTCGATCTGGCCCCGTGACGCGGCCATCATCAGCGGTGTGTAGCCGATCTTGTTGGCCACTTCCAACTTTGCGCCTCGTTGAATCAGCAGCATTGCCGCCTGTGTCTGACACTCGTCACCCCACATCGTCAGCATCAGGGGTGTATTGCCGTCCCGGTCACGGGGATCAATGTTCTCCCCGGCATCAAGATGGTTTGCAATCGCTGCCGTATCGTTCTTCTGCACCGCCGCGAACAACGGTGATTTTTTTGGTCTGGCAACCTTCGTTCCGTCATCGATCTGCTCGACCTGCAGATCCTTGGGATCAGCACACAGAGGCGAAGCGTCCAGAAGTAAATCCTCGTCACCCGATTCCAACGCTTCACCAATCCCATCGCTCCATTGACCCTGAGTTGCCTCCACGAGCAGTTTCAGTTCCTTCTTCTTCAGTTCACGGGGCGCATGATAGACCGTACGGACCCGCAGTCGCTGCGATGGCTTGTCGAAGACAAGCTCCAATTGGCCGCCGACCAGGCCAATTTCGTTGAGCGGGGTGTCCAGGTAGTCGACGCACGATTCGTCGCTTTTCAACCTATGAAACCGACGGAGGACCTTGGGGATCAGGATCTCGGTATCATCGCTGACACGCAGCACAGCCGCCGGGCCGGTGATTGTGATTTTCATCGTAATTCCCCACGAAATGCCGGGTGAATCGAAGCGAGATGCCGCAGGATAGGCAGCAAGAATCGGGGACGCAACAATTGTGAAATGAAGTTAGCGTAATACTCGCCTTGCATGAGCTTCGGCAAAATCCGCCTGACGGGGCGGTGACTTTTCGGATTCTATCGATTAATCGGCGTCGATCCGGGGGATTCGTCCAACCTCGATGTGGCCAGGATTCGATACCGGAGCACGGATCACCGTAGCATCGGGTTCCATCGCGTCGATGATGCTCTGGTAGTTCAGACGTGAGCACATTGTCATGTGGGCATCGCCCTTATTAGGTGTCGTGCGCCTGAAAAGGCATCTTGAGAAGACTGCGTCAACCGTGTAGCTTCTTGTTCATGCGCCGAACTTTAAATTGCCGGGCCAACGCATGAACAACCCGTCCACAAGGCGGGTTGTTTCATTTCCTCGACTGGCCGAACTGCGCATCACCACCACACGGGAACGCGCGACTGCACCATCGACAGCGGGAACTGCAGCCGCATGTCAGCCTTGATTCTCTTCCTCATCTTCACCGTCTGGTCCGCCCTCGGTGTCAGAGAAGTCCGTGGACATTGAGGATGTGGGGGGATGTGCCAAGAGTTGAGCCCTGGAGTTGACGTTAAAGGCCCGATAGATCGATTTGGTGTGATTGTGAACACTGTGAACACTGACACCCAACTGGGCAGCGACTTCCTTTTCCGACAGGCCCTGGAGAAACGCTTCGTAAACCCGTTGCTGAGCGACGGTCAGGATCGGTCTGTTGACCTCGACCTTCTCTCCAATGGCATTTCCCATCAACGTTTCATTGCTGAAATCCGCGGCCGCGCGGAACGCACTGCCGATGTCATAAAAGACATCACACCGGAATGGGCCGATCTGCAGCACGTCCCCGTTGCTCAACTCCCTGGGACCATCAATGGGAGTATCATTGACTCGGGTGATGTTCCGACTATTCAGATCAAAGACAACGGCGACCTTGTCTTTCCAGGAAACCTTCGCATGAAAGCGCGAAACGAACGGATCGGGCAGTACGATCTCGCATTTCTCGGAGCGACCCAGATGGAATGTGTCATAGACGGTGCATAACCGGTCAAACACACACTTCCGTGACACCAGAATATTCAACGAGTGAACTGCGTTCATGTGCTTAGTTACACCGAAAAGCCGTCGACGACTCTGCAGAGCCTGCCTATTTAGGTCAGTCAGCCTAATTAGGTCTGACAGCGCCCTGCAATCCATTCACTCCGTTCCTATCACGCGGTCCAACTCCTTAAATCCAACAGAGCTGAAGTTACGACAAAACAACAGTCCTTGCAACGGACGCAAGATTACACTTACGTAGACTGATGCGTTTCATCCCAAATCTTGAAAGGCAATCTCCCTTGGAGCAATGTCACGGGTTCTTGGACGGTTCTGCGGGCTTGGGCGACGCAGGAGTTGCCGCGTCAGGCGTTGAGGGGGATTGAGGGAGCGCTGATTTCACCGGCGCGGATACGATGGGATTCGCGGGAGCCTGGATCGTGACTGACGAAACAGGCCTCGGATGTAATCGGGCATGCGCTGAATTGAGCGCTCCAATGATCTCAGCGATTCGGTCGTGGACAATGGCCGGTTGAGTGATCACCAGGCACTGGCCCAACGCGCCAGGAGCCCCCGCTTTGGGATCCCAGTTTGGAATCAGGGTTGGCAGTGACCGCACCAGGTCGGGGAGTGCGGACAGGTCCGCCACCGGGTAAATCCGTTGCTCAAGAGGCTTGCTCGGTTCCAATTTGAGGCCCGGGCTTTTGCGAAGGTCGTCCAACAGGCGGGCAATTTCCGAGTGAACTTTGGAGTTCTGCCTGATCAACAACAACCGTAAACCGAGAAGTTCGATCTCGCCCCCTTCCTGATCAATCCGCATCCAAGTCCCGGATGTCGCTTGTTCGATCGAGGCGATCAATTCGTTCGGCCCGACCGACGGGATCCCACCAATTTCGTAAACAACCAGTTCCTGCTGTTCGTTCGCCTTCGCATCCGTCGTTACGACCAAGGTTCCTTCGTGGACGATTATCGACAATCCGTATGGTTCGATCAGGTGTTTCAGGATCACATTCAACGGAACTCCGGAAGAATTCGCCGATACCTTGACATCGACCGAGATCCCTTCGTCATTGAGAGCTGCTTCATCCAGCCAGTGGCGAATGCCGGCCGACGTTGCGATTTGCTGAATGACTTCTGCGAGAGATTGGTTCGAGACATTTAACGTGGCGGGCTCGGCCAATTGTCGAAGGATCGCGGCATCTTCATCAATCGGGTACGCCGGTCGGCGGATCTCCAGCGACTTTGCCTTCACTCCCTTGACGAGAAAGTCCTCGGCGGCGGCGAGGATCCCCTGGATCTTTTGATGACCGCTGAATGTCTGCCGAACAATCAAGCGTCCCCGCACGCAGCAGATCTCACCCCCTTCCTGATCGATCTCCATCCATTTGACGTCGCAACTCGATTGCAGGACCTTTTTCAGGAACGGTTCGCCCAGAATCCGAGTGTCGCCGACCACAACCCCATTGTCGACGCTCTGTCGGCCGAAAGATCCCATCCCCATGCCGCCGTCAAACCCACGTTCCAAAACACCAAGTCTCCTTTGCTCGAGAGGCCCCCACCGTCTCAAACACTGTCGAAACTCCAGATTCCGGAAATCCAGTTCCAGGGCCGTGACGAGAGATGACACGTCGTAAACTCGAGTGGTGAGTTGTTCCTCGACCTTCGCCCTGGTCGTTACTTCCAGAACTCCGTCACTGGCCGTCCAGGTCAGGCCAACCGGTTGAAACAAGAAGTCGAGAGCTGTCCAGATAGAGGTCTCTCCCAGATCGAGTGACACCTCGCTCTCCAAGGTGAGTCCTTCTTCCGACAACGCGCTCGTGTCAACCCACAGGTTGATCTCCGCCTCGTCGGCGATCAAATCCAGAATCTCGTTCAGCTTGCGGTCGGTCCACTGCACTTTGATCTTCTTGTGCAACGCCTGCAGTACCGACGGTTCGCTCATTCGGGCGCGCGCACCCGATGTCGTCACCGGGTCCGCAGAGCAGGCTGCGGTGACCAGGGTGGCACACAGAATGGACGCGGTCAGGACCACGAAACGACGCATGCTGCTTCCTTTTTTAGTTCTTTCAGGCGTGAACGCCGCGTGTTTATTCCACAAGACAGACGGATCGACAGAGTCCTGGTTGTGAAGTGAAGTCAACGCAACCAACGCATTTCCCGGCCAGAACCGACTGTGTTCCTCCACGCCCACCGATGCAAGCGCAGATTCCCGCGTCCTCGCAATTTCGGGCAATTTTGCTGCAGCGTTGGGCGATGACCCAAAAAACTCTCTAATGAATTACGAAAATTAATCTTCGAATTCTCCGGATGGTTCCCTGATTCAGTCGGTTTTCCGAAAACAGATCTCGGTTTGTCGAGCCGCGGACTTTCATTTGCATCACGCCACCTTACGGGCCTGTCATCTCCATTTTTCGTTTGGATATCGGGGAGCCAACCATGATAAAAGGATTGATGCGGCGGATCGGGTTCACATTGATCGAATTGCTGGTGGTGATTGCCATCATCGCCGTCCTGATTGCGCTGCTGCTGCCCGCCGTTCAGCAGGCCCGCGAGGCCGCTCGACGAACCCAGTGCAAGAACAACATGAAGCAGATGGGTCTGGCACTGCACAATTATCACGACATTTACAATCGACTTCCCATCGGGGCACAGGCTGATCCCGTCGTGAGTGCCGCTGCAGGGCAGAATGACCGTCCGAATTGGCGAGTGGCCATCTTCCCCCAGATGGATCAGGCTCCACTGTTCAACCAACTCTCGTTCAACTCCGTCCACGGGTTTACCGCTCCCTATTCGGGGCCGAATGTCGTACTCCAGGGGACAAAACTTCCCGGTTGGAATTGTCCTTCCAGTCCCTGCCCGATCACCGGGTTGTCTGGTTCGGAACAGTGCTGGAACGGAGGCAATCCGCAACTGGCCGATTATGTTGGAATCGGCGGTGCGGCGCCGGATCCGGGTGGACGCACCAATGTCATCAGCAGCAGCAACTACGACGGCGGATTGTACAGTTCCAACGGCTTGCTGAGCGGGGCGCTGTCCGTCAACTTTTCCAGTGCCACGGATGGGCTGTCCGACACCCTGATGGTGGGAGAGAACTCCGACTACACGAAAAATGCATCCGGCACTCCCATCGACATTCGGTCCAACTACTATGGTGCCTGGTCCGGCTTCACAGTCCCCAACAATCCCTGGTCAGGGTCCCCCGATTCGTGGAGTACGGGGATCACCACCGTTCGGTACCCGATCAATACACAGGGGACTCCGGCGGGTGCCGTGCATACGTGGGAAGCCAATCTCCCACTCCGGTCTGCCCACGTCGGCGGAGCCCATGTTCTGATGGGAGATGGTGCGACACGGTTCCTCTCAAACAACCTCGATCTCAACACGCTGTTAAGGCTCGCGTCGAAGGATGATGGAGCGATTGTCGGCGAATTCTGAAACTGTCCGGAGACCGAAGTGACCAACGTGCAGGGGGCAGGGATGGCCCGCGCTGGGTAGGCCGGTTGGCCATGCGGCGTTCCGTGGCCGGTGACGGAATTGCCTTGTGAGAGCGGCTGGCACAAGTGATCGTTCAGATGGGTTGTTGGCCAGTCACAGCGGAAAGGCAGAAATCCGGGAAACTGAAATCCAACGCCGCACGACCATGTCGAGGACTCCAAGGTCGTGGCACCTGCCTGAGATCTCAATCCAGCCGGACCCGATGCGATCACACTGCCATGATGGTAATTCCAGGCTCCTCTACTTTGCTTTCCGCGAAGTCCGAGTGATGACATTTGTCAGCATGCCATCGGGGGCGAGAAACCTGAGCTGAATTTGGAGACTGCCCTCCACAAAGGAAGCCGTCAGCTCCGTCTTCGACTCGTACTCCAACTTGAAAGATTGGAATGCGCCGCTGCTCTTATAGTCGTTAAGTAGTTTCTTAGCCCGGTCCAGTTCCATCCCCTCACGGATCCCGCGGTACAGTGGTCTTCCTGGAGCACGCAGAAGACCGATCAGATTCGCAACGTCCACCTTCCACGACTTCTGTTCGCGAATCATCCAGTAAAATCCTAATTCGCGTTCTCCCTGGACGAGCATCAACAGAACCTTGTTGTCTGTCAGGTCCTCGGCGGCGACAATTCTCTCTGTTCCAGTGGCATAGTAAATCCGTTCGCCAACCTGAATATCGCGGGCACCCGTCAGCTTCATTTCCGCCTCGATGGCTTCGTGTGAGACGTCACTCTTGGGCAGAAGGTCCCAAAGTCCCTTGGCCATTCCACCCGCCACGTAAGGTTCAATCGATTTCAAAGACTCGTGTTTCAGCACCACTGTCTGGAACTTCAAAAGTGCTGCTTCCGCTTCGGCATTCTTCGAGTGCGAGATCGCTTCTTCCTGTGGAAGCACTTCACTCTTTCCCGTTTTCTTAAATACCTGTATCGACGATTTCGGATTACCCTTCGTCTCAAATGATTTTGGAAGGACGTTCATATTCTGATCCCGGACGATTTCCAAAGTCTCTCCGACAAATCTGTAGCCCGCACGTTCCGGCAGACTTCTCCCCCCGGTACCGCGCATCTTCATCAGCAGTTCTTTGGGGTTCGAGTCGGATTTCACCTCGATGTCAAAGACAATTGGCGGAAATTGCCTCAATCGTGTTGAAAGCACCTTGCGATCGAAAGCCCACGTTTTCTCGCTCTTTGATGCTGAACGAACTCCTTGATCCTCGTATTCGACAAGTTTCCACGTTCCTTGAAGCCGAGCCAAGTCATCAGTTTGCGCATCGGCAAAGGCCCGCTGACCAATGATACAAGCGAGCAAGACGGCGAGTGCGAATAGTGACCGAAGGTTCATAGTTCGATTCATTTTATTCCAACATCATTCGTGCTGAACACAGATGCTTTCAGGCCTACCTCGACTGGCGGCGCTTCAGGGCGGCACCGATGAATCCGTCGAACAGCGGATGCGGCAGGTTGGGCTTCGATTTGAATTCCGGATGGAACTGAACCGCCAGGAACCACGGGTGGGTCAGTATCTCCACGGCTTCGACCAGGGTTCCGCTGGGACTGAGACCGCTCAATGACATCCCCGCTTCCAGGAATCGATTGCGGTATTCAGGATTGAACTCGAATCGATGTCGATGCCGCTCGGAAATCTCCGATTTGCCATAGGATTTGGCGAGCAGTGAGCCCTCTTTCAGCAGGCAAGGCTGAGCGCCCAGTCGCATCGTCCCCCCCTTGTCGCTGATGGTTCGCTGCTCTTCCAGCAGGCAGATCACCGGGTCACTTGATTCGGTATCAAACTCGGTGCTGTTCGCTTCAGGCAGATTCAACACGTGCCGGGCGTATTCGATGACCGCCACTTGCATGCCCAGGCAGATCCCAAAAAACGGCAGGCTGTTTTCACGGGCGAAACGGACCGCCTGGATTTTCCCTTCGATCCCACGGTGACCGAAGCCACCGGGAACCAGCAGGCCGTCAACACCGGCCAGCGCGGTTGCGGCATCCTGACTTTCCAGTTGTTCCGCCTCGATCCGCTTGATGATGACGCGGGTCGAATGAGCGATTCCAGCGTGGTCCAGCGCTTCGTAAATGGATTTGTAGGCATCGCGGTGCTCGATATATTTGCCCACCACCGCCACCGTCACTTCATGCTCCGGATTCTTGATCCGGCGGACCAGTTCCTCCCAGTCATCCATGTTCAGGGGACCGGCGGGAAGTCCAAGCTTGTCGAGAATCTGCTTGTCGAGTCCGTACTGGATCAATCCGACGGGGACTTCGTAGATCGAGAATTCCTTGTCCTGCTCTTCGATGACCGCCTGCTTTTCCACATTGCAGAACAGTGCGATCTTGTCGGCATTGTCGCGTCCCAGCGGACGTTCAGTCCGGACAATCAGGATGTCCGGCTGAATTCCGATTTCGCGCAATTGCTGAACACTGTGCTGAGTCGGCTTGGTTTTCAGCTCGCGGGCCGCTTTCAGGTAGGGCACCAGCGTCAGGTGGACGAACAGGCAGTTCTGGCGACCGATGTCGAGCGGAATCTGTCGTATGGCTTCCAGGAACGGCAGTCCTTCGATATCGCCGACGGTCCCCCCGAGTTCCGTAATCACCACATCCACATCCGGCCCGGCCAGGCCGAGTACGGCAGCCTTGATTTCGTCGGTGATATGCGGCACCACCTGCACGGTCTTGCCCAGGTATTTTCCTTCGCGTTCCTTCTGGATCACCTTCAGGTAGATGCGTCCGGAGGTATAGTTGGATTCGCGTGACAGAGGACTGTTGGTGAACCGTTCGTAGTGGCCCAGGTCCAGATCCGTTTCGGCACCGTCATCCAGCACATACACTTCGCCGTGCTGGAAGGGACTCATTGTGCCCGGATCCACGTTGATATACGGATCCAACTTCTGCATCCGCACCCTCAGGCCGCGACGTTCGAGAATCGTCCCGATCGACGCCGATGTCAGGCCCTTGCCGAGCGAACTTACCACGCCACCGGTCACGAAAATGTGCTTGGTCATCAATGCATTCTTGCTCCCCCGGACGTGGCCGAGTCACCTGGGGTGACCCCGAAACGAACGGAGAAATCGGGGAAGGAAACGTACGGACATCCGTCGGGCAGAATCGACATCGGCAGGAAAACCTCAGGCAGTCGTCGCACATTGCCGTGCGACAAAGCGAGCATAATCCTCCGGAGTGTCGATGCCAACTGAGTGATGCGGGACGACCGCCACTTGAATCCGGGCTCCTGCTTCCAGCGCCCGTAATTGCTCCAGTTTTTCGAGCATTTCCAGGCGCGAAGGGGGCAGTGTCGTCAGTTTCCGCAGGAAATCTGCCCGATACGCATAGATTCCCAGATGCAACAGCCACGGCCGATCCGTCTGCAAAACTTCGGCCGGGTCCCGATCCCGACAGAACGGAATCGCCGCCCTGCTGAAATACAATGCCCGCCCATCGGCTGCCACCACGACTTTGACGCATGACGAGGCCTGGACCTGTTCCAGACTGGTCATTGGAGTCGCCAGTGTTGCCATCTCGGCCGTGGGACAGTCGACCAGCGCCGCCACCACCGCTTCAATATTTGCGGGGTCGATCTCTGGTTCATCCCCCTGGATGTTGACGAAGACATCCCCGTCCGGGCAGCACCGTGCAGCCACTTCGGCGATCCGATCTGTCCCGCTGGGATGCTCGCCCGTCAATTCGCAACGAGCCCCGAACGCCGTCACCACCTGCTGAATCTCATCACTGTCGGCCGCAATCAACACCTGTTTCAGATTCCGCGCCAGTGAAGCCGCCCGCCACGTATATTCAATGACCGACTTCCCAGTCTCGGCGAGCAACAACTTGCGCGGCAGTCGCGTCGACTGCAATCGCGCCGGAATGATCCCGTAGACATTCATCCGCAACCTCCTGTTGGTCGTCGCTCCTGATTTTGAACCTTTTCAGGCCGGAAAGAATGACGGGGACAAGTGCCGACGTCAATTAGCTCGGTTCTCGGGCAATCAGGCAGCGTACTGAATCCCTTGAGTCGAACACCCGCAGGCGCATTAAGCGGCCTGGTCCTGACCGGTTACATCGACGTCGAGATGCTCGCTCTCCGATCGAGTCGCCACGCCGGTCTTGACCCCGGCCACGCAATACTGCGTCCCCATGGGGATCCAGGACAGCAGCGATTCCGCGCCGGTCCAGAATCGACCGCGCCAGGGAAAAAACAGGATGTCTTTCCGCGTCAATTGATCGAGTCCCGCGTTCGACAGCAGACCGACAGTTTCGCGCCCTCCCAGCAGGATCGCATCCTGATCGATCTCACACCGGGACACAATCCACTGCGTCACCGGGTTCAATGGATTGTGCTCAAAGATGACAACCAGGCCGTCCCGAGCCACCACCCGGGCCATTTCCTGAATCAACGATTGCCGGTGTTCCGGGGGAACGTGATGAAAGACGCAGGCCGCAAACGCCACGTCGAAGTCTTCATCGGCGAACGGAAGACGTTGACCGTCATAATGAACGAAATCGGTATTCGGCACCGTCGCTCGCGCCAACTCCAGCGCCTTCGAGGCCACATCCACGCCAACCAGTTGATCGAAATCCCCCTGCAGTTCCTGCTCCATCAAACCGATGCCGCATCCCACGTCCAGGACGCGACATTTCTCGCTTTCTCCGAATTGACGCTTCATCAGCAACTTCAACTGCCGGCCCTTTTCCGCCACGAATGCGCGATGTTGCGACCCCACGTACGGCACGGCACGTTCGATCTGCGATGAGTAATTGTCCACATGATTATCGAAGTTCATCACGGTTCCATGAAGACGGATTGCTGAGCCATCGCGTCGATCGCTATTTTGCGAACGTTGGTCGCCAGTTCGCTGGGACGCCAGTTTCTCGGCAGTACACCGAAATCAAACGAGGTTGTGCCACCGTTTGTCACATCCGGTGAAAACCGCAGAAGCAGGGGCCGACAGATCGTCCGTTCAACAATCTGCTGAATTTCCAGGATCGATGACGGCTTGCCGGACGCCAGGATTTCCACACTGTCCGTGCTGGCAGATCGGCCATCCAGCAGGGATTGCGTGACGTAGGTGGCGACATCCTCGATCCAGACATAATCCCGCATGGTCGTCGAATAACCAGTGATCTGGCTGGCACGCTGACACATGCCATTGGCGATCAGGGTCGGAATCAATCCTCGTCGCTGGTGACTGCGGATATACCCATAGACAGATGTCAGCCGGTAGATCTTCCGGTAAAGCGGCGCACTGCTCCTCTGCAGCAACTCTTCCTGCTGCAGCTTCAGGCGACTATAGGGGCGTAGCGGCAGCGGTGCATAATCGGCCCCCACCCCCCGTTGGCCCTCAAACAATCCCCCTGCGGAACTCATCAACGCCATCGTCGACGGGACGTCAGGAAAACGCACTGCCAACCGCTCGACACACCCCAGGACCTGCTGAAACAGATCGAGCTCACTCGAAGCCACTTCTAGAGTCGAATGGAAACCCGCCGACCCGGCGCTCCAGAGAAACCGAATTCCCTCGACCGACTCCGTGGATTGCAGGGAACTGGTGAGCCGTTCGTTCACGTACGATTCGATCGCCTGCAGCTGGACCGGGAACTGCTCGATGTTTCTCCAGTCCAATTCGAGATTCGTGGCCTCGAAGGACGCGGATTCGTGCAATGCTGCTGCAATGGCCGAACCGATCATGCCGCTGCCAAACAGCAGGACCGCGGGGGCATGGCGACGAGTGCCGGAAGCAGGCTGGGGCATCAACAGGATCATGCTGCAATCCGCGTTTGAAGCCAGTTTGTCAGCCACTGATCCTGGCTGCGGTCTATCACCAGAAAGGTTGGCTGCCCCTGCGCCTTTAGCAGGATGATCAAAATGTATTCGAGCGCGATCCCCAACATGAAGCAACTGAGACCGCCAAAAAACAGGACCATCAGGCACAGGGAGGTCCAGCCCGGCGCGTCGATCATTTCTGGCAGGATCAGCTTGCAGAGGATCAAGATCGTCCCCAGGACAACCGCCCCCAGCAGTGCCAGAAATCCGACGGCCGCACCGATTCGCAACACGTCGATTTTCGACGACACCAACATTCGACGTGCGTGACGCAACAAGCCAAGTACGTTGTATCCGCTCTGTCGCTGCTCGATGTATCGGTGGTCTTTCAGAGCCAGCGGCACGTGTCCAATGCGATTGGTAAACCAGCAGAGTGCCACGTCAAAGTAGGTCTCGGCCGAGGAAACGGCGGCCGCGGCACGTGCCACGCTCCCCCGAATGACGCGAAAGCTGTTGAAGTGACGCACATGCGGATTGCCCGACAGTCGGCTGTTCAACGATTTGAAAACCTGAGATCCCAGGTCGCGCCACGGCGATTCATGAACCGTGCTCATTGGCTGGGCGTACACCAGATCCAGCGACTGCGTCGCGGCATGGGTCAGCAACCCGGACAGGCACTGGGGCGGATGCTGCAGATCTTCATCCAGCGTGCAGACCCAGTCGCCGCTGGTATGCAGAATTCCTGCCACAGTCGCGGGATGTTGTCCGAAGTTTCGGGAAAGCTGCAGGACCCGAACCCACGAATACTGGGACTGCAGTTCTTGCAGTATCGCAAAAGAATCGTCGACCGACGCATCGTCCACAAAAATCACTTCCGCCATGGTCAGCGGTGCCGCTTCGCTTTCCCATTCGTTCCGAACCTGTTCCAGCGACGCCACAAGATCTCGCAAAAACGGCGCACCTCGATAGACAGGAACGACCACCGACACGCGGATCGCACTCTCTGGGAGTGTCCTGGATCGGATCGAATGGGCGGAGTGAATTGCAATCATTTTTGGATACTGTCGATCAATCCCATGCTCAAGCTGACCACTGTCAGTGACGCATCATCAACAGACTTCGCGTCGTACAGAAATGGTCCCGCGAATGACTTGTGGAACGATGAGCCTGCCCCCAAAGACAATCCAACATGAAATCAGTGCGAACGTTCGACGAAATCTGGTTTGGAGTCAAGGCGAAGTTTCTCTGGGAATCAAACCGAGTCAGGTTGACTTTGGCCTTGCACGCCCAGACTTTCTGACATATTCCTCCCTCCCGTGAAAGCGTCCTTTTTTCACGGCCCGATTCGTTCCGTGGTACCTGAACGGCTTTGCCCGAACAAATGGGGTCTGCCCCCAATGTGGTTTCTATTCGAATCAGAAGCCTGTGGCAGGGGGCTGACCCCAGTTGTTGGGCAAAGCCTGCCCGGACCGCTCATTCAGTCGGAACATGTGATGTCTACAGCCCCGGTTGTCGCTCTTCCCCAACGTGATTACGCCTGGCAATTGCTCATGCGTGCCCTGGTCATCGCGGTGCTGGTGATCCCCCGCATTCTGGCCTGGTCGTCGGCCGGCGGCCTGTGGCGCGATGAAGTCCACAGCGTCAATATCGCCACTCAAACGACGGACGACTTGTTCTTTTCCCTGACTAACGATTCGATCCCGTTGTGCTGGCAGACCCTGTTGCGTGGGTGGATCGCCGTTTTTGGCAGCACAGACTCGTCCGTACGCACGCTGGGGCTGTTGATTGGATTGGCGGTGATCCCGGCCATGTGGTGGTCTGCGCGACAGTTTGGTGTCGCGTTTCCGTTCTGGATGATGATCCTGCTGGGGTTGGATCCGAGCCTGATCGTGTTTGGCGGTGAGGTGCGCGGGTACGGATTGGGGATCATCTCCTTCCTGATCCTGATCGGCACCGCGTGGCGGACACTGCAGCAACCGTCGCGCTGGCATTGGTTCTGGCTCGTTCTGGCAGCGCTGTTTGCCGTCCAGTCGTCGTTTACCAACTGCTTTCTGCTGGCCGGGACATTCATTTCCTGTGGACTCGTCGCGTTGCAGCGCGGCCGTACCCGCATCTGCCTGGGCTTCGGACTGATCGGACTGCTTGCGGCCGCCAGCATGCTTCCGTATGCGCTGTTCGTGCTTCCCCGACTTCGAGATGCCGTCCACGCGATCCACGATCCCGTCCCGATGCTGCTCCCGATGCGGGTTTTCATCTGGACATACCGGCGCGGGGGGTTCCTCCGCGGGTCACTGGGGATTCTCGTGGGCCTGGTAGGCTTTTGTGAACTGCTGCGCCGCCTGTACCTGTGGAAGACCCGCCAATCCGGGCAATCCGCGGCCGACCAGGATGTCGCGCTCTTCCTGCCGCCGTTTTACTGGATCGGTACCATCGGGTTCTGGTACTACATGAACTTTCTCGGCGTCCAGACCGCCTATTGGTATCACCTGCCATGGCTGACGCTGCTTGCGATCACGCTGGAACTGGGTGTCGAACTCGTTTCCCGCCACTGGCCTCGACTTAAACTGACGGTTGCGACGCTGGCGGTCGTATCGGGTGGACTGATTCTGCGAGACGTCATGCCCACGGTGAACTATCGACTGACCACAGTCGATTTGATTGCCCGCGACCTGGAACAGACCGTCAGCCCGGGGGACCTGGTGGTCGTGTCCCCGTGGTATGTGGGGATTTCGTTCGGCCGGTATTATCACGGCCCCGCCGACTGGATCTGCCTGCCCAATGTCGATCACATTGACCACCATCAGGGTTATATCGATCAGAAGGCGCACGTGATGCCTTTACCGTCGCCGCAGGCAATCCAGGCTGAACTCGGCAAAATTGAATCCGTCTTGAAGTCTGGCGGCAGAATCTGGTGGATCGGACCGTTGGAACTGTTGCCGCCGGGGGAATCGCCGCTGGTACTCGCCGGCGCTCCGGACCCCCAGTACGGCTGGCGTGAAAGCGTCTATATGAAATCCTGGCAGCAAGTGACAATTGCACGCATGCAGGAGATCGGGATCACGGCGACAGAATGGAAGAATCCGCAACGAACTCATGTCAATTTGTGTGAGGATCCGTCGGTCTTCGTCGTGGAACCGGTGCATACGCGTCTGACCGCCATGAAACGACCGGCGACTGTGAATTCCCGTTGGAGCGACAAGTAATCCAAAGCATCAGCGAGGCTCTGAAGATTCTAGAATCACCGCCAAACTCGCCGTCGCTTTCGCCTGCGGCGACGGGGCCTGGAAGGTCAGTATGAACGATTGGAACGACAAACCCGCCAGCAACCTGCCCGGCTCGCATGACGAAACGATCCAGGATGGACTGCGACCGAGCGAACCGTCGAATCCGCAGATCTCCGTCGCCATGTGTACTTACAACGGCGTGAGATTCCTGGGCGAGCAGTTGAATTCGATCCTGCAGCAGACGCGATTGCCCGATCAGGTTGTGATCTGCGACGACGGGTCGACCGATTCCACCGCAGCCCTGCTGGAAGAATTTGCCCGGTCAGCACCGTTTCCCGTCGAATTGCATTTCAACTCCCGGACACTGGGGGTGACCAGGAACTTCGAGCAAGCCTTGGCGCACAGTTCGGGCGACCACATCGCCCTGTGTGATCAGGATGATCTCTGGCACCCGCACAAGCTGCAGCAATTGTCCGCTCTGTTGGTGGCCGATCCCCGGGCCGGTTTCGCCTGTTCCAACGCGGACCTGATTGACGAGCAGGGGAAGTCGCTGCACCGCAAACTTTGGAATGAATGGCGGATCTTTCCGCCACTGCTCGCCCAGTTGCCGCCCGCGGAGCGGGGACTGCACATGCTGCGTGCCAATTGTGTGACTGGCGCGACCATGATGCTGAACGCGAGGTTGATGCGGGACTATATCTTTCCACTGGCCGACTCATGGGTACATGATCACTGGCTGGTCGTGGTCTGCGAGATCGTCGGGCACCACGGCGTCACCACTCCAGAGTCGCTGACCCACTACCGTCAGCACAGTGGTCAAACACTGGGGCTGCGTCGCCCGAAATGGTTCCGCAGGGCCGCCCGAACGGAGTCCGAACGTCGATTCCAACAGGGACTGCAGCGGTTGCGGGATCTGCAGTCTCATCTGGAATCGCCGGCCATGTCGCGCGCTTCACTGCGGGAATCCTGGGTGCATCTGACCACCCGTGCCGTCCGGGACCTGACCGCGCAGCATCGACATTTGAGCCAACCCTGGTGGCTGAGGGGCTGGCATCGCCTGATCCGGCGAACGGCGAACGCTACCCAACAATGGGGCCTGGCCAGCACTGATTCCCGACCTGCGATACCCTGAAAACTCGTCGACAGGTGCGTCGCCGTTATTGGGCAATCGGTGCGCCAGCCTTGCGTCCGGACATCTCTGTGCCGATCAATCGTCCGTCGCGCCTGTTCCGGGTTGATTTCGGGTGGCGGCGGACCAAGCGGAATCCTGTTCTCCATGTCGAAAGCTGGTCCCACCACAGCGCACGGAATCCATTCGTCAATGCGCGCAGGTGCTTCCACTTCAGACGCACTGCCGCTCCACCCATCCGAATTGGTGGCTCGCAGAAACATGTTGCCAACCACACCAGCGCCGCCTGCCAGCCACTCAGGTGCTTACGGGCATATTGAGTCCGGCTGCGGAGCGAATAGAACAGCGCCCGGCCGCGATCATTTTTGGAACAGCCGCCCCCCGAGTGAACCGCCTGGGCCGTCGCCAGGAAAATCGTCTGGTAACCACAGGCCCGGCTACGCTCGCAGAAGTCGACTTCCTCGAAATACATGAAAAAATCCGAGTCAAATCCGCCGAGTTGCGCGAAGAGAGATCGACGGACCAGAAAGAATGCGCCAATCACCTGATCGACGATCCGGGTCTCCGAATGATCCCACTCTTTCATGAAATGGGGTGGGAAAAATCGTTGCGACCACCGATTGAGCCGCAGGGCCATCGAGATCAGGCTGTAGCATGTCGGCAGCCGCGAGCAGGAACGAGCAACATTGCCATCGTCATCCAGGAGTTGAATTCCGCAAATCCCCACGTGCTGGTGCTCAGGGGCATCCAGCAGTGCCAGCGGGCCAATCAAGGAATTGGCATGCAGCTTGGAATCTGGATTCAGGAACAGAAGATAGTCGACGTGAGAATCATGGATCACACAGGCGGCAGCCCCCTGATTACAGGCGAATGCGAATCCACAGTTGGAGTCATTCCGGATGACAGAAACAGGAACAGCCGTCTGCATCAGATCGTCGCACGAACCATCCCGTGAATCGTTATCGACCACCACCACCTGCGAAACTCGATCGAGGCCGTGACAAGCCAGGATCGACTCCAGACAGCCCCGCAACAACGGGCCGCTGTTCCAATTGACGATCACGATTCCAATGCGGCCTGGCAATGCTCGATCCATCCCACTTGCTCCGCCACGCGTCGAATCATTCTGTTCACGACACCCGCTCAGCCCGAACACTCGGTACCTGAAGTGTTTATGATCTGGCTCAGGTTCGGCCCGACAATTGAATCCGCACTCGATTGCACTTTTTCGAAGCCCGCCGAGCATATCAGCGACCGATTTTTGGTGGAAGATCAGTTGGTTTTTGGTTCATGGTTCAATGGAGCAACGCTTGTTCAGCATGCAAAAGGGAGAGGTTCTTGGTTCACGGTTCTTCGTTCTTGGTTCATTCTTCAATGGAAGGGTGCTTGTTCAGCGTTTATGACAACCAATGACAACCAGGAACTAAGAACTCTTCTGAATGCATGCAGTGAGACAACGCCGATGCTGTTTGACGATGCAGGCAAAGAAGTATCCAGTTGCACAGAGCTCAGAGGACGGTTACACCAATACCAAAGTCTAATGCGGCCATTGGTGCGCGGGGCGTATCCTCTCGTAGTAGTGAACCGCACAAACAGGGAGCAGGCCATGAAGTCAACGGCCCCGATACCTTTTGCCGGTTCCCAGCTTGGGGAAGTGCGCCATGTGTGCGCTTTCTTTAACAGTGCTGATGAAGAGTATCGCGTCCTGCTGCCATTCATTAAGGATGGGTTCGAATGTGGCCACAAGGCCGTTCATGTCGTCAACCCGAACCGATGTCAGGATCATCTTCAGCAATTGACGGCCGCAGGAATCGACGCGCCCGCGGCCCAGAGGAGCGGGCAATTGGAGCTTCGAACCAACGTCGAGACATACCTGCGCGATGGCCGATTCGATCAGGATCGCATGCTGGAGGAATTCGAGCTACTGTCCAGCGGCAATGACAAAGCGGGATATCCACTCAGCCGGATCGTCTGTCAGATGGATTGGGCAGCGGATGTCAGATCTCAAATTGACAATCTCGTGGAGTTCGAATCGCGCGTGAACGACGTGTGGCGTTGCCACGAGGATGCCGTCATTTGCGTCTACGATCTGGCGAAGTTCGGCGGAGATACTGTCATCGACATCATGCGGACGCATCCGATGGTCATCATTGGGGGCATTCTTCAGTCCAATCCGTTCTATGTGCCACCGGAAGAGTTTTTGCGTGAGCTGCGTGAACGACGAGCATAACCATGGAACTTCAGGCGAAACATTCCGGCGAAGACGTCAAACGCCTGCAGCGTTGCATCAGCGACCTGATCAGCACAATGGCACTTCCCGCACTCTGGAGTGGCGGTGATCCCTCACAAATTGGTCGCACGCTCATCGATGTCCTGCACCGCATGCTCCACCTGGAATTGATCTATGTGAATCTGAAAGACCCACAGGGTGAACCTGGTGTCGAAATGGCGCGGATGGATTCAAGTTCATCTCGGGCGATGCCACCCGGTGAAGTCGGCGCAATGCTTCAGCAGTTCATGGGAAACGATCCCCAAAAGTGGATCGCGCGGATTGATGGCCGCGTTGGCGACAGGTCGCTGTCGTTCGTGCCGCTGCAACTCGGATTGCATGGAGAACTGGGCCTGCTCGTCGCCGGGGCGGAGCGATCGGATTTCCCCGGACCGACTGAGGAGCTTCTGCTGAGAGTCGCGTCCAACCAGGCGGTGATCGCGCTGCACGACTTTCGGCGACGTAACGAACAGAAGCGGCAGGCCGACGAACTTGACCGGCGAGTCGCACAGCGAACCAGAGAACTTGCCGCCGCCAACCAGGAACTCGAACTCTCCCAGCAGCAACTCTGCAAGACGGAGGAACGAACGCGAATGATCATTGACACCGCACTGAATGCGGTCGTCACCATGGATGCTTCCGGAATGGTTACCAGTTGGAACAAGCAGGCCGAAACTGTGTTCGGCTGGAGCAGCGACGAAGCGATCGGTCAGCGCATGTCGGAATTGATTATTCCACCGCCGCAACGAATGTCGCATGAGAACGGACTGCGGCATTTTCTGGCCACCGGCGAAGGTCCGCTGCTGCAGCGGCGGATCGAGGTCAACTCGTTCCGCCGCGACGGCGTCGAGTTTCCTGTAGAGCTGGAAGTCATTCCCCTTAAAGTCGGCGACGACTGGGTCTTCAGTGCCTTCGTTCGAGACATCACAGAATCCAGGCGTGCGCAGGAAAAGCTGCGCCAGAGCGAACTCAATTTGCGCCAGATGACGGAAACGATTCCAGAAATGCTCTGGAGTGCCACGCCCGACGGTGCCATCGATTACTGCAATACTCGGTTTCTCGACTACACTGGCGTCGCTGCCGACGAAATCATGGGCGATGGCTGGACCAGGCTGATTCACCCTGACGATGTCGATGCAGCGGCTCGAGAATGGGCCGCCTGCGTCGCCGGTGGAACACCGTATCGAGTTGAGGTTCGAGCCATTCACGCCTCGGGCAACACGCATCGCTGGTGCGTGATGAATGCACTGCCACTGCTCGACAAGGATGGCTGCATCTTGAAATGGCATGGCACAGTGGTCGACATGCACGATTGGAAACAGGCGCAGGAAACATTGCGCCACACACAGGCAGAACTGGCCAACTTGTCGCAGGTGATGACGATGGCCCAGTTGACCGCGGCGATTGCGCACGAAGTCAACCAACCGCTCTCCGGCATCGTCACCAACGCCAGCACCTGCTTGCGAATGCTCAATGCCGATCCTCCAAATGTCGAAGGCGCGCGTGAAACGGCACGCCGCACGATTCGCGACGGCAATCGCGCTGCAGACGTTATCTCCCGGTTGCGGGCCTTGTTCAGTAAGCGGCAGGCCGCCACCGAGACTGTTGATCTGAACGAAGCCGCGCGAGAAGTGATCGCCCTGTTGTTGAACATGCTGCAACGCGCTCGTGTGAGTCTGCGGTCCGAACTGGCCGACGATTTACCACTGGTGGCAGGTGATCGCGTGCAGCTTCAGCAGGTCATCATGAACCTTGTGCAGAACGCGTCCGACGCCATGATCGACGTCCACGACCGCTCGCGACAGTTACTGCTCCGAACACGACGCGATGAGGCCGACCACGTGTGCCTGTCCGTGCAGGACACCGGGGTCGGTCTCGATTCGCAGGCCGCCAGCCGGGCTTTCGATCCGTTTTACACGACCAAAAGCGGCGGCATGGGAATCGGGCTGGCGGTCAGTCGATCGATTATCGAAAATCATCAGGGCCGCATCTGGGCCAGGCCAAACGACGGCCCCGGTACGACATTTTCGTTCTGCATTCCTCGGAGCCCCAGTAGCGAGTTCGTCGAGGTCCCGCCGAACTCGTCTCGAGGATCCGCCGCCAACTCACCCGCGGAAGTTGCGAGGAATCTGTAATGGACATTCGCTCGCTGGTCTCGGTGGTTGATGATGACGAATCCGTACGCGAATCGTTGCCCGACCTGCTGAGAGAATTTGGATTTGCGGTGCAGCCGTTTCGATCAGGCGAGGAATTCCTCGCGTCCGAATATGCGGAGCACACGAAATGTCTCATTCTGGACATCGCCATGCCGGGGATGAGCGGCTTCGACGTTCAGCGTGAATTGAAGCTTCGCAAGCAACGGATCCCGATCGTGTTCATCACCGCGCACAAGGATGAAACCGTTCGGAAAGCCGTGGTCGAAGATGGTGCGGTCGCCTGCCTGCTCAAGCCGTTCAGCGACACGGCCTTGTTTCAGGCGATGTGCGCCGCCCTGGCATTACAGTAGACGGTAATCTGTCCAATCGAGGTGCGCCATGACCCGGGAAACGCCAATTGTATTCGTCGTCGACGATGATATCTCAGTGAGGGAGTCACTGGAGTCGCTGATCCGCTGCGAAGGCTGGCGGCCCGAAGCATTTCCCTCCGCCGATGAGTTTCTCGCCCGTCCGCGCGCAGTCACTCCAAGCTGTCTCGTGCTCGACCTGACTTTGCCGGGACTGAACGGGCTTGAACTTCAGGAGTTCATCGCCGGTGACCGCAATGAGATGCCAATCATTTTCATTTCCGGCTTCGGTGATGTGCCCAAGACGGTCCGCGCCATGAAGGCCGGCGCAGTCGAGTTCCTCACCAAACCCTTCAGCGACGACGACCTGCTCAACGCCATTCGCGAGGCCATCGAGCGCAGCGAATCGACACTCGCCCTGCAAACCGAAATGCAGCAACTCCGCCAGCGCCTCGCGTCCCTCACACCACGCGAGCGCGAAGTCATGACTCTGGTGGTTTCCGGCTTGATGAACAAACAAGTCGCGGCCCAACTGGGCATCAGCGAAATCACGGTCAAGGCTCACCGCGGGAAGGTCATGGAAAAAATGCACGCGACATCAATCGCCGAACTGGTGAAAATGGCGGAACGATTGCGAGCGGCAGCCGAACCGGGCCGTTAACCCGATACCTCGTCGGAACTCTTGCTCACCGGCGAGGCCAGTGTTCGATGACGACTTTTGTTTGCGTGTAGAATTCGACGGCGTGCCGCCCCTGGGGATGCAGGTCGCCGAAGAAACTCTCCTTGGTTCCGCCGAACGAAAAGAAGGCCATCGGCGCGGCGTCCTTGACGTTGATGCCGATGTTTCCGGCGGCAACGTCATGTCGGAACGTGCGCGCTGCCGCGCCGCTCGACGTAAACAGGCATGCCATGTTTCCGTAGCGGGCGTTGTTGACCAGTTCGATCGCCTCTTCCAGGCTGTCCACTGCGATGAGTCCCAGGACGGGCCCGAAGATCTCAGTGCGGGCGATTTCTCCCTGCGGAGCGACATTGTCGAGGACTGTCGGAAACACGAATGAGCCATTTGCGAGTCCGCTCGCCTTTCGTCCGCGTCCTTCGACACGCGCGACGCCTCCTTCGCGGATCCCGGCTGCAATCAGTTTCTCGATTCGCGCCTGGCTCTTCCGCGATATCACCGGGCCCATCTGGACTCCTTCGTCACCACCGTAACCCACCCGCCGCTCGGACGCGGCCGCCGAGATTGCCTCGGTAAATGGCCGTCGAGCCTCGCCGACGGTGATTGCCAGCGACGTCCCCAGGCACCGCTGCCCCGCACAGCCGAAGGTGCTGTCGGCCACGCTCTGCGTCGCCAGTTTCATGTCGGCATCGGGCAGGATGATCACCGGGTTTTTTGCCCCTCCGTTACATTGAGCCCGCTTTCCCAGCGCGGTCGCCCGGCGATAGACGGCCCGTGCCGTCTCGGTCGATCCGACCAACGACACCGCCTGCACCAGCGGATGGTCGACCAACGCCTCGACGGTCTCCTTTCCGCCGTGTACCAGTTGCGCCACGCCCTTGGGAAGCCCCGTCTCGGCGAGCAACTCGAAAAGCCGCCCGCAGGCCATCGGCGTCTGCTCGCTGGGTTTCAGAATAATGCTATTCCCACAGGCGATGGCATACGAAAGGAACCACAATGGAATCATGGCGGGAAAATTAAAGGGGGTGATGGCAGCGACGACTCCCAGCGGCTGGCGAAAGAGGTGCTCGTCGATTCCGGCTGCGATCTCTTCGTTGTTGTATCCCTGCAACAGGCTGGGGATGCCGCAAGCCACCTCGACATTTTCGATGCCCCGCCGCAATTCACCCAGTGCCTCCTGCCGCGTCTTTCCGCATTCATCGACAATCGTGCGAGCGAGTTCTTCAAGGTGTTGTTCGAGCAGGAATTTGAACTTGAACACGAACTGGACCCGGTCGACGACAGGTGTGCGCGACCATGACTTGAACGCCACATCTGCCGCGCGGACCGCGGCATCGACCGCAGTTCCATCCGAGAGCGGCATCCTGGCAATCGTTTCTCCTGTTGCCGGGTTGAGCACTGGCAGAAACTCGACGGCTGATGGAGTCGACCATGTGCCATTGACGAAATTGGGCAACGTCCGCTCGCGAGTCATACGATGGTCCTTTCTTGAACTGACGGCTGGAATCCACGCTGCCGCAACGCATCGAACGCCGCAAACTTATAAAGTGCACCGAGCGTCGGCATGTTGAAACACGCGTCGTCGAGCATCTCTGCTCCGCCGCCGGCGAGCATGACGAAGTGCCCGATGTGTACCACATCAGTGGCCTGCTCACCGATCACGTGAGCACCCAGAAGTTTCATCTGGCGGGCGTCGAAGATCAGCTTCAGGAACCCCTCATCGTCGCCGATAATCCGTCCCCGTGCGCTATCACGATAGAAGGCGCGCCCGACAACGATCTCCACACCCTGTTGCCGCAGCGTCTGCTCCGTTTCTCCGACCGACCCGATTTCTGGAATGGTGTAGATGCCGTGTGGCAACTGCTTTGGAAGGCCGTCATGCCCTCGTTGGCCCACGGCGTGCAAGACAGCCCGGCGTCCCTGTTCGATGCTCGTCGACGCCAGTGCGGGGAAGCCGATCACGTCGCCGGCGGCGTAGATGTGCGGTACGTTCGTCCGGTAGTGCTCGTCCACAGGGACCATCCCTCGTTCCTCAACGATGACCCCGGCGGCATCCAGATCCAGCGATTGGACGTTGCTCTTTCGTCCTGCAGCAACAAGCACTCCCTCAAGCACAAGATCCGTTCCGGAAGTGAGTCTCAGCGCAACATGCGGCAAATGATCGTGACCGCCGGGGGCGAGCACAGAGCACTGCTCAGCACGCTCGTTCAAGTGGAACCTGACGCCGTGCTTTAACATTGCACGGGCCAGCGTCTGCGACACTTCGTCGTCGAGAAACGGCAAAATCGCATCCCGACCGTCGACCACGTGAACCTCAACCCCCAGCGCGGCAAACGTACATGCATACTCGATTCCGATCACTCCCGCGCCAATCACCGCCAGCGACTTCGGCAGCCGCTTCAGTTCCAGGATCGTGTCGGAGTCGTAGACACCGGGACCAAATGGAAAGACGCGTGGTCGAACCGGTGCGGAACCAGTTGCGATCAGGAAGTTGTCACCGTGCAACACTTCAACACCCGTCGGCGGTCCATTATCCTGGCCGGGTGGCCTGGTCACCTGGATGACATTTGGATTCAGGAACTGCGCGGTTCCGTAATGCAAATCGGTATGAACTGCCTCAAGCCGCTGCGCAAACATGGCATTCAAGCCGCTCTGAACCCGACGCTCATGATACAGGAGATCGGCGATCGTGACTTCGCGACGGAGTGACAGATCGACTCCATACAAGTCGCGCGACCGCATGCCCGACAGTGCAAGAGCCGTCTCACGAAGTGTCTTGCTCGGTACAGTCCCTGTGTTGATTCCGGCACCGCCCAGCTCATGATTGCGGTCGATGAGCGCCACAGACATTCCCGCCATCGCGCCAGTCGTCGCACCGAATATTCCGGCAGGTCCACCGCCGATGACGATCAGGTCGTATTTTCGTGTTTCTCCAGCCATAGTTGGCCACCATTAATGGTGCACATTACACATTGGGACACAAAAGTAGCGTAGGAACACTCCGTCTGAGAGTTCCTCAATCGCGTTGCATGAATCAGGGAGATTCGTCGATGCGTGTCCAACTCGATCATCGCTGCCGTATCGCGCCACAGTTTTCAGGCCTTCGCCATTTCCTCCCGACATTCTGCAATGCGATTCGCTGCCTGGCCGAGTTAAGGTTAGAGGCCGCGAAGAGAGTCGACTATTGGACTTTGGTATTGGGGCGAAGAACCAATACCGAAGAACAACGGTAGTGATTCGGGGTGGTGCCACCTGACGCGGGTAACAATTCTCGGGCCAGTGTTTTCAGATGGAATCAAACTCGCAAGAGTTTGGGCGAAGGACGTCTTTTACTCCGCAAGGAGTTTCGCCTGAAAGCCCAGGGTTGCCGCGCCTGGCGGCTACCCTGGGTCGCGCGAAGTCATTCACAGCACTATTTGCCTCGAGGAATGAAGCCGGGAACGCCGGTCTCGACAACGGCGTTAAACCGGACTCGCAACTTGATGTCTTGCGTGATCTCGCGAACTGCGTCTTCAGGAATGGCCGAGACATCAAAGTTCTCCTTGATGCGGGCGGGTGTCTTCGAGGTGGTCAGGAGGGCGGTCCCGCGCTGGATCGCCCAGGCGAGCAGAACCTGGGCCGGTGTCTTTTTGACGCGATTCGCAACCGCGGTGACGACGGGATCTTCCAGCAACTTGGGCTCGCTACTGTGCCCCAGTGCCGCGAAGGCTTGCAGTACAATGCCATTCTGTTTGCAGTAGTTCAACAGGTCCCATTCGGGAAGGTAAGGATGAGACTCAACGTGGACAACGGCAGGCTTGATCCGTGCGACATCCACGATGCCTTTCACTTGTTCCAGGTTGACGTCGGATAATCCGATCGCCCGACACCGCCCCTCGTCGACCAGGCTCTCCAGTGCCTCCCATGTCTCCAGCAACGTCACGGACTTGTCATAGATCACATTGCCGCTGGAATCCCTGGGGTCTTGCTCGTCCCCGGGTTGGAACGCAAAGGGGGTGTGGATCAGGTAAAGATTGACGAATTCCAGTTTGAGCCTCTTGAGACTCGCCTCGAACGCAGGCTTGACGCGTTCGGGACGATGATTCGTGTTCCACAGCTTCGTGATGACAAACACATCCTCACGCCGGATCTTTCCCGCACTGAACACCTCCTGCATCGCCTCCCCGACCTCGCCTTCCGTTCGGTACCGTTCCGAAGTGTCGAGCAGGCGAAATCCTGCTTCCAGCGCCGACTTGGTCGCAACCCTGGTTGCGACGGGGTCGGGAATGAGTGTTCCAAAGCCGAGTGCGGGAATTGCACCGGACCCGTTGTTGAGCGGTATCTTCGAATCGCGAAGGTTGTCGGCAACCAACATGATTGTCTCCCTGGATGTCATTAGCCCTCAGCAGCGGATGTTTCACCAATCACGGTCGAGACACCGGCCACCAGCGTGTCGAGCAGTTCGGTCGCCTTTGTATGGCGCACAAGGTTCGTACTCTGCCCGGCCCACATCGGGATGAGTTCCGCCTTTCCGGAGTTTTCTGCCGGACCAGAAACAGATCGCATGAGGAATCGCTGGAGCGGATATGGCAGGATTTCCACGCCCGGTGCATTCATGGTTTCCATGAGCTTGTTTTTGAGGCCCCGTGCGAGCCTCCCCGTAAAGCCGCGAGTCAGCGTCGTCTGGCCTGCGTTGGCACTCAGCACGGCCTGACGATGCTGCACCGTCGCGCCAGACTCCTCACACGCCAGGAAGGCCGTTCCGATCTGCACGCCTTGTGCGCCCAGTGCGAAGGCGGCCACGATTCCGCGTGCGTCGGCAATGCCGCCCGCCGCGACGACAGGGACTGACACCACGTCCGCGACTTGTGGCACAAGTGAGAACGTCCCGGTGAGTGAGTCTTCGGCCGAGCGCAGAAATGATCCACGATGCCCGCCTGCCTCAAAGCCCGAAGCGACGATGACATCGACATCGGCATTCTGCAACGCGATCGCCTCTTCAAGTGTCGTGGCGGTTCCGATGAGCACGATCCCTTTGGCGCGGCACTCGTCCAGAATCTCTTTCGGCGGAATCCCGTAAATGAAACTGAACGCCGGTACGTTCGCGTCGATGAGCACCCGCGCCTGATCTTCGAATTTCATCCCCGAGTAAGGTTTGTAAGACGGCAGTCCGCCGCCCATCGATTCAATGAGCGGCACAATCGACTTCAGGCTTTCCTTGAAGGCCGCTTCGTCCGATGTCCTTGCACCTTCGTCCTCCATCGAAACCCAGAGGTTCATGGCGAACGGTTGGTCGGTCATCGTGCGCAGTTCCGCGATGACGTCCTTGATCGCACCTGGAGCCAGTCCGTGGGCGCCGAACGAGCCAAGGCCTCCGTAGTTTGAAACGGCCGCGGTCAGCCGTTGTGACGACAGACCACCCAGCGGTCCCTGGATAATCGGATACTTGATACCGAGCCGTGCGGACAACTCTGTATTGGCCCACAACGGAAATCTGCCTGGGTCGTTCATGCTGTTACCTTTCGGCTTCAGCATAATTCGCGTACGCCGAACCCAGATAGAAGCCTGATTCCGGCTCCAACTTCAGTTCACACCGCGGACAGACGTCGTTCATGCTCAACAGCCCCGTGAACAGTTGACCGTTGCGACAGCGGGGGCATCGCAGTCGCAGGGCGGTTGCGATTCGTTGCCAGAATCTCATGGCTGTCCCCCATTACCAGCGGCCGAAATGCGCGCCGCCGTCAACGTACAGAATGTGCCCCGTGACCGTTGTGGCGTCCGTCAGGTACATCACCGCATCCGCGATTTCCTCGACTGTCGACGGCCGCCCCATGGGCGACAGGCTTTCCATCAGCTCTGGCGGCGTGTTCCGGTGCAACGGCGTGTAGGCCACGCCAGGCGCGACCGCATTCACACGGATACCATCTTTCGCGTACTCCATCGCCAGGTGCTGGGTGATCGTTTCCAGGCCCCCCTTGGTGATCATCGGCACCGACGCCGTGACGCCGCGGACCGGATTGCGGGCCAGTGCGGCAGTGATGGTGACGATGCTCCCGCCAGTTTTCTGAGCCAGCATCTGCTTGACGGCAAGCTGGGTGACGTACAGGAAACCCTCAAGATTCGTCGAAACGAGCGATTTGAAGTCTTCAGCCGTGTACTCCGGGAACGGCCTGGTGAAGAAAATGCCGGCGTTATTGACCAGCCCATCAATCGACTTGAATCGAGACAGCGCCGTCTGCACGATCCTGACGGCAGTTGCCGCGTCGCCGATGTCTCCGTCGACAAGGGCCACCTGCTCCGAAGCCGAAACCTCGGCGGATTGGCTGATCTTCCGGGAGGTGGCAACGACGTTGAAACCACGTTCAACATACGCGTTGACAATTCCCGCGCCGATCCCCTGTGAAGCTCCGGTGACGATGACTGTCTTCGTGTCGCTGCTCATGCGTTTCACTTCCAAAAGTTGTCTCAAGGGGTTCAGAAATCGGCGTCCAGCACGATCCGGTAGCGGGCCTTCCCTGATTCAAGTCGGGAGAACGCCTCGTTGATCTGGCTCATCGGGAAGTGCTCGGTCTGCGGCGTGACGTTGTGCCGTGCGGCAAAGTCCAGCATCGTTGCGATTGCCACCGGCGAACCCGTCGGCGACCCCGAAACACTCCGCTGCTGCAAGATGAGCGAGAACGCCGGCACGGGGATTGGATCCAGTACGGCACCGACAACGTGCAACCGACCATTTGGCGCGAGCGTACCGATGAACGTGTCCCAATCGAGTTTCACGTTGACAGTGCTGATCAGAAGGTCCAGCCTGCCGCTCAACTTTTTGATGGCTGCCGAGTCTTTGCTGGAGACAACGTGGTGGGCTCCGAAGCCCCTCGCCTCCTCAAACTTGCTTTCGCTCGACGTGAACGCAGTCACTTCACAGCCATAGGCGGCCGCGAACTTCACGGCCATGTGCCCCAGCCCGCCGACACCGATCACGCCCACCCGGTCGGTCGACGCGGCATGCATCACCAGCGGCGCAAAGACGGTAATGCCTCCACACAGCAGCGGCCCCGCGTCGGCATAGTTCAGATTCTCCGGCAAGGGGATGACCCAGGCCCAATGTGCCCGGATGTGGCTCGCGAATCCGCCGCGATGGCCGACGATGGTGAACTGCACCTGCGGACACAAGTGATGGTTACCCGACAGGCACTGGCGGCAGTGCATGCAGCTTCCTGAACTCCAGCCGACGCCGACACGCTGTCCGACGGTCACGCCCCGGGCGGCCGCGCCGACGGCCGTCACCCGCCCAACGACCTCGTGACCGAGAATTGCCGGAAATTGCGAGATGCCCCAGTCATTGCTGTAGACGGACAGATCCGAGTGGCACAAACCGCAGTGTTCGACGGCAACTTCAACGTCATCGACCCCGAGCGGTCCGGGATCCACCGACCCGAGTTCCATCGGCTGCTTTGCCGCCTTCGTGATCCATGCTCTGTAATTCATCGCATCCCCTTTTCTGGAATTCAGGCTGGTTTGAAAGTCACGATTCCCACTCATGGCCGTCTCCAGATCTGGCGTCTGGCCTGACCGCCTTGCCGTTTAAGCCCCCGCCAGCCGCACACAACGCCGCACTCAACATGAACGGCGCGACTCTTCGGCGTCTTCGACGCGGACACCCGCATGTGACTCGAATAAGGATGCACGAGTCCGGAAAAAATCACATTGGACTTTGGTATCGCTTCGCCAACCCGATACCTAAGTCCAATGGCCGCCTCCCAACCCTGTTTCTAGCCTTCATCAGCTTCTCCGTGAGAAGTTGATGGACGACAAAGTGAAGAAATCTTCATTTAGAAAAGTCGACAGCGTCCGGCTGAGGTTGATTGCTGAAGTTGGAAAGGGAGACAACCAGAATGGGAACAACAAATGATGTGAATTCCGAAAACACAGCCGCAGTCAAATTGCAATCTCCCGAGTCCGTGACGGCGGCACCGCAGCGAGAACTACCGGCACTGCCAGCGACATCCGAAGTACCAGCGGCACATCCGGACGAGTCGGTGGTTGCGCCGCTGAAACCTCCCGCTCCGCAGCCACGGCCACCGCGCTCCCGTTCCTGGCGCAGCGGCTTGCTTCTGGCGGGAATTGCGATCGGCCTGACGGCGGGAGGATACATCTTGTTTCCGCTGGTGGAGACCGCCTTGAATACGGTCTCGACGGACGATGCCTACGTCAATGGACATGTCACGTTCATCGCACCGCGGGTTGCCGGCCACGTGACGACGGTTTTCGTAGATAACAATCAGCGAGTCAAAGCGGGCGATTTATTGGCCCGGCTGGATGCGGAACCTTTCCAGGTCCAGGTGAATATCAAGACATCCGCTTTGGTGGCGGCGAAACGGGAACTGGCGACCGCGCTGGCTCGGGCGCGCGGCCTGGCCGCACAGGCCCGTAGCAACCGCTTCAAGCTTGATCACGCGATGGAGGATGTGCGGAATCAGATCGAACTGCTGAAATCCGACGTCGCGCAACTGAAGGTCGAAGAAGCAAATCGGTTGCTGGCAGAACAGGACTTCGGACGCGGCGAGAAGCTTGTGGGAAAGGGGGCAATCAGCCACCAGGAATTTGACCGTTATAAGGCCGCTTTGGAAGTGGCGATCAATCGGGTGAGCAGCGCCAGGCAGTCGATTCAGCAAACGCGCGCCAGTCTTGGTCTGCCGATCAATCACGAGAGCCCCCTGGATATACCTGAGGATCTGGATGAGAATTTCTCGACGGTGCAGGAGGCCTTGGCAGGCTTGTACGGCAGCATCACGCAGTTGGGGTACACTCCGCCGTCCTGGAATGCGACGCCGACACAGGTCAAGAAGGCGTTTTATTCGCAGGACCCGGACAAGAACCTGGACCGCATCTTCGACCGGCTGATTCCCGAATCACCCGCCGTCAAGCAGGCCGAAGCCAAGGTCGCCCAGGCTGAAGACGATCTGGCTCAGGCCCAACTGAATTTGCGCTACTGTGACATCGTCAGCGACATCGACGGACAGGTCACCAGCCGCAACGTCAATCCCGGAAACTATGTGCAGATTGGCCAGGGCCTGATGGCCGTGCGATCGCTGACCGAGATCTGGATCGACGCCAACTTCAAGGAAACGCAACTGGCCGATCAGCGAATCGGTCAGCGCGTCCGCTGCGAGGTCGACATGTACGGCCACCGGCGGGAGTTCGAGGGCCGCATTACCGGATTCACCATGGGCACTGGCACAACGCTGTCACTGCTCCCGCCCCAGAACGCCACGGGCAATTTCGTCAAGATCGTCCAGCGACTGCCCGTCCGGATCGAACTCACTGACTACGATCCAGAAATCAGCCCCCTGTTCATCGGCCTGTCAGTCGTCCCGTATGTCTACATCAACGAGCCGCCCTCGGGTCCCCATGCCGGGGAAGTCCTGCAACCGTTCGCCGCACTGACAAAAGGCCCGGCAAGCCCGGGGAACGCCGTGAGCCCAACAGGTCAGGTGAGTACGAATCATGAGTAGCGTCGCGCTTGCGCCGGTCGCAGTCAGCCGCCCGGCGATCAATCCCTGGTTCGTTGCTGTGGCAGTGATCATCCCCACGTTTATGGAGGTCCTGGACACGACGGTGGCGATTGTGTCTTTGCGGTACATCGCGGGCGATCTGTCGGCTGCGGTGGTCGACGCCGAATGGATCCTCACCAGCTACCTCGCGGCGAACGCCACCATCCTGCCAATCTCCGGCTGGCTGTCGGCACGCCTGGGCCGTCGCAATTATTTCCTGTGGTCGATCGCAATCTTTACCATCGCGTCCGCGCTGTGCGGCATGGCCACCAGCCTGTGGCAGATCGTCCTGTTTCGAGTCATTCAGGGCCTGGCGGGTGGCGGACTGCAGCCCTCCAGTCAGGCGATTCTGATCGACAGTTTCCCTCCCGAGAAGCAGGGGACGGCGATGACCATGTTCGGCATTGCGGCTTTGACAGCACCTGTCGTCGGTCCAACGCTTGGTGGATATCTGTCCGACTACCAGAGCTGGCGCTGGATCTTCTATATCAATATCCCGATCGGCGGCCTGGCGCTGCTCATCTCGTACTTCGTCGTCAGGGATCCGGATTATCTCAAGCAAGAGCGTGCCCAACTGCTGCGCATGCCACTCAATTTCGATTACATCGGCCTGGCGCTTTTAGGACTGGTGATGTCCGCCTGGGAAGTGCTGATCACCAAGGGGCAGGAGTGGGACTGGCTGTGGGACCCGTTCGGGAAAGTCCAGACACTGCTGCTGGTTTTTGTGGTGGGTGGAGCCGGTCTGGTTGTGTGGGAGATGCGCCGCGACAACCCGGTGATCAATTTTCGACCGCTGGGCGAACGCAATTTCTGGGTGTGTTGCATCATCATCTTTTGTGCATACGCCGTGCTCTATGGCGTCAGCACGTCACTGCCGGGACTGCTTCAATCGCTGTTTGGCTACGACGCGTTTCGATCGGGTCTGGTCATGTCACCCTCCGGCCTGGCCTCGGTCAGCATGCTGTTGATCTGCGGCACACTGCTTGGCCGGGGAACGGACGCCCGCTGGATGATCGGCGCGGGGATGCTCGTCGTGGCCATCGGCTGCTATTGGATGTCGGTCATGAACCTGGAAATCAGCCCGTGGCAGGCAATCTTGCCGCGGGTCGTGACGATCGCCGGCCTGGGGATGGCCTTTGCACCGATCAACGTCGCCGCGTTCCTGTACACTCCGCGTCACATGCGTGGTGCGGCCGTGGGCTTGTTCGCCTTGCTTCGCAACGAGGGAGGCAGCTTCGGCACATCGATGGCCCGAACCGTCCAGGAACGTCGCGATCAATTCCACACATGGCGCGTGGGGGAATTCCTCGATCCCTTTAACGCGAACGTGAGTTCCTACCTGGAGAGCGCCCGGGCGGTCTTCTTCCAGCAAACCGGGGATGCCCCCAGGGCACAGCGAATGGCTTTGCAAAGTCTGGCAAACCTGCGGTCACAGCAAGCGGCATCGCTGGCCTACTTCGACGTGTTCCTCGTATTCGCCGTACTGGCGGTGGTACTCGCGTTCCTGGTACTGCTGATGAAACGCTCGGTGGCTGAGAAGGGGGCTCATGTCGGTGCGGAATAGTTGTGCCTGCGGGCCGAAGTTCCTCAGGGCCAGGGATGCCAACGCGATATCCTCATCCTGCAGCGGACCTGCCTGGAGTGCCATGAAACGCTGAAGCAGCACAGGGGCCGTGATCTGCCCGGAAGCCAGCCAGTGTTGTGTGGCATAACGGCCGCAACGGTCGATCTTTTGGAGCTCGACATCCAGTCCCTGGCAGTTGCCGCCCCGGAAAAGTGCCGGGGTTGGACAGCGGATGGACGCGCAATGTGCTACTGTATCGCCTTGGATTCGCAAGAGCCTGCTCATTTCTCGACTCCGGGGCCATGATGGCAGATGTCACGCCGCTCGTCCGTCAGTGGAAACTGCTGCACACACTCTCTGCACGGCGACACGGGGTCACCGTTCGTGAATTGCTGGCGCTTCAAAGTGTTGGCGTGTTGATTGGAAGTCCGTTGCTGATCGCAGGCAAGTTACCTTTTTCGGCAGTGAGACTGTTTGGCACCTTTGGTTGCTGGTAGTTTCTCTGCTTCCTCTGTTCCTCAGTGTTTCAAACCATCTGGCCACTGAAATGGACGTTTCGATTCGATGTCAGTGCGGTCGCGAGATGGTTGTCTCGGAAGGATCCGCGGGGGCTCGCATTCCGTGCAGTTGCGGGGGGATCGTCGAGATTCCATCGCTCGGGGCGCTCCGGACAAGCATTGGATTGCCCGCCGTTGACATTCCCCTGGAGATGGAAGCCCAATCCATGCTGGATGCGGGCGAACTTCCCCCGCCGAAGTGCATCGGCTGCGGTCATGAGGCGGAGCGCATTGCATTCGTCGCGGAATGTGAACAGATTCACGAACACACTTCGCATGACAAGTGGCCGCTGGTCCAGGGGATTGTGATGGCGGTGGGTCTGTTGTCGAATTCACTGGCGTTTGCCTTTCGGATCAACGGTGAAGACGAAACGGTGACAACAATCCACGGACGCAAGGTCAACATTCCGGTACCGATCCACTGCTGTGCGTCCTGTCGAGACAGGCTGATTCGCAAACCAACCAATCAGGTTCTAAAGGTTCAAAAGATATCTGGTTCAGTCTTGTTGTGGGCCGGGATCATCGGCATTCTGCTGTACTACTATGTCATCGGGGCCGTGGCTCTGGCCGCGGGAATTGGCCTGCAATGGATGGTGTCAAACAAGCAGGCGCAGTATCAGCGTCGACTGAAAGACTTGCTCAGTGGTGTCCCGTTCTACAAACGAGTGTTTGAGAAATACCCGGATGCCATCGTCGAATTTCACTGACATCTGTTCATTCGCATGGGGTTAGGACTCTTTGATCGATTGTGGCTAGCCGCCGGTTCTTGGATGCGATTGAGTCCACTCGTTCGGCGCAGGTCTCCTGCCTTTTCGCTCTGGAGAACCTCAATCACTTGCCCATAGATGGCATCGCACGCTGTCTCACGGACTGAGGGATCGGCTGGACCACGAAGGGCACGAAGAGTCACGAAGGGGAGAAAGGAAGATCTCGATGCATTCCTTCGTGGACCTACGCGTCCTTCGTGGTGCACATTGTCTTCCGTCTTACAGCCGATCCAGGGGACTCGCACGCTGGTACCTGGATGGAACCTGAAGCATGCGGTATCGCCAAAGCCCCACGCTGTCCGCCCAACTCGCCGACGTCCTCCGCGAGGCGATTACCGCTACGCGGCACCGACAACCGGGGCTCTGTCCGCCCGGACTCGTGGGAGAATTGTCGCGCGACCGGTTAGCACTACGGCACGATCTCCCTCACCGCGCCCGGCCCCTCGATCCCCGTCCGGAAATCGTCGTGACATCGTGCTCTGCGCAGAGTAGAGTGCCGGCACTGACGTGGAACGGTCGGGATTGATTCCGCATACGGTCGTTCCACCTACCCACGACGCGGAAAAGTTCAACGCGGATCCTTCGCAATACGTTCGGCAGCAAGATCACCGTGAAAGAAATCACTTCCGATCAGCGCGCTACTAAACTTGCGATTCCACGTTGGCTCAAGTTGGCATTCGTTGGTTGGATTTGCATGAAGCTTGTTGGATGCGCGCTGATGCTTACGGGCCCTTGAGGGCCTCGAGTTGGTGGAGTGCTGCCCAATCGCCATGAAATCTACTTCGATGCCCGACCGGTAGGACGCGAAACGGATGACCGATTGACTTGGATTGAGCCTAGCGGCAAGACGCATCACTTCTGGGTCGATCGGATCCATGCTGGCTTTGGTTATGTAACGCTCAAGTACATCGACAACGGAGATCGCGTTTGGGTCGAATCCGATGGAGAAGTCGGCGCTTCATTCGATTTAGTGACAGTGGATTTTCGCGCCGAAGGTGAAAGTCAACATATTTGGGCTGTCGTGGGAAACGGAACGGCACTCGACGCTGGATTCACCGGGAGTATTCTATGGTTACTCGGTCCCTGGTAGCAGCCAGTTTTGAAGGGCGTAACTTGCCTTCCGCTCGGTTGGGGGGCACTGATCAGCTTGGGTTTGCGTCGAGGAGGGTCTTGAGAAATGACCTCCTGGGAGGGAACATTTCAGTGTCAAAGGAATGTTTCCCCCAAAACCAGGAGATCAAGGACGATGATCACCACTGAACTGGACTTTCTCAAGTCCCATGATTGCTTGGAGCATTTGATTGAAAGAGTTCGACAATCTGGAACAGACGGTCATCGGATCGATGAAGTCGAACGGGAATTGTTTGCCGGGCTGATGCAGATCGGCCTTCATCTCTTGATTGCATTTGTCAGGCAAGCGGGTGATGGAGATGTTGGCGAGACGGTCAGAACGCGGAGTTTTTTCGGCAGAAAACTCTGGAAGTGTCCTACGGTCCATTCAGTTCCATCTTTGCGTCAGTCTCGCCATGTCGGATTCCTAAATGAGTCGGTAGTAGACCGACTCGGCGCGACGAATACCGCAATGATTGCTGCAATCCCAATGAGTCCGACCACAGTGCGCAACAATTCTGAAAGCAATGCAAACAACAGATGCTCCAATTCTGGAAGCGGCGGCCCATTGCCCAACATGATGAGCATGTCGTCCATCGGGGGCACTGCCAACCAGAAGGCAAGTAGTCCGCAGCCGCCGAGACCGATGAACAGTCTGGGGTACATCCAGAATACTCTCTTGCAGATATTAGATTTGCTCATTTATTTGTCCCCCTGAAAACGAACAAACCCGAACAAACCCCAGCATATCGCTGGGGTCGTTCGGTTTCGATCCCAATAAACGCTGCCGGATCGAAACCCGCTAGCGTCATGAATCTGATTCCCCAACCTGTCACAACATGTTCTGAATCACGTTGGTTTTCGATGCTCCGAACGTGGAACACAAGACCCCAAAGCTGACCTGCGCGGGCGTCGAGAATGACTTGAGCGCGGGGTACGTTCGGGACACGCGGATCGATTGCTTTTGATAATCGTTCCAACCCTGGTCGGTGAGGCGTTGGAAGTCTTCGGGACTGCGGTACAACATTTCCAGTCCGCTCGCAGGATTCGAGGCAACTGTTGTCGATCGAACGAGGATCGCAGGCAGCTTGGCCACGGCGTACCAATCGGCTTTCGTAGCGTAGGGGTTCGCAGGCGTTCCCGGAGCGGTGAAAATCGACCGGTCCGGCTTCTGCTTCATGAGCGCGAGCATTTCCGCAGTTGGGGAGATGTCAATTAACGTAATCTGACCTACCCTGCCATTGTCGCAACGCGCATCCTTGCGCATTGCAAATGCGAAGCGCCCGGGCCACACAAGGCGGTCCGGGCGCTTTGAATCATTTTGGCATCAGCTTGTTTGCGACATTGAAAAGCAAGTCGGCAACGGCCAATACCGTTTCGTCCTTGACCGACTGTCCACGTATTCGCTCGGCTATTCGATCCAACAATCCCGGCGGTCCGGCGCGGGTTGCAACCCTGCGGACCACGATAGGCAGTGTAAATATCGTCTCGATCATTCTGAAAGCTGCGCGGGATGGCCACTGATTCGTCCGTTGATGCCGAAAGGCGTTGTTGCAGGTCGGCGCGAAGTTGCCCCTTCATCCGCCGCCCCTGCCTCGGCAGGGGGAGATTGGGCGACCCAAAAGCAAACGGAAACGACTCGGCATTTTCGTCGAATTGCGATTGACCATCGTATGAGAAAGCTGGATAACCGGGCGTGCGATGATCGCCCCGTCAGACGATGACGCTGGTCCATGATGGATCGCTCGTCCGTCACTGTTTCAACATGCACGGTTCAGAAACCGTTGCCGGGGGCCGGGTCTGTTCGCTCGCCAGGGCCGGACCTGGCCGGACCTGGCCGAGCCGATAGGACGGCACGACAAAACCTCGGCGGACGAAACTGGTCTGTGAGTTCTTTGACAATTGAATGCGGATTGATGGGTACTCGACGGGATCCCGCGATCCACGTTGGGCTCGGTGCAGGTCTGCCAACCTCGCCGGGACGGCCGATCGAAGGTCTCCCAATGCCTGCGCCGAGCGGACGGGGTTTCGTCGGGCGCGCTTCTGCCAGCCATGGACCAGGGCCAGACGGGTTCGTCGGAGGGGTTCGTCGGAGGGGTTCGTCGGGCAACGTTGTAACACGATTGGGAGACCTGCGGTCGGCCGTTTCGGCGAGGTCGGGAGACCTGCGCCGAACGGAGACCTGCGCCGAACGGATTGCGCAGCGGCGGTCAGTTCCAGCCGTGGGCGTCGCGGACCTTGACCATGGCCCCCAGGATCGTGTTCCAGGTCTTGGGGTTTTCCAGCGTCGCGTTGGGGAACATGCATCCGTCCCAGCAGATGTGTCGGATGCCGCGATCGGCGGCTCCCTTCAGCCAGTAGCCGGCGGTCGCCGTGATGTCCAGTTTGCCGTTCGGATCGTCGGCCAGGCAGTGACGACCGGTCTTGTCGTGCGACCCCGAACCGTGAACCGTGCCGTCGTTCTGAGCGACGTGGAAATCGATCGTCCACGGTCGCAGGACGTCGGTCATCTTTGTGTAGGCCGCATCGAATTCGGCCTGCGAATAGCCCGGTTGCAGCAGCGCATCTTCCGGGGCGTTGTAGCCCATCAGATACAGGTACGTGTGCGCCTGATCGGCCTGGAAGCCGACCGTGCCGGGCATGTCGACCTGTTCCAGCAGGTTGACCATGTTCCTCCACGAGTGCATCCCGGCCCAGCAGATTTCGCCTTCGGCTGCCAGGCGTTCCCCGTGCGCGGCCGCCACGACAGCCGCTTCACGGAACGTCGCGGCGATCTTCTTCGTGTTCCCGACGGGATCGCTCAACCAGTGAGCGGGACCATCGGCGGCGTCGATCCGGATGACTCCGTACTTGCGAACACCGTGGGCCTTCAGGATGTCGGCAATTCGACAGGCCTTCTTGACCGCGAGGACGAACTTCGCACGCTGTTCCGGTCCACCCATCGAGCTGTCGCCGACCGTGCCCGGCCAGACGGGTGCCACCAGCGAACCGACCGCCAACCCCTTTGAGGCGATCTTGTCGGCCACGCGCTTCACATCATCGTCACTCAGATCGATGTTGATGTGCGGGTCGAACAGGAACAGGTCCACGCCTTCAAACTTCTGACCATTCACTTCAGCCTGCGTCGTCAGTTCCAGCATGCGATCCAGCGCGATGAATGGTTCGGCACCGGGAGACCCCTTGCCGACCAGGCCGGGCCACATCGCGTTGTGAAGCTTTGGAAAAACATTCGACATGTTCAGATCCTCGAAGTTGGTGGTCAAGCAGTGGAGCAGGGTCGTGGAGCCGACGATGAGGCACGCAGGCCGCGTGCTCGCCGACAGGCTTACTTCTTCTTTTTCTTGCTGGTCGGGGCGGGAGCATACTTCCTGTGGTCGCCGACATTGGGCAATTCCGCATCCGGGAAGGCGTCCGGGCCGAAGTACCGCAGGCCGACCAGAGGTTCGGTCCCGGTGTTTTCGACTTCCACACCTGCGGCGGCGGCCTGCTGGCTGATGAAGACTTCGTCTTCGGTCATCTCGCCAAAGCGGATCATGACGGGCGACTGCAGGATCAGATTGCCGATGCGGCCGCTGCCCTGGGTCGTGATCCAGCCGGAGGCCGCGTTGTCCTTGATGACACACCTGGCACCGGGCATCACGGTCAGTTCCCGGGCCGAGAACAACTGCTTGCCGTCGACACGACCGTAAACAACCCAGCGATCCTGGTATCCGGCCGCGGCGGTGTCGCCAATGTTGATCGGTTCCAGATAATTGTTGTCCTTGAAGCTCGGATCGACGTTCTTGTCCCAGTCCAGGGCATCCACCAGGTATTCCAGGTCGTCGTGTTTCTTTTCTGGAAAATCCTTCGTCAACAGGGCTCGCGGAACCGCGCGGCCTTCGACCATCGACTGGTACATGCCGAACACGTCCGAACCCCATTGCGGTTCGTAAGTCAGCAGGCTGCCGGGAGCATGCAGGACGCAGGGAGGAATCAGCCAGCCGGTCCCGGGCTTCAGGCGATAGGCCTTCGACAGATCCAGGATGCCATTGTCACCATCATTCCAGCGAGCCAGGGCATCGATGACGTCCTGCCTGGTGGTCCCCGGTTCCAGCCCCATGAACGTATACGGGAAGTTGTTGCCGATCTGGTTCATTTGAGGCGGGAAGTAGTAGGACTCGGGCTTTCCTTCCTGGCCGACCAGCTTTGCCTGCTTGTCGTTCTGGTGCATGTGATGGGGAATGGGCCCCATGTTGTCGAAGAACTTCGAGTAGACGGGCCACCGCTTGTATTTCTTCCAGATCGCGGATCCGACAATGTCGGATCCCAATTCTTCCACGGCGTCTTTCAGAGTGAACCGCTGTCCGGCGTGCACGACATAGCTCAGACCTTCATCGGCGGCCCGGTTATCGTTCATCGCAAATGTGGTTGAACCAAACCACCGCTCATCGATTCCACCGCGGTGAGTGCCCAGTGCATAGTAATCCTGAGGACGCAGCTTCAGCCGCTTGCCAGGCTGCAGGAACGAACGCGGAACCCACGTCGGTGCAAGTCGCAGAAGTCCATTTCCTGCGGTCAATGCATCGGTCGCCAGTTTCGCCACGTTCGCCATGATGCCAGTAAACTCCAAGATCCCCGAATGAATCGCGTGAAATCCACAGCCCTCAAATCGCTCGATCGTGCATGAGGTCATTACTCAGGTTGGGGCGGCCATTCTTATGAACTGACGGCAAATCTGCAACGATCCCACCAATGCCACATCATCCTTTCACGATTGTGAACCCGCGTGTCGTCGTCCGTGTCACAAACCCCGCAATCCGAAGATCGCCAACCTTGTTCCACCGGGCTCCACCCGCAAGAATGCGCATGTCTCCGGCGCTGCCAGCGTCGGCAAGTTCCTCGCGTCCCTTGTTCACGCCGAGATTGGCGACAAGATAAAGGCCCCGACAACAATGGTTACCGTCGGCATACTGGGAGCGACCGGTTACACGGCGCTCGAACTGCTCAAGATCCTGGTCAACCATCCCGAGGTCAAAGTCACCGCCGTGACGACGCGTCAGGAAGGGGCGCCGCCGATTTCGACGGTTCATCCCAGCTTGACCGGCCGCCTCGATATCCGGTGCGAAGATCTGAAGCCAGCACAGGTTGCGGAACGAGCCGAATACGTTTTCTGTGCCCTGCCACATGCAGCCAGCATGGCGGTTGTCCCCGAATACCTGGCCGCTGGCTGCAAGGTGATCGACCTGAGTGCCGACTATCGCCTGACCGATCCCGGCGTCTACGCCCAGTGGTATGGCCATGTCCACACCGATCCCACTCGACTGGGGTCGACTCCCTATGGCCTGCCGGAACTGTTCGCCGAACGCATCAAGACTGCCGAATTGGTCGCCAATCCCGGCTGCTATACCAGTGCCTCGATACTCGGTCTGGCCCCGGCCCTGTGCGGCGGGTTTGTCGAACCGACCGGGATCATTATCGACGCCAAGAGCGGTGTCAGCGGAGCCGGCCGGACTCCCAAGCAGAATATCCTGTACGCCGAATGCAACGAAAGCTTTTCGGCCTATGGTGTCGGAACGCATCGACACATGCCCGAGATCGAGCAGGTGCTGACCCAGGCGTCCGCTCAACCGGTTGAAGTGATTTTCCAGCCGCACCTGGTCCCGATGGACCGGGGGATCCTGGCCACGATCTACGCGACACCGAAGAAGCCAGCCACTCAGGACGAGTTACTCGCGGAATACCGTCAGTTCTACGCCGGCAAGCCGTTCATCCGCGTCGTGGATCACCTTCCCGCGACCAAGGACAGTTCGTACACCAACTTCTGCGACATCACGGTCCGCATCGTCAAAGGCAAGGTGCTGATCATTTCGTGCCTGGACAACCTGATCAAAGGAGCATCTGGAGTCGCCATTCAGAACCTGAACCTGATGGCAGGGTTGCCCGAGACCATGGGATTACTGCCGTGCGGCAGGTAAACACGAGCCCGACGCGCGAGCGACCGGTCTACGGGTGTCCAACGCGCTATCAGCCCGTGGTAAAAGGGGGCTGACCCTTTGGAGGGCAATAGATTCACCTTGAAAAGCGCATGCCCGAAGAGGGTCAGACCCCTTTTACCACGGGCTGCTATCGCTCGCGCGTCATGCTCGTGTATTGTGAATGACCAATTTCTTCAAATTGACTATCAACAGACGGTGCTCAATGACTGATTTGCTTCCGCTCCCCCAAGGTTTCTCCGCTGCCGGCATCCTGTGCGGAATCAAAGCCGATTCCGAGAAGCTGGACCTCGCTTTGTATGTCTCCGACCGCGCGTGTGCCGCTGCCGGGGTGTTTACCACCAACCTGGTTTGCGGGGCTCCGGTCAAGGTCTCACGGGAACGGTTGCCGCGAGCGACCGCTCGAGCGGTGGTCGTGAACTCGGGCAACTCGAACGCCGCCACGGGGGAACGAGGGATCGCGGATGCCAGGACCATGACGGCCCTGGTTGCGCAGCAGATCGGGGCGGCTCCGGACGACGTCCTGGTTTGCTCCACGGGCGTCATCGGCCGATTCCTGCCCATGGAAAAGTTTCAAACGGGGATCCCTGCGGCCGCGAAGCAACTGGCCGAGACGCCGGAAGCATTTCACAATGCCGCCCGGGCCATGATGACGACCGACACGTTTCCCAAGCAGGCCACCGCCACGGTGGTCCTCAGCGGCAAAACCATCCGGATCAGCGGAGTCTGCAAGGGAGCCGCAATGATCGCCCCCAACATGGCGACGATGCTGTGCGTGATCATGACCGATGCGGCGCTCTCACTGGATGCCGCCGCGACTGGCATCAAGCACGCCGTCACCGATTCGTTCAACTGCATCAGCGTGGACGGACACGAGAGCACCAGCGATTCGGTAATCCTGCTCGCCAACGGCGCCGCCGGGGTCGGTCCCACGACCGATGCCGAACGAACCGAGTTTCAGCAGGCCCTGGATGAAGTCGCCATGAAGCTGGCTACGGACATCATCCGTGATGCCGAAGGGGCTCACCATTTTGTCCAATTGAATGTCACTGGTTGCCGCAATCGTGACGAAGCGTTCCGGATCGCCAAGGTCATTGCCGACAGTCCGCTGGTCAAGACCGCGATCTGCGGTGCCGATCCCAACTGGGGCCGCATCGTTTCCGCCGCCGGTTATGCAGGCGTGCCACTGCAGGAAGTGGACATGTCACTGGTCGTCAACGGGTTCCTGCTGTATCGCGACGGAGCCCCCGTTGACTTCGACGCGAAACAGGTCTCGGCCAGCCTGCGCGACAACCGCAATGTGACCATCGACCTGACCCTGACGCATGGCACGGGTGCGGTCCGGTATTGGACGGCCGACCTGACCAAGGAATATGTGGAACTGAACGCCGACTACACGACGTAGCTGCCCGTGGTCATTGGGAAACTACACGCGGATGGGAATACACCCGTGGCTGGCGACTTGAGGCTGACAGAATCAGTGCCGGCGATCCGCGTCAGTTTGTGGACGCCGGCAGCTTTCCATCCTTGATCAGATCGCCAAACGACTTGTTCGGAATGGCACTCGGCAGGGACTCCACCTCCCGGAGTGCCTTCTCGACCATGGCGGCGTTCTTGCCGTCCAGTTTTTTTTCGGCCATTACTTTTTTCAGCGCATCCCCGTAATTGTTGTGAACGGTTTTCTTCTCGCCATCCAGATGGCACACCGTACAACGGAATTCGACGTTGGCATTCGCATATTCCTTTTCGTACGTCTTCCCGAAGGTCTTCACGTTTTGTGGCCTGCCGATGGCCGGACGGATTTGTGAATTAATCAGCACGAGAAAGGCCACGGCTGCTGAACCCCAGAATTGCAGTTTCATGTCACGGACTCCATCAGACTTCGTGATTGTCTGGAACGATTTTGACTTGGATTTCACAAGCGTTCAACGGAATTCTGACGAAAGGCATCACGACGTCTGCCCGGCGCGACAGCGTCCGGAAAAGGGAAAAGTCCGACTTATCCCCATTGTGGAATGGTGCGGCGCTGGGATATGCGAATTCTCTGGACAGTGAGGATCGATGAAGCTCCAGTTCCATCCGGGACAACAGACGGCAATGCCGTCGGAGACATCGAGAATTGTGACGATGAGGAATCCATCCTGCGCAGAATCGGTTCACGCGAACAGTTGTGGCAGCGTGACGACGGCACGGAACTGGGTCTGGTTGATATCCGTCTCAATCGCCGCCCGGCTGATGCAGTGCAGATCCTTGTGGCCCAGGCGGACGTAGTTGCCGTAGTACGAAAACGCCAGGCGGAAGCCGTGCTGAGTCAACGACGTGCGGGTGAAGGAATTGAAACTGGAACGGCCGCCGACGGGGAAGCTGAAGGCGAAGACCGGTTCCCCCAGTTCTTCGACCAGCCGCCGCTTGCACTCGGAAATCTCCCAGTCCTGCTGTTCGGCCGAGATGTTGGCCAGGATCGGATGCGTCACGGTGTGACCGCCAAATGTCATTCCTCCCAAACGCATTTCACGCACCATGTCCCAGGTCATCCACAGATCTTGAGCCACGGAATCGGGGCAGCGGCCGCACTTAAGGGCGGTGGAAAGGAATTCCAGGTAATCATCGGTCGACTCGCCCGGCAGTCCCTTGTAGACGTTCAACAGGCGGCGGATCGCGATTTCTCGCTGCGGATCATCGAAGGGAACGGGGGTTGATGTCCACCGGTTCACGTCCAGCGCCGACAGCGGGCTGCTGCGAACCATCCAGGCAATTTCATCCCACCAGGGAACCTGGGGGTGATCCAGAAAACCGGTCGTCACAAAGAACGTGGCCGGAACTCCGTGCGATCGCAGCACCGGGAATCCATGCGTGTAATTGTCTCGATACCCGTCGTCGAACGTGAACATGACGAAGCGACCGTGCCGCTCACGCAACGCCTGTTCCAGATCATCCAGTCCGATGACGTCGAAGTCCTGCTTCGCCAGGCCGACCTGGTAGTCGAAATCTTCTTGAGTGGCACTCCACAGATTGCGATCAAGCATCGAACGACACGGGTCGCCGATTCTGTGGTAGTTCAGGATCAACGCACCCTGCCAAATCCGGCTGGCCCGCAGCGCTCGTCCACATCCCGTGATGTCGAGCGCCTGGGAAAGTAAAGCTCGTTTGGAGAGTTCGAGCAACATTGTGGCCAAATCGCATGAGGAGTTGCGTTGTCGTACGGACGATTCCACCAACTCTTGCACATTGATTGACGGCAAGTCGGCTCGTTTGCCTCGAACCTTACGAAAACCCGCTCAAACGATTCGACGATTCAAGACGTTCCCTACGAGCGATCGATTTTGGGCGACCTGAATAATCGTTACGACGGGAGAAATCCGATTTTCGCAATGGACTGCCGGACCACCTTGGGCTTTGCCCACCAAATGGGGTAAGACCCCTGCCACAGGAATCTGATTTGAATCGACACCACATTGGGAGGGGGTCAGACCCCATTTGGTGGGCACAGCCGGGCTACTTCGCCATTCGATCTTTCAGGCGGTTGAACGGGCGTTCAATCCACCAGAATGACAGACAGGCGACTCCCAGCGACAGGGCGATATTCTGCGGGAAGGCGTGAATCCAGTCGGTTTGCCGGGGATGAATGAACAACTGCTGCCACAAGTAAATGCTGTAGGACCCGATCCCCAGTGTCGTCAGAATCGGATTGGCCAGGATCCGGGCTGCCCAGCCTTCGGATCGAATCATTCCCCACATCAACATGGAGATGCAAAACGCGTTTATGGTGTACGAGGCACACAGGTGGTACTTCGCCGAGACGGAGAGGGCCAGCGACACACACAGCGTCGCAAAATACGCAACCAGATGGCCCGGTCGGGTCAACCGATCGAGTCGGCCGCGCCAGACATCATTGCGACAGGCCAGGGCCAGCAGGCAACCGGCCGAAATGGTATCCAGTCGAGTGAATGTTGAGTTCTCTGACAGTGCCGAATAGTACGCCCCGATTTCCCGCGACGTCAGTGCGGGCAGGACCAGGGCAACGAAACAGCGCAGTCCCCAGCAGCCGAAAATGCAGCCCAGGGCCGTTCGCCAGCCGCCGATGATCCCGGCCGCAAACAAGGCAAACGGCCACAACAGGTAGAAATGCTCTTCGACCGACAAAGACCAGGTATGCCCCAGTTCCCACGACGGGTGATACAGAAAGTTGGTGGTGTAGGTCAGGGCCGCCACCCAGTCGCGAGCCTGCAAGTGAAACTTGCCGCAAAGCTGGCAGCAGGCCACTGCGACCAGCAGGGCGCAATATGCAGGGATGATTCGCAAAAACCGACGCGCGTAAAATCGTTTCAGGTTGATCTTTCCCGTACGTTCCAGTTCGCGCGCCAACAGGGTCGTGATCAGGAATCCGCTGATGACGAAGAACGTGTCCACGCCAATGGCACCGTGGTGCGAGATCACTCGGAGCCAGTCCGGGAATCCTGGAGTCTGTTCCGCATGAACCAGCAACACCAGCATGACGGCGATCGCTCGCAAGCCGTCCAATCCCGGGATCTGCCCCCGATCCAGCCAATCGGGAGCGGGCAATTCTCCTGGTACACGCTGTGACGGGGGTTGGACCTGAGCGGAGACGTTTCGAATCCGGTCAACGGAAGCAGGTTCAAGGAGAGCAGTGGAATCGTGATGCATTGCCTGGCACTCTGGATACTTCGCCCCCGATCCGGGGACGATTTGGTACTGGACTCGCCGTTTCCGAATTGCCGGGGAACCGCGTCCCCCGTCGACGAAAACTGGTCCGCTCAGAACCAAACAAACGTGTTGGGTGCCAAACCCTACTGCACACCTTACGCCAGTGCGTGCTCGCCTGACGAAGGCGTAAGCTCAGGCGATGAATCGTAAGCTTGTCTACCGTTTGGACCGGATACACCCGGTCAGCAAACGGGTCTGTAGGAACTTGTCTGACATGTTCCCAAAGACCGCCTGCAGTGACATGTGGAGAATTGGAAACGCGCGTGGCAACTTGGCAACACCGCTGTTCGCCTCGAACCCCGCTATTTGCGTTCACGGGCGTAACGGACGCGGCAGCCGCGCGCGATCGTTTCCTGAACCGCGGGAGCCTGCCCGTTGAGACTTGCGGCAATGGCTTCCTCGACGAACTTCTTCTGCACTTTGGCTGCATCCGAACGATCGTCCAGCGCCCCCATGTAGACCAGCTTGCGGTCGCGGTTCAGCACGTAACACTCGGGTGTGAAAATCGCACCGTAGTTCCTGGCGATTTGCTGGGACTCGTCGTACAGGTAGTCAAACGGAAACTCCCGTTGCTTCGCCCGCTCCGTCAGGTCGGGCAGGGTGTCTCCTTTCACGCGATTCACGCAAACCGCTACAACGGCCACTTTCCCTTTTTCGCCCCCGTACCGCCTGGCCAGGTCGATGATCCGGTCTTCGTAGTCGACGGCCGTGGGGCACGAAGCACACGTGAAGATCAGCACAACAACATCACGATCCTTGTAGTCAGACAGTGAATGCTTCTTGCCATCTGTCCCCGGCAGTTCCGTCCAGGCAGGAGCAGCATCGCCGATATTCAGGACCTCATTGAATTCCCCGGCGCGAACGCAAAATCCGTTCACCAGGAATCCGACCAGGAGCATCCATTTGCAGGTTTGATATCGCATGGCGGTGGCTTTCAAAAATGGATCTAAACAGCGTTGCATGAACCTGAGACACTAGCCCGACGCGCGAGCGAGGGATAAACAAGTTGGACACGCATCGACGAATCCCTCGCTCGCGCGTCGGGCTAGTGTTTTGAGGCTTCCCAGATTCCGTCCCAACATTCTGCAAAGTGATTTAGGAGAGTCCATGCGGGGTGCGCCGGGCGAGCGGCAGTTGCGATTTTCAAGCGGTCGCTCGAATTGGGTTGAGAGCACGGCCCTCAATACGAGGTCATGCCAGAAGCTTACGGACGACGTTTCCATGCACGTCCGTCAGCCGGAAATTGCGGCCCAGGAACTTGTAGGTCAGCTTCAGATGATCGATCCCCAGCAGATGCAGGATGGTGGCCTGCAGGTCGTGAACGTGGACCTTGTCCTCAACCGTGTAGTAACCGATCTCATCGGTGGCCCCAATGGTTTGTCCAGTCTTGAAGCCGCCGCCGGTCATCCACATGGTATAGGCCTCAATGTGGTGGTCTCGACCCGGCAGCGTTTCGCGATCTTCGCCCTGCGGTGTCCGGCCAAACTCGCCACCCCAGACAACGATGGTCTGGTCCAGCAATCCGCGCTGCTTCAGGTCTGCCACCAGTGCGGCACAGGCACGGTCGGTTTCTCGGCAGCGGTCATCGAGTGATTTGGCCAGGTCCGTCCCCGCATTACCGTGGTGATCCCAGTCGGTGTGATACAACTGGACAAACCGGACTCCACGTTCGACCAGCCGCCGGGCCAGCAGACAGTTGTTGGCAAATGAGTGTTTCCCCGGTTCCGCGCCGTAAAGCTCCAGGGTTTCCTTGGTTTCCCCGTGCAGATCCATCAACTCCGGGGCGCTGGTTTGCATCCGGTACGCCATTTCGTAGGACGCGATCCGCGTGGCGATTTCGGGATCGGCGGTGGCGTCCTGGCGCAGGGCATTCAAATCGTTGACGGCCGACACGAATTCACGCTGCCGTTGCAGGTTGATCCCCGCCGGATTCTCCAGGTTCAGGATCGGTTCTTTGCCTGACCGCAGGGGAACACCTTGAAAGTTCGTGGGAAGAAACCCGCTGGCCCATAAGGGAGCACCGCCGCGAGGTCCCCGCGGCCCTGACTGCAGGACGACGAACCCCGGCAGATTCTTGGAATCACTCCCCAAGCCATACGTGACCCAGGCCCCCATGCTCGGCCGTCCCATGAACTGAGGGGAACCGGTGTTCACGAACAACTTGGCGGGCCCGTGATTAAAGACATCGGTCGACATCGACTTGACGAAGCACAGGTCGTCGGCCACTCCCGACAAGTGAGGCAGAAGTTCACTGATTTCCGCCCCAGACTGACCATGCCGCGAAAACTTTCGAACGGAACCCAGCAGTTTGGCGTCGGCCTTGATAAACGCGAACCGCTTCCCTTTGACATACGATTCGGGAATCACCTGCCCATGCAGTTCCCGCAACTTGGGTTTGTCGTCAAACAGTTCCAACTGGCTGGGACCGCCGGCCATGAACAGAAAGATGACGGCCTTGGCCTTGGGATCATGGTGCAACCCCCGGCTGCCGGGTGTGTATCCGGGCGGTTGAGTATCAGCCAACGCCGTTCGTCCGTCGGCCAGCAGCGATCCCAGGGCCATGGAACCCACGCCCAATCCACAATTGCGGAAGAAATGTCGGCGGGTGATCTCCTGCAGGCGTTGTTGTTCGGCACGATCAATCATCAGGCAAGCCTCCGATTCGGTGTCAATTGATGATCCACACTGCCGACGAGGGATGCAAGCCCAGGCAGGTCACGCTGTCGTCTGGGGTCTGGCGATCAGGGGTCTGGCACTTCGGAAATTCGGAATTGGCTGGACTCAACTCCGGCCCGCCATCATGGACCCACTCCAGCCAATTCCGAATTTCCGAAGTGCCAGACCCCGGGCGGATTGCAAAAACTTGGAAAACCGGTGCGGAATGTGTCTCAGGTCGCTGCGGATTCCCGGATTTCTCGGGCAATCTCTCTGGCTTGCCGTCACATTTCCGCGGATACTGCGTGGGCTGGAACCGGGATCTGGTTCCAATCCCCTGTCCATCGAAACCAAGGGAACTCACTCAATGGACTCTGTCAGAATACTCTCCGCGATTGCGCTGCTGTCATGCGCCGCTGCCGCCTCGGCCGTCGACGGTGATCGCAGCCCCATCGCGCTGGCCGTCAGCAGCGATCAATCCGTCTGTCTGACCGCGAATCACACCAGCGGCAGTGTCAGCCTGATCGATTTGGCGTCCGGCCGGGTCCTGGACGAATTGGCCGTCGGACGTGGCCCCGCCGATCTGGCGTGGACCAACGATTCTCGCGCCATTGTCAGCCTGTTGCATGACGACGCGCTGGTCGAAGTTTCGCGAACCGGAAATTCCCTGAAACTGCTGCGCACGATTCCCGTCGGGGATGAGCCACGCGGACTGGCGTTGTCCAAGGATCGACGGACGGTCTACGTAGCACTCGGAGGTGAAGATGCGGTGGCCATCGTGGATCTGTCCGCCGCGCCAGGGACATCCATTCCGACGCTGCCTGCCAGTGGCATTCCCAAGACCGTTCGAGTTTCTCCGGATGGACGCTGGCTGATTACCTGCACCGCGGTTCCGGCGACGGTGTACGTGCATGACCTCGACACCAGGCAATTGGTCAGCGAACGCAGGCTGTTCGACGGTGCGTTCAACCCCGGCATTCCGGCGATGACGCGCGACTCGCAACTGCTGGTGATGCCACATGCCGTCAATCGTGAGTTTTCGGTGACGGCACAGATGATCGACATTGGCTGGGTCATCGACAACCGGATTTCCAAGCTGCCATTGCCGGACGGTGAACCAAGCTCCCAAAAGCAACTGGGTCTGGATATCCGGGGAAAAGCGGTCGGCGACGCCTACGCCGCGGTCTTCAGTCCCGATGAATCGCGGTTGATGGTCACCTGCGGGGGAACTCACGAACTGCTGATCATCGACTTCCCGTCAATCCCCTGGCCGAAGGGCGACCCTGGCGATTTCTTGCCCGCTGCCATGCAAAAGGACCCGTCCAGGTTTCGCCGGATCAAACTGGGAGGCCGTCCCCTGGGAATCAACGTCCTGGATGATCACACCGTCGTGGTGGCGAATTATCTGTCCAACAGCGTGCAGGTTGTCGACCTGGAATCGGGGAGCGTCACCACCACCGTCGAGTTGGGCAGTTCGTCGGAACCGAACCTGGCGCGGGAGGGCGAGGCCATTTTTTACGACGCGGACCGATCAATGCATTCGTGGTTCAGTTGCCATACCTGCCACACCGACGGCCACACGGCGGGCCAGGTCTTTGATACGCGGAATGATCGCAGCTACGGAACTCCCAAGCTGACGCCGTCGCTGCGCGGGGTGGCGGAGACCGGTCCCTGGACATGGCATGGCTGGCAGAAGGACCTGCACGATGCCATGAAGCGATCGCTGACCGAAAGCATGTCCACCAAACAACCAATCACCGACGAAGATGCCACGGCACTGGTCGCGTACCTCAAGACGCTCGACCACCCGGCCAATCCCCGGGCGACGACGACCGATCCGGCTGCGGCTCGAAAGCGAGACCTGGGGCGGGTTCTATTCTCCGGCAAGGCGGGATGTGCCACCTGTCACACCGGTACGCAATTCACTTCCGAAGAGTTGTATGACGGAAAGGTGGTCGACACCCGGGATCGTGACACGCACTACAATCCTCCGTCGCTACGCGGAGTCGCCTCGCGCCGTCGTTTCCTGCACACCGGCAAGGCCCGCAGCCTGGATGCCGTTCTGTCGAAATATCATCGGCCAGAAGACCTCGTCGGTGAAACCCTGACCGATGAAGAGCGTGAGGCATTGATCGAGTTCCTCAAGTCGCTGTGAAACTTGGGATCGCGGCCCCTGAGAAGTTCCGTGAAAAGCGCTGTATGCCCGACGACTGCCGGGCTTTTCCGCCTAAGTTCCTACACTGGCCCATAACCCCAGCAAAACACCTTGCCGTGCGTTCATGGACGGGCGTCCAATCAACTCCCCACACCTGATTGCGATGTCAGGATTCTGGTTCGGGCGGATTTGTTGAGTGACGCCGACTTTCGAAAATGCGAACGAGTACATTTGCAATGAGTGTGATGATGAAAAACGTCGCGAGAATCCACACGATGGACTGCACCGCGCCGACCATCGACTGATACACTTCGAAGACCCAGCGATCTGTGTTCAACGCGATCGGTTCCGAATCCTGGTGACGGGGATTGATGTACCGTTCAAGGCGATAGATTTCAGCGCCTCCCGAGGCACCGGCGACAAAGATGGTGAAGACGACAAAACGAGCCCATGCTTTGCTGGATTCGTGTGCGACAGTGTGTGCCAGAATCTGGGCAATTGGTTTACGAAAGAGCAACGCCACGAGAAACGAGACAACAAATGAAATCGCCAGCGTGACGGCAAGGAGTGTGAGAAACAATGAAAGACCTCCGGTGCCGTGCTTCTGAGAGCTTGCCAGCGAAGGACTGTTCTACCGAAGTCGGCCTAACACATGCTGCACCTGGCGGAAGAAGTCTGCATTACGGCGGAAGGGATGTCAAGAATCTGCTTCTTTCCACTCCAACCCTTGGAAAACGCGGACTGCCCCTTGGGTATCTCCAGAGATTGCAACGACAACCGCATGACGCTGTTTGTTCTGTCCGGGGACAGAGTAGAATGACGTTGTTGCCGGCCTGCTGCTGAAAGAACAAACTCGATGTGTGCCCCTGACAATATACCTGACGAACATTGCCCGCTTTTCACGTGAAACCGATCATGGTCCGACTCATCGTTTTGATCGCTGCACTGCTGGCCTTGGGTACCGAATCTATCGTCGTGGCCCATCCGGGACATTTGCCTCGTCAGAATGACAATGACCGTGTCTGGACTCTTCGCGATGGTCCAATTCTGGTCCGTGGTTCGTTTGTGACGCTCAAGGTAGGACAGGTGCAGATTCGTCGCCGCGACGGTTCGCTCGAAAGCGTTCAGATTTCGCAGTTGGTTGATGCCGACCAGGCTTGGATCGCTCAGCGAATGAACCGGATTTTACTCGGCAACGACCAATTGTCCTTGCCGCTTCTGGCCGATGTAAGCGAGGATCGAAACTTGAACCTGCAGGCTGCCCAGGAATTGCCGATGCTGCTGGCTCAGGCAGACACGGATCGCGGACGTGACACCAGGTCTCCGGAAATCGCGGCGGCGTTCGCAGCCTTCGTGAAGACAAAGGCCATTCGCACTCGCTGGGACGACCAGTTCTTCTACGTCGAATCCAGGGGGATCCCCGACCACCAGATGATGGTCGGGATCACCGCCTGGCAGCAGCAGGTTCCGATTCCTCAAGCCTATCTGGGTGACAACGCCTGGCGGATTCCGTTGAATCCGGTCCCCGCGAAGAGTCCTCAATCAGCCAAGGGGAATTTCCTGCGGGGTGCGATTGCCCTGGCGGCGAATGGTGTCCCCATCTTCAATCCGTTGAACAATCGCGGCGACGATGCGTTTCTGTTCGGGGAACTTGATGAATTCGGAGGCCACTGCGGTCGAGCGGACGACTACCACTATCACATCGCCCCGGTCCATCTGGAAAAGACCGTCGGCCGGGGACTGCCGATCGCGTACGCGCTGGACGGCTATCCGATCTACGGTTACGACGAACCCGATGGATCGAAGGTAACGGGGTTGGATGCGTTCAATGGACACAAGGACGCGCGGGGGAACTATCACTATCACGCGACGAAGACCTATCCCTATTTGAACGGCGGGTTCTACGGTGAAGTGACCGAACGCGGCGGACAGGTGGAGCCTCAACCTCGCGCGAATCCGCTGCGTCCCGACCTGCGACCGCTGCGGGGAGCGAAGATCATCGACTTCCAGGAAACGAAGCCGAACAGCTATGAATTGACCTATTCCGTGAACGGCCGAAAAGGTTCTGTCCGGTACACTCTGTCCGATGACGGATCCGCCCGATTTGTGTTCGTGGACACCGACGGAAAGTCGACCACCGAAAACTACACTCCGCGTCGTCGTGGCCCGGCTGGTCCCGGCCCGGGGAGTGAGGATCGACCGCCCCCACCTCCACGACGCGGCGAAGGACCGCCACCGCCCCGGGGTGACCGCCCCTCGCGTGATGGACAGCCGCGCCCTGGTGAAGGTCGCCCGGACGGTCCCCGGACAGACACCGCGACCAGGGCGAAGAGCAATCTCCCTCAATTGACCGTCACAAGTCCGGCGTTTCAGCCGGGAGGGACCATTCCTGTGGAATTCACGGGCGACGGTGCCAGTGCTTCGCCGCCGGTCGAATGGGCTGGTGCTCCCCAGGGGACCAAGTCGTACGCGGTCAATGTCTGGCATGTCCCCGGACCGGGTGACATCAAGTCGTACTGGGTCGTTTACAACATCCCGGCCAACATCACGAAACTCGCCAGGAATGAAATGCGGGCCGGGACGATCGGTGTCAATGACAAGAACCGGCGCGAGTATGATCCGATGAAATCCAAGGGGCCCGGAGTCAAGCAATACCACATCACAGTCTACGCCCTGTCCTCCGATGTGAAACTGACGCCCGAAAAGGCCAGCCGCGCCAATCTGCTGGACGCCATCAAGGAGATCACGCTGGCAGAAGGGACTTTGGATTTTCAGTACGAGCGCAAGAGGTAGTTGTCGTGAGCGGGTGAACTCGTGGTGCATGCGGCTTATAGGGCGCGTTCTGATTGGCTGCAGCCTGCTCATTCACACGCGGGCACCGACTTTGTTCACGATTTCCCGAACTGTGGAATCTGCCAATCTCAGCGTTTCACCACTTGGCCCCGACCTCAAAACCAGCGACAATGAAGTTGGGTTGATTTATGCGTTTGCGAGGTTTTGGGATGACGCTGATTTCCCGGCAATTGATGCCGTTCGTGCTTGTAATGACATTCGCTGCCACTGCAAGTGCCGATGAGACCGGCGATTTTTTCGAGCGGTCTGTGCGTCCGTTACTGGTCGCCAAATGCATTGAATGTCATGGGGACGATGATCCTGAAGCCGGATTGCGGCTGACGTCACGAGCCAATCTGATCAAAGGGGGGCAATCGGGTCCTGCCGTGATCGAGAAGCAGGCTGCCGACAGTTTGCTGGTGCAGGCGGTCCACCAGCGGGGCAAGTTGAAAATGCCCCCCGAGGAAAAACTGGGTGATTCCGAAATCGCCTCGTTGACGAAATGGGTGGAACTGGGAGTCCCTTGGCCCGAATCTCAGGTGATTGGCAAATCGAAGGCGGATTTTGCCATCACTGACGCGGATCGACAGCACTGGTCGTTTCGACCGGTCACCGATCCAGCCGTTCCGGCGGTGAAGGATGCCGCGTGGGCGCGCACATCGATCGACCGGTTTGTCCTCGCCAGGTATGAAGCGGCAGGATTACACCCGGCAGCCGCAGCGGACCGCCGGTCATTGATCCGGCGAGTCTATCAGGATCTGATCGGGCTTCCTCCAACCTGGGACGATGTCCAGGCCTTCGTGGATGATCCGGCACCGACCACGACCGCTTTCGAAAAGGTCGTGGACCGGCTGTTGCAGTCGCCCCGGTATGGAGAGCGCTGGGGGCGGCACTGGCTGGATGTGGCTCGGTTTGCTGACACGAAGGATGGAGTACTGATGTATGGAGATGATCGGATTCGCCCGTTTGCCTACACCTATCGCGATTACGTAATTCGCGCCTTCAATGAAGATACGCCGTTCGATCAGTTTATCCGAGAACAACTGGCGGCAGACCTGATCGAACCGAAAGTCGAACCTTGGCGACTGGGGGCGATGGGATTCCTGACGCTGGGCCGAATGTTCGACAACAACATTCATGATGTCATTGATGATCAAATCGACACGGTTTCACGCGGGTTCCTGGGGCTGACCGTGGCTTGTGCCCGCTGTCACGATCACAAATACGATCCGGTTTCGACCGCCGATTACTATTCGTTGTATGGTGTATTCGCCAGCAGCGAAGTTCCGCTGGAACTGCCGCTGGCGGGTGTCCCGGCCGCGGGTGAGGCGACGGAGTTTGAAACGCAATACGGCGCGAAACGCGAAGAGGTTCGGACGTTTCGCGATCAGCAGTTCAACGAGCTGACAGAAACATCTCGCCAGCGTGTCGGCGACTACCTGGTGCATGTCGCCACGACCCGGCCCGATCCCCTGGAAACCGCCATTTTTTTCCTGTCGCTGGCTCCCGAGGATCTGCGACCGCCCGTGATTGCCCGCTGGCGACGGTTTCTGGATCGCCCCGAGATCGCGGATGATCCCGTCTTCGGTCCGTGGCATCTGTTGCTGGAAGGGGATGTCAAACATCCGAACCTGGAGCCGGAACGAGTCGCCCGGGCGAAATCGTTGTGGGAAAACCGGGCACCAGGAACGGCCCCCGGTCAGATCAATCCGCTGGTGCGCGAAGCCCTCAGCACGGCGACGTTAGTCAGCCGGGCCGATGTGGGGCGGGTCTACGGGGAATTGCTGAAACGAACGTACGAAGAGGAAAAAACGCGGCCCGTCAGTGCCGAGTTGGGATCTGTCGATGATCCGCGGCAGCAGTTGATCGATTTGCTGGTGGGACGTGACAGCCCGCTGTATTTCCCCAGGAGTCAGACGCGACGGTACATGTCGCGACAGCAGACCGATCAGTTTGGAGGCAAGCTGCAGGAACTGGATCGCATGGCGGTCAAGTCGCCCCACGTGACTCCACGAGCAATGGTTCTGAACGATGCGGAATCGACCTACGATTCCCGGATCTTTGTCCGCGGTAATCCGACTCAGCCCGGTCGACGGGTGCCCCGCCAGTTCCTCGAAATCCTGGCAGGATCGGATCGTCAGCCGTTTGGGGCCGGCAGCGGCCGACTGGATCTGGCCAGAGCGATCGCCAGTTCACAGAATCCGCTGACGGCTCGCGTGATGGTCAATCGCGTCTGGATGTATCACTTCGGTGAACCACTGGTCTCCACCCCCAGCGATTTCGGCAAGCGGAGTACTCTTCCGGTCCACGCGGAATTGCTGGACCATCTGGCGTCACAGTTCATGCGCGACGGCTGGTCGCTGAAGACGCTGCACCGACGAATCCTGCTGTCCGCCACCTGGCAGCAATCGACGACGGATCGGGAAACAGGTGATGCGGAGCGCGGCTTGGCACCACGTGCTCAACGACTCAGTTTTGAAGCAATGCGGGACACGTTGCTGGCAATCTCGGGCCGGCTCGAACAGCGGGATGGGGGACGACCGTCAGACATCAACGATCCGCAAAGCCGTTGTCGGACAATCTACGGCCTGGTGGATCGACAGAGTTTGCCGGGGATGTTCCGGGCCTTCGATTTCGCGTCGCCCGATCAGTCCGTGGAACGCCGACCCCGGACAATGGTGCCGCAGCAGGCCCTGTTCGCGCTGAATTCTCCGTTTGTGATTGAGCAGGCTCGCGGACTCTCCGCGCGTGCGGAAGCCGCGGCAAAAGAGCAGCGAGTGACTCAAGCGACCGCCTTGTATCGAATTGTGTTCACTCGAGAACCAACCGCCGAAGAACTAGCCGCGTGCGACGAATTCCTGGCAGTCCCGCCTGACCCCGGGTCAGCGTTGCTACGCTGGGAACAACTGGCTCAGGTACTGCTCTGTTCCAACGAGCTGATGTATGTCGATTGACGGTCTGACAGTGAAGATTCCAGGATGAGGTTCACATGACAACGAATAGAAACCGACCGGGGAATGCCGGGTTCCAACCAGCTTATTCCCGCCGTCAGATGCTGTCGCAGATGGGAACCGGCCTGGGGATGTTGGGCCTGTACGGATTGCTGGGAGATGAACACCGGCTGGGTGCCGCACCCGTGGAAATCTCGCCGCTCACTCCGCGCCCGTCACAGTTTCCCGGCCGCGTCAAGCACATCATCCATATCTATCTGAATGGCGGGCCATCTCAAGTCGACACGTTCGATCCGAAACCGCTGCTGGCCAAGTACGACGGACAGCCGCTGCCGTCCGACAACAAGTTGACGACCGAACGAGCGACCGGAGCGGCGATGGCTTCCCCCTTCAAGTTCCAGCAGTATGGTCAATGCGGTCTGCCCGTCAGTGAGATCTTCGCCAAGACCGCTCAGCATGTGGACGACATCTGCTTCATCCGTTCGATGCACGCCAATACGCCGAATCACGAGCAATCGATGCGGCTGATGAATTGCGGCGATGAACGATTGTCGCGGCCCAGCCTGGGGTCGTGGGTCACCTATGGCCTGGGGAGCGAAAACGCGAATCTGCCCGGGTACATCGCCATGTGCCCGGGCCTGCCGGTCGCGGATGTCTCGAACTGGCGATCGTCCTTCCTGCCGGGCGTCTTCCAGGGAACTCACCTGGACACCCGTAAAACCAAAGTCGATGAGCTGATCGAAAACATTCGCAACGGAGTTGTCACACGCGACGATCAGCGGCGTCAATTGGATCTGCTGCAGAAGCAGAACCGGTTGCACCAGAAAACTCGCACGGACGAGCCCGAACTGGAGGCCCGGATCCAGGCCTTTGAACTGGCGTATCGCATGCAGATGGAAGCGACAGATGCCTTCGATATTGGCCAGGAACCGCAACATGTGCAGGACGCCTACGGAAGCGGACTGCATGGTCGTCAATTACTGCTGGCCCGGCGGTTGATTGAACGAGGAGTGCGCGTGGTCCAACTGTTTCATGGCGACGTGCAACCCTGGGACAGTCACAACAGCATTGCGACCGAACACAAGAAACTCGCTGACGAATGCGATGGTCCGATCGCAGCGCTGCTGACGGATCTGAAGCAGCGAGGATTGTTTGACGAAACGCTGATCATCTGCGGTGGCGAGTTCGGACGCACACCGGCCGTGGAACTGGTGAATGGTAAACCGGGCGGCGGGCGGGATCACAACCACTGGGGATTCACAGTCTGGCTGGCCGGGGGCGGGGTCAAGGGCGGAATGGCCTATGGTGCCACGGACGACTTCGGCTATCGCGCGGTGGAAAACCTGGTTCACGTTCACGACCTGCATGCAACGATCTTGCATTTGCTGGGTTTCGACCATACCAAGCTCACGTATCGCCACGCGGGGCGAGACTATCGCCTGACCGATGTCCACGGACACGTGGTTCGGGAGATTCTGGCATGACCTCGGTTGGCGTCAGAATGCATTCTTGACGTAGACCTCACTCGGGCTCCGGCCGATGCCTGGCGATTGCTGGGCTTCAATCGCGGCCATTGTCTGGTTCTGCGGGACTTCCCCATCAAATGGACTCAACTTCAATCCTGCAGACGTGTTGCAGAGTTGGAGTTGACCCTGTTATCGGGATCGCCTAGAACCCGTTCCGGTGGTTCATGGGGGGGCAGAAGATGCGTTCCCCGTCCATCGGATCCAGGGGAGCCTTGCGTATGAATTCGTCCGAATCTCTGAATCGCCGTGACTTTGCGACGTTGATCGGATACTGCATCCTGCTGTTTGGCATCGCCATCATCAGCGGTCGCCCGCTGACGTTGCACGAATGTGTCCTGCCGCAAACAGCCCGGTCCATGTTCGCCGACGGCGATTTTGTCATCCCGAAAATCAACGGCCAGGCACCCGATCGCGCTCCGACAGCGATGCCGATCGAGCCCTGGCTGGAAAGCCCTCCGCTGCCTCAGTGGATTACTGTCGCGCTGGCCACTCCGTTCGGACGCTGCGACAGTGAAGCCATTGTCCGCATTGGTCCAACTCTGGTGGGAACCTATGTCGTCCTGCTCACCGCCTGGATGGCGGCCCTGTGGTATGGTCGGTCGCTGGGACTGCTGGCTGGGTTGGTGTTGGCGACAACCCTTGAGTTCACGCGTTACGGCTGGCTGGCGGAAGATGAAATCTATCTGACGGGCATCGTCACGACCGTTGTCGCCGTGTTTGTGAAGATTGAGTTTGTCGGCGGTCAGGCGGTCGGGTTGGTGAATGCGACGCGGACCAGGTGGGGCACCGTCTTGAATACGCTGTTCGGCCCGCGTTCCCGCTGGGTCACCGCCTTTTTCCTGCTGATGGGGGCGACCAATCTGGTCAAGGGGCTGATTTTCGGGACCGTGATGGCCTCGATTCCACTCGCTGGTTTCCTGGTGCTCAGCCTGCAGCCACAGCGGATTGCCAAGTATGTCTGGGTCTGGGGGGTGATCCTGTTTCTAGCGGTGATGTTCGCCTGGCCCGTGGCCGCCTACAGTCGATATCCGGACGCCTTCGACGTCTGGTACTTCGACCTGTTTGGCCGTTTGCGAGGAACATACAAGGAGATTAATGAGCCGCTCTGGTACTACCCCGTCAATCTGCTGTGGATGCTGATGCCCTGGACGGTGATGATTCCCGCGGGATTCTACGTCACCCGAACGGCTGCCTGGCGCGATCGGACTTCACCCGAACGATTTCTGTGGTGCTGGGCCCTGCTGGTTCCGGTGGTCTTTTCCATTCCCGGCGGCAAACACCACCACTACATGTTGCATGCCATCGCACCCTGGGCGATCCTGGGGGCGTTGGGTGTTCGTCAAATGCGAACCTGGATCCTGGCCTGGCCGAAATGGATCACTCATCCGGCGACCGCTGCTGCTGCCTACGGAATCCCGGCCGTGATCGCACTGACTGTGGCTGGCAGTAAACTGCCCGGTCCCGCCTGGCTACCGTACGTCCTGATGCTGGCTGCCCCACTGATCACCGCGTCTCTGGCGTGGTCAATGCTCGACCGGAATGCGTGGCGAGCGGGGGCTGTCGCATTTACGGTGCTGTTCGGCTGTTATGCCGGCGGCCACTTCTATGCCGCTCAGCATATCGACAGCAACCGGCAGGATGTCGTGTTTCTGAAATCCGTTCGTCAGCATGTTGTTAAGGACAAATTGCCCATCCTGATCGACATGAGTGCCAATTCGTTCCACGGCATGATGGGCTTGTTCTATATGCCCGATGACGCCGTACTGCTGCACAACCTCAGCTTTCTACGCGCTGCCGAGATCAAATCCCCGGAGGTGCTGGTAGTGGCCATGGCATCGCTCAAGGACGAAATCGAGTCCTTCGGGACTGTCGAAACCCTGGAAACCAGCCAGAGAATTCCCCGGGCACGGACTTCCCGGGACAAGCTGACGCTGTTCCGCCTGAAGTTCGATCAACAGATCGCCCGAATTCCCGCCCACAATCTGCGCGTCAACCCGATGCAGGCCATGAATCGCATGGGTGGCCCGCATCTCGCGGACACCGTTGGCCAAACCGAAGTCTCGCACGCGACGAAATAACTGTGAATCGAGGGATGGGGTTCCCAACGACAATAAGTTCTACGGACTCGAATTCATGGAGTCATTGGCATTAATCGTTACGAGTGTGCGAAGAATCCTCGGGTCTACATTGACGCTCAGAAATCGACCACTTCCATTGATCATCACAACGTGCACACCGTGCGCGTGCGCTGTTTTTCGGCTCGCCCCAATCCCCGTGACAAGCTGTTCATCGGCATCGACGGGAGCCATCCAGTGGACCGCTTGATCCTGAGGAGCTTCGATCAGCATCAATGTTTGCTCATGACCATCGGTGATTTCAGAAAGAGCCCGAGGTCTGGTGGGATGGAAAGCCGCGTTAATCCCGACGACAGCCAGATAAGTCGTGTGCGATTTCGGAAGAGTCGACGCTGAGCAACGAAAAATGGATAGACTGGTGTTGTAGGCCTCGGCATTCGCTGGATTGTCCCAAGCCTTCGAACGGTCGATTTTCAAATAGACATCTTTCGCGTCAAGGGCTGGTAGAATCGCACTCCGCCAACTGTGTAGCAGCTGACCGTCCGGATCCACCGTGAAGGCGGGTGGCAAGGCGCCACTGCTCGCTTCGAAGTTGTGCACCTCGAGTCCAACATTTCTGAGGTTGTTCAAACATTCCATTTTGCGCGCTGTCGGTCCGGCGCTTCGAGTCACCGGCAGCACCAGAGCCAGTCCCAGGACGACAACACCGATGACGATGGCGACATTGACCGCCCAGACTCGCCGCCTCGACCCGTGCGTGAACGGGGGGCGATCGAGATCCGAGGATGCGTCGGCGCTTCCGGTCATCGCGGTGGACTCCTCATGTAACCCGCATCGCAATGAAAAGCGACGGGTGTGCCCGGTGCCGAAAATCGGGACCGGCAAAATCACGCCATTCATTGCCAAATCTGCAGTGCCGCGTCAACATTCGTGCGATCCGCTTCTTCTGAGAGAGACCCCATGCTGACTTTGGAACGATTTTCGTTTGGTGTTGGAGATCGGTTTGCCCATCAGGCCAAGGCGCAATTACGCGCCTTTCAGATGCTGGCCCGGGATGGGATTGACGTCGCTCCTGTCTGGAATAAGTCGAATCGCGAACATACCTTTATCGGTTCCGAGCCGCAATCTGTTTTCGATGCTGCCAAGGTTGCCGTCCAGGAACTGGGATGGCCCCAAGGCTGGCACATTGACGCCGACCACATTCGCCTGGAAACCGTTGACCGGTTCATGGCCTGTTCGGATTTCTTCACGATCGACGTCGCCGATTCCATCGGTAAGCCTGCCGCGGCAGCCGACGTTCAGGCCTTTGTCAACCGGCACCCGGAACTGGTGGGGACACTGAATGTCCCCGGAGTCAGCACCCCGCTGACAATTACTCAGGCCGACGTCGAACGTGTCGCCGCCAAGTACCTGCTCGCTGTCCAGGACGCAGGGAAAATCTACCGTCACATTGTCGCCGCCAAGGGAGAAGGCAACATCATTGCGGAAGTGTCGATGGACGAAACCGACGCCCCGCAAACTCCCCCAGAACTACTGATCATCCTGGCGGCACTGGCGGACGAAAAGGTTCGACTGCAGACGATCGCGCCCAAGTTCACCGGCCGTTTCAACAAGGGAGTTGACTATGTCGGCGATCTGGTTCAGTTTGAAAAAGAATTCAACGATGATCTGGCGGTGATTGCTCACGCCATCCATCAATACGGTCTGCCCGCCAATTTGAAGTTGAGTGTTCATAGCGGCAGCGACAAGTTCAGCATCTATCCGATCATTCGCCGGGCTTTGCAGCGAACCGGGGCGGGGTTGCATGTGAAGACGGCCGGAACGACCTGGCTGGAAGAGTTGATCGGCCTGGCCGAAGCGGGTGGCGATGGCCTGGCCCTGGCACGGGAAATCTACGCCTATGCTCTGGAGCATGTCGACGAACTGTGTGCACCCTACGCCAGTGTCATCGACATCGATCGTGGCAAGCTGCCGAGTGCCGCGACCGTCAACAGTTGGACGGGGCCGCAACTGGCCAGTGCCTTGCGGCACATTCCCACTCACCCTGAGTTCAACGCCCATGTCCGGCAACTGCTGCATGTTTCCTTCAAGATCGCGGCCAAAGCAGGATCCCGCTATATCGACCTGCTGAAGGCGAACGAAGACATCGTTGCCAAGCAGGTGACCGAGAACATCTACGAACGCCACATGCGTCCGTTGTTCATCGGCTGATTGCCAGTCTGCACACGCTGAAGAACCACTTTGGATTCCACTGAAGAACGCATCATGCAAACCCGCCCGCTTGGAAAGACTGGCCTGGAACTTCCGATCCTGAGCTTTGGAGCCTCGTCACTGGGCCAGGAATTCCGCAGCGTGCAACTCGACGAAGCCCTACAGAGTGTCAAAGTGGCGCTGGACTGCGGTCTGAATTTCATCGATACCTCGCCTTTCTACGGTCGAGGAATGAGTGAAGTCATGCTCGGGATCGCCCTGCGCGGCATCCCCCGTGACTCCTACACTCTGTGCACCAAGCTGGGGCGATATGACTTGGGACACTTTGATTTCAGTGCCAAGCGCGTCGCCGAAAGTGTCGATGTCAGCCTGCATCGACTCGGGACCGATCACCTGGACATCATCCTGTGTCATGACATCGAATTCGTGCCGATGCAGCAGATTGTCGACGTCACGATTCCTGCGCTCAGGAAGATCCAACAATCCGGCAAGGTGCGGTTCATCGGATTCAGCGGGTATCCTCAGAAGATCTTCCGGTTTATCTGCGATCAGATCGATGTCGACTGCGTCCTGTCGTACAACCAGTACACATTGCAGAACACGAGGTTCGTGGACGAATCAGTCCCTTATCTGAAGTCCAAGGGAGTTGGGGTGATGAACGCGGGCCCATTCAGCGCCCGACTACTGACAAATGCCCCCCTGCCCGCCTGGCTGAAGGAACCGGAAGCCGTCAAGAACGCCGCTCGACAGGCCGCCGCTCTGTGTGCGAAAAACGGCGTCGATATCGCCAAGCTGGCAGTGCAGTTCTCGTGTGCTCATCCCGACATCGCCACCACGGTCGCCGGCAGTGCGAATCCCAACAACATTCGCAACTGGGCTCAATGGCTGTCGGAGCCGATTGATGAACAATTGCTGAGCGACGTACTGGCCATCTTCGCACCGGTCAAAAACCTGGGTCACGTCGAAGGATTGCCAGAAAACAACTGATCACTTGAACAGCACGACATCTCCGTTTTTCACCACGACCGCCGCCACGCCGCTACCGTCACTGGGGGCTCCGCCGGGTGCCCCCATCGGACGGCCTCGACCATCATAGACCTGCCAGCCGAGTTGTTTGTCCTTCTTCCAGGCGACCAGTGTCTTCCCGTCGGTCGTCGGCAGCGCCAGCACTCCCGTCCGCATGCCGCAGGCGCCCGGAGTCTTAATCTCCTTGGGAGTGATCGGTGATCCATCGGCGCTCAGCTTCGCAAAAAAGATTTGCCCCTTGGTCGGCCACGCGGCAACAAATCCAGTTTCGGTCCGTGCCACGGAATAATACGTCATCGGACACGAATCGATTTTCCAGCCGGTGGAACTGACACGCGTCTTGGTCGCTTGATTCGTTTTCAGATCGACCAGTCCCAGGTACATGTCGCGATCGTTGTTCGTTTCTTCGCGATACAGGATCGCCAATCGACCGTCGGCCGCGAAGACCGCGCTGGTCGTGCAGCAGTTGCAGGGATTCAGTGCGGAATCAATTTCCACGATCGGCCCGAACGTCGCGCCATGATCCTTCGAGAGATTGAAGAACAGCTTGTCCGCCATCCAGACCGCCGCCACCTCTCCGTCATCTCCAACCGCCAGCGAAAACCCTTCACTCGGCTTATGATTGACGTTCTTGACCGGTTCAAACTCCCGCGCCCCTGGAAGCAACCGGGTATACATGAAGCCCCATTCGTCCTTCGGAAGTTTCAATTTCCAGGCATTGGTCCCCAGGGCGACATGCACGGTCCCGTCCGAACTGACGACCATGTCCCACGTGATGAACTCCAACCCCGGCTTCCGCGAGGCTGGGTCCACAAGGTCAATCGGTTGACTCAAAGTTCTCCCGTTGTCGATCGAGCTGACGTATTGAGGCCCGTTCCTGGTGTCAAACACCAGGTGAATCGTCCCCTTCGGATCAGTCTTGGCCACCATCGGCTGCCCCCCACCCGGAGTGGCGATTGTCGTCACCTTGGCAGTCACCGGTGCGGTAGCCCCAACCAGGACGAGGCCAATGACGGCGATCATTCGCAACGTAGAGATTTTCATGGGTTTGGCCGTGAGAAACAGGAAATGGACGGAGATGTTTGACGGGCTCGACGTCATAATAGCGGGCGTGGATGCGTATTCAATCCCATTCGACAATCAGGTTGCACTCTCAGTTCACGAAGGGAGGCTCGATGGCGTTAGAAATCCACTCCGGTTGTTGAAGAAGGATGGGCCAACGTGCCATCGATCCCGCAACCAGCCACTCGCGTTTTTGAATTCACGCGACAATCGCTAAACTACCCGCATGAACAAGAAACCAGCGAAGACCGCCAAGCCGAAGACGTATCATCATGGCGATCTGCGTCGCGTATTGCTCGACGCGGCACTCGATCTGGTGGGACAGCAGGGAGTCCAGGGATTCACATTGCGTGAAGCGGCCCGCGCGGCCGAAGTCTCGCACAATGCTCCCTACCGCCACTTCGCCACACGGGCTCAATTGCTGGTCGCGCTGGCGATCGAAGGCCACCAACTGCTGCTGGAATTCATCCGAACAGCGGTTGGCGGCCGTATTACTCGTCGAGAGCGATTGCTGGCCTTGGGAACAGCCTACTTGCAGTTTGGCTGTGATCACACGGCGCATTTTCGAGTGATGTATTCGGGTGAAGTGGCGGCGAACGGAACTCCGGAACTGGCCGCCGCGCAGGCGGCCACGTTTGAATTCTTCGCCCAGGAAATCCGCGCCGGCGAAGCCGAGGGCCTGTTTCGAGCCGGCCACACCGTGGATTACGCCCTCGTCGGCTGGTCCGCCATCCACGGTGCGACCACACTGGTGCTGGACGGTGTTCTGCAGGGAACGGTCCTGTTCGCAGACTACAAACCCGCAGCTCTCGCACGGCTGGTGATCGAATCGCTGCTCGATGGGATGGTCAAGCAGCAAATACCCGGCGAGTCTACGCCATGAGTTCCCGAACGACATTCCCTTCGACGTCGGTCAATCGAAAATCGCGACCGGCGTAGCGATATGTCAGCCGTTCGTGATCCATTCCCATCAGCGCCAGGATCGTCGCGTGCATGTCGTGGATGTGCACCTTGTCTTGAGCGGCGTAAAACCCGTAGTCGTCCGTCGCTCCGTGGTGCAGGCCGGGCTTGGCACCGCCTCCTGCCAGCCACATCGTAAACCCTTCTGGATTGTGGTCTCGGCCGTTGCTGCCTTCGACGGTGGGGGTTCGTCCGAATTCGCCGCCCCACCAGACCAGCGTATCTTCCAGCAGGCCCCGTTCTTTCAAGTCATACAGCAGGCCTGCAATCGGCCCATCAACTTCTCTCGCGTTTTTCTCGTGACCGTTCTTCAAGTCGCTATGCTGATCCCACTGGACCTTGCTGTCGCTGTGAGTCACCTGGATGAAGCGGACTCCGTTTTCGGCGAATCGGCGAGCCAAGAGACACATCCGACCGAAATTGGCGGTCGTCGGATCATCGATGCCGTACAGCTTCTGCGTCTGTGCGGATTCCTGGGAAAGATCTTCCACCCGAGGCATCTCGGATTGCATCCGGAACGCCAGTTCAAAACTGTTAATCCGTGCCTCCAGCGACGCTTCCGGGCCGCTGTGCGCCTGGTGTTCCCGATTCATCTCCCGCAGCCGATCCAGTTGCAGCCGCTGAATCGCCAGCGGCAACTTGGAATTGGCAATGTATCTGACTTGGGCCCGATCAGATGGAACACTGGCATTGCCCAGTGGCGTTCCCTGGTAGACTGCGGGCAGGAACGCCGAACCCCAGTTGTTGATCCCCCCGTGTGCCAGCGTCGGGCAAATCGTAACGAACGCAGGCAGGTCGCTGTTGTCGGTTCCCAAACCATAACTGACCCACGAACCGATACTCGGACGGACGAAATTGTCGCTGCCGGTATGCAGCTTCAGCACGGCACCGCCGTGTGCCGGATTTGTCCCGTGGACCGAATGGACAAAACACATGTCATCCACACGCTGCGACAGCTTCGGAAACAGATCGCTGACCCAGGCTCCACTTTCGCCATACTGCTGAAATGACCACGGGGATTTCAGCAAGTTGCCCGTCGGCGCGAACTGAACTCGTGGTTTGGCGAACGGCAACGGCTTGCCATCGTCACGCGTCAGCAGCGGCTTCGGATCGAAGGTGTCCAGATGCGACGGACCACCCTTCATGAACAGAAAAATCACACGCTTCGCTCGAGCCGGAAAATGAGGCGGGCGGGCGGCGAGCGGATCAACGGCACCCGCCGCTGTGGCCGGGTTCTGACCGACGAGCGACGCCAGTGCCAGCGAGCCGAATCCCACCGCACTGCGCGTCAGCATTTGCCGTCGCGAAAAGTCCTGGATGGCGATTCCGGGACACGGCGAAGCATCGGCGGATCTCGAAGTCATAGTCCACTCATTTCAAATAGATGAATTCATTTGATGCCAGGACGGTCTGACACAGGCAATCCCAAGCCGCTTTGCGGCGCGCCTGCGGTTCAGGCTGCGCAGACTCCATGGCCGTCTGCAGCCTGGTCAGGAACGCCGTTGATTCGGAGATCTCCGCGGCGGCGGCATCACGGCCATAGGCCACCAGGTACATCTGCCGAATCCGACTCTCGTCATCCGTACTGGGGTCGCCCAGTAACTTCTCGGCCATGCGACTGCTCGTTTGCAGGATGAAATCACTGTTGAGCATGAGCAACGCCTGCGGAGCGATTGTCGTGGTCGTGCGATCACCGGTTGTGATCGCCGCGTCTGGATAGTCCAGCAACTGGAACAGGTCATAGATGTTGTTCCGGACCACCGGCAGATACACCGAACGCCGCAGGCTGGAATAGTCCGTCAGGTCGCGTGATGTGTGATCAAAAAAGTACGCCCGGTTTTTGACAGTCAGCAGCGACCCGCCAATCCTCTGGTCGAGTTGACCGCTGACGGCGAGCAATGCATCGCGAACTTCTTCCGCTTCCAGTCGTCGCACATCCGCCCGCCCGAAGAGACGGTTTTCGGGATCGCGTTCGAGTGTGTTCGGAGCGACCTGGCTGCCCTGTTGATAGGTGCTTGACAGCACGATCAGTCGATGCAGGCGTTTCAGCGACCAGCCCTGCCCAGTGAAGCGTGCGGCCAACCAGTCGAGCAATTCCGGATGACTGGGTGGTTCCCCCAGCAGGCCGAAATTATCCGGATTGCGAACCAGTCCCTTGCCGAAGTGCCAGCGCCAGACGCGATTCACAATCACGCGACTGGTCAGCGGATGCTGAGGTGTGACGAACGATCGCGCCAGTTCCAACCGGCCGCTGTGCTCTGCATTGAATTGCGCCGGTGCTGCTGCCTGCAGGATTTGCGGGATCCGGCGCGGGACGATGTCGCCCAGTTTCTGCGGATTGCCGCGAATGTGGATGGCGACATCCACCACCTTGTCCTCGGTCGCTCCCATCGCCGAGGGCAGTTCGGGAGCGGTCTTTTCAAATTGAGCCAGGTCCTCTCGCAATCGTTTCAGTTCGGCTTTTGTTTCGTCCGTGTACAACGTCTCCAACTTGGCGGGAGGCTCGGATCCGGCAGGCAACGTCGCCTTTGCCGCCACGTCAGCCCGTTCGATGAGCGATTGAATGGCAGCCCGCTTGCTGGCGAGTTGCGAATCGAACGCGACCTTTAAGGCAATCCCTTCGGGAGTCGTGAGCGGGTTTTCATACCACTTCGCAACCTTCTTGAAATGCTCCATGGTCCGCGTACTTTTGAAGATTCCCGCCAGGCCGTAGTAGTCGGCCGTGTTAATGGGGTCAAACTTGTGGTCGTGACACCGGGCGCAGCCCAGGGTCAGGCCCAGGATGGCGCGACCGACGGTGTCGATCTGCTCGTCGACGATGTCCATCTGCATCTTGGCCTCATCGACCTCGGCCAGGACTTTCGGACCGATCGCCAGGAATCCGGTGGCAATCAGGTTCTGATTCCGGACCGTCGCATCCGTCGTCGGCAACAGGTCACCCGCCAGTTGCTCGATCAGGAACTGGTCGTACGGAGTGTCGACGTTGAAAGCTTGAACGACGTAGTCGCGATACCGCCAGGCGTTGCCATGCGCGACATTTTCATCCAAGCCGTTGGAGTCCGCGTAGCGCGCGACATCCAGCCAGTGACGTCCCCAACGTTCCCCGTACGAAGGCGAAGCCAGCAGTCGATCGATGAGTCGGGCGAACGCGTCTGGCCGGTCGTCCGCCAGGAATTCGCCTATTTCGTCCGCGGTCGGCGGCAGTCCCGTCAGATCGAACGTGGCTCGTCGCAGCAGTGTTCGTTTGTCGGCCGATGGACTGGGGGACAGTTTCGCCTGCTCCAACCGAGCCAGGATGAATCGATCGAGTTCCGATCGGGACCAGTTCGAATCCTGAACATTCGGAGCGGCATGAACAGCGGGTGCTTGGAAGGCCCAGTGATTGGGGTCGCGATAGCGACCGAGTTGAGGTTTTGAATCGGGATACGGGGCTCCCTGTTTGACCCATTGCACGATCTCGGCAATCTGCCGGTCAGAAAGCCGTTCCTTGGGAGCCGGGGGCATTTTCAAATCGGCATCGACATGGCGGATCGCACGAATCAACAGGCTGTCCTCGGGCTGACCAGGAACAATGGCGGGGCCCGTATCGCCCCCCTTCAGCAGTGCCGCGCGAGAATCCAGCCGCAGCGAACCCCACTGCTTTTCCGCTCCGTGACATTTTAGACAGTGTTCTATCAGCAGCGGACGCACGGCCGTTTCAAAGTGTCGCACCTGCTCCGCCGCTGGGTCCGCAGCGTAACTCATTCCAGCAGAACAGATTATGATTCCGAGTGCAGCAACGTACCCGACGCTGCCAGCGTTGGCGACGTGTCGCCTCAAACTGAAGAACCATCGATTCATCGTAATCCTCAATCCCGGCCCGCTGACTTTTTGAGCCGCAAGGCGCTAGCCGCGGGTGATCCTCCGCACGACAATTCTCCCTGGCTCTCGGACCCATCAACATTGTGACACGTGTCACCTCCCGTGTGAACCTCAAACAGCCCGCCCCGGAGGTTCGTGGAGGAAAACCGCAGCCAAGAGGCCTGCCAGGCTACTCCGACGCTGGCAGCGTCGGTACGTCCCTACCACCGTTACAATCCGCACACCCTGAACGTTAGTCAGGAACCGAATGACCGGAGCGATCCGCAGGACCCGAACGTCAAACTCTTGTCAGGGGGATGGGGGAAGAGATGAGCCGACTTTGCTGGACGCGAATCAGCCATTGGTCGATTCGACTTCGGACGAGTGCGATGATTTTCGCGCCCGGCACTGCTTTGTCGTTGTCCGCCCCCGTGCGCGTTCGTACCATCTGTAGCAAGTCCTCAAAGCGTCCAATTCGTCATCGGTTCGTTTCCTCGCCTGCGCGAGGTGGTGGCCGTTAAGAGCGGAGTCAGCGAATGCCCCGGCTTCGTGAAATGCTTGTTGTCAGTACCGCCTGCTGGGTCTGGCTACTTGCGTCTTCCACACCTGTGCCAGCACAAGAACCTGCAACCGAACCTGCACCGGCTCCGGCGAAAGCCGTTTCGGATGCCGAGCCATCGCCATTGCTCATTGAGCCTAAGACTCCTGAGGAATCATTCGGCGCGGCACTGTTGATGGTTGACCTGGCCAGAATTGACTTGGCCCTGAAGTACTTGGAGCAGTTCGAAGCCGGGTCTCCCGACGATGAAATGCTGATGAAGTTGCGAGACAAGCAGGGAACGGCCGCCTTCCTGAAGTTGGCACGCATCAAGGAACTGCAGCCGTTGTCGACGCAGTTGCTGGACCGCTTGAATGCCGCCACCCGCAAGCAATCCGAAGATCCCGCCTTCGTCGATCAGTTGATCGGCCGGTTGGGTCAGGATCCCGTCCAGCGCGAACTAGCCATCATTGAACTGCGGAATGCCGGGCCGCGAGCCGTTCCTCAGATTATTCGCCAGATGGGCGCGCCCAACATGGTGAATAAGCAGGAACAGTTGACCATGGCCCTGATTCGCATGGGCCGCCAGGTCGTACCGCCGTTGATCGGAGCGCTCGACGGTCCGCAGGAACGAGTCCGCGCCGCCATTATTGGAATCCTGGCCACACTGGAAGCCAGGGAAGCAGTTCCATACCTCTGGTTTCCTGCGTTCTCGGATGAGCAACCCCTGGGAGTTCGTATGGCGGCCAATGAGGCGTTGGCCACGTTGATCACGGGGTCACGTGCCAAAGTGGAACAAATCACTTCTGTCGCCGCCGCCAACGAATTGCGCCGGTTGTCCAAGGGAGTGTATGAATCTCCCGGCCAGTTGCCGCTGCAGGAAGATGGCAGCGTGACGATCTGGAACTGGGATGCCACAGAACAAACCGTGGCCTCGCAGAGATTCACGCCCGCGGTTGCCGCGATGTTGATTTCGTCCCGGTTTGCCGCCCAGTCATTGGCTCTGTCGCCCGATCAACCCGAACCACAACGCCAGTACCTGGCGTCCCTGCTCGGCCTGGAAGTGCTTCAGGGTGGCTGGGAAAAACCCCGCGGACCAGTTCCCGGGTCGGCCTTCTACCTGGCAATGACGGCGGGCGAAGAGACCGTGGCCAGTGTCCTGGCGGATGCTCTGGCCGCTGACCAGCCCTCCACGGCGGTTGCCGCGTTGGAAGTGCTGGCTCAAATCGGAACCCGCGAGCAACTGGCGAACCCGAAGGGGCTGAAGTCCCCGGTCCTAGCCGCGCTCAATTCTCCCGATTTTCGGATTCAGTTTGCGGCCGCGGTGACCATCCTGCGGATCGAACCGCGGTTTGGATTCTCGAATGCCAACCGGGTCGTCACCGTGTTGTCGCGAGCCTTAACCGACCCCGGCAAGTCTCGAGCGATCGTCATCGACGCAGACCCGAATCGTGGCAGCCAGGCGGCCGGGTACCTGGGAGAATTGGGTTACGAAGCTTCCGTTTCCAGCACCGGTCGCGATGGATTTGAACAGACCGCCACCAGCGCCGGGGTCGAAGTGATCCTGATTCACGTCAACTGCATCCGCTGGGATTTGACTCAGACGCTGGCGAATTTCCGCGCGGATTCGCGCACGGCCGCCCTGCCCGTCGTTGTCTACGGAACGGATGAAACCCGCGGTAGCGTGGCCCGCCTGATCAACCGCAGCAAGCCTGCACTGTTCATTTCTGAATCGAGTACATTTTCTGACTTCCAACGCCAGTTTGCCCCGTTCGCCCGCGATCGCAAGTCGCCGCCGCTGTCGGCTCAGGAACGAACCATGCAGAAAAATGCCGCGGCGTACTGGCTGGCCGCCATCGGAACCAGTCGCGGACAGGTGTTTGACATCTCGCTGGCCGAAAGGGAACTGATGGTGGTGGCCGAGGATCAGGACATCGGGGTCAACGCGATGGCGGCCATGAGCGGCATCACGTCGGCCAACGTCCAACGCCGACTGTCAAAGATCGCCACCAACATGCAACTCGACCCCAGCCTGCAACAAGCCGCCGCGACGCAACTGGGTTTCCACATTCAACGATTTGGCCTGCTGCTGACAAAAGACGAAGTGAGCGAAGTCAGAACCGGCTGGAATGCCACGGAAAACCCGGCGGTCAAAGCCGCGCTCGCCAGCGTCATGGGAACCCTGCGCCCCGACGCCGCCCTGATCGGCGAACGACTGCGTCAATTCCCCTCCCCGACGGGTCGAGCCAACTGACGAAGTTCGCCGGTTCGGGTTACTATGTGAGCCGCAAGGCACTAGCAGTCCGTGGTAAAAGGGGTCTGACCCTTTGGAGGGCAGTTGATTCACCTTGAAAATCGATTGCCCGGAGAGGGTCTGACCCCTTTTACCACGGACTGCTAGCCGCGGGTGTGTTTTCAATCGTACCTGCCAACCGCTTCACACCACCGAGTTGGCCGCAAAGACTGAAGAGATCAGTAGTTCCGGTAGCGGCGGACGTTTCCGCTATTTGTCGTCGATGGCAGGTCTGTCGAAGCTTGCCAAACGACACCGCATCGCTATACTCTCCGCACCAATGCCAACGGCGATCCGCGAACGCGGATGACTGAACGGCACTGGAAATCGCCCAGGTGGCGGAACTGGCAGACGCGCTAGGTTCAGGACCTAGTG
>JAFEBS010000032.1 GCA_018242525.1 Planctomycetota bacterium | reverse complement strand
ACAGCAGGGACAGGGACAGCAGGGGCAAGGCCAAGGGCAGGGCTCCGGTCGGCAACGGGAAGGCTTGCGTGGACAAGGCCAGGGACGTGGCCAGAGCGGAACTCCGTCCGGGGCCGGAAATCCGGAAGGGAGCGGCGAAGAAGGAGGCAACGGCGGCGGACCCGGCGGACAGGGTGGACCGCTCACCGGGTCAAACTTCAGTGAGTGGAACGAACGGCTGCGCGATGTGGAGTCGATGGTCAGCGATCCCAGGCTGCAGGCCGAAGTGGCCAAGGTCCGGGAGCGGGCTCGCAGCTTGCGGGCCGATTTCAAGCGGCACTCTGAAACCCCGAACTGGGATTTGGTACGAACCTCGGTTCATGAACCGATGCTGGAACTGGAAAAGCGACTCGGCGAAGAAATTGCCAAGCGAGAAAACCCGGATTCCTTGGTTCCCGTGGATCGCGACCCGGTTCCGGCGGCCTACCGCGATCTGGTCCGCAGCTATTACGAACGGCTCGGCAGCGGAAAGGACAAATAGGTCGCATGCTGGCCACTCTGTTAATCGGCGGTCGGGAATGGCTCGTGCCGGCAATTGCGCTCGGCATTGTCGGCGGCCTGATCGTTTTCGTCCGGTATTCCTCAGCCCTGTTGGACCGTCGCACCCGTCTGCTGGCCGCCGTGTTAAAAGGGGTGGCACTGGCGACACTCGTGTTCTGCCTGGTGGAGCCACTGTGGAGCGGCCAGCGGGCACGGCCCGGCGCGAATCTGTTTGCGATCCTGGCTGACAACAGTCAAAGCCTGACAATTCAGGATCCGGATTCGAGTGAGTCCCGTGCAGTCGAATTGAAAAAACTGCTGACCAATGAAGATGCTCCGTGGCAGGTTCGATTGTCGCAGGACTTCGATGTCCGACGGTATCTGTTTGATTCCCGGCTGCAGGGAGTTCCCGATTTTGGCCGGATCAACTTCGACGGCATGCGCACCAACCTGCGGCCAATACTCGCCAGTCTGAAGGACCGGTTTCGCGATCGCCCGCTGGCGGGTGTGTTGCTGTTCACCGATGGAAGCGCCACCGATCCGGGAACGAGTTTCGATGCCAGCGGTCTGCCACCCATTTACCCGGTCGTTTCCGGGACTGCCCGCGGCCACCGCGACCTGGCGATTGCGCACCTGACCGTGACGACAACCGCATTTGAAGACGCCCCCGTCACCGTCCAGGCCGATGTCACTCAGTTGGGGCTTCCCGGCGTCAAGGTGACGGCGACACTACTGGATGAAGCGGGGGAACAGATCAAGCAGGAAACGCAAATCTTCGGCCGTGAGGCGGCCCCGTTGGCATTTCGATTTCAGTTCCGACCCGTCAAACCCGGCGTTTCCTTCTACGAGGTCAAGGTTGTGACCGACGCGCTGGCTCCCGAGAAAGAGTCGTCAGCCGCAAACAACCGTCGGCTGGTTTCGGTCGATCGCGGCAGTGGTCCCTACCGGATTCTCTACCTGACCGGTCGTCCCAATTGGGAATTCAAATTCCTGAACCGCGCAGTTGAGACTGACGAGCAAATCAAATTGACGAGCATCATTCGCGTCGCGCGGCGCGAACCCAAGTTCGACTGGCGCAGCCGTGACGGCGAAGCGACCAATCCGCTGTTTCGTGGATTCGACCGCACCGGTGAAGAGACAGAACGGTATGACCAGCCCGTCCTGGTCCGGCTGAACACGCGCGACCCCAACGAACTGCGCGGCGGCTTCCCCAAGAAGGCCGAAGACCTGTATCCGTTCCATGCCGTGATCATTGACGACCTGGAAGCGGGGTTCTTTACGGCCGATCAAATGACTTTGCTGGAACGGTTCGTTTCCGAACGTGGGGGCGGCCTGTTGATGCTGGGTGGTGCCGAGTCGTTCCGACATGGAAACTACGATCGAACCCCCGTCGGACGGATGCTGCCGCTGTACCTGGACGCAGTCGAATCAACACCGTCAGTCACCGGATACCGGCTGGCACTGACGCGCGATGGATGGCTGCAGCCGTGGGCCAGGCTCCGCTCCACCGAAACGGAAGAGCAGCAGCGGCTGAAGGAATTACCCCCGTTCCGCACATTAAATCGTGCGGGGAATCTGAAACCCGGGGCCACGGTCATTGCCGAAGTGCTCGATGCCGAAAGTCGACGATTTCCGGCCCTGGCAGTTCAGCGATTCGGTCGCGGTCGCTGTGCGGCCCTGCTGATCGGTGACCTGTGGCGCTGGCAGTTGGATCGAACGGATCTGCAGCGTGAAAAGGATGATCTCGGAAAAGCGTGGCGCCAGACTCTGCGCTGGTTGATTGCCGACGTTCCGGGACGCACCGAGTTGCGGGTCAACATGCGGGATGAATTGGGCCAGCCGTTAACGCGGTTGGAAGCCCGGATTCGCACGGACGAATTTCAACCCCAGGACAATTCGGCCGTCAGCATGACCTTGAAACTGCCCGACGGTTCCACGGTTGTGCAAACGGCGGAATCGTCGCTGCAGGAGGCGGGATTGTACGAATCGACATTCGCTTCGCGAATCCCGGGACAATACCGCGCCACCGTCGAAGTGGCGGACGCCGATGGGAAAGCTCTCGGCAAAACCGACACCGGGTGGGTCGCCGATCCCGCAGCGGAAGAATTTCAGCGCGTCGCGCCAAACCTGGAACTGCTCAGTGATCTGGCGAAGCAGACCGGTGGCGAACTGATTCCCGTCGAGGATCTGGAATCGTTTGTGCGGACGCTGCCTGTTCGACAGGCTCCACTGACCGAGAGCTACACGACTCCGCTGTGGCATCAACCATGGATTCTGCTGCTGATTGTCGGCTGCCTGTGCGGTGAATGGGCCTTGCGACGATGGAGGGGACTGCCATGAGGATTCCATCACGACGATGTTGGCCATTCCTGGTCTGGGCTGCCTCCGGTCTGATTCCGGCGGGACTCGTCGGTGCCGACGAACCGAATCCGCCGGTGAAACCGACCATGATTGTCGTCGTCGGAGCCAGCGGATCCCCGCAGTACGAGCCGATGTTTACCGAGTGGGCCGATCGCTGGACGCAGGCCGCCCGCACGGCGGGCCTGCAGCTCGTCGAAATCGGTCGAACTCCAGAGTCGCCCGAACTGACCGACAAGAAGCAGTTTCGTGAGGCGATCGATGAAGCCGCCCGACAACCGGGAGTGGACTTGTGGCTGGTCATGATCGGACATGGAACGTTCGACCGCCGCGACGCTCGTTTCAACTTGCGCGGCCCGGATGTTTCGGCCGTGGAACTGAATGGCTGGTTGAAGCCCGTCGACCGGCCGATGGCAATCATCAATTCGTCATCGGCCAGTGCCCCGTTTCTGACCGCGCTGGCGACACCGAAGCGAGTTGTGATCGTTGCCACCAAGAGCGGAGCCGAACAGAACTTCTCGCACTTCGGCGACTTTCTGTCGCAGGCGATCATCGATCCCACGGCAGACCTCGACAAGGATAAGCAGACGTCGTTGTGGGAGGCCTACTTGCGGGCCTCGCGATTGACGGCCGAATTCTATTCGAGCGATGGACGCCTGCAGACGGAACACGCCTTGCTGGATGACAACGGCGACGGTCAGGGGGTTCGGTCGGATCAGTTTCGCGGCCTGACTCCGATTGAACGAACCACCGACGGCAAGCCATTGGACGGTCAAACGGCTCACCAATGGCATCTGATCCGCAACGCCACCGACTCGGCATTGCCCCCGGATCTGCTGAAAAAGCGTGACGCCCTGGAGTCCGCCGTGCTGCAATTGCGGGACCGCAAAAAGTCGTTGCCACAGGACGAGTACCTGCGGGAACTGGAACGCCTGCTGGTGGAACTGGCGGAATTGAATGAGTCGGCAACTGTCGTCGCGCCGCCCGCCACCAATCCCTGACCATTGGGCCCTGTCATGAATCTGCTTCGCCTCTCCCGGGTGTTGTTGGCCATCTCTTTTTTCACGGTGCTCGCGGTGGATCCCGTTCGCGCCACTGCGGATGATCAGCCGATCACTGCAGAAGGACTCCGGTTCACAATTCCTCCGCGCATCTATGCGGTCGTGGGCCGGCCGGTCGTCGTCTATGTGGACAATGTCATCCTGACCCAGACCCCGGAGAACTTTGCGCTGAAGGTCGACCGCCTGGACGGAGACAAATCGGTCGCCATCGGCACCGCAGAAGCTCAATCCTGGTCGCTGACGCCTGAACTGAATCAGATTGGTCGACATCGGCTGCGATTCCGATTGTATAAACGGGAAAAGCCGACGGAAATTGCCGCCGCCACGACGGAACTGGTCGTGGCCAAGCCGGATGCCGGTAGCGGGCAGGAATTGTCACTGCTGATCGTCGGCGACAGTCTGACGCACGCTTCGCAGTATCCGAATTCACTGGCGCGATTGCTGTCGCAACCGGGAAACCCGACCTGGTCGATGTTGGGAACTCATCGGCCCGCCGCAGTGGTCGATGGAGTCGCACACGAAGGCTATGGGGGCTGGACGTGGGAACGATTCGTCAAGCACTTTGTCCCCAATTCGGAAGGGGCGGAAGCAAAACTGCGGGGCAGTCCATTTGTCTTCGCCGACGACCAGGGGAAACCGCAACTGGATCCGTCGCAATACTTTGACAAGCGTTTTGCAGGAAAACGACCGCAGATGATGGTGTTCCTGCTGGGAATCAACGATTGTTTTTCTGCTCCTGCGGACAATCTGCCGAAGTTGGACGAACGGATCGATGTCGTTTTCAAGCATGCGGAAACTCTTCTGTCCGCCATGAAAAAAGCCGCCCCTCAGGCGGATCTGGCGGTCTGTATCACCCCGCCCCCCAATTCGCGCCAGGAAGCATTTGCGGCGAATTACCAGGACAAATACACCCGCTGGGGATGGAAGCGAATCCAGCACCGGCTGGTCGAACGCCAGATCAAGCAGTTCACCGACCGTGAGGCCGAGCGGCTGTTCCTGGTACCGACGGAATTAAACGTCGATCCGTTGGACGGATATCCGGTCAACAACGGCGTCCATCCGAATGCCGTCGGATATCAGCAGATTGCCGACGCCCTGTATGCCTGGATCAAATGCCGCCTGGCCGAATAAGACCGGTGTGCAGCGAACCCGGAACTTTGAACCACAGGACTCCGGGTAATTTTTGCACGTCCATCGCCTTTTTCAACTTGGGGTGCCACGGGTGCCACGGTCTTACCGTCTTCGGTAAGGCCGTGCGAGTGCTCAATCGGCAAGGCCATGTCGAAGACTCGACTTCCTCGGATCCAGTTTGAAAAACTGGCGATGGCCCTGGCGATTTTTGCCACCTGGTTGACATGAATATCGGTTCAAGTCAACATCCATTCAATTCACCGCCGAAATCCGTACGACTCGACAGAGGGAATCCCAAATTGGTCGACACTGTCCAGATGAGTTGCGCCGATCGGCTGAAAGTGCTGGCCGACGAAACCCGGTTAATGGTCGTTCGACAACTGATGAATGGCCCCCGGCATGTCGGTGAAATCAATGCCGTGCTGAACGTCGAATCGACATTGCTGTCTCATCACCTGAAAGTTCTGCGCGACGCGGGACTGGTGCTGGCACGGCGAGATGGCAGAGCGGTCCTATATCAACTGGCACCTGGCGTGGAAACGGTCGACGCGGCAGGCGGAGTCAATCTGGGGTGTTGTATTCTTTCCTTCCAGAAATAATCAGAAGTAATCACTCGATGTACTCTCGAGACGGTGTCTGCTCGATCCGATTGCCGTTATTGCTCTCACTCTGCCTGGCGGGATGTGGACAATCCGGGCCAGCACCGAACTCCAATTCACCGGACGTGCTTGTGCTGAAGCAGAATCCGGTGCATCCGCAGATCACCGTCACTGGCGCCAGCACCATCGCCCCGCTGATGAACGAAATCGCAAAGCGATTTGAGTTGCAGCATCCGGAACTGCGAATCGACGTGCAGACCGGCGGGTCTTCTCGCGGGGTGACCGACAGCCGCAATGGACTGTCCGACATCGGCATGGTGTCACGCAGCCTGAAGCCGGACGAAAGCGATCTGCAGCGATTTCCACTGGCACGGGACGGAGTCTGCCTGATCGTGCATTCCGACAACCCGGTGACCAGTCTGACCGATGAACAGGTGGTCAGCATCTATCAAGGGAAAACCCGCAACTGGAAAGACGTGGGGGGGCCCGATCAGCCGATCACCGTGGTCAACAAGGCCGAGGGGCGGTCAACTCTGGAAGTGTTTGCGGGACATTTCAAACTGCCGACAAATGAGATTCAGGCAGACGTGGTGATTGGCGACAACGAACAGGGGGTCAAGACGGTGGCGGGGAATCTGCAGTCGATCGGCTATGTCTCGATCGGAACGGCGGAGTTCAACCGGGATGCGGGAGTTCCAATCAAGTTGCTGCCCCTGGCGGGGATCGAAGCCTCGGTCAAGACCGTCAACGACGGGACCTTTCCGATGTCCCGCACGTTGCACCTGGTGACGAAGTCGAAACCGACCGGCATCGTCCACGAGTTGATTGAATTCGCCACCTCGTCAAAGGTTCACGATCTGGTCAAGGAATTGTCGTTTGTCCCGATCGAGTAAAGACCTGCTGCTGGTTGCCGTACTGCGCGGTCTGGCCGTGGTGTCGGGACTGGTCGTCGTCTGTATTGTGCTGTTCGTGCTGGTCGAAGCGTTCCCGGCCCTGTCTGACGTCGGGCCGAGTCGATTTTTGTCCGACGCTTCGTGGCATCCGGATGAAAGCCCGTCGACCGGGACATTCAATCTGCTGCCGATCGCCGCTGGCACGCTGCTGACGTCGTTGCTGGCGGTCGTCGTCGCCGGGCCACTGGGAATACTGTCCGCGGTGTTTGCACAATATTACGCACCTGCTCGACTGGCGGGCTGGTATCGCCGGTTGGTCGAACTGATGGCCGGGGTGCCTTCCGTGGTCTATGGACTATGGGGGCTGGTCGTGCTGGTTCCACTCGTCAATCGAATCCATCCACCCGGTCAGAGTCTGCTGGCTGGCGTGGTGATTCTGACGCTGATGATCCTGCCCACGGTCGCCCTGCTGACGGATGCCGCGTTCACAGGTTTGCCGGCGGGATACGCACGGGGAGCCGCGGCACTGGGCCTGTCGCGCAGCACCACGGCGTTCTTTGTCATGATCCCCGCGGCGCGTTCGGGCCTGGCAACAGCCGTCATGCTCGCACTGGTGCGAGCGATGGGCGAGACAATGGCAGTGGTGATGGTCTGCGGCAATGTCGCCCGGATGCCAGGCGGCCTGTTTGCACCGGTCCGCACGTTGACCGCCACGATCGCCCTGGAAATGGGGTATGCGCGAGGCGACCACCGCTCGGCACTGTTTGCCTGCGGCCTGGTGCTGGTAATCGTCGTGACCGTGTTCATTCTCTGCGTGGAACTCGGCAGCTACAGGAGACCGGCTCATGGCGACTAGCCGATGGACAGGTCGACTGCTCGATGTGTGCGTCTGGGGCACTCCCGTTATTGTTGCCGGTATGTTCCTGTGGCTGATCTCAGACCTGATCCTGCGCGGGAGTGCGGCGTTCCAGCCGGGCACTGAGTCTACTGGAGCGTCGTATTCTCTGATCGCGGTGGCGGAACAGATCCTGAGATTCCTGACGGCCGCTCCGGAACGAGCCGGCCGCGGCGGCGGCATTGGCCCGATCCTGGTTTCCACCGGAATGATCCTGGCCGTCTGCATGTCGGTCGTCGTGCCCATCGGACTGGGAACGGCGATGTTTCTGAGCGAGTTAGTCTCGGACCAGAATCGCCTGGGACGACTGGTCCGGCGCAGCCTGGATCTGCTGGCGGGAGTCCCCTCAATCGTGTTTGGCCTGTTTGGGAATGCCGTATTCTGCCAGTGGCTGGGGTTCCGCTATTCCATTGTTGCGGGCGGCCTGACCCTGGCCTGCATGGTGTTGCCGCTGCTGATCCGCAGCGCGGAAGAGGGATTTCGTTCCGTGCCTGACAGCCAGCGGCACGCGGCCGCGGCGCTGGGATTCAGCCGCTGGTCGACGGTGTTTCGAGTGATCCTGCCGCAGTCGACACCGGGCATTGTCGCGGGACTGATCCTGGGGTTGGGCCGCGCGCTGGCGGAGACGGCCGCGTTGCTGTTCACCAGTGGCTACGTCGACCGCATGCCTCGATCCTTCCTGGATTCCGGCCGCAGCCTGTCGATTCATATTTACGATTTGTCGATGAATGTCCCCGGCGGCAACCAGAACGCTCATGCCTCGGCCCTGGTCCTGGTGGTGCTGCTGATCCTGATCAATCTCACCGCTCATCGGCTGACGTACCGGTTCCTGCATCGGGAAGTGAGGTACGCCTGATGACCGCATCGAACTCCACGGCCGGTGCCGTTCACGTCGAAAATGTGTCGATCCGCTACGGGGCGAAGTTCGCCATTCAAAATGTCTCGCTGACGATCCCCCCACAGGCCATTACCGCGATCATCGGCCCGTCGGGATGCGGAAAAACCAGCCTGCTGTGCAGCCTGAATCGTCTGACCGACTTGATTCCCGGCTGCGGCGTGACCGGGTTGATTCGGATCGGTGATACCAATGTCCTGGACCGGCGTACCGACGTGATCGCACTGCGCCGACGGGTGGGGATGATCTTTCAGCATCCGAACCTGTTTCCGATGACCATTCGACGAAACCTGGAACTGCCCTTGCGCGAGCACGGATTGCAAGACCGGCGGGGGCTGCAGGAGCAGATCGAATGCTCATTGACGGACGTCGGATTATGGACCGAGGTCCGGGACCGGCTGGATCGACCGGCCCTGTCCTTGTCAGGCGGCCAGCAGCAGCGACTGTGCCTGGCCCGGGCGCTCAGTCTTCAGCCGTCGGTGCTGTTGCTGGACGAACCGTGCAGCGCACTGGATCCCCAGTCGACCAGCGTCATCGAAGAACTGCTGCTGCGCCTGCGTGCCACCTGCACGGTGGCCGTCGTCACTCACAACCTGGCCCAGGCCCGCCGCATCGCGGAACGGACCGCCCTGCTGTGGCCTGACACCAACGGCAGCCGACTGGTCGAATGCAGCGACACTCAGAGCCTGTTCGAATCCCCACAATCCAGGGTGACGGAGGCATTCATTTCCGGCAAGGTTGGTTGACAGGATAGGACCGCTCAGGAGTTATCGACTAGCTGGCACCTTGCCGCTCACGTAGGCATCGTGAGATCACTCGTCGTAGATCCGCAGGAAGCGATAATAGACTTCCAGGCACATTGTGCTGATGGCGGTGGAATAGAGTCGTCCGCCGATGCCGGCCCATTTGCCGTTGGGGTCCCAGCTACCGGCAAGCGGGCCCTGAGTACGCTGCAAGCCGACCAGGGGGTCTCGCAGAGCGTTGTTCCATTCCTGCCATTCCTGGCCGTCGTATTGGAACATGGCCAGCGTGCCGTAGTACCAGTAGTACTCATCGTAGGCACTCAGGCGGGGCAGGTTCCTGCGCAGATAATCGACGGCTTCCTGTGAGGCCCCGTCGCGGGGACGGACGCCAAACATCTGGCGACAAAACAACGCTTCGGCAGTCATGGCGGGGGTGTAGGACTCGTTCAGCTTGTAGCCTGCCAAACCTCCACGAGCACCCAGGGCCCGGGCCTGCAGGAACTTAGTCATACCGCGACGGTTTTCGTCGGGGACAGGAATTCCGGCATTGACGGCACTCTTCAGGGCCATTAGTTGCCAGCCGAACATGCTCATGTCGCTTTCGCCACCTTTGCCGTAACGCCAGCCGCCGTCATCGTTCTGCATCGCACAGATCAGTCGAACTCCATTGCGGACCGCATCCCGCAATTCCGGAAATTTCGTGTGATCATTCTGCATCCCGTACGCTTCGGCCAGGGCGAAGGTGGCCATGGCATGGCAGTACATCATGTCGTACCGGGTCGCCCGGCCGCCCAGGTACCCGTTGGAGTTTTGTTGTGCGATCAACCACTGAATCGCCCGCAGGACCTCGCTGGTGTATTTGCCCTCTTCGTGGGTGTGTCCGGCACCCAGGAATGACAGGACCACCAACCCGGTGACACCGGTATCGGCGTACAGGCCGCCGTCGAGCCGGTTTTGACCCTGCGGATCCTTCTTTGCGGCACCGCCGCCATGTCGACTGGAGGACCAGTGGCCGGCCGGTTCCTGAACGCTGGCCATCCAGCGCAAACTGGCTTCCACAGCTCGTTCGGAATCTTCCGATCCGCCATTCTTCAAGGCGATCGCGCGGCGTTGTTCGAGTCGTCGGGAGCGATACGGTTCGGGATCGCGTGTGGCGGTCCGGCCCATGATGGCCGCAGACTCGGGACGAGCCAGCTCCGGACGTGGGGCGGGGCCGGTTGTGTCGCTGATGGAAGATCGGGACGCGACCATCTGTTCGCGTGGAATGCTTGGCGTCGAAGCCCGGGATTTGACCGGTGGAGTCGGCTCGAATTCCGTGTCTGCCCCGGTGCGACTGCCAGAACGGGCAAAGGGATCCGTGCGTCGATTCCCCGTGGTCGTGGCGGCGGTGGACGTGGCATTGCTGCCTGCCTCCGCGATCTCGGCTGGGACCGGGTTTGGATCCGTGCGACGGCGAATGACGGTATCTGGAGCACCGACCGGTTTCGGTACAGCAGATTCCGGAATCAGCTCACTTGGAAGCGTCAGGACGGCCCCGTTTTCGATGAGGGGAGCCATCCGTTCGGCCGCACCGCGCTGGGGTTCAACCTGGGACGAGACATCGACAGACGACATTTCGCGATTCAGATTGGTCCGGCGGACCGTCGCCACGCTGCGAACTTCCGGGCGAGCTTCGGCGTTGGGCTGATCGATCGCGGCGGCCGGACTCGCCGCGGATGCGGCGGAACTTTCAACGGTTTGCTGAGCGGGAAGCGGAGCGGGTGCATCGGGGGCAGCCGCCATCGCTGGAGTTTCTGGAATTGTGACGGGTACCGGTGCCTTCTCGACATCGGGCGTCTCGATTGGACGTTCCTGATCGGTGCGTTCCATCCGAGTCAGTTCGGTGTCGGGCCGCTGAGTTGCGGCGTTCCACGTGGGTTTGGTCGCATCGCCGGTCTCGGCGTCGTCATCACTGCCGCGCATCGTGATATGGACCGCCGGCTTCTCGGGCGTTCCTCCCGCCACCGATTGGCGGGGCATGGTCTCGACAACCGTTGCCCATCCGAGGGCAAAACAGCAGTGCAGCAGCAGCGACAGGAAGAAGGATTTTGACGTCGCATTGTGGTCACCATAATGCGTGGCCCACATCGACAGCAGTTGGACCGAGGCGAACAGCGAGCAGGCGATCAGCGCAATGCGCAGGATCAGTTCACCTGTCGAAAGGTGTGCTGTATTCTGGAGAACCAGATCCCACAGCCGCGACACCGATTCGGGCATTACGAACCCTTCTTGGGGAGATGAGCGACCGAAATATTGCGAATTCCCGCTTCTTTACACGTCGAAAAGGCATCCATGATCAACTGATACGGACACCGACCGTCGCCACGAATAATCACCGCCTGATTCGGAAACCCGGCTTGGGCGGCACGCAGCATCGTTGCCAGTGATTCTGAAGTCTGGGACTCCCCTTTGACAGTCACTTTTCCGTCGAACGCGACGTTTAACACGATTTCGTCGGGAGCCCCGGTCAGGACCGAATTGTCGGCCACCGTGGGAACTTGAATGTCTGTCTGACGTTCCTCTTCCGAAAACCGCGTCCCCACCATGAAAAAGATGATCAGCAACATCACCACGTCGAGCATCGACGTGAGGTTGATGGTGGGTTCTTCGAGTGGTTCCGTCTTGAGAGGCATCCAACCGCTCCCTCGGCCGTAATCGCTAACCTGTTTCAGGCAACTCCGCCCGCAATTCTGTCAAAATCCATCTCGACTTGCACCAACATCCGAGCCCAACCAAGGGGACAGGCCCCGCCCCAGAGCGGGTGCGTTCATCGGAAGCAACGCTGGCTGATGGGGGGACTCATTGAGGACTTCAACGAGTATTCAGGAAACCGCCAGCGATTGCGGCGGCATCATAACAGATCGGCAGATTTGGCAAGAGGCCGACACGAAACGGGGGTGCGCCCTGCCGTGGTTTGGCCAGTCTGCCTAATCGGAACCGCACGTCCTTCACCGACTTGGGATGTGCTGCGTGAAGCATTGTTCAAGGACCCGGATTATTCACCATGGATGTCACTGATTTCACGGATCTGAATCCCAGAGCAAGTGGCCGACGTCACAGAATTCATCCGTGAAATCAGGGTGATCCGTGGTCGCCAGTGAATCATTCGGGCGAGAACTTAAAACGCGGTGGGCTCAGAGCGGGACTGTTCAGGCACATTCTCGATTTCGCGGCCACACGAACAAAAGACGTAACGCATTGTATGCATTGATGTTAGCGTGGCGTTGTGCCAATCGCTGCCAAATTTCCTTCGTAAATCCCAGCAGGAATTGTGATTTCGAGTGATATCCCAGGCGAATTCTCGCCAGAGTGAATGATGGAAAGATTCTGGTCGCCTGCGGACTGAATCTGACTCGTCGCAACCCCGATGACCGGGGTCGCGGGATGGCACCTCAAGAGCGAGGTTCACTGATGGAAATCCTGTTGTTTTTCACGTTCCTGATGCTGTTCGCCGTTCTGGTGTTGATGATCAAACTCATCATGGACCAGAATTCCGGGTTTTCCGAAATCCGGCGGGAATTGCGTGCCTTGAGAAAGGAATCCCGGCCTGTGTCCCATCCGGGTGCGGCAACGGTTCCATCACACGCCATCTCCGAACCGGTCCCGGTCCCCAAATCCAGCGAAACGGCTGAGGTCGCCGACGACGCGGTTGATGTCGGTGACGCCGTGATCGAAGAAGTCCATCCGGTACACGACACTTCACAGCCCGGTCCGGCCCGGTCCATTGAACCACCGCTGGCCGCGAGTACCCGACTGCGTGCCCTGAAGGCGGATCGTGAAGCGACCGAGGCAGGTCCCCCGGTCGAACCGGCCGTCCCGCGAACGCCGAGTCGATTTGAAACGGCCGCCAGGGAAACTCTGCACAAGATCTGGACCTGGATTATCGTCGGCGAAGAATACATTCCTCAGGGTGTCTCGATGGAATACGCCGTCGCCAGCCAATGGCTGCTGCGCGTCGGGATCCTGATCCTGGTCGTGGGAGTCGGTTACTTTCTGAAGTACTCCATTGATCACGGGATGATCAACGAGATTGGCCGAGTCGCACTGTCGACCATTGCGGGCCTGGGAATGCTGACGGCAGGAACCCGCTTGCTGGGTCGACGGTACCACACTTTCGGACAGGGCCTGATGGGGGGCGGCCTGGCCATCCTCTATTTTGCCGTCTTCGCAGCCTCCAACCGCTACCACTTGATTGAACCACTGCAGGCGTTCGCATTGATGGGGCTGATAACAGTCCTGGCAGGCGGCATCGCGGTCCGATTCGATTCCATCCTGGTCGCCGTTCTGGGAATCATCGGCGGCTATGGAACACCGCTGATGTTGTCGCAGGGCCCGCCCAATTTCCCCGGTTTGTATGGGTACATGCTGGTTCTGGGCTGCGGTGTCCTGGGTCTGTGCTACTGGAAGAACTGGCCGCTGGTCAATTACCTCAGCTTCTTCGCCACGTACTCTCTCTTTTTCGCCTCGATGACGGCCTACGACAAGACTCACTTTCACGAAGTGATGCCGTTCGTGATCAGCTTTTTCGTGCTGTTTTCGACGATGGCGTTCCTGTTCAAGATCGTGAACCAGGCGAAGTCGAACCTGCTGGATCTGCTGGCACTGTTCATCAACGCGGCGGTCTTTTACGGTGTGTCGTTCAACCTGGTCGATGAAATGTACGGTCGGCAATGGGTTGCCGTCGTCACGCTGTCACTCGCCGCGTTCTACTCGATCCATGTGTTCGTGTGCCTGTCTCGAAAGCTGGTGGATCGCGAATTGATTGTCAGCTTCATTGGCCTGGCGGCGTTCTTTCTGGCGGTGACGATGCCGCTGGTCCTGTCGCGGGACTGGGTGACGGTCAGTTGGTCGCTGCAAGCCCTGGTCATGTTGTGGATTGCGCAGAAGCTGGGAAGCGAGTTCCTGCGGCACGTCTGCTACCTGTTGTATGGAATCGTCCTGTTCCGGTTTGGTCTCCTGGACTTGCCCCGGCAGTTCCTGACGGCGCCCTCTACGGCGGACTTGTCGATCGGGGAATATCTGCAGCAACTGGCCGAAAGACTGGTCATGTTCGGCATTCCCATCGCCTCGATCGGTGGTGCCTATCGGCTGCTGTCGAAGCCTTCGGCTGACGAAGACCGGGTCATCGGTCGTGCGAATGATATCTCGGGTTGGATCCGTGATGCGTGGGCCGTCCGTCTGGCCGTCGGCCTGGCGATGGGGATGCTGTTCATTTATCTGCACCTGGAATTCAACCGCACCCTCGGCTTCTTCTATCAACCGATGCAGTTGCCCGCCCTGACCCTGTTGTGGCTGGCGATGTGCGGAGTGCTGTTGTACGAATCGACGATCAACAAGCATCCGGGGGTTCTGGTCCTGTTGATGTTGTTCGTATCGGGACTGTTGTTCAAATTGTTTGCATTTGACCTGCCGGGGTGGGAGGCCAATGTCCACATGCTCTACGGTGGTCCCTATTCGTTCCGCGATGCGTCGCTGAGGTTGCTGGACTTTGGTGCGGTAGTCGGATTCTTCGCCGGGGGATACGCCCTGCTGGCGGGCCGCAAGGATGCCCGATCGGTGGGGGTGTTCCTGGGTTTCACCAGCCTGAGCCTGTTGTTCATCTACCTGACTCTGGAAGTGAATTCGTTCCTGTATCACAACGTCCCCGGTTCACAATCCGGTGGTGTGTCAATCCTGTGGTCGGTGTTTGCCCTGTCGCTGATCCTGCGGGGGATCTGGAGGAACCTGCGAGTCCTGCGTTACATCGGGCTGACCCTGTTCCTGGTCGTGGCTGGGAAGGTGTTCTTCAATGATCTGGCACGACTGGATCAGCTCTATCGGATCATCGCCCTGCTGGTGCTGGGTATCTTGCTGCTGGCGGGATCGTTTATCTACCTGAAGTATCGGGAATCCTTCGCACAGAAGGTCTCATCGGAGGACGTGGCATGAAGTGTTTCGCAGTCAATCTGGTATGCCTGGTGTGCGGGGTCGCTGGCGTGGCCAATGGCGACGACTCTACGTTTCGATTTAAGAAGTCCATCTCCGCCTCGGCCAAAGCCGAAGAATCACTCGTGGCGGTGCCACTGGATTCGGATGTCTACGCGGCGACGCAATCTGACCTGGCGGATCTGCGATTGCAGGATGAGCACCGAACGAACCTGCCGTTCCTGATTCGCAAATCGCAGGAATTGCGGGCTCATACCGTCCGTCGCAAGACCTGGACCGCGGCCAAACCGGCTGTCAGACCACTGGACAATGGTGGCCTGGAAATCACGCTGGAACTCGATGAAAAGGATCCGCAACCCAACGGACTGACGCTGGTCTCGCCCCTTCACAACTTCGAGCAGCAGGTGCGGATCCTGACGTCAGCCGACGGTCAGACGTGGGAACCAGTCGGCGGCGAAACGGTGATCTTCGACTATTCGCGTTACATGGATGTTCGCAACGACAACGTTCCGTTTCCAGCGTCTGCCCGCAAGCATGTGCGACTGATCATCGACGATGTGACTGTCGAGCAGCAATCGCAACTGTTGGAATTGACGCGTACGCTGCGCGACGATGACGAAGTCGGCCGATCGGAAAAGGTGGTCATTGACCGGCGGCCATTCCGAATCGAACGGATCGATTTCTGGGTGGATTCTTCAGAGGAGGTGGGCAAGGGCGATCATAAGCTGCCGTATCAGATCTCCGGATACAAAGTGAGCGAAGATCCGAAGACCCATCAGACGATCATCACGATCGAAACTCGTCGCGAGCCGTTGACATCGCTGATCCTGGAATCCACCGCCCGCAATTTCAGCCGCCATTGCGTTGTGGAGATCGCGGAGCCGCAGGGAGTGCAAACGTCATGGAGTCAGATCGGAACCGCAACACTGTCCCGTCTGGACTTCAAGGACCTGAAGCGTGAAGAACTGGCCGTGACATTCCCGGAAACGCGTGCGGCCAATTACCGACTGGTGATCGACAACCGCGACAGTTCGCCGCTGGAGGTCACGGGAATCAAGGCCGAAGGAAATGTGTACGAACTCGTTTTTCTCTCCGCGCCCAAGGCGTCCTGTCAATTGCTTTACAGCGATTCCGAAGCGAAGGCCCCCCACTATGACACGGCTTCGATTCAAACTCTGCTGACCGAGAGCTATCGCCCTGAGGTGCTGAAGCTGGGGGCCGAAGAAGCGATTGACGGTGCCGGGCCGGCTGGATTCCAGTGGTCAAAATTGATCAACGACCCCCGGGTAATGACGGTCGTCATCGGAGTCCTGGTCGTGCTCCTGGGCTGGGGGTTGTACGGTGCGGTCAAACGCATGGATGCCACGGAACCCCCGTCCGCTGATGCGAAGTGACTCCAACCGAACCGTTCACGGCCAGCCCACCTGAAAAGCAGTCTTCGCCTCGTCGACTGCCTCCCGACGCCATCACCTTTTTCAAATTGGGACTCGGGTGCCACGGTCTTAAAGTCCGCGACAAGGCCGTGCTCGATTGAGCACTCGCACGGCCTTCCCGAAGACGGTAAGACCGTGACATACCAATTTGAAAAAGGCGATGGCGTTGGTTTGCTTCCTTCCGGCAATGCACGCCACAAGCACGATTGTGTATGCTGCTGGTGTCGGAATTTCCGCGAACGAGGTGACGTTCCATGACTGCGACGTTTCGAGTGACGATTCTCCTGAGTCTGCTTGGCTGGCAGTTGTCCGCTCGTGCCGTGGAACCGACTGTCGATTTTGCACGTGACGTGTATCCCATCCTGCAGCGGACCTGCCTGGAATGCCATGGAACGTTGAAGCAACAGGGAGGGCTGCGGCTGGATTCGCGCGAGGGGATGCTTAAAGGCGGAGACAGTGGTAACGTTATTGTCCCCGGCCAGCCCGCCAAGAGCGAACTGATGCGGCGGATCTCGCTGACGAGGGACGATCCCGAGGTGATGCCCAACCGCGGAGACGTCCTGTCGAAGGCGGATGTCGATCGGATCCGACAGTGGATCGCCGCCGGCGCCCCTTGGGCAGATGGTGTGAAACCGGCCGCACACTGGGCGTATGTCGCCCCGGTGCGACCGCAACCGCCTTTGGCGGACATTCACCCGGTGGACGCGTTCGTCCGCCAGCGCCTACAACAGGCCGAACTGGTCCCCTCACCCATGGCAGACCTGGCGATCCTGTGTCGACGGCTGCATCTCGATTTGACAGGTCTGCCGCCAACTCCGGCGGTCGTTGACGCGTTTGTGGCGGCCGGAGAGAAGAACGTGTCTGAGGCTGTGGAGACGCTCACCGCGGAACTCTTGAACTCGCCTCAATACGGTGAAAAGTGGGCTCGCCCCTGGCTCGATGCCGCTCGTTACGCCGATTCACACGGATTTCAACGGGACGACCTGCGCGACTTGTGGCCCTATCGAGACTGGGTCATCACCGCTCTGAACAACGACATGCCGTTTGATCAGTTTACGATCGAACAGTTGGCAGGCGATCTGCTGCCGAACGCGACGGAATCTCAAAAGATCGCCACCGGGTTCAATCGGTGTGCCCCGTGCAATGTGGAAGCGGGGACGGATCCCGAAGAAAACCGCGTCAATCAGGTGTTTGACCGTGTCAACACGCTCGGTGCCGTCTGGCTGGGGACGACGCTGGAATGCTGCCAATGTCACAATCACAAGTATGACCCGTTCACGACACGCGACTATTATGGGCTGTTCGCGTTCTTCAACCAGACGGAACTGGAAGCCGATCGCTCGAAACCAAAGGTTCCCGGTTCCATCCGGTTTCTGGGACCGTACATGTCCATCAGCGATCCTCACAATGCCGAGAAACGACGGCACCTGACGACGGAAGTGACCCGCCTCAAGACCGAACTTACCAGGTTGGAAAACGAGGCGGCCGAACTGGCGGCGACGCGAACGGATTCAACGAGCCCGCGTCCATTCGAATTACACATCCTGAAGCCCACGGACTTTCGCTCGGACCAGGGGGCGGATCATCGACTGCTGGACGATGGGTCCGTACTGTTGCTCGGCGATCCCCCAGCCGTGGATACGTACACAGTGACCGTGCCGAGTTCGTTAAAGGGGATTGTTGGCTTCAAACTGGAGACTCTGACCGATCCGTCGCTGCCAGGGATGGGCCCGGGCCGGGGCGATCCAGATCGCACTAACTTTATTTTGAACGAATTCAACGTGACATTGACGCCCGCGGACCGCCAGGAGGCCCGTCCTGAACCGGTCAAGCTCACGGACGCCAGGGCCGATTTCTCGCAACAGAAGTGGGACGTGGCAGGAGCCATCGACGGTGATCCGAAATCGGGCTGGGCGATTGCGCCCGCGTTTCATCAACCGCATTGGGCCATGTTTCGAGCCGTGAAACCGCTGCCCGTGCAGGACAACTCACTGCTGACGTTCAAGTTGATCCAGAAGTATGGCAGCGCGCGAACGATTGGCAGGCTGCGAATCTCGGCAATCACGGGCGAGTATCCTCAGCCAGCCGTGTCGACCAAAGACTCCCCGGAACAGACCGCATTGAAGGCACGCCTTGTGGAACTGGAAAAGCAGCTTCAGGAACTCGGTCAGCCGCGGACTCTGGTCATGCAGACCATTGTCCAACCGCGTCCGACAATGATGTTGCAACGAGGCGATTTCCGTGCCCCCGGAGATGCCATCGAACCGTCAACTCCCGCGGTCCTGCCTCCGCTTCAGACTCACGATGGGGAATTGCCGAATCGGTTGACGCTGGCCCGCTGGCTGGTCCGTCGCGACAACCCCGTGGTGGCACGCGTGACCGTCAACCGCATCTGGGGCGAGATTTTTGGCGATGGGTTGGTCAGCACCCCGGAAGATTTTGGAATCAAGGGTGAGCGTCCTTCACATCCGGAACTGCTCGACTGGCTGGCGGTCGAATTCATGGAGAACGGATGGTCCCGGAAGAAACTGCTGCAGACGATCGTCACCAGCGAAACGTACCGTCAGTCGTCCCGCATCACGCCCGAACTGCTCGAAGTTGATCCCCACAATCGAATGCTGGCTCGCGGCCCGCGATTCCGGTTGAGTGCCGAATCGATTCGGGACAACGCCCTGGAGATTGCCGGATTGCTCAGCCGCCAGCAGTTCGGCCCGCCAATTCGCCCGGCACAGCCCGCAGGCTTATGGGACAAGGTCGGCGGTGAAAAATATGAGTACGTCGTCAGCCCCGGCAGCGAGCAATATCGTCGTGGCATTTATGTCGTCCTGAAGCGGATGTCCCCCTATCCCAGTTTTATCAGTTTCGACGCCACAGCGCGGTTGGCGTGCCGGGTCAAGCGAGTTCGTTCCAACACTCCGTTGCAGGCACTGGTCCTGTTGAATGACCCGGTCTATGTAGCAGCTGCTCGCGCATTCGCTCAGCGGATTCAGCACGACGAAGTGGCGACGGATCTGACCGGCAAGCTGAAACTCGCCTTCCGCCTGGCTGTATCCCGCTCACCGCGGGCCACGGAACTGGCCGTGCTGGAGCGACTGTATAATGCAGAACGAATGAGCGCCGGTGGCCGCGACGAACCCGCGTGGTTTGCCGTCGCGAGTGCCTTGTTAAACCTGGATGAGACGATCACGAAGAACTGATTCATGACTTCACACCTGCAACCGCTCGACCGCCGTGGCTTCTTTCAGCAGAGTGGACTGGGTCTTGGCGCGCTGTCACTGGGCACGCTGCTGAGCGAGGCCACATCGGCCAGGGCATCTTCCGAAACTGCGACTCGGCGCCCTCATTTTGTACCGCGGGCCAAAAGCGTCATTTACCTGCACATGATCGGCGCCCCATCGCAACTGGACTTGTTTGATTCCAAGCCGGAACTGGCGCGGCGCGATGGTGAGGCCTGCCCGGAATCGTTGCTGGCCGGCCGCCGCTTTGCGTTCATTGGTGATGACAAGCGGCTGTCGGGATCCCGTTTCAAATTCGCCCGGCACGGCGACAGCGGCCAGGAGATGTCGGAACTGTTGCCTCATCTGGCGGCAGTGGCCGACGAGATCAGTGTGATCCGGACCTTGCACACCGAAGAAATCAATCACGCGCCCGCCCAGATGTTTCTGCATACCGGTTTCGGTCGGGGTGGTCGACCCAGCTTTGGGTCCTGGATCACCTACGGGCTTGGTTCGGAATCCATGGACCTGCCCGCCTACGTCGTGCTGCAGAGCGGGCCGATCGGCGGGGCCGGGACCAGTCTGTGGTCCAGCGGGTTTTTGCCCAGCGTTCAGCAGGGGGTGCCGTTTCGGTCGCAGGGTGATCCGGTCCTGTTTCTGTCGAACCCCGCCGGGCACCAGGCCACCAGTCGTCGGCGTGTCCTGGATGCGGTGGGACAATTGAACCAGATCGAACTGGCGGACGTTGGCGATCCCGAAATCGCCACCCGGATCAGTCAGTACGAGATGGCATTCCGGATGCAGTCCAGTGTCCCCGAATTGATGGACATTTCGCGGGAAACGGCAGCCACGCAGGAACTGTACGGCGCGCAGCCTGGCCGGGCGTCCTTCGCCAACAACTGCCTGCTGGCGAGACGCCTGGTGGAGCGGGGAGTGCGGGTGGTCGAACTGTTCGACAGCGACTGGGACCATCATGCGGATTTGGCGCAACGGTTGCCCGCCAAGTGCCGGGATGTCGACAAACCGATGGCAGCGCTGATCCGCGACTTGAAACAGCGAGGATTGCTGGACCAGACGCTGGTGATCTGGGGGAGTGAATTCGGTCGCACTCCACTCGCGCAGGGGCTCAGTGGTGACGGCGACAAGACCAAGCCGGGACGCGATCATCACAAGGATGCGTACACGATGTGGCTCGCGGGCGGCGGAGTGAAGCCGGGTGTCAGCTACGGTCAAACCGACGAACTGGGATTCACGATCGCGGCAGACCCCGTTCACGTCCACGACCTGAACGCGACGGTGCTCAATCTGCTGGGACTGGATCACGAGCGCTTGACGTTCAAGTACCAGGGACGCGAATTCCGTTTGACAGACGTTCAGGGCCAGTTGCTGACGCGGCTACTATAACCGCTCATAAGCCCGGGACTGACGCACGTTCACGGTGTAGACCGTCGACTGGATTTGTTGGGCTTCCCCTGCGTTTCCCCTGCACGGTTACTTCCCGGTTGCCTTTTTCTTTGCAGATGACTTGACCGGCTTGATCTCGAAATCAATCGAGTCCACGGAAAACATTCCGCCAGGCAGCCTCTTTTTCGTCAGATCTCGTTCGACGAGGATTTCCACGTAAATATTTAGTCCGGCATTTAACGTATGCACGAACTTGAATCGACACGTAAAGTCGTTCGGCTTTCCGTGAAATTCCCGGGTGAATGACTTACCACCAGCGCGAACGAACAGCACACCTGTGCATCCATCCTCGAATTCAAAGGCACCTCTCAAGTCGATGTTACACGCGACTTCTCCCGGCTCGTCAAACGGCGCGAATAAAGTCAAGTCCGCTCGATCCATCAATTGCGGCTCAGCGGGAATGCCGCCAAAACTGGTCGGCTTTTCCACGGCGTCTAAGGCAACACTCAGTGAATTGGGTATGGAAGTGCCCGGGTCCATGGTCGCCGCAGAAGTGCGTAGACTCGCCTTTGTGGGCGAGTAATACTCAAGCGGAATCAATCCCGACCGACCAGGCAAATTAGCAGTTGTCATGGGTGATCCATCCAACATCGCGATCGTGACGTCGCGACTGCCCCGGCTGATGCCGCCGCAGTCACCGTGGTTGTCCGGATTGAGGGCGGCGATGCGACGTGTAGCGCAACGCGGAGACATTCTGCTGACCTGCGATGGCACGGCGGGGATCGACGTCATTCGGCGGGCGGCCGGGCGACTGGCCGTTCCGGTCCGGCGGATTGAAGTTCGTACAACCGAATCCAGTTCGCCGCCACGGGATAACAATGTGATTCCGGAACGAGACCGCGCGATCGTGGCAGAGGCGGATGAAGTGCTGGCACTCGGCGTCCGTGCCGATGGCAATATTTATCGTGCTTTGCGCGAACGATTGCTGGCAGAACGAAACGTCGTGCTGGTAGCGCTGCCCGACCTGCAATCAGCGGCTGCGATGGGCGACCTGATTCCGCTGGGGGCGATCCCGTGGGAGCCAGAGATCGCAGACCAGGCTCCGCTCGGGTTAGTTTCTGAGGCTGAACCAAACCGGACTGCTGCGGTCATAGAAGTTGTTCCATTCCCTGCCATGAATGACTGGGACTATCTGTCACATTCGACGCGATCCTGCCCCCAGCCGTGGCCGGGCCAGACGCAGGAGCAATACATCGATTCGCTGCTCGACAACACGCCGGAGGCAGATCATTCTCGCCTGGCGGCTCTGGAACGGATTGTGACTCAACGACGATTGTTTGCCTCACACCGAACCATTCGCGGTGGTTACCCGATGGTCTGCCTGACGTCGGCCCCGCTGCAGGATCTGCCCGCCTTGCGGAGGTTTCGCAGCCATCGCACTCGCTGGGATTTTGAACCGTTCGGACTCTGTATCCGTCGCGACTGGCTCCTGAAGCGTGGGGCGCGACCGGTTGTCTATGGCAATGAAGCGACGTGGACGAGTTTGCACGATCAGGATCGCCCGTTTTTTCAGTGGTCCGATCCTGAGAGCGGACTCGACTGGTCCGTCGAACGGGAATGGCGTCATCCCGGAGATCTGGATTTGAGTGATCTGCCTGTGGATCAGGGGCTGGTGTTTGTTCCGAATTATGAGGCGGCGACGCGAATTTGTCCCGTTTCGCCGTGGCCTGTCACCTTATGGCCGGGTTTCACGCCATAATCTCATCAATCTCCCGGCCCCCCTGGGCGATTTCGTTGGGACGGTTCCCGTGGTCGGGGACTCGCAGTCCCGGATCGATGCCCAGGGATCGATAAACCGTCGCAATCAGGTCGGCAGGTCGAACCGGCTTGTCTTTCACATAAGCCGCCTGCGAATCTGAAGTACCGTAGACCGTTCCCCCCTGGATACCCGCTCCCGCCAGCAACGAGCCGTAGCAGAAAGTCCAGTGGTCGCGGCCCGCGTTGGCGTTGATGCGCGGTGTGCGTCCCATCTCGCTGGTCACCACCACCAGGGTTTCGTCCAGCAGTCCCCGATTCTGCAAGTCTGTCATCAGGGCGGACATCGTCTGGTCGAAGCCAGGCAGTTTGTTGTGCTGCAGGATCTTGAAGTTCTGCGTGTGAGTGTCCCAGGCATCGTAGTCGACGTTGACGGGTCCCCAGAACAGATCCCAGGTGACATTGACAAAGCGGACTCCGGCTTCGATCAGTCGTCGGGCGATCAGGGTGGAATTGCCAAACAGTGTCTGACCGTACCGCTCGACGGTCCTGGGATCTTCCTGCGTCAGATCAAACGCCTTTCGCATCTTTGACGATGTTAAAATGTCGAACGCTTGCTTCTGATTTCGTTGAAACGAAGACGCAGCCGCCAATCGATCGGCCCGCTGACGTTCATCATCAATCTGCTGCAGCAGGCTGCGACGCAGGTTCAAGCGATCGATGGTCATGCCATCCTGCAGCGAGGTACTCGGCAATAATGGCATGCCACGGACGATCTGCGGATTCCCTGCTGCTGGTGCGAAGGAACCCTTGTCGTAGTACGGCTGGCATTCGGTCGTGAGTGCGTCGTACCGTTTGCCCAGGAAACCTCCATACGGGCCCGCACGACGAAACGATTGACCCCATCCCAACCAGTTGGGCATGTAGACATACTGCGGCAAATCGGACCGGCCGCCGTTCAGATATTCACAGACCGATCCCATACTGGGGGGATCGGTGTCGCGAGGATGCTGATCCGGCGGTGTCAGGTCATAACCGGTATAACAGGGAAGGCAATTGTGACACCCGGCCTTGTGATTGACGGACCGGACAAAGGCAAACTGATGGGCCAGTTCTGCCAGCTTCGGCAGATGTTCGCAGACTTCGATCCCCGGCACGGAAGTGGCGATTGGTTTGAATTGACTCCGGACTTCGGCTGGTGCCTCCGGCTTCAGATCGTACATGTCCTGGGTCGCTGCGCCGCCGAGCAGAAACACAAAAATGACATTTTTGGCTTTCGGTCGCTCGACCGAACCCGCCTGCTCGGCCGCCAGCATCTGCGGCAGGCCGAACCCGCCCAGCGCCGTCAGCGCCCCGGCGCGTAACGTCTCGCGTCGGGTAATCCCGTCACAGCATCGCCGCGGACTTCCGAGCATTGTGAGCATGCCTGACCCCTCACCATTCAAACCAACGAACGCATCAGTCGGCGTCAATGTTATCGGCGAGACCGGCGGCCGTAAATGTGGAAACCCGTTTCCAGTGAGCTCATTCCCGGACAAACAAGATTCGGCCATCGATGATCGTGTAGTCAACCTGGGCCCGCTTCAGCTCCGAATCTGGAACGGTCAGGATGTCGTGCGACAGGACGACCAGATCCGCCAGCTTTCCGACAGTGATGGTTCCCTTGAATTGCTCCTCGAATCCCGCATAGGCGGCGTTTCGCGTGTAGGACGTCAACGCCTCAGTCCGCGTCATCCGCTGTTCGGGAAAAAACTCGATGCCATCCGCCAGTTTCCGTGTGACGCTGGCGTAGAAGCTGTCGAGCGGATTGAGTGTTTCAACGGGAGCATCCGTTCCATTGATGACCGTCGCTCCCGAGTCGAGCAGGCTGCGCCACGCGTACGCTCCGGTGCGACTTCGCCATTCACCCAGACGCTGAACCACAAAGGGCCCGTCAGACGTGGCATGGTTTCCCTGCATGGACGCGATCACGCCGAGTTTCTTGAACCTGGGGATGTCCACAGGATTTAAATGTTGAGCATGTTCAATCCGCCACCGCAAATCGGTTTTCTCAGGGTGAGCCTGAAAGGTCTGCTCCATGACCGTCAAGACTTCGCGGTTGGCACGATCTCCGATGGCATGCACACATAACTGGTAGTCGTGGCGAATGGCCAGTTCGGCGCTCTGTTTCAATTGTTGCAGCGAGGTCGTATTCAGACCGCGACTGGTCGGTAGATCGTCGTATGGCTCCAGCATCCAGGCACCGTGGGTTCCGAGTGCCCCGTCAATCATTCGCTTGATCCCGCGCACGGTCAGGTGATTGTCATACGCACCAATCATTCGATAGCGATCCAGATTCGTCGCGAGCACGTCATTGACGTCGTTCAGCATGACCCACAGCCGAACAGGCAATTCCTCCCGCTCCGCCAGTTCCTTGAACAAATCCACTTCGGACAGCGAGGTGCCTGCGTCGTGCAGGGTTGTCACTCCATATTTCAGGCATTCCGCGACTGCCTCCTTGATGGCAGCTCGCTGGTCCGTCGTGATCTGTTCGGGCGTCCGGCCTTTCTGGAAATGTTCGAGTGCCCGATAGAGCGGACGCGCGGCTGTTTCGCGAAAGACACCGATTGGTCGCCCATCCCCGGCTTTCAAGATCTCGCCACCCGGCGGCGACGGCGACTCGGCCGAGATCCCCGCCAGGTGCATGGCCCTTTCATTGGCCAGGACCATGTGACCAGTTCCGTGAGTCAGCAGCACCGGATGATCGGGAACCGCCCGCGATAGTTCGAGTGTATCGGGGTATCCCTCAACATTGGACAGGGGTGGCTCGCGCCATTTTCCCTGGTGCCAGCCGCGTCCGACGATCCACGATCCGCCCGGTGTGGATTTTGCCGCAGCCGCCACCATTCGAATGATCTCGTCCCACGAACTGGCGGTGCTCAAGTCGAGTTGCAGTTTCGAGTGACCCAGCGACGTGAAATGCGCATGTCCTTCGATGAACCCGGGAACAACTGTTCGACCGCGACACTCGATGATGCGTGTCTTCGGTCCAATCCAGACTGCCATGGATTCATCTGACCCGACTGCGACAATCCTGGTGCCGCCAATGGCGACCGCAGTGACTTCCGGCCGGTTTGGATCGACGGTGACCACTCGCGCCCCGCGCAGGACAACCGTGGCCGGTGTATCGGCTGCGTTAATAACCCCGGTCGATGCGACGCACAGGAGTTCGAAGACCAGCAGGCAGCCAATCTTGGAGATTCTCATGAGTGACACCTGGTGGTGAAAATGCGACGACTTCGCGGCTCAACGAACTATCGGGATTGATTGTACACGGAAGTCACGACAAGAACTCGAATCCGGGACGACTTTCGGCCTCGGATGACTCGAGGAACGATCGATGAAATCCGCTTGAGGCAGCACCAATCTCCGTCACGACCTTTCCGAATCTCCTTCGTCGTCGTACAGTTGGCCTGCGGAGCGGGTTGGGCGATCGCGGAAAGGCCGAACGTGTTCGGCTTTGACGAGGAAAGTCCGGGCTTCACAGGACACGGTGGTGGGTAACGCCCACCGTTCGCAAGAACCGGGACAGTGCCACAGAAAGTAAACCGCCGATCGTCGTTCACTGGTTGCGGGGTGACTCGTGACCGGGTGGCGATGAGGCAAGGGTGAAACGGTGCGGTAAGAGCGCACCAGCGGGCCGGGTGACCGGTTCGGCTCGGCAAACCCCACCGGAAGCAAGACCAAGCAGGGCGAAGTTCTGGATGCTGGCAACAGCGTCCGGGCGCGGGGCGGTCCGTCTCGTCAATCGTCCGGGTAGGTTGCTGGAGCCGACGAGCAATCGTCGGCCTAGAGAAATGGTCGCCCACGACAGAACCCGGCTTACAGACCCGCTCCGCATTTTATGTCTCGTCGCTTTCGTGCCGCCGACGTCAACTCCTCAGTCCTGTCACCGGGTCCGCGCAACCGCCCGACGCAAGCGGCCGACAGGTGACCGCCAAACCCCAGGGACAGTTTCCAGGCGTGGTCGATCCGACAGGAACGAGCACGCAGCGGAACGAAATCCAGATTCAACTGTGGGTCGGGTGAAACGAGGTTCACCGTTGGCGGCAGGATCTGGTCGCGGATCGCCAGCAGCGTGGCCGCCAGTTCCACACTGCCGGCGGCGCCCAGCAGATGCCCCAGCCCTCCCTTCAGGCTGGAACAGGGGATTTGTTGGACAGATTCACCAAAAATCGCGTGGATTGCCGCCGACTCGACCCGGTCATTGGGGATCGTTGCGGTACCGTGCAGGTTGATGTAATCCGGCCGAGCACTGACGACTCGCAACAGGTCACTCAACAATCGCTGCAGGGATTGTCCGGTGGGATCCAGTTGCGTCAGCCCGATGGGGTCGGCCAGCATGCGACCACCGAGCCATTCGGCGTACCAGCGAGCTCCCCGAGCAGTCGCGTGATCGTACGATTCCAGAATCAGACAGGCGGCACCTTCCCCGACGACGAATCCGTTGCGGCTGAGATCGAACGGCCGACAGGCGGCGGAAGGATCGTCCTGCGGGCGCGCCAAGACTCCCAGTCGTTGAAACGACCCCAGGATCGCAGGCTGCAGCGACGCGTCAGAGCTTCCGGCCAGGACGACGTCGCATCGGCCGTCCCGAATCAATTCGTACCCCCGCAAACAGGCCGCCAGACCGGTGGCACAGGCCGCCACTGGTGCCAGCACGGGACCGCACGCTCCAACGGACATGGCGACATGTCTGGCGGCCGCATCCGGCCAGACATCCAGCCAGCTTGAGCCAGCGTCCTGTCGATCTGCCTGTTGCAACATCCGACTGGCGGTGTGCAGGCCCCCCTTACTGGTTCCAAAGACGACTCCCGTGGAATCCCGGGTCAAATCTTCGGGGCACAGGCCGGAATCGTGAACCGCCCCGGCAGCCACCTGTCGGGCGAGCGCGATGACCGGATCGAACGCTCCGTCGGCCGTTTCGATCGGCAATTCACACGGAGCTCCCGCGAGTCGAACGGCCCCGGTCCACTGTGGCGCGGCGAGCCACCGCGAACCAGAACGGCCTTCGATTAACGCCTGCCATGTGGATTCGCGATCCGTTCCCAGCGGCGTCCACATTCCAATACCGGAAATGACCACGCGCGGTGTGGCGGCAGAGTCTTGGGCAGAACAGGATGACATCGTCACAGTTTCTGTCTACGTTCGCCCGCTGGAGCGACAAACGCCGAAAATGGCTCCGGCGAACAGCACGACGACGACAATCCCTTCCATGACATACAGTCTGCCGGGGACCGTCACGTTGGACGGAATCGGTGCCGGAGACTGTCCGGGGGCCGGGGGTGGGGCCTGAGCCAGCAGTTGGCTGTTTCCCGTGAACGAAGGAGCCAGAACCACCATTGCCGCCAAACAGGCCGCGATCCGAATCCCGCAGCGGATTTTTTGCCCTGACAGAAACTGCATGTCTCGCCCCTTCGACCTCGACAATCACGCTTTACATTCCGATAAACTTTACCGTTCTCGCCCGCGGTTGCAAACGGACTTGGAATCGTGGGATCGATTTCGGAGTCTGGCCGCACCTCATCGTACCAGCCATATTCCGAACTGCAGGAATTCCTGAAATTGGAAACAACAGGCGCTGCCGACCGCCGCTCGCCGGCGTCCCACGCCCGAAAACCGCCTGTTTTGTAGTGTTGCCGCGTCCGAATCCCACGTGAACAGCGAGCGGTTCACGAAATCACGTGGTTTCGCCCGGTGCAGGAGACTGTGGCAAAAACAGAGGAATTTTCTGTTTGGCCTAGCATTGAATCCCCGTGTCGGTTAGACGGTGCTCCGTGTAAATGTGGGTTATTGGGTCTACGCTCAACCACAGGGCCATCGGCCACTCAAAAGAAACTCCAAAAAATGAATGGGATTCAGTGGAGAACACAGGTGTTCAAGCCGGAAACGGACCAGCCGCAGCCGCCACCAGGTGGAGCAACGGTTTGGAATGGGCTGCCGTCCTCTGGATTGGATCGCTGCACCTGGGGGCATTGGCCGCCCCGTTTTATTTCACGTGGTATGGCCTGTACCTGTTCCTGATTCTGAGCTGGGTGACTGGCAGCCTGGGAGTTTGCCTGGGTTTTCACCGCCTGTTGACGCATGCCAGCTTTGAAACGTACCGCCCGCTGCGGTGGATGTTCGCGTTGTTTGGCACCCTGGCGGGGGAAGGCCCACCCATCATGTGGGTTTCGGCTCACCGGAAGCATCATCAGTTCAGCGACCAGGAACATGACCCTCATTCCCCTCGCGATGGCGCGTGGTGGAGTCATATGAATTGGATGTTTCCGAAGTACGGTTCGCAGCACTGGTCTCAGTTGTACCGCCAGTACGCCCCCGACCTGCTGAAAGATCGCTCGCTGCGTCTGCTGGATCGGACGTTCCTGTGGTGGCACCTCGGCCTGGCAATCATCCTGTTTTGTGTCGGCTGGCTGGCCTGGGACGTGCGGACGGGTGTCTCGTTCGTTGTCTGGGGAATGTTCCTGCGTCTGGTCTATATGCTGCACGTCACCTGGGCCGTGAACTCCGCATCCCATATGTGGGGCTACCGGACCTATGAAACCCGGGACAACAGTCGCAACCTGTGGTGGGTCGGCCTGCTGGCCTGGGGAGAAGGTTGGCACAACAATCACCACGCCTTTCAACAGACGGCCCGACACGGCCACCGGTGGTGGGAACTGGACATGACCTACGCATTCATCGCCCTGATGAAACGTACCGGCCTGGCCTGGAACGTCGTCCAGAAGCCCGCATCTGCTGACAAGACCCCCTCCGCGGACAATAAGCGTGTTCCCAGTGAGTTGCAGGCGGCCGGTGCGCGCTGAGCTCTCGCCGATCAGAACTGCGAATCGCCCGGGGGACCAACGCGGCCGGAACGTTTGGCCGTGCTCCTGATGTCAGCGCTTTCTAAAGATCTCATCCCAGTTCTTGATGCCGATCACCGGCAGAGCGAATTTGAAGGCGGCTTCCCAGTCCGGAGTGTCCGCTTTACTGAATACTTCGTACATCGGCCGCGTCGTTGACGGAGTGGCCACGGAATCGGGTTGGCGTCGCCACAGACCCAGATTCAGACCTCCTTCGCCCGAATGATCGACGTGACGGTGCAGGATGAACGAATCAATGCCGTCCAGGCGACTGACCTTCACCCACGCATAACAATAGGCGGCAGCCTGCGCCGTGTCCCCCTCGGGAGTCCCGTCGGAGTTGAAACCTTGTTCCGAAAGGATGATGTGCCGCGGATGTCCGTCGATCAACAATTCGGGTCGCCGAAAGAACAACGTCAATTGTTCCAGATTCTTGAAGGTGATCCGCTGGGAGTTGGGGCTCGCTGTGGCGGTCTTGTCGTTCCAGGTTCGCGGCTCGAACAGATTTTCGGGGTACGGATGGTAGGCCAGGTTCCAATCGTAGTTGCCACCCATCTGGGCCAGGCGATTGAATTCTTCGATGAACGTTCGACCCGCCACCGCCTTCTGGGGATCGTTGCCAAACGTCAGGGTCCAGTGGTGCTCCAGGGACAGATAGACGCGGGAACTGGACGAGAATTTGCGGACTGCCGTGTTCGCGATGCGCACGGATCGCTCATACTCGCCAATCGCGTATTCCGGCGTCGCCAGGCCCAGGTTGTACCATTCCCAGTGAGCACTCACTTCATTCCCAACGATGTAGTTGGCAGCACGACCGTACTCGCCGTCAGGTTGTGAAAAGTGATCGGCCAGGAATTCCAGGCAGGCCTTGTAATGTCGCAGTCCGTCAGGTGTGACAGTATTGAATGCCGCCAGATTATTCGGCGGCTTCGCGATACGGCGTGGGTGCTGCATGATTGCATCCCGGGCCGCGTCACCGCTGCCGTACGAGAGCAGGATCAACGTCACGACGCAGCCTGCGTCGGTTAGCTTCTTGACCCCCAGGCTGTCCACGTAGCCGCGGTCAAAGAAGTACTTTTCGCCATCCATCGTCCATTCGTAATTGGCGGCGTTCATCGACAGATCGACCATACGATTCAGGTCCAGGTTCAAGGCTGCATGCTGAACCCCCAGCTTCAGCGCATCATCCGCCATCTGGATCTGCAGGCCTTTTTTACTCGTGGAAACAGGGAATGGAGCTTCAGATTTCGAGATTCCCGCGAAGGAATCGACATGCCTGGCGGCACCGACCGGGATCCGGCCGAACTTCTTGTGAGTCTGAACCGGAACAAATGCTGAATACACTCGATCACGCCGCACAGCGCCGACGGGTTCAAAGCGGGGAATCGAAAACACCACTGAGGTACTGAGTTTTCCGGTGTGGACAATGGGGCCTGAAATTGCCTCCGCCAGTGATTGATAGGGGGCCAGTTCGACGACCTCCAGATCTCCTGCCAGACCTTTGACGGTGAATTTCAATTCGTCTGCAGTTGCTTCAACATGGCTGATTCCGTTGGCCGCCGCGTCTTCCGCAATCAACCAGGCGAGGTGGCAGATACCCGTCGTTCCCGGCGGGTCGAATCGCAGTCGGGTTCCCTTTTCGAGAATTGGCAATGGGATCGTGAGGTCCGTCCAGGCCCCCGCTTCCACGGCGAACGATACCGATTGCCCCTCCGTCCAATTGCCGACCGCCCAGAACACCTGTGCGGTGCCACCCGCTTCGGATCTCATGCGAACTCGCAAGCAAACGGCACCGGGGCCAACCGCTTTGCGCAGGGGTGGTCCTTCGATAAACGGATCGTCACCCGTGATCAGAATCCGCAAACCATCCGGCTCCAGTTTTAACGGAGCCACATTGTGCCTGGCCTGCCATCGGGCCGCTCCACCGGATTCCGTGAAGTCGAACTGTGACGAGGCCCCCATCTGCAACACGATCAACGCCAGCAACCCGACCAATTGGATCGGTGCGCCGCGTACTTTTTTCCACACCAGCCCGACGCGCGAACGAGGGATCAAGCGTGTTGCGACCATTTTGGAAAAGCCGAGGTCGCGCATTGAGTTGGTCGTCAGCAAATCATTCATCAAACGGGGTCCGTCGAGTGATTCCTGGTTGGTCGGCTTGAATTCCAAGCTGCCATGACGGCTGCGTTGTCGCCGTTCGGAGACTTTACAGGATGGCATCATACAAGTTGAAGCTGGATCTAGGGTCAGGCACTACGGAATTTCGGAATTGGCTGGTACGGCCTGATTCCAGTCGATCTCGTGAGTCCGCCAATTTCAAATGTCCGCAATGCCTGCCGCCAGGTCTGTTCGGCTTCGAAACGAAAGCAGGGCCAGACCAAATGGTCCGGCCCGCTTGGAATGGGCTCCGCGTTACTTCTGGTCGGCGACCATTTCCCTGGCCGTGATCAATTCGGCCTTGGTTTCCTTGAGGTACCCTTCAATCGTTGTGCTTTTGATGGCTTCCTCAAAGTGCTCGATCGCCATTCCCGGTTGTCCCGTGGCCACGAAGACCTGACCCAGGGCACGATGCCAGAAGTGCAGCAACAGATCGCCCCGCTTTTCCGGCCCGGCAGCCACCGCCGCCTTCGCCGCTGCCAGGGCCTTCGGGTTGTCTTTGGCCTTGATCCAGGCCTGGGCCGCTTCCTTCCAGTGCCATGCGGCCAGGCTCGCATCCAGCGGCGCGATCTTCTCAAACAGACTTGCCCCTTCCTTGTACTTGCCCTGTTTGACGTACTGCTGAGCCAGTTTGGCGGAGGCGGCAACATTCAGTTTTTCGCCGCCATCAGCAGAGACTTTCGCCAATCGCTCCAACAGTTCCGCACTTCGCTTCGGATCGCGTTTCAGATCGGCGTACAGTTCGCTTAGGACATACAAGGCCGTCACATTCTTGTCGTCTTTCGTCAGGACGGCTTCGTATCGCCTGGCAAGATCGTTCGTTTTGCCGCGCTGAAAAACGAACGAGAGCAGGTCGGTCCTGGCGAGCGAACGTTCGGCGGCGCTGTCGGACTTGGTAATGATGAAATCAACAGCATCCACAAACTTGTCGATTTCCGGCAGTTGGCGATAGGCTCCCAACAGTGCGCGATAGACCTTAATGCGGTACTTGTCATCCGGAGCCATCCGCAGAGCCGCCTCGAATGGGTCCTGGCTGTCGGAGAAATTCCGGGCATTGTAAAGCGCCGCTCCGATCGCGTACGCCTCGTCCGCGTTGGTGTATTTCTCGTCGACTGTGTTCTGGGCGAGTTGGTCCGTCTGATTCGGTGTCACCGATTTCTGGTTGGCGACCGGCCCGAGCGGAATGACGGTCGCCGGTGGCGTCTGGATTTCCTGCAAAGCGGTCGCCTGGGACTCCTGTGCTGGCGGCGCTGCAATCTGCTGCCGAACCGGTTGCTGTGGTTCTTGCGGCTGAAGCGGCGTTCGGGATGCGGCCAGGCCAACGGCCAGCCCGAAGCCACCAACCAGGGTTGTTGCTCCCAACGTGATTCCTGCGGCCAGGAATATTTTCGCAGACAGTGACATGGTTGCCAGTTCCTTTCCCGCCAGTTCGGCAGCGCGAAGTGAGACCGCTGCCGCCAACGGCGTCTGAGTTGTAAAGGCGATTCCCGCCTGGGTGGTTGTGATGATAAGAGTCGACAGTTCCGCGGAATTGGCGACGTGCTGGGACGCATGGACCGCGGCCAGGGCCGCGCCGATGGCAATTCCACGCCGCGCCAGTCGGTCACGCAGTTGCCGGCGTCCCCGTTTCAACAGGCCGTCAACCGAACCAATCGTCAGGCCCAGTTCTTCGGCGACTTCCTGCTGAGACTGCCCCGCCAGATAATGCAGCACCAGGGGTTGGCGATACTTCTCCGGCAGGGCCTGCAGTTCTTCGTCAAACAGTTGCTGTTCATGGAGTTCAATGAGGTCGTCCAGGACTTCCTGATGAATCATGGCCGGGGTCTCCGCCAGTTCGGTTTCTCGGCGACGGACCTTTCGTCGAGCAACCAGATTCGCCAACCGGTAAGCAACTCCATAGAGCCAGTTCGTCAGTGACTTGCGTTCCCGAATCCGCTGGACGTCACGAGCCAGAACCAGGAACGTCGCCTGAAACACGTCTTCGATGTCGTGTGCATTTCGCAGGACTCGACGACACACTCCCACGACAAGTCCACAATGGCGGCGAACCAGTTCCGCAAATGCGTCCTCATCCCGATGATCCGCAAACAACGAAAGCAGCCTGGCATCGGTTTCATCAACCGGTCTGCCATTCGCTTCGTTCTGGTGGGTTTGAGTTTTCATCGTGGTACCTGAAGAGTTGCCGCAGCCCACGGAACCGGGCGCGGCTTTTCGAACAAAATGACATCGAACGGAAAAAAAGGAGCTGAAATCGTCCGGAAGGGATGCGGCCTCGTTGAATGACGCATGTTGTACCATGCGTTGAGGATCGCTTTCGAATGCAAAGTCGATTGAGACAGGGGGCATCGGGCAGCAGTTCGCCGACGCTGGCAGCGTCGGGTACGTCAGTCGATCGTGCGAACAGTGCCGGCATAACAACGGATTACCTGGTTGCCTTCAAGAATCAGCAGGGCACCATCGTCGGCGATTCCCTGGCACAGTCCTGTCGTCTCACCGCTCGCGGCAGTCACCCGGACCTGTCGGCCCTTCAGGACGCACAGGCGGGACCACAAGCGCTGCAGGTTCCAGTCGCCGCTGCGCTGAGCGGCGATGTTGATGTCCCAGCGTTGCAGCAGGCGAAACAACACGTCGGACAGGGGGAACTTCTGCCCGGACTCGGAATAGAGCGACGTGGCAATGGCGCGCAGATCGTCGGGAGCATCGGCGAACTGAGTGTTGATGTTCAGGCCAATCCCGACAACCAGTCGGCCGGGACTGCGATCGGACTGTTCGATCAGGATGCCGCAGGTTTTCCGATTTCCCAGCCAGACATCATTTGGCCATTTCAAACCGACGGGAACATTGGGCAAGAAGGCTTCGATGGTTTCGGCAATCGACAGCGCCGTCGCCAGCGAGAAGCGTGGCCATTCGGACTGGGGCAAACCCAGTCTCGGCATGTCGAACAGGATGGAAAACATCAGCGTCCCGTCGCCGGCCCACCAGCGGTTCGTGCCGCGTCCGCGGCCTGCCGTTTGAGTGGTGGCGCCAATCAGCAAGGGTGTCACGACAGACAGATCCGCGGCCAGTTCCAGGGCGCGGCTGTTGGTCGACGCCAGTTCAGAATGCCATTGCGCCTGGCGGACGAACGATTCGGCAAGAAGTGTGGGAATGTCGATCACGGCAGGTTCGCGAGGGTCAAAGGCTCGGTTCCAATGATGGAATTCTCAATCCTTCAGGTGGTCTGCAAACTTGCTGCGAAACTTGGCGACCTTGGGGGAAACCACCAACTGGCAATAGGACTGCCGCGCGTTGCCGCGAAAGTATCCCTGATGATAGCCCTCGGCGGGAAAGAATTCCGGCATCGCAGACACCTCGGTCACAATCGGCCCGGGAAACGTCTTTCCGGCATTCAGTTCCGCGATCCGTTGGATCGCCTCACTCTGCTGTTCCGGCGAGTGGTAGTAGATCACCGACCGATACTGAGTCCCCACATCCGCTCCCTGCCGATTCAGCGTCGTCGGATCATGAATCGCGAAGAACACGTCCAGCAGATCGCGGAATGACAGCAAAGTGGGATCGAAGGCAATCTGAATGACTTCGGCATGGCCGGTCCGTCCAGTGCAGACCTGCTCATACGTCGGCTGATCGACAGTCCCGCCGGCGTAACCAGACGTGACCGACGCGACGCCGCGCAATTGCTCAAAGACCGCTTCCAGGCACCAGAAGCAACCGCCACCCAATGTTGCCAGCGACAGTTCGCCGGTTGATACCGCCATGGTTGATCTTTCAGAAGACGGCATTGTCGCCGAAGTCGTGAGACTTCAGATGTCGATCACAAACGCCATTGTAGCCGAAGTCGTGAGACTTCGGACGTCCATCACAAACGTCATTGTAGCCGAAGTCGTGAGACTTCGGACGTCCATCACAAACGCCCGAATTCTGCCCAGAACATGAATTCAGGCGGGCAACAGTTCCGTGATCACGTCACCAAAGGGAAGAATTGGCATCGGGCGTCCGCGATAGTCCGGGAACGAATCTGTGAAATCGATTCCCAGGTGACGATAAACCGTGGCCCACAGATCATTCGGGGTCAGTGGACGATCGGCGGGATGTTCCCCCTTGGAATTGGTCGATCCGATCACCTGTCCCGTTCGCATTCCGCCACCGGACATGATGAATGACATCGCCTGCGGCCAGTGGTCGCGACCCGGCTGCATGACCCCGGTCTGGGAACCAACCGAGTTCTCCAAGCGCGGAGTTCGACCGAATTCGCCGGTCACCAGGATCAATGTGCGGCGATCCAGGCCGCGTTGATAGACGTCTTCGATCAAGGCTGTCACCGCCTGATCGTAGATCGGCAGTCGAACTTTCAGGTCGTCCCAGATGTGACAGTTTACCGCGTGCGAGTCCCAGTTGTAGACGCCCTGCTTCTGGTGCACGATTCCCGACTGATACGGGTTTTCCATGACCACCGACACAAAGCTGACGCCCGCTTCCACCAGTCGTCGGGCGAGCAACGCTCGTTGACCCCAGCAGTGACGGCCGTAGCGATCGCGGACGGCGTCAGATTCGGCGGACAGATCGAACGCTTTCCGGGCCCGGTCGCTGGTGATCATCCCGACTGCCCGCTGTTGGTATTTGTCCATCGAGTCCATCAACCGGGTCGCGTCGATCTGACGTTCGATCCGGTCCAGACCACCCAGCAATTGCATCCGGTCATCGACTCGTTTGGCGAGATCGGCCACCGGGGCCACGTTGGGGACCACGAAATTCGGTGCCATCGGGTCACCTTCGACATTAAACGGCAGATAGGCATTGCCCAGATACGCCGCTCCCTGGGCGAAGACGTCGTTCGTCCGTCCGCCTGGATTCATCGAAATGTAGTTGGGCAGGCCGTTGTTGCGGTTCTCCCGACACTTGGCAACGATCGACCCGGTGGCGGGGGCATCGTTGACCGTATCGACCGGAGTCTTGGGAATGCGACCGGTCATCATCCGCTTGTGCCCGCCGCCATGATCGGCAAACGTGTGCGACACAGAGCGGATGACCGCATACTTGTCCGCAATTGCGGCGTGACGGGGCATCAGTTCGCAAACGTCCAGTCCGGGGACGCGGGTGGAGATCGGTTGAAACGCGCCACGGTATTCCGTGGGAGCGTTGGGCTTCATGTCGTACATGTCCATGTGCGGCGGCCCACCGGGCAGCCAGACGAAAATCACCGCCGTGTCCTGATCAATCGGATGACCGGCTTCCGCGGCCTGTGCCTGCAGGCGAAACAGGTCCGACATCGCCAGACCGCCCAGTCCCAAGGCACCCACCGACAGGAATTCCCGGCGCGTGGCCGGACCGGAACAGATTTGGCGAGCACGACTCATTGGAAGTTCCCAATTCAAGGTGTCTGGCACAGGCAGGCAGGAGTTTCTGGCAGGTTGACAGTCGGTCCAATCCGGGCAGGAATCTGGCAGGGGGGAAATCCGGTCAAACCGGAATCCCCACATATGTGTACCATTTTATCGAGCCGTTGGGAAGTTTTCTAAATCCCGACGAAGGTCAAAGTGACAATATTTGGCGGGATGGGGCCGCTTCGAGGAGATTTCAGGGACTAACGATGATGTGAACCACCAGCGATTGCGGGGCAAACTGGGCGACCTGCTCACCGCAAATTCGAGGCGATCATTTCAACGGCAGTAGGCTGCGGGTGCATTCTCACTCGTCCCCGAAGAACCCGCGGCTAGCGCCGTGCGGCTCACAAAGTCAGTGCCATTGGGCCAACATCGGGCTATGTAGCCACCTTGTCCGACTGTGTCAGGAACGTGGCAACACGCCTGAGCATCCAGGCGACGATGTTCCGATCGTAGCCGACCAGGAAAGCACACATCGAAATTGTCCCGGCAAGTTTCAGGTACTTTTCCTGACTCTCGTACGTCAGGATTTCGGCGACACTCAAGGAGAGCATCCCGCCGATCAGGATCAAGTAGACAAAAAACGAGGTGGTCAGTGCGCAGAGATAATCGTGGGCACGGCTTCGTTGATGACCGTCTTCGCGGTGTCCCGTGGCCCTGCGGTAGGCCGTGCCCAGTGTCCCCGTCACACAGGCCAGCAGCAGGACATTTGTCGGAATGCACGCGACGATGAACATCAACAACGCCCCGATGAACACCGCCATTTCTGATATGCCATGGATCGATGCCAGCGGTTCCTTAATGACATCCTCGTACGGCTTGGCGTGCATCGTGTACCCAATGGCAAACAAGACCAGCCAGGCCATCAACGCAAGTGACGAGAGGACCAGTTCACTCCAATGAACGTCATCTCCTTCCTTGCCAGATGTGCCACCGCGGTGCAGCACGCGTGCCAGCCGCGATCGCAGGCGTCGCCGGGTGGGCCGGTCGAGATGCTGCCACTCCTGGGCCAGTTGCCGACAGTAACTGCCGAAATCGGAAAGCAGCAGTTGGACAGGCGATGAATCCTCGGCGGGGGCGGGGACCTCCTGAACCTGGGGCGGATCATCCTGGCCTGAACAGAATCGCTCAAACTCCTGGAGTTTCTCACGGATCGGCCGCAATTCTGCGGCGGAACAGGTTGCGTCGATGCGCGGCAATTCGATCTCAACAAACAGTTTCAAATCATCCGCGAAGTAATGCAGGGGCCAGTGATCCGGCGATTCCTGGGTTTCCGCTGGTGCATTCGCAGTTGAGTTGGTCATTCGTCCTGCAAGCTCACTTCGATTGGGATCGGGATGGAATCCTGCCGCCGAACGGCCGCATCAGGAAGAGGTCATCTTGAACCAAGCATCCAGTGGATTCAATGAGATTTCAAATCGGAAAGTAATTATGCGGATATTTGTACGCCCATCGCCGCACAAGTGGGAGAATCTCGTCCGCAATCGATACGATCCGGTTGACTGGGATGACTTTATCGCCGTTCCGCCCATCTTCATCGAAGTTAAGCCGTTCGGGCTGGCTCACGATTCATGAGACACTTCTGCCTGTCCACGACCGAGGATCCACTCAAAACCCGCCGTCAGACGCTGGGTTCCAGCACCTGCAGTCGGACTCCCTGCACAAACGGCTTGATTCGGACGCGATAATCGGTCATGTGCGGGGCGACCAGATGCGCCTTTAAATGGTCGATGCTTTCCCACTTCTCGATGATCAGCACCGCGTTTTCGCCAATGAAGTTCTGGACGGGAATGCCGGTTGGAATGTCGACCGCCGCACCGTATTCGATGCAGCCGACTTCCTGTCGGACCAGCAGAGCCACCTGTCCAAATTCGGCCAGGAAATCATTGCGGTGACCGGGAGTCGTTTCGATTTGAGCAAGTACGTGGATCATTGATGGCCTGGCTTCGGGGGATACAAACCTGGAGCTGAATCTGTCTGATTCTTCTAACATTCTGCGAGACCGGACGCCACCTGCACCGCGAATTCACGGGGCCTCGATCAAATAGAGGTCAAACTGTCCGCGTCGCTCACTGACGACGACCAGTTGTTTGCCGTCGGGATGCCAGGACGGATAGTCATCCTGCTCGGGGTTGTTGGTCACTCGGTGCAGATTCGTTCCATCCGGGTTCATCACGTAGATCTCATAATTTCCGTCGCGGTTGCTGGTGAAGGCGATCCGTGTCCCGTCAGGCGAAAAGCGGGGGCGGATGTCCTGGCGTGGACTTTCAGTCAGGCGACGAGGTTCGGTTCCATCCGGTTTGGCCACGTAGATCTCGAAGTCATTGTCTCGACTGGAACTGAACACCAGTTGTTTCCCGTCCGGCGAAAAGCTGGGCCAATTGTTGATGCCGACAGAGTCGACGACCGTGTGACGGTTCTTCCCCTGAATGTCGACCGCGAACAGTTGCTGTCGACCGTCTTCGGGATAGCTAAACAGGATTCGCGAACCATCCGGTGAAAATGTGGGGCTGTGCATGCCGGAAAAGCCGCCGCCCGGAGGGACTTCTGCGGTTGGACTTGCCTGCTGCAGATCCTCGATGACCAGCGCCAGACTCAGGTTGCCCCGGTTCTGCACAAACGCCAGGTAACGGCCATCCGTGGACGGGGCCGCTTCGAATTCGCTGCGAGTTTCCGAGGGGTGACACGGTTCCGGAGAACCATCGGGCAGGGACAGCCTCATCAGCCGTAATTGCGTTGGCTTTTCCAGTTGACTGTAGATTAGTGACTTGCCAGAGGAGCCGACGAACACGGGATCACGCTTGGACCGGCCATCGTGCGTCAATCGGCTCAAGTCTGCTGCGTCAATGCTCGCTGCGAACAACGTGAGAGCGATGGCTCCGGTGACGCGTAACATGACAGACCCCTCAATTGACCTCGTTCGGATCACGGCAGAATACAGTTACCACAGTTCCGGTGCCAGACTCGGCCTGCCTGCATTTCCACCACCATCAGGCCCATGCGGCATCGGATCGTTCACGTGTCATGACGAGGATGCACTGGTCATCACTTGGTTTATGCCCCTGGCGAAATCGGTCGACATCGGCGACCATCAACTTCACCCGTTCGGCAGCATTCCCGGCATTAACTTTCAGGATTTTATGGAGCCGGTCCGTTCCATAAAGCTCGTTCGAAGGCCCGAGAGCCTCGGTGATGCCGTCTGTAAACAGAATGAATTCATCCCCCGGGCTGAACGAGACAGTCATAGGATGCACGGGATTGTCGTCCATCAATCCCAACGGAAAGCTGATTCGATCACGTCCAACCATCAGGATGGTGCCGTCCCGCCGACGCAGTCGCGGGGGGGGATGTCCCGCATTGGCAATACTTACGGAGTTTTGTTGAGGATCCAGAACCGCCATGCAAAACGTAATGAATCCGTCATCACTTCGACAGACGAATCGATTCAAATAGTCCATGGCGGCTTTCAGCGAAGTTGCCGAGGCCACGCAGTGCCGGATCTCCGACAGGAATTCAGCGATTTTCAGCGATGCCGGCAGACCCTTTCCGGCCGCATCCGCCACGGCAATCATCACTCGACCGTCAATCAATGTGTGATAACTGTAGGCATCACCCCCAACGATCTGAGCAGCCCGGTAGTACTTCGCGAATGTGTAACCGGGAACTCGTGGGCATTCACGAGGAAGCATACGCAACTGGATTTCCCGGGCCGTTTGCAGGTAATGCCGGGTCAGTTCATGTTCGATCACGGTCTCGTGGGCGCGTGCATATCCGATCGACTGTGCCGCGATCATGGCGACGCCACACACCAGCGATGAATCATCGGGGCCGAATCGGGACCCTGGTTCTTCGGTTTCGAGAACGATGACTCCAAACGGCGTTCCACCGTGACCGATGATCGGCGCAAAAATCGACGAAGAAAACGATGATTCCAGGGCGGAATCCCCCGTTGCATCTCCGGACTCCTCGATCAGGGCTTCGCCAGACTCCAGGACCCGCCGTGAAAGCTGAATGTCGGCGGGGAATTGAGTCAAAGTCGACGTTTCCCCGCTACGGCCATGCAGTGTCGCGCGTGGAGACAGATTCCCCTCCTGGTCCATCAGTTGGATCTCCCCATTGCTGGCCTGCGGGAACATCTGAAACAGGATGTCCAGAACCTTGGGAAGAATCACGTCGATCTTCAAGTTGTTTCCCAATTGGTGAATGATGTCCAGGATATTCTCCAGCCGCGCTCGCAATCGGGACTCGACGGGGGGCGGACTGGGTGGCGATGCCCCGTCAAAAACGAACATTGACCCGCTGGAAGGATTATTTGTGTCATCAAATAAATTAAAATTCACGGGAACGTCAAACAGGTTGATTCGATCACCGTCTTTCAGGCGGACCTCTCCTCGGACGGGACTTCCGTTGACGAAAGTACCGTTGATGCTGTCCAGATCCTGAATGTAATAGTCGCCCCCTCGCTCAAACACCCGAGCGTGCTCGCGGGAAATCGATCGCTTGTTCAAGACGATGTCACAGAACCCCGACCGGCCGATCAGCATGTCACGATTGGGAGTCAACGGAAACTTGGACCCCACGGCGGGAGAGCCCATCACCACGAGAAAAGGCATGATCATGGCTCCTTCCAGTGGAACGCTTGCTGCGTTTTCCTTCACCACTGCCAGGCTGCATCGCGATGATCCGGTGCGTGCTTTTGTAAGTCAGATTTGTGATTTTGAATGTCGAGGGACTCAGCTGAGACGGGCTTCAAGTGCGATAAGACGTCAGTGAGGCTTGGATTTGCCTGAGCCGGCAGGTGAAGTGGATTCGCCTCGGTCTGATGTGTCACCTCGCATTAGAACTGACGTCGCTCCGTGTCGAAAAGTTCGTCGAATACTTGGTGATCATGCGAAGAATCTCCGAACTCAATCGTCACGCAAACCAAGTGACGTGAAACCTTGACTTCCCTGGAATCGTCGTCCGCCGTGGGAAACCCCGTTCGGCAAATCGACGTCGTCGAACCATTGAGTTGAGAGACCGCCTCACGTGTTGAAAGACCGCCGCAAAAGTTGCGGCGATCCGATTTTGAACGTAGCCGAACTCTCTTGCTCGACCCGGGCAGGCAACCTAGAATGCCGGACTGCGCAAGGGAGCGTGCAATTGAAATGGCTGACACGAGTTGCGGCGATTTCCCCGGGTTCTGTCGTGGTTCTGAGTGAGTTCCTGTCTTGCCGAATGCCGATCTATCTTCGCGAAACCGAATTGCCGTCCTGGGATCGACGGGGTCGATCGGTACCAATTGTCTGGATGTGATTGCCGCACATGGTGACCGTCTGCAACTGGCTGGCCTGACCGCGCACAGTCGCTGGCAGTCCATGGCGGAGCAATGTCACCGGTTTGGACCGCGCTGGGCGGTGGTTTCGGACGGGGGCGGGCAATCGTCGGTCAATCCCAGCCATTTTCCACATGGAACAGAATTGCAGTTTGGACCGGAAGCGGTCGAACGCCTGGCCGCGCATCCGGATGTCGACACCGTCGTCTGTGGCATCGTTGGCGCGGCCGGATTGCGAGGGGCGTGGGCTGCAATTGAGTCCGGCAAGCGCGTCGCCATTGCCAACAAGGAAACCCTCGTTGTGGCGGGCCCGCTGGTCATGCAACTGGCGGCGAACACCGGAGCGGAATTGATTCCCGTCGACAGCGAGCACAGTGCCATCTTCCAATGCCTGCAGGCAGGTCGCCGGGCGGACGTCAAACGAATTATTCTGACCGCCAGTGGAGGCCCGTTCCGTGGCTGGTGCCGGCAGCGGTTGGAAACGGAAGTCACCGTGGAACGGGCGCTGGCACATCCGACCTGGCAAATGGGGCCCAAAATCACCGTCGATTCGGCGACGATGATGAACAAGGCTCTCGAGGTGATCGAGGCGCGCTGGCTCTTCGACCTGCCGCC
>JAFEBS010000031.1 GCA_018242525.1 Planctomycetota bacterium | reverse complement strand
AACGCACACTCCGAAGGAGTTTCGTCTTATAGCCCAGGGTTGCCGCGCCCCGCGGCTACCCTGGGGTCTGAACGCATCATTGTTTTTACCCTGAAAGGCTTCCGCCTCCAGGCACCAATACCCATGCCACGGTCTCTCGCCAGTGTCCTCATCCAGATCGTGTTTTCGACGAAAGATCGAATTCCATTTCTCAAGGACCAGACCTTCCACGAAGAGTTGCATGCCCAACTCGGAGGTACATCGAGTAGCTTGAATTGTCCACCGATCATTGTCGGCGGCGTTGACGATCACATTCACATGTTGGCCCGTCATTGTCTGGGACTGATGCTGCATCCATGAAGTTGGCGGAACCCTTTCAGGGTAGAGTTCAGCGACTTCGCGCGACCCAGGGTAGCCGCGGGCGCGGCAACCCTAGGCTATAAGGCGAAACTCCTTCGGAGTAACGGATATGACGACTGCGTCTTAACCGATGGGAATCTCGTGACAAAATGCGTTACCCGCGTTCATTGCCACCCAGCCGCGTTTAAAACAAACCCGCTCCCAGCAGCCAGAGAGCGCTGATGGTTGCCAGAACCAGCACGATGGCCTGGAACACGTGTTGAGGCACCCGCTCCAGCAACCAGCGGCCTGACCAGAGGCCGACGACGACCGCTGGAACCAGGCACAGATTCAGCGTCAGGGAACCGACGTTGATCAGGCCCAAGTGAATGCTGAAGGGGACCTTGAAGATGTTCACAAACAAAAACAGCCATGCCATCGTGTGAACAAACTGGTGCTTGGGGAGCGACAGGATAATCAGATAGGTGGACGCGATCGGGCCGGCGGCGTTGGCGACCATCGTTGCGCTCCCCGTCAGCAGGCCGGTGAACCACGCGAAGACCCGCGAATGAGGAAGGGCCGCGTCGAAGCCGGGAAATCGTTGTCGCACAACGTGCAGGATCAACATCGCGAGGACCATGCCGCCGATGATCGGCCGGAAGGCGGCATCGGGAATCACCATCAGCAATCCCCAGCCCGCGAAAATCCCCAGGCAAATGGGCCACGCCAGCCGGCGAATCTGACTCCACTGCACATGCTGGCGAAACGTTGAAGCAGCCAGCAGATCCGCAAAAATCAGCAACGGAAGGACGATGCCGCTGGAGCCGCGTCCCGGCACCGCCGCTGCCATGAATGTCACCCCCAGCAGGCCGACACCCGCCAGCCCCGCCTTCGACACCCCGGCACAATACGCGGCAATCACAGCCAGCGTCCATTGAATTGCGGTGAAGTCAGGCATCAGGTCGAATCGCGATCAGGGCGAGGCAGGCAGGGGATTTGGAGACGGGCCACTATCGTCGATTCATGTTCGAGGCTGCAAGTCCGATATGGAAGTTGAACGGGCATGCGATCGAGGGGCAGGCACTTCGGAATCCCAGAATTGGAACACGAGACCCCAATCATGGAATTGGGTATGGGCGCGTGTGACTTCAATATCGAACTTGGCGTTTAGGAGGGAATGACCGACCCGTTGGACCTGACGAGATCTGGTTTGGGCGATGTTTTCCAGGGCCGAAGGGCCCTGGCTGGGTGAATCTCTGGCCCGTTGGGCCGCACAGCCAAGGGCAGTGTCACCAAGCCCGGTAGTATCGCCCGTGGACGCGAACGGTTCAGGACGAGTGACCAGGGAATGGGCAGGATTCTATGCCAGCCAATTCCGAATTTCCGAAGTGCCAGACCCCGGTCCGTTGTGACCTCACCCAGGCCGCCGGGTATTATGGTTGTTTCGGCTGCCGCGGCGGGCAGCGCGTGAATCAGTTGTCCGTACGAAAGGAGCGGCGGGTTGCCGCTGTCATCCGTGGTCATGGCCCTGGAACTGTTTCATCGAGTGATTCAGCACTGGTTCCGTTCGCGCTTTGCCGCGCCGACGGAACCGCAGCAGTTGGGCTGGCCGCACCTGGTGGCGGGGCGGGATGTGCTGATTGCCGCTCCGACCGGCAGCGGCAAGACGCTGACGTCGTTTCTGGCCGCGATTGATCGACTGCTGAGGCTGGCGGAAGCGGGCGAGTTGACGGATGAGATCCGTGTGGTCTACATCTCGCCGCTACGGGCACTCTCAAACGATATGCACCGCAACCTGGAAGTTCCCCTGGCCGAAATCCTGACGGTTGCCGAGGAAATGGGACTGCAGATCGCGCCGATTCGGGCGGGGCTGCGGACGGGTGACACCAGCGCGGCACAGCGGGCCGCGATCCTGAAACGGCCGCCGCACATCCTGGTGACGACTCCCGAATCGTTGTACCTGATGCTGACCAGTCCCAAGGCCCGGGAGAAGCTCAGAACCGTTGAAACGGTGATTGTCGATGAAATCCATGCACTGGTGCGCGATAAGCGGGGATCGCACCTGGCGCTGACTCTGGAACGACTGGCCGAATTGTGCCCGCAACGGCCGCAGAGAATCGGATTGTCGGCGACTCAGCGGCCGATTGAGTCGATTGCCCGATTCCTGGTGGGGACACGCGGCCCGCGAGGGCCGCAGTCAGAGGAACATGAACCGTCGTCCGGGTTGCCGACGATTATTGATGTCGGACACCAGCGTGAACTGGATCTGGCGATCGAAGTTCCACCCAGCGATCTGGGGACGGTCTGCATGCACGAGCAGTGGGCTGAAATCAATGAGCGGATTGTCGAACTGATCAACAGTCACCGCGCGACGCTGATCTTCGTCAATACCCGACGACTCGCCGAACGGCTGACTCACCAGTTGAGTGAACTGCTGGGCGAGGAAGCGATCAGCAGTCATCACGGTTCACTGGCGGCCGACCATCGGCACAACACCGAGCGCAAGCTGAAGAGTGGCCAGTTGAAAGCGGTCGTCGCCACCGCGTCACTCGAAATGGGACTCGACATCGGCTACATCGACCTGGTGATCCAGATCGGTTCGTCGCGAAACATCGCAACGTTCCTGCAGCGCGTCGGACGGTCGGGCCATGCACTCGGCCTGATCCCCAAGGGACGGCTGTTTGCGCTCACGCGTGACGAACTGATCGAATGCATGGCCCTGATGCGGGCCATTCATCATGGTCGGCTGGATATTGTCCCAATTCCTGTCGCGCCTTTGGATGTGCTGGCGCAGCAGATTGTCGCCGAAGTGGCCACACGGGAATGTGGCAGCGATGAATTGTTTGACCTCTGTCGTCGGGCGGCCCCCTATCAAAACCTTTCCCGGGCGGAGTTTGATCGGATTGTGAACCTGTTGAGCGAAGGGATCACGCACGGATCGGGGCGCAGTCGCGTCTACCTGCATCACGATCAGGTGGGTCGCCGGTTGCGGGCCCGGCCGGGTGCCCGGATTGCCGCGACGAGCAATGCGGGGGCGATCCCCGAAGTCTTCGCCATCCGTGTCGTCACGGAAGAAGACCACACCGTGGTCGGATCGGTCGACGAGGACTTTGGAACGGAAAGCCAGGCGGGCGACATTTTTCTGCTGGGGAACACGTCGTGGCGGATCCGGTACCTGCGGGGCGGCGACCTGTTCGTGAGTGATGCGGCGGGGGCTCCGCCGACGATTCCGTTCTGGCGCGGGGAAGCACCCGGCCGGACGTTTGAGTTGTCGGACGAAGTGTCGCGCCTGCGGGAAGAATTGGAACAGCGACTGATCGATCCGCAGGCGGCGGAAGCATGGTTGGTAGAGGAGACGCATTCGGGACCCTCGGCCGCGCATCAGATCGTGGAATACACGCGCGCCCAGAAGGCGGCGATCGGGTTCCTGCCCTCTCAACATCGCGTCGTGTTCGAGCGGTTCTTCGACGAAAGCGGCGGGATGCAGATGGTCATCCACGCCCCGTTCGGAACCCGGATCACGCGGGCGTGGGGCCTGGCGATGCGCAAGCGGTTCTGCCGATCGTTCGATTTTGAACTGCAAGCCAGTGCCGATGACGACGGGATCGTGCTGTCGTTGGGGCCGCAGCACAGCTTTCCACTGGAAAGCATGTTTGGCCTGCTGACCGCTCGCAACGTGCAGGAGATGTTTGAGCAGGCGGTGCTGGTGGTCCCGATCTTTCAAAACCGCTGGCGCTGGAATGCGACACGCGCATTGCAGGTGCTGCGATCCCGAAATGGCAAGAAAGTCCCGCCGGCGCTGCAGCGGTTTCGCAGCGACGACCTGCTGACGGCCGTTTTTCCGAAGCTGACCGGATGCCAGGAAAACGTCGTCGGGGATATCGAACTGCCCGACCATCCGCTCGTTCGTCAAACCATGGACGATTGTCTGCACGAAGCCCACGACATCGAAGCCCTGAAAGAGGTGTTGAATCGCGTGGAACGGGGCGAGATTGAATTCGTCGCCCGCGATACGCGCGAGCCCTCCCCTTTCAGTTATGAATTGCTGAACTCCAATCCGTATGCGTTTCTGGACGGGGGTGAAGTCGCCGAACGTCGTGCCCGTGCCGTGGCGACGCGCCGTTCGTTGTCGGTCGAAAGTGTCGAAGACCTGGGCCGTTTGGACCCCGAAGCGATTCGACAAGTCGTGGCGGAAGCTCAGCCTCTGATCCGCAACGCCGACGAACTGCACGATGCGCTGCTCAGTCGAATTCTCGTGCCGTCGGTTGAAGCGGCCGACTGGCAGGAGAGTTTTGCCGAACTTGTCGCGGCAGGCCGAGCGACACAGGTGGATGTCCAGATTCCCGTCGACGACATGGAACCGCATCGGTTTCGCAACCTGAATGCCTGGGCTGCGACGGAACGAGTCCCGGCCGTCCTGGCAGTATTTCCTGCGGCCACGTTGACGCCTGGCGTGACCGTTCCGGCGGAGGTCCGCCACGACTGGGAATCGACTGAGGCCCGCCTGGCAATGGTGCGCGGTCTGCTCGAAGTCTGTGGTCCGATCACCGGTCCCGTCGCGGCCGAGCGATTGGGAATCACGCTCAGTCAGGCCGAAGTCACGCTGGAGGCACTGGAAGGAGAAGGCCTGGTCCTGCGGGGTCGATTCACTCTGGAGGTTGCTGTCGGCGATGTGGACGCACAGGTATCGCCACCGACTGAACGCGTGACGGAATGGTGCCACCGTCGACTGCTGGCACGCATCCATCGACTGACGCTCGACGGACTGCGGAAGCAGATTGAGCCGGTGACGGTCGATGTCTTCATTCGATTCCTGGCCCGGCATCATGGTCTGATTGCCTCACATCGTCGCGCGGGGCCCAACGGACTGTATGAAGCCATCTCGCAGTTGCAAGGGTTGGACATTCCGGCCGTGGCCTGGGAACGCGAAATCCTCCCGGCGCGGATTGATCAATACCAGTCCGAGTCGCTCGATGAACTCTGCCTGACCGGGGAAGTCGGTTGGGGCCGGTTGTTTCCTCCACCGCGTGATCCCGAGAAATCGCGGCCGATGGCGAGCCTGACCCGAGTCGCACCGATCTCATTGTTCCTGCGGCAGGATGTGACCTGGCTGACAGCGAATGCACCGCAACCAGACCGGGAAGGACTCAGCAGCCCGGCGGTTCAGGTCTGCGAGATCCTGCAGGCACGGGGGGCCATGTTCACCGCCGATCTGCTCGCTGCCACGCAAATGCTCCCGGCGCAATTGGACGATGTTCTTGGTGAACTGGTCACACGGGGCTGGATCACGGCCGACGGATTCGCCGGTCTGCGAAACCTGATTGCCGAGAAATCCCCGCGAGGTCGAATGGCCTCGCACCATCGCAGCGAACGCCGGCGAACATCACGGACGGCACTCGGCCGATGGTCGCTGCGAGTCCCCTTTCCGATCGTTTCCGAGACGCCTTCCGAAGTGCCTCCGGCGGCCCCCAGCGTGGAAGACTGGGCCTGGCAACTGCTGCGTCGCTGGGGAATCGTCTTCCGGGACCTGCTGGTGCGTGAAGACGGTGCCCCGTCCTGGTTCGCGACGTTGCAGGTCTTACGACGTTTGGAAGCGCGCGGTGAAATCCGTGGGGGGCGATTCATTGTCGGAGTCGGTGGCGAGCAGTTCGCTCTGCCCGACACGATCCAGCAATTGCGAAAACTGCGGGACGAAGCCCAGCAACAGGAAATCGTCGTCATCAACGCCGCCGATCCGCTCAATCTAACGGGTATCGTCACGAAACATGATCGAGTTCCCCGAACCGCGTCCAATCGCGTTGCCTATCTGGACGGCCACCCGATCGCCATGTTGCTGGCGGGCGAACTGTGCTGGCTCACCACACCGCCACCGGACTTGGAATCCGAGATTCGAGACCGCCTGGAATTGCGGTCTGATCAGGCGAAAGTCGGGACCTGAGTGAATGCCATCGTCAGTGGGCTACGAAGCGTCGACCACAGCCACCCCACTGACACTACGCGCGTCGGCGCTTCGTCTCCGGCCTGACATCGTTCACAGCTTTTTGAGGATTTCAGCCGCCCGGGCTTCGAACAGCGCCTGCCATTCCGGGGCCAGGATGCAATCGCTGTCTTCCTGGGCTCCGCCGACGTTCTGCAACTGGTCCGCCGTCGGTGAGTAGTAGATGTAGCCGTTGGTGTAGCCGGCAACGAACGTCTTGGGGTGAGGGGACTTTTGCTTGATGTTCAGTCCGATTTGCACGGTCAATTCGCCGGGGAACGTGATGAGCGTGAAGTCACCGATTCGCAGCCCTGCCACTTCGACATCGATGGTGCGCTTGCCCGCGGCGATGTTGTCGGCCTGATGTTTTTTCAGCAGTGCCAGGTTCGTCTGGACGCGGGTCAATTGTTCCATCGTGTGAATGTTGTCGATGTAGTTCTGGATGTTCCGGCGGTTGTCTGCGTCGAGCTTGCTCAGATCCATGCGTCCCAGTTTCTGCTCGTGCAGGTACTGGTGTGAATAGTACGACGGGAATTCGGTCGACAGGTTGTATTTCACGACCAGGGGCAGGAAGGTTTTCAGGTTCAGGCTGGTCCCCTTCAGCGATTTCAGCAGACGGATCTGTTCGGACTCCTGCGCCACGATCCGTTCGGCGAGGTCAGCTCGGGGGAGTGTCAGTTGTTCGTTGATCACCTTCAGCCGAGTGTCATCCGTGCTGCGGATCTGCTTCAGGCCCAGCAGAGTGCTCAGGCCGAGTCGGTTGCCGAGCGTTTCGGCGTCACGCGGGGCGTCGACTGCTTTGTAGCCAATCGGATTGATGTCGCCGCCGCATCCCTGCACGAACAGGGCCACGGTTCCCTCGCTCTGATTGTCTTCGATTACACGACTGGAAAACCCGGTGATGTCAGCCGTGTTGCCTCCATCGGGAACCCCCTGGATCGGATGGCAGGCGAAGTTGTAGACCACGGCCAGTGTGCGACCGTCCAGGCGATCCAGGCGCAGGATGCCGATTTGCGGGTCGATCGGACCGACTTCGGCCACGGCATCATCGGGGGGCAGCGAGTAGGCATGACGGACATCCGCTTCGCGGCCGCTTTTCAACTTCAGGCGGCGGTTTTCCTGGATGCGGTCTTCGTGACCGGTCCCCACGCCGACTCGGACTGGGACCAGGTGCTGATTCGCTTCCTGCACCGCCTGGAACGTGCGCTGATCCACATCGGCACAGACGACACCGTGACAATGGCTGGCATTGATCAGGACACTGCCGGGGCTGATCTTCAGTTCCCGCTCAATCTGTCCCCGCACCTTGCCAAGATAGTCGTTCTTGATATGCCCGATCTCACCAATCGCCACGGCATCGATCGAGACGATCACGGCGGCAGTGGTCCCAGACTTCACCACCAGGGCCCGGGCATACAGCCGGTCGTGGACCGGTCCGGCATCGACATTGGTGATGTCGACCTTGGCGACGCCAGCGAGTAATTCCGCGGCGTGGTTATCCGGGGGATTCAAGGCCGTCAGGAAAACCGCCAGACCCAGCGGCACAGACCAACAGGAAAATCCACGTTTCATCGCTGCATGTCGCATGGTCGTCACCTCGAAGGACTGGAACATTGACCAGTGAAGTCGACAAACCATAATCGTGCTGGCCACGCAGGGGAAGCGAGCCCGCCGCAGGTCAGCTGAAGCTGAATCAAGGCGAATTGATCTGGGGTTTCTAATCGGCACCATCGAGGTTCGAAGCGAGAGCGGGGTCCGTGCTGGTGCGACCTTCCCTGAGATAGCGTCGCTTGTATTCCTCCATCAGGCGGATCGCAAAGTAACATGGCAGCGTTAAGAGCGGAAAGAAGAACGCGCCCGCGATAATGGCGATCCAACGAGCACGCCCGTAAGCGCTGTCAAAATTCTCCGCCAGACATTTGGCTGTTCTCAACATCGACCAGAAGAAAGCCGTGTAGCCGGCCAAGACGAACATCGGCACTAGAAACTCGGGATCGGCCATCGACAGATTCATTCCGAAATTGACCGCACTGACTGCGGCAAAGAGCAGGACGCCGCCCCAACCCATGCGACGGAAGATCATGACCGCGCGATGGAGAATGAGAGCGAGATCTTCGTCGTGCAGGCAGTTCGCTTGCGGAGCGGCATAAGGGTTCTGATCGACTTCATTCGCGCGCGACATTCACCCGCTCCAGTTTTGTCTGGGAAGTCCGCTTACCGTCTGCCCAGCCCGTCTCACGTCTTTCTCGAATTTCCGCATACAACACCGCGATGTTCAAACTTGTCATCATCACGTAAGTCGTCTTGCCAACCCCGATCGGCTTTGCCCTGCGTCGAATCAACCGCGTCTCTGCAAACAAGTCACGCAGCATTTGTCGCTCGCGATTCGCCGGAATCCAGAAGAGGTCGATGATGAATCCGAGGGGGCGAAACCACCAGAACAGAGCCCACACGAGGCGAAGGGTCATGCGAAACGGAGACGGCTGATGACCATGAATCGTCACGATTTTGGCATCGGTCGCCCAATACCCGAGCGAGCCATACCGGGACGGTTTCAGCACCGCCAGGTAGGCCCAGATGCACAACAACGGAAGCCACGGAATAAAGAGACCTGTCGCACCCGTGACTTGGCCGGCGAGGATCGCGATGATCGAGGTTAACGGCAACAGGAACAGCAGGATCACCGCTCCGTCAACGACAAAGATGACGAAGTGGCGAACTCCTCCCACGTAATCTTCTCGCCGATAAATCGGCGGTCCAGTTGGATTCACGACTGCGGGAAGACCGTCCAGCGATGCCATCGATCCTCCGACTCTCAAGTCGCCACCATCACCAGACAACTTCGACCTCGGCTCGGGCGCCGTGCAGAATCACAGTGCTGCCGCCCTGGACAGTATAGCTGGCGGTACCGAGGCTGTTATAGGTGATTCCGCCCTGCTGGTCGCCGGCCTGAGCGGTGTTCGTGAGGATCATCACTTCATAACCGCCGCGCAACCGGATGTGATCGGTCAGGCGGACCACGCCGTTCAGGCCCAGGTTCCCCACGAACGAAACCGTATCCCGCTGGTCGGAGAAGGTCCGACCATAGACCGAATTGTCGCCGCCACTGGCTGCATAAACTTCACGGACCGAACCTGACATCCGGTTGAAGAACACGCCCGTGCGTGCGACCCCTTCCAATGTGAACGCTCCCCGTTGCAGCAGGGACGCATCCATCGTGGCCTGCACACCGTTCATCTGGTTGGTGGTCGCCCCGTTCCAGAACAGGGACAGGTTGGTCGCGTTACCGGGGTTGTTGGTCCAGCCATCGGCCGCGCCGCTGATCAGGGTCAAGCCATGTGCGGTCAGTGCATCATTGGTAAGGGTGTTGAAAGTCGTACCGCCTTCGGGTAGATCGCTGGTACCGAACACTCCGCTGATCAGCACCGACGTTCCTTCGTTCAACTGGACATTGCGATAACCGACTCCGAAGGAGAATCTACGGTCTTCCGATCGCCGCGTTTTGAAGTTCGCCTGGAAGTCGTGCAGAGTGCTGGTGGAGTACAGGTTGTATGTGGCCCCACCCTGCAGGAAGGCGTAGTTCTGGATGGCGGGATTGGCCAGCGGATCCATCGCAGCATCGTAGACGGGCCGGAAGAACGTTCCGGTATTGAGGAAGTTTGCGTTCCCTGTCGGATCGACCAGCGGATCGTTCTGCCCTCCGTTGAAGGCGATCGACCGGGACAGGATACCGCTGGTGCTGGACGTCCAGTTCGAGAACGATGTCCACACGGCTTCGACTTCGTAATTGGGATCGATCAGCCAGGCGGCCCCGATCCGGTAACCGCCGACATAGTTGCTGTTGCTGGGCAAGGCCCCCAACGAAAACGTTTCAGGACCGCCAATCACGGGCCCGCTGCTGCTGGAGTGCGTTCGCGACCAGTACAGGGCATCCGCCATGAACCGGAATCCGCAATCGGGTTCGGCAAACTGAAAGATCTGGCTGATTTCGTTGTCAACGCAGTCTTCCTCATCCTCTTCGGACTCCTGGGCCAGCGCGGAGCCGGACAAGAGGGCGAGCAGGCATGTCAGAATTACGCACCATCCGAAGGGCGGTTTCATGGCATCATTCCCAGGGTTCGACGGATGCATGCGGTGGAAATGTTTCTGTTTCGCGTGCAGTCTGCCAGAGCCACTTTGCCTGCCAAGTGGGGTCAGACCTCTGCCACACGTCTCTGATTTGAATAGAAACCGCATGGGGATGGGGGCAGACTCCATTTGGCAAGCAAGACCTGCACGGGCCAGACAGCGAATCTTATCGGCAATGCCAGAAACGTCACGACGACCGGCAATGGTTGCTGACCGTGGGATTCTGAACGTTTCTGCAGACAATCCCAGTGTGTTGATTGATCGAGTCCCGCAGAGTCGACCGGTTCTGCCGAGCGGTCAAGCAGGCGGGAGTTTGTCGCTGCCGACGCGCGAGCCGAACAGCAATTTCTGCCGGTGGATGCTGGCCGGTGGCGCTTACCAATCCGTGGCAAAAGGGGTCAGACCCTCTCCGGGCAATGGGTTTTCAAGGTGAATCAACTGCCCTCCAAAGGGTCGGACCCGGGTCTGCCTCCTTTTGCCACGGACTGCTGGCGCCTTGCGGTTCATGCGGGCAGTCAATCCATGTCCAGCCCAGGTACCTTGGCATTGGTCAATTCAGGCTGCAGGACGTCGTGGCTGAAGATCAGTGACGGGCCAATGAAATACGAGTGGAAATCGGCCACGATCAGATTGTAAACGGAGGCCCGTTTTGCCTCGATTTCATTCGACTCCAAGCGCACCATGCCGGTGGCGGTATGCAGGGGTTGTCCGGCCTTCAATTCATGGGTCCTGGTCCAGCCCTGGCCGCTGACCCAGAAGTTGTGTCCCGCACTCGCGACAATCGGCTGGCCACCGACGACGAGCCTGTGGACGGTGACCGGTTCGCGTACGGTCGTATGCAAGACCGGCTTGTAGGCCATTTCGCCGGTGTTGACATTCTTCGCCAGCACTCGATCACCGACCTGGATTTGCTCAATCGCCACCTGCCCGCGATCGGTCTGCACAGGAGTTCCCGCCACCAGGCAACTGTGAACGAACTGATACATTGTTATGGGAGGCAGCGCCACGGCTGACTTGCAGACTTCATACCGTTTTGGCGGCGGAACGGTCCCGGTGTAAACGTTCCACCAGGCCCACCAGTAACGGGGATCCTGGCATTCTGCCTGTCCGGTTAGCTGAGACAGCAGGCTGACAACGCGCGTGTTGTACTTTTCTGTCACGTCGTTGTCTTGATCCATCCGCAATTGCAGTTCATGGTCGATGTCATCAATGCCTCGTGCGATCGTCGTGCGATCAGAGGCTGTGATGGAATTCCTCCATTGAACGGTGGAGCGAACGATGACAACTTGTATGAACGTGGGGATAAGCCGCACATCGTAGGTCACGTAGCGATCGGACTCTTCGCGAAACACGAGTCGCGGAGTCGGTGCATCGGCGTTGGCTGTGGCGGATTGATAGAACGTTCGCATTCCGTTCAGCAGCATCGGGACGAATTCGTCCAGGCGGCGGCCTTCCAGACATTCGATGGCGATCCGGCGCAGGTGAGGTGTCTCAGCAACAATGGCGATGGTCGCTAATCCCTGCGACGCGGCAAATGTATTGATGGTTTTCAGGTGACGACAGATCGACTCACACAATGAGGGATTCGCCAGAGCCAGGTCCACCAGGGCGGGAATGGCCGCCGGATCCTTGATGGCCCCCAATTCCTCCTGAGCCTGCTTGTGCTGCTTGGGATTGGCGTTCCAGTTCCTGGCGATCCGTTCCACCCTGGGCTGCCAGACCCGCAACTGGTCCTGTTTCTTCCGGGACAGACGCTGCATCTCCTGGATTTCAGACAACGACGCCCAGCGATTGCCGACTTGTCGATAGCCCATCCGCTGGCAGACGGCGCTCGGGTCCAGGTCCATTCCCGACAAAACCAGCACTTGCGACAAGTGTGCGCGTTCCTGTTCGGGCAGTTTCTGGCTGCGGCACCAGTTGGCCAAATGCATCTGCCCTGCGGGTGTTTTCGGGGCCAGGGCACGTTGCGCCCGGTACTCGTCCAGCAATGCCGACGATGGCACCGATTCTTCGACGGGCATCCACTGTTCACCGACCTTGACAAAGCCAGCCTGCCACCACAGCGAACTGACGGATGAATCCCGCTTGATGTCCGCTTGCAATTCCTGACGCCGGTCGACACTCGTGGCACCCCGTTGAGTTTCCGACTGAAGCACCTGTCGAATTCGAGTCTCGCCATCCTTCGCATCATGGGGACTGGCGGCACCGACGGGTGGACACCGAAAGGTCAGGAAAGTACTGAGTACGAGTAGCCCAGTCAGATGTTTCATGATCCAGCCTCCTGTCCGCGCGAGTGGACGAGGGTGATGGGCGTCTTCAGACGAAATGACTCGTGAAGTCTACTCAGTCGAATCTGAATCGTCGAGTTCCGGGTTGCAACTTACAAAAACAACAGCACCCCGGTGACACAAGTGTCACCGGGGTGCTGTGGCTCTGTCGCAAAGCACACATTAAATCTGTTATTGGACGAGGAAGATCAGGCCCGTCAAGCTGGCCGCTTCCACCGCCGCGGCCTTCGCACTCCACGGAATCGGGTATTTCAGCTTGGGAACCACGTCACCAGGTCGGTACCAGCCCAGGGGAGAATGCAGTTCCCAGGGCGGGGTGATCGTCATCTGGTACGGCAGCATCACCAGTTGTGTCGTCACCCGGGCGGATGAGATCACGGGCTGCAGCAGCGGATGATGAGTGTGGCCATACCGTTCCAGGGCGGGATCCTGGAAGTAGAGTGGATAATACTTGGTGGTCGGAGCGGCCCAGGGAACCGCGGTATCAGGGAAGTTCCGCGGCGTATAGGCCTCACCGCCAAACTTCACATTGAACTCGCGAGCCTTTTCCGCTGCATAGGTCTTGATTTCGGTGTTCTTGTCGAAGTCGTTCAGCGGAGCGATGTCGCTGATCCGTCGGATCTGAGTGGTCTTGCGAGGAGGCCCTGACTGAAGTTGAGACATGTTTGGCCGGGGGCGTCCTGGCGACACGTCCTTCTTGTCTTCGTCAGCCGCGTTCAGCTTCACGTCCGAATCCTGAACGACGGAAGCTGGTGACGTTTCTTCCGGCCGGCTCAGGATGTCCTGCGCGGTCAGTCCTGCGGGTTCGGGTTCGGCAGTGGTAAATGGATTCGCAAATTCGGCCGGGGAGACACGGGATTCGGTGGGTACCGCCGCCGTGCGAACGGGGGACGCCGTATTGACAGTCGTGGTTGACTCCAACGCGGCTGGGAGCGTCGGCAGACTCGATTTGGACTCGTAGGATTTCGACTCGGCCGGTGCGGTGCGAACGGCCGGGCTCCCAGCCTCGACTTCGGCCGGTTGCGCCGGCGGATCGATTTGCGGTGATCGGTTCGCGGGAGTTGGCGTGAATTCGTATTGAGATTTCAGTCGCTTCCAGCGTTCGACAGCCGGTCGCGGCACACTGGTGTCGGTGGAGTCGCGGCCCGCCAGTGGGTCTGCGGCGGGCAACACGGGTGCCAGGTTCAGCAGAACCGAGGCACCCAGGACCACCGATTTAAGGTGATTCCATTTGTGCGTGTTCGGCCGAGTAATTTGGCGATTCTTCGACGATCGTAATGTCATGCGGATGGCTCTCCCTGACCGTTGCCGGCGAGACCTGGATGAACCGCGCGTCCGTACGCAGTTCGGCGACCGTGCGGACGCCACAGTATCCCATGCCTGCTCGCAGGCCCCCGATCAATTGATACAACAACACCGGCAATGAGCCCTTGTAGGCCACGCGTCCTTCGACTCCTTCAGGAACCAGTTTCGAGGAAACGGGGCCCCTGCCATCGTCGACGGGCGACTGCCGATATCGTTCACTGCTCCCCTTCACCATCGCGCCAAGGGAACCCATGCCGCGATAACGCTTAAATCTTCGTCCCTGAAACAACACCACTTCACCGGGACTCTCATCCAAACCCGCCAGCAAACCGCCCAACATGACACAGTGGGCTCCGGCTGCCAGGGCCTTGGTGATATCCCCGCTGTAGCGAATGCCGCCATCCGCGATGATCGGAATATCCGTGTCGATGGTCGCCTTGACAGCGTTGGAAATCGCCGTCAACTGGGGCACTCCGATACCGGCAATGATCCGCGTTGTGCAGATCGAACCGGGACCGATTCCCACCTTCACCGCATCCGCCCCCGCGCGGACCAGGTCTCGTGCTCCTTCTGTCGTGGCCACATTTCCGGCGACGACGTCAATCGTCCATCGCCGCTTCAATTCCTTGACGGTTTCAATCACATTCCTGGAATGGCCGTGCGCACTGTCCACGCACAGAACGTCGACTCCCTTGTCGATCAATCGTTCCGCCCGTTCGTAATCGCCGACCCCGATCGCAGCCCCAACTCGCAGTCGTCCCCGTGAATCCTTCGATGCTCTTGGATATCGGAGATTCTTGTCGATGTCCTTGATCGTGATTAACCCCTTCAACTGGTAGTTTTCGTCTACCAGGAGCAGCTTCTCTACTTTATTTTCCAGGAGTAACCGTTGTGCCTGCTCCAAAGTGGTGTCGTCTTTGGCGGTGACCAGGTTGTCCTTGGTCATCACTTCGGAAACCGGCGTGTCGGTCGTCGGCAGAAACCGCAGATCGCGGCGGGTCAGGATTCCCAGCAGTTTGCCGTTGCGAGTCACCGGAACTCCGCCAATGTTCCGCTGTTCCATGATTTCGCGGGCTTCCGCCGCAGTCGCTTCCGGTGGCAGCGTCACCGGGTCCACAATCACTCCGTGCTCGGCCCGCTTCACACGCTCCACCTGCATCGCCTGCAGGTCCACGGTCATATTCTTGTGAATGATGCCGATTCCCCCCTCCTGCGCCATGGCGACCGCCATTTCACTTTCGGTGACGGTATCCATCGGGCTGGACAGGATCGGCACATTCAACCGAATGTTGCGTGTCAGTTGGGTGGAAACATCCGTATCGCCCGGCACCAGTTCGCTGTAGCCGGGTTCCAGCAGTACGTCGTCAAACGTGACTCCCTTGTAGGCAATGCGTTCTTCCATGTTAACTCCCTGATCTGTGGTCGGGGGATGATTTCAAGCATCCCGTTGGGGTTCTTCGGTCTTGGTTTCTGCGGTGTGGGGAATCCGTGTTTCGCCCGTCAGGGCCTGATGCAACCGATTGGAAAGTGCCACTAACTGGTCAACTTCCAGTTCCTCAGCCCGCGAGTCCGCGGACAATTGCAGTTCGGTCATGACGGCATCAATGGCGGGTTTGGCCAGTCGTCCTTTGAACATTTGCCCCAGCATCCCTCGCAGGATCTTGCGGCGTTGTGTGAACAGGTCTCGCAGGAAGACCTGAAACACCTGGCGGTCATGAATACGGGCGCGCGCGACGGGATCGGGATCCAGTCGCACGATCGCGGAATCCACATCTGGCCGCGGCCAGAAGACCGACGGACCCAGCTTGTGGACAATCTTGATCTTGCTTTGCGCCTGCACGAACACCGACAACGCACTGTAATCCGAGGTGTGCGGCCTGGCACACAGTCGCTGAGCCAACTCGAACTGGATTGTCACCACCATCCGTTCCAGTGGGGAATCCATGGCTAACAGGTTGGCGATGACGGGTGTCCCGATGTGATACGGCAAGTTCGCCACCAGTTTCAGCCGCCGCCCCGGTTCCACCGCCAATTCGCGCGACACCGCTTCCAGGATCAGCGGATTCAGGTGATGCTTGCTCTTCAGAGCGTCGCAATTGAGCAGCGTGACGTCCGGACGATGCGACACCGCTTCGCTGGCCAGCCGGTACATGTTCGGGTCGTATTCGACAGAAACGACCGCACCCGCTTCCGCCGCCAGGAACGTTGTCAGTCCCCCGGTTCCGGCTCCGATCTCCAGAACGACGTCGTCCGGACCCAGATCGGCCTCGGCGACGATACTTTCCAGCAGGTTGAGATCAATCAGGAAATTCTGGCCCAGATCCCCGCGCGGGTGCAAACCCTCCTGCTGAAACAGGGCCATCAGGTGCGACCGGGTCTGACGAAGCGGCGAATTCATCCGCAACACAGTACCAGAAATCCGTGCGGCTTGCCACAACCTGGATTTGGAGATCCACGACAATCAGCTTTTAACGGTGGAGTGGCAGGCGTAAGCGAAGACACGCTGCTCGGACCGAAAGGCAGCTTCACAGGGTCAGCAACTCCATAAGACCCCGACGCTGACAGCGTCGGTTACGGATTGGGGATCGTGGCGGTCAGGTCGTTGACCAGTTTGGCCAGTTGTTCGTGAGTGACCTGAATCGGGACCGGGATCCGGCCGGGGTTGGCGGAATCGTTGCGAAACCGGCGGAGTGAAAAACGGCCGGCTCCGTGGGAAGAGAGCAGGACTTCGTAGTATTTCGAGGTCCCGGGTGTTCCCTGGTCCGGCGGCGTCGAGCGGATCAGAACTTCCTGGGAAGTGGCGTCGTATTCCAGCGGGCCCAGATTCTCAAGCAGGTAAGTGACCCGTTTGCACAGGCCGTCACCCCATTTCTTGAGCACATCCAGCGTCGCCGCCCCCAGGGCCGGGACTTCCAGCCGCAGTTCTTCGCACGAAACTCCCAAAGCTTCCACACTGAGCAGTTCGATGGACAATGTGACTCCGCTGCCGTCGGCCACCGCCACGGCCCGTGCCGGAACAAACGTCTGCCCGATCAGCGGGGTCAGCGCGGCTGCCAGATCTAGACTCAGCGACATCGACAATCCTTCCTCACTCGAATCACTCCGTTCGAACGCCTCGATTCTGCATTATACGCCAGATCGCTCCTGAAGGTCGAATGCATCGACAGCGATTGATGCCCATTGCCTTTCCGTGACACTCTGGACATCATTGATCTTTTTCGGTCTCTTGCTCGGAATTTCATCTGGAAGGCCAACGATGCTCCACTCATACCGTGCCACTCACAACTTACTGTTCGCAGTCCTGGCCTCGGTCTTGATGTCATTTCAAGCTTCGACCTATGCAGACTCCGTGGAGGATAACCTTGCCACCGCCAAATTGACTTACGAACAGGGACGTGAGGATGCCAAGGAAGCCGTAATCCTTGATTATCGAAAACTCATCGGAGAACTCACCGAAAAGAAAATGCTTGAAGCTGCCACGCGTACTCAAGACGAAATGAAGATCCTCGAAAAGGACGGACGATTGCTGGCGCGCCCCGAAATGATGCCGGCGTTTGGCAAGTACGGCGAAGCGCAAAAGAAACTCGCTGATGAATTGACCGACGCTTACGCGAAAGCCGCAGCGGAATACGTCAAGGCGGGCGAACTTGACAAGGCAGATGAAGTGCGTCGGGAGTTGGCGACGCGAGCCCTGCCAGCCAAAGTCATTTCGCTCAAGCTCATCAAGACCAGTACCTACGTGCAACACGCCAGTAATAAGGGGGTTGTGCGACCAGCCCCGGGGATCGCCGAACGACTGAACGGTACGTTCGAACTCGTCAATGGCCTGGCTGAATCGGGCTATGTTTCCATCCGGTCCCCCACATTCCCCGATCACTATCTGAATCACGGGAACTTGCGGATTCAACTGTCCCCGCGCCAGGACAACGCCGGTTTTCGTGCCAATGCAACGTTTAAGCGCGTGAAGGGCTTGGGCTTGCCAAGTGCAGTTTCATTCGAGTCACTGAACTTTCCCAATCATTATATTCGTGATCGCAATGGCGAATTGTGGGTCGACAAAAATGATAAGAGTGCGAAGTTCAAGCAGGAATCCACCTTCACGATTGCGGACCCGCTGTTCAAACTCTGGTAGTGCCGGTCACAGCCTTTTGTTCCCGCTTAAGGAATGGGCCAGACGGGACGCTTCAAAGGCAAGAGTGCGAGGCCTGACGGCCAATGGCACTTACTTTAGGCATGTAATCCGAAGCGTCAGCGAGGGAGGGCGGGAATTAACGCGATGCCTCGCTGACGCTTTGGGTTGCATTGTGAGCCGCACGGCGCTAGCCGCGGGTTGTTTGGGGTCGAGTGAGAGTGCACCCGCGGCTAGCGCCGTGCGGCTCACAAAGTAAGTGCCATTGGCCTGACGGCGCCCGGCTCACCCGTTTACATTTTTTGCCAGTGGAGCGGTTATTCAGGTCGATAATTCCTCGTCGAAACGAACTTCAGGAATGCCGCAATACAGATGGCACGTGCTTTGCTTTCGTTCCTGTAACGAATCCGACATTGCAGGCAGATTCTGACGGAGCAGAATTGATGCAACAGAATTAGCAATAATGAATTGCGTCGCCTTTCTGTCTCGCAGGACCCGGCAGATTGTCTAACGTGTGGCTGACAAAAAAGCTTACAGAAAAGTGAGATCGTCTACGGCGAGAGTCTCCGAATCCTGTTGCCAGTTCAGCCTTTAAGAAAGCTTATCCATGACAGTGTCCCGTGTACCCTCGACCCCGAAACGCTCTCGGTTTCCGTCGGTGGTCTCGATCCTGAAAAGTGCAAGGTATTTGGGCATTCTTGCGGCCCTGCTGGCAGTTGGTTGGCTTGGACATCAGACGCATTGGACATTTCAGATCCATGCCATGGGGAGTTCGCATTCGGACTCCGAAGGGCATGCGCCGGAATCCGTTACGGCGGAGAAAGTGGTGTCGGAAAACCCGATTGCAACGGATTGGAAAATAACCTTCCCTTCCGAAAAATCCTTCGCCTTGTCCGGCATTACGACGACCATGGTCGAGCAGAAGCCGATCTCCGAGCGAGTCCGTACAACCGGTGTGATCACGTATGACGAGCGTCGTGTAGCCAACCTGTCCGCGCGTACGACGGGGACTGTCTGGCAGGTCTGTCGTCACGTGGGTGAAACCGTTCGGAAGGGCGATGTGCTGGTCGTGATTGATGCTGTCGATGTGGGTCAGTCCAAATCTGAATTCCTGAGCGCGCTGGTGGCGCGTGAGTCCAAGGCCGAAATCCTGGCGAACCTGGAAAGCGTGACCAACGGGACGATCCCGCCGCGACAGGTTCGTGAAGCCAAGGTGGCGCTGCGGGAAGCCAGGATCCATCTGCTGAATGCGGAGCAGACCCTGGTCAACTTGGGATTCAGTCTTCGTGCCGCTGATTATGAGATATTGTCCGATACGGAACGGGCCGACCGGATTCAGTTTCTGGGATTGCCTGAAGCGATGGTCAAGGATCTGGATCGTGCGGCCACAACCTCCAACCTGTTGCCCATCCGGGCGACATTCGACGGGGTCGTGTTGAAACAGGACGTGGTTCTGGGTGAGACAGCCGTAGCGGGGAATCCCGTCATGGAGATCGCAGATACCCATCAGATGTGGTTGAAGTTGGATGTTCCCAAGGAGGATGCCTCGCGCCTGGCGCTGGGGCAGTCTGTATCATTCAATCCCGATGGCCTCGGACAGGATTTGCATGGATCGATCACCTGGATCAGCACGGAAATGAACGAGCAGACCCGGACCCTGCAGATTCGCGCGGAAGTTGAAAACCCCGTGGTTTCGGCCGACCCGATCTCGGGTCAGGAAGTCAGACAGTTGCGCGCGAATACATTCGGCACCGGCACCGTGACACTGCGGAACTCGAGTACGGCCCTGGTGGTTCCCGTCTCTGCGATTGTCCACGATGACAGCCAGCCGTTGGTCTTCGTCCGCACGGCCGATCGGACGTTTGAGCGAATTAACGTGGTCCTGGGAATTCATGATGGCGATCTGGTTGAGATCCAGTCGGACAAACTGCAACCGGGCCTGGAAGTTGTCACCAATGGTGGTCACGTCCTGAAATCTGAATGGGTGCTGAATCACGTTGCTTCAGCGTCCCCTTGAATTGACTCGAATCTGACGTGTGAGCGACGCGGCGTGGTGGATCGATTCGCAAGTTTTGCGAGCCCCGTCGCTGACACGGTCGGTTCGTGAGCGGTCCCCGCCGGGGTCGTTTATCGTTGTTCCGTTACCACCCATAAAGCCTCGCTACGATCATGTTGGATTCGACGATTACCTGGTCTTTGTCCCACCGGTGGTTGGTCCTGCTGGGGACTGCTCTGGTCTGCCTCCTGGGCTATTTCAGCCTCAACGCACTGAACCTGGATGCATTTCCCGATACCACACCCGTGCAGGTGCAGATCAACACGGTTGCGCAAGCCCTGGTCCCCGAAGAAGTCGAGCGGCAGGTGACGTTTCCTGTCGAAATGGCCCTGGGAGGATTGCCGGGCCTGGAGTCACTGCGGTCAGTTTCGCAATTCGGCCTGTCGCAGGTGGTCGTCACCTTCCGCGATGGCACCAACATCTATTTCGCCCGGCAGTTGATCAACGAACGACTGTCCAGTGTCGAAACACCGCCGGGAATCAGTCGGCCGGAAATGGGCCCGGTCTCCACCGGCCTGGGCGAAGTCTTTCACTACACCCTGGTCGCCGACGATGGCGACCTGATCCGGGCCAAAACGCTGCACGACTGGGAAGTCAAACCGCAGATGCGGACTGTGCCCGGTTCCGCGGAAATCAATTCGTGGGGTGGGCTCAAAAAGCAATATCAGGTGCGTCTGGATCCGGTCCTGCTGATCAAGCACGGGTTGGAGTTTGACCAGGTTCTGGAAGCGGTCGCGTCCAACAACCTGAACGTGGGAGGCGGAAGCATCCGGCAGGCGGGCGATTCCGTGCTGGTGCATGGAGTCGGCCGCACGATCGACGTCGAGCAGATTCGCGGGATCGTCATCACTGCCATCGACGGGGTCCCGATTCGAGTGCGCGATGTGGCGGACGTCGTGGTCTCTCACGAACGTCGACGCGGCATCGTGACGGCCAACGGCAAGGGGGAAGTGGTCCTGGGCCTGGGCTTCATGCTGATGGGGGAAAACAGCTATGCCGTGACCTCGCGGTTGCGCGACAAGTTCCACGAGGTACAGCAGACGCTTCCCGACGGAATTCACATGGATATCGTCTACGACCGGACATCCCTGGTGAATCGCGTCATCGAAACGGTCAAGAACAATCTGTGTGAAGGGGCCTACCTGGTTGTCGTCCTGCTGTTCCTGATGCTGGGCAATCTGCGTGCCGGTCTGATCGCCGCCGCCGCCATCCCGTTGTCGATGATGGTCGGTTTCATGGGAATGTGGTACATGGGGATCGCCGCGTCGCTGCTGAGTCTGGGGGCGATCGATTTTGGAATTGTCGTCGACAGTTCCGTGGTGGTGATCGAAAACATCATTCGTCATCTGGCCCATCGCGGACGCTGCTCGGGCGCCGAACGGCTGCAAATCGTCCGCCACGCGGCCTCCGAAGTTCGCGTCCCGACGGTCATGGGGCAGTTGATCATCATGATCGTCTACCTGCCGATTCTGTCGCTGGAAGGGGTGGAGGGAAAGATGTTCCGCCCGATGGCCCTGACGGTGATCTTCATCCTGATCGGTTCACTGGTGATCTCACTGACTTTGACTCCCGTACTGGCCAGCCTGGTGTTGCCGCGCGAAGTCGAGGAAAAGGAAGTCCTGCCGGTTCGGGTGGCCCAATGGATCTACCGGCCACTGCTGGAACTGGCACTCTGGTTTCGCTGGCTGGTCCTGCCCGCGGCTCTCTGCCTGCTCGCCTATGCACTCAACATCGGACTCGGCCTGGGATCGGAATTCGTGCCCCGCCTGTCCGAAGGGGACCTGGTCGTTGGTGTGATGCGCATGCCGGGGACCAGCCTGCAAGTGTCGGCCGAGATGAACACCCGCCTGGAGCAGATGCTGTTGCAGAAGTTCCCGGACGAAGTGGAACACCTTTGGAGCCGTGTCGGTTCACCGGAAGTGGCCACCGATGCCGGGAACGTGGAAATCACCGATGTGTTTGTCTCTCTCAAACCCCGTTCCTCGTGGAAGAAGGCCAAAACTCAAGCGGAGCTCGTGGAACAGATGGTCCACGAAGTGAACGAAATGAAGGGGCAGATCACCTGGTTCACTCAACCGATTGAACAGCGCATCAACGAAATGGTGTCAGGGGTCCGCGCCGATGTGGCCCTGAAGCTGTTCGGAGACGAATTCGACACGTTGATTCCCAAGGCCCAGCAACTGCAGAACGTATTGGCAAGCATTCCCGGATGCAGCGATCTGGCAGCGGAACAAGTCACCGGTCAACCGATCCTGAGGATCTCGCTGGAGCAGGACGAAATCGCCCGCTACGGGATCTCGGCCGAGGCCGTGCTGGATGTCGTCGAATCGATCGGCAGCAAGGTGATTGGCGAAGTGGTGGAAGGCCAGTTGCGTTTCCCGCTGGTGGCCCGCCTGCCCGATTCGATGCGTGAAGATCCCGAAGCGATCGGTCGCATCCTGCTGTCGGCTCCCGGGGGGGAACGGCTGCCGCTGTCGCGAGTTGCGGATATCCGCCGGGTCAGCGGGCCGAAGATGATCACGCGTGAATGGGGCAAGCGGCGAATCACGGTCCAGTGCAATGTCCGCGGTCGCGATGTGGGCAGCTTCGTCAACGAAGCCCAGAAGAAAATCGAGGCTCAGATCGATCTTCCGAAAGACCAGTTCCGGATCGAATGGGGCGGTCAATTTGAAAACATGCAGCGCGCCCAGCAGCGGCTGATGATCGTCGTTCCGCTGGCGCTCAGTCTGATTGTCGGATTGCTGTACCTGACGTATCGGACTGTTCCCGACACGTTGGTCGTGTTTGCGAGCGTGCCGTTTGCGTGTGTCGGCGGCGTATTGGCAGTGTCATTTCGCGAGATGCCTCTGTCGATTTCCGCCGCGGTCGGATTCATCACTCTGTCTGGGGTTTCGGTACTCAACAGCATGATCCTGGCCTCGGCCTGGCGCGCGGCCCTGCAGTCGTCCGCCACATCGAAACAAGAACCGTCCATTCGCGAAGTTTCAGTCAATTGTCTGCGCACGATCCTGATGACCGCCCTCGTCGCCAGTGTCGGCTTCATCCCGATGGCCACCAGCGATGGTTCTGGAGCCGAGGTCCAACGGCCACTGGCAACCGTCGTGATCGGTGGCGTCATCAGCAGCATGTTCTTTACGCTGTTTGTCCTGCCAATCCTGCTGGGATTCCGTAAAAAAGCGCCAGGCACTGCGGAGATTCCGGTGGCCGTATAAATCCCGGGAGTCCTCAGAGGGATTTGACGTTCTTTACGGCGCAGACCCGGCGGTGATAACTGAAGTCGGAGGCAACGTGCCCCAGTGGCACATGTTCCCAGCGCCATTCGTCCGCCGGCCACGGAATTGTGGCTCCATACAGGATGTCGTAGCGGTCAACGATTTCTCCGGCCCGGTCCAGCTTCAGTTTTTCGACATCGGTGATCAGTGTGACCACCCCCGGCAGGCGGCGCAGGTAATCCAGATGGCTTTCGATCAGATCGCGGCCATATGCTTCAATCTCTGCCTCCGGGCGTGAGTTCTTTTCCAGGTAATGTGACGGGACATAAGGCAGCTGTGACAGCAGGTTCACCGAGACCACGTAGTCGACGCGTGCATCGTCGCAAAAGAGTTGCGGGAATGCGTGCGGCAACGGGATTGAGGCGTCCCGCGCGGCGCGGGCCAGCTCTGCGGCCGTGGAAGTGACATCGGCCTGCAGCAGCGTGACATTGCGATACCAGCGGGCCGTCAAGTAGACGCTGAGCGGGTGAACGACGTCCACCAGAACCACTTCGTCAAACGTTGCAGACAGGTCTGACAGTGGCACATCCAACAGCAGACCGGATCCCAGGACAACCGCCTTGCGTCGTTGGGGGCAGTCCAGGATGGCCGCCCGGATGATGTTCCTGGTTCGTTCCAGATGCCCCTGCCATGCCCGTCGGCATTGACGGTGGCGGACCTTGATCCCCAGTTGACCATTCAGATAACCGAGTTTGCGCGCAGTCCACGAACAGGGGGTGGCCAGATACTCAATCAATTCCAGGATCACGGGAATCCCTTCCACGCTTGATGACACAGTCGATTCAACACGCTCCCGGTCATCCGTTCCGCCGCGTGAGAAGGTTACAAGGAATGCATTGAATATCAAGAAAAGGTGGACATGCCGATTTGATCCGGGGTTGCGCCACCACCAGATCACACTTCGCATGTCCACCAGTTGTTGTACCACGGAACGGATGATTGCGGCTACGTCGACGAATTCTCGTCGCAGGGAAAGCCGCCGGCTGAATTACTTCTCTTTCACGGTCAACTTGAACATCGACGTGGCATCAGCCCCCATTGTCGGGTGCCCGACCACCTTGATTGTGAAGTCGCCCAAGGCGGCATCATCCATGGCCCGGATTGCGATTTTGGTCTCGCTGTCACCATGCTTGATGACAGTGCTGGCAGGCGTGATTGTCACACCCGCCGGCAGCTCGTCAAACTTGAGCGTGACATCTTCATCAAAGTTCTTGCCGCGACTGACACCGACCGACGCCTCTTTGGTCTCCCCCTGTTTCATCTGTGTTGACAGCAGAGGCACAAGCAGTGTGAACGTTTCTTCAGGCTGCCCATAATCCGGTCGCTTGGCGGTCGTCGAGGTCGAATTACCGGGCGGCGGACTGGACACACCTGGGCCTCCCACGGTGTTCTCTGTGCATCCGCTGATGACGGCCAGTGCCAGCAGCACCAGGCCAAGTTGAAAGGTTTTCATTTTTCGCTCCTTGTTCTGGAGAAGACGATGGTTCAGCCTCGCCCGCGCGCGAACGATGGAACCACTGGTAGGTCTGCTTCGGAACGACTTATGGCTTCATCGACAAAATGAATTCGTCGAGTTCCTTTTCCGCCTGTTCCTTGGCAAGGCCGTATCGTTGCTGAAGAACTCCGGCCAGTTGTTTACGCTTTCCGGCGACCATCATCAGATCGTCGTCCGTCAGCTTGCCCCATTTTTCCCGGACCTTTCCGGTCATTTGCTTCCAGTTACCCTGAAGTTGATCCCAGTTCATGGTCGCGTCTCCTGATCAAACCATTACGAATTGCTTGAACAACACGAATTGGTCGGCACGATACGCAGTCGTTCAGACATCTTCGACGAGTCTCGAACAGGTGATTGACCGGTCGACTTTTGCGAGTCATCGGACGGGTCGGTCGGTCGCCTGATCTGCTGATCAATCGCACGGACAGCGATGTCCCGTACGATTCCCAGCAATGCCCCGAGCGCTGCCAACTTCATCTGGTCCCGGGACGAATCCTTCAAACCTGTCGCATAGGCAATCGCAATGTCTGCGGACTTCGCGACCGAATTCACGTCGCCGGGACGGCCGATCACACTTCCGGATCCGGTTGCACTCACGGAAAGTGCCGCAGAACCATTTGATCGGCCGGTCAGAACCCTTCCTGCCAGATATCCGATGACAGCGGCCCCTCCAAGGACCAGCAGGGGATGTCTGTTCATCTGACTCCGAAGACTCAAGGCGTGTCGCACGGACTGGACGGCACCGGTCACATTTTCGACGGTCACTTGAATCGCCTCAACCACGGCACCGGTCGATTGGACCGTCTCAGAGACTTGATGCTCCAGGCAATCCAGTTTGTCCGTCAGTTGAGATCGGGTCTGTTCCATCTGCTGACGAATGACTTCGGGAGATTCATCCATGTGACTTCCTCCTGCAGAATGTCACTCGCGGGATCTCGTGTCGAACCGATCGAATCGAGCTTTGATCGGCCCACGCGCATGACGATCCCACCAACAACAACCAGCACCACCCCCACGACGGCGTGACAAATCCATAATGGCAACCACGCCTGATCGGTCCCGGGCGGTGATGTCATCCAATACAGCAGGTGAGCCCCGGACAGGCAGAACATGATCGCAGCGACGACAACTATCATCATTCCCAGGACAATGACCTCCACACCGGCCAATCGCTGGCGGAATTCCCATTCCAGTTCGCATCGAGCTAATAACAACTGCTGCTCGACGAGATGCTGCAAGTCACCAAAAATGCCAGTGACCAACGATGCTGTGGACTGTTCCGCCGGATCGTCGACATCAGTAGACATGGTTCAACTCCCCAGTTTGCGTCCGACGAACCACCCGAGGCCGATCGCGATCAGGACAGCAGGAATCGGGTTTCGCCGAACGAGTTCAACGAGATCCTCGGTCATCCCGGTCAGCTTGGAGTCCTCGATGTATTTACCGCCAGCCTTGACGCCGTTGACGACCGCCTGCGACGTACTTCCCAAGACGCCCGACTGCGGAGCGTTCTGGCTGAGTCGATCACCCAACCCCTGCAGCCGGGTTCCTGCAGTGGCGGCCAGATCGTCGGCTTTCCTGCCGACACCGCTGGCCGCATGTGAAGCCATCGCACTGACTGCCGAGGCGGCGTGGCCGACCATTTCACCTGCGGACACGGCCGCTTCCCGAGCCTTTTCAGCCGCCTGAGTCCATTCCTGTTTTTCGACGCATGGTGTCGTTGTTGAATCTAACATGCTGATTCTCCATTCCTTAAAACCGCGTGGGGAGCATTCAGGGCTTTCCACCGGGCTCCAGTCGCGCTACACACGAGGCATTCGCCGACCTGAGATCAGTGAGACGAGGAATAGAACGAGAAACACGACAAACAGTACGTGGGCCACCCACGCTGCTTCGCCGGCGATGCCGCCAAATCCCAATGCGCCTGCAATCAAGGCCACAATCAAGAACGTCAGGGCCCAGTTCAGCATGATTCTTCTCCTTACAGTCAGAGACGCCACGAGAGCCACGTTCGAATACTGAACGGTTGCCTTCGTAGTCAAAGACGCCCTTGAGCAGGGTTTCTCACCCATAACTGCAACCGCGTGACCGCACTTTGCGGCCTCCTCAAGGGAAGACCAGTCATCGCAAACTCGATGCCGTTGCAGTGCTGGAATACCAGCCGCGCGAGATAACCCTGCATGACGACTGTAGTTCGGGATTCGATTTTGTGAGGCACCCACGACCCGGAGCGACCTACGGGAACCGGCTATCGAATCCGCACAGTCACGATGGTCGTTCAAGGGACGGCTTGGAACGTTTTAGAGCAAAAGGACGACGATTCGTGGGCAGACGCCGTATTCTCGTCTGAACGTCCGGACTTGTGGACGGTTATGTCGAATCAGGAAAGAGCTTCGGCGGGAACGACGATCGCGCCAGCCCACCACGCGGTTGAAATCCTGTCAGCAGAGAACCTGTTCGTTATCTTCCCAGCCGATCCAGAACATTGCGTGTGATTTGCTCAACTGCCGGATCCTTGCCGCGCAGGCCATGTGCCCAGTCGGTCGAACCGGCCGTGACTACCGTGCCGCCCCGGGCGTATGTTCCCAGGATCGCAGCACCGATCCGGTCTTTGGGGAATCGCTCATAAAAGACGCTGTCACCGGGTGCCCATTTGGCCGGACAACTTCCCAGGATGACAAATCCTTCCGGCGTTCCGTCGCGGTACGTCGGGATGGGCAGGCCATCGCGCAATTCGAATTCACAGCCGTCGCATTCGTAGCCGACGATGGTGTCTTTCCCCCCGAATTCATCACCCCGCTTGAGTCCGGTTCCGGCATACAGCCAATGGTCGGGATAATGGACCGTGTAGGAGGCTTTGCCGTCCATGAACTGGCCGTGGCTGCGATGGTATCCGCCGAACAAAAAGCCAACTCCGGTCAACTGATTTTCAGGCCGCTCGACCAGGTGGTGGCTCCACAATGTCGACAAGAGCTTGTGATCACCGCTGCGATAGAGTGGATCGACATTGTACCACTGCTTCCAGCAGGTCAGTGCCTGACCGGCATCTTCGCTGCGGACCTGCCAGCAGCAAGTGTTTCCGCTGAAGAAGGCGACATTCCCTCCGGCCTTGATGAACGCTTCCAGGTGATCCCGCATCAACGATGACCAGTATTCGTCATGTCCGACGCTCAGGACCAGCTTGTACGCCTTCAGGTCTTCGGGATGAAACTCCAGGTCTGAATTCGCGGCGAAGTCGAAAACATATCCATTGGATTCCGCCCAGGCGACGAACGGCTGTTCCCAGTTGGGGAACTGGCTGGCAGGAGGTCGTTCGAAGGAAACCCGATGCCCTTGAACATTGGCGCGGCCGTTGTAGGCATACAGGCTGAACCCGCCCCAGTTGTTGTAGGCATTGTAGGTGTTGGTCGACAACTGCAGCAGGATCTTTGAATTCTTGCCGGCCTGGGCGGCTCGAACAATGAAGAAACAACTGGCTTCGACCGTCCGCCGGCCTCGCTGCACGAACTTGCCACCCCCATCCTCCGCCTTCAACGTGACGTGATAGTAACCGCTTTTCCACGTGTCCGGGATTGCCAGCTTGTACGCCGCCGGCCATTGGCACCCGTGCGACGACGCATTCTCGGGAATCGGAAACTCGGCGCCTGCAACATCCGGCTTCGTCAAGACAACTTCGCGTTGAGCCCCCAGCCTGGCGATTTCGACGATGAACTTTGGACTGCTGGTGGAAACATGCAGCGACAGTTCTTCGCCCGGTTTGTAGCTGACCTGCCCCGCATACCCTTCGAGAAACAGTGGCTTGGGGTCTGCCACGTCGGCCTGAGCCCACGGACTGAAACTCGAAATGATGACGATCAGCAGCAGAGAGACGCGAAATGGATGCATGGGACGATTCCGTCGAAAGCGGACTGATTCAAGGACTTTCTGCAGCGATCCGGCGATACGTGGAACGCGCCTTCTCGAACGTTTGCAATGCTTCGGCGCGTTCAGACTCGGGTATGACCTTCTGGCGATTCTTCCACAGCAGTTCAATCACGTCATCACACCAGCGGGCGCTGTCGCGCGACGCCCGGATTGGCTGTCCGGCCACGATGACGTTGACCGGGTTCGTGTGCAACTGTGGAAACTGGCGCAGGGCGATCCAACTGCTGCGAGTTATCGGGATCTCAAAGGTCAGATCTTGCAGCTTGCCGTCGGCCGAAACTTTTCGGGAAGCGACTGGCTGACCGTTGACGATGATTTCCACCAGTCGCTCGCCCCCGGTCACCAGTTTGTCCGAACGGGGGCCGTGCAACTCGACCGTATCCCCCACCAGCGGCAGGCCGACAGCGGGGATCACGGTTCCCTGAGCGACCGTTACGGGTGTCTGTGGAGCGAACGTCACCCTGGCGGTGACTGCGACCGTGCCACCGCTGGCCAGCGTCACGTCGTCGAAGCCCGGCGCCTGTCCATTCACCCGGAAGTCCAACGCATGTGCGAAGCCGTCGGACACATACGACCGTCCCCTGGCAAGTGCTTCGCACCAGGTTGCGTAATCGAGCGGCGTGTTTTGTCCCGTGGGCGGACCAAGCTGAACATAGACCCGTCCCTGGCCAACTCGACGACTGCTCATGCAGGGAAAATCGGTTTCTCCGCTGACTTTCAGCGGGAATCCACAATTGAGGATGTGGTACCACGTGTTCCATTCCTGGATACGGCGAGTGTCCATCGCACTGATGAAATCGCAGACTCCTTCGGCGGTCGTCACGCAGATTTCCATGGCGCCGACGCCATTCATTTCGGGAATCGCCAGGTTCGGCAATCGATCCGCGGCGCGACGATGGCTTTCGGTCAACTCATTGAGGTCGACCACGCCGTCCCCACTGGCATCGATGGTCAACCACTTTTCGGGCAGCAGCGCATCCTCGGCTTCCATCGCCGAAAGTTGACCGTCCAGATCGGCATCCAGCCGGGCCACCAACCGCTTGGCGGCGGAGGCAGGCTCGATCGCAAGCCCGCTGGCGGAGTGGGCATAACCGGTGACGCCTCCCTGAGCCTTGGCCCAGCGCATGACCGGCGTCGTCCACAATGGCCAGCCCTTGGTTTCGGTGCCATCGGAACCCGGATACGTCTGGTCCTGCAGATTCAACAGGCAGACATGTCCCAGGGCCTGGGAACCGAATCCACTGATTTCCAGGTCGTACTTCAGCAGCGTCAACGGTTCGCTGACGTTGTGCGGTTTCGCAGCGAAGAACTGCCGCTGGAAGCGGTAACAGGGGCCCCACGTCAGTACGCAGCCGACATTCAGGCCTTCTCCTTTCACCTGGCGAAACATGTCTTCAGGCGAGACCCCTTCCGTGGGAGACGTATAGTGGGCGCAGCCCGCGGCATGAATGTGGTGATCGCCGGAATAGAACCCGAAGTCTCGGGGATTGACCCAGCGCTGCAGGTGAATGTCCACGGACCTGGACGAAGACGGCGCGGACATCGGACTCTGCTGAGTGACTGTGCCATCGGCGCGGACCGTCATCGTCGATTCCCAGACCCAGTATTCCGGCCCTCGCCCGGACTGCACCACGAATTCACCGGGAGGCAGCAGCACCGTTTCGCCATCGGCACGATAGATCTGCGGTTGAAAGAAGAAGTCGGGAGCCAGTCGTTTGGGCTGAGGTGGATAGACGCGCCCCTGCCGATCCTGGATTACGAACGCGGCAATCGAGGGCGTTTGATCGTGATCCCGGACCGACAACCGCACCGGGATGGCCGGTTTTACGGTAAACAAGATCGCCGTTTCGCCGCGTGAACCCAGATCCTGTTCGCTGTCACCCAGATCACAGCCGATCGTGGCTTCCCGCTTTCCCGGCTCGGTGGAAAGGATCAGCCCGATCGCATACTCAACTTCCAGCCCGCTCAGCCGATCGAGCATTGGCGGCTGGTCGTGCATGGCAACCGACAGAAACCGATCGGGTGACCTGGAACTGTTTTCGTTCTGCATCAGCTCCATCGACTGCTGTCGTTGCATGCTCAGTTTGGCCATACCGGCGTAGACCGCTCCCGACTGTGGACTGAGCAAGCGGAGTCGTTTGGTCGCGGTACTGTCGTTGAGGATTTTCAGCAGGACGGGAGTGAACCCGAATTGTTGCAGTTCCGCTTTCGCCGGACCACGCTGCACCTTGACCCGTGATTCCGGGTTGATGTGGACAACGAGCAGGACACCGGGATCCAGAAGTTCCTGCAACTGCTTGCCATCGCGCGCCCGTGCGGCAGCGGCCAACTGCGTCGACAGGTCGGGTGCCAGGGGTGAACCAAGTGTCTGCAGCGTCTCCACGACCCGGGTCACGTTGGCGGCCAGTGGTTGACCTTCGACCTCAACCGTCGCGACTTCGCTGGCAGGTGACGCCTGAGCGAAGACGAACAACACCAGCATAGCGACGACATGCGGGGATCGAAAACGGCGATACAGGACGACAATCCACAGGCCCATTCCCGCCAGAAACAACCCTGTGATCGACAAGATCCAGGTGGGCGGCAGACCCACCGGCTGCCGCTGGTTGCTGAACACGATCACCCAATTCAGTCCCGTGATAAATCCCAGGCCCAGGCAACCGAGCCAGATGGAATGTCGAAACAGAAAATCGGCCGATTCCTGACGACGTTCGGTCGACAGCCAGTAATCCCGATGAGGAATGTTGATCATCGAAACTGGCAGATAGCGAGTACACCAGCAGATGCCAATCATGAACAACGGAAACAGCACCCCAAAGACGGACATGAACACCAGGTGGCCCGAGCGGCTCATCCAGCCATTCGGATTTCCGGCGGCGTTGAAGTGGGTGGCCACCCGGGCGGGTAACAATTGCGCCGTGGCCACCATGCTGGCGCCGAACACGAGGAACAGCACGACCAGCAACAGGACTGACAGTTGAAATCGGTTCATGACGACTCCGAATTCGCCGGGCAGGCGAGTTCAATCCGAAGTTCCACCGGCGGGATGCTGCCCTGAAATCACAGCGATTTGACGCGCACATTGCGGTAGCGGACGAACTGCTTGGTGTAATCACCACCACCATGCACTTGCAGTGCGATACTGCCGGTATCGGAATGACGTTTTTCCGTGTCGGTGAATTCCATGAACTTCACACGATTGATCCAGGTCGTGATCTTGGGCGGGTTGTTCTCAATGCGGGCTCGCAGTTCGTTCCATTCGCCATGCTTCCAGAACGCGGGCCAGTCGGCAGGCTTGATCGGACATTCCACGAGCGCGGGCTTCGTCTGGATCTTCGTGACGTCATCCAGAAAATCGAAATTGCGGTGATGGATTCCGCCGGACAGGCCTTCGCCGTAGATTCCTGCCAGGTTGCCGTTGTTGTGGTAGTCGACCATGTACTGGTACGCCTGGCCCCGTTCGTTGCTGCGCAGGAACAAGCCGCTGTCGGGGCCATAATCATTCTTCATGTCGACGATCACTTCAAAATTGCCGAACTGGCGATCTGTCAGGATGATTCCTCCGTTGCCGGGAATATCCTGGCTGCCGACGATCGCCCCGTCTTCAAGCACCCATTTGCCGCCGCTGGTATGCATGCTGGCACCGCTGTGACCAGTTTGAGTGCTGACATGCCAGCCTTTCAGGGATTTGCCATCGAAGATGGTCTCGAAGCCCGTGTCGTTCAGCTTCGGATCCACGGGGAAATCGGCCGCCAGGGCGAGCGAAGTGGATACAACCAACATCCAGGCGACTGTGAAACATTTCATGGAAGAGATCTCCTGCGGTGATGACTCACGACGAAACCCAAGCAGATACTACAGCGTAGCGATGCGACGGCGGCCAGACAAAGCCGGCGGCGTTACTCCAGCAACTTTGCCAACCGTTCGCTGACAGCATCCAGCCGTTTGTAGGCCTGCATCTGCATTGGCACGCAAGAGTTTGGCGAAGAACGTCTTTTACTCCTTCGGAGTAACGGATCGTCGGGAATTCGACTCCGGGGCAGATTCCGCGATGGATGCTGGTTCCGTTCCGGGGTGCGACAGACGCTCGTGATTGCTCAAGCAGCGCGTCACGTGACGTTGACTCATTATCCGTCACTCCGATAACCTGATTTTCACGCGTCCTTACGGCACTTGGACACTATTCAAAAAAGAACGACCTGTGATCTCTTTGTTCAACATCTCTTACCCTCGTAGTCTCATTCGGTTGATGCTTCTGCTGGCGTCTATCAACGTCGCAATCCTGTGGTGCCGCAGTTACTATCTCTTCGATGGATTCCACTTTCCAGTCAATGGCCGTATGCACACGATCATGTCCTACAATGGCACCATGAAGTGGGTGTCCCAGATTGACACAAGCATTGGAAGTCCAATTGGTGGCCGTTTTAATCAGAGCCTTAGCGCCGATGTCGCGTACCAACTCGATTCCTACGAGAAAGCCTTTTGGTTTAACGATTGCCGCGGCATAAGAATTGGATACTGGCTCGTGCTCCTGCCTCTCGCGCTGCTCACGATTTATACATTTCTTAAAAAATCAAATCCCCATCCTTGCAATCGGGGATTAAAACTCCCTGCTACTGAAACGTCGTGAACATTACTCCAGCAACGTCGCCAACTCTTCGCTGACAGCATCCAGCCGTTTGTAGACCTGCATCCGGAGCGGCATGGTCCGCAGGGCGCGGGCGACGCTGTGGGCCGCGGCAGAATCCGTCCGCAGATCGTGCCACGAGATGTGGGTGACGCGAATCCCAAAGACCACGCCACCGGTTTTCGGCAAGGCCAGCAGGCATTGATCTTCACGCCTCAGCCAGGCACCATCCAGCGTCGCCGGCGATTCGATTCCGGGCAGATTCCGCGATGGATGCTGGTTCCGCTCCGGGGTGCGACAGACGCTCCAGTTTGCTCGAACAACACATTTGCCGGGACGAAGTCGAGCGATCAGGCGATCGATCTGGGCTGCCAAAACAGAATTCAAGTCGGGGACCGGTTCATGCACTTCGGCCACGGACTGACCCAACTTGTCCGTCAGTCGCCAGGTCGATGGAAAGCAGACACAGCCCCCCACCACCGTAAATTCGTCCGATTGGACCGATCCGTCTTTCGGATGATTGGGAGCCAGCAGTACGAAATCGGGTTCCAGTTGCTCACTCAGTCGTAACAGCCGATCGAACAGGGGGATTTTCTGATTCCAGGTGTCAGCCGGAGCCTGCCGCAGCATCGGCCACGTGGCCGCGACTTCCAGGAACTCTTCGGCAATCGGACTCCCTGCGGGAAGGATCGCGGCATACAGTTCAGGATCGGTCGTCAGCCAGTGACGACGTTCCGCGAGCGCTTCTGCTGCTTCCGCCGAATGAGCAAAGAAATCCTCGGCGGTGCCGGGAACTGTACCGACCCGAAATCGGAAGTCTTCATCGGCAAACCAGCGCCCGTCCAAGGAGATCACCGTCATGTCGTTCCTGAAAACTCGGTCGTCGCAGTGCGGGGACCACTATCCACTCTCAGACGTCACAGGTATGCTGCTGTTGCACGAAGATACCATCCGGCCGTTTTTTCTCCCACAGACTTGGATCCATGTTCGGCGCCCTGTTGCTCGCATTCGGTCTGGAAAGTCCCCTGATGATGTGGGGCATGGCGTTGGGGGGCGCGCCGATTCTGATTCATTTGCTGCATCGGCGGCGGTACCTGGAAGTTCCCTGGGCGGCCATGCGGTTCCTGATCGCCGCCACCAAGAAGCAATCGCGGCGGTTGCGACTGGAACAGATCCTGCTCCTGATCGTGCGAACTTTGATCATGGTGCTGATCGCGCTGGCGCTCGCCCGTCCGTCGGTCGAGACGTTTGGCGAGTATTTCCGGACGGAAGGGCCACGGCATCGCATCATCGTCATCGATGCCACGTTCAGCATGGGGTATACGGCACAGGATCGCAGTCGCTTCGATCGTGCCCGGGAACTGGGGCGGCAGATTGCCAGCGGAGCCCGACAGGGGGATGCCCTGCAACTGGTCCGGATCGGGGAATCGCTGCCACGTGTGATCGTGAAACAGCCTTCCTACCAGTCGGCCGCCGTGCTGGAGGAAATCGAACAACTGCCGCTGCTGGATGAACGTGTTGACGTGTCGACGGTGCTGGAAGAAATCGACGGGCTGCTGAACCTGGCCCCGGAGATTTCCCGCAAGGAGATCTATTTTGTCACCGATCTGCAGACGGCCACGTGGGCCCCGCGCGATTCTGGAGAAGCCGTTCGCGCCAAGGCGGTTTTGAAAAAACTGTCGGACCGCGCAAAGCTGGTGTTTGTCGACACGGGTCAACCGGGAACCGCCAACACGGCGTTGACCAGCCTGCGTGCGGGTGACGGCTTCGTCCTGGCCGGACGATCTGTTCAGTTGACGGCCACGATCCGGAACTTCGGGACGCTGGGAGCCACCGGCCAGTTGGTGGAACTGTACCTGGACGATCGCCTGTCAGACACCCGGCAGGTCGATCTGCCGCCGGGGACCGACGTGAGTGTCGATTTCGCCCCCACGTTCGCCGCCGGTGAACACCGCATCGAAGTTCGCTTAAAGCCGGATGGCCTGCGCGTGGATGATTCACGCCGGCTGGTCATTCCCGTGCGTGACGAACTGCAGGTGTTGCTCGTGAACGGCAAGGTGTCGGGCGAAGTCATGGGAAATGCGACCGATTTCCTGAGGTTGGCGCTGGCCCCCGAACTGCCGAATCGAACGCCAGTCAGCCCGATTCGTCCGACGGTCATCCGCGAAGGGGAATTGATCGGGACGGATCTGACCCGCTTCGATTGCGTGTTCGTCTGCAATGTGGCAATGCTGACGGACCGCGAAGCGGAAGTCTTGCGCAGTTACCTTGAAGCGGGCGGCGGTGTGGTCTTCTGCCTGGGCGATCAGGTGCGCCCCGACAACTACAATGAGGTACTGTACAAGAGTTTGAATCCCGCCAAAGGGGAAAAGGCGGCCACTGCCGGACCAATTCTGCCGGCCAAGTTGGTCGAACGGATTGGCGACCCCAAGACCAAAGAAAGCGTGTTCGAGTTCGATCCCGGTGATTACAGCCATCCGATTGTCCGTCCCTTTCAGGGGAACCCGGGTGCCGGATTGGACGTGACAAAGACGTTTGCCTACTTCAAAACGCAGATTTCCGACGACCGTGGTGCCCGGGTGGCCCTGCGATTCAGTTCGGGCGATCCCGCCATTATTGACGCCCCGTATGGGCGCGGGCGAGTCATCCTGATCACGACCTCGGTGGATCGTGACTGGAGTACCTGGGCCGTCTGGGGTCACAGCTTGATCCCGCTGATGCACGAAACGGTCGGCTACGCGGTTTCAGCGCGCGGCTCGGATAAAGTTGCACTCGTGGGTCAGCCGTTGGTCAGCTATCTGCCGATCCGGGCCGCGAATGTCTCAGCCCTCCTGCATTCGCCCCGCGGTGAAACCCAGGCACCGGCGACGTCAGCGGATGGTCGAACCGTGACCAGCGAACCAACCACACGCGCCGGCTTTCACAAGCTGGTACTGGGCCCGCCCATCGGACGCACGGAATGGTTCGCGGTCAACGTGGATCCGCAGGAAAGTGATCTGGCGTCAGTCCGGTCCGAGGAACTTCGGAACGACGTCCTGCCGGGAATTGAATTCACCTATCAGACGGATTGGGAAGAAACCCCCGCCGCTGCTGAGAAGACGGTCCGGGTTGTCTCGACCAGCAGCGGACTGGCACGATCGCTGCTTCTGGCGGTGCTCTGCCTGCTCATCGTCGAGCAACTGATGGCCTGGCGGTTTCCCGCCGGAGTCCTGTTGCTGCTGGCCTGTGTCTTCGGCGGGCTGACGACTTGGGCGTGGTCCGCATCGCCCTTCTCCGGTGTCGCGCTGTTGGTCCTGAGTGCAGTCAGCTTGACGCTGATCTGGTGGCGGCAGCGAGTAGTCTGACTCTGCCGTTTTTTCATCAAGTGAAATGCGAAGCTGGTCCACTTCAGGCAGAGTCAGCACGGTCATGATCGCGGTCACAGCCAGACTCATGAAGGGGCGCTGCTGGTTGCTGCCGTGCGTATCGCCTTGTTATCTCTCATTACATCTAAACGCACGTTACACAATTGGCGGAGGATATACGGTTTCTTCCACCACGTGCGACAAATCTATCTCCGCCCAATCGAAGGAATCCACATCTCTAATCTTCCTTCCAAGGTATTCGCTGTGACAATAAAGTCGCGTAACCTTCTTGTTTTTCAAATAATCGTCCGCCAATGAGGAGAACCTGCCAACCATTGGGTTTGATGCACCGGCTTCTATACATTCGAACCCGAGAGCCTTGGAAAACAGGACTTTCAATGCCATATCACTGAATTGAAAAAAATGCCATGGCCTCTCATGCGATGACCACGAAAAATGCGTCTCCACAAACACGACACCGCCGATTTTAAGCAGTTTTGCGATTTCGACGGCAACAACCCATGGCATTGCGAAGTGTTCGAAGCAAGCGCTTGAATAGATGAGATCGAACTTTTCTCCGTGCTTGAAATAAGAAGACAGCTTATGAGCATCCCCCACAATGTCGACATTGTCTCCGGGGTAATAGTCCATACCTGTATACTCCGCGTTCGAGAATCCCGCCCTCGCTGTTGACGTGCCAGTGACTTCTCGGCTGCCGATTTCAAGTATTTTCATCCCTGGCTTGTTGTAGTTATCATATAAGTACTTGCGCCACTGCTGATGCCCGACAGTCGTTGCAATTGGGACGTCAGGATCCAGAAACGTAGAGTCAATTGATGATTCGGCAAGTACGTGCAACCTGCGAAACAAACTACGCAATGGCTGAAGTAGCATCCGCATCATACTTCTTTCTAGAGTGGCTGGCAGAAATTCCGCTTTAGTCTCTAATCGCTCAACCTCATTGGCGAATGGAAGTGCTTCTTCGCAGAACGTGAGCAAGCCCAGTCGAGCCAGAATTCTATCTGCGTCGGAATCAATTCGGATGGGATCAACCGCTTTGCGCGGTTTCTCCATGACCTGCTTCCCGCGTTTCCGATTCGGGGACCGGTGACGGAATCGGCTCCACGTACGTTCCCGGCATGATCTGCAGGCCCGTCTTGTATTGGTCCAGGATCGACTGGATCATCGGCGCTTCGATCGTTTCCCGTTCGAGCAATTCGCGCGTCAAATGCTCCATCACCGGACGGCGTGCCGACAGGATTTCATTGGCGGAATCGTAGGCCGCGTCGATGATCCGGCGGACTTCCAGGTCGATTTCACGAATGGTTTCTTCGCTGTGGGAATAGTCCGACGAAGCCCCGGCGCCGGCCAGGAAAGGGCTGCTGCGGGTTTCGCTGTAATGAACGCGGCCCAGCTTGGGACTCATTCCAAACTCGGTCACCATGCGCCGGGCCATGTCGGTCGCGCGCTGCAGATCGTTGGAAGCTCCTGTGGAGCTTTCCTGGTAGACGACGTCTTCCGCCGCGATGCCGCCCAACAGCACGCAGATGCGATTGAACAACTCGGTCTTGGTCACCAGTTGCCGTTCTTCTTCCGGACGCTGCAGGGTGTATCCCAACGCTCCCAAACCACGGGGAATGATCGACACCTTATGGACGGGGTCCACGTGAGGCAGTGAACATGCCACCAGCGTATGCCCGATTTCATGCCATGCCACGCGCTGCTTGACCTCTTCCGGCATGACCCGCGCGGTCTTTTCCAGTCCTGCGACAACGCGGTCAAATCCCTCTTCGAATTCATCGTGAGTGACGGCGGTCTTGTTGTTTCGAGCGGCCAGGAGCGCCGCTTCGTTCACCAGATTTGCCAGATCTGCGCCGACGAACCCTGCCGTCAACTTGGCGATATGCTTCAGGTTGACGCTGTCATCCATCTTGACCCTGGCCGCGTGGACCTTCAGGATCGCTTCACGGCCCCGGATGTCAGGGCGGTCGACCAGGATGTGTCGATCAAAACGGCCCGGCCGCATCAGCGCCGGATCCAGTGTTTCGGGACGATTGGTGGCGCCCAGGACGATCACACTTTGATCCGAACTGAATCCATCCATTTCCACCAGCAGAGCGTTCAGCGTCTGGTCGCGTTCTTCACCACCACCCGGAGCCCCATGGCTGCGGACCTTGCCGATCGCGTCCAATTCATCAATGAAGATGATCGCCGGCGACCGCTGGCCGGCCTGTTGAAACATGTCACGCACTCGCGCGGCACCGACACCCACAAACAACTCGACAAAGTCTGATCCCGACAGACCAAAGAACGGCACGCCCGCTTCGCCGGCAACCGCTTTGGCCAGCAGAGTCTTCCCCGTTCCCGGCGGGCCGACGAGCAGCACACCGCGTGGAATGCGCCCGCCCAGTGCCTGATACTTGCCCGGGGTCCGCAGGAATTCGACGATCTCGCGCAACTCCTCCACGGCTTCATCAATGCCGGCCACATCGTTGAACGTGATTCCCAGCTCTTCCTGAACGTACAGCTTGCCGCGACTGCGACTGAAGGCGATGGCGGAGCCGGGGCCACCCATACGCCGCAGGGCGATAAACAGGAAGCCCACGCAGAGCAAGGTGAATACGGTCAGCACCAGGATGTCGCGCCAGGGAGACGCGGGTTCTTCGTATTTCCTCGGGATTTCATGCTGGTCCAGCAAGTCCGTCAGCTTGGCTTCGTTCTCGCCCTGCATCCCGACGATGGACACACTGAACTGATTCGGAGCTTTTTTGTTGGATCCAGTCGCGCGGGGGGAGTCCTGGAAGGTGATCTCTTTCTGGCCGATCTTCAGCTCAAACACGTTGTGCGGGCCCAGAGTTCCGTTTTCAATCCGCGACTTGAAATCGCTGTACGTCATCGATTCGGTACGGCCACTGGCAGAATAACCGAACGCCAGTGCCCCGATGATCAGGGCAAATATCAGGAACCAGAAGAGATTCGACGATTGGCCACGATCGGGTCGCTTGGGGCCTGGCGGTGGAGTTGGCGGGCGCGAACCAGATCCGTCACGACCGGATCCGGCCATCAAAATTGGTTCTGGTCGTGCAACCAACTCGTCTCGGGTGTGGTCGTTCAAAGTGGAGTCACCGCAGAACAGTGTGGTTGCCGGGAAATTATCGTGATGGAGAACTTTAAGTTCCCAATCAGGCCGGGTCAACCGGGTGACGGACCAGAACATGACAAGAATGACGGAACCAGTGATGCAATCGAAAGATGCATCACAGCCAATTCATGACTACACGGTGTGAAGTACGACACTAACCGACTTCGACTTCGTTTGTGACCAGCAATTCATCACACGCATCCATGGCAGCGTGAGTCACCAGTTGTTTGGTGTAGTACGTGGCGACTCGTCCTGTGATGACGATTCCCCCGTCGCAGACACGGACCTGCAGACCGCGGATTCGGCCACCCGTTCGGACCTGTACCGCCCGTTCGATCTTTTCCGCCAGAGTTTGGGGGAAGGAATCCAGTACGGCTGCACTCATAAGAAATCCTCCTTGAGACAACATCGGAAGACTCAACATCTCCCTCGTCCGCGAGAACCAAAAAAACACCATCAATCCAGATGATGACGATTCAGGGATTCTGGGGATTCCCCGCCCTGAGAAGATGGCGACGACATCCCTGCAAACTCGACCGCCTGGCTGTTAAACTCTCACCACGAATCCCAACGTGAAAGGGAATCTAAAGTCAGACGGTCGGACAACTCGAACAGACTACCGGTGCCTGTTCGGATCGTCAAAGAAAATCTCTCGCTTTCGCTCAGTTTGTGCCTCATCATCGATGAATTCCTGAAATCACAGCACATATTGTACGTGGGCCTGCTGCCCCACATTGCCCGGCAACGGTCGACTGACCGACGCCATGAAGGACTGCCAGGATGCTCGAACCACAACGCCAGTTTCTGAAACAACTTCTGGAAGCTCCCAGTCCATCAGGCTATGAGCGCCCGGTGCAGGATCTGATTCGTCGTTACGCGGGTGAGTTTGCCGATGAAGTTCGAACGGACTGGCACGGCAATGTGACTGCCATCGTGAACCCGGCCGGAACGCCCCGAATCATGCTGGCGGGGCACTGCGATCAGATCGGGTTGCTGGTCAAACATATCGATGATCGCGGATTCCTGTGGATTCATGCCATCGGTGGCTGGGATCCGCAGGTCTTGATCGGTCAAAGTGTCCAGGTGTGGACCCGTAGCGGACCGGTCCCCGGAGTCATCGCACGCAAGCCGATTCACCTGCAGTCGGCCGATGATCGCAAGTTGGTTCCCGAGATCAAGAACCTGTGGGTCGATATCGCCGCCACCGATGGAGAGGACGCTCGCTCCGTCGTCGCCATCGGCGACCCGATCACCGTCACACTGGGATTTCGTGAATTGCGAAATGGGATGGCGGCCGCACCGGGGATGGACAATAAAGTCGGGGCCTGGACGGTGATCTCGGCTGCAGAACGAGTGAGTCGGCAGCACCCGCATGCAGCGGTTTTCGCAGTCTCCACAGTGCAGGAAGAAATTGGCCTGCGCGGTGTGCAGACGAGTGCGTTTCAGATCGAGCCAACGTTGGGGATCGTCGTTGACGTCACGCATGCCACCGATTGTCCGACCATTGATGAAAACCAGTTTGGCCGAGTCAAAATCGGCGGGGGGCCGGTCCTGTATCGCGGTCCCAACGTCAACCCCGTCGTCTTCGATCAGCTTGTGGAACGCGCCGGCGAGGCGGGAATCTCCGTGCAGATCAATGGTTTGGCTACGGCGGCCAGCAACGATGCCGCCCAGTTGCAGTTGACGCGGGGGGGAGTGGCCACCGGCCTGGTCTGCATCCCCAATCGTTACATGCACAGCCCGGTCGAAATTGTTTCCCTGAGCGATCTGGACCAGGCCGCCGAACTGATCGCCCGATTCTGTCTGGCAATCGATGCCACCAGCGACTTTACGCCGTAACCGTCCCAGAATACCTCGCTGACGCTGCGGATGACTGCTCCACCTGTTGGGGTCGAAACCTGCCGTTGCGGCCTGTTCGAGTCGTCTGGTAAAGTCCCGATCTGCTGCCCGCCAAGTCCTTTGGGGTTGAAAAACGACAATGGCCCGTATTACGCAAGCTGACCTGACCGAACTGAACAAGTCCTTTGAAGAACGCACTCCCCACGAATTGTTGCAATGGGCGTCTTCGATCTTTGGCAAGCGGGTCGCCGCGTTGTCGGCCATGCAGATGGCGGGCAGCGTCGTCTGTCACATGATCAGCCAGTTGAAGCTCGAGATCCCGATTCTGTTCGTCGACACCGGGGTCAACTTCCAGGAAACTCTCGACACGCGCGACCGCCTCGCACGGGACTACAACCTGCAGATGATCACATTGCACCCCGATCTGACGATGGAAGAACAAACCCGGAAACACGGCATTTTGTACCTGTCCGCGGAAGGGCAGAAGGAATGCTGCGAGATGCGCAAGACCATCCCGCTGCAAAAGGTGTCCGGTCAGTACGACTGCCTGGTCGGCAGCCTGCGTCGTGCCGAAGGAGGAGCCCGCAGCCGTTTCCAGATCTTGTCGGTGGACCCGCAGATGAATTGCGTACGCATCAATCCGCTGGCCAACTTCGACAACGAGGTCATGGACAACTACATCGTCGAGCACAGCGTGATCGTCAACCCGCTGCATTCCCAGGGATTCTCAACGATTAGCTGCAACCGATGCACGACTCCGGTGATGCCTGGCGAACCAAAACGCGCCGGCCGGTGGCGGCACCTGGGCCCCTGGTCGGTCTACTGCGGCATCAACCCCACCGACTTCGACGGCGGCACCTCGCAGGCCATCGACCTGCCGCAGGACCTGATCGATCGACTGCTCGGCCGGGAAACCGATTTCAGTATTTAACGACTGTTCGGCGCAGGTCTCCCGACCTCGCCGAAACGGCCACTGTTCGGCGCAGGTCTCCCGACCTCGCCGAAACGACCACTGTTCGGCGCAGGTCTCCCGACCTCGCCGAAACGGCCGACCGAAGGTCTCCCGCCTTCTCAGATCATTTCGTGGCTGTGGAGAGACATCGAGTGATCTCAGGCCGAATACCGACCGCGAAGCGGAGCTTCGAAGACGGGAGTTCCCAAGCGGGAGCTTGGGAACGAGAAAAAGTCTCACGACTTCGGCTACAAAAACACCGCCGTGCCCCCTGTTTCATTGCAGAACCACGCAAATGCCGCGATACCGCCGTTTCGAATCTCGGGCTCGCAACTGAGATGCGGAACCGGTTCACTTGCGTCGCCTGACCAGTCTCGGGACACTCTCCCGTGTTCTGGCGTCCCAATCGCGCCGGCCCCCGTGAAATCCCGCCCCGTATCCACTCCTGAGACTTACCATGCGACGCAACACCGTCAAGGCAGCTTTGAAGGCCGGTCAACCTCAAGTCGGGACCTGGCTCTCCCTGGGAAATGTGTTTGCCGCCCGGTTGATGGCGCGGGTCGGTTTCAACTGGCTGACGGTCGATCTGGAACATTCGCCAATCGGGTGGGACAGCGCCGGGCAGTTGTTCGGGGCCGTCGCCGACGCCGGCTGTGTCTGCCTGGCACGCGTTCCCCGGGGTGACCATGACTACATCAAGCGGGTCCTGGATGCCGGTGCTCACGGAATCGTCGTTCCCATGGTGAACACCGTTGAAGAAGCGAAGATCGCGATTGCCGCCGCCAAGTATCCGCCGACCGGCAACCGGTCTGTCGGGGGCGGAATGCACGCCATGAACTTCAACGCGACCGCAGGCGACTACTACAAGCACGCCAACGACGAAATCCTGGTGGTCCTGCAGACGGAATCACCGCAGGGAGTGGAAAATGCCGACGCGATCTACAGCCTGCCCGGCGTGGACGCAATTTTTGTCGGCCCCAATGACCTGACCGCCCAGATGCGCGGGCCCGATGGAATCGATCCCTCGCCGGCGGAACTGGAAGCGATGCTGCAGCGAGTTCTGGCGACCGGCAAGAAGCACGGGACCCCGGTCGGGATCCACGTGCAGTCGGTGGAAGCCTGTCAAAAGAGGATCGCTGAAGGCTGGCAGTTCATGGCACTGGGAAGCGAACTGCGGTTCATGGTGACCGAAGCCCAGGCCATGGTTCAGGGCATGAACCTGAAGCAGTCCGGGGACCTGGCTCGATACTAGAATTCAGGGACTTCCGGGGGAAGATCGCCGCTATCCAACAGTCGCTGGCGAGCGTCCACCTGTTCACGACCACTGACGTAGACTCGAAACTTACCCACCAGGAACGAGAGCTTTTCCTGGGGGGCAAGGATCTGCGTCAACGCCCGCTGGAGGGGAACAGGCTTGGATTCCATCAGTGTCACGGGCGTCTCTTTCGATACTCCCACACTCGTCAAACCATCTTCATCCAGTTCCAGCTTGAGACCCGCTTCGCTGCAGATGGCTTCCAGAGCATCTGCCAGAGTTTTCTGCTGGAAATTCACAGTGACTTTCCGGTCGACCGGCCGACCCAGAAAAATCCTGATTTTTTGACCAGGGGCGGCGGGTGTTGCCGGACCAACCTTCAACACGACCGGATCGGGGTCGCTGTCGGCCGAAACAGTAACGGCACGCGTCGATTCCGATCCGAAGATTCGGTTTTCGCGACAATCCAGATTGCTGGTCCCAGGCGAGACTCGCAACTCAAATTCACCGCGTTCGTTGGTCTCTGTTTCCAGCCTGACAGCGGGGCACGACGGACCGGTACAGGCCACGCGGCACTTGGGAATGGGTTCGCCCGTCGTCATGTCCAGAACCCGGCCCGTCACGCGTCTACCGACCGTGAGTGCAAAGTCAGCCAGAAATGATTCCCCCGATTTCAACTCCGCCGTGGCATACGCCGGCGAGGTCAGGATTGGGCCGAATCCTTTCACGAGTTGAATCACGTGCTCAACGGGACGCAGACCGGAAATCACGTACATTCCATTGGCGTCCGTCGTGGCTTCGTCTCCGCTGGATTGCAGGAAATCGGTCTGCTTCGGGAAGGCACCCACAGTGACGCCGCTCAGGGGAGTTCCGGTGCGCGAATCGATCACGCGCCCGGTCACTTTGGCAGCGCGGATCAGCCTGGTTTCCCCCAGATCGACCTGGTCGTCAGCGGCGCGGATGCGTGCATCCACCCAATCCGGGTGATTTGTACTGAGCCAACCCGACGACTCGGCCGGAAGCTTCAATTCAAACCGACCATCGGCATCGGTAATCGCGCCCCGTAGCAGTGGCTCATTGCCCAGCTTCTGATGTCGCCAATGGACCGCCGTCAAATTCACGTCCTGATCGAGTTGCGAAATCTGGACCGGAATCCGGGCGATCGGCATTCCCGATTCATCCACCACGCGGCCGCGAACGGTCCGATTCAGCGGGAGCAGGACCAGTCGGAACGATCCATCCTCCGTTTTCTGCCCCTTGTCCGAATGACCGTGGACCATGAAGTCGAACCACCCCAGTCGTTCGTGACCATCGCGTGCCACCGCCGTCTGCCAATGATCCACGTCGCGCCAGGCCTTCGGGACGCGGAATTCACCCCGATCATCCGTGGTGAACTTGTCATCGAGTTGAATTCCCCCCTGAAACACCAGCACCTCGATGCCCGGTACCGGCTTGCCGTCCGGTGAGACAACTTTCCCAACGACGGTTTCAGTGTCAACTTTGGACGGTACGCGTCGATCCTGCGTTTTCGGGGTGGTTTGCAAAACATTGGCCGCCTTCGACGAAGGAGACGAATCGTTATGCTCCTGCCCACCATTCAGCACCACAGACCCCGGTGCGACCTTGGCGAGGTACATCCTCAATCCCAGGACGGCGTCGGTCATTTCTTGCACATTGAACGCCTTTTGTGACTCCAGCAGTTCCAGGGCGACTCGTCGTGCCGCGTTGTTGATCCAGGATTCTCGGACAAGTTCTTCGGAGGAAAGCGCCTGGCTGAGCCACGCCAATTCACAGCCCGTGAATTGAAGGCGCACGATCTCGCGATGTTCTTGAGGCAGGTCCACTCGGTAAATCCAGCCATCAGCCGACTTTGAGCGGGCGGACGTGATTGCTTGATCGAGCCGCTCTTCAACACGAGCCAATAACGCGGACGCGGCCGTTTTCGACTTCGGATCCAGTTGCGAGAATTTGGCACGCGCGATTGCGAGTCCGAGCCGACCAACGGCACCATCGTAAGGTCGCGCCACGTCGGGCTCGTTCAGTTGTCGTTCAATGAGTTCGACAATGCCCTGCCCCTTCGGCTGAGTCATGTCCCAGATCGTGGCGGGTGCTGAGTAATAGGCAAGTGCCCACAGTTGCCAGTCGGTCTCGAAGAGCACGCGTTGTCCGCCGATCCTCTGGAGTTCCAGCCTGAGTTTCCGCAGATCGTCCACCAGTCGTTGAACCGTGATTCGTACTTCTTTCCCGTTTTCATCAATTGCAGTGACCTGGGCGTCCAATGAGACACCTGCTGCTCCCAGCCACGCGACGAATTGACCAGGATGCCCTTCCGACTCGAACGGACGTGTGTACGGCATTCCTTGAGCGATGCCATCCCGGATCACCCACAAACGGTTCAGGTTCGGTGGCATCGTCCCTCTTGAGATCCAATCCCAGGCCGGAGACAGATCATTGGGGTCTGCGGCATTTTTCACTTGGTAACTGAGCCCAAATGCTTTCAATCCCTGCATCACCTGCGCTGGCGTATGTCGCCCCACCGTCAGCCGTCGACGCTCCATCTGCCGAATGGCTCGTTGAGCAAGCTCGACTGTCGACATTTTCGCCGTGTCGACTTTTGTGGCTCCATTGTCATCGGTTTCCGTGGCTGTTGCGGGAGAGGGACCGTCGAACATCACGTTGTCGGACTTCGTTACAGGATCATTCAACGGCTCGTGAAGAATCCTGGCAACCGCGCCGTCGGGCGTGATCCGAATCACTTCAATCTGTCCCTTCGGCCTCCCTTGAGGATCCTTCACCATCTTTTCGTCATAAACGTTGAACCGATCGCGGACCTTCACACCATCCGCCTGCCCCAGACTGATCTCCACAAGTTTCTTGACGGAGTCCACAGCCAGGATCTTGCCCGCGATCTGAATTGTGGAGGCTGGCTGCTCGGCAATCACTTTGACGTCTGACTTCTCACCCGGAACTAGCGAAATATTCTCGAATCTCACCTTTCGAATCGGGCGCAGGTGGTACTCAAAGTGGTCCAGGCGTTCGATTGGCAGCTTGAATCCGAAGCTCGATTGTGTTTCATCGCTGCTGGACTCATTCGACCCTACTTCGTTGCCATGCGTATCAATCGCATAGAATTTCCAGGCCACCCGATCCCTGAGGGGCCGCAGCAACTGCAAATCCAAGGCGATACTTCCAGCGACGGAACGCACGCGGATTGGCTGGATCTGGTCATCCAGAAACTTTAACTCATTGGGGATCTCCGAACTCGTGGACTTCTTCCCCGCGGCATCAATCTGTTGCCGTGGGCAGAACGGCCCGGCGGCAATTCCCAGAATCAGGTCCGCTGTTTTGTCCTCCAAGAATGGTCCGGCCGCGATCTTCTTGACCATCTCCCCGTTTTGGGAATCCTCGACGCCAACCTCTTCGACCGATCGGCCGAACTGCGACTTGATCTCCGCATCCGGCGGCAGACCCTGGAACTGCAGTGCGAACTCACGCCAGTCTTCGATCTTCACAGCGTCCTTGAATGCCGGAAGCCCAAGCTTCTCAAAGGGTGATTTCGCCAGCGGCGTCCCATCCGGTTGCCACCAATCGCGAGTTGCCGACGGATGGAATCCGATGCCAACCAGCTTTGCCGTCACACCGCCTGGCAATTTCGCCTCGTACGACTTCGGGGCGGACGGCCGCTCGATCTCTGCGGTCGAAATCTGCACTTTCGTGGATTCACCCCGATGCAGCGCGACGTTGTCAAACGTGACCTGTTGCCAGGGACGCAGCCGATATTCAAAGCGTGCGAGTCGATTGACCGTAAGTTTGAATCCGAAATGGAATTCTTTTTCAGTACCACCGGACGAAGATGATTGGACTTGATTGCCGTCGGTATCGATGGCGACAAGCTGCCAATCGGCCTTGTCCCGAACATCCCCCAAGGACTGAAACACCAGTTCGAGAGTTCCGTCGAGGGAATCCACGCGGAGTGGCCGAATCTGGTCATAGAACAGCGTCAGTTCTTTGGGAATTTCTGCGGAGAGTTTCTTCCCATCAACCCCGATCTGTTGAACCGGACCGAATGGCCCGGAGGCGAGACCGACGATCAACGATGTTGTCTTGTCTTGAGCAAATGGCCCGGCCGCGATGTTGCGGCTTCCCTTCCCCGCCTTGAAACTGCTGGTCGTGGCCATGGAGACGGGTCGGCCAAATCGTGTGCTCACCGTGACATCCTGGGGCAAACCGCTGAACTGCAACGCGAATTCACGGCAGTCACCTCGCTCGGAATCGTCGCTCATGACATGAGCAGCCAGCTTTTCATAGGGACGTACTTCCAGATTCGATCCATCCGGCTGCCACCATTCGCGCGATCCGGACGGATGGAATCCAACGCCAACCAGTTTCACACTGATCCCGTTGGAAAGTGTCGCGACGAATGTCGGCTCAGGATTCGCAGGTGGCGACGTCGCTTCGCCTGGAATTTGACGCTTCGCCAGGATGAGTGGCGGATTCAGGCCCACCGGCTCCGCGGAAAACCCGGTGAATGTGGTCCAATGAACTGGCCGGGACTTCAATACGAATTGCTTGATCTCGTTCTTTGGGATTGAGTGGCTGACTGCGGGGGAACCCAGGAATTCGATTTCACCGCGTCGCTTCGTGATCACCAGTGGTGGCGAGTCGGCTTCAAGCAAACCACCGCTGAACGTCTGGGCCGTTGCCGTGATTTCCACGTCGGGCGTCCGGTTCCGCTGGAATAAGGTATTGGTCCTGGCAGGAATCCGTCCCTGTGCTGCCCACGTTCCCGCATTGACGTTCTCGATGCGGATTCCGTTCAACCGGGCGGATGAACCAGTTTCCGGGCCGATGGTTGTCTCGGCATCCCAGGGCCCAAAACCCGCTCCGATGTCGATGGTGGCCGCGTCCGTCTCAGGATCGACGTTGACGGGAACAACAACAAATTGCGAATCGCCGCCCCCCATCAACTGCGGTTCAACATTCAATACGCCGTCACTAGTGACCGAACCTGGATGCTGCCGGATCCCCCGTGATTTCCCGACTTCGGAGATCCGTACCAGTGCGCAGAAATCTCCGTTGAATTGACCGGCCCGGTCTCCAACACCCGTCAACGGCCGTCCTTCAGGAGTCCACCAGATCAACGGGGCCGATTTCGGACGCGACAGGCCCACCAACTGGATCTGTCCGCCCTGAGGCATCGCGTGAGTCCACGCGGGGTTCTTCGCGAAAACATCCGTCCCCGTTTGTTGACGCCAATCCAGAATCCGACGGACGTGGACCCTGGTCTCCATCGAATCCCGGCGAATCCACCCGTCGGTGTCTGTCAGCGACTTCAGCAGTTCAACCTGTTCATGGGGGATTCGTACCGCTTCGTACACAAAAATCGCGGCCAGGGAAACCTGGACCGTTGCCAGTTTCCTCCCTTGAGGCTCATCCCGCACGGAATCGGCAGTCACCTGGGACGGGCCCAGGACGACGATGGCTGCCTGTCCGTCCATCAATTCGCTTTCGAATTCGACCGGCGCCTCGATCGGGTTGTGACCGGTGAGTCCGCAGAAGTACTTCGCGTCAACGCGCACTTTGACCCCGTCCGGAACGTCGATGCGAGTGACCCGTCCATCGGCATGCCAGTTCGCCTCAACCGCGGAACCGATTCGATTGTCGATGGGAACAGACCCGCTCCCCAGCATCTGAATCAACTCGCTGTGACGACCCCATCCACCCGAGGGCTGCATGGGGTTGATCACTCTCTGAGGAACGACCAGGCGTTTGTTGTCCAGATGACGTCTGAGGATCATTCGCAGTTCATCGGCCGAGCACTGAATCCCCTGAGCTGTTGCCGAGTACTCCGTCGCTGTTCCCTTCAATTCACGGATTTCGCGAAGCACGCTTTCGTCGATGATGGCGGACCACCCGACGATGACCGTCGTCTGAGAATGATCACGGTGGATTTCCGCCAGGGCGACCCAGGTCATCGACGTCAGAACCCAGACGGCTCCCACGCTGAACAGGCTCAGGCAGAACAGTGTCCACGGATGGACCGCCCGGACGTTCATGTCCGTTTGATAACCCAACATTCGTCCGACCCGCTGCCTGAGCGTGGACGGACGATCACCAGTCGCCAGCAGGCTGACGGCAGAAAACGACCGGCGTTGATGACCTCGCCTGGATTCTGTGGCCCGACTCAGTTCGGCCACGCGCAACAGGGATTGCGCATAATCCAGCGGGACGGCCCCGCAGGCGATCACCAGGTCGTCACAACAATGTTCCCGCTCTTCGCGAATGCAGCGTGAAACCCACCAGATCGCCGGATGGAAGAAGAGCAGCGATTCAACCACGCGCTGAATCAGGTTAACGAGGTGATCGTGGCGTCGCAGATGAGCCAGTTCATGTGCCAGCACTGATTCGATTTGATCGGCCGTCAGACCGCTCATCACCGAGATTGGCAACAGGATCGTCGGCTTCAGGATCCCCAGGACGGTCGGGACGGCGACCCGCTCACAATAGGCCAGGATGGGCACATATTTCATGCCAATCGTTGTTGCCTGTCGCTGCAGCGACTGCAGCAGCGTCGCGTCTGTCACGGGGATCGCCCGGCGCTGCAATCGGCGACCGCCCCACAGGCCCAGTAACAGCCGCAACCCCATCAGTGACACGCCGATCAGATACAGGTCTGTCACCAGCGGCGCGTAAACGCGCCACCAACTCGCGTCGGATCGCGGTCCTGCGGAACGTGAGGTTTCCGGCGGCGCTGCCACTGGCGTGGCTGGCTCGAGAACACTGGTGGCGGGTTCAAGCGGCGCGTCCGTTTTTTGTTCGTTCACAGGATCCATTGCGGCCACCGGATCCGCGTTCGCCACAGTAGCGATACCCGGACGTGGCTGTTTGTCCGGCGAGACTACGTCCGGGGCCGGGGAAGAAATCGAACGCAGCACCAGCAGCGTGACGACAGGCGTCATCGCCATGGCTGCAAATCCCGCCAGCCAGGCTTGATAGCGACCGGCGGAGGTCCGCTGTCGATGAGCCGCCACTGCGGTGATCGTGGCGACCAGTGTTCCGATCCACAGGAAGTGGCCGAACGACAAGACCAGCGCAGCACTCAAATCCTGCAAGAATGGATTGTCCATGGCTCACACTTTCTTCTTGATGAGCGGCGTTCAAAGGTGACGGGGTCCCGGGGAGCGGCTGATCTCACGGGTGGACTACGTCGGATCGGTCTTCTCACGCGACTTGCGATTGATGATCTGTCGAATCTGCTTCAGTTCGTCCTCGTCCAGCGCAGACGTTTCCAGCAGATGCTGTACGACCGCGCGGGTGGATCCCCCGAACAGACGATCCACGACATCCTGCAGCATCGTCCGCGATGCCTTCTGCTCCTGGTAGACCGCCTCGTAAATGAAGCTGCGGCCATCCTTGACCCGCGTCACATATCCCTTGGTATCCATGATGGTCATCATGGTCATGACTGTCGTGTATGCCAGATCCCGAACGGCCGCCAGTTCGTCGCGAACCTGTCGGACCGTCGCCGGACCCACTCGCCACAGCACTTTCAAGATTTCCAATTCCAACTCGGTGGGATGCCTGGATGATGTCCGCGACATGTCTGAATCCTCTCACGAAACGCGACCCGGCTCTTCGATTTCTTCCGCTGCCCGGACTGGCCTCATGCATCCTGCACGGTAGCGACGGGCGATCGTCTACTAATTGATTAGGAGTTTAGCGACTGCCGCCGGATTGTCAATCTAATTTCTTAGTAGAATCTGAACGGAATGCGAAGGAAGCCATTTTGTCACCGCGCGCGTGCATGACTTTGGCGATGACCCGTTCCCCGAAGGGGAAAAGAAAGTCCGCGTTAGAACTCGCCATTTGAGAACGGCGATTGTCCTGCGCCTGTGCCCACCCCCTTCACTTCCTTACATCAAAAAAAGCTGGCGGTTTCATCCGCTCAAAGTTAAAGTAGAGGTGTTTCAGCCCCGCTAGACACCCTGCCCTAGAGAAACAAAGCTGTCCGCGACACATGGAGCCAGACCATGTTCAAACGATGCCGCCTTGCGCAGTGCCTCACCCTCCTGACGACGCTTTCGATCTTTTCTGCGGGAAGTGCCGTTGAGACCCCGAAGAAGTCCGGAACCACTTCGAAATCGAAAGCGCCGTCCAGGCAGACGTCCGATTCCAGCGATTCCACCGTCGGGAAGTCCGGCAACGACAAGAGCACCGCGAAGAAGCCGGCAAAGGTCGTCAAATCGGCGGCCGAATGGCGCAAGCAATTGACGCCCATGCAGTACAAGGTTGCCCGGTTGAAGTCGACGGAAGACGCCTTCTCGGGTGAATACTGGAATTGTTCCAAGACCGGGATTTATCACTGCGTCTGCTGCGATGAGCCCCTGTTCGATTCCCGGACCAAGTTCAATTCCGGGACGGGCTGGCCCAGCTATTGGCAACCTGTTGCCGCCGACATCATCAAGACCCGGCAGGATGTCAGCGATGGCACACGCCGCGTCGAAGTGATGTGCAAGCGGTGCGACGCTCACCTGGGCCACGTGTTCGGCGACGGCCCCGCCCCCACAGGCCTGCGCTACTGCATCAACTCGGCCTCGCTGAAACTCGAAGAGAAGTCGGATAAAGAGAAGACTCCGAAGTAAGTTCGGCCGATTCAACCCGCCATGACCTGCCACAATGGACCGGGATTCAATCCACAGCCATCGCCCTTTTTCAACTTGGGGTGCCACGGTCTTACCGTCTTCGGTAAGGCCCTGCGAGAGCTCAATTGGCACGGCCATGTCGAAGCCTCAATAACCGTGGCACACGATACCCAATTCGAAAAAGGTGATGGCCCTGATTCAATCCACGCGCTGATTGGCCTTTTCCCGGACCCCGTTGATCCCGGGCGTGATCGCTTCGACCGTCGAGCGAATGTGCAGATCCCGCTGTGGGAATGCGATTTCAATCCCGGCCTTCTGGAAGGCGGCATTGATCCCGGAATGAATCTCGTGCCGGGTCGACAGGAACACATCCAGCGACGGCAAGTAAACCCGCAGCGTGAAATTCAACGTGCTGTCGCCAAACTCATCGAACAGCGCATGAGGCGGCGGGTCCTTCAAAACGTTGGCGTTCTTGTCCGCAACCTCCAGCAGCAGCCGACGAGTCAGATTGGGGTCCGTGCCATAGGCGACCCCCACCTTGACCGTCATGCGGGCGAGCGTATCGGTCAGGGTCCAGTTCATCACTCGTGCCGTAATAAATTCCTTGTTGGGCACCACCAGTTCCCGCATGTCCCAGTCGGTAATCGTGGTGGCACGAATGCGGATCCGAGTCACCTTGCCGGTGACGTCCCCGACCGAAACAATGTCGCCGATCCGGATCGGACGTTCGAACAACAGGATCAGGCCCGAAACGAAGTTGGCAAAGATCTCCTGCAGGCCAAATCCCAGGCCGACGCTGACGGCCGCCACCAGCCATTGGACATGTGACCAGGCTATCCCCAGCTTGCCAAACGTCAGCAGGATTCCCAGCACGGTGATCACATAACGCGAAACCGTCGTGATCGCGTAGCGGACGCCTGAGTCCAGCGTCAACTGCCGCAGCACGGTGATCTCGAGCAGACCGGGAATGTTGCGTGCCGCCGCGAACGTCACCAGGGCGAAGACGGCGGCCACGATGGCATCGGCCAGCGTCAGGATACCGGTCGTCTGCCCCGTGGAGACGGCATCCAGGATATTGAACAGTTGCGGCCAGAGTTCCACACGACGCAAGACCCGTAAGGCAGGCAGCACTTCCACCCAGATCAGGCACAATCCGGCGAACAGCGCCACGATGATCGCCATGCGAACGAGCTTTTGTGTCTGCTCGTTGACGTCGGACAGTTTGAATGTCGGTTCTGGTACGATGGACGCCTCAGCACCAAGAGTTGCCGTTGTGCCGGTGGTGGCTGCGGCCGCGGCCGCAGCCGCTTCGCTGGCGCGGCGTTCGCGCGACCGGCGGATCGCCAGATCACGGTAGGCCATTAACAAACCGCGCAGTAATGTGGCATGGACGATGATCAACCCCAGCATCAGCCAGGCCGTGGCAATCAGGCGCATTTCCAATTGCATCGCGGTGTAGTAATAGCCGAGAAAAGCCAGCAGGGCGAGAACCAGCGGGGGTCCCACCGTGGAGACGTACCAGACCCGGCGCACTCCGGTCGTCCACAACCAGGTCTTCCGGCCGGATCGCTCCATCGCCATGCTTTGTGTTGCCAGCCAGATCTGCCGCGCGCAGAACGCCAGCAGCAGTTGTCCGGCAAGAAAACTGACCCGCCCCAGGCTGCGGCGGGCGTTCTCGCTGGATTGAGATTCCATCATTATGACGATGAACGCGATTGGCAGTCCCAGGATCAGTAACAGCCGCAGGTTCCGGCGAATCAGCCGCAGGACCGCGTGCGGCCAGCCGAAATGAGCTTCACCCAAACCGCCGCCGCAACACACATGCCTGGCGAGATCGATGGTCACCAGCAGCACGGCCAGGAAGCGAAAGGACTGCCCGATCGCATTGACGAATTCGCTGCCGCCGCTCAGACGGTCCAGGCGGTACCCGATCAGCCACAGCAGCGTCGGCCACGTAATGGAAATCATCGCGGTCAACACCAGGGCGGTGGCTGTTGGCCGAAAGCTTGTGGAAAACGCCTTGGTGGCTTCGACACCCGCCGTACGCAACCACAGTCTCCAGTGTCGCTGGGAAACCAGCAGCAGTACCAGGACGATCCCCCCCGACAGGTAAGCCAGGGGATAGGCCTTGGCGTCGGCCAACAGGACGTCGCCGACATCCTTCCAGCCCGCCGGACTCAACAGCCACCGGGCGGCCGACATGAAGAATTGACGATCGGAAAGCTGCAGCACATCCGTGCTGTGAATCCACAAGATGTACTCATCGCAAAACGCGGCGTAGTCCTTCGCTTTGCTGATCAACTGACGGTCGCGAGTGTCGTATTCGACCAGCTTGTCCAGATAGAGCTTGATGTCGGGAATCAGCGAATCCAGGTATCCCCGCTTTGTCTGCAGCAATGCACGGATATCCTCTTCGATCAACGGCAACTCGATGCTGTTCACGGACTCGTGCAACTGGCCAACGATTTCCGCCGTCCGCGCATCGATATCGGCCAGTGCCGCGCGGTGATCTTCCAGGTCGACCAGTTCCTGGCTATTCTTCGATATCTCGATCTGCCGCTCTTCAATGGCACTTTGATGAGATTCCACGTTTGGCAGACTTTCGCGTTGCTTGCGCAACAGCAAGCCGATCGCCTGGGTGAGACCGACGCGCTTCACCCGGTCCATCACCTTGGCGAATTGGGCGTCCAGATCGGCCAGGCTCTTTTCGCACGCCTCGGAATCCTGCGTCACGGTCTCGATTTTCGCGGCCAGTGTCTGCCGTTCGGTGGTCAGATCGGCGCTCTCTTTCGCCAGTTGTTTGACGGCCGGATGCGCTTGCAACGCCGCCTTGCGGGCAGCGATCGCCTGCTGCTCGGCTTCAGCCCGGCGGCGATCATTGACGGCGGCCCGCCAGACCTTGACCACCTGTTCCGCCTGCGTGGCCTGAACCACGGCCAGATCGCGTCGAGCCGTCAGCAGGTCGCCGGCCGCCTCATAGAATTTCAACTCCTGATCGTAGGCGGCCAGTTCCAGGTCGGCGGCACGTTTTCGCGCATCGAACATCAACCGATTGGCCTCGGTCACGTCGACATTTTCATCGGCGGGCGGCTTGACCGCGCGCATCTGCTCCACGTCAGCCAGTTGCTTCCGAGCGGCATCCTGCAGCTTCGGAATCTCGACTCGCCGATCCGCCCGACGCTTGGGCTCGGCCTGCAAGTCGGTCAGCTTCTTCTGCAGGTCGGCCAATCGCGTCTCGGCCTGAGTCAATGTCTGCTGCATCTGGGCCAGCGGCATCTTCGGGTCGATGGTCGTCAAGGCGTCCGCAGGAGCGTCCAGTTCCGCCTTGACCTGCTGCAATTGAGCGGGAACGTCCTGGGCGGCCTTCTGAAACCCGGCCGCCTTGGTCACGAATTCATCGCCGATCTTGATCTGGGCAATGATCTTCTTATACGTTTCCATCACCGACAGACGGATGGCTTCGTCCAGATCCTTCGATTCCTCGACCTTCTTCAGTTTTGACTGGATCGAGTCGACAGTCAGCTCGTTGGGGGGCGGTGCATCTTTGACAGGAGCCACATCGGGGGATGAGTTCTGCGCAAGCACGGACTCCGACAGACTGCAAATGCACCCGCCGACGATCAGCCAGCCGAGCATGCACGATCTCAGGCGGGATCCTGGTCGATGCTTGCTGAATCTGCCGCGCGCAGGGGCAAACCGTCCCCTGCCGTGTGCAATCCCCATTTCAAATCCTCCATGATCTACCGTGCCCATCGACCCATTGTTGCGCAATCACGGCCAGATTGAAGTGCAGTTCGGACTTTTGTCGGGAATTCGGACCAATCCATATCTTCTGACGAATGAATTCCTGCCAGCCGGGCAGCAGTTCATCGTCAATCGATTGTCACGTTGGCAGAATTGTTTCCGTCAGTCCTTCGCCAGCAGTTTTGCGAACAGAAATTCATTGGCGCTGGCGTACTTGTCAGACTTGGACGTCCCCGGAATCAGCAGGTGGCATTCGTGGCCGACGCTGTCAGACTTCTCCTTCAGCTTGACTCCGTACACCGGGTGATGAATCCCGTGCCCCGCGTCCTTGGAGGGCAGCGTCATGTCACCGCCGTATGTCATCAACAGCGGTGGATCCTGCTTGTCCACATGGTTGTACGGCGAAAACTCGACGTACAGATCGTGATGCTTGTCGTAGTTCTTCAAAGCGTCCTCCATCGTCGCTTCGCCGACAGCCATGTTGATCATGCGGTGCTTGAGCACATTCGGACCGAGCCAGCCTTCGATCACCTTCGGATCGATGGAGGTCTGCCCGGCTTGCACCGCCGCTGCACAAACGCGCGTCGATTCGCGCAGTACCGGATCGGCCGACTTCGGATCCGCCAGGTCATCATGCAGCAGCAACCACATGGACGTGCAGGCCCCGGCACTGCCACCCGTGAGCGCGATATGCTTCGTGTCGATGTTCCATTCGGCCGCCTTCGTCCGCAGGAACTGGATGGCCCGCGCAGCGTCATGGACGGGTGCCGGCAGTGGATGATCGCCTGACAGCCGATAGTTGATCGCCGCACACGAGATTCCCTTGTCGAGGAACGGCTGATACGCCGAGGTATCACGCTTCTTGTCACCGCCTGTCCAGCCGCCTCCATGAATGTAGACCAGCAGCGGACGCGGACCGTCACCCGGGGCCTTCCAGAAATCGAGGACGTTCCGGGCATCCGGGCCATAGGAAACGTTTGCCTGAGTCGGGGCAATCTGAGGCTTGGGATCCGCAGCCTGCACGGCCGCGACGAGAACCATGAACGAGAGAAAGACAACGTGTTTCATGATGAAGCCTTTAGAATGGAGGGCAGATGTCTCGCGCCACCATTCTGCCGATTTCTGGGACGGACGTCTTCCCAGACGCAGGAGAATGTCATTTTTGCAATCATTCGCCGCCGGCCGAAACCGGTCATCTGGGACCTCGCCCAAGGCGGGAATCTCCACGGTCGCCAATACCACCAACAGGTGAGCCGGGTGCCGTCAGACCTCGGACTTTTCTGCTCGAAGTGTCAGACCTTGTGAGCCGCAAGGCGCTAGCCGCGGTGTCATCTCAGTCGTCCCCGAGGAACCGGCGTGTTGCTTTACCAGTCCGTTTGCAAAGGCCTGTCAACTCTCGTGCCCGGCTGATTCGCCACGGATCTTCACGGCTTTCACACGGATCAATCCAATGCCACCGGCAAGACATGCGTCACGGCTGATCGGGAATTCTCATCCGTCTGTCACGCCGCGCGGGACAGGCTCAGTTCCGCCGACACGCCTTCGATGTGCGGCGCGTCGATCAAACCGAGTCGCTCGGCATACCCGACCAGCAAGGCAAAGTCGCACAGGCGATTGATTCGCCGTGGCAATCCGCCCGACAATTCATGGACGGCCTGCAGGGCCGCACGACTGAAGATCGGCTCGGTCGCGCCGGCCGCCTGCAACCGGTGCTCGATGTAGCCCGCGGATTCGGCCGCCGACATCGCTGTCAGCACGCACGGGATCGAGATGCGATCATCCAGTTGCGGCAGTCGCCTGGTCGTGGTGACCAGATCCGGCTGACCGGCCAGGATCATGGTGAATTCCACGCCCGGATGCTGCTGCAGGTTCAACAGCAGATGCAGGGACTGCAACACCAGTCGATCGGTAATCGCATGAGCATCATCGATCAGGATGACGGCCGGAGTCCCCTCGGCCACCAGCTGACGCAACCGCTCGACCATTTGCCTGAGCAGCAGATCCATCGACGGTCCGGCAAATGCAGACTGCTCTGCCCCCAACTCCGTCACAATGAAACTCAACAACTCCACAGGCGACAGCAACGGATAAACGATCCTGACCACCGGTGCCGCACTCAGCCCTGTCTCAGGCAACAGCGCCTGCAGCAACCGTGTCTTGCCGGCACCGCTGGGGCCCACCAGCAATCCCGCGCCGCGCCGATGTTCCACCAGAAACCGCAGTTTCAGCAGCGCACTTTGATGGCTGCTGCTGGAGAAATACGTTTCCGGACTTTGGTCATTGCGGAACGGAGTTCGCTTCAATCCCCAATGGTTTTCGTACATGGCATCCTCACCCGAATGGGACTATTTCGTGGTGAATGGTTGGTCTTGGTGTGGGATCGCCGGGTTGGCCGGGCCTGTGACGTCTGCAGGGCTGGAATCAATTTCGATCGTTCCGGTCAACCACACGGACGGATTGGAGATCGGACGAGATTCCGTTGCAAACCGGGCTTGCAGGATGGCTGGTCCGGCATCGTCTGCCTCGCGGTGGTCGGCGGTCACCACATTCGTGAAACTGGCCGTGGCCACGCGGTTCGGCGGACTGGCGGTTTCGGTGACTTCCTGAAGGATGAGCGAGTCGAGATCGTCATCCTCAATCGACTTCATGGGTTCGTCCGGGCGGCTGGCCCAGTGCGAAGCACCCCATCCGGCCAGCCCAATGACGGACAAGATCACGACCAGACGTAAGCGCGGTAACAGTTTGGATTGAACAGTCCCGGTCGGTGCAACCGTCCCCATGTCAACGTTCCTCATCCGCATCGCTTTGCCCAACAAAGGGGTCTGACCCCTAATCGGTTGGACTTCCGATCAACACACCCGCTATGGAAAGGGGTCTGACCCCTTTGTTGGGCACCACTGCGGTTTCAACTCAAATCAGATCCCTGTGGCACGGGTCGGCCCCCTTTTGGTGAGCAAAGCCCGTCTACGTGCGCGGGAGGAGCGCAACGGTTCGTCCCACCCGCTGGGAACGTTATCGACGTCACGTGATAACGATCTTGAGCTCTTTGCCGAATACGAAGGCTGGGCAACCTATTCCGCCCCGGCTGCCCTCGCGAAGGTAGCCCTGTCGCTCCGAGACAGGGAGCGAGATGACAGACAGACCCCTCAAACCACTCCCCGCCGAATCGGCTTCGACGCGTTTCTCCCCATCGCGCTCCCTGTCTCGGAGCGACAGGGCTACCTTGCGAAGGCCGCTTTCATGCGGCCCGTCGGACGGGTTGCGTCTGACGCATTTCGCGGCAGATGTTGACCAGGCAATCGACGACCCGATGCTGGTCGGCGGCGGGCAATTCGGGGTAGCTGGGCAGCGCCAGGATATCCTTCGAGGCGGCTTCGGCCTCGGGGAACTGGCCCAGTTCGTAGCCCAGGTGCTTGAAGCAGGTTTGCAGGTGCAACGGCTTCGGATAATAGACGGCACAACCGATTTTCGCGGCTCGCAGTTGCTGCATCACGTGGTCACGAAGGCCATGTTTGACGCGAATGCAGTACTGATTGTAGACGTGTCGATTGTCGTCCTGCACGGTGGGCAGCGTGATCGAATCCAGGATCCCCGCCTGTTCGAACATTTCGCCATACCGTTGAGCGTTCGCCTGGCGGGCTGCGGACCAGTCTTCCAGTTTCCGCAGCTTGACGCGCAAGACGGCCGCCTGCAGTGCGTCCAGGCGGCTGTTCATCCCCAGTTCCAGATGTTCGTACTGGCCGACATCGCCGTGGACCCGCAACCGTTTCAGTTTGGCGAGCAGTTCGGGATCATCGGTGGTCATCATCCCGCCATCGCCCGCTCCCCCCAGGTTTTTCGTGGGGAAGAAGCTGAAGCAGCCGACCGTTCCCAGCACACCGGCCCGGCGTCCCTGGTATTCGGCACCAATCGCCTGGCAGGCATCTTCGATGATGTGCAGCTTGTACTTCTGACACAGCCGCCACAGCGGTTCCATGTCGCAGCACTGGCCGAACAGATGCACGGGCATGATCGCCCTGGTGTGCGGAGTAATCGCGTCTTCGATGGCGTCGACGTCCATGTTGAACGTGGCCGGGTCGATGTCGACAAACACAGGCGTGGCACCGGCACGGCAGATGGAACTGGCGGTGGCGAAGAACGAGAACGGGGTCGTAATGACTTCGTCTCCTTCGCCGATGTCCAGTGCCTGCAGCGCGATGATCAGGGCGTCCGTCCCCGAATTGCAGCCGACGGCAAAACGTGAATCGCAGTAGGAGGCAATTTCTTCCTCCAGGGCGACCACTTCATCACCCAGGATGAATTTCTGTTCGGCAAACACCCGCTCGACCGCCGCCATGATTTCGGCCGACATCGATTGGAACTGGGGAACCAGATCAATGAACGGGACCGGTCGGTCCGCAGCCGCATTGAGGGGTACGATAAACGTCATCTGCGATTCCTTTCGCATCCGAGCGTGGCCGCAGGGCACTCAAGTTGTGACAACACATTCGCCAACAGTCTCGACGATCGAGTCACACGCTGCATTCGCCAGTTTCACCGGACATCCTGTCGAGTGAAGACCTGCGCATCCGCCGCATGCAAATCCAACTGTCGGCACAATCATTCGCTTCGCCGCAATCATTCTGCAATGACTTCGTGTCCGGCCGACGAGACATCAACCGGGAACGATGGACAAAACACAATCTCGGCTCGGGAATCTAGGCAGGCCGTCCACTTGTGTCAAGACGGGCCTCGGTTTGGCCAGAGAAAAGAGCTGCACCATGGGGAAACAGCGGTGTGGCTGGGGTCGAGTCTTCGAGCCCCCAGTTTGGCGCATGTACGTCTTTGGGCGGCACAGCCGCCGTCTGACGTGAGGGACACATCACCTGAGTTCTGCATGAAAACAGGGGCGAGTCTCGGGAAGCAGACCTGACGGACGAGCACCAGGCGCGTCTGATGGAGTTGGAAAACGAACGACTGGAAAACTCAGTCAAATGAATGTCGTTGTGTTGGTGGCCGTGTCATTGGCCGTTTCGAATCACACCATCGGCAATTGACGCTGAAAAGCATCTGGTTCGTCTGAGTACGTCCGTGACAACCCTGTCAGCGCTGCGACTACAAATGGAGTTTCGATTTCGCCTTAGACCTACATCCGACTCGCAGCGACTTTCGTAGGATTCCTCCTTTGGATAACTCCAACCACCAACGGCACCTGCCGTTGCTCGTCGCTTCAGGATTAAAGGGGTCGTCATGTCCAAGCTTGTTCGTTCGCCGAATCGCTGGTGGATCGTTGCGGGTGTAGGCTGCTGGTCTGGATGGTTGGCGCTGCTGATCGCGTACCAACCGATCCCCTCTGCGGACGGCGCACCACCGCCACCTGCCAAAACCGCGGCGACCAGCAAGTATGTCGTCTTCGGCTACAGTCTGCTGGGGATGCACTGCATGAACGACGACTTTTCGGAAATGTGCATTCTTCCTCCCTACAATACCATGCGAGCGCAGGTCATTGACCGTAGCGGCGAAGAACCGCGAATCGTGACATCTGGTGTCGACGTTCGGTATTCGATCCCCGGAAACACGTCCTCCGCAAACAAGACGAATTTCTGGACGAACTCGAAGGCGCTGTTTGGCGTGGCTCTGAAGCCGAACGTGGGACTCGCAGGTACATCGCTGAAGGGATCGATGAAGACGACTGGAAATGGCGACTGGGCCGCGCTCGGGATCCCGATCACACCGAAAGATGACAAAGGAAAGATCAATCCGTTTCAGCTGTCCAAGATTGACGTCTATGCCAAAAACGCATTCATGGCGACGACGTCCGCCGTGATTCCTGTTTCGTGGGAGATCAACTGCAACTTGTGTCACACGACACCCGGTATCAGCGTCGCCACAGACATCCTCCGCAAGCACGACACGTTGCACGGCACGAAGCTGGAGGCATCCAAACCGGTCTTGTGTGCTTCCTGCCATGCTGACGCCGCCCTTGGAACCAACGGGGTTGCGGGTGTCAAAACGATGTCCCATGCCATGCACGGTGCGCACGCTTCACGGATGGCGTCGGTGGCCTCCATTGGTAATACCTGTTACGCGTGTCACCCCGGCACCGACACCAATTGCCAGCGCGACAATCACTTCTCCAAGGGAATCGTCTGCACGGACTGCCATGGCGACATGACGGCCGTGGCCAATCCAACTCGCCGCCCCTGGGTTGACGAGCCAACCTGTGGAAGCTGCCATCAAAAGCGCAAGCCGAATTTCCAGTTTGAAGAGCCAGGCAAACTGTATAAGGATTCACGAGGTCATGGCGGCGTCTACTGTGCGGCATGCCATGGGCCACAACATTCGACCGGCCCGGCAGTGACCGCCGCGGACAACGTGCAGGCGATTCAAAAACAGGGTCACGCAGGCACGATCAATACGTGTACCGTCTGCCACAAGACTCAACCCAAGGAACCGTTTTTCCATAAGCTGGACGACTGAATCACCCTGGTCGATGATGAAATTACGGGTCGAAAGGCCAGGCAGTACTGCTTGGCCTTCTTGTTTTCTGCCGACCCAGCACCGGGGTGGCATGGCTGCGGATCATTGGCGCGACGCAAGAACGGCCCGTGCGCGGCGTTCAGAATTCGTCAGCGCCGCGCTGACGTGCCCCTTGTCGAATTCTCCTGACACCGATACTTCCGCGAATCGTGGAGTTGTACCCTGCCTTCCGTCAAAGACCCACATTTGGCACATCGGTCGTCAAACGGGTTTCGATGATCATCGCTGTCGGCGAAGTTGTCCTTCGCCGCTGTTTTCGGGCCGGGCAGCCTGTGTAGAACAACGATGAGGTCGCGTGGTAGTTGCGTGAAAGGGTGGACATGAAGCGATTTGCAGTTCGGAGCATGTTGGTGGCACTGGCGACTGTTGTAGCGGGGGCGGGCTTTGTCGAAGCCTCTGCACCCGGCAGGCGGGAGAGTTCGCGACGTTCCTCGACGAAGACCGTGACAGAAGCGGACACGGAGGCAGCGCTGGTCGGCGACCCTGCAGGGACACAAGGTGCAGCCAGGGGCCATGCTGAAAGCAATGTGGTGACCGTTACGACGGCGACCGCAACCACCACCAAAGCGTGCCTGACGATCGGAGTCAAAGGACTGACAGGCCTGGAGGGTCAAACCGTGACTTTCCAATTGAGCAGTAGCACTTCGGATCTGGGAACGGGCATCGTCAAGAACGGACGTGCGACCCTGCGCTTGAATGGTGCTGCCGTACCGAATGTCAACCAGGGGGACATCGTGACGGTGGTGACCCCGGATGGCTCGATCGTCTCGGGGGCTTTTGGTGCCCCGCAAACAGAAACGGAATCGGGATCTTAGATTTGACCGGACGAAAACTTTCGCGGTTTTCCCCGATCAAACGGCTTCGAGGCTGAAATGTCCTGACGGGGGAGTGGTGTTGGACACCACTCCCCCTGCGTTTCAGGTTCATTCGTCGTAATCGCTCCTTATTAAAAGGATGGATTCATGTCACGTGCGCGTCTTGCCCGTTCCGGGTTCACGCTCGTCGAGTTGCTCGTTGTGATTGCGATCATTTCAGTACTGCTGGCCATGGTTTTGCCGGCTGTTCAACAAGTACGCGAAGCGGCGCGGCGGTCTCAGTGCCGCAACCAGATGAAACAGATCGGATTGGCGCTGCACAACTACCACGATGCTCATGGTGCGTTTCCAATCGGAAATGTGCCCGGCACCAATTTCGCCTACCAAACAATGATCCTGCCCCAACTGGATCAGACGGCACTGTATTCCCTGATCAACTTCAACGTCAGTTCCTGCTTTGACTGGAAGGCGACACTCGCCCCGGCCGCCGACCCCGGTCAATTCCCCGTGGGAGTGTACGGCTGCCCAAGTGATCCCAATTCCAGCCGCGAAACCTGGACCGCCTCGGGAATCTACCGGCCGACGGACTACCTGGGGGTCAGTGGCACCATGCCCGTCGATTTCGACGGCGCCCTGTACAGTCGCAGCAATACGTCGTTTCGGGATTTCCTGGATGGAACATCGACAACGCTGATGGTCGGCGAACGAGGAATCCCTGCCACGCTGGATCATGGCTGGCCGATCTGCGCATATGGAGTCAGTGGCGATGGTGATTCCGACAATGTGCTCAGTGTTTTTCATGGTCTCCAGTCAGGTCGGCCGGACAGTTTTCACAACATGCACTTCTGGAGTTATCACCCGCAGTCCGCGCACTTCCTGTTTGTGGACGGGTCCGTGAAAGCACTCGGCTACAACATGGACGACCATCTCCTCAAGTCCATGTCATCGCGTGCCGGGGGCGAAGTGGTTTCGTTTGACGGGCTGTGATTTGACACCCGCGGACGCACTTTGCGGAAATCTGCGGCCGGCCGGCCAGTCGCTATCGCCGTTCGTCCTGCGGCACTAAACTAGACTTCGGACATCCGTGTCCAGAAGTGAAGATGGCGTCGTGTTGGCCGAGGACAACCTTCATGAATGCATGGTTACAAAGTCGTATCATCACGCATTCACCGTTGCGGGTCTGGTTGCTGGTGGTTGCGGTTGTCTCTGTGACCGAGGCCGCGGTCATGTTGGCGTTGCCCGTTCTGTTGCCTGCCGAGTCCACTGTCGAATTTGGCGCGATCGTGGATTCATTCCTGTTGACCGTCAGCGTGGCACCACTGCTATGGTGGTTCATCGAACGACCGCTCCGCAGGACCAACAAACTTAGAGCCGAGTTTCTGGCGGAGTATTTTGATCGTACGGAATCGGAACGGCGGCACATTGCCTCTGATCTTCACGATGGAGTCGGTCAGTCGCTGACCTTGCTCGTGTCCGGCCTGGCGTCGGCTGCTCCGTTATGCGGCGATCCCGAGAATACTCGCCGCCTGGAACGGCTGTGCCAGGTGGCGCGGACAACGTTGCTTGATGTCAAGCGATTGGCACTGGGGCTGCGTCCGAGCCTGCTCGACGATCTTGGATTGGGGCCCGCTCTGGAGGCGATCATTGTCGATTGTCGCGAGAATCAGCCCATTCAAATCACGCTGGATACTTCTCACATTGGGGACCGACGATTGGCGGACCCCGTGGAGACTGCAGTCTTCCGGATCGCCCAGGAAGCGATCACAAACATCGTCAAGCATTCGCACGCCACAAGAGCGAGTGTCTCGATCCGATTCAACGACGACACCGTCGAGCTGGATGTCCGCGACAATGGCTGCGGCATTCCAGAGCAGTATCTGGAGGGCCATAACGGGCGGCAGCTTGGCCTGACAAGCATGAAGGAACGTGCGACCCTGCTGGGTGGGAGACTGACGATCAAGTCGGAAAAGGGCCAGGGGACGCAACTGAGTGTTCAAATACCCGCCAAGGAGCGATGACTGTGACGCCCCCGATTCGCGTGATGCTGATGGACGATCATGCCGTCGTTCGTGCCGGCCTGAAGGCATTGATTAATCATCAGGAAGACATGATTGTCGTGGCCGAAGCAGCGACAACGCGGGATGTCATGAAGATCATTGATGAGTCCACTCCGAATGTCCTGGTGTTGGATCTGTCGCTGCCGGGCGGTGGAAGTCTGGAATTGGTGCGAATGCTCCACCAACGGCCAGAAAGCCCGCGTGTACTGGTGTTGACGATGCACGATGCCGGATCGTACGCACGCTCGGCGCTCGCCGCGGGCGCGACTGGGTACGTGGTCAAGACCGTCAGCGAGTTTGATTTGCTGGCGGCAATCCGGGCAGTGGCCAACGGCCGCATTTTTATCGATCTCGACAATCCGGCAGCCACGTCTGAAATCTATGCTCAGGCAACACTTCCGGGCGGTACCGTGCAATTGAGCGATCGCGAAACTGAAGTTCTTGTACTGCTGGGACGCGGGTTTTCAAATCTGGAGGTTGCCGAAAAGCTGGATATCAGTGCCAAGACGGTCGCAACCTACAAGGCTCGGATCTCCGAAAAAATCGGTTTGAAATCGACCGCGGAATTTGTGAAGTACGTAACGGACACAGGTTTGCTTAGCGAAACCGCGGGATGAACGGGTCGGACAGACTCACCCTACGCTCCAAATCGAAGAAAAGACCTGCACCACGCAGACACGGCGGCGTGGCTGGGGTCGAGATTTGCTGAGTCGATCGAAACGCCGCCCCAAATCTGCCCTGCTTCACCTCCGTGCCTCCGTGGTGAATCCAGGCCGGCCGAGGTGGGAAAAACTCACCTGAGTTCGGAATGAAGACACGGGCGAGCATCGGGAAACAGGTCATACTGGCGAGCCAGTTCGACCGCGGATCGCCCGGCAATTCATGCAAAACCATTTGTAAAATGTTTTGGCCCGAATCTCGTGTCCTGGTATTCTGATGTGTGAAAATCCGTGCCATCCGTGGCGAACATTCCCGTTTAAATTGATTCGTGGGCATCATTTTCAAAATGGAGCAGATCATGCAGCAGATTCAATGCGGACTCTGGCGGGCGGGAATGATCGCGGGATTTCTGCTGGTGGCCGAAGTCGCCGTGGCCCAGCCTCCAGAAGCAGGACCTGGACAACCCGTTCCGAGCAACCCACGGGCTCGAGGTGGCTTTGGCCAGAGCCCCAGCCTGGCCAGCGAACTGCGTCGCGAAGAATTCGCCGCGAAACTGAAACTGACGGACGAACAGCGGGCGCGTCTGAAGGAATTGGAAAACGAACGTCTGGAATTGTTCCGATCTGCGATACGCCCCGGAGCCACGCCTGATGCTCCGGTGACCCGCAGGCCGCTCTCGGAAATGCTCCCCCTGATCAAAGAGATAGAAGACAAGGTGCTCGCCGTCTTGAATGCGGAACAAGTCGCGATCTGGGAAACTCGCAAAAAGGAACTCGAGGCATCGCCACGTCAATTCCCGCGAACGTCACCCGAGCGAGACCGCATCCAGAAGTTGGAAGAGGAAGTCAAAGACTTGAAAGCCAGACTCGAAAAACTCGAAGCGATGCTCGCCGCAAAACCGCCCGTCAAACCCGAATAATCGGGCCTGTTACTGCGGCGGTGTGGCTGGGGTCGAGTCTTCGAGCCCCCAGCTTGCCATGAAGCTCTGTGGGCGGTCCAAAGCGACCGATCACAGCCACCCGGCCGAAGAAAGGACCTGCACCACGGAGGACACTGTGAAGAACCCCGTCCTCTCAATCCGCTCCCCGCCGATACTTCACAGACGAAATCTGCAGAGTCGATCGAAAATGCCACCCCCGAGATGCCCTTCTTCACCTCCATGCCCTCAGTGCCTCTGTGGTGAACTCCGGACGGACAACTAATCTGGCAACTTTCTTCCACCGTCGGGAATCGCCCAGAGAGTCACCTTGCGATCCTGTTTCGCGTAGACATCCGAACTGCTTGAGACGAGCAGTCGCGATCCGTCGGCGGTGAACCGGGCCTGGATCACCCAGATTGGAGCGGCCAGTTCCCGGACTTTCGCGAATGTTTTCGTTTCCCAAATCGTGACGGGGCCCGCATCCCCGGACGTCACCAGCAAATCGCCCCGTGGGCTCCAGTCGACCGAATAGGTTTCCCGGCATCCCGACGATCCCTGATGCAATCGAGCACCTGTCGCCACATCCCAGATGGCGAATGTTCCATCCACGTACCCGGCCGCGACCCGTTTGCCATCCGGACTGAAAGCATTGTCCTGGGTCATTTTCCCGTGAAAGGTCTGCAATAACTTCCCGGTTGGTACGTCAAACAACCGCGTGACATCGTTCCGATTCCCCTCCATCAGGGTTTTTCCGTCGGGACTGAACACAGGCCGCAGATATCCGGGGCGGGCTCGCTCCAGGGTCCGGATCAACCGGCCAGTGAGATCGTAGAGACAAATCTCGGCATAGCCATCCCCCTCGACGGCCTCCGACCAATGCATTGTCCCGATCGCGATCCACTTACCGTCGGGGCTGAACGCAACGCCACCGGGATTCGGGCCAGTATCGAGTTCCAGGCGTTCGCCGCTTTCGGTGTTTTCGATCCAATACGAGGACTTGTATCGCTCATTCCAGGCCACTCGTTTCCCGTCCGGACTGATGCCGATATCCACGGGCTGTCGCACCTTGAGAATCGATCGCAATGTCCGCAGGTCGGAATCCCGGACAATCTCGACGGACTGGCCCGAATCCAGGATCGTCAACTCACCGACCCCGGGCCCGCGCACGATCCGGTGGGCACGCATTTTCACTTCACCCACCGGTACCAGTCGCTGAGCGTTGGCCGCCCCGATCGGAACCGCAGTGCCGGCCGGTTCAGCCGCCACCACCACGCGGATCACGAAACAGACCACACTCATCGCCACAGCCGCGCGAATCCCATGAATCATGATGGCTCTCGCTGATCGTCCGTTGGTGCTCGACAGAATGGTTGTCACGCCAGACACTCGAATTCTAATGAAGGTCGTGCCCTCATTCCAAGTCGAACTGCCTCTCGAAAACAGCAGCCTCGGCTCCCTTTGTCGCCAAGCAAGACGGCGGTATGGCTGGGGTCGAGTCTTCGAGCCCCCAGCTTGCCACGAAGCTCTGTGGGCGGTCCAAAGCGACCGACCACAGCCACCCATCTGTCCGTCCTCAGACGTCCAGGTCCTTCACATCCAGCGCATGCTTTTCGATGAATTCGCGGCGGGGTTCGACGGCGTCGCCCATCAGGACTCGGAACATTTCGTCGGCGGCCACGGCGTCTTCCATGGTCACTTTCAGCAATGTTCGCTCCTGCGGATTCATGGTTGTTTCCCACAGTTCTTCTGCGTCCATTTCACCCAGTCCCTTGAAGCGGGTGACTTTCATCCCCCGTTCGCCCAGGGCTCGAAGCTGCGGCAATAATTCGCGCAGGCAGGTCATCTTGATCGTATGATCGTCCTGCACGATGCGGAACGGAAAGAACGTTTCCCCATCCTTGGCACCGGCGGGATATAGGTCGGGCAGGCGAATTCCATAGCCCTTCAGTTCTCCCAAGGCCAGGTTGATCGTGCGAATTTCGTGCAGGTCGATGATCTGCAGCAGTTCTTCGCGTACGGCCGGGACGACCGGTTGACCGGGAGCCGGCGGTTCGGACGACGCCGGGGTGATCGCTGGAGCGGCGGTGCCGACCATCGTCAGTTCCCGGCCCAGGCGGGTTTCTTCCTTCTGGACGAATTCACGGACCCCTTCCTTGTCGAAAAACCATTGTTCCTGCTTGCCCAGGAACACCCGGTATTCCGGCAGCTTGTCCGCATCGCCTGACTTGGAATGCAGGAATTTCAGCGTGACGCCGCGGCGTTCGAGCAACTCGAACGGCTCTTCCAATCGCTGCATCTGCTTAATGATCTTTTCCAGGTGCTCTCCGGTCACTTCGTCCCCGTTCGGGAAGACGACTCGACTGTCGTGCATTCCCAGTGTGATCAGTTCGGTCACCATCCGTTCGTGCGTCTGGACATACCGGGTCTTGCTGCGCTGGATTACCTTGTACAGCGGGGGCTGGGCGATATAGATGCAGCCATGTTCGATCAAGGCGCGCATGTGCCGGAAGATGAAGGTCAACAGAAGGGTTCGGATGTGGCTGCCGTCGATATCGGCATCCGTCATCAGGATGATCTTGCCATAGCGGCGCTTGGTGACGTCTTCAAACTCGGCCATGGGCGGGATGCCGACCGCCTTGAACAGGTTGGCGATTTCGGCGTTGTCCAGGATCTTGACCAGTTGAGCCTTTTCGACGTTCAGGATCTTGCCGCGCAGTGGCAGGATCGCCTGCAGATTGGAATCCCGTCCGGTGTCGGCCGATCCACCGGCCGAGTCCCCTTCGACCAGGTACAGTTCGGTCGCATCCAGTTCACGGCTGCGGCAGTCCCGCAGTTTTTCCGGCAGGCCGCCGGATGTCAGGGCTCCCTTGCGGCGCACCATTTCGCGCTGCTTGCGGGCGGCCTCGCGGGCTTCCGCGGCCAGCGACGCCTTCTGGCAGATCCGCTTGGCGTTGGCCGGATGCTCTTCCAGGTACTTGGTCAGCACATCGTAGGTGATGCTCGACACGGCCCCTTCGACTTCCACGTTCAGCAGCTTCTGCTTGTTTTGCGACTGGAACTGAGGATCGGGAATGTTCACGTTGACGACGGCGGTCAACCCTTCGCGGAAGTCGTCTCCCGTCGGTTCCACGTCCTTGAACAGGTTTTCTTTTTTGCCGTAGTTGTTTAGGGCACGGGTCATCGCGCTGCGGAATCCGGACAGGTGAGTTCCCCCGTCCGGGTTCGGGATGTTGTTGTTGGTGTAGCAGCGGACGTTTTCGTTGTAGCCGTCGTTGTACTGCAGGGCCAGGTCGACATGCGTGGTCTCGACCTCACCTTCGATCATGATCACTTCGGGGACCAGGGGTGTTTCGGTCCGGTTCAGATAGGTGACGAATTCCCGCAGCCCGCCTTCATAACAGTGATCTTCGGTCTGGCCGGTCCGTTCGTCGGTAATCCGCAGCCGGACCCCGGGGTTCAGGAAGGCCAGTTCCTGCAACCGCTTCTGCAGGGTGTCGTAACTGAACTTCGTATCCGGGAAGATGTCGGCATCCGGTTTGAAGGTCATGCGGGTCCCGTGTTCTTCGGTGGTTCCCAGCCGCCGCAACTGGCCGGCGACCAGTCCGCGTGAGAATTCCATCTGCCAGACATGCCCTTCGCGGCGGACTTCGACTTCCAGCCATTCGCTGAGTGCGTTGACCGCCTTGATGCCGACTCCGTGAAGTCCACCCGTCCCCTTGGCATAGCCTCCCTGGCGGTCGAACTTGCCGCCGGCGTGCGTGCTGGTCAGCACGACTTCCAGGGCGGGTTTGTTTCCCTGGTCGGGCATCGCCCCGACGGGAATTCCGCGGCCTTCGTCGGTACAGGTGACGCTGCCGTCGAGGTTGACAGTGACGGTGATCAGCTTGCCAAAACCGCTGAGGGCTTCGTCGATGCTGTTGTCGACGACTTCATTGACAAGGTGGTGCAGTCCGCGCGGCCCGGTGTCGCCGATGTACATCGCGGGTCGAGTACGGATCCCGTCGATGTTGCTGAGTGCTTTGATCTGGTCGGCACCATACAGCGGCGACGTATCGGCAGTCGGTTCGGTCAAGGGATCAATCTCCATAGGTCAGCGGAGTGAAGGTTCGCGTGCCGCGAAAACCACGGCATCTACATTCCATTCAGTCGAAACTTCAAACTTTTCACGTTCAAGTGGGGAACCAGTTGTTTCAATCGAGCCAGCAGGTCTGCGGACTGAAAGGCCGCGAGTTCGTTCAGCAGCGGTGCGCTGGAGACCGCAATCGTCAGGACACCGCGGGTCAGTTGCAGCGGCCGGGCCTGTGCCGCCAGTTCGTCCCCGGCGGCCCGCTTCCACGCCGTTCGCAGTTCGTCGTCACTGCGAACCCGCGCAAACCCGCGCAGCGCGATCAATTCGGCGAGCGCTGTGGAAAGCGGTTGAGGTTCTTGGGACATGGGCGAAACATCCGAGGGCCAGACCAGGCATCCGGCGGGAACGACGCCCGCCGACGATTCCTGGTCAACGATCACGGGACAGCGGCATGATGACGTAGGTGTAGTTGTCTTCGGACGTCAGCACGGCCGGATCTTCGTGGGAAATCAGTTGGAACCGGAACGGCGAGCCGCTGTCCAGGGACTTCAGGAAATCCGCCACGTAGCGGGGGTCGAAGGTGATCTTCACCTCTTCGCCATCGTAGGCGATCGGCATTTCGACCTTGGACTGTCCGATATCCGCCGCCTGGCTGCTGAGCTTCAGAGTTCCCGTGGTAAAGATGAAGTCGACTCCCCGGCTCTCTTCGCTGGTGACAATCATCGCCTGGCGGATCGCACCATAGAACGGTGCCACCACCATGTCGATTTTCGCCGAGAACGAGGTCGGCACCACCTTGCGCCAGTCGGGGAACCGACCCTGGACCAGTTGGCTGGTGATCGTGGTTCCACCGCAACGAACGGCGATGTCGTTGGGGTGAATGGCGATGTGGACTTCCGCTTCCCCATCGGTCAGGCTGCGCTCGATCAGCGTCATCGCCTTGGACGGAACCACGGGCGGTGAGGCTGGGAGCGGAGCGGAACCGACCACCTTGCAGTCGCCCGAGACCACCGCCAGGCGTCGACTGTCCGTCGCGGCAAACGTCGCCCGCTCCGGCGTGAATTCAATCTGAATCCCCCCCAGGGCGTAGCGCGTGCTTTCGGTATCGGTGGCGAAAATCGTCCGTCGGATCAACTGACGCAGGGTCCCCGCTGTCAGCGAGAAATACTCTTCATCGCCGAACGTGGCCACGGGCGGAAAGTCGGCGGGATCTTCGGCCGACAGGCGAAACTCACTGTAGCCACAGCGGATCCAGATGGCGTCGCTGGTGATTTCCAGTTTCACCACGTCATCGGTCAGTTCCCGCAGTACGGACAGCACGCGTGCGGTCGGCAGCAGGGCTTCGCCCGACGATTCGGCCACGACATCGGGAACGTCACAACGCATGCCGATTTCGCTGTCGGTACCGATCAATGTCACTTTGCCGCCGGCCACCTGCAGCTTGACATTCTTCAAAATGTCCTTGGTCGTACGCGACGGGACCACGCCGGCCACAGTTTGAAAAGCGCTGGTGAGCGATGCTCGCTGGCAGGTGAGCTGCATGGTGGTCTGATGCTTTCCGAAGGGTGGTTTGAAGCGAACGAGAACACCAGATCGTCTCGCCCGCCATAAATCCTGAATTATCCGATTTTCAAGACGGTGATTCTAGCAGAAGCACGGGCAAAAAGGCAGCGAGCGAGAGTGCCGCCCGACCTGCGTTTCGGCATCGCCAACCGCAATTAGACTGAACTCGTGGCGATCTCACTGCCCGCGCCGTAACAGTCGGTGGCACTGAAGGATGCGACGATCACTCGATGCACGCCCGAGCGACGTCCTGCGGTGACAACCGACCATCATGCAGGGCTGATGCCACCAGAACGCTGGCTGCACCCGTCAGACGCAGTCGACGCAGGTCATCAACACCGCGCACTCCGCCCCCGCAGGTCAACTGGATCTCGGGGGACGACTTCAGGATGGAACGGCACAAGTCTTCGGTTTGCCCGCCATTCGAGGTTCCCACGTCCGCCAGATCGAGCACGATCAATCGGGTGACACCACACTCCCTCACCTGCCGCACGATTTGCAGTGGTTCCAGACACCAGCCTGCGCCGCCCACCGGCAGCAGCGGGCATCCGGCCTTCAGATCCAGGCTGAATGTGAGACTGCCGTGACAACCGGAGACGATTTTGGACAGCATGTCCGGACCGGGGCACGATTCCAGGCCAATGATCGGTTCCGCGCCGCAATGCTGGATCGCCAGGGACTGGTCCGCGCTGTTCACACCGGCATCGATCCGCAGTTGGCAGCCGTCATCGATCAATTGGCGATAGAGACCCCAATTGGGACGGTCGTGCAGGATCGCATCCAGGTCCGCGACATAGAATTGCTGAAAGCCATACTCGGCGCGCAGGGCCCAGGCCACATCGAGCGGTTGAATGCTGGTCGTCAACCGGGTCTGCAGCGGCCGGTATTCGCTGCGTCGCCCCGCCACTCCGCGAACGACAACGCCGTTCAGCAAATCCAGCACAGGTAAGACTTCCATGGTGACGGCGATACTTCCAAAACAGACGCGTAAAACGCAGTCAGGAGATGATGAATGAATCCAGTTTCGCCTCGGACCAGTCAATAGAAAGCAACGCCCCGGCGATTTGAGATTGTGAGCCGACCCTTCCATCCCTCGCGCGCGATGGACCGGTCAACGTCGCGCGGATCGAGGCAATACGCGCGGACGTCGCCAGCAGGTCGTGATCCCGTTATCCTTGCTTCGCGAAGTCTTACCCGAATGATTCACTGACCGCCACGGATGAAAGTCGGATATCACACGGATAAACCGAGCGAAACCGAATGCCCATCAACGCCAAGACGCGGAGACGCAAGGGCGCAAAGAGGATGGACGGGAATCTCCTGCGTCATTGCGCCTTTGCGTTGAATGAATCACTGATTGGGGAGGTGTGCGTCGCTGACGGATCAATTCCCTGGCATCACAACCCTACTGGATTTCCTTGAACTACGAAACGTCCTACGATGCTGAAGCGTCGCATGCCTGATGGGATCGAACCGGCGGGAAGTCCACCGCGACCTCTCGTCTTTCAAAGGAAGCGAACCGTGGCTGAAAAAGGCTGGCGATTTTTCGTCTTTCTGTTTCGATTCGTGCTGGTGGCCCTCATCATGTTTGCCTGGTTTCAGCGTTCGTTGATCTACCATCCCACCAAGAGCGACTGGTTGCTGTCCCAGGAATCAGACCTGGCTCAGGCGGTGACGGATATCGAGGTCGTGACGCACGACAAGCTTACCCTGCACGGGTGGCTCGCCCTGGGCAGTGAACGAAAGTCCGCCGAAAAACCCGATGTGCCCAAGTTGCTGTCCCAGGGACGCCCGCTGGTCATCGTCTTTCCGGGCAACGGTGGTCACCGGGCGATGCGTCAGCACTTGTTGCATTCACTTTGTCATTGGGGCGCCGACGCGATGATCTTCGATCACCGCGGATTCGGCGACAACGACGGTTCACCCACGGAAACTCATCTGATCCGTGACGCCCACGCGGTCTGGAACTTTGCGACCGGCGAATTAAAGGTTCCCGCGCATCGGATCGTGCTCTATGGCGAGTCACTCGGTGGCGGTGTGGCGACACGACTGGCCGCCGATTTGTGTGCGGAAGGGGTCGAACCGGGAGGATTGATCATCCAGTCTTCGTTCAGTTCGCTGGTCGATGCCGGTCGTTACCATTTTCCGGCGTTACCGGTCAGCCTGCTGCTGATCGACCGGTTTGAATCTGAAAAGCAGATCCGGCGCGTGACCTGTCCCTACTTGCATCTGCATGGCGCACGCGATGTCGTGGTTCCGTTAAAGCTTGGGAAGAAACTGTTTACGGCGGCACCTGAGAAGTCGTCGGCTGGAATCACCAAGCAGTTCGTCCTGCTCCCCAACACCAACCACAACGATGTTTATGGGCCGGATGTGAACCTGGTGACGGCTGCTGTTCAGAAGTTTCTGGCAGGGGTCAAACAGCGAACAGGCTCCGTCCCGGCAAAATAAGTCTTCTCGCAAATGAGAATGTTGTTACAATCCACGCGTCGCCACCGGCCCGTTCGTCGCCGGTTGGTTTCCGTTTGTCGTCCGTTCCCTGGTCAACACCCATGCCATCGGGCCTATTTGCCAATCGTTTGATCGGCTTGCTGCTCGCGGTCACCATGATGTGGCCGACGTGGATGTGGGGAAATTGTTGCTGCTCACGCCAGGCGGTTCTCCAAACAGCACGTCGCTGCTGTTCGGCTGCTGTCGCTCGCCCCGCTGCCATGAAGCCGTGTTGTGCAGCGCGCCGGGCCATCACGAAGGTGTCGACTGGATCGGCTGAGCTTCAACCCGTTTCCTGCTGCCGATGCAAGACTCGAGTCGATTCGATCGCGGTTTCGAATCTGCGTGGGACGGAATTGACGACAGTGATCAGCCTGCTCGCGATTCCTGATCGAATCACACCCGTTCAGCAGGATCGTCTGCTGAGCGTGCTGATGGTCAGGTCCCAGACGCCCGGGGACCCGCCCGATCCGCAGGATCGCTGCGCCCGCCTTTGCCGCTGGCTGGCCTGATTCTTCCAATTCACGGATGTCCGCCCGGATTCTGTTTCGTACGTGCGCGAACCGGGTCTGACCCCATTTGTTGGGCAAAGCCCCGCGCACCAAGCCCGCATTTCACGACGAGGTCAACGTTCTCCTCGTCCCATTGGTTCTATCGGTCCGTTTTACTCCGGCAACAACAGGTGTTGCCAAACACAAAGGGTCTACTCATGTCGATTTCCAAGCTGAGCGTTTTGTTGACTGCAGTTCTAGCCGTTGGTCTGGCGGCATTCGCCGCTGAAGAAAAGGCGAAATTCAAGGCCACCTGCCCCGTTTCGGGCAAGCCAGCCTTGGAAGACAAGACCGCCGCGTATAAGGATGCCAAGGTCTACTTCTGCTGCGAAAACTGCCCCAAGGCGTTTGCCAAGGACACTGCCAAGTTTGCCACCAAGGCCAATCAGCAGTTGGCAGCCACCGGTCAGGCCACCCAGGGCAAGTGCCCCCTGTCGGGCGGCAAGCTGAATCCAGAAGCCACCGTCGATGTCGGTGGCGTGAAGGTCACGTTCTGCTGCAACAACTGCCAGGGCAAGGTTGCTGAAGCCAAGGGCGACGCCCAGGCGGAACTGGTCTTCAGTGACACCGCCTTCGCCAAGGGTTTCACCGTCAAGAAGGTCGCCAAGTAGTCTGAAGACTGCCAACCTGAGGGTTTGAATTCAAACGACCCGGAAGCTGACGCTTCCGGGTCGTTTGCTATCATACCCCAAGCAAAAGTCCGCCGAATGAAACCCGTGCCGCGTTCCAGGAGATCTTGGCGATGACGATCCGAATCCATCGGTTGGCGATCATGATGATTGGGATGTTCGCTCTCGGGACGAATGGTCCGTTGGCATGCGGTCAATCGGCCCCGGCACCAACCGGACCGCTGTCCGACGCGTATTCGCCAACCGTCTGGCGGGCAGAGCATCGCATCATCGATCTGCATCAACACATCGAAACCAGCCCCGAGCGGTACGACCGGGCCATTCGCATTATGGATCAGGTCGGTGTCGGCATCGGAGTCATCCTGGGAACGGGGACTGTCACTCACAAGGACGGAGAACAATCCGACTTTGAACGAGCCAGGGTGATGGCCGACACGCTGTATCCCGGCCGGTTCATCCAGCACATGATCCTGGACTACAAAGACTGGGACGATGCCGACTGGAGTGAGCGGGCTGCGAAACAAATTGACGAAGGACACCGGTTGGGTGCATCCGGCCTGAAGGAATTCAAGCGACTGGGCCTGTTCCTGAAGGATGGCAGCGGCAAGTTGATCCGGATCGACGACCCCAAACTGGATGCCGTCTGGAAACGCTGCGGTGAACTGGGGATGCCCGTGTCGATTCACGTGGGTGACCCGCGTGCCTTCTGGTTGCCCTATGACGACAAAAACGAACGCTGGACCGAGCTGAAGGATCACAAGAGCTGGTGGTTCGGCGATCCCCTGCGTCATCCGCCGCGCATGGATCTGCTCGACGCCCTGAACCGGGTGATTGAGCGTCATCCCAAAACAACGTTTGTCTGTGTCCACTTCGCCAACAATCCCGAGGATCTCGACTGGGTCGAACAGTCGCTCGACCGCCTCCCCAACATGTACGCGGATCTGGCCGCACGCATTCCGGAACTGGGTCGACACGATCCGGAACGGGTACGGAAGTTGTTCCTGAAACATCAGAATCGCATCCTGTTCGCGACCGATTTCATGGTCTACAACAAGCTGATTCTCGGATCCGGAGGTGATGCCGAGAAGCCGACCGATGAAGACGGGGTCGAGTTCTATCGCAAGTGCTGGCGCTGGTTTGAAACGGCCGACCGCGATTGGGCACACATGACCCCGATCCAGGGAGACTGGACCATCAGCAGCATTCAGCTGCCCGTCGAAGCGTGTCGCAAGATCTACTTCGACAATGCCCGCCAGATGTTTGCCCGGACCCTTCCCTTGCCTGTCGTTCGAGCCGCCCGCATCCAGCGCGACTTTACCGTGGACGGAGTCCTGGACGAACCGGAGTGGTCCACCGCCACTCCCACCCGGCTGGAATATCAGTCTCACGACAGTTCCGCCCGTCCGGAACTGAGCACTCCGGTCCGGATCCTGTGGTCTGACAAGTACCTGTACCTGGGCTATGAATGTCCGTACACCACGTTGAGTCTCTTCACGCCGCCGCAAAAGGAGGAACGGATGGGCCTGTGGGACAATGATGTGGTGGAAGCGTTTGTTGCGTCCGATCCGCAGATCCTGAAACGATACACGGAATTTGAATGGGCTCCGACGGGCGAATCGCTCGATCTGAAACTGGACCTGCCCGCCAAGGATTTCGCCTGGACGGCACAGGCCGAATCGGCGGTGAAAATCGACGACGCCAACAAGATCTGGCGGGTGGAAGTCCGCATCCCCCTGGCGGCACTCAGTGAGGCCGCACCCAAGGCGGGCGGGCGCTGGCGAATCAACCTGTATCGACACGACCGATCTCATCGCGCCGGCCTGGCCTTTTCGCCGACGCTCACTCGCACATTTCACACGCCCGAACGATTCGGCTGGCTGGAATTTCAGGAATAGCCGTGGACAGTCTCGGATCCCGTGAGCCGCAAGGCGCTAGCCGCGGGTGTTTTCTCAATCGTACCCTTGGGAGAGCTATCAGATGATTCGCCACGGATTTTCACGGATTCCTTCGTGGTGCATATCCTGCATTCGTCTTCTGGCGCGTCGGGCTGTGCAGCGCCCTTTTGACAATTGAAACGGGAAGACCGATTGGCAAAACTGAAGCCGGTTGGCAAATATCCGCCATTTTCGACTCGCCAATTCTGGTCACAGGGACTGTCGCTGCCGCAGGAATCCGGTGACAATCGGGAACTGGATGCCGATTCCTGGATCGCAGAGTGATTCCTGATTTCCGGCACAGCGACTGCGATCAGGGAAGCAGGGACGAAATTGGCCCTCCACTCGGGCTATGCCCAACAAAAGGGGTCAGACCCCAGCCACAGATGTCCGATTTGAATAAAGGCCACATTGGGAGGGGGTCAGCCCCCTTTTGTTGGGCAAAGCCACCAATCCTCGCCAGAACCGTGCTCACCAGCCATTCGAGAGGCAATTGCCATGAGTATCACGCTTCAAAAGATCCTGTTCGTGACCGATTTCAGCGAACCGGCCCGGTACGCGCAACAGCATGCCATCCAACTGGCCGAGCGTTTCGGGGCGGCGCTGCATGTCCTGCATGCGGTAAGTGACGACGTGTTTGTACCAGCACCCGATCTGGCCGAGCAGTGGTTGCATGCGGAAATGGAACGCGCCCGCAAACAACTGTCGGCGGACCTGGGTACGGTCAAAGCGGTTGTTGAAGTCCGGCAGGGAAACGCCGTTCAGGAGATTCTGAAGTACGCGGATGAACAACAGATCGATCTGATTGTCATCGGGACTCATGGACGGACGGGCCTGTCCCGCCTGCTGTTGGGAAGCGTCGCCGAAAAAGTTGTGCGGCTGGCCCGTTGCCCGGTCATGACCATTCATCCCGCCAATCACCAATTTGTCATGGATCAACGTTCTGCACCGTAGTCGCCGTGGTATACTGTCACCCAGTCAGCGACACGAATTCGCAGAACCATCAACCATCGAGATTGACCATAGACCGAAGGAGAATTGTTCCATGAGTGATCCGCACGATCTTGTCTGCGTCTACAATGCCACCAGTTCGACGAAGGCCGAGCTGGTGCGCAACCTGCTTGAAGCCGAAGGAATCCGTGCGGCCACTGCGGACACGAACAGCCCCTTCCCTGGATTGTCCATCATGCCGTCGGAAGTGTATGTCGAACGATCCAGCGAGCAGGAGGCCCTGGCGGTGATTGCTGCGGCAGAGCACCTTCACAATCCAGATTCTGACGAAATTGGCGAGGAATTTGCGGAAGAGGAAACAGGAACCTGAGACGGCGAAACGTCTGCTGCGGCATCCGACAAAACCCCTGGCGGCCCGGGTTCCTGCCAGCGCGACTTCGATCGAAGTCACGCTAGATGGAAAATGTCACCCCGGTGCCAAAGGACTCGTTCGATGCTCAAAATCCTGTTTCCAACCGACTATTCCATCTGCAGCAACGAAGCACTGCGTTATGCCGTGACGCTCGCGGCCGAATCTTCGGGATCGCTGGTGATCCTGCATGTGGTGGAACCGATGTCGCCGTATCTCGTCCCGGAATCGGCTCCGCCGGGAAGCACGCACCGCGACGAGTTCTTCGCCACGCTGCAGACCCTGCTGGCGGAAAAGCCGGTGGCTTACGAGGAACGTACGATCATCGGCACCCCGGTGGCCACGATCACCCATGTCGCCGAAACCGAGCACGTGGATCTGATCGTGATGGGGACTGTCGGGCGGACTGGCGTCAAGCGGATGCTGCTGGGAAGCGTGGCCGAAGAGGTTGTCCGGCGGGCGCCGTGCCCCGTCCTGACGCTCAAAGCTCCCACTGAGGATGAAAGTCGGCGGCGGACTCGGGCGGCCACCATTCGAACCTGGCCTGAGGATGACATTGAACTGGGAACTGGAGTTCCCACGAACCTGCCCGCCGAAAACCCGGACAATCCCGCGCTGTCGCTGATCCTGCGCGGAATCCGGGCCCGCGCCTCGGACATTCATCTCGACCCCGCTGGCGCGGATGTCCTGGTCCGTTTCCGCGTCGATGGCCGGATGCGTGACTACTGCAAGATGGATCACGCCATCGGTCACGGTGTCGTCACCCAACTGAAACTGATGGCCAACCTGGACATCGCCGATCCGTTTCACCCCAAGGAGGGACGGTTGCAGATGCCCGACCAACTGCGCGGGATCGATGTCCGCATCACATCGGTCCCTGCGGTCTCGGGTGAAGCGATCTCGCTGCGGTTGCATAATCGGGACAGGCTAGTGCGCCCCCTGCAGGAACTGGGACTGTCCGCGGATTCACTGTCCACCATGGAACGGATGCTGAAGCATGGCGAGGGGATCGTGCTGGTGACGGGTCCCACCGGCGCAGGCAAGACCACCACCATGTATTCGATGCTGCGCGCCCTGGACGATGGATCCCGTAACATCGTCTCGATCGAAGATCCGATCGAGTTTGTCATTCCCAGTTTTCGCCAGGTGGCCGTTGATCCGAGACACGGCATCACCATGACCAGCGGTTTGCGAACTCTGCTGCGACTGGATCCCGACGTCGTATTCGTCAGCGAAATCCGCGATGCCGAAGCGGCAGACACCGCCATGCGGGCAGCCAGTTCCGGCAAGTACGTCTTCACCAGCCTGCACACGCGCGACGTGGCGTCCACCATCACCGCCCTGCGCGATCTGCATATCGACAACCGATCACTGGGTGGAAATCTGACGGGAATCATTTCGCAGAGACTGGTGCGGCGCCTGTGCCGTGAATGCTGCCGCCCGGATTCCCCGACCTCCGCCGAAGCGACGCTGTTTGCCAATCAAGGAATCGTCTGTCCCCAGGAAATCCTCCGTCCGGTCGGTTGCCCGCGCTGTCACAACTCGGGTTACTACGACCGCGTTGGAGTGTTTGAAGTGGTCATCCCGACACTGGAAACCATTCGGGCCATCGAAGAGGGAATGCCGGAAGATGAAGTGCGTCGAATCCTTCGTTCGCAGGGCACCCCCAGCCTCGAAGGAGATGCCCTGGAGAAAGTCGCCCAGGGAATGACCAGCCTGGAAGAGTTTTCGGCGATGACGTCTATCAAGATGTCGTGAGCGCGATTGAGCGGGCGTGACGTATCGTTGACAGCAGTGAACAACAATCCGAGTACTACTGAAATCGAAGGATGGCAGCCATGGACCTGATCCGCAAAATCCTGTGCCCGACGGACTTTTCCGCCACCGCCGACAAGGCGGTGAAGTACGCCGAAAAACTGGCCCTGCAGACGGGTGCCGACCTGTACCTGGTCCACGCGTTCGACGTTCCCCTGGAAATGACAGTGGTGGGTCAGTCCCATCCCATGGATATCAAGCACCGGGAACAACTCGACCAGACGCTGGTGGAATCGCCTCTGACCAACCGCGTCATTCGCCTGCTGCACGCCGGAGCGCCCGGCGAAGTCATTTGCTGGATGGCTCAGGAACACAATTGTGACATCATCGTCATGGGGACGCATGGACACGGTGCGTTAATGCATCTCATCTTCGGCAACGTCGCCGAATACGTGGTGCGACACGCTCGCTGCCCGGTGATCACGATTCGCAACCGGCCCGAGAACGAGCCGCCCTTGCCTCAGCCACTCGTCGTTCCCATCAAGGCACCGCGGTTCATGTAACCGCCAGTGAACAAGACGGCCGTGGGACGCCGGAATTCGGCGGATCCTTCGGCGGGCTATGATGTCGATCACGCTTCGTCGAGATACCGGCTGGGACTGATCGGATTGCGGCCCACGAATACGGCCGCGACCAGCAACCCCATTCCCAGGGCACGCAGGCAGCTTCCCAGCAAACCCAGCAGTCCCAACCAGTACTGCCATTCCGTCGGCCGGGAGTTTATCAGATATTGCTGGGCAGCAATCAACACGATGGTCGTGACTGCAAGGATCCCCACGCCAGCAATCGTCAGTATCGCCGGAAGCCACATTCGACCCAAATTGACCAGCGCCACAACGAAGGCCACGGTGTACACCAGAAACACAGGGCCGTGATTGTTCAATTGAGCCATCAGGTAGCTCCAGTTTGGACCGGCCATTTGACCTCCCGCTTTGAGTGATTGACCGACGGTCGGCTTTGCCCAACAAATAGGGACTGCCCTCTCAATTTGGTCTCGGCTCATATCGGATACCTGTGGCAGGGGTCTGATCCAATTTGTTGGCCAAGGCCCCGACGGTCGAACAGGAACCAGGAGCAGAGTGTGATGGCGAATCTATCGCTGGGGCAGCGAAGAATCAATCTGAACCGTCAACGACGCACCGATTGAGCCCGGCCATCGCCTTTTTCAAACGGGGAACCGTGTGCCACGGTTATGGAGGTTATGGAGCCTCGACATGGCCGTGCCGATTGAGCACTCGCACGACCGTCCCGAAGACGATAAGACCGTGGCACCCCAATTTGAAAAAGGCGATCGCCCTGCAGATTGGGAGTCTGATTGATCAGGGGACGCATGTCGCGATCAAAGTCGCGTTTTACAAGCGCCAGCACCAGGACGAGAGGAACAGTGACGGACGTCAGTCGCAATGCACCTACCACCCAGGGCCGTTGCTGTCTCAACTCGATGATTTCCGTGGTCCAGCACATCAACGGTGCCAGCAGCAGAGCGAGCGCATGGGAGATCGCCAGCCGTCCGAAGAAACTGCCGATGAAGATGACTCCAAACAGATTCACGACGCCGATCCCAATCAGGGCCGAGGTGAATTGTTTCGACACCAATCGGGCGCTGATGGACGTGACCACGAGCGCCGACGCCAGCGGGAACGCTGCGGCACCACCCTTCAGGTAACCCGCCATCATGACGCTCACGCCCGCACACTGCGTGGCCAGGGCGAGTGCCAACGCAATCGAGACATGCGATTGCGAACGCTGCGACAGCCAGGCCAGAAGTACCCACACTGCCGCCAGGACCAGCCCGCTTCCTGCCATGACACCCGCCTGCCACCAGGACCAGCCGTTGCCAGCGTTCAAATAGACCGAGCCATGCAGCAGGATTCTGGGGATTGCAGCGGCAAGGCTGAGTCGCATGAGCCCGATGAGCACAGGGGACACGAACCTGAGTCCGGCGGCAAGTTCAATGGCGAGCGCAGCCGGAATGACAACGACCAGGAACCGGTCAAGAGCGTTGGTGGGTGGCCAGACAGATCGCGAAGTCAGCAGGAACTGCCCCATCGCAATTCCGCCAGCCATGGCCAGCACGCACGCGGCATTCAATCGCATCGCACCCGCAGGTCGGCGGATGGCCGCCATCATCAGCACGATGATCGCGCTGACAATGGCGGCGGTTCCCATCGAAGTCAGATACAGTTGGGGATCCGGCATCGGCTACTTGCGCACGCCTTCACAATCGATGATGATCAGCGCTTCGTCGCCGATCAGGCCGATTTGCGTCTTGTCGAAACCGAAGTCACTGCGCTTCAGCGTCAGTTCGGTGGAGAATCCCACGATCTTGTTCCCGCGGAACTCGATCTCCTTGCCCCCTTTCAGGACCAGTGTGACCTTCTTGGTGGCTCCGTGCATCGTGAAGTCGCCGGTCACTTCATACCCGCCGGCAATCGCCTTGGTGCTCGTGCTCTTGAACTCAATCGTGGGGAACTGCTTGGTGTCAAAGTAGTCCGGCTGACGCAGATGTTCATCGCGTGCCTTGTTCGCGGTGTCGATACTGTCCGCCTTGATCGTCAGTTGGAACGTGGACTTGGCGGGGTTTTCGCGGTCGATCGAAAACTTCCCCTCGACCTCGTTGAACCGGCCGTGAATCCAGCTGACATCCAGGTGCCGGGCTTTGAAGCTGACCGAAGAATGCACCAGGTCGTAGGCATAGTCATCAGCCGCCTGAACGGTCGCGTTTCCCAGGGTCAATACGGCTCCAACGAGCAGCAGATTCCAAACTCGCAGACAGCTACGCATGGCAAGATTCCTCAAGGGGTGAACATTGGATTCCGCTGCATCGGCAGGCGGTGTGGCGGCATCTTATGACTCGACCGGGTCTCCGTAAAGCCGCTGATCGTTGACGACGAAGGTCGCAGACGGAACAAAGGCACTTAAGAGCGAGGGATCAGCAAGTTGGACACGCATCGACGAATCCCTCGCTCGCGCGTCGGGCTAGTGTTCCAAGCTCATGCAATGCTATTTAGTCCTTCGGGCGTTTCACAATCCCCGACTTGGGATCGACGGTAAGGTTCAGCGATTCGTTGTCATCGACGAAGAACATGAACCCGTTGAACATCTCGTCATACGTCTGCTGGCCCCAGGGGACGGTGCGCTTGGGATCGGGGTTGTAGGGGTTGAAGGCCGAATTGTCATAATGGGCGACCGCTTCCAGGACCGTTCCCCTGGGAAGATGTTTCGTCCCCGGTTCAAGTTCGTAGCCCAACTGCCATTCAAAATTGTAGTTGGGGATCTGCAGCAGCGTTTCCCGCGGCTGGTCGGGGGCGGTGGCAAAAAATGTCATGTCCTTGCCACGCACATGCATGTGCGAAAACATTCCCAGCAGGTTGATGTCCCGATCCAGCGTCTTTTGAGATCGAATGGCAAACGCTCCGTCGCCCGGCGGGATCGCGATTCGATGCGGGTCGAGCAGCACGTGCCGCAATTGCTTCTGCACGGTTCGTCGTGGAAACCTCAGGCCGACGGAGATGCGGCAGGTTTCTTCCTTGCCGGTGGTGGTGTAATGAATCTGCAGGCCCAGCACCGCCAGCCGGGGGACGAACACGGCGACGCCGTTGTCGAAGCGGCCCAGGTCCATCGGTTGCCCGCCAGGCACATGGCCCGTCAGAAAGGTCTCTTCACCCACCCCATCCTTCGACGCGTAGGCCATGTTGCAATGATGGACGACCACCGGATTATCGGGCCGGATTTCAATCGCTTCGATCCACGTATCGCTGAAGAACACGTAGGGAAGCAAGGCATGGCGGTAGGGAACAAATCCCGTGGCAGGAACGGTGTGCTGTTCCAGCATCGTGATCACGACATCCGGTTTCCCGATCCGCCAGCGCGGGGCGAGATCCGTCGCCGCGGGCTGTTCGGGGGCGTCTCCTTCGACCCGTCCGGAATTGACCCAACGGACCAGGGTGTCGCGTTCTGCCTTCGTCAGTGACGGGTCATTCTGAAACTTGCCGTGTCTGGGATTGGCATACCACGGCGGCATCGACTGATCCGTCACGACTTCCGCCATCATCTGCGCGTGCGATACGGCGGCGGTGTAGGACTGCAAGTCAAAGGGCGCGGCCGTCCCTTCGGTGTGACAGTTGACGCAACGGCGTTGCAGGATGGGGGCCACATCACCGTGATAGGTGGGAATCGGCAGATCGGTTGGCGGCGAAGGCGGGGATTCGATCACGCAGCCATCGACAGGTGTTTCCGCCACCGCGACCGCGCGGCCGTCCAGGATTTCACGCAAGGCTTCTTCCAGGTCCCGCCGGGTCGGTTCCGGGCGAGCGCCTCCCAATCGCAGTTGATCATCAATCCGACCCCGATAAACCAGCTTCTTGTCGGCGTTCAGCACGGCTACTTCGGGTGTGCGAGTCACTCCCAGTGCCTTCGCACACGACAGATTGACATCTTTCACAAACGGGAAATGGGCCTCCAATTCGATCGCCTGGGCAGCCATGTCGCGGATGGTGTCATCGCTGCCCACATTGACGGCAACAATCTGGACATCCTGCGGTCCATAGCGCGAATCCAGTTCGATCAGCTTGGGGATCGATCGTCGGACCAGCGGACAGGATGTCGTGGTAAACACGAATACGTACGCCCGCTTTGGTCCCAGGTCCGCCAGCGACCGGGGAAGTGTGCGAATATCCTTGAATCGCAGATCAGCGACGGTGTCGCCGATCGATGGATTCGACGCCGCACAGTGGCTGATGGGAATGAGTCCCACGACCAACAGGAATCGCCATGTTCCCAGCATCATTTCTCCCTGGTTTCGGACGCACCACGCTTGTTCCCGCGAACTCGGGACGGGCGACCTGCGTCCGATTATTCTGTCGTGCCTGTCGTCTGCCGCCAAGCCAGTAGTTGTCTCCGCCTTAAAGCAGGCTACACTGGAAGCGTATTCCGCGGACAGATGTGTCCGGACGGAGATCTGGTTTTGTTAAGGTGCCTGCGCACGAAATGGACTCCAACGCGGTCTTCGCCATTTTGTTGTTGTTCGTCGGGATTGGGATTCTGACGGCCGAAGTCTTTATACCTTCCGGCGGTCTGTTGGGGGTCTGTACGTTCCTGACGCTGATCGTTTCGATTGTGTTCGCCTATCGCGCCTGGGGGACAACGAATCCCAACATCTTCTGGGCCTTCTGTTTCTCGCTATTGCTGGCGGTTCCGACGGTGCTCAGTTTTGCGTTTTACATCCTGCCGCGCACTCCGATGGGAAAGCGGGTTTTATTGGAGGCGCCGTCGCTGGAACAGTTGACGCCTTTCGCCAAGGAGACCCGGCATCTGGTGGATTTGGTGGGACAGTACGGTCACGCGATCACCCCATTGACACCTGGTGGGCTGATTTCCGTCAATGGCGAACGACTGCATGCGATCTCAGATGGCCTTGTCATCGAAGCGGGACAGTCCGTCGAAGTCATCGAGGTGCGCGGTTCGCGATTGCGGGTTCGCCCGGGTGAACCACCGCCGCCGGACGAAGTCACTGAAAATCCGGAACCATCTTCGCGGCTTGACTTTGAGATCCCGCAGAGTTAGTGAAGATGCCTGCAATTCATTTCAAACCGTCAACTTCCTATACTGTTTGACTCATCTGGGCACCGGACTTGTCCGGAAGCGCGGCTGGCCATTCCTGAATCGTAAAAGAGAGCACGATGCTGAATCCGCTGGTTCTCGGAGCAACGATGACCCCGACAATTCTGGGAATTGCCGGAGTCCTGTTTGTCGTGATCCTGATCTTCTTTGCGATCTTCGCACGGTATATCAGCCTGTGGATTCAATGCCTGATGACCGGGGCCGGGATTTCGTTCATGCAGCTGGTGCTGATGACGATCCGAAAGGTGAATCCGACGGTGATCGTGCGGGCCAAGATTACGGCCGTACAGGCCGGATTGACAGATGTCTATCCGATCACGACCCGTGACCTGGAATCACACTACCTGGCGGGTGGCAACGTTCCCAACGTCATTCGTTCCCTGGTGGCGGCTCACCGGGCGAACATTGATCTGGACTGGCAGACCGCGCAGGCCATCGATCTGGCCGGTCGTGACGTGCTGGAAGCGGTCCGGACCAGCGTCTATCCCAAGGTCATCGATTGCCCCGATCCGCGCAAGGGTTCTGGAACTCTGGATGCAGTGGCCGCCGATGGGATTCTGTTGCGGTCACGGGCACGCGTCACGGTGCGCACGAACATTCGACAACTGATCGGCGGGGCCACGGAAGAAACCATCATCGCACGCGTCGGACAGGGGATCGTGCAGGCGATCGGCAAAACGCCGTCGTACAAGATGGTGCTGGAAAACCCGGAGATGATTTCGCAGACCGTGCTGAATCAGGGCCTGGAAGCCCAAACGGCATTCGAGATCGTCTCGATCGATATCGCGGACATCGATGTCGGAGAAAACATTGGAGCCCGGTTGTCGGCGGATCAGGCCGAAGCGGATATGCGGGTGGCCCAGGCTCGGGCCGAACAGCAGCGTGCCGATTTCACGGCCCGCGAACAGGAAATGATTGCTCACGTCCAGAAGAACCGGGCTGAAGTTGTCCTGGCGGAAGCTCAGGTTCCCATGGCGGTGGCCGAAGCGTTCCGCACCCAGGCACTGGGTCTGGTTGACTATTATGAATTGAAAAATGTCCAGGCCGATACGCAGATGCGATCGGCCATCGCCGGGACCGGAGTGGCCGGGAAATAGTCGTTCCGGCACGCAGGTCACTCAGGGACAATCTGCATGACACCAGCTTTCATCACCGTTCTTGCCGCTGCCGAAGGTGGGGTCGTCTTTGCGATCATCATGATCATCTCGGTGATCAGCTGGATCGTCAACCTGTTCAAGGAAAACCAGGCCAAGTCCAAAAAGCCCGCCACGCGGACACGTCAGGAGAAGCAGGGACCGTCCGAACTGGAGATCTTTCTGCAGGAAGTCAGCGGAAAAGCCCCGCCGGAAAAGCAGCGGCCGCAACAACGACCGGCAGAAAAGAGACCGGCCCAGCAGAAGCCCGTCCGCACCGCCGCAGACAACAAAAAAGGTGGCAAGTCTCGACAGCCGCAGCAGCAACAGCCCGTCGCGGCACGTCCAGCCGCGGATCGACCCGGGGCGCGACTGGCTCAATCTCACCTGGCCACGGCCGGGTTGGGAGATGCACTTCGCAGCCATGTTTCCAGCCACTTGGAACCTCGCAATGTCGACAACCAGGTGACGCAGGATGTTGACAATCGGGTCCAGAAGGACATCGGTGCCGATGGAACAATCACCACCATCAGGCGGCAACCGGTCCACCCTCTGGTCCTGGCACTACGCAATCCCGAAGGAGCCCGGCAGGCGATCTTGATGGCGGAGATCCTCAGGCGTCCCCGCTCCATTCGGTCTTAGGAACCCGCGGCCCGGCCGTGGGTTGAGTCTATGTCGGAAGTTGAACCTTCAGTGCTGTTAATGTCCGGACGATTTTCCGTCCGCGGCAGTTGTGCCTACACCCTGCGGCTGGCGGAACACATTCCCCAGCGGGGCTTTCGCACCAGCGTGATTTGTCCGGACGCTCGGATGCTGGATCGCGAACAACGGCGTGAACTGCATATCGAAGAGCTTTCCCAACTGGACTGGCCCGTCTGGGGCCATGTCGTCTGCAGTTTGTTATTGCGACAACTGCACGCCAACCCGCCGGACCTGATTCATGTGCAGTCGCGACTCGCGTTGACGCAGGGGAACCGGATCGCTCGACAGTTGCAGCGACCGTTCGTGCTGACCGTTCACGACTATCTGCAGCCGAACGAACGATTGTTCATCGACACACGCTGGTGCCAGCGGATCATTGCTGTCAGCGATTCGGTCCGGGCGGACCTGCTGGCGCGCACGCGCCTGCCGGACAAACTGGTCACGGTGATTCAAAGCGGAGTGGATCGGGCCGCCCCGTGTGAGTTGCTGCAGGTCTTCGAGCCGAACCGGGTCCCCGTGGTGGGAACGGCTGGGCCGCTCGAGGCGGTCAAGGGATTCCCCTTCTTCCTGGGAGCCGCCGCACGGGTCATCGCGACCGGACGCGAAGTCGAATTCCTGATCGCCGGTGCCGGTCCCGAAGAATCCAATCTGCGCCGCCTGGCGCGTGAACTGGGGATCAACGACAAGGTGACCTTCATTCCCAACCTGCAGAACTTCGACGATGCCCTGGCGGCGATGGACGTGTTCGTTCTGCCGTCGTTGCAGCAAGGAATTGGAACCATCATGCTGGACGCCATGGCGATGGGCCGCCCCGTCATCGCGACGCGGGTCGGCGGTGTCTATTGCGCCGTCAAAGACAACGAAACCGGACTGCTGGTCCCCCCGTCGAACAGCGAAGCCCTGTCCACGCGGATCGTAGAACTGCTGGACGACAGGGCCAAGGCCAAGTCAATCGGCCGCGCCGCCCGTGATCTGGTCGAACGCGAATTCGGTGTCGAAGCCATGGTCGACCAGACCGCAACCGTGTATCGCGAAGTGCTGGAACGAGGCGCTGTTCCACAACTGGTGTGAAGCCACCAGCATCAGGTCGGCTCGGGGTCAGGGGGTCATGTGGTTCAAAGTTCAATTTTCGCGACAGACGGCTTTCTTCATTCAGGAGGTCCCTCGCCGCGAGAATTGAACTTTGAACCACCTGACCCCTATTCCGCGTGAGCCGCCTTCAACTTCGCATTCCCCAGATCCAGCCGATACATCATCTGATTGTATTCATAGCGGGGTGTGGGGTCGGTGTTGCCCGAGAACGATTGAGTATATGTCCCTTCAAAAAAGACGAATCGTCCGTCTGCCGACGTGAATTGCGGGTGCTGCTTCGGATTGTAAAAGCTGTACTTGTCGTGGGTGACGATCTTCTTTGCCTTCATCCACGGCCCTTCCGGCTGCCTGGCTTCGCTGTACCAGACTTCGCCCAGCATCGAACTGCCGCGAAACTGGGTGGTGATCAGGATCCAACGCTTCCGAAACTCATTCCAGGTGACCGAGCCGCGGTGGGCTTCGATCCCCTTGCCGCTGTCAGTATCCGTCAATTGCAGCCAGTCTTCATTCGGCTGCAATTGACGGTTCTTGTGCAGTGACTCCTGCAATGCGAAACTGATCGCGGCCGTGTCCCGCTTCCAGCCCCAGACGACTTTGCCTGCAGCGTCCCGTTCGACCCTGGCGTCTTTCTCGCGCCCGCCCGGCGTCAGGCAGGTGAACGCTTCGTACTGACTCAGGTCCAGTAATGCTGTCGCCGTTGCTGGAACGCGCATCACCGGATACGGGTCACCAAAGTAGACATAGTTCACTCCACCCACTGCATGCACAAACGGATGACCGTGCAGATACAGCGGCACATCTTTCCCGAAGCTGTGAATCTTGACGAACTCCTGGCGGGCATCGTCAAACTCGCAGATCCCTCGTTCGTAGATCTCCAGCGGTGGACGCACTTTTTCGTAGCCTGTGAACATCCGTTCGCGGCCATCCGGGTCCTTCAGGACGACGATCCCGAAGATCCAGGTGGGGCCCTCGCCGGGCATTTTGGCCATCGGCCTTGCGAAGCCATCGTCGGCCGTGAAGTAGTTCAAGTTCACGCCCACGGCAGGGTCCAGCCCGCCGTGGGATGGCAACTGCGATGTGGCTCCGGTGACATTGAAATTGCCCAGCGGATAGCGCAGCCGGTTGGTGTCGCCCCAGAACCAGTGGATCTTGTCGCGATAGACGGTCATCACCACGCTGTCCGATCCCGCGACCTGGCCGTTGTTCAACGGATGCTCGATCGGCGCGGGATGACCGAGCAACACGCTGTCGGCATAGATCCCCGCGCCGGTGACGCGATACATCCGCTCGGCGATGTTCAGTCGCTTGATCTTCAGGGTTTCCTCATTGCCGCCGGTCACCTTCACCGCCCTCCCCGAAATTCCAAAGCCATCTTTGGGAAATTCGTAGCCATGGCTGCGAACTGTCAGGAAGACCGTTTGACCCATCAGTTCGGGATCGCGAATGGCGGCATACCCGGCGGAATCGGTGACATATCGAATGTCATGCACGCTCCGCAGTTCCACCAGCGGCACGCCGCGACCCGTTTCGTCATCGACGACCCGCACGCCAAAGGCGTCGGGTGCAGCCGCCAATAGCGGCGTCACGGTCAAGGCCAGCAACGCCATCGTCAGGACCGGATAAGCAAGTTGGATACGCATCGACGAATCCCTCGCTCGCGCGTTTTGAAGTGGCGATGTTTTTCCTGCGAATTCAAACGACCAGGTTACCACGTCATTTCGTCGCACTGGAGTGTCATCGAGTGATCTCCTGCCGAATACCGACCGCGAAGCAGAGCTTCNNTTCGAAGACGGGCGTTCCCAAGCGCGAGCTTGGGAACGGGAAAACGAGGAAAACGTGATTCAGTAATCCGAGTGTGGCCAGCCTACTTGGGAACATCAACTTTGATGTGCAGATCTCGCAACTGTCGCAGATCGACGGTCGCCGGTGCTCCGGTCAGCAGATCGCCAGCCTTCTGTGTCTTCGGGAAGGCAATCACGTCACGGATGTTGTCGGAGGCCAGGAACAGCATCACCCACCGATCCAGTCCCAGTGCGACACCCGCGTGAGGCGGGGCACCGTAGCGCAGCGCTTCCAACAGGAAGCCGAAGCGCGCTTCGGCCTCGTCGTTGCTGATTCCGAGCAGGTTGAAAATCTTCTGCTGGACGCCCGGGTCATGGATACGAACACTGCCGCTGGCCGCTTCATAACCGTTGCAGACCAGGTCGTACGATTGAGCCCGCACCTGGCCGGGATCGGTGTCCAGGAACGGTATATCTTCGTCAACCGGCTGACAGAACGGATGATGTTCCGCGTCCCACCGCTTTTCCTCGTCGTTCCATTGGAACATCGGGAAGTCCAACACCCAGGCAATTGCCAATTCCTGAGGATCGTACAAGTTCAGTTCCTTGCCCAGTCGATTACGCAGGGCGGACAGGGCGGCACAACTGACCTTGAACGTGTCCGCCACGCAGAACAGCAGATCGCCGGGTTTGGCATCAAACCGGGAAATCATCGCCTGTTGATGTTCAGCACTGAAGAACTTCGCGATCGGCGAATCGAGTTCGCCGGCCTTCACGCGGAAGAACGCCAGCCCCTTCGCTCCGTACTGCTTGACGAATTCGGTCAGTTCATCAATCTGCTTGCGGCTGTACTTTTCGGCCGCCTGAGAAACACAAAATCCGCGAACTCGACCGCCGCTGGCGATCGTCGACTTGAAGACGCCGAAATCGCAGGCTCCGGCGATGTCACCCAGGTCGGTCAATTCCAGTCCGAATCGCAGGTCGGGCTTGTCGTTCCCGAACCGCTCCATCACTTCACGATGAGTCAGCCTGGGGAGCGGCAGTTTCAGTTCCGTGCCACGCAATGTTTTGACCAGTCGAGCCATCAGGCCGTCAATCGTGCTCAGAATGTCTTCCTGCTGGACGAACGCCATTTCGACGTCGATCTGCGTGAATTCCGGCTGCCGGTCAGCACGCAAATCCTCATCACGGAAGCACTTTGCGAGCTGAAAGTACCGGTCATATCCCGCAACCATCAGCATTTGCTTATAGATCTGTGGTGATTGCGGCAGGGCGTAGAAGCAGCCTTCGTGAACCCGGCTGGGGACCAGGTAATCGCGAGCACCTTCCGGAGTGCTGCGTCCCAGCATGGGGGTTTCGATTTCCAGGAAGTTGTTTTCGTCGAAATAGTCGCGCGTCGCCTTGGACAACTGATGCCGCAGAATCAGGGCCTGCTGCACTTGCGGCCGTCGAAGATCGATAAAGCGGTACTTCAGCCGCAATTCTTCGTTCGGCAGATCGGTTTGCGTCGGGAAGAACGGGGGCGTTTTGCTCTTGTTCAGAACTTCCAGGCTGCGGCCGCGGACGTCGATGTCGCCCGTGGCCAGCTTGGGATTCTGCATGTCGGCCGGACGAGCGACGACTTCACCGGTGACCCGAATGACGTCTTCATTTCGCAGTCCGCGGGCGACGGCATGGATTTCCGCAAAAGACGGGCTGAAAACCACTTGCGTAATTCCGTAGCGATCGCGCAGATCGATAAACACCAAGCCGCCGAAGTCACGGTAGGTGTCGACCCAGCCGCACAGCGTCACTGATTGTCCCACGTGAGTCGATCGCAATTCGCCGCAGGTATGAGTCCGAAGCACCGCTGTATCCTTGCATCCAGAAGGTCCGCAAAAACAAACCAGCCGCCCAACACCAGACAAGCGGCGAGCGGCCAGAGTTCGAACCGGAGATTATAGAAGCGACTCCGAAGATCGGGAAGCCGATCGGTCGTTGCCGCAGGGACAATCGCCTTTTTTAAAAGGAGTCCAGAAACCTGCAGGTGAGCCGGGTGCCGTCAGGACGCCTCGCTGAAGCATTGGGTTGCTTTGTGAGCCGCACGGCGCCAGCCGCGGGTGCATTCTCACTCGTGCCCGAAGAACCCGCGGCTAGCGCCGTGCGGATCACAAAGTAAGTGCCTTTGGCCGTCAGGCCCCGGCTCACCTGGTTTCTACGTGTTCCCCATTGGCGGGCGTCGGTCGTGTCGTTCGGAACGCGCGGTCGCCGGGAAACTTCCCTTTTCGTAACGCCAATCCTGTCGGGAAAGAATAAAACCTGGGTGTCGCATCTCGTTTTTTGGGGGAGTACAATTATGTAGCGTCTTCGAAAACGAAGAGGAGACCTTCGGTCGGCCGTTTCGGCGGGGTCGGGAGACCCGCGCCGAGCGGGCGCTGTTCGACGCGGGTCTCCTGACCCCGCCGAATGCCGAACTGGACTGCAACTTGAATAAGGTTTGATCAATGGCTCATCGTCGGTGGTTGACCCGGTTGCTGGTGAAAACTGGCCCTGCCCTTGTTTGCCTGGTCGGGCTGCTGTGGATCGCGGTCACTCCGGCATTCGCTCAGGCACGGAAGGGAAAGACTCCCAAGAAACCGGAACCGCCGGTGCAGATTCCCGAGCGGAAGATCAAGGTGAGCATGGTCAGCCCCTCCACGCGCCTCAAGGCAGTTGCATCGGCGGCCAAAGTCGATGAGTTGATGGAAGCGAACTACAAGAAGTTCAAAGTCACTCCGAACCCGATCGCCAGCGACGAACAATTCATTCGCCGAGCTTACCTGGATCTGGTTGGTACGATTCCCACCCACAAGCAGGTCCGGCAGTTCACGAACAACTCTGATTCCGAAAAACGATCCAAGCTGATCGACGTACTGCTCAGCCAGGAAGGGTATTCCAGCAACTTCTACAACTACTGGGCCGACATTCTGCGCTTGACGGACAATCGACTGACCAACAATGTCCCCGGTCGTCCGTATTGCGAATGGGTCAAGGAATGCCTGGAAACGAACAAGCCGTACGATGAATTCGTCTACGAGATGCTGACGGCCGAAGGCAAGGTCTGGGACAACCCGGCCGCCGGCTACTTCCTGCGTGATTCGGGCATGCCTCTGGATGCCATGAACAACACCGTCCGCATCTTCCTGGGGACGCAGATTGGCTGTGCTCAATGTCACAACCACCCGTTTGATCGCTGGACGCAGAAAGAGTTCTACGAGATGGCCGCCTTCACGTTCGGCACCGCCACTCGTCGTGGTGCCGGTGACAAGAAGTTCGGCGGCGGAAACGTCGTCAACAAATTGCGTGAAGAGATGAAAAAGGTCGATGACAAGTTTGACGGCGGAGGCAAATACAACCGCTTCCTGATCGGCAACCTGTTTGAAGTCTATGACAATGGTGCCAAACTGGCGCTGCCTCATGACTACCAGTACGACGATGGCAAGCCCAAGCAACAGATCGCCGCCAAGGCGATCTTCGGCCCCCCGGCCACACTGGAAAAAGGTGTCTCGCCACGAGTGACTTTTGCGAAGTGGTTGACCTCGCCGGACAACCCCAGGTTCGCCAAGACGATTGCGAATCGACTGTGGAAGCGGTCGTTTGGAGCCGGATTGATCGAACCGGTCGACGACATGAAAGACGAAAGCAAGCCCGAGAATCCGGAACTGATGGACTTCCTGACGTCGGAAATGGTGCGACTGAAATTCGACCTGAAGGAATACCTGCGAATCGTCTGCAACACGAAGGCGTATCAGCGCGACTCGACGCATGCCGAAGTGACACCGGGCGACGAGTACCATTTCCCCGGTCCGCTGTTGCGCCGGATGACCGCCGAACAGGTCTGGGACAGCTTCATCACGCTGGCCGTCACCAAGCCGGACGAATACCAGAAGGAACCGGCCCGCGTTGAAGCCAGGCTGCTCAACATCGACCTGACCAAGGCGACGGCCCAGATGATCTACGAACACAGCAAGGAACTGAGTTCGTCCGACATCAAGAAGTCACGCGATGCGCGGAACAAGCCGTACAGTTACAAGGGACTGCTGCTGGTGCGGGCGTCTGAACTGCCAAATCCCCAGCCTCCGGGTCACTTCCTGCGACAGTTCGGACAGTCCGATCGGGAAGCGATCGAAGTCTCGTCCGAAGACGGTTCTGTGCCGCAGGTGCTGCAGATGTTTAACGGTCCCATCACGCACATGCTGCTGGAACCGGAATCGCTGATGTACAAGAGCGTAGTCGCCGAAAAGGGGACCGACGCCCGGATCGAAGTCATCTTCCAGAGCATCCTGGCTCGCAAGCCGACGTCGTCCGAGCGTCAGGTGGCGCTTGCTGAAATCAAGGCTCATGGCGATGCCGGATACGGCAACGTCATCTGGGCTCTGGTGAACACGCGTGAGTTTCTGTTCGTTCAATGACGCAGTCCCCAAAGGCCTTTGCCATGTTTCCCAATCTGAAGTCACTCGACACACTGTCTCGCCGGTCCCTGATGGAACATGCGGCGCGGACGATGCTGGGGGTCACCGTTCTTCCCAGTGCCCTGGCATTTGGTGCAGACGCCGCCAGGGACGCAAAAAAGGCCGAGGCAAACGCGAAAAAAGAGGCGGTCAACGATAAAGCCAGCTCCGCGGGCGGGACCGCCAAGCATGTGATCTTCCTGTACATGAGTGGTGCGATGACGCACCTGGATACGTTCGACCTGAAGCCGGGACGTGAAACCCAGGGTGAAACCAAGGGGATTGCGACCAAGGTCGCCGGCATGCAGTTCGGCGAAACATTGCCGGAACTGGCCAAGCTGGCGGGTGACCTGGCGGTCATTCGGTCATTGCATACGGAAACAGGCGATCACGAAGGGGGACGGTATCTGCTGCGAACCAGCTACAAGGAAATCGCCTCAATCCGTCACCCCGGCATGGGTGCCTGGGCCCTGAAAGTCCTGGGCCGCCAGAATCGAACGCTGCCCGACAACGTGCTGATCGGGGGCGAAGCCCGGCATCCGGGTGCGGGATTCCTGGAACCTGCCTTTACTCCGGTCCCGATCGGTGATCCCAACGCCGGCCTGCAGAACACGGTCACTCCGAAGTACCTGACCGAATCCTCGTTCGAGAAGCGAATGGAGCTGATCGACAAATTCGATTCCGGCTTCCGCAAGAAATATCCACAGAAGCAGGTCGAGGCGTATGGTGAGTTTTACCGCCAGGCCAATCAACTGGTCCACAGTGACGAACTGAAGGCGTTCGACCTGAACCAGGAAAAAGCCGAAGTTCGGGACAAGTACGGCCGGGATCAGTTTGGCCAGGGATGCCTGCTGGCGCGGCGATTGGTCGAACACAATGTCCGGTTCATCGAAATCAGCCTGGGTGGCTGGGATATGCATGTCGACATTTACCAGAGCGACAAGCTGCCGAAAGTGGCCGGGACAATGGATCGTGCAGCCTCGGTTCTGATCAGCGACCTGAAAGAGAAAGGTCTGCTCAAGAACACGCTGGTGGTGCTGGCGACCGAATTCGGCCGCTCGCCACGGATCAATCAGAACAGCGGCCGCGACCATCATCCCGGTGCGTTCTCCGGGTTCATGGCCGGCGGCGGGATCAAGGGAGGCCGGTTCTACGGCAAGTCGGACAAGGACGGCTTCAGTGCCGAAGACGACGACGTCACCATCGGTGACTTCAATGCCACCATCGGCCATGCATTGGGACTGCCGCTGACAAAGGACTTCTTCTCCAAGTCAGGCCGCCCCTTCAAAGTGGCGCACGACGGCAAGCCGATCATGGCACTGTTTTCCTGACGACGGCAATGCCCAGAGTTTGTGAGCCGCAAGGCGCTAGCCGCGGGTGTATTCTCTGATTCATGATCGTGGACTGGATTCGCGATCTTGTGGCACCCGTTCCATTTCGGCTCAAGCCATGTTCACCGAATCATTCGGCCGTTGAGAGTTTCGAGGGTCACCACGAGGAGTCACCACGAAGGGCACGAAGGTCCACGAAGGAAGGCATAGTGATCTGCTTTTCTTCCCTTCGTGGATCTTCGTGCCCTTCGTGGTGAAAATCCGAACGAACAGGTCGACTTGACCCACTGTCACTGGCGGCTCACAGTGTTCGCGTGTTGATTGAATGCCCGTCGTTTGTCGTCGGCAAGTTACCTTGGTCGTTGTTATGAATGACAGCCATGCACACGTACACACCATCCGAGTTCCAGAGTCGCTGGCCCGGCGCTTTGCGCCCTATCACATTACCAACTCCGCCCCCTGCTCTTCCGGACGACTGTACGCGCCTGCTCACTGAACTCGGTTTGCCGCGCGAACTGGCAATCTATTGCAACAACGACACCACGCTGCGCTTCAGTGGATCGTTGACGCCGCTCGCGGTGATTTGGGATCGCGATCTACAACGCAATTACAAGATGGGCGACATGCCAGAGGGATGGAATTGCTTCTGGCACATTGCTGACCAAGAATACCTGCAAGGCGGCGGATGGATCTGCATCGAAGAAATCTCAGGCAGAATGGTTGTCATCGATCTGGACCAAACTGATCCGATCTACTCGATTAATTCAAGCGTCGCCAACTTCGTCACCACGCTCGCACATTTCCTCGATTGGAGCGAGAATTCGGGCGGCAGCCCGGAAGAAACAATTATTCTCCGAGATGGATTGCTCAGTCAGAACTGCATCCCGCCGGACGAACTGGAAGGATTCTGGATGAATTTCATTTATTCGACCCTGGACAGCGATCCAATCAACCTCTCTGTTTGCTTGTGCTGAAATACTTTGGATTCGTCTTCCCGATTGCTTTATCGTTCCGAGCATTCCAAACAGTGTGCCTCATTTTCTGACAAATCGGCAACGACAGTCGATCCAACAATCGGCGATCTTCATGCGGAGCGGTGAAGGCTACTTTGAGATGAATGGATTGCGACGACCTCACCCCGAGTGGCATTCAACGGGACGACAGTCGCGCCCCAATCCCATTGGAAGCACCGGACGGTGGGGCGCGGATGAGTTTCTGGGAAAGTTTGATTTCTGATCTCGCCGGGTGCGAGTGGTTTGGGATTCGCATCAGGCGCCATCAAGGGGTACCACGATCTAGGAGTCTTCGACAAGGTCGTGCCTTTTTCGTGATTCGGGGCCACCCGCGAGGCGTGATACTCCTGGACTGCTGGCAATCGAAAGATGGGATGGCGAATGCAAAATCCAAAGACAGCACGACCTTGTCGAAGACTCCAAGTTCGTGGCACCCCATGACCATTCCAGTATGAGTCTTCACGACGACTGGTCCGAAGAATCGCAAACCGCGTGCACCCGGCAGCGGGCCCGTGATGGCTGTCGCTGATCGAAGAATTCGTTTCTCACTGAGGCGCGGAGTCACGGAGATGTCTGAGAACGTGCGAAATCAGAGCTCAAACGATTCGCGGAGAGGTTTGATTTGACCTCTGTGCCTCCGTGTCTCTGTGAGATACCAATGAGATCGAGGCAGTCAACTTGACCCGCGGTCGCAGGCGGTTCACAGTGTTGGAGTGTTGTTGAATGTTCTGGTCGCTGCATTCGGAGGCGTTTGCTGCCGACGACCGAAGTCTCACGACTTCAGCGACAATGCCCATTACCCGCAGCCGCTGGCAGCTCAGAGTGTTGGCTTGTTGATCGGAAGCCCATCGTTCATTGCGAGCAATTGACTTTGTCGCCGCCGCCCGGTTTGTGTGGTCGATCGGAAGCAGGTTTCGTTCGGGAGAGAATCGCAACATGTCACACTTCGCCTGCCGTTGCGGTAAAACGATCATTATGATTCCGCCAAGCGACAATGCCGGGTACGTGGTCTGGGACTGCGACGTCGACTTGTCGATTGAGTCAAGGCGGAAAGAAATCCACGGATTCCTCCATGCCATTTCCAGCGGTCAGCGTGAGGCCTTTTTACGCTATTTCTACGGGTCGTCCGAGGCGGCTGAAAGGTTGTCGCGCATCACGGATGCGGATGTCATCGAAGACATTCTGTCGAAGCATGATCGATACACGCATATTTGCTATCGGTGTCCGAACTGCAGCAGGGTTTTCATCCAGGAGGCACCTGGGTCGGACTGCTATCAGGCGTATTCCGTCGATGACAATTAACACGTTTACCTTTCAAGGCGGACCTCGAAAGTGCGCGATTCTTGGGAAAAGACACCAGAACAATCGCTTCCAACAGAGTTGGATTTCGATCCTTACCGAGGTGATCTCGACTCACAATGCGCATGGAGCGAATACTGACGTACCTGCGTCTGACCAGAGTGAAGCTGGGGTATTTACTGAATTTCGGTTCCGTACTGATGAAAGATGGCATCACACGAACGATTCACGGAGAGCTTTGATTTACCTCCGTGTCTCTGTGTCTCTGTGAGAGACAAATGAGATCGAGCGAGGCGGACAAGTTCTCCGCAATCGGCGGCTCGACTTGCTGGTGTTTTGGCAGGAAGGCCGTCGGTGATTGGGGCAAGTCATCGTGGTCGATCGAAGAAATGGCTTCAAACATGTCGTCATCACTGGCTTCAATCCGATCCGCGTATGACATGGCCAGCGCGGCGTATGCGCGGAAGTTTATCGACGAACTGAATCATAAACCGCTGGATCGCGAGTTGCTCGAGCGGTTCGCCGGTCTCATCGGTGCGGGGCAACCCGTTCTGGATCTCGGTTGTGGCCCGGGTCACACGACAGCTCACCTCACGTCCTTGGGCCTGAAGGTGACCGGCGTGGATCTTTCCTCCAAAATGATCGAGCACGCCGCAAGCATTTTTCCGCAATCCTGCTTTGAAGTGGGTGACTTCTTGTGTCTCTCAAGAGATGCGTCATCCATCGCTGGCATGCTGGCCTTCTATTGCATCGTGCATTTGACGCCGGATCAGCTTTTTCCCGCCTTTTCGGAGATGTTTCGCGTTCTGCGTGATGGAGGAGTTCTGTTATTGTCCTTCCACATCGGGTCTGAAGTGATTCACGCGGAAAACTTCCTCGACACCAATGCGGCGCTGGACTTCACCTTCTTTGAACCATCGCAGATTGAAACGGCCCTGGCCCAGGCGGGGTTCGCGCCAATCGAGATTCGGATTCGAGAACCGTATGAATCCGAGCATCCCAGCAAACGTTGTTACGTGTTTGCTCACAAGCCGGAGTCGATGACGTAACCGGTCGGCAGGGTGACGTAACCGGCGGTGTGGCTGGGGTCGACCAACGGGAGCCCCAGCTGAGCGTCTAAGGCGCTGCGAGTGCACAATGCCGGCAAAGTCGAATTACCTGGGCGGATGCGCAGCCGCGAAACCCTCATCCTCGCGCAGGCTTCGCTTCAGTTCGGCCAGTCGTTGCCGAATGCCGTCGACTGTCGTGCGGATCGGCTTGGGTAACAGGTGAATAATCTGTTGAGGGCTATACTGTTCCAGTTCCTTCACCGTCTCAACCCGCAGGAACTCGAAGACGTGCATGTTCGGCTGCGTTCGTAATGAGGCGTTGAATGCTGCAACCCGTTTTACATATCGCTATCAGTCCTTGGTGAGCTGCTCGACTATTCGTTCAAAATCATTGGCTCCTGTGATCTGGAATTGCATGGCGATCGGTTCCCTCACGGTGGGCATAGATCGGAGCTTTGGTACCGGCCTGGACAACGACCTTGGCAGACGGTGTGCTTGTGGGGGAAACGATATAGACGTCGAGAGCGGCGGTCTTCGAGAGAGGCTGCGGACCGTTTCGATTCATATCACACCCGACGAGCAGCAGTAGTATCGTCAAGCAGACGCAGTCAGATGTTCGTCGCATGTTCCAGGTTCTCAAATTGTTCCAGTCGTCCACCGCCACGTCGGCACGGATGAAAGACGCAAGACCCTCATCGTATGGCCGACCTAACGTGACCTGCCCGCGATCAACGACGGGCGTCCGATCAACACGTCAACACTTTGAGCCGCCAGCGACTGCGGGTCAAGTTGACCGGCTGGTTCGGCCTTGTTGCCAACGCAACCTCGGCTGAGGATCCGCGGAGTTCCGGACCAACGGTCCAGCAGTTCACCCAGCCCCTTCGGGCCCGAAGGGGCCGGGCTGGGTGAACGACTGGCCCGTTGGGCCACAAGACCAGAGGACACTCGCCTGCCTTTAGCTCTTAGCCCAGAACCTCTGTTTCCTCCGTTTGCTCCTGTTCAAGCGTATTTTATTTGCGAAGGCCGTTTGAGAAACGGGGTGTGCCTCAGGCTGCGCCGCCCCGAACCCTCAAGGGTGTCAGTCCACAAGTCCCGGCGGAGGCCAGACCTCAGGAACACGCCAAACACCGCCTGCGATTGGCCCTCCGCAACGGCGCTGGTACGATGCTGTGACTCCCTTGATTCACCGTCTTCCCTATTTGGCCGGAGTCCTTGATGAGACGCTCACTGGGTTTGTTGCTCTGCCTTGCGTTCACCGTCGGTTGCAATTCGAACAATTCTGTCCCGACCAAAGTCGGCAGTACGGAAACGGCCACGGGCGGAGCCTCCACCGACGCGAAAACGCTGCGGATTGCAGTCATCCCAAAGGGAACAACGCACGTCTTCTGGAAGTCGGTGCATGCCGGTGCCGAAAAGGCGGCGAAGGAACTGGGGGACGTGGAAATCCTGTGGAAGGGGCCCCTGCTGGAGAATGATCGCGATGGCCAGATCAGTGTCGTGCAGGATTTTGTCACCAAGAAGGTGAACGGCATCTGCGTCGCACCGCTCGACAAGCAGGCGTTGATTGCGCCCATCAACGAGTCTGTCGAAGCGGGGATTCCGGTCGTGATCTTTGACAGCGCCCTGCAGGACGAATCGAAGATCGTCAGCTATGTCGCCACGGACAACCGCAAGGGGGGCGAACTGGCCGCTCATCAAATGGGAACGGCTCTGGGTGGTAAAGGAGGCGTCATTGTCCTGCGATATAACGCGGGCAGCGAAAGCACCGAACAACGTGAAGACGGATTCCTGGACGCGCTCGCGAAGGAATTCCCGGAGATCAAGATCCTGTCGTCCGATCAATATGCGGGGACGACTCAGGAGGAATCGCTCACCAAGGCAACCGACGTCCTGAACAAGTACAAGGACGAAGTCAGCGGGATCTTTGCCGTCTGTGAACCCAACGCAGCGGGGATCCTGGGTGCGTTGAAGGAAACGGAACTGGCTGGCAAGGTGAAGTTCATCGCGTTTGACCCCAGCGAAGACCTGATTCGGGCGATGGAAGCCGGCACGGTCCATGGCATCGTGCTGCAGGATCCGGTGACGATGGGCTACAAATCGGTCATGGCTCTCGTCGACAAGATCCGGGGGAAAGCCGTCGAAAAGCGGATCAGCACTGGAGAATTCGTGGCGACTCCGGAAAACATGAAGACGGAAGAAATGTCGAAGCTGCTCAGTCCGGAACGATTCGAGAAGTAGGATTCAATCCGGCCATGATGGTGCGACAGTGGGGATTTGATGTCCGATTTGCTCTCGATGACAGGCATTTCCAAGCGATTTGGAGCGACGCAGGCGCTGAGTGACGTGTCACTCAGCGTGCCTGCCGGTCGGGTGCTGGCACTCATTGGCGAGAATGGTGCGGGCAAGAGCACCCTGATGAAGGTTCTGAGCGGGGCGCATGCGCCGGATGCCGGAACCATGCAATTGGCAAATCGCTCCTATTCGCCGCACGGGCCACACGACGCCCGACTGGCGGGCGTCAGCATGATCTACCAGGAACTGAACCTGGCACCCGATCTGTCGGTTGAAGACAACATCATGCTCGGGCAGGAATCCCGCCGATTTGGCATCGCCGGGTTCGCTCTGCTCGATCGATCTGCCCAACGCCAGAAAGTGCGGCAGGCTTTGGAACTGCTGGGTCATCCGGACCTGCGGCCTGAGACTCCTGTCGGAGAATTGTCGATCGCCGTACAGCAACTGGTCGAGATCGCCCGGGCACTCGCCGCCGATTCCAAAGTGATCGTCTTTGACGAACCGACCAGTTCCCTGACGAAGCAGGATGTGGAACACCTGTTTGCCGTGATTCGCAAGCTGCGCGACGCGGGGTTGGGGATCGTCTACATCAGCCATTTTCTGGAAGAGATCCGGCAGGTGTGTGATTGTTACGCGGTCCTGCGAGACGGCCGGTCGGTCGGCTCGGGAGACCTGGCTGGCACGACGGATGCACAGATCGTCTCGCTGATGGTAGGCCGAGGTGTCGCTGAACTGTTTCCGACGGTGCCTCATTCGGCCGGTGAAGTCCTGCTGACCATCAAGAACCTGAGCGGCCAGCGATCTCCGCAGGGTGTTTCCCTGGAAGTGCGGCGCGGTGAGATCCTGGGGTTGTCGGGATTGATCGGGGCAGGACGAACCGAACTGTTGCGCTGCCTGTTCGCCCTGGATCCCGTCACGAGTGGCACTGTCACCATCGGTACACTTTCGCCGGGACAGAGCACTCGTCGTCGAATTCGCGCGGGGTTGGGACTGGTTTCGGAAGATCGCAAGACCGAAGGACTGGCACAGACACGGACCATCGCCGACAATCTGACCTATAGTCGGCTGCAGCCGTATGCGCGGTTCGGCTGGCTGGATCTCAGGCGTCGTACCGAGGAAGTTGCCTGCTGGATGCAGCGTCTGCAGGTCAAGGCGGCGTCATCGGAGCAGACGATCGGCGAACTGTCGGGGGGGAACCAGCAAAAGGTGGCGATCGCCCGGGTGCTGCATCAACAGGCGGATATCCTGTTGCTGGATGAGCCCACGCGCGGCATCGATGTCGGGACGAAATCAGAGATCTACCGTTTGATGGGCGAACTGGCCGCGGAAGGGAAAGCGATCCTTTTTGTCAGTTCCTACCTGACCGAACTGATGGCGGTCTGCGATCGGATTGGAGTCATGTCGCGCGGCCAGTTGCGCGAGGTTCGGCCGACGTGCGACTGGACGGAAGAAGCCATCATGAGCGTGGCGGTCACGATGTGATGGCTTACTATTCACGGAGCTGGAAATGTCACGAATTCTTTTTTCAGGGATGGTACTGCTGACCATGGCGAACTTGATGCAGGCGGCCGACGTAGTGGTGCCCGACGTGGTGCTGGGGATCCACGGCGGGATCGGTGTCGACAAGAAGGAGATGACCCCGGAACTGGAGAAAGAGGTACGTGCGGGTCTGAAGAGTGCGCTGGAAGCGGGTCATGCGAAATTGAAGGCGGGTGGCACCAGTCTGGATGCGGTGGAAGCCGCGATCCGAATCATGGAAGATCTGCCGGCTTTCAACGCGGGTAAGGGTGCGGTCTTCACCAACGCAGGAACGAACGAACTGGACGCGTCGATCATGGAGGGAAAGAGCAAGAAGGCCGGGGCGATGGCGGGAGTAATGACCGTCAAGAATCCGATTTCCGGTGCCCGGGCCGTCATGGAAAAGTCGAAGCATGTCCTGCTGATCGGTCCCGGAGCGGATGCATTTGCGAAGAAGCAGGGATTGGAGATCGTCGACCCGTCGTACTTCGCCACCGAGCCGCGGCGGAAGGCAATCGAAGAAATCTGGAAGCGCGAGGCGGAAGCCCGCAAGCAGAGCTCCACTGAACCGGGTCCGGCATTGCCCCGCAAGAAATCGGAATATGGAACGGTGGGGGCCGTCAGCCTGGATGCAGACGGGAACCTGGCGGCAGGAACCTCGACCGGGGGGATGACCAACAAGATGGCGGGCCGCGTGGGTGATTCGCCGATCATCGGTGCCGGAACGTACGCGGACAACGAGGCCGGGGCGATCTCGTGTACGGGACACGGCGAATTCTTTATCCGGTATGCGGTCTCCCACGAAATCGTGGCCCAGATGAAGTATCGTGGATTGTCGGCCGCGGACGCCGCGGATGACGTCATTAACCGACAACTCAAGAATGCTGGCGGGGAAGGGGCTGCGATCGTGCTGGACCGGTCCGGTCGTTTTACGGCTGCTTATAACTCGGAGGGATTGTATCGGGCCTGCATCACTCGCGACGGAAAGATCTCCGTTCGCGTGTATGAGAACTGACCGTGCCCTGCCCGCCTGAATCGCTCGCAAGAAAGTCTTTCATGGATTCCATCCTGGTGACCGACGAAGTCACCTCTGATTCGATTGATCATTCCACGCTCCGTCAACAACTGTTTCAGCATCCGTTGTATGACTCGGTGCAGACGGCCGACAGCCTGCGACTGTTCATGCGCGAGCATGTGTTTGCGGTCTGGGACTTCATGTCGCTTTTGAAACGCCTGCAGCAACTGGTCACCTGTTGCGACGTTCCCTGGATGCCGCCAACCGATGCGAACGTCTGTCGATTTATCAACGAAATCGTGCTGGGCGAAGAGTGCGACGAGGACGGTCGCGGTGGCTACGCGAGTCATTTTGAGTTGTATCTGCAGGCGATGGATGAAGTCGGTGCGGACGCCCGACCGATTCGTACTTTCATCGGGGCGTTGCGGGACGGAATCTCCATTGAGTCGGCCTTGATGGCTGCCAGCATCCTGCCGACGACGCGGGACTTTGTCCGATCGACATTGCAATTGGCACGGCACGGTCAGCCGCACGAAGTTGCCGCCGCGTTCTTTCATGGACGTGAAGACGTGATCCCGGACATGTTTTCGCGGCTCGTCAGGTCGCTGCCACAGCAGGGAGTGAAGGTGGACCGACTGGTTCATTACCTGAACCGGCATATTGAACTGGATGCCAACGATCACGGACCGCTGGCTCGACGATTGGTGGAGAATCTGTGCCAGGGGATCCCGGCCAGGTTGCAGGCGGCGGACCGGACCGCGGTCCAATCCGTCCGAGCGCGCATTGGACTTTGGGACGGTGTCTACGGCGCGATTCGACAGGTCACTGCCTGAACCGCAGGTGTCCGGTTGAACCTTCCAGTCCCTGGAAGCCGGCGATCACTTGCTCTTCTGGATCCGATAAACCGACGTATCCGTCCGCAGGAACAGGGCTCCATCGGCCGCCGCGATGCTGGCCAGGGTGCGGCCTGGCAGAGTGTTCACAGCCAGTTCCTTGTATTCCTTGTTGGACGGTTCGACGACGTAGGTCTTGCCCAATTCATCGAGGAAGTACAAGCGGCCATCGGCCAGCAATGGCGATGCTGAAAAGTTTCCGCCCAGACGCTGCTGCCAGTGTGGCTCACCTGTTTTGGCATCCAGGCACTGGGCGATCCCGTTGTCGCTGACGATGTACAGATCGGCTCCCAGCAGTAACGGTGATGGGTTCAGCGGAGCACCCCGTTCCAGCTTCCAGGCCATGTGGGATTCCGTTACATCTCCCTGGCCGGTCGGCTTCACCGCATACAGCCACGGCTTGTCGTAACCGGAACAGAGGAACACCAGGCCTTCGCCGTACACGGGCCGGGGAACATTCGAGTAACCCTTGGGATAGCGGAAGCGCCAGACTTCCTTGCCGCTCTTCGGTTCGTAGCCCATCGCCCATTCCCCGCCGGTGCTGACCAACTGCGGCTGGCCGTTCACCTGGATCAGGAGCGGGGTCGAATAGGCCATGGCACCGTCGCGTGTCGTCTTCCAGACTTCCTTGCCCGTGGCTTTGTCGAGTGCCGTGACGTATTGGGTATCCCCCCCGTCACAGGCGAGGATCAACAGGTTTTCAAACACAATCGGACTGCCGGCCGGGCCGTGGCGATGGTTGTACTTGAGTTCCGTCTTCCAGACCACATTGGCATTCCGGTCCAGGCAGGCGGTGCCCAGTTTGCCGAAGTGGGCATAAACATGATTGCCATCGATCAGGACTGACGGTGAGGCAAAGCTGTTCTTCTTATGAATCGGTCCCGGATTGTCGTGGTGAAACAATTCCACGTTGTGCAGGATCTTGCCGGAATCCTTGTCCAGGCAGACGATCCTGAGCGATTTGCCTTCTTCGGTCGCCGTTGTGATCCAGATCTGTGAGCCTTCGATCGATGGAGTCGACCAGCCCAGTCCGTCGACATCGGTTTTCCAGGCGATGTTTTCGGTTTCGCTCCAGGTAATCGGCAGGTTGGTTTCGGTCGAATGTCCTTCGCCGCCGGGCCCGCGGAACTGAGGAGAATCGCCGGCGTGTACCAGCGAACCGGTTGCCAGCAACACGATCGTCAACAGAGCGGCGCGATAGTGGTCGAACGAGAAATCGATCTTCATGCCCGGTCCTTGATACTGCTGGTCAATTATGTGGTCAGGAGAGAACTGCGACGCTGGCAGCGTCGGTTACGGACTATTTCGCGGCCGATTCGGCGACTTGCAGAGTTCGGCCCTTGGCACCGTTCAACCGATCCAGCTGCGCTTTGACGGCAATGGCTTTCTCCGCAGCGACCTTGGCGGCGGCCTCGGTGTCGGCGACCTGCTTCTGCAGTTCCGGTGTGACCACGGCAGCCGCGACGGCCTTGTCGGCATTCGCCTTGGCAACGACAGCAGCATCCATCACGGCTTTGAGCTTTGCCGCCGAGTCGACAACGACCTTGTCGGCCGCCACCTTGTCGGCAGTGGCCTTGTCGAGGCCCGTTTTGGAAGCAGCCAATGCGATTGTGGCGGTCCCCAGCAGTTCCGTCTTCGCTGGCAGTTCCTGAATGGCTGCCGATTTCTGCTTGGTCAATTCTGACAATGCCGCCAGCGTGTCGGTCAACTTCTTGTTGGCTTCGGCGGCAGCGGCCTTCACGGCTGCGTCACCAGGTTTGGCTTCCAGAGCGGCCAGCGCCTGCGTGACAGCAGCATCATTCACGGCCAGAGCATCGGTTGTGGCCTTCACCTTGGCATCCAGATCAACGACCGCCTTCTTGAGAGCATCACGTTCGCCCACCGCCTTGGTTTGAGCCGCTTGCGCCGTGGTCAATGCGGTCTGGGCCGCCTGAAGCGCCGTCGCCTTGACGGCCACATCCGCATCTGCCGCGGCCTTCGCCTTGGTGGCCGGGTCGATGGCGGCCTGGGCTTCCGCTGCGGTCTTTACGGCGGCCTCTGCCGCCGCCTTGCGATCGGCGATTCCCTTGTTCAACGCAGCCAGAGTGGCATTCACCTGTTTGGCTGCGGCGTCGGCAGCGGCGAACGCCTGACCTGTGGTTTCAATCCGCGCGGCCAGTGATGGCGGGTTCGTACTCAACTGCCCGATGACCGCTCCGTCCTTCGCGTTCCAGACATGCACGATTCCATTCAGGTCGCCCGCCAGGATCCGGTCCAAATCCGAATCGAAGGCGACTTCCATCCCCAGGTCACTCATCCCGGCAAAGCCACGAATGGCCGTGCCGTTGATGTCCCACAACTTGGCCTGGTTGTCGCGTCCCGTGGTGGCGATCCGGTTGTCACGCGTAAATTCAACGGCCGACACACCACCGCCGTGGGCACCCCAGTTCTTGACCTGGTTGCCGTTCTGCATTTCCCAGGTTCGGACGGTTGTGTCTTCGCTGGCCGAGGCCAGGATGTTGGAATCAGGAGCCCAGCTCACATCGGTGATCGGTCCGGTATGTCCCGTCAGGAAGTAGAATTCGCGGCCGGTGAATGCTTCCCAGACAACCAGTCCGTTACTGCGATCGGCCGTTGCCAGCAGCACGCCATCCGGGCTGAATTCCAGAGCGGTAATCCAGTCGGTGTGCTTGTTCTTTTCGTAGAGCAATTCTCCCGTTGACGTATCGTAGACGCGGACGATCTTCTTGGGACCGCCGAGAGCCACCTGGGTATGGTCCGGACTGATGTCGGCCGCCAGGACCACATCATATTCGGAACCAATTTCCGCGATTCGTTTGCCGGTCTTGAGCTCCCACAGGATGACTTTGCCCGAGTGTGAACCGCGACCGCCGCCCGCCATCAGCCATTGTCCATCGCGGGTGAACTTCAGGATGTGGGCCACCCCTTCCGGGAACGGCAGGACACCTTCCAGTTCCAGCGTCTGGGTGTTGTACAGGAAGATCTGCTTGTGCCCCGCGACAGCCGCGATCGGCGACCACGGATTGACGGCCAGTGCGGTTACACCGTTCCCACGGCTGGCGACCAGCAGCGGGTCGATCGGCAGATTCTCGGGCATCGGGGGCGGACCCGCCGGACGCTGGTTCGAGATTTCGACCTTGGCCATCGCCGCATTCTTCTTGGGTTTGGCCTTGCTCCCGGCATTTTCCAGGGCGCCACCTTCGATCCACTTGCGGACCAGAGTCAACTGTTCATCGGGCAACTTGGGCTGTTGAGGCGGCATCTTGGGTTCGGACAGGTGGGCGATCACCAGGTACAACTGGCTTTGTGACGCATCGCCGTCGGTCCTGACGACTTCACCCGACGCGCCTCCCTGCATTGCCAGGCCGTAGTTGTCCAGGACCAGGTCGCCCTTCTTGTCGTTCCCGTTGTGGCAGGAACCGCACTTCTCGCGAAAGATTGGCAGGATGTGCTGCTCAAACGTGATCTTTTCTTCCTTCGCAGCCGGCGCAGTCGCTTTTTCCTGGGCCAGGGCGGGAACACAGAGCAGTCCGAACAATACCAGGCAGGTCAATCGTCGCATCGATTCACTCCAGCGATTCAATCGTTCACCAGCTCGACGCGCGAGCGAGGGACCGGTCTACGGGTGTCCAATTTGCCTATCCCTCGCTTGCGCGTCGGGCTAGTGTTGCGAAGCGTGCCGCTTCGATGGAATTAGTGGTTGAACAGGAATTCACGGCTGTTGAGCAGTGCCCAGAAGATGTCATCCAGCGATCGCTTGGCATCGCTTCCTTCCGCAAACAGCGGCTTCAGGGCGGCGGCCTCTTCGGAAGTTGGCTTGCGGCTCAGGCAGCGAATGTACAGCTTCTCCACGATTTCTTCCGGCGGTACTTTTTCCTTCAGCATCGCGGCGATCAAGCCACCCTGCTGAATCTTGTTGTTGGTCGTGTCACCGTTCAACAGGTGCAGGGCCTGCGACAACGTCGGTTCCATTTTCACTTCGCACGAACAGGCGGTTTCGCGCGTCGCCCGGCCGAACGTGGTCAGGAAGTATGTGCTGGTGGCACCGTCCGCAATCTGCACGGCGCGGGCACCCAGCGGCAGACGTGGGAACTTGTCCTTGGTGCTGGTCACTTCACTGATGATGTCCAGCATCGATTCCGCCTTGATGCGGCGCAGTGTCTGCGAGGCAAAGTTGCGTTCGTCCGTTTCGTTGCTGGGATTCTTTTCGGTGGTGCGCTGATACGCTTCCGAGCGGCAGATGTCCCGGACCAGGGCCTTGAAGTCGTAATTGGATTCGGTGAACCGCTTCGCCAGTTCCGCCAGCAACGGCGCGTTGGACGGCGGATTGCTGACGCGCACGTCGTCGACGGGATCGACAATCCCAATGTTGAAGAAGTGGTGCCAGATCCGGTTCACGAAGTTCTGAGCGAAGTAGGGATTCTTCGGCGACGCCAGCCACTCGGCCAGCACGACTCGACGGTCTTTGCCGGCGACGTCCGCGGGCCCGCCACCCAGGAAGACTGGCGGCATGACCCGCCCCCCCACCAGGTGATTGACTTCTCCGCCGCCGGAATTGAAGACGATCTGCTCGCGATAGTCTTCACCCTGCTTGCGGCCGATCTGGGCGAAGAAGGCGGCAAAGCTGTAGTAGTCGTCCATCGTCCAGCGGTCGAACGGATGGTTGTGGCACTGGGCACACTGGGTGCGCATTCCCATGAAGATCTGCGCCACGTTTTCGGCGACCTTCAGGCGATCTGGTTCAATCTGGTAGAAGTTCGTTGGCGGATTCTTGAAGGTTCCGCCGTTCGCACCCAGGATCTCCTGGACCATCTTGTCCAGGGGAACGTTGTCAGCGATCTGTTCGCTCAGCCATGTGTAGTACAGCGTGATCGATTTCAGGCTCGTCTGGTTGGACGACCGCATCATCAGCCATTCGGCCCATTTGCCGACCCAGACTTCGGTAAATTCCTTGCGGCCGAGCAGTTCGTCGATCAGTTTGTCGCGCTTGTCCGGTTCAGTACTGGCCATGAACCGCTTGTATTCGTCTTCGCTGGGAACCAGGCCGACGAGATCGACATAAACGCGTCGCAGGAACGCCTCGTCCGAGGACCTGCCCGACGGATCGATCCGCAGCTTCTTCAGTTTCAGGTTGACCAGTTCGTCGATGTAATTGACCTGCGGCTTTGGCGTGTCCGGGTACACCAACCCCTTTGGCAGCACCACGAAGTGCGAGCCGACGGTAAAGGTCGAGAACCGAGCCATGACAAATGCTTCACCACGGCTGCCCGCGGTGATCAGGCCGTCCTGATTGATGGCGGCCGAAGTGTCGTTGTTGGACAGATACAGGGCCAGGGACGTCACATCCCGGTCCGTGCCGTCGGAGTACTTGGCGCGGGCGGTCACCTGCTGCGTAGTTCCTTCACCGTCGAGCACACCGTCCTTGGGGTAGAATTCCAGGCCGATACAGGTCGCCACGTCAGCAGTGTCGCGTGGACAGCCGGCCTTGATCCAGTCGATCACGGTCGTCGCCAGTTCAGACTCTTTCTCAAACCGCTTACCGCCTGTATGCGGCACGACACCAATCGACTTTTCAATCATCAGGCTGGATTCGGGGACGGCGAAGTCAATCCGGCGTCCGGGCATTTCGCGAGTGATTCGCAGGTAGTCCCCATCAGGATCGAAACCAAACAGCGACAGACGGAAGCCGTCCTTGCCGCGAGCGGCCCCATGGCAGCTACCCGTGTTGCAACCGGTCTTCATCCAGACCGGCATGACATCCAGTTTAAAGCTGATGGCCTGGGTTTCCGCCGCACGTTCCACCTTCACGGGGACCGTCAGCATCTTCCCGCCGAATTCGACTTTCAATTCCGTCTGGCCGTCGGCCGTGGGATAGAACGTCGATCCGTCCCGGCGGCAGAGTGCCGGATTGGCGAGTGTATAGGTTGCCTGCTTGCTGACGTCTTGCGTGATGCCGTCGGCATGCACGGCCTGGACAACCACCAGTTGGCGATCTTTGTTCGTCGTCAGGTTGATGTCGGACGGATAGACATTGAGCTGGACCAGCGGAGACTGGGCCAGGGCGACGGTTCCCGCCAGGCAGGAGACGGCCAACGCCAGGGTCGAACTCAGAATCGAAATTCGTGACATTTCAACTGTCCTTTAAGCACTGCTGATGTATGCGGGCTGGATGGCTTCGATTGCAAGCCGCCGTGGACGCCCGAAACTCATGCTTCCGAGAATGTTTGCTGTGAGTTAGTTTCCGCCCGCTGGCTTCGCTTCGGCAGCCGGAGCTGCGTTTTGACCTTCGACACGCAGCTTCTGTTCCAAACGCAACTGTTCCAAGCGGGTCAACCGTTTGGCTTGAACTGGCGCGGGCTGTACGGGTGGTGCTGGCTGTCCCTGAGCGACCGGCATCGGTGCGACCTTGGGAGGCAGCGGCTTGTCGACACGGATTGCTCCAGTCCCCAGGTTGTGGATGATCGGTTCACCACTCTCGGTGACGACAACCTGGCAGAACAGACTTTTGTTGTTACCCGGATTCGCGTCAGCTTCCGCCTTGACCTTAAAGATCAGTTCTTTGGCGTCCTTGTTGAACTCGGCCGGAGTCGTCGTGACTTTGTTCGGAAGTCCCAGCAACTGAACCGAGGCATTCCCGTCAAACGGCTTGATGGTTTCAACCTTCACGACCAGCTCGGTTTCAGCCCCCAGTTCAACGGCTGCGGATTCGTACGTGAACTTCAGGTACGGCTCGGCAATCCGCAGATTGACGAACGGCGAGCAAACCATTACCGGTCCGCTGCCGACTGTCGCTTCGCCACGCACAGCGATCTTGTGTTCCTTGACCTGGGCGTTTCCGGCGGCATTCAACAACAGGACTGCTTCAGTCTGCCCTTCGGCAATCGAGATTTCACGGCTGGAATTCATGCCGTTGGGGTTCAACATCAGTTCGATCTTGATGGGCGCTTTAAAGTCTCCTTCGCGAGTCGCCACCACCTTCAGCGACATCTGACCGCCTTGAACCAGCGGCACCTTGGGTTCCACGATCTGCAGCGTGAACGGAACCTTTTGAGTCACCGCCATCGCCAAAGCCTCGGTCGATTCGGTCCAGAACGGCCTGTTGTTCTGACCACGCACCAGGACAGTGGGCAGTCGGACGAAGCCGGTGGGCGGAGTTGGATTGTTGGGGTCTTCCAGCGTTGCCGCCAGTTGACCGAGCTTGCCCCCCACCACTGCGTCGGGAGCCGCGTACAGGATCACCTGGGCGATGTTCTGATCGGCGGACATGCCAAACGATTCGACCACAACCCCCGGTGGCAGGTTTTCGCCCCTGAAGGCAAGCACTCCCCCAAAGTTCTGACGGTTGGCATTGATCAACAGCGGAAATCGATTCCCCTGGGGGATCGCCATGTGCGGTTCGACGTACTGGACGAACTCATTGACACCCAGCAGCAGTTTTGGGGCGACGGGAGTCAGTTCGATGCGATAATGAAAAGCGTTCCCGCCGCGACGCAGGTGGTCTCGCACTTCCAGGAAGTATTCTCCATCGGCAGGCACCGCGAAGCGGATGTAGCTGTCAGGGGTTCCATTCGCATCGTCGTTGCTGGCGATCGCACCCCCCTGAGCATTGTAAAGAATCAGCACTGGATCCAGTTCCGAGCGGATCTGGCGGGCGTGGACGTGGATGTCGATGTTCTGGCCCTTGGTGGCTGTGAACCCGAAGAAGTCGACGTCGGTCTTGGAGGCAAGAACACCATTGAAGGCGATGGTTGATGAACCCGCCTTGGTGGCAGTTTGAATCGTTTCGTTGGGCTCGGCTTCGATCGAGTTTTCCAGATCGACCAGCCGGAACTGCATGCCTGAAGGAGCAATTCCCTTGTCATCCTGCGGGAACAGTTCGTAGTCGGGACCACCGGTGGCCGGAAGATCGAACTCACGAGTGAACTCGCCAGCCACATCACCCAGGAACTTGACCTGGACCTTGGTACCAGGCTTGCCCCCGGCAGGAACGATCGCCAGCGGACGGGGATAGCTGCCGATGTGACAGCGGTAGTGACAGGCACCGTTTCCACCGTAGCTGCTTTCGCGGATCTGCACGATGTACTTGCCATCGGCGGGGGCGATGATGGAAGCCACGCCATCCTGCCAGATCAAGGCGGCATCGTCGCTGGTGGCAAGTTCGAACCGGGCTTCGTTCAGAATGGCGACGTAGGGATCAAACATGGTGTTCCCCAGTCGAATTCCTTCGACTTCCGCGGTGATCCGCTCGCCCTTCTTCGCTTCCACGACGAAGTAATCAACGTCTTCGTTCTGAATGATTCCTTCAACCGTGCAGTTGTTCGCCACGACCTGAGGCGTCGCGAATTCACTGTTGGGTTCCTTTTCCGCGACGGACGGAAGGGCTCCGACGCGAAACGTGCGCAGGTCCGAGACGCCGCTGGCGGTCCGAACGCGAATGTGCTTGGTTCCCAGCACGCAGTCGGCCGCCACCTTCAGCTTGGCTTTGACCTGGGTCGGACTGACAACCGCGAATTCCGAGACGTCGATCCCCGGTTCATAGATCATCAGTTCCTGGGCATCTTCCAGGCGCTGACCGTTGAACACGACTTCGACATCGGTTCCCCGTTGTCCGCCGCGCGGAACGATGTTCGACAACACAGGACTGGAGGCCAACAACGTTGCCGAACTGCAGGCCAGCGTGAACAGAGCCAATGTGAATTGAGCGAACGGTCGTACCGTCATTGTGCCCCCTTGGCCACACTCATCATCGGGCGATGAACGGTGTGACAGCAAACGACGTTAAATGGGAAGGAATTCGGCGAGGAGACTGCAATTTGCAGAACACGGATGGCCGGGAATCCCCGACCATCCGTGTGAGGTTACTGGTTCTCGGGGCGGCTTTTCGGGAAACCCGCCCGGCAGCGGTTTCGGTCAGGCGAGCAAGTCCTTGATCACCTTGCCATTGTCGACGATTTCGATCGGACGATCGCCAGGGGCCATCAATTCCTTGTCCGCGACGATCCCCATGCAGTGGTAGACGGTCGTGAACAGGTCTTCCGGACCCATGGCCAGTTCTTCGGGTTCGGAAGCGGTCGAGTTCGAGGAACCGTGGATGTAGCCACCCTTGATCCCGCCCCCGGCGAGCACGACGCTGAACACCTTGGGATAGTGATCGCGACCGGCCTGGGCGTTGATCTTGGGGGTCCGGCCGAATTCGGACGAGACCATGACCAGCGTTTCCTTCAGCAACCCGGTTCGTTCCAGGTCCTTGATCAGCGTGGAGAACGCCTGATCGAAGGCGGGCATCTGGTTCTTGAATCCACCCACGATGGCGTTATGCATGTCCCAGCCACCGTAAGTCAGGTTGACCAGGCGAACACCGGCCTGAACCAGGCGGCGAGCCAGCAGCATCCGGGCACCGGCCGTGTTGCGACCATATTCGTCGCGAACCTGAGCCGATTCCTTTTCGATGTCGAACGCCTGGCGGGCTTCCGGAGCACTGATCAGGCTGTAGGCACGATCATAGAACGTGTCCATCGCCTTCAGGTCGTCCGACTTTTCCTTCTTCTGGAAGTGAGCGTTGACTGCTTCCAAGGCCGAACGACGGGTGGCGAAACGGCTGTCATCCACACCACCAGGCAGGTCCAGGTCACGCACCTTGAAGCCGCCTGCCGCCGGGTCGCTTCCCAGGCTGAACGGGGCAAATGCAGAACTCAGGTAGCCGCTGCCGGCAAACTCGTTCGGCATGTTCGGGATGCAGACATAGGGAGGCAGGTTGTTGCGGGGACCATATTCATGGCTGACCACCGAACCAATGCAGGGATACTGCAGAGCCGGGCTGGGCCGATAGCCAGTGAACATGTTGTGAGTTCCGCGTTCGTGAGCGGCTTCACCGTGCGTCATCGAGCGGATGACAGTCAGCTTGTCGGCGATATCGGCTGTCTTGGCGAGAGTTTCGCCAAACAGCTCGCCGCTGATCTTGGTGGCGACCTGCCGCATCTCACCGCGATATTCGATCGGCGCATTCGGCTTGGGATCGAACGATTCCTGATGAGCCATCCCGCCAGGCAGATAGATGTGAATGACGGACTTGGCAGTCCCCTCGAAATTCTTGTAATCCTTCAGGTCCGCGCGAGCCGCTTCGGTTCGCAGCAATTGAGGCAGCGTCAGTCCGGCGGCACCAGCCAATGCTCCGACCGACAGGAAACCACGGCGATTGAGCCGTCGGAAATGTTCCGGATTACAATTCTGTGGCATAACGAAAACTCCACTCGAAGCAGGTTGAAGAAATCGAGCACATTGATTTCGGGTCGCCTACGAAGGCGGTCCATGACGGTCGGTCAACAAAAGAGGCGGCTGTAAACCACCATTCTTAATTGATTCTCAGCAGGTAGGCGTTACGGCTTACTTGGTCGCAGGCAGGTCGAATCGTGGGAGATTCCGGCGGATCGAGCCTCTGGGCGACTCGGATTAACAAAAAGCGTACCGTGGACGGATCAAAAACGTCAAGTGGATTCACGGGTCGCCGACAGCGACTCCGCAAGTTTTCGGGGAATACTCCTGCAAAAAGTACAATTCAGCGGGCGATCGGGAACCTGTCGGCTGCGATTATCCCACCCGATACGTCTCGTTCGCGGCCCCGACTCCGGCCCCCGGTGTCACCATAACCCCTTGATCCAAAAGACATTTCTCCAGTGCGGCGAGGAACACGAGCACGTTCGCCGGACAGGCGGCAGCACCCATCAGGCCAATTCGCCAGGTCTTTCCCTTCATTGGACCCAGACCGCCCCCGATTTCGATGCCGAACTCCGTCAGCAACTGTTTCCGGACAACCGCGTCGTCTGCTCCAGCTGGAATCACCACTGCATTGAGCATTGGCAATTGATGCCCCTCTTTGACCGCATACTCCAGCCCCATCGCTTTCAGCCCCGCCTTCAAGGCACGATGGTTCTTCGAATGGCGGGCAAACCTTGCTTCCAAACCTTCTTCCAGCACGATCCGCAGGGCTTCGTGCAGACCGTAATTCATGTTGATGGGAGCGGTATGGTGATAGGCCCGGTTGGTTCCCCAGTAATCCTTCACCATCTGCATGTCCAGGTACCAGCTTTGGACCTTGGTTTTGCGGGCATCAATCGCCGCGACCGCCCGATCGCTGAATGTCACCGGTGACAGGCCGGGCGGGCAACTGAGGCACTTCTGAGTTCCGCTATACACGGCGTCCAGGCCCCACTCGTCGACTTCCACAGGCTGACCACCCAGCGACGTGACGCAGTCGACCGCGATCAACACGCCGTTTTCGTGGCAGATCCGAGCCAGATCGGCGACCGGTTGAGACGCCCCGGTCGATGTCTCGGCATTCACGATCCCCAGCACCTTGGGTTGATGCTGCTTAATGGCCGCTTCGATTTCGTCGGATGAGAAGATCTCGCCAAACGGACGTTCCAGCTTGATCACGACCGCCCCGCAGCGACCCGCGACGTCAGCCATGCGTCCGCCGAAGACACCGTTCACACAGACGATCATCTTGTCGCCCGGTTCAATCAGGTTGGCAACAACCGCTTCCATCCCCGCGCTGCCGGTCCCACTGACTGCAAGAGTCAGACGATTTTGAGTCCGAAACACCGCCCGCAGCATCGTTTGCGTTTCGTCCATGATCTTCAGGAAGTACGGATCCAGGTGACCGACCGTCGGTGCCGCCATGGCCAGCAGGACTCGAGAATGAATGTCACTGGGTCCGGGTCCCATCAGAATTCGCTTGGGAGGTGCCACCGGTCCGGGAACGAAGTTGGTCATGATACTCTCGCAGTACAATTGTTGAGCCTGAACATCCACCGCCAAGATGGCGACGCGGCACCTCACTTTCAAGACCAGACGACTCAAAGTCGCCTGCCTCGCTCCGCATGAAGTCAGCCGATTGTTGCATCGACTGGCGTTGGCGATTGGCAGACAATGAGTCGTACGTATTGGAATGCTGGGAGCGATACCGTAACCAGCGAACCAGCCGGCTTCACGTTCGGCTGTCTTCACGCGGAGCGATGAAGGCCACATTGGAGAGCCGTCGGGTGCGATGGACCCGCCATAACCGATGAGCCTTCGATTACCAGCCCGTGACACTGCCTTGGCTTGCCAACCATGTCAGCTATGATGACGAATCGTACCTCTGGTTCTCGGCATCCGTTTTGAGTGCCTCATGCTCTCGCAGGAAGGAATCACGCTGTGCAACTCTGTTCGCGATTGGTGGCCTGGACATTGTTGGCTTGTCTGGTCTCTTGCCCTGCGGCGTTGGCCGCCGATGAGGTGACTCCGAAGGGGGAATTGATCAAGTTCTTGTTTGATCAAAGCAAGATCTTTCCCGGGACAACCCGCGATGTGACCGTTTATATCCCGCAACAATATGATCCCGCGAAACCGGCCTGCCTGTATGTCAATCAGGATGGCGTGCAATTCAATGCTCCGGCCGTGTTTGACGAGTTGATTCACAAGAAGGAAATGCCGATCACCATTGGCGTGTTTGTCACCCCGGGGATCGTGAAAGCCACCTCGGATCAGGCCCTGCCGAGGTTTAACCGCAGCTTTGAATATGACGGCCTGGGTGATGCCTATGCCCGGTTCCTGATTGAAGAACTGCTGCCCACGGTCGAAGCCAGGACGGCCGGCGATGGTCGCGCCATCAAGCTTTCCAAAGATGGCAACGATCGCGCCATTGCCGGGGGAAGCAGCGGTGCCATCTGCGCGTTCACGGCTGCCTGGGAACGTCCCGATTCCTTTCGGCGAGTCTTCAGTGCCATCGGAACCTATGTCGGCCTGCGCGGGGGACAGAACTATTCGACGTTGATTCGCAAGTATGAACCGAAGCCGATTCGCATCTACCTGGAAGACGGCAGCCAGGACAACAACATCTACGGCGGCGACTGGTGGATTGCCAATCAGGCGATGGAACGATCCCTGGTGTTTGCCGGCTACGAAGTGACTCACAACTGGGGCGATGGAGGCCACAACGGCAAGCATGCCACCGAACTGTTCCCCGATGCCATGCGCTGGCTGTGGAAGGACTGGCCGAAGCCGGTCAGCGTGGGAAAGGGATCTCCGCAGATCCAGGAAATCCTGATTCCCGGTGAAGACTGGAAACTCGTCGGTGAAGGCTACAAATTCACCGAGGGTCCTGCCGTCAATGCCCGGGGCGAAGTGTTCTACAACGACGTCGGAGCCAGCAAGACCTTCAAGCTGGGCTTGGATGGCAAAGTGACCGAATTCCTGGCCGATTCCAGGCGTGGCGACGGACAGGCGTTCGGACCCGACGGACGCCTGTATGCCAACTGCGGCGCGACGGAGCAGGTCCTGGCCTGGGATGCCGATGGCAGATCGTCCGTGATCGCCGACGGCTTCAAGGGAAACGACCTGGTCGTCCGTCACGATGGCAGCCTGTATGCGACTGCTCCGTTCGTGGCCCCGGACAGCAAGGTCTGGTACGTCTCCCCAAAGGGTGAAAAGAAGGTTGTCGATTCAGGGCTGAAATTCGCGAACGGTCTGTGTTGCTCACCAGACCAGACCCTGTTGTATGTCGCCGACAGTCGGACTCACTGGGTCTACAGCTACCAGATCCAGCCCGATGGCTCGCTGGCTCACAAACAAAAGTACTTTCATTTGCACGAGCCTGACACTGCGGAAGATTCCGGTGCCGATGGAGTCCGAACCGATCGTGACGGACGAGTCTGGGTGGCCACTCGCATGGGCCTGCAGGTTTGCGATCAGCCCGGTCGCGTGAACTGTATCATCCCGACTCCAAACGGAAAGGTCTCGAACCTGACGTTTGGCGGCCCGAATTTTGACCTGCTGGTCTGTACCTGCGGTGATCGCGTCTACATGCGCCGGGTGAAGGTAAAGGGGGCCAATGGCTGGGACGCCCCTCACAAGCCGGGTAACCCAAGACTGTGAGGATGTCATGCGGACTGCTTTCGCACGACTGTTCGTTCTGGCCGCCGTTGCGTTGAGTGGGCCACGCTGGGTGGCAGCACAGCAGTGGCCCGCACTGCCGGATCGCAATGGCGCCGCGGAACTTCCCGCCCAGGAGTGGCCGCAGCGGCCCGGACCAAGAACAATTCGGGTCCTGGTCCATTACCCGTCGGGGGACCTGGCCAGTGTGACCGCTCAAACGGGAGTCATGCTGACTTTGCACAACTGGGGTGGCAAGGATTGTGATGGAACCGCGAATCCGCAGGAGTTGGCACGTCAGCTCAATGTGGTCGCCCTGTGTGTGAACTATCTACAGAGTGGCCCAAAGGACTCCATCGAGGGTCCTGAGCCCTACGACTTTGGTTATCTGCAGGGACTGGATGCGCTGCGGGCGCTGTATTGGGTCACTTCCCAATTGAAGGAATCGGGACATCACTATGCTGACGGCCGGCTGTACTGCACAGGAGGATCGGGCGGCGGCAACGTGACGCTGATGGCCAACAAGCTGGCGCCACGGACATTTGCCTGCATTGTCGACATGTGCGGAATGAAAAAGCTCAGCGATGAAATCGCCTTCAACCTGCCGGGGAACGGCGGCTTGAATGCACGCTGGAGCCGCGATCCTGCCAGCCCGAGTTTTCTGACAGTTGACGAACAGCAGTTGCGGTTCGTCGGACACCCGGAACATCTGGCCACGATGAAGCGGTTGGGATCGGCCACGCACATCATGGTGGTTCACGGAGTCGACGATACCGTCACGTATCCGCACGCGGTGGAGATGGTCGAGAACATGCAGCGCGCGAAGCTGGATGTCGAGCCGTACTTCGTCACGAAAGATCGAGTGGATGGAACCACGTTCACCACAACGGGGCACGCCCTGGGAAACCGAACCCGGATCGTGTTGGAAGTCGCAGGCAAGTACCTGACCCCGGGTCCCCAGGCGATTGTTCGTCCGGGACCCACCGACTTCGACCGGCGCGAAGACATTCGTTATGCAACGGCAACGGGGGACTTCATCATTTCTTACCGGACCGGATTCCCGATCGGGCGGTTTGAAAAACGGTGAAACGCGATCCGTCGTTCACGTCCCGCAGGGGACGTCGGAACCACACGCCAGGCCATTGGCCGATTCGAGCATTTGCGAGCGGCGGTGCAGCACACCTTCGTTCAACATCCGGCGGATGTGGCGATGGCAGGACATGCAACCGGCACCGGCACCGCATACTTGAGAGACGCCCCGAATCGATTGCGGCTCGTGCTCGGCGATCGCCGTGCGGATTTCGTGCTCGGAGACATTGAGACAGTGACACACCGTCCGATGGGGATCGGCGTGAGCGGGATTCTGGGCGAGAGTTTGCAGACCGAAGTCCATGGCAGACACTCAACAGATCGAGTCATTGTCGGGAAGTTGAAGTTGAGATTCAGTCTCAACTCATCGGTAGATTCTTGTCGTCGAGTCCAACATTGTCAATGTTTTTTACCCAGATGGGCTCCGGAATCTGCCAATTCTGAACGAAAACTGCCCGTGGGATGGAGCCGCTCTACGACCTCACAAACTCGCCCTCGTGAAGATGGCGACCGACGTTGTCGGACTTAACTTCTCCGAACAAAGCCATTTGCATCAATCGTTCAGCCTGTGGGGTTGCATCCATCGTTCTTAATTCGTCCGTCGAAACCCTCCAGTCTCCCATCTCGACCCGCAGGAACTCCAGATACCGCTGCCCCAGATCGCTCAGCCGGACTCGGCGGCAAACAATCGCCGTTGCCAACAAGCCCAGCGAGGTCAGCAGGATGACTACAAAACTGCCTCCCGTTCCCAAGATGATGGCCGTGATCAACTTGTACAGCGCCAAAGTCACCAGTCCGAACGACAGTCCAAACCGAACCAGTTTTCGGGCCAATCGCCGACGCCCGGTTTCGAGAAATCGGCGCGAGTTCAGTCCCTGCAACAAGCTCTCGCATCTGGGGCGAATGAGATTGACCAGGCCGATTTGACGGTGTGCGATTTGACCTGGCAGGCGAGGCACCGCCAGCCAATCCCAGGCCACTCGCTGGAGGGGTGTTAACAGAGTAATCTCGGGAGCGGTAGCCGACCTCCGCCACATTTTCGACGGGGCAAAAAACGCGAATCGCCGTCGAGTTCCCGAGAACTCCACGTAGCCTCGTTCGATCAGATCAAATACCACCAGTCGCGACACCCGTTCGGCATCACCCTGCAGGAAGGCGACTTCATACGGATCGGACACCTCCACATCGCCCGACAAATCATCGTCGCGCGTGCCGTCACACAACCAGATTGTCACAACCCCTGCCAACAGTCCGACAATCCCCACAGAGACCGCCAGGATCAGGAAATAGGCCAGAGGCAGTTCAGTGATGACGTTTTTCAGGAGGGTGTTCATGGGATACCTTTCGCAGCGCCTGACCAATCAACGAACTCGCAGCCTCCGCGGATTGCGCGACAGGACCGAATTCGCCCGGAATTGCTCCTGGATTCCCGAACGGATCGCCAGATGTTAATTTATCCCAGCGGAAGTTGTTCTCCAGGAAAAGAAGTTGAACATGCTGTATGCTGTTGACAGCAAAGGTGAAGCCTGGGAAACGTTTGAAACGACGACGATGCCGGCCAGCTTCCTGATCGAAACGGGAAGCAAGATCGTCTCGGTTGCTGCTGGCTGTGACGCCAGCGGACGGTTGGCGAAGAAGCTTTCTGAAAAGGTTGCCAAGACCGTGAATGCAGACGCGGTGGATGTCCAGAAGAAAGTCGATTCGGCCAGGAAGTAGTTCGGTCTGAAGAGCTTGCTGGCGTTGAAACTGTTCCATGCCCAAACGAACTCGTACGACGCGACGCCTGGAAGTCTGGTTGAAGGGTACCGATTTGGCGCTGTTCGTGCTCAACGCACAGCGACGGTTGGTGTTCTTCAATCGGGGCAGCGAACGGTTGACCGGTTGGAGCGCACCCGATCTGCTCGGGCAAAAATGCGACTACGTGACGGAACCCGACATCAATTCCCCCGCCGCGCTCCTGGCGGCACTCGCTCCCCCTCCTGAGGCCTGGAAGGGCTCGCTCGAACAGGTTCCGGGAAACATTCCCCGGCGTACGGATTCGCCGCTCTCCCGGGTCGTCTATTACTTCCCGCTGGTGGATCCCGATCAGGAAGTCCAGGCGATGCTGGGAATCATCGCTGACATCCCGGAAACTCCCGGTTCCCGGCCGATCCCCGCTGCCCAGCGCCTGCACGCGGAGTTGGCCGTGCTGCGTCAAACGGTCCGTCGTCAGTACGGCGACGGAGGTCTGATCGGACGCAGCCTGCCAATGCAGCGCGCGTTCGAACAGATCAAGCTGGCCCAATCCGCGATGACAGCAGTCCTGTTCGTCGGCGAAGCCGGAACGGGAAAGCAACACCTCGCTCGAATCCTCCATTACCACGGTCCCCACGGGAAAAAGGCATTCGTCCCGCTGGATTGCCGGTTGCCATCCCGGGAACTGGAACAGACGCTGATTCGAATTCGCGAGGATCAGCAGGCGGACTCGTTAAGAACGGGTGCCGTCTACCTGGACCATATCGACGCTGCTCCTGCCGAATTTCAGCGATCCCTGCTCGACTGGTTGAAGGCCCCGACTTCAAATCCAGTGCGAGTCCTGGCGGGAACCACTCACCCCCTGCTGCCCGGGGTGGAAGCCGAACGATTCTCACGCGAGCTCTATTTCGCATTGTCCGCGCTGGTGGTCGAACTTCCGCCACTACGGGAACGGATGGAAGATCTGGAACCGCTCGCTCAGCATTTTCTCGAAGAGTCGAACCGGGAGGTTTCCGAACAGGTGGGGGGACTGTCCGAGGAAGTGTGGCGGCAGTTTCGACGCTACAACTGGCCTGGAAATGTCGGAGAACTCCGCCGTGTGATCACAGAAGCCCGATCCGGCGGTTCCGGGACGCTGGTCGCCGCAGAACAACTGCCCTTTCGCTTCCGCACGGGCGTCACCGCGCAGTCGATGGAACCCACCACACGTCCCAGGATTGTCTCGCTGGATCAGTTTCTGGAGCAAGTCGAACGGGAGCAGATCGAAGGGGCACTGACGGAATGCCGGGGAAACAAGGCCCGCGCCGCCGAATTCCTGGGGATTACCCGCCCGCGTTTGTACCGGCGGATGGAAGTTTTGGGGATCGCAGATCCCGATCCAACGGAGACTCCACCGAAGCCCTAAAGCGAACTCGCCTGTTTGGGGGGCAAGTCAGCCTTGCTTTCGTCCCAGACGCGGCTATAAATGTCATCCGTCCAAAACCGGACCGGAGAGGTGGCTGAGTGGCCGATAGCACCGCTTTGCTAAAGCGGCGTGGGGGTCAAACCCTACCGGGGGTTCGAATCCCCCCCTCTCCG
>JAFEBS010000030.1 GCA_018242525.1 Planctomycetota bacterium | reverse complement strand
GATTCAAAATCCAGTTTGGTTCACCCCAAGTGAGGGTTCGAGTCCCTCCTTCGGCACTCATGGAAACAGAGGGGTTGCGGTCATGCCGCAACCCCTTTGTTGCGTCTTTGGGTCCTGCCTGTTCGGCGCATGTTCGGCGCAGGTCTCCCGACCTCGCCGAAACGCTCGACCGCAGGTCTCCTCCCGTTTTTGATCTTGAGCAAGACAAACCTCAGGGTTGTCGCCCTTTGTCAGATTCAACCAGGAATCATTGAGCCGACAGGTCGTCGGGCTGCACGGGCCGAGAAACGCAGGGAAGCGAAGAGGAGACCTTCGGTCGGGCGTTTCGGCGGGGTCGGGAGACCCGCGCCGAACGCGAAGGTCTCCTCTTGCTTTTGATCCCGATCGTGACAACCATGAGCATCGTGACAACCATGAGCGTGGTCGTCCTTGCTCAATCTCAACCAGGCATAGGCCACTCTGATGGAGCGATACCGGTTCTATCACGATTGTCCTCTTTACTACGTCACATTCAGCGTGGTGAACTGGCTGCCGGTGTTTATCTCCGAGTCAGCGTGTCAAATCGTCGCCGACAGCTGGAACTATTGCCACAAGATGAAGTCATTGCGAACAAACGCCTACGTGATCATGCCAACTCATCTGCATGCCATTTGCTTCGATGCCGAATGGAACCCCGCTCGGTTGGAACAAACGCTCACGGAATTTCGCAAGTTTACTGGCCGGAGGTTGGTGGACTTTTGCGCAGCCCATCTCCCAAGCTGTTTCACTCAAGCAATGAAAGAGGCTGCCCCGGAAGATCGAGACCACCGCTTCTGGCAAGCGACACGACATCCGGTGGCGCTCATCAACGAAACCATGTGGAGGCAAAAGCTGGATTACCTGCATGACAACCCACGTCGTAAGGGACTTGTTCGACGGCCCGCCGATTGGCGATATTCGTCGGCGGAATTCTATGAGACCGACGGTGCCAGAAACGGTGAAGTCGAAATCACTCGACTGCAGTGGGATTGAACTGAGTCGACAGGTCATCGGGCTGCACGGACCGAGAGACGCAGGAAAGCGAAGAGGAGACCTTCGGTCGGCCGTTTCGGCGGGGTCGGAGACCCGCGCCGAACGTAGGGGTCTCCGACTCTGCTCGGCGCAGGTCTCCTGACCTCGCCGAAACGCCCGACCGCAGGTCTCCTCTTGCTTTTGATTCCGATCGTGACAAGCATCATGGTTGTCGACCTTTGTCGTTTCAACCAGGCATCATTGAGCCGACAGGTCATCAGACTGCTCGGACCGAGAGACGCAGGAAAGCGAAGAGGAGACCTTCGGTCGGCCGTTTCGGCGGGGTCGGAGACCCGCGCCGAACGGGGGGGTCTCCGACTCTGCTCGGCGCAGGTCTCCTGACCTCGCCGAAACGCCCGACCGCAGGTCTCCTCTTGTTTTTGATTCCGATCGTGACAAGCATCATGGTTGTCGACCTTTGTCGTTTCAACCAGGCATCATTGAGTCGACAGGTCATCGGACTGCACGGACCGAGAGACGCAGGAAAGCGAAGAGGAGACCTTCGGTCGGCCGTTTCGGCGGGGTCGGAGACCCGCGCCGAACGTAGGGGGCTCCGACTCTGCTCGGCGCAGGTCTCCTGACCTCGCCGAAACGCCCGACCGCAGGTCTCCTCTTGTTTTTGATTCCGATCGTGACAAGCATCATGGTTGTCGTCCTTTGTCGTTTCAACCAGGCATCATTGAGCCGACAGGTCATCAGACTGCTCGGACCGAGAGACGCAGGAAAGCGAAGAGGAGACCTTCGGTCGGCCGTTTCGGCGGGGTCGGAGACCCGCGCCGAACGGGGGCGAATCATCCGGGCGAAAAAAATCACCCGCCGGTGACGGCGGGTGACTCTCTTGGGATTCAGTCTGTGTGAGCCACAGAGAATTAGTAGCTGGAGTTGTTCAGCGTTTGTTCGCCGTACGTCACACCGTTCGAGGTGATCAACTTGATGTAGGCGTTCTTGTCGACGTTTTCGCTGATAAACCGGCCCGAACCATCGCACATGATGACATTCACGCCACCGATGTGAGACGAACTGGGGCGAGGTGCGTAGGACGTGGACTTCGTACGATTGATCACCCAGTAATCCGGGGTCGTCGTGGACAGGCCGGTGGCCAGCAGACTGCCTGCAGCAAACTGGCCGGAGCTCAGAGTCCCGCCGCTGGTTTGAACTTCAATGCCAAAGCCAACCTGATTCACGAGCGCAGAATTCCAGAAACCGGCATTCAGGTTTTCGGCGAGCATCAACGTCGTCGTGGCACCGTCCCCCGTGGAGATGTAGTCCAGTGAGGACTGGAAACCATTCGTCGGGGTGGGGCGCCAGAAAACGCCGGTCGCCACTTCCACCGCCAGGTCATTGGGGTCGGGTGTCCCACCAGCCGCCGTACCGTCCGAAGAACGACCGATTCCAGTGTTCCAATCGATGAAGAACGGCGTGTGAATGTTGCCGCCCGACGCGAGGGTTTCACCTGTTTCCCAGATTTCGCTGGAAATGAACCCCGAGTTGGCGACATAGCTCAAGCCACGCGGTTGGCGGTGTGAGTCCTGATCGTCCGGGCACGTATACGCCTGCACCCAGATCTGTTCCAGGGGACCGATCTGGAAGGTCGCGTTCGGCGATGTTCCGTTGGCGATCGTGGCGTTATTCTTGATGTTTTTCAGCAAGGCGGTGGCATCCAGAGCGGGCAGAATCTGGATCGTCCACGGAGCCGGCAACGCACCCTGACCATTGCCGTTGGAAACCGGGACCGACGAAACGATCGGAGGCAACCCACCGGAACTGCCCGACGCGAAGTTCTGGATTGCCAGACCGCAGTTCCGAATGTTGTTCAAGCATTCCAGCTTACGAGCCGCACGGCGGGCGGATTGCACGGCCGGGGCGATCAGCGAAGCCAGCACGGCGATGATCGAGATCACCACCAGCAGTTCGATGAGCGTGAAACCGCGACGCGGTTTCCGGTTTGAGGCCAGACGAATTCGGGTCATGACTGAATCTCCAAGAGTGGTTTGCCGACGAGTGTTCGGACGGGGTGGGTTCAATGTCTGGGTCGCAGCCACTCGTCGACTGCAACGGCCCCCACAAGCTAACCTTGCAAATCTCAGTCCGCAAGTGGGGAAATCTTATAACTGCTTATGTTTCGGCTGGTTTCGTGAATGTGACGCCTGGAGAAACTGTAGGAATGTTCGATTCTGCGTCGCAGAATCATCCAACTATCTGTTTCGAACACCGTCCTGTCGCGGGGAATCCTGCCGAATTGCCGAAGTCGATTCCATGATCGGCACTCGACATATCTGCGGCATTGCAGACTTTAGTTCAAAGTTTGACGGTACAGCACCAAATCCTTCCAGCGGATTCCGTTCATGTTGAATCGCTTTCCGGTCTTGTCGGTATTGGGGGCAAACCGATAGGTCGAAGTACTGACCGGGTTGACGGCATTGGCCGACAGGATCTTCATTTGTTCGACCGCTCCCGTGCGATCGATGACAAAGAACCCGCGATGGATCGGGGCGTCATCCAGCTTTCCGCCGATTCGGAAGGCAGACACCCCCGAGTCCGACGGAATCTCGGCAACCTCATGATACTGTGCCGTGATATAGACCGCATATGAATTCGTTCTGGTCGTGGTGTTGTTCATCAGCTTCGACATGAGTTGATAGCGAGCGGCAGGATGCAGGACTGTGTTCGACGTATTACTTTCATTCATCGGCTTGCCAAAATGTTCGGCGTTGTTAAAGCCAACTTCCCAAAGCCGACGGTTTTCGTTGGGATTCGAACTGGAAGTGGAATCCAGCGGCAGCGAACGCAAAACCGTATCTTCCAATGGGCTGTTTGAAAGGCTGGAAGCAGCGACACCCCCCAACGCGTCAAATCCACGAAATGGCCGGGAGGTTGCTGTTCCGGGGACGTAAAGGCCGGTGATCGGGTCGACGTTGAATCCCCAATTGATATTGGATTCGCGCGCCTTGAGGAATTCGATCCACCACTGACGATTACTGGGGTCGCCATCGGCGGAATCCAGGAACTGAGAACCAACTCCGTAGCGTGGATCTCTGACAAGTTGATCGTTGTCGAGCAATGCCAGCAGGACCTGCGGGGACGAAATCATGTTCAGGTTGACCTGTCCATGCACACGTGGCCAACCATAAAACAGCGGCAGATTAAACGGTTCTGTCAGCGGAAAGTTGTCCAAACCTGTTACCGGCGACAAGGGAATTGTCGTGTTGGAAGTCGTGCCCGGTGTCCCGGGATTCGTAAACGTGGCTGGAACGCCGTACATTCCCAGCGATCCCCAATTGATCACACTGGTATTTGTAATCCCGGCAATCGCCGGATGCTGATGAGCACGATTGGGGACTTCCAGGAACTGGAACAACCGGTACCAGCGATTCGATTGCGATGTCTGGTCCGGGTTGTCCGGACGCAGGAAACGGGCCGAGGCGATCGTGGGAATGTAATTGGCATTCGTCGCCGTCGGGTACAACGGATCGCCCGCGAACGGGATATTCAGATTCGTCCGGTCGACAAACTCGCGGTTCCCCAACCGCCCGTCCGTCAGGCTGTCCGGACCATACATCGGGATCAACATCAGTTCTGCCAGAGACGTGAACGCCCGGTCCGGTTGCCACTGCCATTGGGTTCCTGTCGTCGGGCTTTGCGTATTCAATGAATTGGCACCCGGCATCGGAATATCGGTTGAAGAATACGAAATTGCGGTCGTCCGTGGATAGCTGTTGATGGTTTTCAATGCGTTCGTCACGTCCGACGCCATGACAGCCGGAGGGGCTTCCGGGGGAGTAATGGTTCCCACGGTAAAGTACGGAGACCTGTCCACGACGACCCAACTCGTGGGAGTCGCATTTCCGTCGGCGACCCGACGCTCCAGGACGATCTGAAGTGTATTGATCGGCGATCCCCCCGACGTGATCCCCGTGACAAACCCACCTGGCGTGCCGTCATTGGACTGCAGGACGAAACGCGTGGGGGAAGCGGCTCCATCGCCATAGTTCCAGACCAGATCCAGATTACATTTGGGGATTGGAAACTGGGTAATCGCCGTCCCGGACGATGGAACGACCTTCCCACTTTCCGTATCTGGTGCCCCGCCGCTGGGGGCAAAACGCTCATAACTTCCGTCAACGTTGGTATCGGCCCGGAAATCACTCGTTCGATAATCGGGACCAATCTTGTCCGTCCCATCCTGGGAACTGACCGTGAACAGGGCACCGCCCGTCAACACGACATTGTTGCTGGCGTCCACCTGAACCGTTGTTTGCGAATTCACATTATTCACCGCCGACAGACCGCTCAACAGGACCATGCGGTTGAGCAGTGTTGTCGTCTTCGCGGCAACATCCGCGCTGTACAGACTGATCCGCCAGTCCCCGCCGGAACCGGTCGCCACATTCACATTAGCCCGGGTGGAAGATGCCGAAGCCAGTTTCACCGGCAGCGGGGTCACGTTCTGCAGTTCAAAATACAGGTAACGTCGACCATTGTTTGCATCGGTCTGCGTGTCATCGAAGATCGTCATGGGGCTGTCGGTATTGGTCTTCGACACGCGGAAACCCATGACCTCGGTCAACGCCAGCAACTGTCGCTCGACACCATACACGACATCCGTGGCCGCAGCGGTGGTCCATCCTCCACCGGACTGGGACAAATCGTTGTCATAGTAGAACGCGGTAATGATGTCGTCCGAATCCAGGGCGTCGACCAGATTGACGGCGAACTGAGCCATTTCCCGCGCCTGCCGCGGCGTCGGCGGCGTGGGGTTCGTCCGATAGTCGAGATCGGAACCCTGGCACAACGTATACAGCAGCGTATAGATGTCGCGGGCCATGTACTGACGCGCCGTCGTCGCACTTTGATCCGAAACCGATGTCTGTTCGGGCAGCGGACAGAATCCAAACTGGGTCGCGGCGCTGTTCAAGAACAACAGTCGATTCACCTCGAGCTTCGTGGACTGCCCGGTACTGCCCCCCCAGGCCTGCTGCAGGTAATAGAACAGTTCGTTGCGATACGGATTGGGGTTGCTGGAATAGGTGGCATCGGGCGGAAACTGCGGGAACGATTCCCAGGAAACATAGGGAGTGGTCGCACCTGACGAATTTGTCCGCAGTTGTCCCACGGGGTACGTGGTCAGGGCGAATTCACGCCGATCTGTGCTGACCGTCGTCAGTCGCTTGCGGATCTCCGCGGCGTTGCTGCTGGCGACCAGATTGGCCGGCATCAAATCGGCCAGTCGCGACCGGACATCGGCCTGCCGGCTGTCACGGTTGCTTCCCTGCAGGAACGACATTTCCTGCGGACCGAACACCATGTCATTATTGACGGCATTGGTGATCGACGAACCGTTCGTCGCGACGTACGTCGAACCGGAATAGCTCGGTGACATCACGACGGGGTCCACGACGGTTTCGGTGGGATCATCCAGCAACTGACCGGCACTGGCGCTGGTCATCAACTTGGTGCTGTTCGAGCCGGTGCTGACGAATTCCCCCCAGCGAATTGTTTGACCATAGTTCTGATAACCTGAGTAGGAGGGCCACAACAGCGAACCGGAAGCCGTGAACATCATCGGGTACTGCACGGCTTGCGTGCCATATGCCACGGCATCGTCTGATCCCGACCAACCTGCTTCCAGAGGATCGTCAATCAGGCCGTTGCCATCATCGTCAACGCCGACGACACCGGGATGACCGTCGGGACCAAATCCGAACCGTCTGAACTGGATTCCGGCCCCGCTGAAGTCGACCGGGTGAACCCACCGCGTATTGTAGTTGGCTTCCCCCTCGTTGCCGTTCGCGTTGTCGTCTGTCAGCGTGGGACCCCAACCATAGGTGGGAAAGAACCGTGCGGACTGACCGGGGCGCGGCATGTACAGCGTCCCGCTGTTGCCGTAGTCCGCCAGGTACGATCGCTGATCCAGGTACTCGCCATTGCGTCCCGCAAAAATGTCGGTGATGGCATTCTGCAGCGCGCCCGAGTTGGCCAGGCCCACATGGAACTGGGCGCGGCCCATGTTCAACATCAGCCATTCGATGTTGGCCAGTTCGACGACGGATCGGCCGGCCTGAGTCGGGTTGCTGGCCGTGACACTGGGATCAAACAGTTGCAGGGCATACGCCACCTGTGCGGCCGCTTCGCTGTATCCCAGGGCGTTGTCGTTGTAGTTCATCGTCAGCGGGTTGTAGAACGGGTCCGCCGTCAATGCCCGCTGTGGGTTAATTTCATAGGTCGACGTCCCCTGGTTCGACTTGGAGAGATTGTCCGGAGTATAAACGCCTGCCCCTGTGGCGCGATAGCCCAGGTATCCTCCCGACGGGCCGGTCACCTGTAGCGTGGCGGTATTGTTGTTGCCGGCCAGGTTGCCGGTTGCGTTCAGATTCAGCAGTCCATTCAAGTCACGAATGTTGATCGCAAACAGCGGAATAACCAGCTTGCCATCGCCACGACGAACCGGGGGATAGCCCAGGTCCATCAGGATGGAATCCATGATCCCATCGCCATCGGTGTCCACATCCAGGTCGATGTCGAACGGGCTTGTGCTGTTGTTCGTCCAGACACCCAGAGTGCCAACGGTGGGCGAATTCGTATTAATACTTTCCGACGGGGCGAACTGGTTTACAGGATTTGTGACCGACGTGAACGGCTTGCGAACGTAAGTGTTGTAGGGGGGCAGGCCGTTCGAGGCATCGGCACTGCTGAAGTAACGGGGAATCGGCGTGGACGTTCCCTGGAAATTCAACACGTTGCCGGAGGAGTCCAGGCAGACGTGCGACGGGTGGGGTCGCATACTGGGGTAATTGTTTCCGTTGGCGTCCTTCGAATTATACCACTGCGAATCAGCCGTGCCCGCCACCTTTCGCAGGTATTGCGGGCGCATGTAAGAAGGAATGATCACGCGTTTCTGATTCCCGGCCGCGTCGGTCGCAATGCCGTCGTAGCTCAGGAACATGCTGTCGATGTTGGGCGAACTGTAGTTGACGTCCGGTTCCGGAATGTAATTCGTGGTGGTCGGATTGAACGCCCCCCCCAGCCAGATCGACTTGCCCGCGCCCCACTGAATGCCGTTGTTGGCTGCGGGAGAATCGATCACGTTCAACAGGTTGACATTCTCGGCGGTCCCCAGCGCCGTGATCGCCAGGGATCCATCATAATCCATGTCCACAAACGGCACCCCGCCGTTATTCCCCAGGTGTACCCCTTCGCCGTTGTAAGGGATGGAATCCCGACCGTACATGTTGGGAAGCAGGCTGTGACGCCCTCCCCACAGGATGCTTTGAAAATTCGAGTCATGCGGACCCAGGATGATCTGCTGCAACGCGAAATCCCACAGGGCATCCGGCTCGATCGACGGAGCCGTTCGCACCTTGGCCCCTTCCGCCAGGGCCAGCGCGTTTGCACGTTCCTGGGCGGAGAACGTGTAAAACACGAAGCCGAGGAACGCGAGCATCCCCATCAACGCCACGACAATCAGCAGTGTCGAACCGGAACGAGCCGGTTGCTGGACACGAGAACTGGTTCGACGGGTGATACGGTTCATCTGGGAACTCCTGACTTCAAAATGGGACCGTGGCCCGGGCGGCAGACTGGTCACTCGGCGCGAACGAAACCGGATACGTCCGTTCGCGCGGGGAAAATGTTACTGGCGGTGTCGTGTGGCGGCCGAAGACGGCCTATTCTTCCGGTGCCTCGAAGGTTGTCGCCGTTGGTTTCGCGTTGTCAATCAGCGACTGCACGATGGTGGTCTGACGAACCTGACCACTGCCGGGGTCGCGGAAATTGATGGTGATCTGAATGGCGGAAATGGGGCATGGCTTGTCATCCGAGCCGGGAAAACCCAGTTCGCCAGGATCGTCGATGCCGTTGGTCCCGTCATCGTCCAGCCCGATGGTGCCCGGCTGACCGTCCAGGCCGGCATTGAACGGAACATGAGGCGGCTGATTATTGCCACCGATGGACGCCAGCGGATGCCAGGTGTCAAATCGAAAATGATTCGGGCCGAACGAATAATTGCTGTTGAGATATCCGCGTGCCGCCGTACTGAACGGCCCGCTGGGAAAGTTGATGTTGTCGCCAACGTCCACGAACGTCTGATACCAGGGATCCCAGACTTTGACGTCAAACGTCAGCACGTTCGACATCAGGATATCCTCGCCGCGGCGCAGCACTTCACCCGGGAAGTTGGGAACCGCCTGACCGGTCAAACCGGGGGCGTCCGTATACTGAACCACCAGCCCCGTGTAAGGATTGACCTGCAGATCCTTCCGGGAAAAGGGATTGCCATAGGTGTAGTTTCCTGGATAGCCGAATCCCGTATTTGCGGTTTCACGCAACGTGAATCGGCCCAGGTAAGCGACATAATCGTCGCCGGTTCCATACTGCAGATCGACTCCCGGATGGATGGCGGTGTTGGCGGCATCCTGAGGCAGTCCCGTCACCGTGTCGTGACCGAACCGCAGATTGGGAATCCCCAGGCTGATCGGGAACGATGTGGCCTGGGTCGGAGGATTTGAAACGCCATTCAGAATGACTTCGCTCAGGATCACCTGTTGCGCTTCGCGGCTGTTGCTCAGGGATTCGGATGCGTTGTGGAACCGAACGCCGGCCGCCAGCGGTGTGCCACCGCTGGATTTGCCGTTGAAGTAGAACGCCGAGTAATCCTGGTCCCGCCAGAAACTGTTGGTCCCCTGGGTATAGTTCTCGGTCCCGGCCCCCGAGTTCCACATCAGCGGGTACCCGGTTTCGTAGGCGGGTTGGGCATCGCCGCTGGAGCCCGGTTCACGAATCAACAGAACCCGGCGATACAGGATGCCGTTTCGCAGGAAGTAACAGATCTCGGCGGCGCTGGACACCGACGTCCCGTTCCCAAACACACCATCATCAAAGTCGGGCTCGTTCTCGGTCAGATATACCCCCCCCAATTGCGTGGGAGAAGTGTTGGACAGAGTCGAATAGGTGCTATTGACGGTGATTGTCGTCTGGCCACCGGAAAATGAGGCCCCAGCAACCGTGTAACGACCGTCGTTTCCGGTGCTTTGCGAGATCCAGACATGAGAATTCACGGGGATGCTGGCGCTGAAATTGCCGTTGATCGTAAAGTTCTGGTTGTCGACGACCCCCGTGATGGGAAATCCACTCATGGCGGTGGCCTTGCCGGTAAACGGCGTGTTGTCCGGATTCTGCAGCTTGATGTTCACCTGCGCAGTGAAGCAGAGGCAATCGTCATCATTCCTCAGCGGATCACCCTCATCAATTTCAAAATACCCGGACCGCCGCGACAGGCTGTGCCCCAAGGGACGGGTGTCTTCATTGCCCCCGAACGGAAAGACGTCTCGAAACGTCCGCTTGTCCAAGTCCCCGCGCAAGATCGCGTTCAGCATCCGTTCGTGCTGATCGTTTTCGGCAATCCCCTTCTGCTTGGACAGGGCTCCGGTCGCCATCTGAAAGATCTGCGCGAACATGGTCATCATCAGCAGCACCAGAGCCACGGAGACCATCATTTCGACGAGCGTAAAACCGGCCTGGGCGCGACGACCAGTCCTGTCACGTCGCTGCGATTTTTGACGATGTTTTTGAGTGGATTGCGACATGGTCGAATTCCGCCTGCAAGCCGAACTGAAATCAAATAACGTCACGGTGTCACTGTTGTCCGGTTCGAGAACCAAGTGGGAAGACATCCACGATCCCCTTCATGAAGATCGCGCTGGATGTGCCCGCAGATGCCGTGGCCGAAGTGACGCGGATGTCCCGGTCCAGCAACACCATGCCTGTCGAAGAATTGAAGTTAACGATGCGGTACCACTTCAGCATCGAGGTCTCAAGCATATAGCTTCCCTTCTTCAAGAAGGGAGTGCCCGATGTCACTTGAATTGTGCGATTGTCGTCGGAACCCGGCCAGCCAAGTTCGCTGGCATCGTCGGTTGATCCATTGGCATCGTCGTCCACGCCGCTGACACCATTGGCGTTGTCGAATCCAAGTCCATTTTTGACAAGGCTGGGAAGGTTAATCGCCACGGGGGTTTCATCAGCCGGCTTGTTGGATCGACCGAAGAAAACCGCAACGTCAATTTCCGCTTCCCAACTCGTATCCCCCAACACGGTCGGGATCGACAGCTTGCGAACGGTCAGGATGTACGAATACTTGGTTTCCTGGACTTCAAGCCGCAGACGGGCTGGCGTGAATCCACTCGGCAGCGGACTGGCCCACGAAACGGTTGTTCCCGCCACGCCCGTAATGGTTCGGATCACCGCGAGTTTGCCCGTCGCGTCCACCAGGACGGCCCGGTAGTTGACAATTGACGACGGTGCCGCCCCGGAAAACGCGGTCGGCACCGTGGCAGACGTCGCAGTGAACGAGGCCACCTTGTCGTCAATGACCTCCTTCCACGAATCCGGCAGACCCGCCAATTGACGCGCATACGCCAGGTTTCCCGTACCGCCATTGGTGCGGGGAATCGTGGTCCCTGTCAGTGTTCCACCCAACCCGTCGTAAAAGCCGATCGGATCCACGACCGCGACCGTGTTCAGTCCGATTTGCGCGTTGCTCAACAATCCCAGGTTGGCTTCGATCGCCGCCTCTGCGTTGTTGCGTAGAAACACGGCGTGGGTCAATTGAGTCGCCTGAGCGGTTCGCAGCACCGAGATCGGAAACAGCGTGGCCAGCGAAACAACTCCGATACTCATCAGCAGCATCGACACCAGCACTTCGCTCAATGTCACACCCGCGCGTGCCGCCATGGCTGTTGCAGGGAAGGAACGTCGCAGGGAATGAATGTCGCACGATTTCATTTGGCCACCTCACCCGATTCCGCGAAGAAGTACGGGTCGTCTGCAAGCTTCTGGAGTTCGATGGGAGCAGTCGGGGAGACCACGTTGTTCGTCACGTTGATGGCATGCACCGAGACACGCCCCGTGCGCGAGGCCAGCGTGACCCCGATGCGATCACGTTTGACAATCGCCGTGGCTGGCGTGGTCGTCGGATCCTCGGTGGCGGGGACCAACGGCAGCGCTGCCACCACATAGTTCGCCGCGCTGCGACCATTGATCTGCTGAAACTTGATCACGTCACCGGCATCGGCAATATGGAAATGGATCATCCCTTTGCTGACCGCATCCCCCACCGGCAATCCCTTGGCCGAAAACAGCAGGTCCATCTGATTGGAATAGGCTCCAACAAACAATGTCGGGCGCCAGGTATCCGGAACAAGTGAGCCATCCAGGTCAATGACGACGCCACGTGGCAACTGAACCGGCGTGGAGTCCGGCAGCGGTTGCGGCAGCAGTTCCAATTGATAGGTCAAACCGGAATAGCTCCGATTTGCATTGGAAGCCGTGGTGCTGGCCGAGTAATCGGCATAGCGCTGGGCCAGCCAGATTGTTTCGCTGGCGGGGAACGCAGCAATGGTGTACCAGCGTCCCGTGTCCTTTGGAATTTGAATTCGCGAACCAACCCGGATCAGTCCCTGGCTCTTCAGTCGATTGAACAGTGTGTTAGAGCCGTTGATCACCGTTCCGTCCAAGTTTGGCATCACGGTCAGCGTGCCATCCGAAATCCTGCCCGGTGCGCCGATGTACTGGATGGCATTGGCCGAGTGACTGTCGTTCGGGTCACGAATCAATCGGATCCCACGGATTTCGCGGGAGTAAATCGCGCGATCACGCGCACCGGACAATAGCGACTGAATCAGTCGGGCTCCGGCACGAACGCGATCTCGATCGTTGGAAAAATTCACCGCGACGATGGTCATGGTGGTCAACGCCAGCATGACCGCCACGACAACCAGCAGCTCGACCAGCGTGAAACCACGCGGGCCGGCTCGCCGGGAGACTGTTGGAATTGGTAGGATCGACCGCATGATTACTTCCCGGAACTGCTCTGGTTGAGGTTCGTGATGTTGTCGGTCAGGTATTGCTGCGTCAGCGTCGCACCATTCGCCGTGATTGTCGGACACGCGAGATAACCGCAGTCGGTCGAGGTGTCGTTCGGTTCCAGCAGTCCCAGTTGGCGATCCGGTCCTGCCGATACGACGAGCATTGGCGCGTACGTAAAGGGAGTATGCAGTGCCTGCAGCAGATTTGGCGTTCCCGATGTGCTGCCCTGTTCAAATTGCAGGATTGCGTTGCTGTTATTGAGTACCGAGGCGAGCCTCATCAAGGGATCATCGGCATCGTTATTCAATGGCTCGTAGTCATCGGATCCTGGCCAGCCCAACTCAGTGGCGTTATCGATATTCCCGTCTCCATCATCATCCGTTCCCGCGATCCCCGGTGCTCCATCCGGCCCTACATTGGGAATGTCGTCCGAACCATACGCTCCTTGTCCTCCCAGTCCGTTTGCCCCCGGTAACCCGTCGGCACCATAACCATTGCTTCTTCCGACGTTTGAAACGAGCAGTGCCGCAAACGTACGGTTTAAAGGCAAGGTCGTTCCCATACCGACGGGCCCGGATGGCTTAAACAACCGAGTCGGCCATCGATAAAATCGCAGGGGTTCGCCCCAGGCATCCACCAGGCATGGCAGGTTGGCGGTTTCCGGTGAGTTTCTGACTTCCGAGCCCATGAACACGTCGTCACCCACCGAGGCGGCACCGAACGTTTCGCCATTGGTGAGCATCGCGTACAGAACGATCCCGCTTTCGTACTTGGGGACATACGTGGTCGGTGGTGATGACAAGGCCGACAGCGCTGAATACCGTTGCGGGTCGTTGCCCAGCGCCTCCGCCAGGTTCTGCGGGAACGCCCGCTTCATGCGGAACTTGCGGACAATGACCTCTGACAACTGGACGCTGCCTCCGTTGGTGTCCGAGAATCGCTGCGCCGCGTCGGTGAAGTCCATCTGACGCAGTCCCTCGACACGTTCCTGCAGCAGCTTGTTGACCTTGGCGATCGTCGTGGCTGTTGCCGCTTCGCGAGCCCCGGCGATGAAGCTGAACATCGCGCCGATCGACAGGGACATCAGCAGCGCAATGATGGTGATGACCACCATCAGTTCGATCATGGTGAATCCTGGACGCGGCGATTTCTGTTTGACGTTCATCATCGACTCGCTTGTCATTGCCAACTGGCCTGCCACACGTAGCATCCACTCACTTCCGCGTTACTGGCTTACGGGACCAGCGTCCCTTCCGAAAAGTTCGTGATGTTGTCGGCTTCGACGATCCGCTGGCTGGGCGTTGGTGCCGTCGACGAAAACCCGTTCGGATACTGCGCCGAAACCGTCGGAGATCCCGGCGTCCGGTCCGTCCCGGTGGTCACATAGGCCCCGCCAAATCCGTACTGGTGGTCATAACCGGGGGAAATGATCTGGAAGCCGTTGGGCTTCCAATAGGGAGCGGTGGTCGCCACTCCCTGGCGGTATGGTTCGACCAGACCACCGAAGGTGGAGTTGATCACGCTGAATTCCGTGTTGTTCAACGAGTTGTATCCCCCGCCGTCATAGGAGCTGTAGTAAAGGTACGGTGCTGTCTGAGACGGCAGTGAGTCCAGATATTCGGGGAACCCGTCCCCATCCATGTCCTTAAACCGGTTCGGCTGAAATTCGAACAAGGGAGCTTCCCGAGTCTTGCTGGTCCGATCAAACGGGAAGGCCGGGTTCTTGGAAAATCCAAGGCAGGCACCAATCGTGAGTGGAGCCGATCCCGGAGTATTGACGACGTTTGGTCCACCCAAAAAGAACACCAGGCATTCCGGCCCCGCCAGTGTGATCGAATCGGTCGTGTTCCCATTGCCATTGATGTCGATGTTGGACGTGAAGTCATACTGCGGCCACAACTGACGAATGATGGCGCGGCTGGTGGGATCACCCGACCAGTTGGCAGCGGTCTCCTGCAGCACAATACTGCTCGGTGGTTCCATTCCATAGACCGCCTTGAATTTGCCGATCGCCGTTTCAAACTGGGAGATCTCGGCTCGCACTCCCGTAATGCGAACCTTCTTCATGGCCCCCATGACCGCCGGGACCAGCAGCGCGATCAGGATCGAAATCACCACGATCACGGCCAGGATTTCAATCAGTGTGAATGCCGTGCGTGGTGGCCGCTGTTGGCGTTGAACTGTAACTCGCATGATTCGATCCTTTTGTCTTCGATCCTGATTCCCCCGCTTCGGCGGGGTGTGACCGGCCTGCGATGCCGGAGTGTTTACTTCTTGCCGGATTCACGACCCCCGCGCGCAGGCGACGGGTTCGTCGATCCCTGTCCAACTTAAACATCCCTCGCTGACGCTTCGGGCTGAAATCCCATCAACTTGGCTTTTCCACTCGGAAGGTTCGTATCTTCCTCCCGAACCCCTCGCGGATGCGAGGGGCCAGGGACTGATTCTGCCGAACCTGGTCGATCTATTACGACAGGTCGTTCAGCAGCTTGATCAGCGGCATGAACAGCGCGATGACGATGAATCCGACGATCAAACCCAGGATCACAACCATCAACGGTTCCAGCAGGTTCACGAGCCCTTCCACCAGCACCGAGACTTCTTCGTCGAAGACGTCCGACACCTTGTAGAGCATGTTGTCCAGGGCTCCGGTTTCTTCACCGACGTCCACCATGTTCACCACGATTTCGTCCACGGTGCGGGTTTCACGCAGCGGAATCGCCATCGATTCCCCTTCGCGGATGGCGGCGATGATGTGTTCATAGGCCTTGAAGAACACCGCGTTCCCCGCCGTGTCCCGCGTGATGGCCAGGGCCTCCAGGATCGGTACCCCCGATGCAATCAATGTTCCCAGCGTACGGCACGTTCTCGCAATAATCGATTTTCGAAAGATCATCCCCAGCAGCGGTATGCGAAGTGAGATCCAGTCGACCACGAACGCGCCCGTCTTGTTCTTTTTGATGATCTTGATCATCAGCCATAACGCAAACGGGATGGCGGGGCCCAGGTACCAGTAGTTCACGACCGCATCGCTGAAGCCGATCAGCACCTTGGTCATGTCCGGCAGATCGGTGCCGAAGTCGTCGAAGATCTTCTTGAACTTCGGAATGATCCAGTACATGATGAAGCCGACGATCAACGTGGCGACGGTGATGACCGCGCACGGATAAATCATCGCACCCTTCACCTTGCGTTTCAGGCTTTCGGCACGTTCCTTGAACTCGGCCAGACGCTGCAGAATGACTTCCAGCGCCCCCCCGGCCTCACCGGCCTTTACCATGTTGACGTACAGGTTATCGAATGCCTTGGGTTGCTTGGCCATCGCTTCCGACAGCGTGCTGCCCGATTCGACGTCTTCAATGACCCCCAGCAGACTGCTCTTCAGCGGCCCGGCTTTACACTGGGCTTCCAGGATTCGCAGGCTGCGCAGAATCGGCAGACCGGCATCCTGCAGCGTCGACAACTGGCGGGTAAACGTACACAGCTTCTTGCCGCTGACACCACCGATCGAAAACCCGCCACCCTTCTTGCGCTTGGCCGCGGGCTTCTTCTTGGCGTCGGCCTGGGTCTTGGCATCCCCCTTGGTCTTGTCCCCCTTGGTCTTCTTGCCCTTCCCCTTTTCCACGATCTTCGTGACGAAGAATCCCTTTTCGCGGATCTTCGACTGCGCATCCTGCTCCGAGGCGGCGTCGATGACGTCCTTCACCTCCAGCCCCGTGTTATCCATCGCTTCGTACTGGAAAGTTGGCATATCCGGCCTCCGATCGATTCCGCTGCGTCGCGGCGAATCCGAACAACATTTTGCCCCACGCCCGCGGGAGACGTACCCGTGACGAAAAGACTAGTCCTGGGAAACACCCTGAAAAACAGACCATTCTTGGAAACAGATGTGCGTGTCAGCGGATCGAACGATCCGTCCGCCAGAACTCATACACATGATGTGCCAATCACAGGCTTTCTTTCGAGGTTCCCACATGTTTTCAGTCAGAGCCAATGTCAGCCCGTGGAAAAAGGGGTCAGACCCTCTCCGGGCATTCGATTTTCCACGGTGAGTCCATGCCCTCCAAAGGGTCAGACCCCTTTTTCCACGGGCTGACATTGGCATTATTCAATATCTTCCATGACGGTTTCGCGAACGACCTCGTCGATCGTCGTGACGCCGTCGAAGATCAGCTTCAGTCCTGCCTCACGCAGGGTGGTCATCCCCTGAGTTCGGGCATAGTTCTTAATGTCATCGACGCTGGCGTTCGAGGTCACCAGGTCGCGAATATCGTCGTCAATTTCCAGCAGTTCATAGATCCCGCAACGGCCCTTGTAGCCCGAGTTGTTGCAGCGCTGGCAACCACGTCCGTAGTAGAACTTGTACTGCCGTGCCTGGGCGATCGGCAGTTGCAGTTCCATCAGCAGTTCATCGCTCGGCTCAAACTCGGTCCGGCACTCGGTGCAGATCTTGCGGACCAGTCGCTGGGCGAGCACGGCTTCCACCGTGGCGGTGATCAGGAACGGCTCAATCCCCATGTCGCGCAGTCGCGTGATGGCGGAGGGAGCGTCGTTGGTGTGCAGCGTGCTGAACACCAGGTGCCCCGTCAGCGCACTTTGAATCGACACTTCGGCCGTTTCAAAGTCGCGGATTTCGCCCACCAGGATCGTATCGGGGTCGTGCCGCAGGATCGCCCGCAGCACGTTGGCAAACGTGACTTGAATGTCGGGGTTCACGGGGACCTGGATCAGGCCATCGATGTCGTACTCGATCGGGTCTTCCGTGGTGATGATCTTGGTTTCGATGTCGTTCAGTTCGTTCAGCGCCGAGTACAGCGTCGTCGTTTTACCGCTGCCCGTGGGGCCGGTCACCAGCACAATGCCGTTGGGCCGCTGCAGCACGACGCGGAACTTGGAGAGCGTATTGGCGTCCATCCCGATCTTGTTCAGGTCCAGTTGAACGACGGTTCGGTCGAGCACTCGCATGACGACCGCTTCGCCGAACAGTGTGGGCAGCACGCTGACTCGCAGGTCGACCGAGTGACCGCCGACGTTCAGTTCGATTCGACCGTCCTGGGGCAGGCGGCGTTCGGCGATGTCCAGGTCGGACATGATCTTGATACGCGAGACGATCGCGTTGGCCAGGTGCCGCGGCGGAGGAACCATCTCGTACAGCATGCCGTCCGCCTTCACGCGGACCTTGAATTCATCTTCAAACGGTTCGAAGTGAACGTCGCTCGCCTGATCCTTGATTGCCAGCAGCAGGATCATGTTCAGCAGCTTGCGGATGGGGGCGGCATCCATGTCGTCGGCCAGGTCATACCCGCGCCCCTTGGGACCGTCGGCGGTTTCCTCTTCCAGCTTACCGATGATGTCTTCGATGCTCTCTTCGCGGTCGGCGTAGTAGCGGGCGATGGCCGCTTCGACATCCTTGGCGTTGGAGACGGCTCCGCGCACGTCGCAGTTCAGCATGTTGCGGAGATCGTCGAGTGCCGCCAGGTTCTGCGGATCGGCCATCGCCACTGTCAGCACGTTGTCCTTCTTGGACAGCGGCATGATCTTATACAGTTCGCACATCGTCTGGGGTACATCTTCCAGCACCTTCGGCAGGATGGTGGTGGAATTCAGGTCGACCACCGGCAGACCCCATTGTTCCGCCAGAGCCTCGGTCACCTGCTCCTGGGTGACGAAGCCCATGCGGACCGCCACCTGGCCGATGATCTCACCGCCGCTCTGCTTCTGTTCTTCCAGGACATCCCACAACTGATCCTCGGTCAGGTAACCAAGGTCCACCAGGATCTGTCCGAGTCGTCGTTGTGCCATGTTGGTCGCCAGTTACCAGACGCTGTCGTTGGGGTTTTTCCACACTAGCCCGACGCGCCAGCGAGGGATTCGTCGATGCGTGTCCAACTTGCTGATCCCTCGCTCGCGCGTCGGGCTAGTGTTTTGTCATTCCTCGTCGTCGCCGCCGTCTTCCTCTTCTTCCTCGTCGTCGTCCAGCAGACCCTTCTTGGCCCGCGCGATGCGGGCCTTCAGTTCGCCCGGCTGGTTCGACTTGGTGACAACATCATCCTCTTCACACAACTGGTTCTTCCAGAGGTTGAACAGGGCGTCATCGAGCAGTTGCATGCCGAACTTGCGCCCGGTTTGAATGGCCGAATTGATACGGAACGTCTTGGCTTCGCGAATCAGGTTGGCGATGGCGGGGGTCACCACCAGCATCTCGTAGGCGGCGACCACTCCCTTCGGCTTGCGGGGCAGCAGGGCCTGCGACAGGATGCCGATGATCGCCACCGACAACTGGGTACGAATCTGTTCCTGCTGGCTGGTGGGAAACACGTCGATGATACGGTCGACGGTACCCTGGGCACCGGTTGTATGCAGCGTCCCGAACACCACGTGGCCGGTTTCGGCCGCCGTAATGGCGGACGAAATCGTCGCCAGGTCGCGCATTTCGCCGACCAGGATCACATCCGGGTCCATTCGCAGGGCACGACGCAAAGCCTCGGGGAAGTCGGGCACATCGACCCCGATCTCACGCTGGTTGATCGTCGATTTCTTGTGCTGATGATAGTACTCAATCGGGTCTTCCAGCGTGATGATGTGGTGGTCGACCGTGTCGTTCAGGTAGTTGATCATACTGGCCAGACTGGTCGTCTTGCCGCTTCCCGTCGGACCGGTCACCAGAAACAGACCGCGCGGACGATGCAGCAGGTCGGCGATGACCGGCGGCAGGCCGAGTTGCTGGAATGTCAGGAATTCGTTCGGAATTCGCCGCAGCACCATCCCGATGTGACCGCGCTGCTTGAACACAGCGACGCGAAACCGGGCCTTGTCACCGAAGGCAAATCCAAAGTCGGTGCCGCCGACTTCCTGCAGTTCCTGCTGATTCCGTTCCGGGGTAATACTTTTCATCAACCCGACGGTGTCGTCGGCAGTCAACGTCTTGGTTTCCAGTCGCACCATGCGACCACCCACGCGAACCACGGGAGGCTGGCCGGTGGTAATGTGCAGATCGCTCACCTTCTCTCGAACGACGGTTTCGAGCATCTTGTCGATCTGCAGCGCTTGCTTACGGTTTTCTTCCATCGCTCATCCAGATGCAGGCTGATTGGGAGTTCTGAGATCGGATTATTGAATTCACACGCGAATGGTCGAATGGCCCGCGCCGTCGTGATTGGCGAGGGGATTATGGGGTCGCCCCGCGGAAGACTCAAATTGTGGCCACCATGATTCTGAAAACTAAACCAGAAATGAATTAACAAACGTTGATTTGATTGTGCAAATTCTGACAGGCTTTTTAGAAATCGGATCGCTGCTGTTTGGCAATCCGATTGCCATCGTTGCCAGGATCATTCCGTCGAAGACTGGCCGTGATCAAGACATTGTGTCGTAGGGGGAATCCCTGTAACTGGTTCGATCGAATCCGCAGGTCAGGAACGGCTGACCAGTTGCCAGGCCCGGTCCCTTCGGAAAACCGATCTCTGGCGTGATTCTCGCCCGATCGACTTTGATTCAGCGGTTGAAATCAGTGGCCACCCTTATCCAGTTTGTAAACTTCCATGAGTGTTGTTTTTCCCACAAGTGCTTTGGACAAAGCATCTTCCACCAGAGTCCTCATGCCGAACAGGCGTGCCTGGCGGCGGATGCTTTGAGCGGGTTCGCTCTTGAAGGTCATTTCCCGCAGGGTGGAGTTCATGCTCATCAGTTCAAAGGTGGCGATGCGTCCGCGGTAGCCAGTGTGCTGGCAATGATTGCATCCTTTGCCGCGCATGAACTTGGCCTCTTCAAACTGTTCGGCGGTGATTTCGAAGTGCTGAGTTTCGCTGGCGTCGGGGGTGTATTCCTCGCGGCATTTTGAGCAGGGAACTCGCACCAGACGTTGCGCCAGAATGGCCATAATACTGCTGGCGACGAGGAAAGGTTCGACCCCCATGTCGATCAAACGTGTAATAGAACTGGGCGCATCGTTCGTGTGCAGCGTGCTGAAAACCAAGTGTCCAGTCAAAGAAGCTTGAATTGCCATCTCTGCGGTTTCCGCATCGCGAATCTCGCCGACGAGGATGACGTTGGGTGCCTGCCGCAGCATCGCGCGGATGATGCGGGCAAAGTCGAGTCCGATATCGTGCTTCACTTCGACCTGATTGATCCCTGGCAGGTAGTACTCCACCGGGTCTTCGGCGGTGATGATTTTCTTGTCAGGCCGGTTCAGCTCGCCCAGCGCCGAGTACAAGGTTGTGGTTTTGCCGGACCCGGTCGGGCCGGTGACTAGAAAGATGCCATTCGGGCGACGGATGATCGTTTGGAATTTGCGGTAGTTTTCTTCCCCAAATCCCAGGTTCCGGATCCCGACTTTGATGTTTTCGCGATCAAGAATTCGAAGGACAACCGCCTGACCGAACTTGGTGGGCAGAATACTGACACGCAAGTCAAAGTCCTTACCGCCCGTTCGTGTCTTGATACGTCCATCCTGAGGACGTCGTTTTTCCGCGATGTCCATACGGGCCATAATCTTAAGACGCGATGTCAACGCCGCCAGCAGTCGCTTGGGGGGACTGTCACGCTCGATCAGGACACCGTCGATCCGGTATCGAACGCGAATTCTGTCCTCAAACGGTTCAATATGGATATCGCTTGCCCTCATATTGACCGCTTCAGAGATAATCAGATTGACGAGACGGACGACCGGCGCGCTTTCTTCAGCCTCCTGCGCCTTCGTGGACGGCCCTTCCGTTTCGGTGAAGTCGATCGCCGTTTCGGTGAATTCCATCAGCATCGAATCGACCGACTCTGTTTCAGAGCCGCCATAGAACCGGTTGATGGCGGTCTGAATTGCTTCCTTCGGGGCGACGACCGGATCGACATCCCGATTTGTCATGAATCGGAGTTTGTCGATGACATCCAGGTCGAGCGCGTTGACCATGGCAACGCGCAGGCGTTCGTCGACCATGGCGATCGCGATCACGATGTTTTCCCGGGCGACCGATTCCGGAATCAGGGCGATGACGCTCTGCGGGATTTCCATCGCACCCAGGTCGACGAATTCATAGCCGAATTGTGAGGCCTGCATCTGGCCAATTTCACCAGCGGAAACGTAGCCAAGTCGGATCAGCGCGTCGTCGACAGTGATCCCCAGGCTGGACGCCAGATCTTCGGCTTCGCGGAGTTGCTCCTTGCTGATGACACCGTCCCGAACCAGTTTCTTCAGGTAATCTTCGGCCATGGTACGTTCCTCAAGATTCAGACGGGATCTGTGGTGGGAGGTGAATTCTCAAATTGTACGGTGGTGGCTGGCGCCAAAAGAGTTGTTTCCGCCGGGGCGCGAATTGTTATTTTCGAGATGGAGGCTTCCGATTGCAATCGTGGCAGCCAGTTGCGCGAGACCCGGCACTTCAAAATCACATTGGAATCTTCATATTGGCGGTCGAGCACATTCGCATGCTCGGCCAGGAACGACAGCAAGCGCCCATTTCCCGCGGAGGTTTCCAAGTCGACCTCGACAAACCCATCGGATAACAATTCCGAGGCGGCCTCACCCAATCGCGCCAGACCGGTGCCATCACGGGCACTGACCGTGATCGCATGGGCATACTTCGCACGCAAGACGTCGACCAGACCCCGATCCTGAACCGCGTCGATCTTGTTCAACACCAGGATCGAATTCTTGATTTCGACGCCGATTTCCCCCAGCACTTCTTCGACCGTCGCGGCTTGTTCCTCCGCCTCCGGATTTGACGCATCCACCACGTGCAGCAGCAGATCCGCCTGACGAGCTTCTTCCAGTGTGGATTTGAACGAGGCGACCAACTGATGTGGTAGATCGCGCACAAACCCCACCGTATCACTCAACAGGACTCCGCCAAAACCGGGAATCGTCCACTTGCGTGTCCTGGTATCGAGCGTGGCGAACAGTTGATCCGCCACATACACCCCGGCACCGGTCAACGCATTCATCAGCGTACTTTTGCCGGCATTCGTATATCCGACGAGCGATACCAGCGCGTGCGAATCCCGTTGACCCACCATCCGTTCGCGTCGCAGCTCGACCTCTTTCAAGCGGACCTGCAGTTCGGAAATCCGCTGGTCGATCAGCCGGCGGTCGGTTTCAATCTGCTTTTCCCCGGGCCCGCGACTGGCACCGATCCCTCCCTCGATTCGCTCCAGGTGAGTCCACATCCGTTTCAGCCGGGTGCGCGTGTATTGCAATTGAGCCAGTTCCACCTGCAGCTTGGCTTCGTGAGTACGGGCGTGAGTGGCAAAGATATCCAGAATCAACTCGCTGCGATCGACGATGATCCGCTGCAGTTCTTCTTCGAGATTCCGGCCCTGAGAGGGGGTCAGGTTATTGTCGAAAATCACGAGCTCAGCATCAGTTGCATCAACCAACTCGCGCAGCTCGTCCAGTTTTCCCTTCCCCAGGCAGGTCGCGGGATGGGGGCGTTCGCGGTTTTGCACCAGCGTGCCGACAACTTTGACTCCAGCGGTTTTGACCAGCCCCTGAAGTTCATCCAGAGCACGTTCCTTGCCCAGGTTGCGATTGGGGTCAGGAACAGAAACCAGAATGGCGGTTCGAGTACTTGTCTTCAGGTTTTCGCGAATCGGTTCGGCCAAAGGAATCGGCTTTCGACGGAGCAAGTGGTACTGCTGATTGCAGTTTGCGGAAACTGCACGGTACCGATTGGGTGGGGACACTTCAAGAAGAGAAGTGGTTCGGCGCCGTTGGAAAGCGATGGCGCGCTGTTCGGCGCGGGTCTCCCGACAAGTAGCCTTCACGCTCCGCGTGAAGAACGCCGAACGTTGAATCGACTCTCGGGTCTCCCGACCCTATCACTGCCTTGCTCGGCGCAGGTCTCCTGACCCCGCCGAAACGGCTGACCGAACGGTCTCCCCTTCTCTTTCTACTGTCGAATTACGTTCCAGAGAAATCCAAGATCCCGGAGGAGACCTGCGGTCCGGCGTTTCGGCGGGGACAGGAGACCCGCGCCGAGCTCGAATCGACTCGAGTGTCGCCTTCCCCGCACCGATCATGTCGCAGTTGTAAGCCAGCGGCAACAGATCAAACCTCACACGGGTGTGCCTGTTTCGGCACGGTGACGCTTCGCGCATCCCCCTCTACTGCGGTACCCTATCCAGCGCGTGCTTGGCTCGCTCGCGCGGAAAGTCCGTCCGTTGGGGGTGGATTGTGCAGCGAGATCGAAATAACTGGATATCGTAAGTCAGGAGTTTGTCAGATGCCTTTGGTTCCGCTTCGAGTCGTGCTGGATCACGCTGCCGAAAACAATTACGGCGTGGCAGCGTTTAACGTCAACAACATGGAACAGATCCAGGCGATCATGGAAGCAGCCAAGGAATCCAATTCTCCCGTGATCGTCCAAGCCTCCCGCGGTGCCCGCAGCTATTCGCAAGACAACTATCTGCGTCACCTGATGCTGGCCGCGTCGGAACTGTATCCGGAGATTCCGGTCGTCATGCACCAGGACCACGGCAACAGCCCGGCCACCTGCTTCAGTGCCATCAAGTACGGTTTCACGTCGGTGATGATGGACGGTTCGCTGCTGGAAGACGCCAAGTCGGCCGCACCTTATGAATACAACGTCAAGGTGACCGCCGAGGTTGTCAAGGTGGCGCATGCGATGGGCGTGTCGGTCGAAGGCGAAATCGGTTGCCTGGGTTCGATCGAGCACAAGGGCCCCGTCAAAGAGACCGGTCCCGTCGATCCTCAGTTGATGGGTGAACCGGGCGAGCGGCATGGTCATGATTTGGACCTGGAGCAGGAACCGGAACCCGAAGGGGCGATGTCGCACCTGACCGACCCGGACGAAGCCGAGCGGTTCGTGGCCGAAACAGGTGTCGATGCCCTGGCTGTCGCCATCGGGACCAGCCATGGCGCGTACAAGTTCAAGAACAAGCCGACAGGCGAAGTGCTGAAGATGTCGTTGATCGAAGAGATCCATCGACGCCTGCCAAACACTCACATGGTCATGCACGGCAGTTCTTCGGTTCCCGAAGATCTGCAGGAGATCATCCGCCAGTACGGCGGCAAGATGGGGGAAACGTACGGCGTCCCCGTCGAAGAAATCCAGCGCGGGATCAAGCATGGAGTCCGCAAGATCAACGTCGACACCGATTGCCGCATGGCGATGACTGGTGCCATCCGCAAAGTCTTCGCCGAGACTCCGGACAAGTTCGATCCGCGTGAATACCTGAAGCCGGCTCGCGAAGCGATGAAGAAGATCTGCCTGGCACGCATGATCGCTTTCGGACAGGCAGGCAACGCCAGCAAACTGATGGCCTCCGGCCGTCTGAAGTAGTTTGAGCGAAGCTTTCGAACACCAAGAGCCCTGGACGCCAAGTGCCTCCGGGGCTTTTTTCGGTAGCCGAAGTCGTGAGACTTCGGTCGACGCGTCAAGCCCCGGTCCTTCGCGCGTCGGGCTGGTGTGCCAGGGCCTCCGCGACGATTACTGTGGTGGGGGCGGCAGTTCTTCGTAACCTCGCCGATTCTTCACTCGGGCGGGTTCGACATTCAGGTCGGGGATCCGCGAGGATTCTGAGTCTGGTGCAGCGTTCACGAGTTCCTCCGAGACCGAGAGCATTTTGTCGGCATTCTGTCCGCTGATCGCACTCAGGACCATCGGTCGATGTTGGCTCCAGGCCTGTCGCCAGTCTGGACCCGTGTTCAGCTTCAGGGAGACGACCGCGGCATCCAGCGTTCCATCTGCAAAGTCTTCCAGCGAGCCCGGCATCAGTTCCACGTCCAGCGGCCTGGCGTCCAGTGAATACTGTTTCTGCAGGCTGGCGGCGAGATCCTTCGATGCGCGATTGTAGTAGATCACCGACCGGCCGTTGGTGGAGGACAGGTGGATGATCCGTCGCGGTCGGAACGTATAGAGCACTTGCAGGATCGCCTTGGTCTCGGCTTCGCTGGACGGCCCGGAACCTGCCGACTTGTCGGTCAGGAACTGGTAGCGCCGACTGGGAAAATTGCGGTTGATCAGCACTCCCTGAGCATTCGTCGAACTCTTCTTGATCAGGCCGTCCGGATTGGCGGCGCGAAAGACCATCACTTCATTCGACTGGAACAGTCCTTTTTGAGTGACCAGGGTTTCCACCAGTTCATCGTTCCAGCGGGTCGAAATGAGGTCTTTACCGTCCATCCCTGCAATCACCAGGGAACGGGTTCCCTGTTGGCCGAATCGGCGGGTGTGCAGGGGGACATTGTTCGTGGACCTGCCCACGATTTGCCAGTCAGAATCGGCGACGGGGGCCGACGTGTCCGGCAGTTTCCGGCCGGGCAGCAGTTCGGTCTTGGACGGGGACTTGGCAGCCACGTCCGGCTGGCGATTCGGTTGAACAGGTTCCTTTTTTGCCGCCGGCTTTTGTGTCACCAGGGTGGCTTCGTTGATGGCTGGCCGGGACGGGGAATCGGCAGTGTCCCGGCCTGCTTCGACTTCGGGATCCGTGGGAGTCAATGAAGAGACTGCATCTCCGGCAGCCAGATCGGACGTCTCGACGGGCGGCCCATCACTGGTGGCGAACGGGATCAGTTCGCCGTCGTCGACAACGGGACTCGTGGCATCGGCCTGGGTCACGATATCCGAAGGGGAGGGGACTCCGCTGGATTCACCGTTCACCCGTACGAACTCGTCGAGTACCGACGTGATTTCCGCCCGCGTACTGTTGATTGTGTCACGGACGATCAAAGGAGGTTCGTCCAGGTGAGTGGTGACATCACTGTTGACGACCTTCAGCGTGTCATCGGCCGACTGCCAGTCGAACAGATGCCGTTCCACTTTTGACGACGCTTCGGCCGTCGGCAGGGAGGACTGCTGCAGATACACCAGGCCGACGCCCGCGGCGCCGACGGTCAAAGCGGCCAGGAATAGACGCACGTTTGTCTCCAGACTCGGCGCGGGGGAGCACCGTCGTGCGGAAGGATAAGGAGCGGCTCAACCAAAGAGCCGCCCGTGGCAAAACTGCGCTGGGGATCGAACGGCGACAGTCAGTCTTCGTCGATTCCCAGCCGGTATTTCATCTGTTCAAAGGTGCGATTGAATTCCTCGGTCGAGGAATGCACATGTTCTGCTTCGGTGATGAACTTGATGTCTTCGCGACAGGGAAGACCGAAGTCGTCCAGGATGTCCTCGAAGTCGACCAGTTCATGTCCGTACAGGATCAGCAGCTTGTGTTCGTCGAACTGGACTTCCATGGGAATGTTGGGGTTCAGCACCGCCAAGCCGCTGCAGCCATCGTGCAACAGCAGATCCTCGAAGTCGTACAGGGTGCTTTTCAGCACTGGCAGATCGATGTCTTCGCGGTACAGGTCCTGATGCCCGCCCCGTCGTTCGTGGCTGGTTTCCAGAACGACATCCACTTCGTGACCGAGTGGATCGAGCAGTTCGAAAAACAGGTCGGTCAGCACTTCGCGGCTGGCGGCGGCCATGATCACGGGAATCTTGATCCCTGTTTCGCGATCATGGTAGAAGTCATGGCGATACCCGGCCTGTGGCACGACCTGCAGGTCGTACGACGGGCGGACAGCGTCCGTCAGCGTGAAGGAACCGTATCGGGCGATCTTCAGATGGGTTTCGAGCTGTTCTTCGGTCAGATTTTCGAAACTGCTGCCACCATGTTTTGGTTCGCCGTCGCGATACGTGTTCTTGAAGAACCGTTTCAAGAACCCCATAGTCGTCCACTCCCCTCAATACCCAAAAGCGATCGGATGTTTCTGGCAACAGCCCCAGACTGCGGGATCCGCAATCTGTGCGGTCATCCAATGACCCCTGCGTCGTCTCAAGGGAAATGTAGCACGCATTTTTTTGGTGCTCGGAATCTGTATTCCGCTTCTGCGCCGAATTCTTGCGTGAAGGTCAACACGTTCAACGGATAAACCGTCCGGGTCGCCCTTGTCACGCGGAGCAGCTTGTCGACGCAAGATCATTGGGGAAAGGAGGTAAGCACTGGCGGACAGTGAAGATCGTCTCACGATTCCGATTGTGACGACGGGCCGGTGTTACTGGACAATTTGACCCGAAGTGTCGCTCGATTGTTCAGAAAGTGCGGTCGGGACATTAGCCCGCCGCGCGAGCGAGGGACCGGGGCATGACGCATGGATCCCAGCGGTGGTGGTACTCTGGATTCTCTCCGTGTCGTCCGCGCTTTCCGTGCCCCAATCTGCAGAAAGAAACGGACCGACTGTTTGAAATCGGCCCGTTTCCATTCCGTCGCGGATTCCGCAGAGTTTAAACGCGGGGAATCTCAAAACCCGGACGTTGTTCGCGCGCGAAAAGTCTGGCGGCCAGTTCATCCCCGACGATCTTCTCTTCCTTGGGATCCCACTTGATGACCTTGTTCATCCGGGCTGCGATCGCGGACAGGTGACAGGTGTTCATCGTCTGCACGTGTGAATACACGTCCGAAACCGGCAGGCCTCCTTCGGCGACGCAGCGGAAGAAGTTGTTCTTGTGGCCTTCGAAGGGCTTTCCCTTGTAAAGCTTCACCAGGTCCTCATCGCCGAACTTGCCGTCGTCCCACTTCTCATCGATCGGGGTTCCGGTAATCTTGCCACGATTCACAAACAGACGCCCCTTGCTGCCTTCAAACAGGATGCCGTTGTCTCCCCGGCTGGTGACGATCATCTCGGTGCCGCTGGCGAATTTGCACTTGACGGCATAGTCGCTGGCGGTGTTGTAGCAGTCGTCGACGGTTGGAAAACCGTCCTTGAATTCCACGGGATGCTTGGCGTCGGTTCCATCGATTTCGATCGGGCCCATACCCTCCTGGTCGGCGCCGATCGCCCAGGTGGCGATGTCAATGTGATGCGCACCCCAGTCGGTGAACTTGCCACCCGAGTATTCGTACCACCAGCGGAACTGGTAGTGGCACCGTTCCTTGATGTATTCGACCTTGGGCGCCTGTCCGAGCCACATATCCCAGTCCAGTCCAGCGGGCGGAGCAGTCTTGGCGAACGGTCCCCCCACATCGCCGCCGTTGATCCCAACCGTGATCGTCTTAATGTCTCCCAGCAATCCCTTCTGAACCATGTTGACCGCCCGCAGGAACAGGCCCCGGTCGCTGCGCTGCTGAGTCCCGATGAACATCACTTTATTGCTGTACTTGCGACAGGCATTGCGGATCAACTGGTTTTCTTCCAGCGTCAGCGTCAGCGGCTTCTGACAGAAGACATGCTTGCCCGCCTGCAACGCTTCGATGGCAATCTTGACGTGCCAGTGATCCGGGGTGACGACACTGACGACGTCGATGTCGTCCCGTTCCAGAACCTTGCGGTAATCGCCGTAGGCGTCCGCCTTACCCTTGCCGATCTTCCCGTCGTTTTTCGCCCGCTCGGCGTGATTGGCATCGACATCACACACGGCCAGGATGTCGCCGAAGTTGGCATGCTGATGGGCGTCGCCGGTCCCCATGCTGCCCACGCCGATGCATCCGATGCGCGGACGGGACGTGGGCGCATCGTTGGAGAACGCCGGTTGACTCCACGCGAAATAAGGCAGCGTGCTTCCAGCGGCGGCCAGCAGTGTCGACTGCTTCAGAAAATCGCGACGTGAGCTCGTGGTTTGTGACATGGAAGAAGATCCTGTGACAGAGGTGCAGGCTCAATGGGCTCGAACTGGACATCGTCCGGGCCACGGTTGGTGAGTACGATACTTCAGGTTCGGCACAAATGCCATGTTCGCAAGACCGCAGGGTCCGCTCCGTTGATGGGGTGAGTTTGTTCAATGACACTGACGTTGTGAGCGGCAAGGCGCTAGCCGCCGGTTCCTCTTGCACGATTGAGAATACACCCGCGGCTAGCGCCTTGCCGCTCACTTTACTAACCGGGGGCTTACGTCCGTCGCGAGCGGTGCGCAGATGCTGAAATCCCCGACATTCCGCCGACTTCCTGCTTGCCCGCGTCCAATTCTGACCGATACTTCAAGACTGGGGCTTGGCGAAAATGGTGTAAAACAGGGACGAACTTATGAACTGTTGAACACTTGCGAATTGGTAAGTTCCCACGCTTCGACCGGGTTTCGCGTATTTGAATTATGTGCGTTGACAACACCTGACCATTCACGTTTTCAAGAGTAGTGGATTACACAATGCAACGGTTGACTCAAGTTCCGGGAGTTCCATCATGTCCATCTCATTTGATGCAGGACGGAGGGCCGTGGAGAAATCCGCCGCTCCGTGGCTGAATCATTATCCGATTTGCACGCCTGCTCATTTGGAATACCCAAGTGAACCGGTGTGGTGGCTGTTGGAACATTCTGCCAGCCGGTTCCCTCATCGGATTGCCATCCGATACTTTCAAGAATCCATCACCTATGAAGGACTGTCCGAACAAGCCCGCCGTGCGGCGACTTTGTTCCAGTCCCTGGGAATTCAGCCTGGCGACCGTGTTGGTCTGCTGCTTCCCAATCTGCCGGAATATCTGATCGCGGCCTATGGCGTCTGGATGGCTGGCGGCATCGTGGTCTCGCTGAGCCCCCTGTCCGTCGCCGTGGAAATCGACGACATGCTGCAGGCGACCGATTGCAAGCTGGTCGTCGCCCTGGATCTGCTCGCTCCACTGGCCACGCAGGGAGCACACCGACCGGAGCGGATGCTGACATGCTCAATCGCGCAGAGACTGCCCACGGTCAAACGATTGCTGTATCGCGCCGCGTGCTTGAAACGCCGGGGTCTTCATCCGAGTCAGCAGGTTCCGACGAGCGACTTCCTGGCGGAGTTGTCACAGGTGGAACCGATCGCAGAACCGGTTCGTACGGAGACTCATCAGCCCGCCTACATCCTGCCAACCGGCGGCACCACCGGCCGCCCCAAGGCGGTCACGCTGTCGCACGCGAACCTGCTGGCGAATGCGCTTCAACTGAAGGCGTGGTGTGGAAACCGAACGGGACGTGACACGTTCCTGGCGGTCATTCCGTTCTTCCATAGCTATGGGTTGTCCACGTGTGCCACCGGCGGAGTTGCCATGGCAGCGACATTGCTGCTGCATCACCGATTCCAACCGGAAACCGTACTGGATTTGATCCAATCCGCCCGACCGAGCGTTTTCCCTGCTGTGCCCGCCATGTTGAACGTGCTGAATCAACGGTTGCGGGAACACGAGGGGAAATGGAACGTGAAATCGCTGCTCTGGGTGATTTCCGGTGGAGCTCCATTGATGCCGGAAACAGCCACTGAGTTTTCCAGTTACACGCTGGCTCGAGTTGTGGAAGGGTATGGATTGTCGGAATGCAGCCCGGTGACTCACGCGGGGCCTCTTGACGGCAATGCCCGACTGGGAACAATTGGACTGCCGCTGCCGGACACCGAAGCGATGATCGTCAATGCCGAAACCGGTGCCAACGGTGTTGAACCGGGTGAAGTCGGCGAACTGATTGTGCGTGGCCCGCAGATCATGCTGGGATACTGGAACAATCCGGAGGCGACAGCACAGATTCTGCGAGATGGCTGGTTGTTTACGGGCGATCTGGCCACGTGTGACAATGATGGCTACTTCAAGATCGTTGATCGCAAGAAGGACCTGATCATCACCAGCGGATTCAACGTTTATCCCAACGATGTGGAATACGTGTTGAAACAGTTCCCGGATGTGAAGGACGCGGCGGTGGTGGGAGTGCCCGACCCGCAGCGAGGTGAGATCGTCAAGGCGATCGTGGCGGTGAAGAGCAAATCGCACTTCCACCAGCACGCGTTTGAGAAATACATGAAGACGAACCTGGCGCATCACAAGGTGCCCAGGATCCTGGAAGTGATCGATGGGGACTTGCCCCGCAATTTCCTGGGGAAGGTCCTGCGAAGAAAACTTCGCGAACCATCCTGACAATTCAGAATACCAGCCCCACGCGACAGCGAGAGGCATCCCGTTGGACCACGTTCAGAATGAAGCAATCAACAAATAACAAATTAAACATGTGCCGAAATAAGCTTCGCACGAATCCATCAATTGACGTAAGAGAGAAGACAGGCACCGGGAACCGCAGCTCCCGGGACGATTCCACGACATCCCGATCTGCGGCGTGACAGCCCGCTCCTGTCTGTAACTGACCTTCTCGTGGAATGCGGGAGGTCGATCATGACTGACACAAGGAAATCTGGTCCCGAACCCCTGGCCGTAGTGGCCGGGATGCGGACCCCATTCGCAAAAGCCTTCGGGCCGCTCGCTGCAGTCCCCGCCGACGAGTTGGGGCGTGTCGCCCTGACCGCGGCACTGCAACGAGTGAGCCTGAAGCCGGAGCAGGTTGACGAAGTGATCTTCGGCAACGTCGCATCCCCGCCCGACACCGCCAATATTTCGCGCGTGATCTCGTTGAGGTCCGGTGTTCCGCAGGATCGCATCGCGCATACCGTGCATCGAAACTGTGCTTCCGGAATGGAAGCGATCGTTTCCGCCTGGCAATCCATCCGAGAAGGTCGCTCGGAGATCATCGTTGCGGGGGGAACCGAGTCCATGTCAAACGTCCCGCTGTTGTGGGACCCACGCATGAAGGATCTGCTGCTCGATCTGAGTCGGCAGAAGTCCGTATTTGGCAAACTGCGTGTCATGACTCGGTTCCGTCCCGCGATGCTGAAACCGATCCCGGCCCTGCAACTGGGGCTGACGGATCCAACGTGTGGTCTGAACATGGGTCAGACCGCCGAACTACTGGTCCGTGATTTTGGAATCACGCGTCAGGAACAGGATCAATTCGCGTTGCTCAGTCATCAACGGGCCGCCGCCACGTGGGAACGCTGTTTCTACAAGGGAGAAACGGCACCCGTCACGCTGGCAAACGGCACGCTGGTGGAAAAGGATTCGGGACCGCGGGCGAACCAGACACTGGAAGCCCTGGCGCGATTGAAGCCATTGTTTGAGCCTGCGACGGGCTCGGTGACCGCGGGCAACAGTTGCCCCATCACAGACGGCGCATGTGCGGTCGTCCTGATGCCTGCGGCCCGAGCCCGTACGCTGGGGCTGGTGCCCCTGGGATACATACGCGACTACGCGGTGTCCGGGTGTGAGCCACGTCGCATGGGACTTGGCCCCGTCTATGCGACGCACAAGCTTATGACCCGGCACGCGTTGTCGCTCTCGGATTTTGACCTGATCGAGATCAACGAAGCGTTCGCCGCTCAGGTGATTGCCTGCCAGCGCGCGTTTGATTCGGATCAGTTTGCCCTGGAACAATTCGGTCGCACCGGACGATTGGGCGAAGTCCCGCTGGAAAAGCTGAACGTCAATGGCGGCGCGATCGCCCTGGGGCATCCGGTCGGCACGACGGGTGCGCGGCTGGTCCTGACGCTGCTGCGGGCGCTGAAAGAAAAGAAACTGAATCGCGGCCTGGCCACGCTCTGTATTGGTGGCGGGCAGGGAATGGCCATGTGGGTCGAATCGAATGAGGAATAAAAAATGACACTCTCCTGCGGACCACAGAAATCACTGCGGAATTTGGAGAAGGGCAACCGGGAATGCTGGTTGATCGATTCCCCGCAGATCGATTCGATTCATCATCAGGCATCGGCAGGTCTCAGTCCCCGTTGGGGCTGCGAACTGGATGGCAAGTACGAATTCGCGGTGCCCCTCCGTCGATGGCAGCATGGGAAACGGGGTTGAACGAGGAGGATGGCGCACGGAACAGGGCCACATCAAGGAGACAATCATGAACAATCTGAATCTGACCAACTTTGACGTGCATCGCGATTTCCGGGGGGTGCTGACGGCCATTCTGAATGTGTCCAATCAACCCGTGAACGTGATTAACGAAAGTGTGATGCACGATCTGGATGAGTTGCTGCGGTCGGTCGAACATGACTCGTCCGTGACGGCCCTGGTGTTTCGCAGTGGTAAAGAAAGCGGATTTCTGGCCGGAGCGGATCTGCATGTCATCGGGTCGCTCACCTCGGCCGAAGCCGCTCAGGAAATCTGCTGGGCGGGACAGTCCCTGATGCAGCGATTGGAATCGCTACTCATTCCGACAGTCGCCGTGATCAACGGCGTTTGCCTGGGGGGCGGACTGGAATTCGCCCTTGCGTGTCGGCATCGCATCGTTGTGGATGATCCTCGCACAAAGCTCGGACTGCCCGAAGTGGAACTCGGGCTGCTCCCCGGTTGGGGTGGGACGCAGCGATTGCCCAGACTGGTCGGCCTGTCCGCGGCCTTGCCCATGCTCCTGACCGGCAAGAAAGTCGGAGCGCGTGATGCCGGTCGGATCGGATTGGCCGATGTCGTCTGTAAAGCGGACGAGGTCGATGCCCAGATTGGTCAACTCATCGGGATGCGAACTGGCGACAAGGCCGATGAACACTATGCTGCGGATTCGTCGTACCGGCTGGGATCCGCCATGGTGCGATTGTTTGGTGGCACTCGGCGCAACCGGGGATTCCGGAACTGGGCCATCGATCAGACAAGGGCAGGCCAATGGCTGGCTCTGAAAATGGCGCGACGCAGCATTCGGGGAAACTCAACAAACTACCCCGCGCTGAACGCCATCTTGGCGGCCGTTTCGGCAGGGTTGGGCAGAGGCGACGGGTTTGCCGTCGAACGGGAAGAGTTCGGCAAGCTGTTGCTGACGGAAACCCACAAGAGCCTGCTGGGTCTGTTCTTCCAACGCGAGCGAGCACGCCGGTCCGAGACCTGGGTGCCTGGCGTCACGTCCAGGCCACGACGTATTCGTAAAGTGGGAGTGCTGGGTGGTGGTGTGATGGGGGCCGGAATTGCTCACTGGGCCTCCATGCAGGGATACGAAGTTGTCCTGAAAGAGATCAATGCCGAACTGCTCGACGCCGGGCTGGGTCGAATCCGCGATCTGTTCCAGGAATCCGTCCGCAAACACGCGTTGTCACCAGCCGACGCCGCCACGAAGATAGGTGCGATCACCGCGACGACGGACTGGCGCGCGTTTGCGGATGTGGATCTGGCAGTCGAAGCGGTCACCGAACGATTGGACATCAAACAGACAGTCTTTCGGGATCTGGAACTGTTCTGTCCGAAGTATGCCATCCTCGCTTCGAATACGTCGGCCCTGTCGATCCGGGCGATCGGAGAAGCGATTCACGATTCTCATCGCATCCTGGGACTACATTTCTTCAACCCGGTCCATCGAATGCAACTGGTCGAAGTCGTCCGGACGCCGCAGTCCCGCGACGAGGATGTGGCGATGCTGGTCGACTTCGTCAAGAAGCTGGGGAAGGTCCCGCTGGTGACTGCCGACAGCCCAGGTTTTGTGGTCAATCGGATCCTGTTCCCGTACCTCGATGAAGCAGTACGGCTGCATTGCGAAGGAGTTTCGACGGATACTATCGACCGGACAATGAAACGGTTCGGCATGCCGATGGGACCGTTGGAACTGCTGGATCAGGTCGGGATCGATGTGGCCGCTCACGTGGCCGATTCGTTGAACAAGCTGAGCGGCGAACCGAGTCCCACGGGCGATCGTCTGCACGAGATGGCCTCGGAAGGACACATTGGCCGCAAATCGGGACGGGGATTCTACGTTTACCTGCAGGACGGCAAACGCCGCGGTCGTGCGGTCAACGCAGGAACAAAACCTTCGACACTGTCTGCGGACGACATCCGGGATCGCATCCTGTTAAGGCTGGTGAACGAGGCGGCTCTGTGCCTGCACGAAGGGGTCGTTCCGGAATCCTGGATGATCGACCTGGGAATGGTCCTGGGAACCGGCTTTGCCCCGTTCCTGGGTGGCCCACTGCGAATGTGTGAACTGCAGGGATTCGGCGAAGCCGTCGCGAAACTGGAATACTTTCAAAAGACCGTCGGGCCCCGGTTCACGCCGTCGACCTGGCTGGTGGAGCAAATTGAACATCACAAGTTGACGAACAACCCAGACTGAAGTGAGCGGCAAGGCGCTAGCCGCCGGTTCTGAGTTGAATGATTGAGAAAACACCGGCGGCTAGCGCCTTGCCGCTCACAAATGAAAAAGCAGTTACTCAAGGGAATGGAATGCGAGGAAATCATGATCGCCAAAATGAATGAACCCGTGGTCGACGAAACGGCTTCTGCCACGCCCGAAATGCCCACGCCGATTTCGGCACGGGCGGGTGAACCGACATTTGCCGAAACCGCCCTGAAACTGGGAGGCAAAAGCGACGAGGAGGTCCGCCGCATGGGAGCCATGGACAAGGCGGATGATCAGGTCGAATCGCTGTTCCGGCAACAGCATCAGACCGCAAACAGCCCGATCCACCGGGCGGTCTGGGACAAGTCTGTTCCCATTGACCAGTTCGTGATGGATTCGACTCCCACATCTCTGCAGGCCGATCGAGTCATGCGTGATTCGTTGCAGGTCGTGGAAGAACACCTGTTCCGGGGCACATTGCACGACGATCGCCGCAAGCTGCGCGCGGAAGTCCTGAACAATCTGGGTGCGGCCGGTTATTGGGGACTGCTCGTCGACAAGGAGTATGGCGGAGCGGGAACGTCGTTCTCGCAGTTCGCCCCGTTCCTGACGAAGATGGCTCAGTTCGATCCGACCATCGCGGGCCTGGCCTCGGTCCACGGCTGCATCGGTGCCGTCGATCCGTTGCAGACGTTTGGCAACGTCGAACAGAAGCTGCGGTTTCTGCCCAAGCTGGCCAGTGGCGAACGCCTGTCGGCATTTGCACTGACCGAGCCGTGTGCCGGTTCCGACCTGACCGCCTTGCGGACGGTGGCCGTGAAGCGGGGGGACACGTACTACGTCACGGGCGAGAAGTTGTTTATCACCAACGTGACCCCCGGCCGAACGATCGGCCTGGTCTGCCTGATCGAGGGCCGCCCGGCCGTGCTGATCGTCGATCTGCCGCAGGAAGAGAACGAAACATTCCAGTTGAAGCAATACGGGTTGTACGCTTTGAAGCATGCGCATAACCAGGGGATCGTGTTCCAGGACTTCCCCGTTCCGGTCGAGAATCTGCTCGATCCGGGCGACGGGGATGGACTCAGCATCGCGTATCACGGCTTGAACCGGGGCCGGGTGGCCCTGTGTGCCAATGCCGCCGGAACGATGCGTCTGATGCTGGCGAACATGGTTCCCTGGTCTCGCTTCCGCAAGACATACGGGCACGCGATCGAAACCCGCGAACTGGTTCAACGCCGGATGGGCCATCTGGCCGGGTTGATCGTCGCCTGCGACGCCCTGACCGAATGGACCGCCGGCCTGCTGGATCGGGGATACCGCGGCGAGATGGAATGCATCATCGCCAAGATCTTCGGCAGCGAATCGCAGAAAGAAGCGGCGATTGAACTGTTCATGAAAACTCACGGCGGCCGGTCGTTCCTGCACGGGCACCTGTTCGGAGACAACGTCCACGAATTCCTCGCTCCCTGCATTTATGAGGGTGAAGGAGAAATGCTGGGGATGGCATTCTTCAAGTCGCTGGTGAAACATCATGGCCGACAGTTCTTCGAACCGATCGGCATGGCCCTGGCGGCCAATGGAATCAAGCATCCGAACATGGCCAACCCGAAACACCTGTGGGCTCTGAAGGGGCCGCTGATGAACTACGGCAAGTGGTTCATCGGGCGATCGCTGCATCGAGCCCGGTATGACCTGCCCGAAATGCCCTACCGCCTGCAGGACCATGCCGACTTTGCCGCGACGTGGTTGCAGCACAGCGCCCTGGAAATCAGCGGGACGATGCGAAAGTTCCAGTTGAAACTGGCTGATCGCCAGTGCCGGATGGCGGAACTGTCGGGCCGCGTCCAACTGGCGGTGGTGATCCTCTGCACCAGCCTGTACGCCGCCCGTCATGACAACGACGTCATCGCGGAAGCAGCCGACACCGTCTGCCAGGAACTCCGCCGCCGCCTGCTGGGGGGACTGCCGACCGACGGTTACTTCAAGCAAGTCACCGCCCTCGGCAAAGCCGTCGCCGAAGGCCATTTCCCGCACTTGGACGAAACACCGCAAGCAGGGTTGATGATGCCGTATCAGAACCGGTGATCGAACCAAACCGCTCGTGGCAGCACATGGCAAACGGGGCCGGACTGGTACCCCGGATTATTCACCACGGATACTACGGATTCAACCGTTGAACGCTTTATCCCTGGGGGCGCAGATTTGGGTCGACACCACCCTAAATCGAACAGGCACCCCCAGGGGAACAACACCTGCGCATCGTTGCCAACGGGCACCTCGACAGATTCGACGTACTGGTTGTTCCCGGTGGCAGCGGAAGGGCCAAAGCGGAAATCCTGGGAACCAAAGGATGCGATGAAATTCGTCGATTTGTTTCGCGGGGAGGTGGCTACATTGGGATCTGCGGAGGTAGTTACCTGGCAACAAGCGGCTACGAATGGAGTCTTGGCATTTCTCCAGTGAAAACGTTGACCGGAGTTCTGCCCGGTGGTGGAGGAACGTGGCCTGATCGAGGCGTTGGTGACGTCAGCGTCCAATTCACTCGTGTCGGACGGTCATTCCTCGGTTTGAAGGAGACCGTTGCTCCGATGCGCTTCTCGAATGGTCCAATCATGACGCCGATCAGCACGGACAGAAACGACGCCCGTCAGGGTTTCGCAGTTTTGGCGACGTACAAATCGGAGTTGTATCGGCATGTTAAGCAAATCGGGACCATGACCGGTACCCCCGCGATCGTTTCATCGCGCTTCGGTCAGGGAACAGTCCTGTTGTTCAGTACACACCCGGAAGGATCTCCCCGTTGCAGCGGAGTCCTCAGTCGCAGCATTCGGCTTGTCGCCCCTCGTCGGTCTTCTACCGACGCTTGAGGCTGTGGAAGGTACTCAACAAGCTCTCAACTGCAGTGAATCGACGTCTGCCCCGGTCCCTCGCGCGCGTCGGGCTAATGTGTCGAGGCTACCGCGATTCGATCTGCGATGCGATTCAGGTCTTCAGAATCTCCTTGACGACCCGGCCAGACACGTCTGTCAGGCGGAAGTCCCGGCCGCTGTAGCGGTAGGTCAGTTGCTCATGGTTCAGGCCCAGCGTGTGCAGGATCGTGGCGTGAAGATCGTTGACGCTGACTCGATCAATCAAGGCCTTGTGGCCGATTTCGTCCGTTTCACCATAAAGAGTGCCCCCCTTGATTCCGCCGCCGGCGAACCAGGTTGTGAAGGCGTGCGGATTGTGATCGCGACCGGTCCCGCCTTTTTGAACCAGTGGCAGACGGCCGAATTCGCCGCCCCAGATGATCAGGGTTTCGTCCAGCATTCCCCGTTCAGACAGGTCCGTCAGCAGAGCCGCGATCGGTTGATCGGTTTCGGCCGCAAAGCCCGTATGGTTGGCGGCGATGTTGGCGTGACCGTCCCAGCTACGTTCGTTTTCCATCCCGCCGGAGTAGATCTGCACGAACCGTACCCCCCGCTCCACCATCCGGCGGGCGATCAGGCATTGCTTGCTGAAGTGCGCGCATTTGGGATTGTCCAGCCCATACAACTTCTGGGTCGCTTCCGATTCCCGGGCCAGGTCCAGCGCTTCCGGCGCGGCCATCTGCATGCGGTAGGCCAGTTCGAACGATTCGATCCGCGCGGCCAGTTCCGTTTCAGCGGCATGGTGTTCCAAGTGCGAACGGTTCAACCGGGCGAGCAGATCCAGTTGTGAGCGCTGCTGCTCACTGGTCATGTCGCGGCTACGGTTCAGATTCTCGATCGGATCTCCTTGCGGCTTGAGCGCCGTTCCCTGGAAGATGCTCGGCAGGAAGCCGGCCCCCCAGTTCTGGGCGTGTCCCTTGGGAATGCCCCTGCCCAGCGTGTCGTACATCACGACGAACGACGGCAGGTTCTGGCTTTCACTCCCCAGGCCGTACGTCGTCCAGGCTCCCACGCAGGGGAACCCCTGACGAGCGGATCCGGTGTTGATCCGGAACAGGGCCGGTGAATGATTATTCGAATCGGTCCAGCAGGAGTAGACAAACGCCATCTTGTCGACGTGCTTGGCCATCTGCGGGAAGATCTCGCTGACCCATGCCCCCGATTCCCCATGCCTGGCGAATTTGAAGGGGGACTTCATCATCGGCCCCCCCTGGCCTGCAAAGAATCCCGTGGTCTGATCGAAGCCCGCCAGTTCCTTGCCGTCCCGCTTTTCCAGTTCCGGCTTGTAGTCCCAGGTATCGACCTGCGACGGGCCCCCGTTCATGAAGAGCCAGATCACCGACTTGGCCTTGCCGGGAAAATGGCCGGCATGCGGCGCCAGGGGATTCAAGCCAGTGGTTGTCGCCGCAGCCAGACGGCCTTCCTGAGCCAGCAACCCGGCCAGAGCCAGGCTGCCGAATCCATTTCCCGCCCGTTGCAGGAAGTTTCGACGACTGCCAAACACGGGGGATGGGGTGCCGAATACAGTGGGAAATTCCATGATCGTGAACTCCGGCAAGATAGACGGATGCGATGTCAAAATCGGTTTGAAGGATGCTGGAACACTAGCCCGACGCGCCAGCGAGGGACCAGTCTACGAGCATCCAACGTGTCAAACGATTGCAATCAGGACCGGTGATCTTGTTTTGGCAGTTCAGTGTCACGTTTTCAATCCCTCGCTGGCGCGTCGGGCTAGTGTTTACTCGGTGTAAATGAATTCGTTCAGGCAGTACAGGACCTGGCAGAAGTCGATCAGGGCCTGCGGCACTCCGGACTTCGCATCACTCGGTGAATACGACGCAGCCTGGTGGCGAATGAACTCCGCCGCGCCGACCAGTTCTTCTGGAGCGGGTTGGCGGCTGACGGCCGACAGGTAGCCGATTCGGATCGCATCGTCGATCGACTGCGCGGCCACGGGTTGCAGCTTCGCGGCAAACTGGCGGCTGGCTTCGCGAATCAGGGGATTGTTCATCAGCAATAATGCCTGAGGCGCGATCGTGGTCTGCGGGCGGTCGCCCACCGGAGTCGTCCCGTCAGGTGCATCGAAGACCGTCATCGCGGGCATCAACTGGCTGCGTTTGACGGTGAAGTACAGGCTGCGGCGATGATGACCTTCGGCCAGGGTGCCGGGCCCGTACAGGCGATCATCCAGTTGACCACTGACCGCCAATACCGCATCTCGAATCGCTTCGGCTTCCAGACGTCGACGGGGCCGATGCCAGAGCAGCTTGTTTTCGCGATCAATCGAAGCTCGCTGTTCGTCCACGTCACAGGACTGTCGGTAGACGGCACTGGTCATGATCAGGCGATGCAACGACTTCAGGTCCCAGCGATGTCGAATCAGTTCGCTCGCCAGATAGTCCAGCAGTTCCGGATGCGATGGCAGTTCGCCACGCGCTCCAAAGTCGGAGGGCGTGGCAACGATCCCCTGGCCCAGGTGATGCTGCCACAGGCGATTGGCGATAACACGGGCCAGCAGGTTTCCGGCCCCGGCTTCCCGGTCCAGCATCCAATTGGTCAGCGAGGTTCGCTGGTACGAAGTGCGCCATCCGGCGGGGGGCTCGGTCTGAAAGAGTTGCGGCGCGTCTGGATTGCTCATCAAGACCTGCAGGAATCCCTGGGTGGCGACCGCATCCTTGTTGTTCGGCTCACCGCGTCGCAGGAAGTGGGTCTCCTTGAGAAACTCGGACTCCGCCTGAGTATGCAGTTTGACGGGTGGCAATCCCTCGGTGGCGATCAGCACCTTTCGCAGCATCGGCTGGGGAGCCTGCGCTGCGTGAGCAACTCGCTGGTCGTCAAGCTGCTTCCAGCCGGCGTCCTGCGGCTTGTACCAGTCGTAAGCCCGTTTCTTTTCGTCGTCAGTCAACTGATCGATCGGCTTCATCAACACTGCCAGGATCGCTTCGTTCCATGATCCCCCCGTGGAGGCGGGGGCGTCGGCCTTTTGTGAGATCGAGATTCGCGGGCGGCCGATGGAATGGTTCGTGTTGTTGTTGAATTTCAGATTGATGGTAACCACAGTTCCTGCTTCAAATCCGAATGGTTCTGCCACCGTGAAGACGGCCGCGTGATCCTTGCCGAATTCCGGGTCGACCGCCCACGCCGATTGTGGGTTGTCGTCAATGGCTGCGGCGACCGGCAGTCCCTTCTGTTCAAAGGTGGCTCGGGCATCGGTCAACTTCACCGGTTGAGCGGGGACATCGGCCGCCGCTCCGACGGGACGAATCGTCACGGCGAAGTCCGAAAGCGCAAAGTTGCCGTTCCCGGCCCGACCCGGACCGGATTTTGGCAACGAGGGATGGGCCAGGGCTTCCAGGCGAATCGCCCGGACGTCGCGCACCTTCGTTTCAAACGTGACGGTCCAGTGATCGTTGGCAGGGTTGGTTCCGGAGGCGAGCCATGCAGAATCGGCTTGTTGAGTCAGCGTGGCTCCGCCGTTGGATTTGAACTGAATTCCCGCCGGGATCAGCCATGTCGGGTTTTCCACGACCGGATCCCGCTTCGCCTGCCACTCGGCAAACTTCCCGGGCAGTTGTCGGGCTTCGTAATCGCGGACCGCCTGCACATACGGAGCGTGAGCCGCATCAAATTGTGCTCGGGCTCGTTGATACCCTTCCGGGTCAAAGTCCAGTTCTACTTCGCTGCGAATCGTCGTCGTGAACGACGACAGCAATCGGTAATAGTCGGCCTGGGGAATCGGATCGAACTTGTGATCGTGGCAGCGTGCGCAGCCGATGCTCAGTCCCAACATCGACGTGCCGATCGTGTTCAGCATGTCGTCCATTTCGTCGTAGCGATGCTTTTCGACTTCGTTCTTGGTGATCTGCGTCGAGTGAACTCCAGCGGCCAGAAACCCGGTGGCCATCAGCGCCTGCCGGTCATTCGGAGCCAGTTCGTCACCGGCGATCTGCCAGCGGACAAACTGATCGTACGGCATCCCCTGGTTCAAGGCCTGAACCACGAAGTCGCGGTAGTGGTAGGCAGAGGGGCGATCATAGTCATGTTCGAAGCCATGGCTTTCGGCAAATCGAGCCAGGTCGAGCCAGAACCGGGCCCAGCGTTCGCCGTACTGGGGGCTGGCGAGCAATTGTTCGATCAGACGCTCGTAGGCATCCGGCCGCGGATCGGACTCGAATGAGGAGACGTCGGCGGCTGACGGCGGCAAGCCGATGACATCAAAATACGCCCGACGAATGAGGGCCGCTCGGCCGATCGAAGCATTCGGCTGCAGCTTTGACTCGTGCAATCTGGCGAGGATGTATTGATCCACCGGCGTCTGGCACCAGCCGTTGGCATCGGTCGGAGACGGTGGATGAGTTCGCTGCAGTGGCTGAAAGGACCAGAACACTTTCCGCTTCGGATCGACTTTTCGTTCGGTCCAACGGGTCGTTTCCACTTTGCGCGCGACCAGTGGTTCATCGTACGGCGCACCCAGGTCGATCCAGGCCACGATCGCAGCGATTTCGCGATCGGACAACCGGGGCTCGTCCTTGGGCATGTGCGGTTGCTGCTCATGCTTGATTAACCGTGTCAGCAGGCTTTTGTCTCCACGTCCGATGACGGCAGCAGGACCCCGTTCGCCACCCTTCAGCAACCCCTCCTGTGTGGCAAGATCCAGCTTGCCTTCCGTGGCGTCGCCACCGTGGCAGGCGACACATTTGTCCTTGATCGTTTTCCGAACCTCGGCCCGAAACAGCTCCAATCCTTTCGTCCGTTTGGCGGCGTGCTCCGGATCCGTTTCGGCCGGTTGCTGGCCAACGGAGACAGCAGTCAGACCAAGCAACAGGAGCAGGCTGGCGACGAGTCGGTGCAAAGGCATGGGAGTCCGATCGCTGTTCGAAAAGAATGGAAGTTCCCAGCGGTCGGCCAGCCACTCACGGCTGGTCGACCGGAATCGACTGCGGAAACTATTCGCCGCGCAGTTTCTTACCAAGGGCATTGATGGCATCGCCACATGCCTTGCGGGCGGCGTTGAAGCCGGGCACGTTGACGTTGCTCTCTTTCAAGTAGTCCAGGATGATGGCTTCGGCCCGCGCGATTTCACGGCAGACTTCGGCGACTTCACTGGCAATTTCAGCGGGGATCGTGGTCACGCCGTTGAGATCACCATGCAGCAGGTCGCCCGGATAAATGATCATCCCGCCGACGGTGATCGGTACGTTGATGTGAATGATGTGACAGTACCCGTGTGCTGAGATCACTCCGCTGCTGAACGCCGGGAAGCCCAGTGCTTCGACCTGATCCAGGTCGCGGGCGGCACCCGAGGTAATCAGTCCCTGAGCGCCGAATCGCTTGTAGGTGCTGCACATCACTTCGCCGAACGTGGCGGAAGCACACGGTTCGTCCAGGTCCTGGAAGACGATCACCGGCGGACCGGGAATGGCGGCGAACGCATCCAGTTGAGCCCCGATACTGCCGTACGCATCACCACCGCGCGGGGGAGCCATGCTGCGGAAGGTGGATGTCAGTGCGTATCCCACCATCGGCGGAAAGGCGGGGAAACAGGCCTTGATCGAAGAGTTCATATAGCCGGTATTCCGCGGACGCAGATTCCACAGTTCCACGGCGTTGCAGATCGTCGGCGAATCGAACTGACGGAGTTCGGCGAGTTGTTCAGCGGAAAGACCGGCGGTCATAATCTTCCTTTCGGGCGTTTCAAACAGACTGTTCTTTGGGGGGCAGCGAGCGAAATGTCGTGCCGCAATCCGGGAATGATAAGCTGTGGCTCGGCGACCCGAAAGCGCAGCAGACAAGTGGAGATCGGAAACCGCCGCCTGGGACTCTGGCTGGAACCGCCGGACGCTATTGCAGCGGGGAGGAGATTTCCAGCAGATCCACCGCGGGTTGGCGATTGCAGAAAATTGTGGCCAGTCGACCGTAGGTGACCCCACCGATCGGCATCTGGAAATGGCGGGCCAGGCGGGGGCCGGCGGTGATTTCCAGGATCGCCCCCAGATCGATGTGCCGCAGGACGTTGTGATTGATCAGGATTCGCCCCAGCGGAGTCTGCTCAGCCAGGATCTCACGTCGAACTTCGCTGGTCACATAACCCAGGTTGAACCGGACCAGCCCGTATTGCACAACGGTGTCCGTGCCCTGCTTGACGAGCACAATCTCGCGGCAATACAGGTCGCCGTCGAGCTTTTGAGCAAGCACCCGCACGTCTACGGTACATTGATGGTAGGTTTCCATGGCCACGGTCATGTGGTGATCATGCACCAGCATCGACTTGTACGGTTCGGGAGTGACCGCCGACGGGATATGCTCGGCCTTCAGAAACAAGGCTTCGCTGGACGCAAACAGATTCGTCAGCGACAGAAGTTCGTCTTGTGGATTCATGGCTCATTCAATGCAAAGGGCGAGACGTAGCGGCGATTCAGGCGAAAGCGACTTCACCTTCGCAAACCATTCATTGTGGCGAACAATTCTGGCGCGTCGGGCGACTGTTTACGTGTACCGAACTTCGCGATGCTGCTCTTCGAAGTATTCGGGCAACAGCGTATCGGCCTGCAGCAAACCTTTTCGCGTCAGCTTGATCTCGTCGCCGGTCACATTCAAGTACCCCTTGGCCTGCTGAGCGGCGAATGGGCCGGAGAACTCGTCAAGGATGTTGACACCGAATTTCTGACGGAACGGTTCCGCCGAAATGTGGCCTTCCTTCATCTGCAGGATCATTTCGCGAATCAGTCGCTGATGGTCGGTCGGACGCAATGCCCGGTTGATCGGCAGTTCCCCCGATTCAACGGTCGTCAAATAGTCATCCAGTTGATCCAGGTTCTGGTAGTGAACCCCTTGAAAGTGGCCGAACGACGACACCCCGGCACACAGCAGATCCGCACCGCGCCAGACATTGTCGCGATAGACAAAGTGATCCGTCGCGGGGTTGCGCACCAGTTCATTGCCGCTGGAGACCTGGTACCCATCCTGAGCCAGAGTATTGATCGCCTCATCGACCCAGCGACGCTTCGTGGCCCAGTCGGCAACCGGCGACGCCACGTGCAATTCCCGCATTTCCTTGGAAATCAGCGTGTTGAATGGCAGTTCCATCTGGTAAATGGTCACGTTGTCGGGTTTCATCGCTCGCGCCCGTTCGACGCATTTGGACCAGTTCTCATCGGTTTCACCGATCATCCCGGCAATCAGATCGATATTGACCTGGGGGAAGCCGACTTGCTGAATCCAGCCGTAGGCACGATCAATTTCCGGGGACAGGTGGGCGCGACCATTTTCCTCCAGGATGGCATCGTTGAAGTTTTCAACTCCCAGTGAAATTCGGGTGATTCCGATATCCCTCAGAGTCTCCAGTTTTTCCAGGCTGAGTGTTCCCGGTTCGCATTCAAAAGTGACCTCTTCGGCACGATCCCAGGAAACAGAACGGCTCAGTTCATCCCGCAGAAATCGCAATTGTTTGGAACTGAGATACGAGGGCGTTCCACCACCGAAGTACACAAATCTCAGGTCCCGCCCCTGGACTCCGCGCTCGTGACTCAACAGTTCGACTTCCCGGGCCAGGGCTTCCACGTAGCGGGCGATCGCATTGGCGTTCTGGTTGGTATAAACGCGGAAATAGCAGAATTTACAGCGTTTGCGGCAGAAGGGGATGTGCAGGTAAAGGCCCATCGGGACGGACCGATCCGGCTCAGCCGCCAGGGCCTGGCGAATCTCGGTCACCTGCTCGCGATTCCACAGCGAAAAGGGCGGGTAATTCGAGATGAAATAACTGCCAACTTCGGTGGCGACTGCCGTCTCGGTGGTCATCTTTTACTTCTTCCCAAAACAATAGACTTTGCCATCCCGGCTTTCACTGCCAACGACCAGCACCCCCTCGCCCACGGCGGGACCGGCGGTGATCGGCTTTCCGGCGCTGAACTTCCATCGTTCCTTGCCGTCCACCAAACCCAGACTGTACAGGTTGCCGTCTTTGGAACCCACGAAAACCCGGTCCCCGACGATGACAGGTGAACTGTCGACTTTGCCGCGAGTGGCAAACGTCCACGCCCGTTGTCCGGTGAGGCGATTGATGGCATGGACCAGTTTGTCCCCACCGCCAACCACCACCAGTTGGTCAGTGACGGCGGCGGATGAGTGGAACGGGTGATCGCTGTCGTCCGCGGAATATGTCCAGACCACGTTCTTCTTCTTCCAGTCAACTGCTACGACTTCACTGCGATAGGTGCCGACATACAGGATGTCGCCGACGAGGGCAGGCGAAGCAATCAGGTAGGTTTCCAGCGGCATTTCGAGTTTTTGTGCGCCGGTCTTGATGTCGATCACGCGCAGATGTTCGTCGCAACCGGCAATAAACGTCACGCCGTCGGCCACGGCCGGAGCACAGTGAACGTACCCCTGAGTTTCATACTGCCAGGCCAGGGAGCCATCCGCTTCGTTCAGGCAGTACAGGCGATTGTCGTAGGAACCAAAAATCACGCGTCCATCGATGACGGCTGCCGAACTGTAGATCTCGCCACCGGTCGCGTACTTCCAGCGGCCCTTGCCCGTCTGCCGGTCGATGGCATGCAGAACCCCGTCCTCGTCGCCCAGATAAATGAAATTCCCCGCCACTGTCGGTGACGATTTGAAGCCGGGCGCGAAGGAATTCTTTTCGACCTTCTCGACGGACTTGTAGCCCCAGACTCGAGCTCCCGTTCGGCGTTCGAGGCAGACCAATTCACCCGAAAGACACGGCACGTAGACAAAATCACCAACAATGGCGGCGGTTGCCAGGATTTGATCGCCGAGCGACACTTCCCACAGCAGATCCAGATCATTGGGGAGCGACGACGTCGCTACACCGGTCTGGGCCAGATCATGCCGAAACGACGTCCAACTGGTGACTGTCGGCAGCGTGATACCCGATTTCTGAACTGGAGCGGCCAGAGCAACGATGGTCACCAGACTGATCCCCGCAATGATTGTCAATCTGCGAATATCGCGTGTGACATACATCATGACAGCCTACTTTCTCCGGTGAATGATCAGATTCTCAAGCCTGCTCCAGCAGATTCTACGCGATTGTCCAAGTTCAGTCTGCCGGATCGAATGCGGCTTCGTAAAGGGCTAATAGACTCGATTCGTCCACCGAACGAGGGTTAAACGTCCCGGTCCACTGCCGGGCCGCGTCTTCCGACAACTTGGGCAGCATCTGCCGTTCGACTCCACATTGCGCCAGATTCCCGGGCATTCCCGAAAGCCTGACAAGATCCGCCACTCGATTGGCCAGCAATTCACCAGCCTGCGGATCATCCGCCGGGCAGATTTTCGCATCCGCTGCCAGAGCGCCGTACAGGGACCCCACGATCGGGGAATTAAACCGGATCACGTGCGGCAGCATCAGTCCCACCGCCAAACCGTGCGTTATGCCATATTGCGCCGTTAATGGATTGGCAAGGGCATGTGTCGCGCCCAGCATCGAGTTTTCGATGGCGGCCCCCGCCAGATGCGCACCCAGCAACATCGCCCCGCGCGCTGTCAACAGCCTGTCGGAATCCGTTGAGTTAAGGCCCGTGGCTTGAACATGGTCTACGACCGCTGGAAAGCCCTGGCATAACAGTCGCCAGGCGCGACGCGCAAACAGTTGTGACACCGGATTGCGCCGGGTGGTCACGTAGCTTTCCAGAGCGTGACTGATGGCATCGATGCCAGTGGCAGCCGTGACACCGGCCGGCATGCTGAGAGTCAATTCCGGATCGAGGATCGCGACGCGGCAGGCGGCCTTTTTGTCGCCACAGGCCATCTTCACGTGCGTTTGGGCGTCGGCGATGATGGCAAACGACTGCGCTTCGCTGCCAGTCCCCGAAGTGGTCGGTATCGCAATCAACGGGAGCATCGGCTGGGTCGCCTTACCCACGCCCCAATAATCACGAATCTGACCGCCATTGGTCAGCAGAAAATTGATCCCCTTCGCACAGTCCATGCTGCTCCCGCCGCCCACCGCCACCAGAAAGTCAATGCGATGTTCGCGGGCCACCGCCAGACCTCGATCCACATCTGCGGTGGTCGGGTTCGGCTGCAGATCCGTAAAGACAACCGACTGAATTCCGGCTTGGCGAAGACTGTCGACGGCGCGATCCACATGTCCTGCCTGCACGATCCCATCATCACTGACGACCAGCACGCGTGTTCCGCCACATTCGGCAGCCAGTTCCCCCAGTCGGGCCGCGGTACCGGCACCGTAGACAACGCGTGTTCGCGGATCAAAGTCAAAGGGGACCAGGCCGTCGATGTCACTGGTCGCGGACGGCACTCGAACTGTACCTGCGACATTCGCACCTGCTGCGTCTGCACCGGCGGCATTGGCGGTATTCGTCAGAGCGGGCATCGATGGAAGGCTTTCTGCCGGCGGGGTGGGCGTACGAGGCAATTCATACAACATATCCGCGATGGCAACCGGGCTCAATGTTGACAGGTGGTCTGTTCGGCTTTCCCGCAAAGTGCGAGGCGAGTTCAAGTTATGAATGAAAATTGGCCTTTCAGGAATTCGACCAATAGAATACAGCTACCACCCGAGACGTTCGGCTGTACCGTCGAGCTCACTTGACGAGAAACCGGAGCCCACCATGTGCAGCATTTACGCCACCCCGCTGGCCGGAATTCGTGAACCATTTTGCTCGTTGAGCCATGTGCTCGGCGCGTGTGTTTTCACTCTGTTGACAGTCCTGCTGATTCGGCGCGGCAGTGGTGATCGATTGCGAATGATCAGCCTGGGAATCATGGCGTATGTCTGCATCCAGACACTGATCATCAGCAGTATCTATCATTCCCTCTGGCCCGGCCCGTCGCGCGAACTGATGCTGCGACTGGACGTGGCAGGGATTTTTCTGGTGATTGCCGGATGCATTACGCCTGTGCATGTCATACTGTTCACAGGCACGGAACGGTGGGCTCCCCTGGCCGTTGCCTGGATCACCGCGATTGGCGGCGCGATCCTGAGGTGGCGGTATTTCGACAGCCTTCCGAATGTTGCGGGGATCGCGATTTTCCTGGTATTCGGCTGGGGCGGAGCGGTCACAGCGGCGGTCCTGTGGCGGCGGCATGGCTGGCGATTCATCCGCCCCGCAGTCTTCGCTGGACTGTCCTATACCATCGGAGCCATTATCCTGCTGCTGCACCAACCGATGCCAATATCCGGTGTCGTCGGCCCGCACGAATTGTGGCACCTGGCAGTGCTGGCTGGCTTGGGTCTGCACTGGCGGTTTGTCTTCCAGTTCGCGGACGGAGACGCCCTGGACGATGCGGCGCTATTGCCGATCCGAGTTTCTGAAGTTGACTCCCTGCGAGTCGCCGCATCCCTCAAGCGACGAATCAGCGAAGTGGCATAAGGTCAGCGACTGAGCCCCAGGGCAATCAGGGACCTTGCCCGCGTTCGCTGGCGATCCGGTAATTGCGTTCCAGGATCGTTCGCCAAGTGTCGTCGTACAGATTCGCATTCTGACCATTCACGGAAATGGCCGGCAACCACAGATCGGGTTTCACGCTGAGTAATGTACGAAGCGATGCAATATACTCCTGAACATCGCGTCGCAATTCCGGAAACAGCAGCGCCAGTTCTTCACGTGACTGCTGATCCACCATGACCGGAATTCGACCGGAACAGACAACTGTCCGGCCTTCCCACTGGACAACGTAGGCCATGGGTGCGGTGGCTCCAGCGCCAAGGGGCAGCGGGGTCACAGGAATCCAACCTCGCTGCTTCAGTTCAGTTACCGAAATGACATCTGCTCCCGGAGGACATCTCTTTCTGACAGATTCCACACCATCGGGTGACGCGACGATCTGAAGCGAATGCCGCTCACGCAAATCGTCCAGGCCAGCGGTTTCATTCTCGGAAACGGCCGTCAGCAGAACAGTCAGTGGTTCCTGGATTTCGACGTCGAACTCGCGCAGTCGGGACGTCATGAATTCATTCAACCCTTCACCACCAGGCGCATTGACGACGAACAAGCGGGACGATGTCACAAAGCAGTACAGGCAGAATCCCCGGAAGTCACCGAGATAATAGAGATGCGGAAGCAATTGCCTGGGTTGGCCGTCGAGAAAGTTCGCGCCGTTCGATCGATGGCGGGACGCCAGTTGTTCCATTTCATGGATTCCGGCATCGAACATCGCCGTCCATTCCGTGGCGCTCAGCCGCGGGCTCTGCGCGCCGCGACTGGCGTTGGGATGGCCCGGCAAGACCAGGTCCGGAACGGGAAACTCTCGCAGCTTGCGCAACGTTGCCAGATAAGCCTCGGCGTCACCACGATAGCGGGGTGCCAGATAGGCGGAATACGTTCCCAAGGGCTTCTCGCCAAGCCGATAAATCACGTCGCCGGAAAACAGAATCTTTCGTCCAGCCCGTTTCACCAGATAGCATGCACTGCCGGTCGTATGGCCGGGAGCATCGATGACGCGAATCGTGATATCGCCAATCGTGATCTGCTCGTCGCCGCGAAGTTCCACATCGACAGTCGTGGGATGCGGCGAGTGCCCCGGCATCCTGAATGTACTGAAAAATGCTTCGCGGGGCTTACCGGCGGACAGGATCGGGACTTCCGCCTGCCCCGCGTAAATTCTGGCCCCCGTTTCGGCCCGCAGCCGTTCGGCGCCTCCACAATGATCACCATGGACATGCGTCAGAAAGATCGCTCGCAACTTCCGCCAGTCCAGCCCCAGTTTCGCGATTTCCGCTTTCAGGCGTGCGGCATCATCGTCCAGCCCGGTGTCGATCAGGACCAGACCGTCCGAGGTCTCGACGACATAGGCTGCTGCGGGACCCAGGCCGCCGAGCAGATGAATTCCCGGCAATACCGTAATCGTTGCGCCATTCAGCAAGGGCACTTTCAGGTCCGTGAACAAACGCGTCGAACCGAAGTAGACACTCACCGCCAGCAGCAGCACGACGAAGCCGACGAGCCATTTCTTGCGTCCGCCGGTGCGAGTCATGGACATGCGACTCCGCCCTGATCTCGTTTCGCAGGAATCGCCTTCTGCTGAGGGATTTCTTTCCAGGAATCGATGCCCTCGGTGATTTCAATGGATTGATCCGCGGGAATATCGACAAAAGTCTGCGTCGTCCCCGATGTCGGCCAGGACACCTGCAATTCCGCCACGCGTGTTGCGTCTAGTAGACCAATCGTTTCGACCAGGGTGTTGCCGCCAAAGCTACTGTTGTTCCCGATTGTTCGATAAATCGTCCGCGATTCCCCATCGGGTCGTTTGACGACGGCTTTGATTTGCGCACCCAGCGCCGCTCGGTTTGTCTTCGTGCCCACCAGCTTCACCTTCAGCCAATGATTCCCGTGGCCTGGATTCTGAAACAGCAGGTTGTACGCGCGATCCCCCGGAACTGCTCCGCCTGCCACCACAAATATGTCCAGGCTGCCATCGCCGTTCCAGTCCGCAAACGAGATCCCGTGCCCCTTCTGCAGGTGACCGGTCCCGGACGACGTTGTCACGTCCAGGAATTTCCGGCCGCCATCGCTTTTGAACATCAGATTGGGAACGAGAGCTTCCAGGGCCATTCGCCCCGTCCCGAAATACAGATCCAGGTAACCGTCATTGTCAATGTCGCCAAAGTTGCAACCCATGGGCATCATGTCGCGGTCCAGACCAACGTCAATGGTTACGTCGCGGAAACCGTCCGTTCCAAGGTTTCGGTACAGTCGAGGACGACTGCGCTGCTCAACGGGGATCTTCAACTCCAGTGCCACAAACTCGGCGAATGTGCTCGTGTAGTCATTCACGTACAGATCCAGACGGCCATCATTGTCATAGTCCCAGAACCAGCAGGCAAAGGCGTGTGATTCAAAGCCGTGGGTCGGACCGGTCACTCCCAGTTCGGGAGCGACATCGCGAAACGTGCCGTCCGGCTCGTTGTGGTACAAGCGGCACGGCGCGTTCATGTTGGAGACGAACAGGTCCAGTCGGCCATCGCCATCGAAGTCTCCCCAGGCGGTCCCTTTCGTACATTCCTCTTCGGCGACTCCCAGCTTCATCGCGACGTCCGTGAATTTGCCGTTTCCGTCATTGTGATAAAGCCGGCATCGATTGCGCGGTTCAAGCAATGCGGCCCCGCCGTCTGGGACGGGTGGGCGGTATTCGCCGCCAACAAATAGATCGACCAGTCCGTCATTGTCGTAATCGCCCCAGGCCGCGGTCTCTGTTGTGATCGGTTCCCCCAGCCCGCTGGTGAGCGTGACGTCTTCGAAGCGGCTGTCTCCCGTGTTTCGCAAGAGTGACATCCGCATCGGCTGTTCCCAACCACCACGCAAGAGTAAGACGTCCAGGTGACCGTCGTTGTCGAAGTCGGCACGGACGACATTCAAGGCATAGATTTGATCGCCCAGATTTGCGTCATTGGAACGGTCTTCAAACCGTCCATCGCCGCGATTGACGAAAAAGGATGCCCCGCGATCCGTATCGAGGGACGTGAAGAACAGATCGGGCAAGCCATCTCCGGTGAAATCATCAAAAACGCTGCCGCCCGCCAGATTCGGCCCACGCGACAACAGCCCTGCGCCCGGCGCAACATTGTCAAAGTGACCGACGTCGACTTTGGAATCGAATGTATTCAGCGGAACCAGGTATTCCGGGGGGACTTTCTCGGGATACTGTCCCAGTGTCATGTACGAAAGATTCAGCAGCCACCGCACCCTTAAATCGCCCGGAGCCTGATCGAGATACTCAGTGAACTCCTTGATCGCCTGACGGGACCCGGCGGGCTTGATATGAACCGCCGCACGCGAAATTGGCAGGATGCAACTGGACGGCCCGACGCATCCAATACAGTTGTCCACTTCGCCCTGTCGAAATGCCAGGATCCCCAGCACGGCCTGCAGATTGGCCATTTCCTCGCGGGCCATGCCGACGCTCCTGCCGATTTCCAGGGATTTTCTGGTCGCGGCGATCGCTTCGTCGAGTCGTCCTTCATAGGTCAGAAGTGTCCCAATCTGATTGAGCAGTCGGGCGATCGCGAGGTCTGGTGGGCGGTTGGATTGTTCGAAACTGGCGAGTTCCGTCTGCAGGGCTTCCAAAGCGCCGCGACTTCGCTGCTGTATTGCCGCCCGCAATTCGTCCAGTGAGCCTGGATCGCGAATCTCTCCCGTATAGCGGCTGGCCAGAATGATGCCCGCGAGCGCAAGCTGGCTTTTGTCGATATAGATCTTGCCCGAATTGATCAATTCGGAACTGGCCGCACGGTCCGGAGACCGTGCCTGGTCCGGCCCCTCGGGTCTCTTCACGTTGTTCGTCTGCGTCACGAAGATTCCGACCACGAAAACTACCGACGCACATACGAGCCCGATCAACAGGCCGCGATTCGGATGACGCATGAGTAATACCAAATCGTAAAAAGATCGACACTATTGAACGTCGTGGACTGGGATCAAACTCAGGGACGGCAGTCCACCACCCTGGCGAGCAGCGCTGGACAACTGACGCACGAACGGCTCCTGGGCAATGGTACCTTTTTCCAGGGCGTCAATCATCTGCCGCGCCTCGTTCCAGTTGCCGGATTCGGCGAATCGATAGGCCCGATACGCCTGGGACCACTCCGAGTTGGGAGACTTCTGCAGCATCTGGTTGATCTCGAAGATCAGATGTTCGTGCCGATTGAGTTCCGTGGTCCGATCCTGCCAGTGTTGACTCCCTTCGGTGTCGCCGGCGGCGAGACAAATCCTCCGCATCAGATGCGCCGTTTTGCTGTTGACTTCATTGGCCGCGACCAGGGGTGCCATCCATTCACGCGCTTCATCATAGTGGCGCGACTGGAACGCCGCTTCCGCCAGTACCTCACGGGCACCCTTCAGACCCGGCGACAAAGCGATAGCCGCCTTCCACGATTCAATGGCCAGCGGCAACTGCCCGGATTGCAGGAGCGCATTCCCGAGCTGAAGCCGGGCTTCCGCCGTGTCCTGCAGGCTCAGGCTTTTGCGGAACGCGGAAGTTGCTTCTTCGATCCGCCCCAGATCCAGATATGTGGAACCACACATGACAAAAAACTCAGCGGCAGGAACTTGCAGTCCATTGGCGTCTGGTGAAAACGACAGCACCTTGTTCCAGGCATCCGCCGCGGATTTCTTGTTCCCCACCGACTCGTGCAAGGTACCAATCTGAAAATAGGCGCGCGCTTCCTGACCCTGCAACCGGGTCATTCGCTCGGCATATGCCAACGCCTGCTGGTAGTCTCCCAGGAACGCATGAACGGCCGCGATTTCATGCAGGCCATCCGCGTCATCAGGATTCAACTTCAAGATGCGCTGCAGAATGGGCAGGGCACTCGACCATTCCTGACGCAGCAAATGCGCCTTGGCCCAGGCATGCAGGTCCGCACTGCTGGCGGCACCGTTTCGCTCAAATAGCTGAATCGCTTCCGGGTATTGGCCGACTTCCACGAGAATTCGCGCCTTGAACGCCAATGCCCGCGAATCGTGTGGATGGTGCTTGAGAAACTGGCTCAACCGTCGAAACGCGGCCGAAGTTTGATGGGTCCGCAACTGGTCTTCGATCTCGCGCAGCGGACGGTCCTGTTCGTAACGAATCACCTGCGCGATGACGAGAACAATCCCAACAACCGCGCAAATCAATAACGTGATGCGACGCCGAACCATAAACACTTTCAGGATCCTCGCGGATCGCCAATCTTCTGTAAGGTGCCACGGGCAATGCCCAACAATTGGGGTCTGCCCCCTCCCGCTGAGGTCTCTGCACAGATCGGATACCTGTGGTAGGGGGCTGACCCCAAGTGTTGGGGTAAAGCCGGTGCCAGGGCACCAGTCTCCGACGCGCTGCGAATCGCCGCGTTTAAAGAGAGCCTCAAATGCCCACGGTAAAGCGGCAGCCCCCGTCGGTCAACGTTCCCCCGCTTCAAATCTCCTCAGGAATTCCTGCCGATTCTTCTGCCACAACTTCATGCGGTCCGGATCGTAACCAGTCAGTGCAGCCGGAGCCCGTTCGGCAATCGCGGCCACCAGTTCATCGCACTGTGCCGCCTTTAAAAACACTGCAACAACCTTGCCATTGCGCAGACACAAGACCACAAAGCTCTCACTTGTTCGCTGCAGGTGATACGCCCACACCACATCGACCAGTTGCACGCACTGGGCACCAAACACAGTCGGGCGCAGGATCCAGGAGTCCGTCAGGATCGATTTTCCAAATCGGCGCACGGATGGACGGGTCATCTCCTCGTTGATTTTCGCCGCCAGCGCCGCGGCGTCGCCCAACCGCGACAATTGCCGTTCAATCGAGTGGCTGGCGGGGTTCACTCGAGCCATCACGGCCCGAATCACATTTCGCAGGCAGTAGGCTCCCCACGGAAGCATGATCACCATCAGGACATAGCCCGCGACGTTAAACGCGGCCACGTTGCTCAGGACAACGGGTTGAATCCGATCGGCGTATTCCGGATGTTTTTGGATCACCTTGGCAATCACTCGTAGATCTAGATCGCGAGCGCCGCTGAGAGGTCCCAGCAGCTGTTTGCCATCATCCCGGGAATCTGCGAGCACCAGGATCATCGTTTGATCGCCGACAGGTAGCAGAAAGAACGGAACCGTCGAATACGGACGTCCGTCGCTCGTCGAGACCTCCTGCCAGTTCGTCTCGATCAATGTCCGGTCCGGCATCTCGACGTATTCGATCGGTTCCCGGTCCCGGTTTCGATCCAGGATTGTCAGCAGTTGCTCGTCCGTCACCCTGACGGGGCCGCGAAAGAAGTAATACAGGTAATCGCCCGTGAGCCAGACCAAAAACAACAGGCACCCGAGGCTGATCCCGTTCCAGACGAGCGAATTCCGGGTGGCACGCTGCACCTGAATCTCAGTCCAGTTCCGCGAATCGACTGGGTGTTCAGAAGTTCGTTCCGACATGATGCTTCCTGCGGCCGATCACAAAGTCGTGTTTACCTGGCCCGCGACAGCAAGTCACGGTAGATCATCAGCGCTTCGTTGTACTCGTCCACGGCATCAGGATTCAAGATCCCTGTGTGACGTCCCAGTTCACGCTCGATCCGTTCCACAAAATGGTCCACTTCGACCTTCCTGGGAACCTGTGGTTTCCCGGCGACTTCAACGAACACCGGGGCGGTGTGGGCAAATCGGATCCGTTTGTTGGGATGAGCCTCAAAGCAGCGGACGATCAGCCATCCCGAACGGTCGAAGGAGATCGTCTGATCGAGCGTCGTGGTGACGAGGCCTGCTGAAGCCGTTTGCGCCGGGGTATCGGACCAGACGATGTTTCCGTTTTGAATGATCTCGATGCGGTCCAGGGGCATTGCTGATTCCACGACTCCGGTCACATTCACGCCGGACGTTCCCGTTCCCTGAAACGTCTGACCGGCTTCCTGGTCGTTGAACTTCAATCGCAGCATCGGCCCCGTCGAAACGAAACTGTGTCCCGCCAGCAGGTTGGTCCGCCATTTCTCGTACGTGAACTCACCCGGAACATGCACGTAGACCCGGCCGAACCCAAACGGGACCGGATGGACCCCGGCCCCCGTCCCCGCCGACGGCATCATGCGAAATCCGCAATTCAGGTAGGCGTAATAGCTCTGCAGTCCGAAATCGATCCAGCCCCATTCCGTGAACCCCTTGTCGGTCTTTTCCAGGTTCATGTATTTCGGGGCAGCATCCAGAGTCCACGACGAAAAGCTGAAATCCGTACGCCAGCAATGATTATTCGAAAGTTCAAACAGGTCGACCTTCATCAGGGGAACAATCATCGGCGTCCACGCCCACGAATGCTTTTCCAGATCCAGAAACGCCCCGTCCGCATGCGCCCGTTCGGCGATCCGGCGAACCGGGGGAACACCCTGATCCAGCACCGTCTTCTGGCCGCAGATCAACACGGCCCCCAGCGTGTGTGATTTTCCGCCCACCGTGAAGATTTCGTACTCGGTGTTCAGGGGATAGATTCCATGCGTGGCATCGACAGGAATCCATTCCGGCTTCGGAGCCGCGTCTTTGACGCGATTGCCCGTTACGGGACCAGTGTCGGCGGCGGTCACCCAGTGCGACAGCGGCATCGCCACATTCAGATCTTCGGCCATGATCAGGTTGGGCATCTCTGCCAGTGAACGATGTGCGTGAACATCCCCCGAATACCAACCCAACCGGGACATCTCGATCCAGCGCTTGATGGCGAATGAGATTTCCTTCGTCTCGGGGCCAACGTCAATTTCAGATGTCAGCGAGCGGTATTCCTTCCCGCGTTCGATCGTGATCGTGCATTTTCCGGCGGGAACATCGACCACGAATGGATGTGCCGACAGGGTGACATGCTGTTCCAGGCTGGTCGGGCCGGCCTGCCGCTTGAATTCGATCGCCGTTCCGTCCGGGGAGGCCGATTTGGGGAAAAACCATTTTCCATCGGCCCCCTGGATGTAAATCCGGGCCGCCACAGGTTGCTGAGTATCGAAGTCGAGCACTCGCCCGCGCAGGGTCACAACAGGTTCCGCAGCCGCCACAACCGAGATCATCAGCAAACTCAGCGGGATCGAACGGATCAGTACAAACATGGATGTCTCCGCGAATGACGCAGGGAGTGCTTTGAAGAGCCACACGGAAGGGGCGTATAGTACCGTTCCCGGTTCTGGAATCGCGAGTGAACGTGATCGAACACTTAGGGCCATCGCCTGTTTCCAATTGGGGTGCCACGGTCTTACCGTCTTCGGGAAGGCCGTGCGAGTGCTCAATCGGCACGGCCATGTCGAGGACTCCATAACCGTGGCACTCGATTCCCAATTTGAAACAGGCGATGGCCCTGATCGAACACTGGCCCGACGCACCTGCGACAATGGTGCTCCACCAACTCCGTGCCGGTGGAAACAATGACCGACAGGCAATGAGCGAATACGACATGACTATAGACGACCCACTCCCCAGCCGATTTGTGGTCGGACTCGATCTGGGGACGACCAATTCCGCGATGGCCTATGTCGACACCGACGAAACGCCACGCCAGATCCGAACCTTTTCCGTGCCACAGATCGTGGCACCGGGACAGATCGAAGCTCGCGACACTCTTCCCTCGTTTCATTATCAGCCCGGCACCGGCGAGTTTCCGGCCGGTTCGATGCGTTTGACCTGGCAGAATGGCGATGCCGGCTACGTCGTCGGACAGTTCGCACGGGATCACGGAACCCAGGTCCCGGGCCGGATGATCGCCTCGGCCAAGTCGTGGCTGTGCCACAATGGAGTTGATCGCACGGCCGATCTGTTGCCGTGGCAGGGGGCCGAAGATGTGGAGCGACTGTCTCCCGTCACCGTCAGTGCCCGGTACCTGCAGCATTTCCGGGAAGCATGGGATGCCCGGTTTCCTGCGCATCCGCTGGCTGATCAGGACTTTGTCCTGACGCTGCCGGCTTCGTTTGATGAAGTGGCTCGGGAATTGACGATCAAGGCCGCTCGCCAGGCGGGCTTGAATCGCGTCGTGTTGATTGAGGAACCCCAGGCGGCATTCTATGCGTGGATTGACAAGCACTCGCAGACGTGGGACCAGTTGGTGTCACCCGGCCAGAAAATCCTGGTCTGCGACGTCGGCGGCGGAACGTCGGACTTCACTCTGATTCGCGTTCGCAGGGGGGCCGATGGCGTCGTGCAGTTTCATCGCGTGGCGGTCGGCGACCACCTGATCCTGGGCGGCGATAATTTCGATCTGACGCTGGCTCATCACCTGGAACAGCGGATCAAGGGGGACGGGCATCTGGAACCACGACAGTGGAGCGTCCTGGTGCGCAGTTGTCGGCAACTGAAAGAAGTCCTGATGGCGGGCGAGGCCCCCGAGAAATGGACGTTGACACTGCCCGGCAGCGGTGCCCGCCTGATTGGCGGAGGACTGCAGGTTGCCGTCACCCGGGACGAAGTCCGGTCGCTGCTGGTCGATGGTTTCTTTCCCCTGGTCCCGATTGATGACAGACCCCGGGTCTCGCAATCCGGTTTTCAGGAGTTTGGTCTGCCGTACGCCCCCGACCCCGCCATCACCAGATACCTGGCCGCATTTCTGACCGCGCACCGCTACGTCGCAATCGACGACTCCAGCGAACAATCTCACGATGCCAAATCGGCTGGCAATGTCGACCCCGCTCGACCGGATATCGTGCTGTTCAACGGAGGCGTGTTTGCGTCTCCCATCCTGCAGCAGCGGATCATCACGTCGCTCGAAAACTGGTTTCGTCGCGACGATCCGCAGTGGACTCCGATCGTTCTGGAAAACGAGCGACTCGATCTGGCGGTCGCTCGTGGCGCCGCGTATTACGGGATGGTTCGCAGGGGCGAAGGAGTCCGAATCGCGGCCGGTCTGGCACGCACGTACTACATCGGGGTCGAAGCCGCCACGGATGGAACGGCCCGGGCGCTCTGCCTGCTGCCGGCCGGTATCGAACCGGGCCACGAAATCGATTTGACCCAGCATCAGTTTCAACTGCTGGTCTCGCAACCGATCGAATTCCCGCTGTATGTCTCCAGCACTCGCTTGACCGACAAGCCGGGCGATCTGGTCGTGGTCGATCCCGAGCAGATCAAGTCGCTTCCCCCGATTCGGACCGTCCTGAAGACCGGCAAATCGAAAGAGGCGTCCACAGTCTCGATCATCTTGAAGGCTCTGCTGACCGAGATCGGAACACTCGACCTCTCATGCCATGATGTTTCGGGAAAGCGATCCTGGAAACTGTTGTTTGACGTGCGATCCGCCACGCACACCGACATCGCTGCTCATGACGCCGTCGGCGAACGGCAGGGAGTATTCGACGACGCGGTCCGCCAATCGGCACTGAATGTCATCCAGCAGACGTTTGCACCGGCGCCAACTGTCACTCGATCGGAAGCAACCGATCCCGCGTCGCTGATCAAACGCCTCGTGGAAGCACTCGGTATGAACCGGGATGAATGGCCGACATCACTGCTGCGTCAGTTGTGGGAATCGCTGCTGGCTGTCGAGTCGGGCCGACGCCAGAGTGCCCAACATGAAGCCCGCTGGCTGAACCTGACGGGGTTTGCGCTGCGTCCGGGCTACGGTCTGGCGGTCGATGACTGGCGCGTGGCCGAGACCTGGAAACTGCTCCATGGCAAGCTCGCCTTCGCCACACCCGCGTGCCGCGCGGAATCTCATATCCTGTGGCGACGGATTGCCGGAGGGCTGACCGCCGGTCAACAGCAGGCCCTGGCCACCCCGTTGATCGGTGCGGTCCGACAGGGTCTGCGTCAGGCGAGTGGGAAGGGAAGAGGGAGCGACTTCGGCAGCAACCCGCACGAATCCGCCGAGGTCCTGCGGTTGCTGGGATCGTGCGAATTGCTGTCGCTGCCGGTCAAGCACGAATTGGGCGAACTGCTGCTGGACATCCTGAACCGCGAGCGGTTCGCGGTTCTGCAGGCGGCGGCACTGTGGGCACTCGGCCGGGTCGGAGCACGCCGCCTGGTCTATGGACCGCTGAATGGTGTTGTGGCCCCGGACGTCGTCGCCCGCTGGCTGATCCGGCTGATGAAAGTCAGCCAGAGCGAATCACTGACCGCCTTTGCGGTCATGCAGTTATCCCGCAAGACGGGCGATCGCTACCGGGACATCGATGACAGTACGCGAAACAGTGTCGAAGCCTGGATGGACCGCGCCGCCGCACCGAAAAAGTATCGACAACTGGTCCGCGATGTGGGATCGCTCGATTCCGAAGTTGAAACTTTGATTTTCGGCGAAGCCCTGCCGAAGGGATTGCGAATCCTGTGACGACCTGACTTGTTGGCAGTTCAGACCCCAGGGCAGCCGCGGGGCGCGGCAACCCTGGGCTCTATGGCGAAACTCCTTCGGAGTGTGCGTT
>JAFEBS010000002.1 GCA_018242525.1 Planctomycetota bacterium | reverse complement strand
GCGCGGGATAGGAGCACATCACCAGTTGCGTGGGTGCCAGGGCAGGCGGTTATCACGGCGCGGCCATGCTGTGCTACGTGACCCGCAGAGAACACCTGGGCCTGCGGAAGAAGGACGACGTCAAACAGGGCTGCATTGCCTACAAGATTGCGGCCCACGCCGCCGACGTGGCACTGGGGATCCCCGGCACTCGCGATCGCGACGACGAACTGACCAAGGCCCGCGCCGCCTTGAACTGGCAGAAGCATTTCGATCTGAGTTTCGATCCCGATACGGCCCGGGCGTATCACGACGAAGATCTGGATGTCGATACCGACTTCTGTGCGATGTGCGGTCACGACTGGTGCAGTGTCCGGATCAGCAAGGAAATTGTCGAGTTCACATCGGGCAAGGACGCGAACTATCAGTGGGACAAGGCCAAGGTTTCGGCCGCATTAACGGACGAGCAACAGGAAATCCTCGCCAAGCGAGGTGTCTTGAGTCCGGAAGAAATTCATCGGTTGGCCGCCAAGACGAAGAAAGTGATGACCGCCGAAGCCGAAGCCAAGGCGTCCTGCCACAGCGACTATGTCGACCCAGACACCGCCCGAACTCTGCAACAGTCCCAAGGGGCGCTGGTGGAATTGACGCTTCCCTGATTTCGTCTGAGGAACGAAGAATCCTGCCAGAGGGCCGAATCGATGAGAACGCAAGTGAGCGCATTGGTGCTGGCTAGTGGGATTGCAGCGGCAACTCCGGGGTGCCAGAAGGCCCCCCTTGATCCGCCCGTCGTTCCATCCATGCCTCTGCAGGTTTCAAGCGAAGTACCGGTAGTGCCATCAGCGCCGCCGATGCCTCCACCTCAGCCGAGTTCCAGGATTATCGCCTATACCGGCCCTTTTCTTCCCAAATTGCCGCTCGAGGATGCGGACACCGTGCACGTAACCCTGGCAGCCTTCCAGGACGATCAAAAAGCCGGCGACGCGGCGATGGCCAAATACGCTGACAAATGGGTGGAAGTGGAAGGCCCGCTGTCCGGCTTCAGCGTTGAGCCATTCTCGGGCGGTCAATACTTCGTCTCCGCGCTCCTGGCGCCGCCCAAATCCGCAGATTTCCTGCCCTGCTGGATGGCCCGGGGAGAACGACCGTGGGAACAGGCGATCCACGGAGCGACCATTACGATCCGCGGAGCTTATGGGAACCCCTATGGCATTGGGATCCTCGCCGAATGTCGGATCATCAAACCCAGTGAACCGACCATGTTAAACGTGACCGTCGATGAACTGGCCAGCCTGTACGAAGCCGGCCCGAGTGCATTCAACAAAGCGCAGAATCGAAAGCAGGCGGTCGTCCGCGGAACTTTCGCAGGATTTGTCGCTCCATCGACGGACGACGACGGAAAGAACTGGGTCGCCCTGGAAGGTACGGATGGTCGAAGGTTTTACGCGTATATCGGCGGTTCTGCTGCAAGTCGACGTCCGTTTGAGGGTTGCAACGCCGGTGAACAACTCGCGGTGCTCGGGGATTTCTTCGGATTGTCAGACAAGGACAAGCCGTTTGAAGAACTGACCCTGCAGTCAGCGACAAACCTGACACCATTCATGCCCAAACCAGAACAATAGTGGGGAAGTTCGTTGGTTATCAACTTTGGAGTCACTCCATGCCGAAGGTACTTGGGTTCGCAACGTTCATAGTCCTGGCGGTTACTGTTTCAAATACGATGGCCGCGGATTTTCCCGATTTTGCCTCGTTGCCGTCCCGGCCCGAGCTACCGGATCCACTGGTCATGCTGGACGGATCCAAGGTCACCACGGCAGCCGATTGGAACACAAAACGGAAGCCGGAACTGAAGGCACTGTTTCAGCATTACATGTACGGCTACCTTCCCCCCAAGCCACAAAAGTGGACGGTCGAAGAAGTCTCGTTCTCGGATGACGCGTTCCTGGATGGCAAGGCAACTCTCAGCGAAAGCCGGCTGGCGTTCTTCGGACCCGAACTGAAGCACCGGTTGCATGTCCTGCTGGTCCTGCCCAACAAGCGGTCCGGCCCCGCACCGGTTTTCGTCGGGATGAATTTCTGCGGCAACCATGCCCTGGCCAGTCACCCGCAGATTCATATTCCCGAGAGCTGGGTGTACAAGTCGTGCGCGGGATCTGAAAACGAGCGGGCGACCGCCAAGGGGCGTGGTGCTCAGGCAGACGTCTGGAACCTGGACCTGATCATCGAACGTGGCTATGGGCTGGCGTGCTTCTACAGTGGTGATCTCGATCCCGACACAGCCGACTTCAGCGACGGTATCGAACCCGCCTTCTACAAGCCGGGGCAAACCGCACCGACCCCCACCGATCCGGGCGCGATTGCCACCTGGGCCTGGGGCTATCATCGTGTCGTCGACTTCCTGGTGGAAAAACATGCACAGGCGATCGACGTCAATCGAATTGCCGCCGTCGGTCATTCTCGCAACGGCAAGACAACATTACTCGCTGCGGCTCTGGACGAACGGATCGCACTGGCGATCCCGCACCAGGCCGGTTGCGGAGGGACGGCTCCCGACCGGGTCGCGATCGATCGCAAGGACGTGGAAACCATCCGCCGCATCAACACCGTGTTCCCGCACTGGTTCTGCGACAATTTTCCACTCTTCAACGAAGCACCCGACAAGCTGCCGTTTGATCAACACTGCCTGCTGGCCCTGTGTGCTCCGCGCCCGGTGCTGTACTCCAACGCGGTGGAAGATCAGTGGGCCAATCCCGATGGTCAGTTTGAAATGCTGAAGGGTGCCGACCCGGTCTATCGGCTGCTCGGCTCCACCGGCCTGGAAGCGAAGGAAAAGCCAGAGTTGAGCAAGTTACTCAACGGCAAACTCGGCTATTACATTCGTCCCGGCAAGCATTCGATGGACCGCGAAGACTGGGGTGTCTTCCTGGACTACGCCGACAAGCAGTTGGGAAGCGGGAAGCGATAGAGCCGACGGAAACAAGGGACGCCATGAAACATCACGTTCTGCTGTTGAGTCTCGCTGTCGGTGCTGTGTCTGCGACGACGGATGCCCAGGAGGCCCTGCGTCCCAGTCAGAGGTCTGCATTGGCAGACATTCAGGAGCGGGAAGCCGAGTTGAAGTCGGTCAACCAGCAGATCTGGAACTTCGCCGAAGTGGGGCTCGAGGAAACTCGATCTTCGGCGCTGCTGGTCCAGAAGCTGAAGGATGCAGGCTTCGAGGTCAAGGTCGGCGTGGCCAACCTGCCGACCGCGTTCATTGCCACTTACGGATCGGGAAAGCCGGTTGTGGGAATCCTGGCCGAATACGATGCCTTGCCGGATCTTTCGCAGAAGGTCTCACCAATCCAGGAAGCAGTCGAAGCGGGCAAGCCGGGGCACGGCTGCGGACACAGTGGGCTGGGAACCGGAGCCCTGGGAGCCGCCCTGGCGGTCAAGGCCGCGATGCAGCAACACAAGCTGCCGGGAACGTTGCGACTGTATGGGACACCGGCAGAAGAAACCTTGATCGGCAAGGTCTATATGTTGCTTGACGGCAGTTTTGAGGACTTGGATGCGTGTCTGCACTGGCACCCGGCTTCGAAGAACGAAGTCTGGAACGGCAGTTCCAAGGCGATGGTGTCGGCCAAGTTTACCTTTCACGGCATCGCTGCTCATGCTGCTGGCAGCCCGGAACAGGGACGCAGCGCGTTGGATGCCGTGGAACTGATGAATATCGGGGCCAATTACATGCGGGAACACGTGAAGGAAGACACCCGCATTCATTATGTAATCACGTCCGGCGGCGGTGCCCCGAACGTGGTCCCGGCCAGTGCCACCGTCTGGTACTACGTGCGGGCCAACGATCACCGCGACGTGGAATCGACATTTGAATGGCTGAACGACATCGCTCGAGGTGCCGCGTTGATGACGCGTACGAAGATGAGTTCCGTTGTGGATACCGATTGTCACGAACTGCTTCAAAACTCGCCGCTGTCGGAACTGCTGCAACGAAACCTGAAATTGGTGACGCCACCCAAGTTCACCCCCGAAGAGCATGCGCTGGCAAAGAAGCTGCAGGAACCATTGGTGGAACAGTTCGGCACCACGTTCTCCATTGCACTCGACGATTCCGTCCACCCGCTCGCGGTCGTTCCCGAGACCAGCAAAGGATCGACCGATGTCGGCGACATCAGTTGGTTCGTTCCCACGAGCGGCCTGAGAACCGCCTGCTTTCCGTCGGGCAGCCCCGGTCACAGTTGGCAAAACGTTGCCTCAATCGGCTCCACCATTGGCGAAAAGGGAACCCTCTACGCGGCCCAGGTCCTGTCGGTCACCGCGTTGGATTTGCTCGAACAACCCGAAACCCTGGCCGCCGCCAAGTCCGATTTTCAGGAGCGCATGAAGGACCGCAAATACACAACGCTGATTCCCACGGGCCAACGAGCCCCCGCCAGGATCCGTTAAGCTATGCCAGTGTCAGGTGGTGCCGTCAACACCAAAGAATCCGGGGCCTGACGGCTGCTAGCCCGATGGCACTTACTTTGTGAGCCGCACGGCGCTAGCCGCGGGTTCTTCGGGTACGAGTGAGAATGCACCCGCGGCTAGCGCCTTGCGGCTCACAAGATCAGTGCCAAGTCTCTGGATCACGCTATTCCAGCACCCTGGCGATCTGTGCCTTCGTCACTGGCTGAATCACACCTTTTTCCGTGATCAGTGCGGTGATGTTCTCGGCGGGGGCCACATCAAACGCCGGGTTGTAGGTGTCACACCCATCGGGTGCCGTCTGTCGTCCAAACGCATTCGTGATTTCTGCTGAAGCACGCTGTTCAATGGGGATCTCGTCACCGCTTTGAATGGTCAGATCAAACGTGCTGGACGGAGCGGCGATGTAGAACGGAATGTTGTGGGCCCTGGCCAGAACTGACAGCGAATACGTGCCGATCTTGTTGGCAGAATCGCCGTTGGCGGCAATCCGATCTGCTCCGACGATCACCGCTTGAACCCGGCGTTCTTTCATCACCCAGCCGGCCATTGAATCGCAGATCAACTTGACGGGAACCCCGCGCTGCATCAGCTCCCAGGCGGTCAGCCGCGCTCCCTGTAACAGGGGCCGGGTTTCATCGGCATAGACCTGCAGCGACGGATTGTCCCGCGCGGCCGCAAAGATCACCGCCAGCGCCGTTCCATCCCCCGCCGTGGCCAGTCCTCCTGTATTGCAATGCGTCAGAACACCGGAGCATTCCTTCAACAGCGGCAATCCATGTCGACCAATTGCCGCACACATTTCCCGATCTTCCAATTCAATCCGCCGGGCTTCTGCCAGCAAGTGATCGACCAACTCGGCAGACGTCAGGCCGGACGTGGCATTGGCCACACGGCGCATGCGATCCAGAGCCCAGAACAGGTTGACGGCCGTGGGGCGGCTGGTCGCCAGGTAGGTCAGTACCTGATCCAGCCGGGCGTCGAATTCCGGCCGTGCTGCGGATAGCGCCGATTGAGTCCCCACGATCACACCGTAGGCCGCGGCCACCCCGATCGCGGGAGCTCCACGGACGCGCAGGGCCTTGATCGCCTCCCACACCTCTTCGACAGTTCGCAGGTTCAGTTCCCGATATTCAACGGGCAAAACCGTCTGATCAATCAGTCGCAGATTTCCGGATGAAGCGTCGCCAATCCAGGCGACCGCAGATTGAGCAGGCATGGCAAGTCTTTACTGGGGGGAAAAAAGAAAATGGAAAATGGAAATGCCGCGTCCAAACAAACAACCCCGCCGAATGTCCCGGCGGGGTCGTGGTTCTGTCATCAGCGGCCGACGAAACGAATCACTCGTCGTCGTCGTCATCCGTGTCGTCATCATCATCATCATCATCGTCTTCAGCCTTGGGGGCTTTCTTCTTGGGCTTGACCGGTTCATCGTCCAGATCGACGACGGCCTTGGCGATGACCACACCACCTTCGCCCAGGATTTCCTTGACGGGCTGGATGAAGTACATCTTCTTGGATTTCAGCTTCAACTGCTCGATCTTTTCGTGAGCCGCAGCGAGTTGATCGTAAGGGAACCGACCTTCCTCTTTCATACTGCCGCTGTAGACGACCCAGACCAGGCGTTTTCGAGCGAGCACCTTTTCCTTGGTCCGCTTGGCACGCGGGGCCGCAGCTTTCGGCGTTTTTCGCGCCTTCTTTTCTTCGGTCCCCTTTTCGCCAGCGGCTTCGACCGCTTCGACCTGCTTCCGCATTTCCAACCGACTGGGTGATTTACGAGCCATCGCCGTTCCTGAGCCCCTTGTGGTGCCGAGCCGCCAATTCATTCCACGATCCGGCCCTCAAGTGAAGGCTCGGAATATCGGGGTCGGAAGTATACAGGTGCAGCGACCTGACTACCAGCGCTCGACCCGCGGACCGGAAAATCAGTCCAGGCAAACTGGGGGGACTGGTGGAATCTTCGGCCGCGGCTCACCACGGAACACCCGGATGTCATCGCGAATGTTGTGATGCAACATACTGTCGAATAATGTGTTACGACTCAATCTCCGGCTGGTTTGTCGCCGCGCCGCGCCTCGGACTGGTCTCTGCTGACACCGCTATCGCGGCACGGGACTGCTGAAACTGCTGCAATCGGTCCGTTCGTTAGAAAGCATTTTGTCGAAACAATCAGAATAGTTTGTGTAGGCGGACTTGTTTGACCGATGAATAGAAGGAACGGGGAATCAGCGCGCCTCACCGGCGGAGCACCAGCTTCACCGGTCTGGCAAAACTGGCCGGACCATGTGGTCCACCAAATGCCTGATTCATCGTCCGGAACGCCGACAATCCCATTCGATGCCATTCTCGAATGGAAATGTCTCCGGATGAACTCGTCCCAGCGGATTCGAAGACGGTCAGCGAGGAATCGAAGGAGAACATTCCATGCGAAAGTACGGGAAATGGGTGTTGACGCTGGGGTTGCTGGCTGCAACTCCGGGACTGACACTCGCCGCTGGATCTAAGTCCAAGGCGGACGAAAAGCCGGCGGCGGAAAGCACAAGTGCGAAAGCGGCTAATCAGAAGGTTGCCAACGACATTGCCAAGGCGATGAAGGCCGCCCGAATTCAGGGGCGCGAGATCGACATCCGTTTCAATGACGGTGTGGCGAGCCTGTCCGGCGTCGTTGCCGATGCCAAGGTTCGTGACCGAGCCCACGAGGCCGTCAGCCGCGTCCCTGGCGTGACACGCGTCGAGAACCGGCTGACCGTTCCCGCCCCCGCAGTGGCTGCTTCAACAGCCCGACCGGGCGCCGAATCGGGCGGCGGAGTTGTCTCGGCCAATCACACGGCTTCCCCCGCCAAGTCCAACCGAGTCCAGCAAGTCAACGGTGAAATGCAGGCTCCCTCAAGCAACCAGGCGATGGCCGAACAAATTGGCTCCGCCCTGACCGCAGCGAACCTGGATGGTTTTGACATTGGTATTCGCTACCACAGTGGTGTGGCCCTGCTGGAAGGGAGCGTCGGCACTCAGGCCGAACGCGCCGCCGCCGAACAAGCGGCGTATTCCGTTCCAGGGATCCGGTCGGTCGCGAACCGGCTGGTCTGCACGCAAGAACGCGCCATGGCCGCTGCTCCACGGCAGCAGATGCCCCAGGGTCAGCCGGGACAGTACGCACCCGTTGGTTATCGGCAGGGTGAAGCCCCGATGCCGGGTGCCATGCCCATGGCTCCGGGAATGGCTCCCGGCATGCCGCCGGCCTATGGCCATCCAGGTGCCGGTGCTTCCCAGGCCGTTTACAACAATCCCAGTGTACCGGACTATGCCTGGCCCACGTACGCTCAGTATCCGAACTCGGCTGCCGTGAGCTATCCTCAACAGTACAGTGCCAGTGCCTGGCCGTACATCGGTCCCTTCTATCCGTATCCTCAAGTCCCCATGGGCTGGCGCGATGCCACGCTGCGATGGGACGACGGACAGTGGAACCTGATGTTCCGCACACGCACGGACAAGTGGTGGTGGTACTTCAACCCGAACAACTGGTGATCGGGTGGATCGGGGGACAGTCCTGATTGACAACAGCGGACTGATTCCCCCGCGGTGATGGTGGTAGACGCCACCAGTGTTTTGGCCCAAACGGCTCAAGCGGGCAACCACACGGACGGTTTGAGCAATCAAATACGAACGGCCCGTTTGCGAGTCACTTCGATGACAAACGGTTGAGTTCAATCTGCTGCATGGCTGCAGGCTGACCGTGAGCTGGCAGCCCACGAATGGCTCGGCGTCTGCGAACTGTTTCGCAGACGCTGTTTCCATTTCCAGGCCACTGGTTGCTGACGATGTGGCGGAGCCCTCCGAATGGTCTTTGAACGAAGATCCGAACTTTGACCTCGCAATCGCTAAAACCGGAAGATTTTCACAAGTTTTACCTCGAAACAATCGATACATACCTCAGGATCGTTCAGGTCGCGTCGTGACTGGGTGTGACACGCAAGCTAAACGGTCAGTCAACCTGTCGGCTCGATTCACGAGCCACGTCTGATCGCGTCCAAGCGGCCAACTTCGGCACGACGTCGAGTATCAGCGAATTCCCGGAGAGGAATGATAATGAAGCCAGGATCATTGCTGAAACGCATCAGTCTGGTGGTCGGAATCGGCCTGATGACGATGGCCAACAGCGGCTGCCTGCTGACGGCAACCACAGGAAGTGTCCTGATGTTTGGCCTGATTAAGGATGCGTTCATCCTGGGGAATTACTTTGGGACCACCCCGCTGATTCCCGTCAGTACGTATTACAGCGAGCTGATCGAGGATGCTTACATCCGCGAAGAGCGTTACGACAAGGTTCCCGTTCTGGATCCGGTCGAGGGGGAACATGCACCCCTGTTCTGCCAGGATCCTCCGAGCCCCGATGAAGTCAATCGCGCCATGCCCAACGAAACATCGGGCGGCAATCCCTTCGTCGCGGAAACGCAACGCAGCAACGTCAAGATGGTCGTGGACCTGATCGTCGACCGCATGGATGACTGCCGGTTCTATCCGCTGGTCGGTCCCGCCCGGTTGCATCACTGCCACTACAAGTGCACCGTCTACTACGACAAGGTTATCCGATCCGACTGGCCCGTTCCGTTCCATCACAAGGACGAATCCATCCAGGTCGTCTACATCGATCATGACCACCTGATCCGCTGCTCGGGCCCCGCGACTCCTCAATAAGCCCGACTCGGAACTCGTCGATCAAAACGCAAACGCCCCGGTGGAAATCACCGGGGCGTTCGTCGTTTTATCCCAGCCGTCCCATGTCACACGACAAGCCGCCGGCGGCAGGGATGTATGCCTTCTGAACGTAATCCATCACCATTCGGTCGGCATTGAACCGCCAGCCCAGGGTTCGAACCGACCGTTTCATACGGGCGATCCAGGCGTCGGGCAGGCCGTCGTCGTCATCCCGCTGGTAAAACAGCGGAATCACTTCCTCGGTCAGCACCCGGCTCAGGGCCTTCGCATCGCGCGAGTCTTGAATCTCCTCGCTGACGTGGGATCGCCCGCTGCCGATGGCAAAGCCATTCTGGCCATCAAACGCCTCCGCCCACCAGCCGTCCAGGATCGAACAGTTCAGTCCGCCGTTGAGCACGACCTTCTGACCGCTGGTTCCTGAAGCTTCCAGAGGCCGCCGTGGATTGTTCAGCCAGACGTCAACTCCCTGGACCAGGTGTCGGGCCAGGTTGATGTCGTAGTCTTCCAGCAGCACGATCCGCCCCTTGAAGCCGGGTTCCTGGGTCAGGCGGAAGATGCGTTGCAGGATCGCCTTGCCGTTGTCATCGGCCGGGTGGGACTTCCCGGCGAAGATGAACTGGATCGGTCGCTTTGAGTCCGCCATGATCTGTCCCAGGAATTCGATGTCCCGCAGGACCAGGTCCGCCCGCTTGTACGGTGCAAACCGCCGGGCGAAGCCGATTGTCAGGGCTTCCGGATCCAGGCAGGTCTGGATTTCTGCGATCTCGGCTTCCGACGCGCCGATTCGCTCGGCCCGTCGCTGCATGCGGTTGCGGGCGAACAGGATCATGCGGTTTTTCAGCGACTGATGTGTTTCCCACAGTTCCCCCGGTGTAACATCGTCGAAGTCGGCCCAGACTTCCGGTTGACCGGATTTCAGGTACCACTCCAGGGGAAGATGCCGGTCGTACAGGGACCGCATCTGCGGAGCCAGCCAGCTGGAAACGTGAACTCCGTTGGTGATGTGTCCAATGGGGACTTCTTCTTCAGACCGCCACGGCCACAGGCTGGTCCACATCCGGCGGCTGACCACGCCATGCAGATTCGAAACCGCGTTGGCGCGCCGACTGCATTTAAAGGCCAGCACCGTCATGCAGAACGATTCGTTCGCATTATTGGGGTCAACCCGTCCCATTCCCACCAGCCCCGCCGCACCCAGGCCCAGTTGATCGGCGATTGGACCAAGGTGCTCTTCGTACAGGTTCCAGTCGAACCGGTCGTGTCCGGCGGGGACCGGCGTATGTGTCGTGAAGCAGCAGTGCCAGACGACCTTGCGCATCGCATCATCGAATGACAGGCCGTCCTCGACCATCCGCATCCGGATGTATTCGAGCGGGGCAAATGCCGAATGGCCTTCGTTCATGTGAATGGCGCTGGGCTGATACCCCATTGCTGTCAGGACACGGGTTCCCCCGATCCCCAGCAACAATTCCTGGCGAATCCGGATCCGCTGATCGCCACCATACAGTCGGGCGGTCAACTTGCGGTCTTCGGGCGAATTCTGTTCCACATCGCAATCGAGCAGGAACAACTTGATGCGGCCGACATCTGCCTGCCAGGCCTGGGCGTAGATGGGCCCCTTGCGGGTTTCCACCTGGACAATCACCTTTTCGCCCCACGTGGTTTGAGCTGGCTTGACCGCCAGTCGCATGTTGTGAACATACGGATAGATTTCGCGTTGCCAACCGGTTTCGTCGATCTGCTGCGAGAAGTATCCTTCCTGGTAGAACAGGCCGACAGCGACCAGCGGAACTCCCAGGTCCGAAGCACTCTTCAAGTGATCGCCCGCGAGCACACCCAGGCCGCCGGAGTAATTCGGCAGGGACTCATGAATCCCGAATTCGGCCGAGTAATACGCCACCGGGTTGTTCCCCAGCACACCCGTGTGAGTGTCTCCCCAGGTGTTCTCGGACGCCATGTATTCTTGCCAGCGACGGTAGGCGTAGTTGACGCGGGAATGCAGCACCGCTTCACGACCGCGATGTTCCAGTTGTTCGACGGTGAATTCATCGAGCAACAAAATCGGGTTGTGATCCAGTTGCCGCCAGCGGACGGGATCCAGATCCTGGAAAATGGCAACGACTTCCGGTTGCCAGCACCACCAGTAATTTCGGGCCAGTGCGTAGAGTTTGTCGTGAAACGAGATTTGTTGTTTGGCCATGCCGAAGTGCCTTCCCTGCCGACGAGTATGCTGCGGTCCACCCGTTGCGGATCCCCGAACACCTGGACATCACCGACAGAGGTCACCCACCATGAAGACCATCCGACAGAGCCAGGCGGCTGGCAGTATATCGAAGGTTCCGGTCAGGTTCGAGGAAGCGGCGGGCAGGGGGCGGTGTCCGTGGGTGTAGGCGGCCGTGCGGTGTTTCCCGTAGCTGAATTCGTGAGAATTCAGGGCTGTTGGGAACCTTTGCCGTTGAGAACGACAACCGAAGTCTCACGACGTCGGCTACAAAAGCCATTCACACGAAAACGCCCGCGCAGGAAACTCCAGCGCGGGCGTGGCGATCATCGCGGAATCCGTGAATTACTTGACCGAAATGTGGATCCAGCCATCCGTCAACTTGATCGCGGAAACGTTGGAGACCACGGTGTTCTTCGGTCCCTTCAGTTCCACCTTGCTGTCGACTTCACGGTCCGGCAATGCGGATTGAATTTTCTTGCGGACGACTCCGTTGATGGCAATACCACCGCCTTCGCCATCCGCCGCGGACACGACCACATTGCCGCGTGTGACGAGGATCTTGTTGCCCTTGACCTCGAATGTAATTGGTACTGTGATTTCTCGCGTCGGCACGTCATCCTTGCCTTCCTGCTTGAAACCGGCGCGCATCACCAGGATCAATTCCCCGTTCTCGAATTGAACCCGCATCGGATCGGCGGCGGCAAACACAATTGTGCTGGGCCCCGCATCGTCTCCGTCGGCCGCATCGGGTTTCGGGGGAGCTTCCAGCTTGACGGGCTTGTTGAGCGCCTTGCTGAAGAACTGTTCGAGTTTTTCGCGCAATTGCGGTTCCGTCAGGGTCTGCCCCCCCAATTCCATGCGATCAATCGCGTTGTTGACTGCCGTTTCGTGCATCAACAGGACGGCACCCCGGTCCGCGACAGACGGCGAAACGGGCAAGCCGGCTCCCAGTTCGGTCGGCGACATCAACCGCGAATTCAGCTTCAACAACGAATCGGTTGTTGAATAGACGAACGCGTCGGGATAAAGGCCTGTGGCCTTCAAACCTGAAAAGACGTCTGCTTCCAGTTTGCCACCGGCTTCGGAAAAACTCTTGTCGACTTCCGCATTGAACTTTGGCAACACGTTTTCACGAACTCGCTGTGCGGCGATGGCCTCGGCGGCACCACGGCGCGCCTCTACTTCCTGATTGGCGATGTTCTGTGCGATCCCGGAAAACAGACCACCGACATTCACGTTGATGCCGGTCGTCGTGTTGTGAGGCGTCACACTGATCGTACCGGGTGATGTGACGAACTTCAGGCCGTCGAAGTTGACTTCCTTCCTGGCAACGAACGTGTGATTTCCCTGGGTATAGACGCTGGCTTCACTGGTCACACCCACCGTGTTCGACACGATGTGGCCGTTCAGCAGCAGATCAAATCGAGCGGTCCGACTGCTGGGGAGCAGATCCACTCCGACCTTGGTCGAGGTGGTCTGATTCCCGCTGACGGCGGCTCCCAGGACATTGTCCACAACCCGACCGTTTTCGGTGCGGGCGTCGGACAACAGCCGATTCAGGAACTCTTCGCTGGCGATAATGCGTACATTGTAGTTGAACACGTACTTTTGCAGCACTGCACTCAGGAGATCTCCACCATCCGCGGCCACTTTGCTGATGGCGGCGAACGCCGCCCGGGCCTTGACGGCGTCTTCCGTCGCACGGGTCACAGCATAAGAGTCAGCCGAATCCAGCAGGGCCTTGAGTTGAGCCCGCAGTTCCGGTTCGTTGGGAGCTGGCGGCTGCCAGGCGACGGCGGTCAGATACTGATCCAACGACGCTTCATAATTCAGGAACGCCGGGCGGCCCAGGAATTCTTTTTGTGTGGCATCTGATAAACCCGCGCGTCCAGCGATGCGGTCCTTGGCCTCCCGCACCAACGTGATCGACGCTTCGCTGGCGGCATTCGCTGTGAGCGACTTCAGAACAGAGTCCGCCTTGACATACGGCAGCCAAAGCTTGCCGTTGGGGATACTGTTCAGATACACCTGCAGTTCAGCGATCGCCGCCGTCACCCCCCGGGCCTGTGCGGACAGCTTATTGGCACGAACCTTCTGAGGATCGGTTTCCAGGGTGTCCAAGGCCGCTTCGGCGAAGTCAACTCGTTGCGACAGCCGGGCATGCATCAACGTCAGCGGTTCCAGCAGCGAACGGTAGCGGGGATCATCGATCGCCCGCTGCATGACATCCACTTTGGCCTGGAGCGACTTCAACGCCGTTCGTTGGCCGGCGGCATCGGCCGATTCCAGCTTGGCGTAGAAATCGGCAACTGCTTCCGCGGTACCCTTGGACCAGTCGGCCCAGTTTCCATTCAGCTTGGCGAATTCGTCGGCGGCCAGTTCGGCCGGCGCGGCGGACGGGAAAATCCCCCGTAAACCCAGGTTCAGTTTGCCTTCTTCGACCGCCCAGGTGCCCGTCGCCACGCTGGCAACAACGCCCAGAGCTGCGAGGCCGCGAACCCAATTCCGTCGACGCCAGAACTTCGGACGTGTTGTCGCGCCCACCTGTGGTTGTTGTTCATTCATGTTGACTCACTCCGTTGAAGTAGCTGGTTCGTCAGGAATTGATGCTCGGTGGAATCTCGGTTGAAATCCAGGACAGAAATCGGCTCGCCATGGCACCAATCACCCGCCTCTGTCGTTATCGTCCACCAATGCCAACCGAGCGCAACCCGTCGCGGCGGTCCCATGACAGTCCACCCGTGAATTGTTGTCGCCCTGGATTTGTCGAACCGATCGCCTCAATCGATACAACCCGCAAGGTCAGCCGCAGTGGCCCAGTCTACTCTCGGGCTATGACCGATTCAATCACATTCGGCTGATGGGTTGCTTCCAAGCCAACCCGGCACCCCGACTTCCACGAGAACTTTGCGTGACCGTACGTATTCTCTGTAGCGGTTTTGAAATTCTGATGTGGCGACTTCGGCGAGTTGGGTGGCGGATGTGATTCTTGTGCGTGTACAATGAGTCGCATGGTGCGCGTGTTGAATCACTGGCGTTTCGAAGTCGTGGCACTTGCCTGCTGGGCGTGTGCGAATCTCTTGATGTATTGGAACCTGGATGAGGACCCCACGGGGCGTCTGCCGACTCGTGCGGCCCTGAAGCTGTACCATCCGGTCCGATCGGGAACACTCCAGTATCGCTTGATGGCTCCTGTGAAAAACGCTGGTCAAGGGCGGTATCCATTGGTTTGCTTCCTCCACGGGGCAGGAGAACGTGGGGATGACAACCGGACACAACTGATCGGCTTGCCGGAGCAACTTGCCGAAGCCGAATGGCGTCGCAAGTGGCCGTGCTTTGTACTCGCCCCCCAGTGTCCAGAGTCCACGGACTGGACGAGCCTGGATGAGGAACTGCTGGAACTGATTGGCGACGTATCAAATCGGTACCCGATCGATCTGGATCGGGTGTACTTGACGGGGCTGTCGATGGGGGGATTCGGATCGTGGTCGCTGGCCAGTCAGGTCCCGGACCGGTTTGCGGCGGTTGTTCCGATTTGTGGCGGCGGCGATCCCCAATTCGCGAAGGAGCTGGTTGACGTTCCGATCTGGGCCATCCATGGTGATGCTGATCGCGCGGTCGACGTCAAATACTCGCGACAGATGATTGCCGCCATTCGCGCGGCGGGAGGACAACCACATTACACCGAACTGCGCGGAGTTGGTCACGACAGTTGGACACAATCCTATCGTGCCCCGAACGGCGTCTTGAAGTGGATGTTTGAGCAACGCAACAGTCGACGAGTCCGAACCGTGGACCCGTGAATCGGCCGTTCCCAGGGTTTCGAGGATGGGGTCAGGTCTTCAAATTTCATTTTTGGCCCCGCAATCCACCCCAGACTTTCACCGCAGGCCGCAGTTGCAACTGACACCGGGCTGTGACCGCGACGCTAAAAATGAAATTTGAAGACCTGACCCCGGATGTCAAACAGCGGGCCAATGAATCGGTCGTTCAACGATCCGCAGTGCCTGTGCAGACGACGCGAAAGCCAACGTAGGGGCTGCATTTCCAAGGTGGCATCATCGGGTAGTTGATCCGGCACGGTTCGCCCACAAACGTCCAGTCGCCGCCGCGAATCACTTTGATGTACCCGGTGGCGGGACCTTGAGGATCCTGAACAGGGGAACGACCGTAATAGCTGCGATCGAACCAGTCTGCGGTCCATTCCCAGACGCTTCCCCGCATGTCATAGAGTCCAAAGGGATTTGGTCTATAGGAGCCAACGGGTTTCAGCGGCAGCGGCGGTTGGATCCCGCAGTTGTCGCCAGAGTCGTCGTCTTTTTTGCGACTGGAACTCCAGGCATACGGTTCACTCTTTCCCGCCCGGCATGCGTACTCCCATTCCGCTTCGGTGGGGAGTCGATAGCTACGGCCCGCCTGTTGTTCTGCGGGGAGATCACTGAGCTTTCGGCAGAACTCGTTCGCGTCATCCCACGAGACCATTTCAACGGGAAATCTGTTCGCCTCGGGAAGCGACAGCCGTTCGGCGGAATGATGGGATGGGTTGCGCCCCAGGACGTTTTGAAATTGTTCCTGCGTCACTTCGAATGATCCCAGCCAGAACGCTCTGGTAATCGACACGGGATGAACGGGACATTCGGGTGGTGGTTCCGTAGAGTTTCCTACATCCGGGATGCCCATCGAGAATTCGCCCGCCGGAATCGCCACGAACTGCATCTCGATCGAATTCGTCAGTTCGGTTCCTGCTGTCGCGGTGACGGCTGATGTTGATTTCGCCGGAGTATCTGCTGGTGGTCGAAACTCGGCCAGCTTCTGTTCGAAACCCTCGGCCAGGCGGTCGGCGGGAGTTTCCCGGGAATGCATGACGTGCCAAAGAGTTCGATCCACGCGATCATGGACGAATCGCACAGAACCATCCAGAAACAGGACGTTGACTCCGTTGGCATGCAGGCTGCGAGCCGTGGCCTGGTCGTTGCGATCCACGTAGTGCACGCACGGCATCTGCTGCTCCTCCAGCGTGTCGCTGCCGACCGTTTCATGCAGGATCCCGCAGCCGAGCAGATCGTCGGCGCGGTCCCACTGATTGTTGGGGCCGCAGTCGTCGCTGGAAACACCATGGGCCCAGGTGATACTGCCACCGATTTGCCCCAGCGCCCAGACGCCGCGCGGGTCCAGCGGATGGATTCCCGCACGAAGCTCTTCGATGGCAACCAGCGTCGACTTCCCGTTCTGGAAATCCGACATGGAAAACGCATGATTGATTCCGGCAATGCCGGTTCCAACCAATTCGAACCGTCGCGGCTCGCTGGAGACAACGACTTCCAATCCGTCGAAATGGGGCTGACTGGTTGTTTCCGGGGTGAAGCGATGGTTGTGGGTGCCGCCATTGATGCCATAGTTGCCCCGCGCCAGTTCCGCGATTGGATCGAGGTCTTTGGCCGGTTGGAACGAATAAGGATTGTCGGCGCGATTGAAAGTGTCCGTCGGGCACGCGTACTCGGCCAGAAATGTCATGCGCGCGGACTCATTCACCGCCGCCATGACCGGCTCATTCGGATGGAACTGTGAGGCGATTTCCGTTCGATCAAGGTGGGGCAACAATAGCTGAGCCCAGTTTTGATATGTCACGAGGTCGATCTGTTTGACCTCGTTCAACATTGTCGTCCGCAACGTGGGCCCCTGCCAGACGGCCGCGACGGGCAGCGTTCCGTGTAGATCGTGGTACGTGTGCAATGCAGCGCCGATCCGACGCAGATTGCTCTCGCAAATAGTCATGCGCGAACGTTCGCGAAGCATCACGGCCGCCGGACTGAGAACCGCTCCCAACAAGACCAGGATCAGCACCCCGATGACGACATCTTGCCTGGCAACGCCGCGGCGCAGTTGACACGGCGCGGCATTTCCGTCCGAATCCGGTTTTCGATTTGCGGCTTCACGAGTCATCTCACCCCCAACATCACGGACCGTCAAACGGAGTTCCTGCAATTTGTCGAACGTCGATCAATGCAACACAGGATCCCGGGGAATCTGTGTGGCCTTATTCACGGTCGGCGGTGACACGGCAGATCGGCGCCGGACACATTCCTTGACAATGATTTCGCAATTCCGCGAGTGCCAGTCGTAGAACGATTCCTCACGGATGTCGACCCACGGCGAGGGGAGCGATACGGCAATCGATCCGCCTGTCCAGTTTTTCGTTTCAATCAGCCAGATCCGGTCCGTGGCGAAGCTGGAGACAGCTTCGTTCGACAGATATTCGGTATCGCGCATCACCGCCGTTCCCTGGAAATACGGAAACCTTGGATTGTCACTCAACACATAGACGGTGTCTCGATCGCCGACATACGCGGCCACGTTGATCTGCACCATGGGGTTGCCAACGAGCACCGGTTCACCTGGCTTGCGCACCTCATCCAGATACGCGACGGCGGATTCAAAACCGGGTCGAGTGGCCCAGCGATCCCGACGCTGGACGTTTTCCACACAGAGAAATCCCAAGCCGACCAGGACCAGACCGCCCGTGAGCCCCCGCAACCACACACCCGGAAGACGCTGAATGCAGACGGCCACTCCACAAACCGCCAGGGCATGGGCAAACACAAAGTAGCGTGCCGACAGGATGTTTCGGGAACTCAGCGAAGCGGCGACTGTCGCCACAAACGTAACCAGGGGCCCGAGTGCCAGCAGCCGTAAACCGCCACGGCCGAACAGTAATTGTCCAACCCAGATGGTCAGAGTCACGCCGGCCACCCACCAACTGATTTTTTCGTCAATTGGACGATCACTCCAGACCCCGGTCCAGATCCGTACGCAGGTCCACGTCACATCCGTGGCCGTCAGCGGCTTCGTCCAGAATGAGTCTGTGACCTGCTGGCGATGTGCGAGAAACTCGGGCAACCATGGTGACCAACTCATACCGACCAGAACAAACGTGATCAGCACCGGCAGGAGCGCTGCACGTGACGGCGGATCCGCGGTCTTCCAAACCTTTCGATAAAGACGGTCCCCAGTGGCAAACAGGAACTGGGCCAGCAGTATGAACAGCCCGTAATAGTGGGTGTACGCCAGCGCAGATGCCATGATTCCGTAACCAAACCACAGTCCGGAGTGAGAATCCGGGTGACGAAGCGCCCGCAAGAGGATCCAACTGGACCACAGGGTGAGTGCCGAGCCCAGGGCATACATGCGGACCTGTGTCGACCACTCAATCTGAAACGGCGCCAAGGCAAGGCAGGCTGCCGCCAACAGGCCGGCAACATCTGCCGCCAGAGCCGATTTCCCTGCTCCAGAATCGACTTCCCGAGCCAGCAGGTATCCTCCGACGATCACTGCCCCGCCGCAGATCACACTCAGCGAACGCATGGCGACCGCGGATTCCCCCCAGCAAAGTGTCCAGAGTTTCAACAGGAAGAAATACAAGGGGGGATGGTTGTCGCGAGCCACGCGGCCCCACAGTTCACTCCATTCAAACGTGGTCATCTTCCAGCAGAAGCTTTCATCAAACCAGTAACTGATTTCTGCCAGCTGATTGCATCGCAGCAGCGTCCCGACCGCCACGATCCCCAGCAGGAAGATCAGGCACGGAACCGATGGCCAGCGAGCACCCGCGCCCGGCGTCTGGTTTTCAGCGGGTGCAATTTGAGATTCCATGAATGCCTGGCCATCAAAGTGTGAACGATTCGCGGAAACGCAACTTAGAGATCGAATCAGCGGGCCTTGCGTCCATTGCTCCATTTGAAAACGAACCACGCCGCGGTCGCCAGCACCATTCCGTCCAGAATCAGGAACAGAGTAAATGGCAGATTGGAAGCCTGACGGCCGCGATGACGAGTTAATGCCTTGGTTTTTCGTTCGACCGCAGCCAGGGCCGCATCCTTGGACCGCTGGAATTCGTCGACGCTGAGCGATCCGTCCCGATCGACGTCGTCTGCCAGAAACCGCGTTTCCGCGGCTCCCAAACGCATTTCGTATCTTTCGATGGCGTCTTTGTCGTCCGTGGCAGGCTTCGGATCTCGAAAGACTTCGCTGAACGACAACTTGTTGTTGTGGTCCTTGTCCTGCATCTGGAACGCGACTTCGGCCGAGACCTTGCTCAAGTCCATGTCAAATTGAAATTCGTTGTAGCTGAGCGATCCATCATGGTTCCGGTCCAGCAGGCGAAAGAAACGCCGGTTCAATGCACTCGCAAACAACTTCTCGCCGTCGAGCCTGAATTCCCGGTAGGACAAAAGTGCATCGAAATTGGCGTCCCTTCTGACGCGATTCCATTCCAGAACACGATTGGGAAACGGACAGAGTTCGAATTCCTCAAACGTCAGGCTGCCATCGTTGTCCTCGTCAAACGCTGGAAAGAGCGACATCGCAATGATCTGTTCCCATTTCTGAGCTCGTTCCGCCAGTTCCTCGGGTGTAATTCGGCCGTCCAGATTCTTGTCGAAGTTCAAAAACATTCCGACGCGGTCGCTGCGCATGCTGGGCATCAGCTCTGCAATCGATGCCATGCCATCGCGATCCACGTCAGCGGCATCAAACAATCTGGCAGCGGTTTCCGGACCGGAATAATGCCTGGTGACAAACTCGCTTCGTGAAAGCTTGCCATTGTGATCCGCATCCAAGGCGACAAAGTACGGATAGTTGAAAAACTGACCTGTCGGCACTCGGATGGGAGTTCCATCGGACAGACAGACACCGTAGGCAACTTCCACCAGATGCCGCAACTCGTCGCGCGACACAGTTCCATCACGGTTCTGGTCGGCGTTTGTGCCCGCCAGGTCGGCCAGATCTGGCGATAGGGATTCCCATTTCAAACTGTTCCAGGCAGACCGGCTCAGCGAGTCGACATTTGGCTTAAAGACCGATTCAACGGCGGCATCCACCAGGTTCCGAATCGGGTCTGGAATCGGTCCCCCGTAGGATTCACTCAAACACGTACCTGCAAATTCACTGCGCTGAAACTCATCCATCGAAAGGACATTGTTTCTGTCGGCGTCGGTGACTTGAAACGCCATCTGACATCGCATCAGTTTGTTCAGGTATCCCCGCAGTGAGTTGACGTTATCAGCATCGGGCCGCTTGTCCTTAAACACCTCGTCAAAGGCCAGGTGGCCATCGGCATTGGCGTCCTTCATCCGAAACACCAGGTCGCGCGGAAGTTTTCCCATATCGGTCGAGTACGGACATTCGTCGTAGCTGATGTTTCCGTTGTGGTTCAGGTCAAGACTGCGGAAGAAGGTGTCACTGAGCGCACTGGCGAGCAGAGTCTTACCTGGTCGGAATTCGGCGGGTGTCAGCACGCCGTCCCGGTCGGCATCGTTGGGCAGATTGTTCCAGCCGACGGACTCGTCCGCCAACGGCGTGGCCCGAAACTCCATTAAGGACAACCCGTCTCCTGCAGGGTCAAAACCGGGGTACAGCCGTTCGGCATTCATCCGCTGATCTGGTCGGCATCTGGCGAGCAGTTCGTCATGCGTGACAAGGCCGTCCAGGTTCACGTCGTAATTCAAGAACCAATCCAGCGCGGACGCACGGAACACTGGCTGCATTTCGGCGAACGACAACTTCCCCTTCTTTTCCGCATTGACCTGATCAAACCGTTCACCGGATTTCTCCGGTCCCTGGTAATACTTTGCCGAGAACTCCTCGCGGGTCAGAGAGCCATCTAGATCCGCATCCATCATCGTAAAGTAGTAGTAATTGAAAAACGTTCCGTCATCTCTCCGCAATGGGGTTCCATTCGGAGCCTGCTGACAGAAGGCCACCTGCAACCCCTCAATCCATTCGTCCGGACTGATCGCACTGTTTTTGTCCTTGTCCCACCATTCGATCGGGGAAGGTGCCAACGGTTGCAGGTCTGTCCAGTTCACCTGAGCCCATTCCGCCGCGTCGAGCTGTCCGTCGGAATTCGTGTCATGTCGCTTAACCACCACGGGGATCGCCTGGCTCAAGCGTGCAATCAGATCCAGGATCGGATCCGGCAGCCGAACACGAGCGGTCGACGTTCCGGCCCGAAAAGCCTCCACACCCCAGGTGTCGGCCTGGAATTCCGCGAGCGTCAATTCGTCGTTGGCGTCCGCATCGGCCAGGGCAAACGCGGCATCAAACTGCAGTTTCTGAGCGAGATAACTTCGCCGGGCACCGGCATTCGCGTCCGTCGCCAGCTTGTGCCGGAAAATCTCCGCTCGGGAAACCGTTCCGTTGTGATCCAGATCGGCCTGCTGAAACACGACTTCGCGCGGCAGTTTCGTGGGGTCTGTCGTGAACCTGCATTCGTCGTAGCTGAGTGTCCCATTGTGATTGCGATCAAGTGTACGGAAGTAGGAATCACTCAAGCCGCTGGCCAGCAGAGTCTTACTCGGACGGAATTCCGCTGGCGTCAGCACGCCATCCCGGTCGGCATCGTTGGGCACAGAAATCCAACTGATGGTTTCGTCCGCAAACGGTGTTGCTCGGTACTCCATCAACGTCAAACCGTCGCCGTCCTGGTCGAATGCCGGGAAAGTTCGTTCGGCAACAGCCCGGTGATCGGGCCGACATTTGGCGAACAGTTCATCGCGGGTGACGAGGCCATCCAGGTTCACGTCACAGTTTAAGAACGCGTCCAGAACTGGTGTGCGGAACTGGACCACGTGCATCTGGGCGAACGTCAGCTTCCCGTTCGACGCTGTATCGATCTGATCAAACCGTTCACCGGATTTTTCCGGACCCTGATAATACCGGGTCGTGAACTCTTCGCGCGTCAGCCAGCCATCCCGGTTGGCGTCCAATGATGTAAAGTAACTGAAGTTGAAAATCGAGCCGTCGTCCCGCCGTAACGGGGTTCCTTCGGGTGCCTGCTGGCAGAACGCCACCTGCAATCCCTGAATCCATTCGTCCGAAGTGATCGCGCTGTTCTTGTCCTTGTCCCACCATTCGATGGGCGAGGGAGCCAGGGGTTGCAAATCCGTCCAGTTCAGCTGTGCCCATTCTGCCGCGTCGAGCTGTCCGTTGGAATTCGTGTCATGTCGCTTGACCACCACGGGGATCGCCTGGCTCAAGCGTGCAATCAGATCCAGGATCGGATCCGGCTGCCGAACACGAGCGGTCGACGTTCCGGCCCGAAAAGCCTCCACGCCCCAGGTGTCGGCCTGGAATTCCGCGAGCGTCAATTCGTCGTTGGCGTCCGCATCGGCCAGGGCAAACGCGGCATCAAACTGCAGTTTCTGAGCGAGATAACTTCGCCGGGCACCGGCATTCGCGTCCGTCGCCAGCTTGTGCCGGAAAATCTCCGCTCGGGAAACCGTTCCGTTGTGATCCAGATCGGCCTGCTGAAACACGACTTCGCGCGGCAGTTTCGTGGGGTCTGTCGTGAACCGGCATTCGTCGTAGCTGAGCGTCCCGTCGTGGTTCCGGTCGAGTGTGCGGAAGACGGAATCGCTCAAGCCGCTGGCCAGCAGGGTCTTTCCCGGGCGGAATTCCGCGGGAGTCAGCATGCCATCCCGGTCGGCATCATTGGGCAGATTGTTCCAGCCGACGGACTCGTCCGCCAACGAAGATAATTGGAACTCCACCAACGATAATCCGTCGCCGTTTCCGTCAAATCCGGGGAAGACCCGCTCCGCTCCGATTCGCTGGTCCGGCCGGGACTTTGCGAGCAGTTCATCGTGGGAGATCAGTCCGTCCAGATTCACGTCATAGTTTACGAATGCGTCCAGGACAGAAATCCGAAACACGCCTCGCATTTCGGCGAACGTCAACTTCCCCTTCATTTTCGGGTCGACCTGATCAAACCGTTCACCGGACTTCTCTGGTCCCTGGTAATACCGGGCTTTGAATTCCTCACGCGTCAGCCAGCCATCGCGATTCGCATCCATCGCATTGAAATAGTTCAGATTGAAAAACGCGCCCTCGTCGTCCCTCAACGGAATTCCGTTTGAATCCTGCTGGCAGAAGGCCACCTGCAACCCTTGAATCCATTCTTCCGAACTGACGGTTCCGTTCTTGTCCTTGTCCCACCAATCCAGGGGAGAAGCTGCCAGCGGCAGTAAATCTGGCCAGTTCACGCTTGCCCATTCGGCCTGATCGAGTTGTTCGTCGCCATTCTGGTCGAGTTGCGACACGATCCCGGGAATCACCTGACCGAGCCGGGCGATGACAGCAAGCATCGGATCGGGAATTCGTCCACGTGTGTTCGTCGTACCCGCCCGGAACGCCTCGGCTCCCCAGGCATTGGCCTGGAACTCTGCCAGTGTCAATTCTTCGTTTGAATCCCCATCGGCCAGTCCGAAAGCGCTTTCAAACTGGAGCTTCTGAATCAGATGGGCCCGACGCGCGGCGGGATTCGCATCGGCTGCCAGCTTGTGGCGGAACAGTTCCGACCGCGAAACCGTTCCATTGCGATCCAGGTCTGCCTGTCGGAAGACCGCTTCGCGGGGGAGTTTTGTCGGATCCTTCTGCACAGTGCCCCGCTTGACATCGGGATCAGGCTGCGGCGGTTGTGCATCGATGGAGCCAGGCCTGATCAGAGTTAAGATCAACAGGCACGCACTGGCGCTGGCGGAGTATCTCATGATGTTGACACTCGGTTAAGGTTGAAGTGCGGAACTTGACGAGTCAGCAATTGCGTCAGCGAGCGGTGATTCGCACCAGTCAGGTCATGAATTGAAGATGTGTGGACTTCAATGATCAGTAGCTGGAGTCGGAGACGACGGGTTGAGCCAGGGGGGTGTTCTCCAGTAGCATCCCCTGAGGGCTGACGAGTGCGGCATAGACGCGGCTGTCGAGTTTCTGATTGATGAATTTGACTCGACCATCTCCAAACGCCATGTTGACTCCTTCGCCATGAAATGAATTCGGCACCGGAGAAGCTCCCTCGCCGGCGGTCAGTCCGGAGTTGATGGCGTATTTACCCGTGTTGCACGAGCTGTAGTCCACGTTGCCCGGCGTGCAGGAGTCATTCTTACACGGATTTCCGATATAGAAGCTGGTACAGTACGGGTTGGAATTAGCCCAGTTGTCAGTGTTGGGATCGGACGGGTCATAACCGGCTCGAACATTTTCGGCGAACGTGATGGTTTGAGACAGGCCATCGACAACGGTGTCCAGCCGATGGTGCCGGACGGTGACATTCCACTTCCAGGTTTCATTGAAAAACAAACCTGTCTTGAAAAAGAAGTCCTTGTCAGAGGGGTCACCATCCGGCAATCCCGATGCCAGGCAGGTCGCGCCGTTGCCATTGAAGTCAATTTTCGTCCCGAACGGCGCCACTGGACAGTCATGCACACCGCCGATCTGAGCGGTGAAGCCGATGCCTCCGTTGACAACGTAACTCAGATTCCCGACGTCCGGTTCCACGCTGAGATCCGAAGGACAAGTCAGGACACGAATGGAGGTTTGGGCCAGGGCCTGATTGGGCGGGTAATTCAATCCCGCATCCTGATTCCAACTCGCGTAGATCAGTCCCTGATCGAGATAGGGAAGCAGGTCCAGGACCCAACTGTGGCACATCGTGGTTTTGCCGAAATTCCCACACGCGGGCAATCGGTCCTTGTCCGTGGCCGCCTGGATCAGCGCCAAATTGATATTGCGCAGATTGTTTGAGCAATCCAGGACTCGTGCCCGCTGCCGTGACCTGGACATCGCGGGCAAACCCAGGGATAACAGCAAAGCGATAATCACCACGACCACCAGCAGTTCGACAAACGTAAACGCACGTCTGTCGGACGGTACAATGAACCGGTCTGTTCCCCGTTGACGAATCATAGTCAGATTCCCTCTTCAACTGGTCGCCGCCACTAAAAACTCCCCACCTGGTCGCCGGACGCAATGGTAAACATCGCCTGAAACGTGTTGGTGTCGACGATATTGTTGATCCAGCGCACGGCACCGTCACACATCACAAAATTGGCTCCGCTGCCGTGCTTTGATCCGAATGCTCCCTGATTTGGAACCCCACCTCCGGACGCAGTTCCCGGTTGTGCCCAGGCCCGGTCACTGGTGGTTTCCCCGGCGACAATCGTCGTGCTTTCGCCATCTAACACGTCACCAAACTGCATTTTTTTCTTATTCATCAACGCTGAATTGGCCAGGTAATTCAGGCGTCCAAACCCCGACCCCAGCGTGGGATCGCTGGTAAACGACGGGCATAAGTAAACACTCAGGCTGACATCCGTTAAGCCCGGTTGAACGGCCCCCGGAAGTGTTGTTTGTGACGGATTGATTTGCTGATATAGCGGCGATTGCTCCACCTGCGGCAATAGATTGACGGCATATCCCCAGCCATTGACACCATCCTTGGGCAGGCAACCGAATTGACTTTGATGGTTCTGCAAAGCGACGGCGATCTGTTTCAGCTTGTTCTTGCATTCCGTATTCCGCGCGGTCTGCCGCATCTGCTGAACCGCGGGCAGGGCGATCGCCAGCAGCGCCGCGATGATGGCAATCACCACCATCAGCTCAACCAGGGAGAACCCCGTACGACGTTTTCGTACGTTTCGCGTTTTCACTTACTCGATCTCCAGAAAACGACGTTCCATTTTGGCGGCCATCAAGTAGGCAGCCATTCCCAACAACACCGCGCTCATCGCCAGCAGCATCCAGTAGTCCTCGGTATAGCAGGCACCAATGACCGGAAAGAAACGCAATTGCTGCTCTTGAGGGTTTCGGGGAGGGAACCGCAGCGCTTGCTGATTGCTCCAATTCGTCACCCACATCGAGAACCCCCAGGCACAGCCGGCCGCCACACTCAACCGAAACCCCTGCTGCATGACTCCGGAATTCCCCGCCAGTTGGTACAGGCGAGCAATTCGGTCAAGCCAGTTCCCTTTCGAGCGAACATCTGCGGCATCCGATCGAGCGTCAACATGTTCCACGGCAGCTTGCAGGACGGAATCCCATTCGCCAGTCGCCGTACGATTTCCCAAAACGCCATCAGAATCGTCGTGTGTAAAATTCGCGACGGACCCAATCTCAACTCCCTCGTCACCATCCAGCACCGGTGCTGCGGCCAGGATTTCTCCGAAATCGCTTTCAGCAGTGGCAGAAGGGGTCGCTCCGTGGCTGCTTGGTGTGTTGTGTGTGACGTCATCCAACCGGTACGCTCGACCGGCGGGCGTCACATCGTCAGGGTGGGTGACGCCTGCCGGATCGTCTTCGGCAACGACAGCGCGCGGAATCGGAGTGCGGTTGGCCATGTAGTACAGGCCCACGACGGTATCCGTCGTCTGCCACGTTTTCGAATAGTGCGGACGGACCAGATCATCCTCATTGAGCGTATGCTGGCGGATCATCTCTGTGAGCTCGGGAAACGAAATCGGCCCTAACTCCGTTTCGCCTTCACGCCAATACCATTGAGTCGCCATTGCTTCTCGACACACCCGATTCATGACATGCTGGAACAGTTTTTCTCGCTGCGTGATGCAAAGCGATACTTGAATTGCGACATGCTTCGCAGTGGATTACAATGCATCACAAGTATCACCGCTTGCGCTTTGCCAGTCAATCCCCCACCCCGACGTATCTGCAAAAATGCATTTTTCCATCGGACGCGTCACCAGCAGCCTTCAAAAATGGGCGCGGGTGCTCAGCAGTTGTTGGGGTTGATCCGGTGATTCAGGGCGATAAGCTTCAGGGTGCTTCATTTATCGTCGGACGATAAATGCAAGAATTCCTCCTGGAGAAGTACCTTGCCAACAATGATTGAGTACGAACAGAGCCACGGACTGGTGCGGGAAGTTTACGACGACATCCGTGCCACGCGAAAAACGAACGACATCAACAATTTCTGGAAGATGATTGCCAATCATCCGCCGACGCTGCAGCGCACCTGGACGGCACTGAAAGACGTGATGGGTGGTCCAGGTGAACTCGATCCGCTAGTCCGGGAACTGATATACGTTGCCGTCAGCGTGACGAATGGCTGCGACTATTGCATCGCCTCCCACCGCGCGGCAGCGGTCTCCAAAGGGATGACTGAGGGCATGTTCGGAGAACTGATGAGCATCGTCGGCATGGCCAACATGACCAACCGCCTGGCCAATGGATTCCAGGTTCCCATTGATGACAAATTCAAATGACCCCCTGGAGTACTGCGGCTCGACGCAGCCCTCCATCGTCGAATGGAGGGCGTGTCGAGCCACCGCATTCCAGGGATCAAATCTGCGGAATCCGCTCCGAATCTGTCAGAATTCGAGCAAGATTCACGTGCTGGCGGCAACTATCTGGTGCGGCAACGTGAATTGGTGGCAAGAAACAGTGACTGCATTTTGAAGGAACGTGTGGACGTCATGAGCGGATGGCGTCGATCACAGGGCAGGGAAGCGAACGGATGTGACTGGTCCGCGCGATTGGCTCTACACGCCCGCTGGCTCAGAACGGTCATCACCGCCCGGTCGGGGGATGCAGGGGCCGTGGAGGAGATTTTTCAGGACATTGCCCTGGCTGCTGTCCGGCAGGATCCGGACCTTCCCGACGATCGTATCGCCCCCTGGTTGTATCGCGTGGCGGTTCGTCAAGCACTGTTGCATCGACGGCGGCTGGGTAGGCGGCGGAAGTTGCGAGAACGTCTGAATGCAGAGATTCCAGGCGGAATCGATGAAACAGTGGACCCGTTGATCTGGTTGCTGGCGGATGAACGACAGCAACTGATCCGCCGGGCCATTTGCCAGTTGCACGCCAAAGATGTGGAATTGCTGTTGCTGAAATATACAGAAGATTGGACATATCACCAATTGGCGTCTCATCTGGGGATCAGCCACAGCGCAGTGGAGACTCGTCTGCATCGTGCCCGGGAACGATTGCGGAACGCGCTGATTGCCCTCGAAGTCATGGAGCCTGCCTCATGAACGAGTTTACATCGGTACCCGCCCGCCAGATCGATCGACTGGTGGACGGCGAATTGTCTCAGGCCGAGCGTCGAGCGATCCTGATGGCGCTGGATCATGAGGAAGGGGGCTGGCGGCGGGTGGCGTTGGCATTCCTGGAATCGCAGGCGCTGCGCGACGGATTGGCCCGAAAGCCGATCCCCAGGGATCCGTCTCGTCGGGAGGAATCACCGTCCGTGACAGCAGTGCGGTTCTCGCGTCCAGTCCAGGGAAGATGGCGAGCGATCTCGGCCGTCGTTGCTTGCAGCCTGCTGATGTTCGGCCTGGGACGGTTTTCAATTCGTTCCCAAGTGGTTCGTCCCGTCGAGTCATCATCACCGGCAACGTATTCATCCACCGAAACGACGAGCGATGATCCGCAGGACGAAATCATGGTCGCCGAATCCACATTGCCAGAGGTGCAGCGGCAGCAGACGTTGCGATTGGAACTGGGTGATTCGGCCGAGGTCTCGCAAGCGGTTGAGGTTCCCGTGGTTGAGGGAGTATCGCTGGACCCCGACGCCTTATGGAATGCTCCTCCCGTGATTTCGGACAGCCTGCAGCGCGACCTGCTGCGGTCGGGGCGACGAGTCTATGAACAGCGCCAATTGTTTGAAGTGACGCTGGACGATGGCCGCAGCGGGATCGTGCCGATCAGCGAGGTGTTTGTGGAGAATGTCGGTTGGAATGTCTACCAGTGATCGTGGGGCCGCCCCGGCAGGGATGCCGATGGCTCACGGTGATTTCACAAGGGTTTGTCACCTGATACAGGGAGTGGTCCGATGAAAGTGCGACAATCGTTTGGGAAATGGTTTTGTGCGGCGCTGTGTCTGTCGCCAGTCGTCAGCAGCATTGCGGCCGGCGGGTTCGCTGATGAGACCGATTCCAAGCCACCGTCTTCTCAGACGGAGGCACCGGCACGGCAAGTTGAGGTTGTGATCGATTCGGCGATTCCAACGTCCGTCGGCGACGGAGTCCAAACTTTTCATGTCAGAAGTGTGGGCGGTGTGAGCGGTGGAGCGGTGGTCTACACAGATCCCGGTCCGCAGGACAAATTCTGGATTGGACTGCTATGCACGGAGCCGGGCGAAGCCTTGCGGACACAATTGGATCTGGCGGATGGCGAGGGGCTTCTGGTCGAGGAAGTTTCAGATGGACCCGGCAAGAGGGCCGGCTTTCAGCGACATGACCTGCTGCTGAAAGCCATGCTCCCGTCGAAGAGTGGAGCCGACGCGCATCGCCTTTCGAGTCCCCAGGATCTGGTGAAAGTCGTCCAGGCCGCAGAAACGAAAGCACTGAAACTGGAATTCCTGCGACGCGGCAAAAAGCAAGTTCTGGAAGTTACTCCCGAAGAGCGTCCCAATACGGCGGGCCTCGACCTTGCGATCTCTCGCTTGCCTTATCAGGTGGGAAATGTGAAGGGAACTGTGACTGGAATTCCCGGAGAAGGAGTGACATTCTGGGCTGGTCCCATGATTATGAACGTCGCCGCAGTGCCGCTCCCCCCGGGGATGACGATGGAGTTTCAGCCTGCCGAGGGGCCGCCGGAAACAGTGACCGTGAAACAGGGGGATCGCACCTGGGAAGCCGAGGTCAAGTCGATTGACAAGTTGCCTGAAGAAATCAGCGCCCTGGTTCGACAGCAGTTGGAACTGCGACGCGGGATTGCCTCTCGGACAAATGCCGTGTTTACTCGTACGCTGACCGCGGGAGCCCCATCTCTGGTGATTCACGGGTCGGCTCGAGCTCTTCCGAACGACGTCACCGTGACGGTCATTCGCAAGGGGGCGGATCCTGCCAGGATCAGTATCAAGAAGGGGGACCAGTCCTGGGACGTCACGGAAAAAGAGTTGGACAAACTTCCGGCGGAAGTCCGACCGATTGCCGACACCGCCTTAAATCCGGCGCGTGCGCACGCCACTCAGTTTGTTCCAAACCAATATGTTTCCAAAGCGGGGGGCCCAGCCACGATCTTTTCCAGAGCGAAGGCGATTACACTTCCCGGACCACCGGCCATTCCTGGTACCACTGTAACGCCGCCCGTGAGTCATCAGGCGGAAATCGAGCGGCAGTTGAAGGATCTGACTGAACAAGTGGAAAAGTTGCGGCAGGCGGTGGAGAAATCTCAGCCAATGCAATAGCCGTTGACGATTCCTGATTGAAGAAGGCAGCCCGGTTACAGATTTGTGACCGGGCTTTCTTTTTCGCCATCAGGCCCCGAACCTGCCGACCTCGCTGGCGCAGTCAGAGCCGTTTCCGGGCGGAACCTGACCAGGCTGGCGACTTTCGGTCATCCGTGGGCGTGGGGGTTGCCGAAACTCTGCGGACGAACTCTGGCGGTCGTGGGGAGTTCGGCGGTATCATTGCTGTGCCGAACGGCCTCAACACAATTCCGTCCCGATGATTCAATGTCGGCGTTCAGATTCCTTGAGAAGATTTTGCAGAGGTGAAACATGGGTGGAGGAGGTGCCGCACCAACGTCAATGGCCAAGTCGACGATTCGACTGGGGACGGCAATTCGTCACGATTTGCCGATCAACAAGCTGTTTCGAGCCATGATCGACCTGGGCGGCTCTGACTTGCACCTGCAGGTGGGCAAGCCGGCCATCCTGCGCATCAAAGGGGCACTCAAACCTCTCGACATGCCCATCATCACGGAAGAGCAGATGAAGGAATGGTGCATGCCGATGATGGATGAGCGCAACACCGAGATTTTCTTCCTGACCGGCGGGGCGGACTACGCGCACATCGTCGAGCACAAGAACGAGCCATGGCGGTTCCGTGTGAACCTGTTTATCCAAACCGGCAAAATGGGCATGGTTTCACGTAAGATCGAACGTTCGATCCCCAATTTTGCAGGATTGTACCTGCCACCGATCATGGAAGAATTGTGCAAGTATGACCAGGGAATGGTGCTGCTGGCCGGTGTGACGGGGTCTGGCAAATCCACGACCATCGCATCGATGCTGGACTGGATCAATCACAACTACGCCAAGCACATCCTGACGATCGAAGACCCCGTGGAATTCGTTTACGTGGCGGACAAGTCGCTGTTGAACCAGCGGGAAATCGGCCCCGATGTCAGCGACTTTCACACCGCCATGAAGCATGCCGTGCGTCAGGACCCCGACATCATGCTGGTGGGTGAATTGCGTGACCGCGAAACGTTTGAAACGGCCATGCACGCGGCGGAAACCGGGCACCTGGTGTACGGCACGATCCACGCCTCGTCCGCTCCGTCAACGATCGGCCGTATTCTGGACCTGTTCCCGCAAAGTATGCACAACGCTTTGAGATCGTCGATGGGCTTTAATATGAAGGCCATCGTGGCTCAAAAGCTGTTGCCCACCATCGTGGAAAAGCCCAAACGCGTTCCGATCTGCGAAATCATGCTCTTCAACGGCGTTGTCCGAAAGCTGATCCTCGAGCATACAGACGAAAAACTTCCGGCCGCCATCCGGATTGGCAAGGCCGAAGGGATGCAACTGTTCAACGACAGCCTGTACCACTTCATCACCCAGGAATTTGTCAGTCGTGCAGACGCATTTGAAATCAGTCCAAACGTTGAAGAATTGAAGATGATGCTGAAGGGCATCAACGTGAAGTCTTCCGGGATTCTGTAGTGGCAGTACTGGCCGAATCTGCCGGTCAACTCGACGTTTCGTGGTTTGAACTGAACCAGCGAATGGCTTCACGCCCCCGATCGGGAAGTTGGCAGCGTTGACGAGAAAGCGATTGCGCGGCGCCGAATCAGGTCGCAAAAGGTCACTTCGCACGACTTCGTAATATCGCGGCGGGTCTTCCGAATGGCAGTTGCCACCGCAGATCTGGTAAATCTTAACGATTGCTTAAACTGTTGCGCGGTCAAAACTTTCTCATTGAGCCACGTAGCGCGACTATTCGCATTTTTCGGGTTTCAAAGCTGGATTCTGCGGCGCGGCGCGACCGATAGACTTCCTAGCGAACGAACAATCCGCATATTCGCATTTGACCAAACCATGGTTGGGATGTGACCGCGGACCTGTTCAGGATTGAGTTCAGACTCTCGCTTCGCGTTTCAAACGCGCAAGAAGCCCACGAGGTCCTGCAATGAAAAAATGGTATCAGCGGTGTGCATGGATGTTGGTGGCGACGCTGGCTCTGGAATTGAGCGGGTGTGCCAAGGGATCGGCCTATCTGAGCCGCATCACCGGGCGCGATCAAGACCAGAAGCTGGTCGACGTGGATGGCAAGGTGAAGAAGAAGGGTTCCTCCAGGAAGTCTGACCCGATTCGGGACAAGGCGACCGATTCGCAACTGGCGAAGAAGTCGTCCAAGCCGAAGGTTCAGTCCAGCGACGATTCCAAGGTGGCCGCTTCCAAAGCCCCCGCGAAAAACGCTGTTGCCAAGGCACCGCCGAAAACGACCTCAAAGTCGGCCAAGAGTGCTGATGATCCGTTCATGAGCGACGAACTGGAAGCTTTTGCCGCCGCCAAGTCCAAGGCCAAAAAGGTCGAGACCGATTCGGTGGAACTGGCGGGCAAGGCGATCGACGATGTCACGCAGTCCACTTCCAAGGCCGTTCAGTCGGCCGCAGCGGACGGTCGCTCGCAGATCCGTGAAGTTGCTCATAAGGTCGAGGACAATCTGGCCGATCTGGGTGATGACATCCCTGAGTGGGCTCGGGATCGTGAAACGACGGCCAGGAGTGAAATTGCTCAGGTGAAAGCGACGGCCCAGTCGAAGCTGGATGCCGCCAGTGCCCGCGTGGAAAAGGACTTTGGCGAAGTCAACGAGTATCGGCAGAAGATCAGCAGCAAATTGACGGATCCGACCCCAACCCGTCCCGCCGCAGCCGCAGCTGCCGATACCGCCGGTGTCGATCTGATTGGCATGTGTCCTGACGCGCAGGGTGAGCTGCGTGAACTGGTCAGCAGCCTGAAGGAATCGGACACGGAGGGGTTAAAGCGGGGGATCCATCGCATCGGTCGGATGGGACCAGATGGCAAACCCGCCGCTCCCGCGCTGGTGCATCTGTTGAAGCACAAGGATGGGTTTGTGCGGACCCATTCGGCACTGGCTTTGGCCCGGATGCAGGCGTCGCCGCCAGATGCGGTTCAGACCGTGGTGGATGGCTTGAAGTCGACGGATCCTGGATTGCGATCGTTTGCGGCCCTGGTCCTGGCCGAAATGGGACCTCAGGCCGGTGATGCACTGTCCACCCTGGCTGAAAGCCTGCAGGACAGGGACGGTTATGTGCGACTGCACGCGGCGGAAGTCCTGATCCGCTACGATCAGTGGTCATACCAGGCCCTGGACACTCTGTTGCTCGGCTTGAAAGACAAGGACGAGAACATCCGCTGGCTGGCCACTTATTCCCTGGCGGAATGTGCCCCGGAGTCCCAGGAAACGGTCGACGCGCTTCTCAAGGCCACACATGACCCGGTCTTGAAGGTGAAGATGGGTGCCGTCTATGCCCTGGGCGAAATTGGTCCCTTTGCCAAGAGTGCCAGTGCCGACTTGCGAAGCCTGGCCGATTCCACCCAAAGTTCCGAGTTCCGAACCGCGATCGTCTATGCGTTGCAGCAGATCGAGCAGTGATCCGTCGCTGAACTTGATCTTCCTGAATAGATACAAGCCGAAACCGCAAGGTTTCGGCTTGTATCGTTTTGCGATCCATTGACAGATTTGCAGGGTGGACACGCACCGACGAATGGCGTGCTCGCGCGTCGGGCTGATGCGTTGCGGTGCCTGTTCCTCACATTTCGCCAGGCAACTCAGAAGACGAACAGAAACTCGTTCGCATTCAGCAGAGCCCGGCAGAATGCTGGTAGCCCGTGCTGATTGATGAATTGGACCGACGCCGACTGCTCGTCGGGTGTCGGTGTTCGCAGGAACGCCAGTGAGAAGGCTCGACGAACCTGGGCCTGGGGGGCGGCCCCCGTCTCGCGTGTCAGGCGGCCTGCAAACAGTTCGGCTTGTTGCACGATGAAATGGCTGTTCAGCAGGTTCAGGGCCTGCAGTGCCGTGATCGAACTGGTGCGCTTGGGAGTGATCTGGCCGGCGTCCGGGCAGTCGAACTGGCCGAACGTGTCGTCCAGTTGCATGCGGGGCTTGGATTGATAGACCATTCGCCGCCATTCGGCCGGTCCGAATTCGTGCCGGGTGTTGTAGACTTTGACATAGTTGGTATTTGGTTCGAACAGATCAAATCCCGGTCCGCCCATCCGGTCGTCCAGGTTGCCGCAGACCGAAAGGATCGCGTCACGCAGCGGCTCGGCTTCCAATCGTCGCGGCGGAAACCTCCACAGCAGGCGAGACCCGGCATCCACCCGCATACCGTCCGGGCGGGCCACTCCGCTCTGGCGATACGTCGCCGACGTGATGATCAACCGATGCAGCCGCTTGGGAGATGCCACACCTGCCGGGAGTCGGGGCGTCACTTCACTGGCCAGCCAGTCCAGCAGTTGAGGATGCGACGGGCTGGCTCCGTTGCGGCCAAAATCGCTGGGAGTTGTGACCAACCCCTGACCGAAGTGAAAATGCCAGAATCGATTCACCAGCACACGGTTGGTTAGAGGATGATTCGTCGCTGTCATCCACTGGGCTAACTGAATTCGCCGAGCGGCTTCGGGAGCATCCAGAGGCAGTTTGAGCGGCGGACCAAACGACGACAGCCCGGCCGGAGCGACCGGTTCCCGCGGCTGTAGCGGATCGCCCCGATGAAACCGGTGAGTCGGCTCAGGAGCGACGAATCGACCTGCGTAGGCCATTCTCATTTCGGTCAGTCGACGCAGGGTCCCGCGAAGTGATTCCTGGCGGCGAGTCAGCTCGCCCGCCTCGAATTGTTCCTGTTCGGACAATCCGCTGCGGGTTGGCAGTACGGTCAGATTTCGTTCGATGGGCAACCGGTCTTGCGATGTGGCCACGACCACCATCGCGTCGGCCGACAACCCGGCCTCAATCCGATACTTCGTCGCAATGCGATCCGAGAACTGGCCGTTGTCAGGACGATCACGACTCCACAGAACCCGATCGATCTCGACCGGCTGTGGGAATTCCAATTGCACCCAGCCGCGTCCCGGCTCGTTGGAGATCCAGCTGGCGCTGTTGCCGTAACGTCCGTCGTTGATGTGCTTCAACTGGTGGATCTCATAACCCGGCAGCGTGGACGATGCGGTCGGCTTCGCATCCAGAGCCGCGTTTCGCGGCGATGTTCCCGTGGTGAAAACCTCCAGTTCATCAATGCACGGTTGCGAACCCCCGTTGGTTTCTTCAATGACAAATCGCAGGAACCTGGCCGTGATCGGCGCGAATCGTTCGACATTCGCCTGGCGCTGGACGGCTGCACGCAGCAGGGGCACACCGGTACCCCGGAGTGCCGATGAGCGACCCGGAGCCGAGGCCTCGGACGAGTTTGCTTCCTGCAGGCAAAGCAGGTCGGCTGTGACATAGGCGTCCGTTTCACCACCGCGCAGTATCAGTCGCGAGTTCGGGGAGAAGTCATGGATCCCCGCGTGATAGAAACCACTCCACAGCGGCTGCTGATCGCCAGCGGCACCGTCGGAAAATCGCCGCTGATCAACCCGCGCGATTTCCTGTTGATCGTTCGTCGTTGCCAGATCGCCATCCACGTCGAGGAGATACCGAGCGTCACTGGCGTGTGTATTCCAACCGCAGCCCCACGAAATCCAGACATGGTACGCTCCGGCCACATGGGGATTCCACGAGAATACATTCTTGTTGGCGACCATGTTCCAGTAAGAATAATTTCGTCCGAGGTTGGGCAGTCGTCGTGCGTCGCCGGGATCGCCAGCTTGCCCCCGGGCTGTTCCGGAACGATGTGGTTCCAGACCCTTGCGTGGGACCAGTAGCGACACTCCCGGTGCGGTGGCAGACAGGGGTTCCGGAGTATCATCATCCAGCAGCAGGGTGACGACGGTCGCCCGTCCCGAACCCGTGCAGGCGCGCGGTTCAAACGAGCGCAAGGCCGATTCGACGCGAGCCAGCTCACTGCGTAGCTGCCCGATCTGCTGTTCGCGCTGGTCGAAGTCGAGTGGCTTGATCGGGCGATCACCGTGCTGGACGCCTGCGAACACCGCCTTCAGTGCGTAATAGTCAGTCTGCGGAATGGGATCGAACTTGTGATTGTGGCAGCGGGCACAGCCGACGGTCAGACCCAGGAATGCACTGGCAGTCGTGCTGACCATGTCGTGCAATTCGTCAGCCCGCTGTTGAGCAGTCAGGCCGGGATCGGGACTCTTCACGCGGTCCCAGGCACCGCCGACGATGAACCCGGTCGCTTCATCTGCACCCAGGGTGTCCCCAGCCAGTTGCTCGGTGACGAACTGTGCAAACGGCTTGTCTTCGTTGAATGATCGAATCACGTAGTCGCGATACGGCCACGCGTTTGGGCGAGGCTGGTTTGTTTCAAACCCGTCACTCTCGGCAAACCGGACGACGTCAAGCCAGTGTCGTGCCCAGCGTTCGCCAAAGTGAGGCGAAGCGAGCAATCGATCGGCCAATCGTTCATAGGCATCGGGCCGCGGATCGCTCACGAATTCCGCCACGTCTTCCGGGGCCGGCGGCAATCCCAGCAGGTCGAAATTCAGCCGACGAATTAATGTCACGCGATCCGCCTCCGGGGATGGTTCCAACGCGGGATTCTGCGTCAGCAACAGATCGGCCACAAACGAATCGATGGGATTGCGCGTCCAGTGCGAGTGTGTTGCGGGAATCAGCGACCGGGTGATGGGTTGAAACGACCAGTGAGCCGCGACGTCATCCGCCGCCGACGCTGTGTCGGGCCATTTGGCTCCCTGATCGATCCAGGCACGCAGCAGGCCGATTTGTATGTCGGTCAATCGTTCCCCCTCAGGAGGCATCAGAAAACCCTCCTCCAGTCCCGCCACCAGGCGCACCAGCGGGCTTTCGGCGGAATTGCCCGGGATGATCGCCTGGGAATACGTTTCGCCGCCTTTGAACGCAGCCGATTTCAGATCCAACCGCAATCCACCGCGCTGTTTGCCAGCGTCGTGACAGGACAGGCACCGGACCCTGAGGATCGGCTGAATATCCTGTACGAAATCGACAGTTCGATCGGCCACCGGTGGCAGTGCCGGTTCAGCACCGTCACCAACGGACACCAGAAGCAGCAACAACAGCAGGCAGTGGGTGGCGAGTTTCATAGTGGTTCAGCGACTGAGGAGCACAGCGAGGTACTTCTTGAGTTGTTCATCCAGATCCGCACTGCCGGTAATACCGGTGTACGGGTTCTTATCTTCGGAATTCAGCAGTCCGAGAACGGCAATATAGGCGTTGCGTTCTCCCGTGGAATCGCCCCGAGCGTGGGCCAGCCCGGCTTCCCGCAGCAAACGCTGATACGGCTTCGCAGGGCCGCGTTCGTCGCCGATATAATCCTTGACGATTGCCTGCCGGGCAGAGGACTTGGAGGTCGCTCGCTCGTCAAACGTCTGCGGCTCCAGGAACAGCATGGCAATCGACGCCAGCAGACTGAAACCCAGGGCTCCATAGACCAATGCGGGGTTCCCTTGCGATGACTGTGGCCGCTTTTCGGACTTTGCCGTGGCGGCTTCCTGCAACGCCAACTCGGGCAGGTGACCGTCTTCACCCAGTCGAACCAGGGTTTCGCCGGGACGATCCGTGATGAACTTCGCCACCGCCCGGCCGGTGGTTCCCTCGGATTTCTTCGTGGTCGCACGGCGCCGGGCCTTGACGGCGGCGACCGGCGGCGGGGAATCGTCCGGCAGCCTGGTATCCGGGGCAGGGGTCGGAGTGGCCGCGGAACCGGTCTGGAACGTCAACGTTGTCTTGGCGGTCGCCTTGATCGTGGCCTGGGTGGGAAGCCAGACCCACTGGTCCGCCCTCAATGAATTCCCATCCACCGAGATCGCACCGTCGATCGGCGTAAAGATGGCGAATCGACCGTTGCGATTGGCCAGAGATGCCAGATGTTCGGGAACCTGCGGATCCGACAGCAGCACCTGGCTGTCCGGTCCGCTGCCCACATGGATGAATTCGTCGACCAGCGCAAACGTCTGCCCCCGGTCAGGGCCGGCGGTCACGGTCAGGCTGGCGGTGGCGGTCGAAACAGACATGGGGACGAATTCCAATGTTCCCGAGCGATCTATTGCATGATATCCGTTGTCACAAAGTTCAGCATGAATGGTCCCAGGATGATCAAGACGGTCGAAGCCATGATCAGGATTCCTGGCAGCAGCATTTTCACGGCTGCCTCGCCCGCCAGGGTTTCCGCCCGCTGGCTGCGCTTTAATCGCAGGACATCCGCTTGAGTTCGAAAGATCCGGGCCAGTGGTGTTCCCAACTGCTCTCCCTGGATGATCGAGCCCACGATGCTGGTGATTTCGTCGTCGTGCAGCCGATCCCGCATCGACTCCAGTGCCGCGATGCGACCCTTGCCCATGTTCAACTCGCCCAGGACACGACCAAACTCGACTCCCACTGGATGTTCCCGGAACTCGTCAACCGCTTCCTTCATCGCCTGCAGAAACGTCGATCCCGCTTCCATCAGCAGCGTGACCAGATCCAGCAGGAATGGCATCCGCCGCTTGATCAGGACCAGCCGATATCGAGCCGTGTTGCGCAGGTGACGTCGCAACAGGTAGCCAGTCATGATGGTCATCATCAGGGCCATGACGGCACCGGCCGGCCCCATGAACTGGACACACATGTAGACAAACGCCGGCATCATCATCAGGGCCTGCAGTTCGATAATCGCCAGGTATTCGGCGGCCGTCCAGAAGCGCGGCAGACCGGCGGCCTGAATCTCGCGACCAATTTCCGGCAACTGCTCCGCAAACGCCCCGCGATTGAACCGGGCGAATGCCTGGACCACAGGCTGCAGGGTCCGATAGAACACACTGATCCGACGCAGTTCATTGATCCGGTTGACGTCGTACCGCCATTCCGCATCCTGCGTCAGATCTTCGGTCGAGAGCGTTTTCCAGATCGTCCAGGTGAACAAAAACCCCGCCACCCCGAACACCACGCAAATGATGGCCGGAGGAAACGGGTCTGTCATCAGGGTCGATGCCGCCAACGTTGCCCAAGTCACCGCGAAAGCTCCTCAATGGTCGTAAGACTGAATTGTACGCGGATTCCTCAAGTCCACGGAAGTGACGAATCCAGAAATGACGCCATTTGTCAGCGTACAGACCGGAGTCAGGCATTTTGGAAAATCGAATGGATCTAGCAGCCCGTGGTAAACGGGGGCTGACCCTTTGGAGGGCATCGATTCACCTTGATAATCGCATGCCCGGAGAGGGTCAGACCCCGTTTACCACGGGCTGCTAGGTCTCTGTCCAGTCGTCGATGTGCGTGCCGATAAACTGCTGGACCGGCATAATCGTGACGATCTGCAGGAACACCGTCATGAAAAAGCTTTCCCACCGGCCGCAATTGAACCAGATCGCTACGCACAGAACGATCAAACAGAGAAACAGGCCGCCGCGAACGGGGCCCGTCCAGAAGTACTTTGGCGTCAGATAATAGGCTGCCGAGACCTGGCACATCATGAATCCGGAAAGTCCAGCAATGACGGCCACCATGAAGACGGCAGCGGGATATCGAGACGCGGCAATCGGCACTGCGATCAGCAGTGGCAGCAACGCCCCCTGTTGTTCCCAGGCGACAGCTTTCGCCTTCGACCAGATCAGCGTCCGCCGGTCGATCGGCAGCAGCATCAGACTCTGCCAGGTCTGTTCCCGGAATTCGGCGGCAATCAGTCCGTCCAGGCGGACGGCAAAAATCACGGGCAGCACACATTCTGTGATGATACAGACCACCAGCGGCAATTCACGGTCCTGACCGGATGTCATCAGCATCAGACCACCCAATGTGGCCAGCAGGTAAATCACCAGCCAGACCCTGCGAGACCGCAATCCACCGAGCAGAATCTGCGAATCCTTCCAGAAGAACGGTGCGTTCGAACAGCGTGGCCGGGAATGACCGGAATTGCGTGCGGCCGAGTCCGATGCGACTGCCACCGTGCGAATCGTCCGAAATCGGTTGATCATCACGACAGTCGCCATGCGGATCAGGAGCGCTGCAAACAGGAAGTGAATCCAATACGTGGGGGCCAGTGGTGAAAACAGAGTTGGTGTGGAGATCGCCCGGACCAGGTTTGCAATCGGTGCGGATTGCCAGGCGAAGTCGTAAACAGGTCGAAACCAGGAAGAATGGGGAACAGCCCATTCTCCGGTGGCAAACCACATCACCGCCGACAGCAGTGCCAGAACCATCCAGATCAGCAGGTGATACAGCAGCATCAACAGAAATGTGCCCATGGCGGCGGTGGTCGACGCGTTCTGGACTTCCGTCGCTGAGATTCCGGCCACCATCGCCATCCCCAATGTCAACGCCGCCAGCATCAGCAGTCCCCAGCCACAGGCCACCAGGTGTGCTGTGGTGACTCCCCCCAGCGTGATCGCGAACAGCACCATTGGAGTCAACAGCAGCAGGGAGCAGAGGATCGTCCACCACCGTACCAGCGACTTGGCGAAGAACAGAGTCACCGGCCCGATCCCGGTCAGCCGGACCAACTCCCTTAAGTCGGTGGAAACTTCCCAGCAAACGGCCTGGGCCGCATGGATCGCGCCCCCTCCGACGACCATCATGGCTGCGATCCCGAACAAGCCCCGCAGGATATCGGTCCCACGCACAACCGACCGACTCCACTGCCAGAACAATGTCATGTGCAGTTCGGTCAATGCCAGCGGGACAACAAGCAGGGCCAGCGGAGCGAATCGGAAAACTTCCCGGCGCAGGCACCATTCCCAGAACACCCGCTGCTGTTGCGCACCGCTCCACGACGACTCGCGTTCGGGCTGAGCAGCAGTCACGGTGGGTGAGTTCATGCGGCCGATTGTAGCCAGATGGTCCAGTCACATGTATTCTGACGATCATCGGTTTCATTCCCGCCCCACTTTCGAATCTGCAGACCACCATGAATTCCAGCGAACTTCGCGCCAAACAGGCTCCGTTCAAGAATCAGTACAAGGAAAACCCGGCAACCGCTCTGGTGACCTTGCGTGCCGTCGGCCGGTTAAATGTGAATGACGTCACCTGCCAACTGGATTTGCATCCCAATCCAACCTGCGCCGGGTTGCATCCGCTCACCGGCGGAGATGGCAGCGGAGCCTGTTCGGCCGAGATGCTGCTGCAGGCTCTGGTCGGCTGTGCCGGAGTCACCCTGGGTGCCGTGGCCACCGCCATGGAGATTGCGATCCAATCCGGTTCCATCACCGCCGAAGGGGACGCCGATTTTCGGGGGACGCTGGGCGTCAGCCGTGATGTCCCGGTCGGATTCCAGGAAATCCGCCTGAAGTTCGATCTGGAATCCGAGGCCCCCCCCGAAAAACTCGAAAAGCTGATCGAGTTGACCGAGCGGTACTGCGTCGTCTATCAAACTTTGAAAAACTCACCCCGACTCGTTCGCCAATCCTAGCGTTGCATGAATCTGGGACATTAGCCCGACGCGCGAGCGCGGGATTCGTCGAGGCGAGTCCAACTTGTTTTTCTCGTTCCCAAGCTCCCGCTTGGGAACGCCCGTCTTCGAAGCTCCGCTTCGCGTTCAGTATTCAACAGGAGATCACTCGATGACGCTCCAGAGCGACGAAATGATGTGGCAGCCACTGGAATGTACGCACAACAATTCGGTTGCACGCGGCTATGTCGACGATCCAGTGCATCGCAGATACCTCCCGCGCCCGCAACTGTGCTCGCCAACCTGGACTCATCAACGTGGTGACTGACTGGATGTAGGGGTGTGCTTGGGACCGTGAAGCGGAGCTTCAAAGACGGGCGTTCCCAAGCTGGAGTTTGGGAACGATGGAACGATGGAAATGGGATGGAAAGTGACTTCCACGCGACAGAGGAGTATCCTGTAGTCTGGTACCGAGTCTCTCATCCTTGCGTTCAGGAGAATCGCCATGGCTGCCACAATAATCGCCCCTCCGAAGATCCGTCAGACCAATCTGCTGATTGGCGGCAAGTGGACCGAGTCCCGAAGTGGCAAGCGGTTTGCGACCGTGAATCCCGTCAACGAACAAGTCCTGGCTGAAGTCGCACAGGGGGACGTTGCCGATGTGGATGCTGCGGTGAAAGCCGCCCGGGCCGCATTCGATTCCGGACCCTGGTCACGGATGGATGCCCGTGACCGTGGTCGCCTGATGAACAAGCTGGCCGATCTGATGGAAGCCAATCTGGAAGAATTGGCCGGCCTGGAAACCCTGGACAATGGCAAGCCGCTGCGTGACGCACGCGCGGCCGATCTGCCCCTGGCGATCGACTGCCTGCGATACTACGCCGGTTGGGCCGACAAGTTGACGGGCGACACGATCCCCATCCGCGGAAATTACTTCTGCTACACGCGACGTGAACCAGTCGGCGTCGCCGGACAGATCATTCCCTGGAATTTCCCGATCCTGATGGCGGCCTGGAAGTGGGGTCCCGCGCTGGCGGCTGGTTGTACCATCGTCATGAAACCCGCTGAACAGACGCCACTGACCTGCCTGCGCATGGCCGAACTGGCTCAGGAAGCGGGCTTTCCGGACGGCGTAATCAATGTCGTCACCGGTTACGGTGATACGGGCGCGGCGATTGTTAGGCATCCCGGTGTCGACAAGATCGCCTTCACCGGTCACTACGAGACCGCTCAGAAGATCATGGTCGATGCGTCCGCCACGTTGAAACGGTTGACGTTTGAACTGGGCGGCAAGAGCCCCAATGTCGTTTTTGCCGATGCCGATCTGGATGCCGCCGTGGCGGGTGCCGAGTTCGGGTTGTTCTTCAATCAGGGACAATGCTGCTGTGCCGGCTCCCGACTGTTTGTCGAGCAATCGATTCATAAACAATTCGTGGAAAAAGTGGTGGCTCGCGCGAAGACGCGTCAGATCGGCGATCCATTCGATTTGAATACGACCCAGGGGCCTCAAGTCGATGCGGATCAGTTCCACAAGATCATGAGTTACATCGACAAGGGAAAATCGGAGGGTGCACATTGCCTGACCGGCGGCAGCCGCATTGGCAACAAAGGCTTCTTCATTGAGCCGACGGTTTTTGACAATGTCAGCGATGACATGTCGATTGCCCGGGACGAGATTTTTGGTCCGGTGATGAGCATCCTGCCGTTCAAGAATGTCGATGAAATCATCGACCGGGCGAACAACACGTATTACGGACTGGCCGCCGCAGTCTGGACGAAGGATGTCCAGAAGGCACATCGATTCGCCGCCAGCGTCCGCGCCGGTACCGTGTGGGTCAACTGCTACGACGTATTCGACGCCGCCGCACCGTTCGGCGGATTCAAGATGAGCGGCATGGGCCGCGAACTGGGTGCCGCCGGCCTGGCCAACTACACGGAACTGAAAACCGTGACGATGAGCCTCGGGTAAGGCGGTCCAAGCTCGGCGCAGGGTCTGGCATTACGGAAGTTCGGGATTGGCGGACAGGCGATTCGGAATCCAGGTTCCGGTAGTCCCGCCAATTCCGAAGTTCCGTAGTGCCTGACCCATGTTCAGTTGTCCTCTGACTGTTAAGTCCATCTGCGGTTTCATGGGGATGTCATGAAGCTGCGTATTGGTGACACGCATCGTACGGAGTCAGGCACTCCGGGTCTGCACTCCAGACTCGCCGTCGCGACTTGACCCTTGTCCCTCGGCAACGATACGATTTTGCACAACTCGCCCTGCCGGTGTTTGGAAAACATGCGTCGCAGTCGTACGGTGCCGTATGCTTTCTGCGAAGTCTCCAACCCTCAAGCCTCCCCAAAATTGAAAAAGCGACCACCCATGAAAACCCCTTCTTTGCTCATGCTGTTGGCGGTGATTTTGTCTGCCGATGGTTCGTTCCAGCGTGCCGCAACGGCAGGAGACTGGCCCACGTTTCGTGGACCGGATCGGACCGCCGTTTCCAAGGAAACAGACTTGCTGCAGGAATGGCCGGCCGGGGGGCCTCCGCTGGCGTGGAAGGCGACGGGGACGGGCCGCGGTTATACGAGCATGGCCATCGCCAACGGGCGCATCTATCTGGTCGGCGACGGGATCTCGGATGTGGAAGGATCGGATGAATATTTGATCTGCCTGTCCGTTCAGGATGGAAAACGTCTGTGGGCCACCAAGACGGGTACACCCTGGAATAGCGGCCAGCCGAACTGGCAAAGCTCGCGAAGTACCCCCACGGTTGATGGTGATCTGGTCTATGCGATGACGGCCGACGGGGAACTGGTGTGCTGTGAATCCGCCACTGGAATCGAAAAGTGGCGAAAGAATCTGAAGAAGGATTTTGGCGGTAACAAAGCGGACGGCTGGGGCTATAGTGAATCGCCGTTGATCGATGGGGAACACCTGATCTGCACGCCGGGTGGTGAAAAGTCCACCATGGTGGCCCTCAATAAGAAAACGGGTGAAACCGTTTGGACAACGGTTCGTGAAGGTGACCGAGGAGCCGGCCATGCCTCGATCGTCATCTCTGAAGTCGGTGGCGTTCGCGTCTATGTCCAGACCACGGGCAGCGGTGCCCTGGGTGTCCGGGCCAGCGACGGCAAACTGATGTGGTCGTACCCGATCGACAAGACGACGGCTGTGATTCCGACCCCGATCGTGCGGGATAATCTGGTCTTCTTCGCAGCCGGATACAAGCGCGGCGGTGCGTTGTTGAAGCAGGAAGCGGACGGCGAAGGGGGTGTCAAGATGACCGAGGTGTACGGTGTGAATCCCCAGTTGGCCAACAAGCATGGTGGTGTGGTCCTGGTCGGAGATTACGTCTTCGGCGATTCCGACGATCAGGGAATTCCCTTCTGTGCGGATTTGAAGACGGGTGAAGTGAAGTGGAAAAAGCGTGGTGCCGGGAGCGGTTCGATCGCAATGGCCGCCGCGGACGGCCGCCTGTATCTGCATTACGCCAACGGCATGACCGTCCTGGCCAAAGCGGAACCGGGTGACTACGTTGAAGTCGGCTCGTTCTCGGCCCCCGGCAGCGGCGAACGCCCCAGTTGGTCACACCCCGCAATCTCGGACGGCAAATTGTACCTGCGGGAAAACAACGCCATCCTCTGCTACGACATTCGCGAGAAGAAGTGATATTCGGCGCTTGTGGTGCACGCGGGTTTCAGAAATCGAGTTGGGCCCGCGCCGCAATGGTGCTGAGACTGCTGCTGGTTCCGCCGCGGTTGATGTTGGAGACGATGTAGTTGAGTTGCAGTTTCGTGTAACTGTTCAGGTACCAGTTCAAACCGCAGGTCACATCGTTCAGGGCACCGCCCCAGGGGATCGGTGCCACGCCGGTTTGCGGAGCGGCAGGGGCTGCGGGCTGAAAGGGGACAATCGGGTTCGTGTTGATGTATGAATAGCGGACGGCCACTTCCCAGGCCCCGAGACCGCCTTCGTGGCCGAAGGGTCGCAGGGGCTTGATCCGGCTCAGCACGCCAGCCATCTTTTTGTACGGACGCACTTCTCCCGTCAAGAAGTATCCTGCTTGCGCATATGCCGCCGGGATCGTCACGGTTGTCCCGCCGAAGTCGACAAAGTTCCAGGTCAATTCCGTCTGCCAGTGCAGCGAATCGTAAACCCCCGCGAGTTCAAAGTTCACCAGGTTTGCCTGGTCGAAGAACAGTGGACCGGTGTTAAAGAAGAATGGCACGTCACCACCCGACCCGCCTCCGTTCGCGCCGCCCGGCGAACTCTGCGACATCGATTTGCCGGCCGGCCCGTTGTATTCCGCGCGGCTACGATACGTCCAGCCGGCATTTCCAGGGACCTGAAACGAATGGTCGAATCCGAGGTGCAGCAACCGACGACCCTCGGATTTGTAAACCGGCAAAGCCGTCAGACGAAATGCCGTCCCCATTCCTTTGTTGCCATAGGTGTTGCCCCACGCATCGGCAACCGCGCTGTAGACCGAACCCGCCCACGTGATCGTCTGGCTCTGATTCAAATTGTGGAAGCCGATGCCCGGTTCACGGAAAGGGGCGAGTGCGAATCCAGTCGGTCGTTCCAGAAACGTCAGTTCGCGTGCACTCGTCAAGTTTTCCATTCCAAACGGGTGCCGCCATTGCCCCACACGAATGTTACCGAAGAGGGGGATTTCGTGGACATCCAGCCAGACGTCCACAAACGACGGACGGCCGGCGGTGGCGAAATCCAACTCCAACATGTAACTGACATTCCTGGCAACGTCACCAGCGGCCGCCAGTCGGGCGCGGCGGAACCCCATGTCATTCGGAACCGTACCAAACTGGGTCTGGTTGCCGCCGCTCTGGGTGAATGTACCGGCATCCAGTTGAAAGAACCCGGTGAGCCTGGCATTTGGATACGTGGGAGCACTCGACTTCGTGGTGACCGGTGGCATGTCGGTCGATCTCAAACGGCCCGGGGTCAGCGTGCCAAATTCCAGGTTCTGCTGCAATCCGTTCAGTTGAGCCTCCAGATTCGCCAATCGTTGCTGGATCAACTGATCGGTCGTTGGCTCGGACATCGCTCCTTCAGCAGACAGGACTTCGTTGCCCGCGAGGAGAATTCCCTGGTCGGCGTCACATCGGTCAAGGACTTCGTCTGGTTCGGTCAATCTGGCACGAAGTGGCTCGGTGGCGATTGTCACAGTTGGGAAACAGCACAAGATGCCAAAAACGATCCAGGCTTTCGGCCCCGATTTCGCCACAGGCGTATGCGAGACCATTTTACTGCCTCCATGAGTCTTCCTGATGAATCCCTTCCTGAAGCTACGTTCCCAGAAGTGTATGCTGGCTTTGATCGTCAATCTCCCGGCGCGAAATTGATGCCCAACTGACGGTCTTCAAAAATGTCAGCTGATTCTGGTGCTTGAAGTTGATTGACTTGCTCTGGAATCTGGTTTGGAATGTCTGTGACATTTTGTCATAATTGAATGGGTCGCGACAAACGAGGTCTCCGGAGGTCCATCATGCGAGTTCGTGTACTGATCCTGACCGTTGTGGCTGGTACTGTCCTGATGGGTCTCGCCCGAGCGCAGGACGGGGGAGACCCGTCACGCAAACCAGAGGTCCAGAAGACCGCCAACAAGATCAGGGATCTCCAGCAGGAGCGGATCGCCACATTGAAGACGATGGCAGAAATGGAGTCCTTGCTGGTCAAAAGCGGGAAAGCATCCCCGGAATCTGCGCTTGAAGCGAGGGTGCTGGTTTGTGAGGCAGAACTGGATGCCGCCGAGAAGGAATCCGATCGCATTCCGTTTTTGAAGAACCTGGTGGAGGTACTCAAGGAATACGAGGAGGTGGCCAGGGCGAGGAAGAATTCTGCAAGAGGGACGGAGGTTGATGTCCTCAAGGTCAAGGCGCGGCGTCTGGAAGCAGAGATTCGCCTGGAGCGGACGCGGGAGAAAGCACAACCGCAGGCAAACAAAGCTGGCCTGGATCGTGAGAAGGTCGTGGTCATCAGCCCCCAGCGAAGGGATGTCGCCATCACCCACCAATTCGCCTGCCAGATCCAGTCGGGACGACACATAGAAGTCCGGTCTCAACAGCCAGGAACTCTGGAGGAGATTCGCGTCAAAGAGGGTCAGGCCGTAAAGACGGGCGATGTGTTGTTCCAGGTCGTACCAGCCCTGTACATGGCGAAGTTGGATGTCGAGTTGGCCGAGGTTCAAGTTGCCATGCTGAATTTGAAGAATGCCGAGCGGTTGTATCAGAACAAAGCCGCCACGGACGATGACATGTTACTACTGAAGGCCAGGCTGGCAGGCGTGAAGGCGAGGGCGAAACTGGCCGAGGCCGAATTAAGCCTGACGACGGTTCGTGCACCTTTTGATGGCATCATCGACCGCCTGCTGGTGCAGCAGGGCAGTGTAATCACGAACCAGGTCACTCTCACCACGCTGTCCGACAACAGAGTGATGTGGGTGTATTTTCACGTACCCCAGGATCGTTACCTCGAATACATGAACAGCCAAGACAAGGATCAGGAGAGGATTGTCGAACTCAAGCTGGCCAATGGCAGACAGTACTCACAGCGTGGCAGGATCGCTGCGATCGAGGCGGAATTTGACAGCCGGACTGGGAACATTCCATTTCGTGCCGATTTTCCAAACCCGGATGGTCTGCTGCGTCACGGGATGTCTGGAACCTTATCGATCCAACACACGTTGCGCAACGCCATCGTCATCCCGCAGCGGGCCACGTTCGAGATTCTCGGCAGGCGATGCGTTTATGTTTTTATCGTTGACGCGGAGAACGTGGTGCATCGGCGCGAAATCGTCATCCAGCACGAACTGGACGATGCTTTTGTCATTCAGGAAGGTCTCAACGAGAGTGATCGCATTGTTCTTGAAGGTGTCTTGCAGATTCAAGACGGCGAGAAGCTGGATCAGGCAGCCTCTAAATCCTGACGGATGTCGTCGAAATCTGGCGTTCAATGAACGGTGCCGACTTGTCCGTCACGGGGCGAGGATGTCATCTGGTTCATGAAACTGCAGCGCGCGTAGGGACGGCGCCGAGGCGTTGTCTTTGATTGTCATGGCGGCCCAGTTGTCTGCATCCGTATCCAACCGGGCAGTCCCGGCATTGTCCGGGGTGGCGGGTGGCGGCGGAATTGGCTCGTCCAGTTCGGGTGGTAATGGCTGCAGCAAGATTTCGTCCGAACCTGGAAGTTTACCGCCCTGCAGCAGGCCACCGCCGAGCGCTTGATAGACGTTGACGATGGCAGACAGTTGCTGTTGCTTGGTTTCGATCAGCACGGTTCTCGCTTCCAGGAGATCCCGCTGCGCAAACAGTACATCGATATATTCGACATCCGGATGTGCGGCCAGGTACAAACCAGTGGCCGCATCAACGGACGCTTCGAGCGCTTTCACTTGTTCCTGTTTGATGGCGACGCTCGTTCGATAATTCTCAACCTTCGCCAGGCGGTTGACAACTTCGATGAATGCATTCAGGACTGTTCGCTGGTAGTTGTAGACGGCCTGCAACTGCCTGGCGTTCGCATTGAGGTAATTGGCCCGAATCGCATTCTTGTTGATTAACGGCGCAATCAGTTCGCCGGCCGCGTTTGCAGCAAAGGCACCCGGATCGAAGAGGTATCGGGGATTAAATGCCTCGTAACCAACGCCCGCAGTGAGGAAAAGCTTCGGATAGAAGTTTGCGCGGGCAACCTGCACGTCGAGTCCGGAAGCAGCAATCTCGCGTTCGGCCGCGAGGATGTCGCGACGGTTTTGAAGCAGTTGAGCGGGCACGCCGACGCTCAGCATGCGCGAGTCGAGCTTGATGAAATCCCACGATTGACGGTCGACTTGTTGTGGATAACGACCAACAAGGAAATTGATTCGGTTCCCAACTTCGATAATCTTCTGGTTGACGATCAGTTTCTGGCTTTCGTTCTTGCGAACTTCGGCCTGGAATCGCTGGACCCCCAATTCGGTCCCGCGCGCTGCATCCTTCTGCGCTTTGGCGACTTCGAGGCTCTTCTGCTGAAGTGCGATCGTTTGATTCAGATACACAAGTCGTTGATCGAGGGCCGCAAGTTCGTAGTAATTGTCGGCGGTATCTGCGACCAACCGCGTGATCAGATAGTCCCTCGATTCAATCGCTTCGACGTACCGCTGAATTGCCGCGTCCCTGGAGTTCCGCAATTGCCGCCAGATATCAATCTGCCAGAAGAGATTTGCGGAGAGTCCTGTGCTCGGTACGGGATTGGGAAATAGCCTGCCGCCAGGTGCCATGAGTTGGTCCTCCGCGGCTCCCAGCGGTGTCCATCGGCTGGCTCTTTGATATCCACCGCCACCACCGACGGTAACGAAGGGCAAGTATGCACCGCGACGTGCCATGATTTCATTGCTGGCGATCTCGATTTCCTGATTTCGGATCTTCAGCTCCTGATTCTGAGACAGACCGTATTCAATCAACTGCGTGAGTGACGAGTCGCCGAAAAACTCATCGATGCCGATCTCGGTTGAGTTTTCCGTACTTGCCGCTCCATTGAAGTTCTCAGGCAGGTCTCGCCCCGAGTCTGCAGGGCGCAGGTTAGGAATCTGACAACCTGACGAGACCAGCATGACGAAAACCGCTGTTGCAATCACTTGCAGTTGACGGCCTGCGCGAAAAAGACGCATCGATGGCGCCTGATGGCTCATTGAATACCTTTCCTACTATCGCCAATCTGGGGTATCTGTCCTCGAATTCAAAATGGGGTGAACGGATCCACCTGGCGAGGGAATGTCGAGTCGCGGAAACAGAAACCAAACCGGAACAGCATCGTGACGGCAGGCAATAAGGTCGTCCCCGCGGAATCTAGTTATCGACTTGGCGGTGATACGTCGTTCACGTTTTCTGACGATCGCACGCTTCGTAACATTAATCGCAGAAATACCTTTCGGCTTGCCGTAAGGGATGAACGCGCTCAGTGTGGGAGCGATCCTCTCATTTGTGAGAGCAGCCTGACCAGGCGTGAATCTGCAATTGATTGACCGTTGTTTGGGAATTGATTGAGACGGTTCCATTTCCACGAAGTAATCGCAAGCCCTCTCAAGGTTTCCTCTCATCTATCGAATTCGCAAGCGATTCGCGGCACTCTTGTTGCGATGCCGTAGATGCGGTGCCGTGAACTTGCCAGCGAGGGTGGAAGATCGCGTCTGACGCTGGACATTGGCGCCGGGTGCTGAGGTCTCCGAGGCAATTCAGTGAGTTGGCAAACTGGACTGCGAAAGTTGCGGTGAGTGGCACGACAAATCGCCAAGTCATGGGATGAGTAGGGGCCGCAGGGGGCAGCAATTCAATTGACAGGCGGTTTAAGTTACAGGGGCTGGACGTTGCCAATTCATATCGGCAGTACGCTTGTTGTACCGGTTGCAGGCGGCCTGTTGTCGGTGTTGGCCGACCAAGGACTGCATCAGAGCGACGTAGTTCCACCTGCGCGGGTCGAGATTTCTTCTTCTCGACGACTCGACTTTCATCGAAGGATTTCATGGGAGGAGAGTCTGGCCTGAGAAACGCCTCAATCGGCGGTCGGATGTGCGAAAACCGGCAGGCGATACTTTGAGTCCGTTTCTTCGCGGGAATGATCGCCGCTCGGGTGACCTCACCACGGCTGAAAATCATTGGCCTTCAATTCATGGAACCGCCTTCAATGCCAGACGTATTTGAGGTGTCGGTCTCGGAAAAAAGCGAAGTCAGTTTCGTCAAATCAGATTCAGGAAGTTATGTACGCGAAAGGTTCAAGGTCAACTGCGATGGCGAAAAACTGCAAATTGTCTGCGGCGACGGCGTTGGCCCTGGGGCTGGCTGCCATGTCACTTTCCGGCTGTCTTTCAACGGCCGAGTCACACGAGAGTTCGCCTGAAGCTTCCCAGGCTGAATCCCATGCTGGGGCCGAAAGCCACGCGCATAAGATTGTCGTGACGACCCCTGTCAATAAGGACGTGATCACGACTCAGCGCTACGTGTGCCAGATCCATGCGTGCAAGCACATTGAAATCCGCGCGCTGGAAGGCGGATATCTGAAAGAGATCCCCGTCAACGAAGGGCAGGTCGTGACGAAGGGAGATCTGATGTTTCAGATCCTGCCAATCCTTTACGACGCTCGGCTCGAAGCGGAACGCGCCGAAGCACAGCGGATTGAAATCGAACTCAACAACGCTCAGTCGCTAAACAACAAGGGATTCGTCTCCCCTCAGGAGATCGCGCTCAAGTCGGCCGAACTGAAGAAGGCGAAGGCGAAAGTGTTGCTGGCACAGGCCGAGAAGGATTTCGCCAGTGTCACCGCCCCTTTCGATGGCATCGTGGACCGCCAGCACCATCAGTTGGGGAGCCTCATCTCTGAAGGAGACGTGCTCACGACATTCTCTGACATTAGCCTGATGTGGGTCTATTTCAACGTGCCCGAAGCGCGCTATCTTCAATACAAAGCCGATCTCGACAAAGGCGATAGCGAGGCCGTGAATCTGCAAATCGAACTGGAACTGGCGAATGGCAAGATCTTCCCCCAAAGCGGGAAGATCGGTGCGATCGAAGCCGACTTCAACAATATGACCGGGAACATTCCCTTCCGTGCAGATTTTCCGAATCCTGATCGGCTGCTGCGGAACGGACAGACCGGGACGATTCTGATTCACCGCTCGCTGAAAAACGTCGTCGTCATCCCTCAACGGGCGACTTTCGAGATTCTCCACAAGCGATATGCCTATGTCGTCGACGAAGGCGGCATCGTCCATCAGCGCGATATTACGATCGAATGTGAACAGGACGACATCTTTGTGATCAGAGAGGGGCTCAAGGCGGGTGAGAAGATCATTTTTGAAGGAATCCGTCAGGTGCGCGATGGGGACAAGATCGAATTCGAGTTCCGCGATGCCGAAGAGATTATGAACAACCTGAAGTATCACGCGGAATAGGCAACACAGAAACATGTTTTCGAAGTTCTTGCATCGGCCGGTATTGGCGATCGTGATCTCGCTGCTGATCCTTCTGACGGGAGGATTGGCGATTCTTTCGCTGCCGATTTCCCAATTCCCCCAGGTCGCGCCCCCAAGCGTTGTGGTGACCGTCTCGTTTCCAGGCGCCAGCGCCAAGATCCTGGTGGACTCGGTCCTTGTCATCCTGGAGCGCGCGATCAACGGCGTTCCGAATATGCGATACATGACGTCCGCCGGTACCAGTGCCGGGGAGGGGACGATCACGATCACGTTTGAACCTGGTACTGACCCGAACGTGGCCGTCCTGAACGTCAATAATCGAATTCAGATGGTGAAAAACCAGCTTCCTCCCATCGTGGAACGCGAGGGAATCATCGTCATGCAGAACATGACGAGCATGCTGATGTATGTGAACGTCTATAGCAAAGATCCCAATGTCGATCAGAATTTTCTTTATAATTACGTCAATGCCAACCTGCTCCCCGAGATTCAGCGAACGCGGGGAGTTGGCCGGGCGACAATCCTGGGCAATCGCGCCTTTGCCATGCGGGTCGAACTCGATCTCGACCGCATGCGAGCCTACGACGTATCCGCCGCCGACGTTATGGAGGCGATTAAGACGCAGAGTATCATTGGATCACCCGGTCGACTGGGCCAGGCGACGGGAACGACATCCCAAACCATCGAGTATGTCCTGACCTGGGTCGGTCGCTACAACAAACCGGAGCAATACGAGAATATCGTTTTACGATCCAACCCCAAGGGAGAGATCCTGCGACTGAAGGATGTTGCCAAAGTCCGCCTTGGCTCGTCGTTCTACAGCCTGTATTCGGACATCGACGGCTATCCGGCCGCATCCATCGTTCTCAAGCAGATTCCCGGGTCGAATGCTGCGGAGGTCATCAAACAGGTCAAGGAGAAACTGAAGGAGTTCAAGAAGGAATCGTTCCCGCCGGGAATGGACTATGCCATCAGCTACGATGTTTCCAACTTTCTGGATGCATCGATCGAAAAAGTGCTGCACACCTTGTTTGAAGCGTTCGTGCTGGTGTCGCTGGTTGTTTATTTGTTTCTGGGAGATTTCCGCAGCACCTTGATCCCGACGCTGGCAGTTCCGGTATCGCTGATCGGAACATTCTTTTTTATGAGCATGTTCGGGATGTCGGTCAACCTGATTACGCTCTTCGCGCTGGTGCTGGCAATTGGTGTTGTCGTCGACGACGCAATCGTCGTCGTCGAGGCTGTGCATGCCAAGATGCATGAGAAACACCTCTCGCCCTATGCTGCCACCAAGGAGGTGGTTGCCGAAATCAGTGGCGCCATCATCGCCATCACGCTGGTCATGACATCGGTGTTCATTCCTGTGACGTTTGTACCCGGTCCGGTCGGCGTGTTTTATCGTGAGTTCGCCCTGACGATGGCCATGTCCATCGTTCTGTCAGGTGTGGTCGCCCTGACGCTGACTCCAGTTCTCTGCGCGATGATTCTGAAGCCCCACTCGCACAGTCACGAGCAGCGAGGTTTCGTCGGTGCTTTGAATCGCGCAATCAAGCGTGTGGCTGGACGCTTCGCGTATGTTCTGCGGGGACTGGTTGCGATAGGACTCGGACTGGCTTCCGGTTACGCCGTTTACGAAGGTTTGCACATTGAAATTGTTCACGAGGTAATCTCGGAACAGTTGGAACTGACGCCCCTGCGGATGAACATCATCGGTGGCGTCATGGCAGTGCTGTTCATTTTTACGTTCCGCTCGATGCTTTCCGGCAGCGAACCTGGCGAAGAGAAGAAACGCGGGCCGATCGGTATCTTTCTGCGTATCTTCGACCGGGCGGTTGAGAGTGTGACAGTCGGTTTCGTCGCCATTGTGAGTCGGATTGTTTCGCGGCGGCTGTTGACCATGCTTGTCATCGGTGCCTTTGGTTACGGTATTGTCGCCGTCAATCAAGTGCTGCCCTCGGGGTTCATCCCGCTTGAAGACCAGGGCACAATCTACGGGATCATCCAGACGCCGCCAGGTTCGACGCTCGAATACACGAACGCGAAAGCTCGTGAGCTGCAGGATGTCTGCAAAGAGTTTGACGAAATCACTTCCGTCACAGCGCTAGCGGGCTACGAGATTCTGACCGAGGGACGCGGGTCAAACGCGGGAACCTGCCTGATCAATCTGAAACCCTGGGCGCAGCGTGAGTTGACCTCAAAAGAGATCATTGAGGAATTGGAGAAGAAGGGTCGCCAGATTGCCAACGTCAAGCTTGAGTTCTTCGAGCCACCCGCGGTTCCGGGATTCGGGGCGGCCGGCGGCTTCTCGCTGTGCCTGCTCGACAAGACGAACACTGGCGACTATGACGCATTCAGCAACGTGACTGAAGAGTTTCTGGCAGCGCTGGAAAAGCGGAAAGAGATCACGGGGATTTTCACGTTTTTTGCTGCGAACTACCCCCAGTACGAATTGATCATCGACAATGACATCGCCATGCAAAAGGGCGTATCGATCTCCGATGCGATGGAAAACCTCTCCATTCTGGTCGGGAGCACGTGGGAACAGGGCTTCGTTCGATTCAACAACTTCTACAAGGTCTATGTTCAGTCCGCGCCCCAGTTCCGGCGGTACCCCGAGGACCTGGAAAACATGTTCGTCAAGAACGACAAAGGCGAATTTGTCCCGTACTCGTCGTTCATGAAGATCGAGAAGCTGCAGGGGATGAACGAGATCAACCGCTACAACCTTTACACGACGGCAATCATTCAAGGCTCACCGGCAAAAGGCTATAGCAGCGGGCAGGCCATTGCCGCGATTCAGGAAGTTGCCGACCAGTTGCCCCACGGCTTTGGTATTGGCTGGCAGGGACTTGCCTATGATGAGGCCGCTAAGGGAAACGCGGCAGTCTACATTTTTTTGATCGTGGTGGTGTTTGTGTACCTGGTCCTGGCCGGGCAATACGAAAGCTTCCTTTTGCCGCTGGCGGTGGTGCTTTCGCTGCCAGTCGGTCTGTTTGGATCCTTTCTGCTGCTGAAGGGAATGGGACTGTCCAATGACGTTTATTGTCAGATTGGTCTCGTCATGCTTGTCGGTCTGCTGGGTAAGAACGCGATCCTGATCGTCGAGTTTGCCGTTCAGCGCCGGCACGAAGGCTTGAGCATCAAAGATGCGGCCATTGACGGTGCGAAACTGCGATTCCGGCCGATTGTAATGACATCATTCGCCTTCATCGCCGGCCTGATTCCACTGGTTCGCGCCACCGGCCCCGGTGCGATTGGAAACCGGACGATTGGCACAACTGCAGTTGGCGGCATGCTCGTTGGTACATTGATCGGTGTCGTGGTAATCCCCGGTTTGTATTATCTGTTTGCCAAGCTGTCTGACGGACGAAAGTTGATCCGTGACGAGCATGATTCACCGGTCAGTGAGGTTTTTGAGCGGCATGAAGCACCGGCCCATCATTGAGTGCGATCGCATTATCAGCGACGTCGGCCGGAGCAATTCCACGCGATGAACCTGGCGCTATTCGTCATCCAGCGCCAGGTTTCTTTTTACCGCCATCTTGAGATTGCGCAGCTTGGCCCGGAGCGTGACTCGTGCCATTCCGAGAAGTTCCGCCGCACGTGCCTGGTGCCCCTGTGTTCGATCCATGGCCTGTTGCAATACGATTCTGTCAAATCTGGCAAGTGCCGTGCGGTATGCATCCGGGTCACCTTCGACGAACAGTTGATCGATCATCCTGGCGATCGCCGCGGCCTCAGGATCGGTCGGGGCGGCTAAAGGCGGAGTCTCTGCGGGACCAGTGGCTGGTTGGACGGATTCGCCGGTACCTTCGGAATGCAGAACCTCCTGCGGCAGAAAATCGGGAAGAATCACCGGTCCTGCCGAAGCGATCAGCGCGGCACGGACCGCGCTTTGCAGTTCTCGGACATTGCCAGGCCATGAATACCCTTTGAGTGCTTTTAACGCTTCCATGGAAATGGATTGGGCGGACTTGCCGAACAGTCGGTTGAATCGGAACAGGAAGTGATGAGCAAGTTCCGGGATATCCTCTTTGCGATCCCGAAGTGGGGGAATCGCGATGGTGACACCGCGCAGTCTGAAATAGAGGTCGGCCCGAAACCGCTCCTGCTTCGCACGTCCCTCCAGATCCTGATTTGTTGCGGCCAGGATTCTGACATCGCTGTAGATTGTCTCGCTTCCTCCCAGACGCTCGAATTGTCCCTCCTGGAGCAGTCGCAACATCTTCGCCTGAATGCTCAGGGGCATGTCCGCAACTTCATCCAGGAACAACGTCCCATTGTTGCACTGTTCAAACTTTCCGATCCTGCGATGTTCGGCACCCGTGAAGGCCCCGCGCTCGTGTCCAAACAATTCACTTTCCAGTAGCGATTCCGGTATCGCGGCACAATTGATCGCCAGAAACGGTCCATCGTGACGGCGGCTGTGATGGTAGATGGCGCGAGCGACCAGTTCCTTTCCAGTTCCGCTCTCTCCGAGGATCAGGACATTGATGTCCTGAGGTGCGATTCTGCCAATCTGTTTGAAGACAGATTGCATCTGGGGGCCGCTTCCAACCAGAATGTCCGGTCGATCCTGCGGTCGATCACATTCCCCGAATACGGCGGGGACATTCATCAGTCGGCAGATTTCAAACGCCTGTCCGACGATCTGTTGAAGCTGATCCAGATCGACGGGCTTCGTCAGGTAATCGAATGCCCCCAGCTTCATGGCCTCGATGGCCGTGTCGGCTGTTCCGTGTCCCGTGATAAAGATCACCTGGGAACGTGGCGAAACCTTTCGCAGGTCTCGAAAGACGTCCAGTCCCGATTGTGAGCCAAGGCAGATATCGAGCAGGATGACATCGGGGCGCTCTTCATTCGCACTCTGGAGTCCTTCCTCGGCTGTCCCGGCAGTCAGAACCTGGCACTGAGTCGAAAGGATTTTATGAACGCTGAACAGAATTCCAGGTTCATCGTCGATCACAAGTAGCTTTTGCATGAACACGATTCCCGGAAAACCAAGTACAATTGCAGTTGGTTGGTCCGCCGTTTAATTGACCCGGTGGCTTTCCAAGGTGGCCGTCGCAGATAGTAGTGGAAGAAGCACTGTGATGATGGCACCGCCATCAGGGCAATTGCGGGCAGTGATCTTGCCTTCGTGCTCGCGAATGATCCTGGAGCAGATCGCCAATCCCAGCCCAACACCGCGCGGCTTTGTTGTCGTGAATGGTTCAAACATCCGCTCCAGAATCGGCTCCGCGATTCCCATCCCATGGTCCCGAATCTTGACTTCACAGTCGGTCGTTGAGTCGGGAAACTCAATAGAGACATGAATCGTCCCGTTCGCCTGTTGCGAATCAATCCCGTTGAGTATCACGTTCAGGAACACCAGGTCAAGTTGCTGTGGATCTCCATGAATCATGACTGGGCGATCCGGCATCTTGGTGTCGATGGTCACCTGGACATGAGCGGCACGTCCCTGAGCCAGGTTGACCGCTCTCTGCAAGGTTTCTCGCAGATCATGTGGCCGGCGGTGAAGCATCGGCGGTCGAGCGAAGTCCAGTAACTCTTGAATCGCGGCTTCCATCCGTCCAATTTCGCTGCTCACCACAAACAGGTCCTCGCCCTTCAGCACCGGGACAGAGCCGGCCTGCACTGCGCATTGGACAAGCAACTTGACTGCCTGGAGCGGGTTTCGAAGTTCGTGAGCGACGCTGGCCGCCAACTCCCCCACCGCCGCCAGGCGTTCGGCACGAATCACATCCTGGCGGGCTTGCCGCAGGTCGTCGACCGTCTGGCGAATCCGCATGGAGACAACTTGAACAAGTTGCTCCAGCGTCGGCAGTTCCTCGCTGGCGTGCGACGGGCAAACCTCAACGCTGGCCAGGTTTTCCAACGCGCCGCTGGCGTCCTTGAGGGTGACGGTGATTTCAGAAATTGACCGCCGCAAGCTGCGAGCCACCCGCAGACCCAGCAACAGTCCAACAACCAGGCCTGCAACGACGAATGCCAGCCGAACTCGATCGACGATTCTTCGCTGCTTTCTTCGCTGCTCGAAGGAATCGTACACCAGTTGTTGTCCAAGTTCTGAAAGCTCCTGGCAGGGGACGACAACCATCTTTGCCAGATCGGTCAGGCTTACTTCTCGTGGGGAAGTGTCCGAACCGCTGTCCAGTACGCCACGAACCGCAGTGATATAGTTGTCAAACTCGCGATCGATTTTATCTGCGACGGCACGTACCTTTTGAGTTGGCGATGCCTTAACTTCCGTCGTGATGGATTCAAATTCAGCGATATGTTCCTGCAGGATCATTGGCGGTATGCGGTCTCCACGTCGTTCTGCATCCATGATCAGTGACTGAAGCCTCCACAGCATCGCCTCCATTCGCCCCGCCAGTCGTGTAATGGTGCGATTTTCGTTCAGCACCTCGGTTTGCACTTGATCCAGATCATCAATCAGGAGCGCTGTCGAGTTGTTGACAAAGAACCACAGCAAGCTGACGACTGCAGTTGGACCGATCACCTTTTTCCACATGGAATTCATCTGTTCCTGTTGACCATCGTTGGCGGCAGGCGTTCACGTCCAAATACGAACTATGATTCGTAATTCGACGTAACTGAAACCTGCCTGTCAATGACGATTCGAACATGGAATCTGTCAGTTCCGTGAGATAGCGTCGAATTGTGGCTGAGATCATCGCACACTCCAAAGCTGCCACGATACGACCTCGTCCGCGGATGCCTCGACCATTACCGCGGCTGCAAATCCAGCCTTCGGCTCCAGTGGCAACAGCCTCCAGCGTGTCAGTTCCTCCGGTTGATCGACGACTTCGATCAACTGTGCTGGCACGTGCGGATTCAATGACACCGAGAATCTGTTGAGCGGAAACGACAAACCGGACCCGGTCGCTTTCAGGTAGGCTTCCTTGCAGGTCCAGCCCCGATAAAAGCCTGCCAGTTGTTCCGCTTCGGGCAGGCTCGCCAGTTCCAGGGCTTCAAGTGTCGAAAAAAAACGGGTCGCCAGCTTCAGGATGCGGACGGCGGAATTCATTTCTTCGAGATCCACGCCAATCCGTCGATCCAACGTCAGGGCAATCAATCCCTGGTCGGACGAGTGCGAGACGCTGAACTCGATCCGCGGTCCGCCCGCCTGACGCACGGCTGGCTTTCCGTGCGGCCCGTAGTCGAACTCAACACTTGTCGGATCACAGCCCAGGCACTGACCCAGCAACTGACGCACGACCGCACGGCACACAATGAAGTGTCGCCTGGGATGGGAAACCTTGAACCGATCAGCGCGGGCTGATTCGTCCGGTGACAGCAACGCCTGGAACTGATCGAGCTGCTGGTCGTCCGATTCCAGACCCACGCGGACAATATGGATTGTGTCTCGCTGCAGGGAGAGTGTTTCGGAGAGCGGATGCCAGGTGATGGAATTCATCTCATCACCTTAACGAACGGGGGAAACGCCTTGAAGCGACCGTCGGAATCGGATTGGCGAATCGCGGGATCCGTGGTAGCCGATTCGCTTGTCCGATACACTCGTGACTTCTGCTCACCGAAGGAAAGAGCGTTCAAGTACCCGATCCCGTTCCATCGACAAGTGATTCTCCCATGAAAGCCGTTGCCGTTCTGCCGGGCAAGCCCAACAGTGTTCACCTGCGCGAGATTCCTCAGCCGAAGCTGGGCGATCAGCCGCATCCACATGTGTGCCGAATCCCCGAAGGCCGGGCGGTGCTGGTGAAGACACTTCAGATCGGTGTCGATGCCACCGACCGCGAAATCAACGAAGCCCTGTACGGCAACGCTCCGCCGGGGGGTGAGCACCTGGTGATCGGCCACGAAAGCTTTGGCGAGGTCGTCGAAATCGGTGACAAGGTGACTGAGTTCAAGGTCGGCGATTATGTCTCGTGTACCGTGCGTCGTCCGGGTGGGTCGCTCTTTGACGTGATCGGTCGCAACGACATCACCAGCGAAGAAGTCTATTACGAACGCGGGATCAACCTGTGTCACGGATACATGACGGAATACTTCGTCGATGATGCGGAATACATGGTTCGCGTCCCGGTGAAACTGAAGCACCTGGGAGTGCTCTCGGAACCGGCCAGCGTCTGTGCCAAGGCGATCGAACAGGCGTACCTGGCTCAACAGCGACTGCAGGTCTGGAACCCCAGGCGGGCCTTCGTGCTTGGCTCGGGTCAGATCGGGCTGCTGGCGACGATGATGCTGAAGCTGCGCGGATTGGATGTGTACACCCTGGCCACAAAGCCGGGTCCGCATCGCAAGTCGGAAATCGCCGAAGCGTATGGTGCCAGGTACATCAGCACCCGGCAGACATCGCTGCACGATCTGGCCAGACAAGTGGGACGCCCGGATATCATCTTCGAAGCGACGGGCAATGCCGAAGCCTGTTTTCGTTCGATGGAAGTTCTGGCCTTGAACGGTGCACTGATCTGGACCAGCATTACCGGCGGAAGTCACAAGGTCGAAATCGATGCAGCCAAGATCAACTTGGAGTGGGTCCTGGGAAACAAGCTGCTGGTCTCCAGCGTCAACGGGAATCGGCATCATTTTGAACTGGGAATTCAGGCGTTGTCGCACGGGGAATTGACGTTCCCCGGTGTGACCGAGCGAATCCTGACCAACCCCGTCGCGGGCCTGGATAACTACCAGGAAATGATGCAGCTGCTGGTCGAAGACAAAGATGCCCTGAAGGTGTTTGTCAACGTGTGCTGAATCTCCCATCGCGACGCCCGGTGTCGTGAATTGGCTCCGACAATTGTGAACAGGGGAACTGGCTGCGACTCGGAGCGTCCGGCCACGGGTGGAACCAGACGTGTCTGACGGCTCGAGCAACGCACTGGCAACAGCTGGCTCACGGTTGGACTCGGGTTCCGCAGCGAGTGTCGGTGCGCTGCGGCAGATGGGACAACGGATTCGCCAGCTTAGTGAATCCCTGGTGAGGTTGGAATCGGCTGCCCGCCCCCTGCAGCTACCGCCTCTCGACGGCCGTGAATGGTTCGACCTGCTGCAGCGGAAGCTGTTGCCGCAACTGAATGACGACGCCTATCTGATCGTGGCAGTCGTCGGTGGTACGAACATCGGCAAAAGCGTCGTCTTTAATCACATTGCGGGATTTCGAGCCAGCGCCAGCAGTCCACTCGCTTCGGGAACGAAACATCCGGTGGCACTCATCCCGCAGGGGTTTGACGAGTCGCACGATCTGAGCGCGATCTTTCCCTCGTTCGAATTGCGGCCCTGGTCCAGTGGTGACGAAGCGCTGCTCGACATACCTGCACATTGCATGTTCTGGCGATCTCACGACCGGGTTCCCTCGAACCTGGTGATCCTGGACACCCCCGATGTCGACAGTGATGCCCCGGTCAACTGGCAACGAGCCGATGCGGTGCGGCAGGCGGCGGATGTGCTGGTGGCGGTCCTGACACAGCAGAAGTACAACGACGCGGCGGTCAAACAGTTCTTTCGCAAGGCGGCCATGGAAGACAAGGCGGCGATCATTGTCTTCAACCAGGTGGAATTGCCGGACGACGAGGAATACTGGCCGATCTGGCTCAATACCTTCTGTCGTGAAACGGGGCTGAACCCCGAGTATGTCTACCTGGCACCGAACAATCGCAAAGCGGCTGAAGCGATCGCGTTGGAATTCGAAGAGCGAATCTGGAAACCAGGCGACGCGCCTCAACTGCCGGGTGCCAGTCGGCCAGGCTCAATCGCCATTCCCAACGGAACGACATCTCGCGTTTCCCTGGCGAGCGCGCTTTCCCAAATGCACTTTGCCGAAATCAAACTGCGCACCCTGCGTGGCTCGCTGCAATTCGTCCTGAATCCGGATACCGGAGTGCAGGCGTACCTGAATGAAATCCAGGCGCGCAGTCGGCAGTTTCATGAAGCGGCCGGAGTCTTCCTGCGTCGCAGCATGGTTCAGCATGCCGACTGGCCGGTCCCACCGAACTCGCTGCTCGTGAACGAAATGTGGGCCTGGTGGAGTGATCATCGTGAAGCCTGGACTGCGGGAGTGCATGGCTTCTATTCTCGCATCAGTGGAGTACTGCGGAATGGCGTTCAGGCGGTGCGGATCCGCCTGGGATACGTTCCGGCGGACGCGATCGCCGAGTACCGCGAACGGGAATGGGATGCGATTGTTCGTGTCCTGCAGCAGTTGTACGAACAACTGCAGATCATCACGAAACTGAACAATCCGTTGCTGACCGAACGGTTGGAAAGCCTGCTGTCCGGCACGACCTGTGAAGGCCTGCTGTCGCGACTGCACGCCGACCATGAGCGATTCGACTTTCACACGCTGGTCCATGAACTGGTGACGGGCGAAATGGAATGGCTGCGGACCGAACGTCAGCCCTTGTTTGAACTGCTGCGGAAATTCGATGGTGCCACGGCCGTGTTCCGCCCGGTCATCACGATCGGCTTCGCCCTGGGGGGTGGGATCGGGGCCGAACATTTCCTGATGGACGCTGCCACTCAAACGCTGACACACCTGGCGGTTGATTCGACGGTTGCCGTCGCGACCACCGCGGCGGGTGAAGCGGCCGTCGATGCCACGGCGGGATTGATGGGACAGGCCAAGGCGTCGCTGCTGCGGCTGCACCAGAAGTTCAAGCAGCGCCGCGAAGTCTGGCTGCTGGAACAGATTCGACACCACTTTCTGGGCGACTTGTTGACCGATCTGGAGGCCGGTGCCACGATCTCGAGATCGGCGACCTGCCAGGATGTGACGCGCTTGTTGAACGAACTCGTCAATCAAATAAAACAGCAGGAGACCCCATGACCACCGAGTTGGCTCAACTGGAACTGCTGGCCCACATCGACGACCTGGTGTCGCAGTTGTCCGCGTGGTCGGAACAGGCCTCGTCGTGGGATCCGGCCCAGCACGGCAAATCGCTGGTCCGTCGACTGCTCAAACGGATCGAGCCACTGCGAGCGCGCGTCGAAGCACCACTGGTCGTGGCGACCTTCGGGGGAACCGGCGTCGGCAAAAGCTCGCTCGTCAATGCCCTGGTCGGAGAGGAGATTTCCACGGCTGGGCGTCAGCGTCCCACGACGACCCAGCCGATCGTACTGGCGCATCCGCAGACGGATCTGTCTGCCTATGATCTGCCGCTGGGTGAACTGCGCGTGGTGACGCGCGACATTCCGCTGCTGCGCGACATCGTCCTGATCGACTGCCCGGACCCGGATACCACCGAGGGGGAGTCGGTGGAAAGCAACCTGGCCCGCCTGCATCGACTGCTGCCGTTTTGCGACGTCCTGCTGTATGTCAGCACCCAACAAAAGTACCGGTCGGCCAGGGTGACCGATGAATTGCTGCAGGCTGCGAGCGGTTGCCGCCTGGTCTTCGTGCAGACGCACGCGGATCTGGACGAAGACATTCGCGACGACTGGCGCACGCAACTGAGTGCCCGGTATTCCGTCAGCGATCTGTTCTTCGTCGATTCACGCCGGGCCATGCAGGAACAGCAATCGGGCGTTCGACCAACGGGCGAGTTCGGCAGGTTGATTGATCTGCTGTTCCGCGAATTGTCCGCCGCTCAACGGGTTCGCATCCGGCGGGCCAATCTGCTGGGCCTGGTGCATGAAGTCGTTCAACGCGCCCGTGATGCGCTGGTCGAGAATTCCGCCACGGTGGAGAAACTGAACACAGCGCTCTCAGAGCAACGTCATCGATCGACCGAACGGATGGCATCGCGACTGCAGGATGAGTTACTGGTCAGTCGCGGCTTGTGGGAACAACGTCTGCTCGGGCAGATCACTCAGTTGTGGGGCTACAGCCCGTTTGCGTCAGTACTGCGATTGTGGCACAGTCAGGCATCGCTGCTGGCGTCGTATACATTGATGCGGGCCAAGTCGACCGCACAGATGGCACTGGTGGGGTTGGTCCACGGCTCGCGCTGGCTGACATCACGATCGCAAGCCAGCGAAGCAGACCGTCGCCTGGAAGGGATCGCGACGCTGGGGTTGAACGACGCCGAATTGCGGGAAGCTCAGTTGATCATCAGCGGCCATGTTCACGCTGCAAAGTTACAGCGTCCGCTGCTGGCGGATCAGTCCTTCGATCAATTGCGTCAGGCGGCCACGACCGTGCAGGACGAATTCCTGACAGACGCCGCCCGCCGGATCGACGACCTGATCCTGGCCATCGCCACCCGTCACTCATACTGGTTCACGCGGTTCCGTTACGAACTGTTGTTTGCGATCCTGCCGGGCTTCCTGTTGTACCGGGCCGGGCGGAACTTCTTTTACGACACGTTCTGGTTGAACAAACCTCACCTGGATGCCAACTTCTACATCCCCGCAGCGCTGTTCCTGGTGCTGTGGGCCGCCCTGTTTGTGATGGCGTTTACTCGCCGCCTGCGCAGCGGGTTGACGCGGCACATCCGGGAACTGGCCCAGCAACTGGCCGCGGTCAAAATGGGGGCCGGCCTGTTTCCAGAGATCGAGCATCAATGTCTGGAATACTCGCAAGAAAGAGATCGCCTGGAAGCGCTTCTGATCAAGATCGAAGGGATTCGCGATCAGTATGCCGGGGCCAGCGAACTGGGGGCAGTGAAGAGTTGAATGGAAAATCGCCATGGGACGGAGTCTTGAAATTCCGCCTGCGCGATTACTGGGGCGTCTCCTGGATGTTCCTGGCCATCGCGGCGACGACGATCGGCATATAAACAATTCCAGTGTAATGATCGGCGAGTAGCTGGATATGGTGGTCGTCCGAAAGCTTGATGGCGGTTGCGAGTTTGGTTGCGTGGATTGGGGGCACGACCTGGTCCTTGGTGGCGGAATACATCCAGGTGGTCTGCGGGTTCAACCGATGAGCCACCCGCAACGGTTCCACCTGAGAGAACAGATCCCGCAGTTTGTCCCCGGTGTAACCTGCTTCCTGCAGCATCTCGCGCAACTTGCCCGCTTCACGCTGGCCATTCAGCACCAGGTTGTACAGGTCTCCTCCCGCCACCATGATGTGGACCGATTGGAATCCAGTATCCAGGCCCGCGGTGGTGCTGGCCACGAACCCCCCCAGGCTGGTTCCCTGCAACGCGACATTGGTGCCGTTGACGTGGGGCAGCACGGCGACAGCATCACGGGCGCGGCGAACATCGGCGATCCCCTGTTTCATCGTCGGCTCCACATGTCGTCCATCCGGTCGAAACCCCTCGGGACGCCGCAGGCCGTAGAACGGGAGTTGAATCATGAACGCATGCAGTTTTTTCGCGCGAAAGGCGCGGGCGAACAACCGGCCTACCTGCATTCCCGACCCGGATTCATGGACAACAATGACGGCGGGGGCGTCGATCACATGACCGTCATCATCAGTCGCCAAATACCATTCCAGAGCGACTCGATCGTTCTGCTCAACTCCATTCGGCTTGGGTGAAGGGAAGCGGACATACCCTTCCATATCCGGATCTTTGGCGGGCTCGACCGTCACGGAGAATTCGCCGGGCTGCCAGACCAGATTGTCCAGGCAGGCCTGCGCATCCTGCGATTTGTCTGCCTGAGGGGCCAGGGTATCCCGTGCCAGAAATGTCCGAACAGGTCGAGGCTCCTCAGCCCGGACGACTCCCCACATACTCAACCAGACGCATATTGCCGACCAGATGCGGGGAGAACGGCTGGCCATCGGCTAATCCTTGAAAGCAGGGACCTGGGGTCGATACGCATGGATTCTATCGACTCACTGATTGTAATCCAGTCGGCATCCTCTGCCTGCCGAATTCAGAATAACCGTCAAAGTCACCGCAAGTGGAGTATCCGGTACAACATGGGAAACCGTCGATCACGTCAGAATCGATTCCGATATACGAACTGGTGTGGTCGTTGAAAACGGTAGTATCGCAGAGGCTTGGACGGATGGACCGCAATTCCGCTTTGTCAGTACTGATGCTGGGTTGCTGCCTGGCCGCTGCCGGATGCACACTGCCGTCGCGTGGAATGAGTGGCGGTCCCATCCTGGCGCGACGCTGCAGCGATTGCACACCCCCCTGGGTTCCGGCCTTCAAGTATTGCTCATTCATTGATGATCTGGTTGTTTGTGAAACTGGTAAGAACTGTGGTATCAAAGCTCTGGCGAGGTACCGGCGGCAATGTCGGACCCATTTGTCGTCGGATTTTGGTGCTGGATTCATTCAGGCCTACATTGATCTGGCCTCCGGACGGGGGCCGTTGCCGCCCAGTGTGCCACCGTCACGATACTGGACGGCCTATTACCGTTCGTGCGCTGGACAGCCCAAAGTTGATGAGTGGTATGCCGGTTACCAGGCGGGACTGGATGAGGGTTCGCAGAGTGGCGTTTCCCAGTTCCGTCGAATCGAAGTCCGAACCGCCGGTTGCGAACCTTATCGCGGCTAACGTCCAGCATGAAAAACCCCGCTCGTGCGTCCGGCCAGTTGGCCAAGGCATCCGTCCCAACAACCTGCGATTCGAGTTCGCGAGGCAGGAATTGCCGATCGTCGCGAATCACCGTCATTTTCTTGACGGATTCCGGTCCGGACCGTCGCCTTCGCGAGGTGTCGTAACTCATTCTTCCAAAGCGGGTTGCGGTGCCTTGTGGAAAGTGGCTTTCCATCGGCTCGGCGAGAATCTCCTTTCGACCTTGTCGTGAAAGTCGCATACAACGCAAGTCGCCCCATGGGGCGAAATCTGTCGTGTGTGGTGATCAAAGACGAGGAACCAAAGGCGATGCGCGGCCCCCTCCAGCGAAGACTCTTCGCCGGTCTGTGTCTGCTGCTGTTCTGGCAGTCAGGTTGTGCCGCATTCCGTCCGGTTCACGGTGTTCCTGCCCGATATTTGCCAACCGAGATGAAAATCGGAGATCGCAGCGACCGCCGGACGATCGACCTGTCCCTGCTGACACAATCCCCCCGCCGCGATCCGACGACGGGAGCCCCGGTACACGAGATTGATGCGGGCGATGTCCTGGCGATCTATGTGGAAGGGTTTGTCGGCAAGGCCTCGGACCCTTCACCGGTCTTTTTTCCCGTCAACGGCGATACTCCACCGTCATTCGGTCACCCGTATCCTGTCCGCGAAGACGGCACGATCTCATTGCCACTGGTGGGATCGATCAACGTCCGTGGACTGACACTGTCACAGGCCGAGGATCGGGTGCTGCAGGCCTATCTCAAGCCCAAAGAGTTGATCAAACCTGACAATTATCGCGTGCAGGTCAATCTGCAGCGACCGCGTCAGTATCGCGTGCTCGTGGTCCGGCAGGATTCCCGAAACGAGCCTCAGCCGAACGCTTTCATCGGCCAATTGAATATCGGGATGGTGAAACGCGGAACTGGCAAGGTGGTGCACCTTCCCGTATACAGCAATGACGTCTTGAATGCCCTGACGATGTCGGATGGATTGCCGGGACTGGATGCCGAAAACGCAATTTACATTATTCGTCGTCGCGGCAACTCGCGCGGCGGAACCCTCGATCCACGCTGGCCGACGGATTTGAATCCGGCACTGTTGTCGCCTCAGGGGACAGCCCCGGAAGGACCGGTCATCCGCGGGCAATCGAATGATGATGGGGCCAGGGGGTATCTCCATTCTGAAAGCGTTCGACAGGTTCAGTATCTTCAGGCGCCGGATGCCGGGGTTCAACCTGCGGCCGCTCGGCTGCCACAGGGTTATTCGATCCAGAATCCTTCCGCGCCCAGCGGACCAACCCCGCTTCCCACCGGTCCGAACAGTTACCCGCCGATCTACCCGCCTTCACCGATGGACGGAATGCCCCGGTTGTCTGGCGGAGCCTGGAACGTTCCAAGCCCACAGTACAATCAGCCCCCTTCAACGATTGATCCCTCGTATTCCAATTCGACGATGGCTCCCGGAATGTATCCGCAACCCGGCTGGAACCCAGCCGTCGGGACGCCAAATCCTTCACAATATTCCAATCCACCTCAGTCCTTCAATCAGCCGCCGTACTATAGTCCCCCACAGGCTGATTCCGCCAATCCAGCCGATCCCGTCAACGCAAATGGCCTCGCGCCTCAACTGGATCCGGATGTGGGATTGAATCCTGGATACAGCGGACTCGACATGGGAACCCTGGATGGACGACATGTGATTCGCATTCCGGTACGGTTAGGCCCTGGCGAAACAGCCGATGTTCGACCAGAAGATGTCCTGCTGTACGATGGCGACATCGTCTTCATTGAATCGCGCGACACGGAAGTCTTTTACACGGCGGGCTTGCTGGGGGGCGGTCAATTCACGCTGCCACGGGACTATGACCTGGACATTCTCAAGGCATTGTCGATCGCTCAATCCCGCGGAAACATGGGTGGCAACCGGTCGATCGGCGGTGTTTCGGCATTGAACAACGACGTCACGATCAGTCCCAGTACAGCGATCGTGTTACGCAAGTTGCCCGATGGGGCCGAGGTTCCCATCAAGGTGGACCTTTATCGGGCTCGTACGGACCTGTCTGAGCGGATCGTGATTCAACCGGGTGACTACATTCTGTTGCAGTACACCCCCCTGGAAGCGATTGCTGCGTTCTTCGAACGGCATCTGCTGGAAACAGCCCTGTTCGGCCTGGCGGCACAGCAATTGAACCGGCCGACCACGGGGAACTAGTGCCACAACCCGCAAGCAAT
>JAFEBS010000029.1 GCA_018242525.1 Planctomycetota bacterium | reverse complement strand
TTGCTTGCGGGTTGTGGCACTAGCCGCGGGTGCATTCTCACGTGTACCCGAAGAACCCGCGGCTAGCGCCGTGCGGTTCACAAAGCAAGTGCCATCTGGTGTCGGATTCTACGGAACTACAGAACCAGGAGCAGGAAGGGAACTGGGGTCGGGTGTGGGAACGGCCGATGGAAGCGGTAAAAGACTTGGCAATGGGTTCGGAGGAACCGGGTCGGTGGCTTTGATGCTGGGATCCAGCTGCTTTCGGACCAGCACCCAACCCGTGTCATCCGATTGGAATTCGTAGGTGTTGCCACCTGCCAGGGTGAAGCGTGCTGTGCCCGCAGTACCACCACGATTGAACGCAATCACGGTCGGGGCGGCCACCAGAAAGTCTTCTGATTGCCCGGCATCGATCGAATAGGACTTTGATCCGAAGACGAAGCCCAGCGTGACACCCGTCGCAGCGGGGTTCAGGATCTTGACTGTCTGAGTCGCCCGGGGAACAGGATTGATCGGCACTGCGGATGTTGCCAGCGGAACTACATTCGTGGGAGGCATCGCTGGCGGAAATGCCGGTGGCAACACTGGCTGTTGAAGCGGAGGAAAGTAGGTCATCTGACCAGCAGTGCTCGGTCCATAGTACCCGGGATAGTTTGAATACGGAGACATGTTTACGGGGCGGTTCAAATCATAATTCAGTTGCATCTGATCGCGTGCCAGGTTGAAACGGTCCTGCTGGATGCGCATCAAATCATACTGTGCCGCGGCTGTGTTCCCGGTGGCCAAATCCCGTTGCAAATGCCGGTAGTCGTGCCTCAATCGAACCTCGTCCGCTGCCTCGCGAAAGACATCGGTGAAAACGTCCTGACCGAACAGTCCTTTGCTCGCCAGCAATAACATGCCGACCGCAGTCGCCCCCGTCAGTTTTCTCAGCATCATGGCACTCCGCATAGAGCTACGGACAGTTCAGGGATTCTGATATATAAGTCGGAGCGCGTACACGGAAATTGCCTGGCAATGGCGAGGAATTCTGGCGGAAATCCGAATTCCGTGGCCTCGGCCCGAAGAACTCTCAAGTCCGATCGATTGATCCGCAGTTTTCTAACGATAGCACCAGCAATGGAGCCCGTTGAAGCCATGGCACTCAGCACGTCGTCGGTGGATTGCGCGACTGCATTGCCTACGACAGCAATTCGCGAACGACATGTCCGTGGACATCGGTCAGACGCCGGTTGGCTCCGTTGTGCCGGACGCTCAAGCGTTCGTGATCGATCCCGAGCAGATGCAGGACCGTCGCATGGAAATCGTAGTTGGTGGTGACATCGTGAACGGCCCGCCAGGCCCACGGGTCGCTCTCGCCATACGATGTTCCGCCTTTGACACCCGCTCCTGCCATCCAGCCAACAAAGCTGCCGCCGTTGTGATCGCGGCCTTCGCTTCCCTGGGAAAATGGCATCCGACCGAATTCCGTATTCCACAGGACCACCGTGTCTTCGAGCAGTCCACGCTGCTTGAGATCTGCCAGGAGAGCCGCGATTGGCTGGTCGGTCGACAGGCACATCGGAGCCAGTTCCTTGACGATGCTATTGTGGTTGTCCCAGTTGTTGGAGGGCCCGCCAGCACCGCTCCACACCTGGACAAATCGCACATCCCGCTCAATCAGACGCCGGGCAATCAGGCATCGCTTGCCGAAGTCCGCAGTCGGCGTCTGGTCCAGGCCGTATTGCTTTTGAGTCGCTTCCGATTCGCTGCCAATGTCAAACGCCTCGGGCGCACTCAACTGCATCCGGGCGGCCAGTTCATACGAGCGGATCCGGGCTTCCAGGCGAGAATCCTGATCATTCGCAGCCAGATGAGCCCGATTCAGACGTTGCAATAGTGCCAGTCCATCGCGGTCGGCTTCTGGCGTAATGAACGTGGCCGACGCGGGGGCCCGCAGGTCGGCGATCGGTTCTGGGAGTGTCGTGTTGATGATGGTTCCCTGGTGAGTCACCGGCAGGAACCCGGCGGAGAAGTTCCCCTTCTGGTTGTAAGGCAGTCCGCGCGCGTCCGGTAGGACGACAAACGTCGGCAGGTTGTCTGTCAGGCTCCCCAGACCATAACTGACCCAGGCACCAAAGCACGGGAAACCGGGGAGCAGGAATCCCGTGTTCATCAGGTAGCTGCCGGGACCGTGTACATTGGTCTTGGACGTCATGGCCATGAAGAACGCCATGTCATCAACATGCCCGGCCAGGTGTGGCAGCAGATCGCTGATCCAACGCCCGCATTGTCCGCGTTGATGGAGTTCAAACGGTGGCTTCAGCACATTGCCGGGAGCACTTGTCGCCGCTTCCACGCGTTCATTCGTCCCCGGGTCAAACTTTTCACCGGCACGGCGAAATAATTCGGGCTTGTAATCGAACAAGTCCATCTGGCTGGCACCGCCATTCATGAACAATTGAATGACGCGCCGGACTTTCGCCGGATGGTGCAATCCGCCATTGAAACCCGGTTGCGGCGCGTCGGCAAACAATCGGGAACGGCCCAACAGATCGGTGAGTGCCACAGAACCGAATCCCCCTGCAACTGTGGCCAGGAAGTCGCGCCGCATTGGCAGTGAGTATGGCAGGTTGATCATGGTGTCCGATCTCAATCCGATCAATTCACAAACAGGAACTCATTGCTGTTCAGCAGCAGGCGGCAGACATTGGCCAATCCGTGTTTCATGGCGTAGGCAGTCAGCTCGATTCGTTCGTCATCAGTGGGCCGACGGCACAGGATCAGTTCAACAGTTCGGTCGACTCGTTTCCGCAGCAGTTCGGCATCGCTGGCCTGGGACGAATTGGTCTCGCCTTCAACCCGGGCGGCGATATGTTCACAGTTTCGGGCAATGAAGACGTCATTCCACAAGGCCAGCGCCTGCTGAACCGTGACGCTATTCGTTCGCACCGGAGTGATCTGGTCACCGGAGGGACAATCGAGTGTTTCCATAAAGGGATCCGGCAGAGTTCGAAACAGGAACCGGTAGATGCTGCGTCGCCGACCAAGGTCGCTGTCCAGATTGAATTTCGTGTAGTCGACCTTGGGAGTGACGTGAATCCCCGATTGAAGATCAAATTGTCGATCCGACGGTCCTCCCATGCGCAGATCCAGTCGCCCCGAGGCCTGCAAGACGGCGTCACGGAGACATTCCGCATCCAGCCGGGTTCGATTCATGTGTGACAACAGGCGATTTTCGGGATCAAGGTTCGCAATGGGTGCTTCCGCCATTGCGTGGACTGACTGTCGATACGTGGCGCTCGTTACGATCTGTCGGTGCAGCTTCTTGAGCGACTGATCACCATCGCGAAACTCGCTCGCCAGCCAGTCGAGCAGTTCGGGATGTGTCGGCAGTTCTCCCATGTGGCCAAAATCGTTCAGGGTCCCCACCAACCCCCGTCCGAAATGATGGTGCCAGACCCGGTTGACGATGACTCGCCACGTCAGTGGGTTTTTGGGGTCCGTCAGCCACCGCGCCAAGGCTGCTCGTCGAGCGGACTCAGGGGCCTCGGATGCCACGTCAAATCGTGAGGGCAGGCCGGTCACACACTCCAAGGCTCCGGGCAACGCTGGATCGCGCGGTTGCTTGATGTCACCGCGATGCAGGATCTGGATGGGGCGCGGCCCTGGTGGCGGAACCAGTCCCCCCTGCGGCTCAAATTCGGCGGCTGCCGTGTAGACCAGCGAGGGCTTGGGCAGCAACGACAACTCGCGGTCGACCTCCTCGCCCATTTGAAACAGAGTCAATTCCACGCGTTGTTGTTCGGTGCGGTTTTCCAGCCGAGTCGCCAGGATGGCCGCGATCGGTTCGGGAAGCAGATCCAGTCGGACCGGGGGAGTCGCATCCGAAATCATCAACCGGGCGCGTCCGATCAAGTGTCCGCCGCCATGCCGTTGTTTCAGGACGAATCGCAACTTGGTCAGACCACTCACATTGAGCGGCTCACGCAGTTCAAACGCAGCGGCATGGGGTTGGCTCACCTTGGGATAGATACCCCAGGCGGTTGGCTCGGACTTGTCGATTGCTCGCGCAATCCCCCAGTCCTGCTGATCAAAGTCGGCACGAGGATTCACAAGCTCCAGCCGAGTATCGCTACCATCGATGTAGACTTCAAATTCCGACAGGTGCAGATTGCCGTTATCCTGACGTCCAGGTCCGCGATGCGGCAGACTGTCGTCATTCAGGACCTCAAGTTTGACCGCGGTCACCTTTGGCAGCGTCACGGCAGCAATGATTGTCACGGTGTCCTTGTCCGGTCGGGTTCCGCCCGATAGGACCGAACCATCCGGCAGCCTGGTCAATGTCGCTCCGTCCGACGAAGTCCAGGACTCCGGCTCAACCGGCTTCCAGACGGCCCCCTGTGTTCCCAGCTTGTGTTCCCAGTCACCCACGAGTTGCTGATGAGCCGGAGAAAGCAGCGTGGCGACGAACTCGGCAGACTTCTGCTGCAGTTGCAACTTGCGTTTCAGGAGCGTTCGGCGACGAGTACCCACGTCGACATCCGGGTCATAACTGCGGTTCGCGCGTTCCACACCGGAAAACACCGCCTGCAATGCATAGTAGTCAGCCTGGGAAATGGGATCGAACTTGTGATCGTGACAGCGCGCACATTGAACCGTCAGACCGCTGACGTTGTTAATCACAGTGGCAATCATGTCGTCGCGGTCCAGGTAGCGGGCGATCTGCCGATCCAGCGTGTCTTCACGAATGTCCTTGAGCGAACTTTCGTCCCAGGGGCCCGCCGCCAGAAAGCCCAACGCGACTGTCGCCTGCGGATCGTCCGGATACAGGACGTCGCCAGCCACCTGTTCCTGGATCAGTTGACCGTACGGCTTGTCTGCGTTCAACGACTGAATCAGGTAATCCCGATACGGCCAGGCATGCTCGCGAATGCGATCCTGGTCATGCCCGTGAGTTTCCGCAAAATGCGCCGCATCGAGCCAGTGACGTGCCCAGCGTTCGCCAAAGCGGGGGGAATCGAGCAAACGATCCACCAGCCGTTCGTACGCATTTGGTTCCACATCGCCGACAAATTGAGAGACTTCTTCAGGTGTTGGCGGCAGGCCGATCAAGTCGAACGAGACGCGGCGGATTAAGGTGAGCCGGTCCGCTTCGATCGCCGGTCGCAAACCCGCTGCGGTCAACTTCGCTCGGATGAAATGATCGATGGAAAGATTGCCTGCAAAGTGGTCCTTGAGCGATAACGGCCGCAATGACCACCAGTCCGATTTGTCTTTCAATTCGCCAGCGACATCGTCCGGCCATTTCGCTCCCTGATCAATCCATTGACGCAGAGTGCGGACTTCGGCTGCGGTCAGTGGTTTCCCTTCGGGGGGCATCACCACGTCCCCATCCCCCGTGACAAACTTGATCAGTGGACTGTCGTCGGCTTTACCGGGAATAATATTGGGAGCGTACGACTCACCGTTGTGCAGGGCTGACTGGCGAACATCCAGCCGATAATCCCCTTTTTGCTTTTCAGCGCCGTGACAGCGCTGACAGGATCGCTGCAGGATCGGTCGAACATCACGGACGAAGTCGACCGGCGTGGCGTCGTCCGCCAACACAATTTGCGCGAAGCCGACGGCCAACAGCCCGATCGCAGTCGCGCTCCAACGAAATTGTCGTAACAACTCGTCCACGGGATCTCCCTGGCGATGGAAAGCTGCCGTTGGGACGATCGCCGTTCACTCGTCCCGATTATTTGAACAGTCCGCTGATCGGGTCGATCAACTCACCCTGGTAGACAGCATTTTCGCCCGCCCGCGTTGTTCGAAGCAAGTCTGCGGAGACGATCGCACCGGCGAGCATGATAAAGCAGGACGCCAGCAGGCTCAGGAAGAACCCGGTTCCCCACTCCGCCTCTTGAGGGGCAACGATTTTGCCGGCAGGAGACCCAAATCCGATGCGGCTGGCGCCGGCTTCGAAGCTCTCATCAAATTCGTCCTCATCCGTTTCAAATGCATCCAGATCTTCCAGTTCATCGTCTTCGCCAAGGACTTCGTCACTGACTTCCAGTTCGTCGTCTTCGGCGAATTCGTCCCCGTCGTCTTCCAGATCAAACATCGCGTCGGCAGGTTTGCGACCCTTTTTGACGACTGTCGCGGAGCTCTGGTCGGCGTCTTCGTCTTCATCAAACATGATGACACTGGCCGACGTCGCGTCTTCATCGTCCGACAGCAGTGGCACGTCCAACGTGGCATCCAGATCGTCGTCCTGGAGCAACATGGGGGCCGTCGATTCCAGATCGTCGGTACTGTCCTTGTTATCCCGCGCCAGCAGCATGGGAGCGGTGGCATCGAGATCGTTGGCAGGTTTTCCGCGTCCCTTCAGATTCTTGCTGCTGCCGCCCTTCAGCTTGCGGCTGCTGGGAGTTCCCCGCAGTTTCATTCCGCTGTCATCCGACAGGGTGATGGAACTGTCGCCATGTCCCAATGTCAGGCCGCTGTCGCCTTCGAGCAGGATTCCGCTGTCAGCCGGTTGCTGCAACTGGATGCCGCTGTCGTTGGACAAGCGGATCCCGCTGTCACCCATCAACTGGATCCCGCTGTCACCTGAAAGCTGGATGCCGCTGTCCCCCCCCGGCAAGGTGATCCCCGGATCGTCATCAAACAGGGCCGAGCCTGCGGAGGGAGAATCGGAAACGTCGAAATCAACGCGTTCGGTATCCCTGGGCGCATCGTACAACGAAATCTCGCTGCTCGACGCATTCCCGTCTCGCGCACCCTGGCCGATCAGCTTCACGTCGCTGTCGCTGTCGCTCAGGGGAACCAGCTTGACGTCACTATCGGATTGGGCGAGCCGGACATCGCTGTCGGAATCGGTCAACTTGCTCTTGGGATTAATCAGCTTGACATCACTGTCGGAGTCAGCCTTCAGTGTGCCGGGGTTGACCAGTTGGACGTCGCTGTCGCTATCGGCGGAATGCTTGTCCACAAGTTGCACGTCGCTATCGGACTTGGTGGAATCCAAGACCGGCAATTCGCCGCTGCTCCCAGTCAATCCGCTCATCACCAGCCGGACATCGCTGTCTGACGAGGAATCGCGGCCCTTGCGAATGACTGTGGCCTGGCGACTCAGTTCGTCATCGTCGTCATCCATGATGGCGACATCGGGATCCGAATCGGGCTGGCGGCGGCGCGAGAATTCTTCGACGTCTTCCGCTTTGAATTTCCAGGTTCCCCGGTCGGCGAAACCGCGGATGTCGCCCTTTTCGCGCAGTCGGATCAACTCCTCATTCTTCAATTTCAGAAGTGAGGCGGCTTCTTCGAGACTCAAGTACTTCTTGCTGGCCATGTTGACCCAACTCCGCTCGAAACGCGACTGCACCCGTTGACTGGTTGACGACAGGATCACCCCGCGTCGGTCATCTCCGCTCTCTCCGACATCTCATCGGTCAAATGACGCACGGATTTGCGTCACAACCAAGATCCGACCAGTCTGTTCGGGTAAAAGTGAAGGAGGAGTGGCATGACCCCTACGGTTGATCATTCACGACCCACGCTTTTTCCGCCCAGCCGGACTGGATGATACGACTGTCAATGTCATTCGGCATTGTAGGGTCCCCAATTCCCCCCCGGCAAGGCAATTCCCGCCGAACAACGACGCCAGTCCGGCAGGCATCTGGCCGTTCGGGAGAATCCGACCTGTCCGGTTGTGCGGAAAACTCCCCCAGGTTTGATTTCACCAGCTGCGTAAATGGGCGGTTGGCAAATGGAATGAGGCGGAATCCCTCTGGACGGATCGATGATCAAATAGCAGAATACTGATGGATGCTGAGGTGTCCATTTCGGTTCGTCGCCTGCTTCTCAAGGAGTTCGTCTGATGTTGACCCTTTCGACAGGACAGCGGTACACGGATTGTGATGGAACGACACGGCGCAACTTCCTGCAGGCAGGAGCCCTTGGTGCGGGGGGAATCTCACTGGCAAATCTGCTCGCCGCCCGAGCTCAGGCCACAGAAGCCGGAAAAGCTGTCAAGTCGACGTCGGTGGTCTGGCTCTGGCTGGGAGGGGGCCCTACGCACATCGAAACGTTTGACCCCAAGCTGACCGCGCCGTCCGAATACCGCAGCGTGACGGGCGAAACCGCCACAAATATTCCCGGCGTGACCTTGGGGGGGTATTTCCATGAAACGGCTCAAGTCGCCGACAAGATGGCTTTTGTCCGATCGTTCGCTCACACAAACAGCGGCCATGGTGGCGGTACCCACTTTGTAATGACCGGCTACGACAATCGCGCCATCGACAACGGCGGCCTGCCGACACGACCATCGATCGGTTCCATTGCCTCCAGGGTTCGCGGCCCCAACAATCTCGCAACGGGGATCCCGACTTATGTGCGTCTGTCGAGTATCGGGGCCGATGGGCCAGCCTTTCTGGGCCCCGCCTATGCGCCGTTTGATCCTAACGGACAAGCTCGCAAGAACATGAATCTGGAGACCAAAGTGGATCGGTTTGACGACCGGCGCGAGTTGCTGGGAAGTCTCGACCGGTTCCGCCGTGATACAGACACTCACGGGCTGATGGACGGCCTGGATGCTTTCGAGCAGCAGGCGTTCAACATGCTGCTCGGCAATTCCTCGAAAGCCTTTAATGTCGACAAGGAAGACGAAGCAACTCGTCAACTGTATGGCAAAAATCAACTGGCGCAGCAGATGCTGGTGGCCCGTCGCCTGGTGGAATCGGGATGTGGGTTTGTCACCGTCAACTATGGTGGCTGGGACATGCACGGCAACATTGAGCGTGCCATGAAGGGTCGGGCGCCGGCCCTGGATCATGCAATCGCCGCGTTTGTTTCCGACGTTGCCGCCCGGGGACTGACGGAGAATGTCCTGCTTGTGATCTCGGGTGAATTCGGCCGAACACCTCGGATCAACCGAAATTCTGGTCGCGATCACTGGGCTCCGCTGAGCACGCTGGCGTTGTCGGGTGGCAGCTTTCACATGGGACAGGTCGTGGGCGAATCGATGCCGAAAGCGGACGTACCAAAATCGGCTCCCATTCGCCCTCAGGATTTGATGGCCACGATTTTCCATCATCTGGGCCTGGACCCGAAGACCCAGTTCGTCAATCAGGCCGGCCGCCCGGTATTTGTACTGGAACAGGGCGAGACGATCAGCGAACTGGTTTAATATTCGGGCGAGCGACCAACGGGAGCGGCGGTTGCCGTTTTTGAGCGGTAGCTCGAATTGATTGAGGGCGCGGCCCTCATTAAGTCCGCAAGACGCGTCGCAAAAAATAGCTGGCGGCGATCCCCATCACGCCGTTCGCGGCCCAGACGGCCCAACTGGGGTCCAGTGTCCCAATCTTGGACAAGTTCTGTGTCATCATCGTGATCGGGTAGTAGACGGTCAGGATCGGCAAAAAGCAGAACAGAAAGCTGGTCAGAACCTGCTTCTTGGCCATGATGATGGCGAACGGACTTCCCAACAGCACGAAGAAGAGGCAACTGGTCGACATGGCGAACCGGTTGTGCAGATCACTGCTCAATCGCAGGCGGGTATCGATCGCCACAATCACTCGATTCTGATAATTCTGAAAATCCGGATTACTCAGCCGTTCAAAGTCCCCGGTCGACAATGCAAATACGGTTTCCACAGCCTGCGCCTTCTGAGCGGCGGCCTGGTCCTGCTCCGCCAAATCCAGTTCATGTTGAATGTCTTTGGTGCTCAGCATCGATCCGCGCAGATTGCGATTCCGCTTGGGCAGCGGAAATGGAATTTCGTCGTCCTGCAGATAGGCAGTCTGTTGTCCTGGCAAGTTGGACTGGGCTCCCTGCAATTTTAGCCAGACTTGCTGCCGGGGCAGATCGAAGCTCAAACGTGCCTGACTGGCCTGCATTGTCACCGCTTTGCCACCCCGGGGGGCGTACCGAATCACCGGGTTGATCAGTGTTCGATCATCGACTCCGGTCACTGTGATTGTGATGCCCGCATCGCGCAGGTTGATCTGGCTCTGCGTCCGCAGGCGATCGATGAAAATGTCTTCCATCGCCAGAGTAATGACGCGTTCAATGTTGCTGTTGGCCCAGGGAATCACCTGATCGCTGACTAACAGCGCCACCAGACTGAGCACTCCCCCCAGGAAGAATGACGGCCACAGCAGAATGAGCACGTTCACACCCGCGGCACGGGCGGCAATGATTTCGTTGTCGCCTGCCATTCGGCCGTAGACAACGCAGGAACTTAACAGCAACATGGCCGGAATGGTAAACGGCAGCAACAGCGGCAGAACAAATGGCAGAATCTGCACGATCTGCCAGTAGCCCAGGTCGTGCTCTTTGGCTTGTCCGACAACTCCGACGAAGACCAGCAGCGCTGTTGAGATCGTGACCAGCACGCCGAACACCCGCATCAGTTCGCTCAAAACGTAGCGTTCCAGCAACCGCATGTTGAGCAACCGGGATCAGTTCGGGCCAATGACATCCGGAACGGACGGCGGTCGGGCCACAATCACGCGACCGGTCCCGTCCCCATGATGAACCTATAGGAGAAATGGGTAGACCGCGTCAAGGCGGGGTTTGCCGACTGACGACCGCTCAGGAACCGCTGGGCCGCAAACTTCCCCCATTCCCATTCCCTTCGCGATCTCCGTCAAAGCATTCCCTGAACAATCTCACCCCAACGCGCCCCTTCCCGATCGTTCCTGTCAAAGTTGCCGAAGCAGGGGTGGGGAACTGGTACAGGCAACGAACTTCAGCCGAAAGAGGAATGATGTGGGCCACTATTCTCGGGGAAGGAGCAAAAGATGAATTTGTTACAGGGTGCCAGTGACGATCAAGTTGCCTTGATCGGCTGTCTCGTGGCGTTGGTGGGATCTGTGGGGATGATGTATCTGAGCTTCTTCGTCGGCCCGGCCGCCCGCAAGCAACGCCCTAACCAACCATCCGACGCGACAATTAAGCAGATGCCGATGCGTCCGGCGGAATCGCCACGTGAACGCGCCGCCTAGCAAATCCGGGTTGCCTTGATTCGAGGACTGATCATGGAACCAGCGGGAATTCGCCCGGATAAATCCAAAGTGGTTTATTCGTCTCTGCGCGACGAGCCTGATTTTGCCGAACTGCTGCCGTTTTTCGTGGACGAACTTCCCGAGAAACAAACGGTTCTCAGCCAGCTTGCGCAGTCCAACGATTTTGAGAGTCTGCGACGCGAGGCCCACAAACTGCGGGGCAGTGCGGGCGGATACGGTTTTCAGGGACTGAGCGATCTGGCCGGAAAACTGGAAGAATCCTGCAAGAACTCGGTACGGGATGAAGCTGCCATCTTGCAAAGCGTGGATGAGTTGTTGGATTATCTGGGAAGGGTGCGAGCCTAGCTCAGCCAGCTTCCACCACGAGTCCCGGGGATTGGCCACGGGTGACTCACAAATCACAGTCATGGAAGTCATTCCGGCGAACCGACGGGGAGTCAGCGACATGGTCCAGTTTCGGCGAATTGCGTTCGGTGGTGCGTTGGTTGCGCTCGGTTACCTGCTGGGAACATTCAGCCCGTTTACCTCTGTTCGCGCGCAGGAAGCTGGCGGATTGCCTTCGGACGACGCCGCGAAAAAGATCCTGGACGTCAATGACAAGCTGAAGGGGGCAGTCGATATCCTGAAGTTGGAATCACGCTATGAAGCCGTAACAAAAGCCGCAAATCCGTATGCCGTCCTGGTGGGCGGGCTGAATGCCAAGGAAGACCTGGACGCGGGACATGGTGTTGATCCCGACACGTTTGCAGCTTTGTATGTCGCCGCATTCGACATGAAGAAGTTGAATCTGCGTGACGACACACTGGCGGAGTGGGTCGATATCTCGCAACTGGACTACGACGGCGACGGGCGATTGACCTACGGTGGCAAGGTCGTGCGGATTTATCCCGTTTCACGACTGAAGAAACTGCGAGCCCAACGCATGGTGCTGAGCGGCGACGTCAAGAAGTAGATTTGGCGTGCGAGTTGACCGCGCTCGACGTCGCCTTGATAATCGGGTGATCGATCGTAATCCGGTGTGGCGACGTACTTCCTCAGAAGAGCTTTCATGTCCAGTACTGCAGTGACGGCCGGCAAGGCCAGTTCGAATGTTCCCGATGCGGCGGGGCGGTTCGGTGAGTTTGGGAGACGGTTTGTTCCCGAAACATTGATGCACGCTCTGGAAGAATTGACCGTGGAATACGCCCGTGCCAAGGCGGATCCAGAGTTCAATCGGCGGTTGAATGAACTGCTCCGCACGTTCGTCGGACGCCCGAATCCCCTGTATTTCGCCGAGCGGTTGACGGAGATGTGCGGTGGGGCTCAGATTTATTTCAAGCGTGAGGACCTGAATCACACCGGGGCTCACAAGATCAACAACACCATGGGTCAGGCACTGCTGACCATGCGGATGGGGAAAAAGCGGGTCATCGCCGAGACGGGTGCCGGTCAGCATGGTGTCGCAACGGCCACCGCCTGTGCCCGGTTTGGCCTGCCGTGCGTCGTCTATATGGGCGAAGAAGACATTCGACGTCAAAAGTTGAACGTGTTCATCATGCGGACCATGGGTGCCGAAGTGCGGCCCGTGACCAGCGGTTCGCGAACGTTGCGGGATGCCATCAATGAAGCGATGCGGGACTGGATGTCATCCGTTGAAGACACGCATTACATCCTGGGTTCCGTCGTCGGACCGCATCCGTTTCCGATGATCGTCCGGGACTTTCAGTCGGTCATCGGCCGTGAGGCCCGCGAACAGAGCCTGGAAACGATCGGCCGGCTGCCCGACGAAGTTGTCGCCTGTGTCGGTGGTGGATCGAATTCTGCCGGGATGTTCTATCCGTTCGTGGATGATGCCGGCGTCGAACTGACCGGAGTCGAAGCAGGCGGCCGCGGAGACAAACCGGGCGAACACGCCAGTACTCTGACGTACGGAACCAAGGGAGTGCTGCACGGCAGCTACAGTTACGTCCTGCAGGATCCGGATGGACAGACGATGGATGTGCATTCGATTTCGGCCGGCCTGGATTATCCGGGGGTGGGCCCCGAACACAGTTACTGGCGTGACACAGGACGCGTGAATTACGTCAATATTCGTGATCAGCACGCGCTGGATACGGTGCAACTGGTGGCTCGGACGGAGGGGATTCTACCCGCTCTGGAAAGCTCCCATGCCATCGCCTATGCGATGGATCGAGCCCGGCAGCGCAAGCCAAATGAAGTCATCGTCGTCTGCCTGTCGGGTCGAGGTGACAAGGACGTCAATGAAGTGGCGCGATTGACCGGTCAGGATCTGTAGCAGGCGGACTACGATTTCGATGTCGCCGGAATCCCGCCGGTAACCTTCAATCGGCCGCTGAAGTCTGATCGCTTCGGTTACAACCACGTTCTGAAAGAAATCCACGGTGTCTCGACCTACTCGCATTGCCGCAGTCTTCGCCGCCCGCCAGCAACAACACCAGATGGCGTTTATGCCGTTCTTGACAGCGGGTGATCCGAACCTGGCCGTGACCACTCGGCTGATCGAAGAACTGTCCTCCGCGGGAGCGGATCTGATCGAAATCGGGTTCCCCTACAGTGATCCGATCGCGGACGGACCCGTGATTCAGTCGTCGTACACACGGGCTCTGGGTGCCAGGCTGCACATTCCCGAGATCTTCGTGGCGATTGGGGCCGTCGCCAAAAAGATCCGGACTCCACTTGTCGCCATGGTGTCGTATGCGATCATTTTCCGGATCGGCAACGAAGCGTTTGTGAAGCTGGCGGCCGAATCAGGTTTTGCCGGGCTGATTGTTCCCGATCTGCCGGGCGATGAAGCGGACGAATTTCAGACGCTGGTTGGCAGTCACGGGTTGGACTTGATCCAGTTGGTGGCCCCGACCACACCCGCCGACCGGTCGGCTCGAATCTTGAAGAATGCCAGCGGTTTCGTGTACTGCATCGCGGTCGCCGGCACCACGGGGGCCCGCGAAGGCCTTGCACCGCAATTAGCCGACATGCTGAAGACTCTGCGAACTCAAACGACGCTGCCGCTGGCCGTCGGGTTTGGGCTCAGTCGTCCCGAGCAGGTGGAACAACTGCGTGGGCTGGCTGACGGCGCGATTGTCGGTTCGGCAATCGTGCGGCACCTGGAAGAGCTATCGACAAACCCCGGTAAACTAGAAGATGTGGTGAGCCGTCTGGTGCAGTACGCCCGCAGCATCGCGGCGGCAGCGCACACCAGCCGATAATTGCCGTCGAAACAATTCTGAATTCCTGGTTAGATTCGATAGTTCGCGACGTCGTCTGGCGGGTTTCGTACACTATCCTCGCTCAACACGCTTCGATGGCGTTTGGCGAATTGCGATAGAACGGATCAACCTTGTTGGAGATTATGCGCGAACTTCTGAATCGGGCACTGGGCTGTCTCCTGACGTCGATGGCACTGACGATCCTCGCGAATCCAATTGTCGTATTGGCGTCGGAACCACAGCAGTCTGAACACGCAGTCTCACCGAAAGCGCCCAAGGCCGTTCTGAGCGGACAGATTGTCGACGATCAAGGCGCGCCGGTGGTTGATGCGCGGCTGCAAATATCTCCCAATTTCGGGGGAACGTTCGTTCGGTTTCAAACGGATATCGGCGGGCATTATTCGCTCGACACCGTGCCCCAGGCGGGAAAATACAGACTGCAGATTTTCAGTGATCGTTGCGTCGGGCTGAATGGCAATTCCAATGACCTGGTCATGGAATTGCATCCAGAACTGCCGGTCATTCGCAACTTCACTCTGAAACGCGCCTGTCAGATTCGGATTCAGACGGTTGATGAACAGGGTCTGCCGGTTGCCGGCGTGAGGTTCTGCAAGCCTGGCCGGAGCGATGGCCGGGGGCTTCTGTCCGATCAAATGGGCTGGATCACAATTGGCGGCATCGCTCCGTCGAAGACCCAGGTCCAAATCGGGGCCTTGCACGCGAAATACGCGCCGGCACGGCTGATGGTCACTCTGAACGATCCCGAGGCTGTCGTGGAACACCAGCTTGTGATGACGCCCGGAATCGAAATCGACGGGACGGTCGTGTGCGAAGATGGCAAGCCGGCCGTCGGCTGGCACATCGTGGCCAAGCCTGGCTGGTGGGACTTCAGTTCCTTTTCGGTGGGAGAACAGATCTATGACGACGGGACGTTTCTGTTTCCGCACATTGGTCCCGGGCCCTACAACATCAGCGTGATGATTCCGATCGGAAGCGGTCTCGAAACTCCTGTGCCGGTCATGAAAAACGTCGATCTCTCCAGGCAGCCGAACGAACAACTCAAGATCAGAGTGAACTATCCATCACCGGCTGCGATGGTCTTCATTGAGGGGAAAATCAAGTTTGTCGAGGGAGTTCCAAAGCACGCGTTTTCGATTGAGACCATGTCCGATCACACGCCCCTTGGTGGACGTCAATACCTGCAACCGGGCGAAGACGACTTTCGCCTGGGCCCCCTGCCACGCGGCCAATATGGCCTCCGCGTCAATTCCCGGGAAATCGAAGCCCCGGACGTGATCGTGTCGGCACCCGCCAAAGATCTGACGATTGAGCTCAAAGTCCGCAGCCCCATGGCTTTGACGGGTCGCGTTGAATTCGACAACGGCGAACCGGTCGCAGGCGTTCGAGTCCGTGTCAAAAAGGTCAAAACGTTGCGTGGTCCCAACATCATTGGTGATCAGGACTGGCAGACAGTCTATGACCCACAGGGGCAATTCTCGGTCGAAATACCAGGACCCGGTGTCTATTACGTGGAAGCAAACGCACCGGGATTTGCCATCTCGCGCAGTGTTGACATCAATACGGATACCGATCGTCAGAATGAATTGCGAGTCAAACTGGTGCGGGCCCGGACGCTGACCGGAACCGTTTCCAACGAAGACGGTCAACCGATCGACGGTGCTGCGGTCATTACGTCAGAGAAGTACGGATTTCCCCTGCCGAATTCATTTGCCAGCCTGAAGCCTGGCTCAGGGACATCAACAATTGCTGGCAGATTCCAGATCACCGATCTCAACCCCGGAACCGGCACGCTGCGGATCTTTCACCCCGATTATGCCATGGCCGAGGTGATGGACGTCGAAGTCAAACCGGACGGCAAGCAGGAACCACTGAACATCGTGCTGAATCGCGGAGGCCGGATCACAGGGCACGTCTATGACGATCAGGGTCAGCCAGCCATTGGTGTCACGCTCGATTTCAGCGATTTCCGATTCAGGCGCTCCGACAGCACGGCCTTTGCGACCGCGGTCACGGATGAAACAGGACGCTATCAGGTCGATCACCTGCCTCTGTCGCTGATCTCGATTCAGCGCCAGAACGAATCGAATGTGCTGGGAGTGGTCCGGCAGGTCGTCAAGCTGACCAACAACGCGAGTACCGTTGATTTTGGAGGTCCCACCAGAATCTCAGGGCGACTGCTTTGGAATGGTGTCTCCGCAGCAGATCGGAAGCTGCTGCTGACGGGTATTGATCCGATTGACGGACCGTTTCGCGCATTGGCCAGGACGTCAGCGGAAGGTGGATTTGTATTTTGCGGAGTCCCTCCCGGGGAATACTGGATCTATCATCCGCACGGAAGCAACGAGGAAGAATGGATCCGCGCCAAATTCGTCCGGGTCGACGGGACGAATGTCGACCTTGAATTGATCGATCAGCAATTGGGGACGCTCACCATCCGTTGGCCGGGTGCATTTTCCCGGGAATTCGACCGGGCTCGAATTCAATTGAGTTATCCAGATCCTTTTTGGGTGATTGGTACTCGACTGGGACTCGCCAGGCGACTGCCTGGGGATGACCGGACGTTTGAGTTCGACAATTTGCCTGTTGGTACATATGACTTGACCGTGACCAACGCTTACGGTCTCGGGGTGCGGCAGCCGATCAAAACGAGTTTGGAGCAGCGTGATGCCACGATTCTCCTGGACAATCCTCGCGGAACCGGGGCCATCCGGGGTTCCTTTGATCCGGATTCCGTCGAGACTGATGTCCCCCCGCATGTGGAACTCCGCAGCAGCGACGGACGATTATTTGCGGATCTTCGTGTCTCCGACAATTGGACGTTTCAATTCACGGAACTGCCCAAAGGTGACTATTACCTGTCGCGCAGTGGTCGACGTGATCCCGATCGACTGATCGAGTTTTCGATCCGCGACAATGAGACGAAGTCGCTCGTCATTTCTGAAACGACTCATCAGAAGAAGCCAGCAATCGGATTTGGGATCCGGGCATTCACGTCGCAAGGAGTGGTTATCGTGGGGGCCGAAGTCCGTGTGACAGGCCCCGATGCAGCCGTTGTGTCGCAGATATCATTACGCCACGGAGATTTCGCATTCGTATCCACTCCAGGCCTGTATCAGATTTCGATTCAGTGCCCGGGGTACAAAACAATAACTCAACAGGTCGAGATACAGCCCAAATCCACCAAGCGAGCGCCGCCGCAGTATGTGGATGTGACACTCGTACGGTTGGCTGAATAAGTAACGCATTTCTCGTAGGATGGGCACTCCTACCCGTCCGGTCTTCGCCTTCCTGACGAACCGTGTGTTATTACCCGCGATGAGGCAGGCGGACGGGCAGGATTGCCCATCCTACAAAGCCCGCCGGGTGCACGCGGATCACGAACAGTACGAAGATTACCGGGCTGCCAGACGCGGAATACTCGACACCACGAAGACATGGCATGCGACACAGATCATCAGCATGACAACTGTGACCGCGTGAACCCCAGCCGGGCTGACAATTCCAGATTGGAATGCCAGAACGACGAGAAAATACGTGGCGACCATCGTGCCGAACCCCAACGGAACTGCTCCCCAGCGCACAAACAGGGCATACACCGCCGTGTAATGGGGAATCAGGAGCAACAGGGACACAATTGCATCGCCTTCATGTCGCAGGAAGTCATACACGCCACGCACGTCGAACAGGCAGGCGATGAACAGACAGGTCAATCCCGGTATCGTCCCTGCCAGTGCGCCCAGCAGTTTTGAATAACTGAAATAGACCACCGAACCGGGCAGCATGACGAGCGACGCGATTGTCTGTCCGCGGACTTCGGCCTGGATCGCAGTCGCCGTGAGCAGTGACATCTCCCACAGCAGCGCCCATAACAGGAATACCTGATATACGTCCAGTGGTACTGCACTCCACGTGATGGACATGATCCACGCCACACCAAACAGTGCCGGATACAGGACCATTCGAATCAAAAGGCGGCTCAATCCTCCCGAGATAAAATAAAAGTCTTTCCAGACAAACGGATTGTTCCAGGTCCGGCCTGGCGAAAAGGTGCTGGACAGCCCCGACCGGTTGCGCGATAAGCCACCTCGAGTTGTCACCTCTGTGACCGGTTCCCGCAGCGCAGTCCCGAAGCTGCACCAGGCCAATCCGCAGCAGAGTGCGCCAAGCAGCAGATTCGAGGTCACCTGTGAATTCCAGGGGGACTCCCCGAACCCCGTGGCCAGGATCGCACCCGCCTGCCGAAACAAGCTCATTGAAGCGATCCACTGCAGATAGCGATCTGCCGTTGAGTACGGAGTGAGAAGCCCCCCGAGATAACCGCAGAAATAGGGTATCAGCCCATACGCCATCAGGGCGATCACCATCCATGTTCCCGCCGTCCGACTGCGCGGGGCCAGCGTGGAACAGAGCAGGCCGAGTCCCGCCAGCATCAAGGTGTAACATGCCAGCCCGATGTACGCCGCCTGGATCTGTGCCGAGGTCACCCCCCCCATGGTGATCGCCAACAGAGTGAACGGGTACTGAACGGCAATCAACAGCAATGCCTGCAGCAGCCGGCCTGCCAGTTTTCCCGCCAGCAATCCCAGCGGACTGATTCCCGCCATCAGCATCAGTCCCAGCGTGTCTTCCTCCTTTTCTTCGGTGATTGTCGTCGAGAATAACCCGATTCCCAGCAGCGTCAGGAAGACGATATTCAGGTACAACGAGGCGGAAAAGAATTGGAGCCCCGGGGCTCCAACACGCCAGGACATTGCGACCGCAAATACCAGGCACAGGTAGATGCCAAACATCAGGCCAAACCGGACCAGGTGGCTCTGCCACGAACGAGCGTCAACGCGGAGCGACCTTTCCAGCAATGCCAACGTGCCGTGAAACATCCGCGGGCTCCGCCAGCAGCCCGTTGTAAAAGGGGTCTGACCCTCTCCGGGCATGCGATTTTCAAGGTGATTCTATTGCCCTCCAAAGGGTCAGACCCCTTTTGCAACGGGCTGCCAGGTGAACTTCGCGACTACTGAAGTGCCTGCAGGGCTGTGAGTCGCATCGCCGACACCGATGGAATCAGTCCTCCCAGGAATCCCATGGTGATCGACAACAGCATTCCCAAGGCGATCGTACTGAAGTCAACCGTCAGCCTCAAGACGATAAACTTCCCGCCCCCCGCTCCACCGGAAACAACGCTGCTGGCGGTCCACCCGTCGGCCAGCGAACCCAGGGCGCACCCCAGCAGGCCTCCCAGGATTGCCAGAGAGATCGATTCAAACATGAAAGACACCAGGATCTGCCAGCGTTTGTAGCCCAGCAGTCGCATCACACCGATATCCCGGGTCCGCTGGCTGATCGCAGCAAACATCGTATTCATGACTCCAAACACGCCCCCCAGCGACATGATGAAGCAGAGGACCAGGATGGCAATCAGAAACTGCTGATTGGTGGCCGTCATTGCCGAGAAGAAGGTGGTCTCCACCTGCGGACTTAACCGGGCCTTGGTGTATTCGTTGGCGAAGAAATCCCGCAGCAATTCGGCCCCCCAGGCGTCATCGCTGGTGGGTCGCTTGACCAATTCCTTCACGGGCTTGGGCAACGTGGGATCGAGCTTGCGTTCGGCGATCGCGGTTGCATAGACCTCGTCGGCCTTTTTCAGGCGAGCAGCCAGGAACTCTTCACGCTGAGACTTGCGGAAATTGGGGTCCGCACGCAAGACGAACGTCGTGTAGTTGGGTTTGCCAAACAGTGAGCCAATTTGCGATTGCTTGGTCCAGATCTCGGAGTCATATAGAGAACCCGTGGCTTCCATCACGCCTGTCACGAACCACAATCGCCCTCCGACATCGAAGGTGTCACCCACATCCAGCCGGGACCGGTTTTTGGCGGTCGCCAGCAGACTCGGATCGCGATCGGCCCCCAGATCGCGGGCGATTCCGTCTCCCAGCACGACTTCGATGGCGGTTTCACCGGTCTTGCCGATTTCCCGAACACCGGCATCGGTGAACCAGGCACTGTCTGGCAACAATTTCATGCCGTGGACCAATGCCGACATGATCGGCTCATCCACCCCACGGACCTGCAGAAATCGCCGGGCGGGACGCCGGGGAAGCGGGTTCGTGATGGTCTGGACAATGTTCAGATACGTCTCCCGGCTGACCATCGGTTTGCCGTCCGTAGTTTTCATCACTCCTTCCTGCGTTTCCAGATCGGTGGCGTCGGCAAATCCGAGGTTACTGAACGTTTCGTCGGTACTTCCTTCGGACAGGATCAAGACATTGCCAGGTTGGCCGGTAGCATCGGTCATGGCGTACATCCCGTTGACGAACGCCAGCATGCTGGTCTGCAGGCCGATCACGAGAACAAACGCACCGGCAGTCATCAGCGAAGTCACCCACCGGACCCGCAGATTCAGCAGGTTGTAACTGAGGGGCACCTTGCCGATCATCACGAGCAACACCAGCAGCACGCCCACGACTCCAAACACCCCCAGCAGCCAGGGAGATTCGGTCGACAGATGCCAGGGAGCGGCGGCCAGCAGATTCATCGGGAACATTTCAGCAACTTCTGACGAAGAGAAAAACGGTCAACAGTCACGCAATCAGATTCGAGCGAATGCAGGTTCGACGTCATGTCACCCGGGCGAACACATCGGACACTTTGACTGTCCGAGCGCGCCAGGCGGGTATAAAGCTTCCTGCCAGGGCGGTAATGGCCCCCATCGCCGGCCCCCACCAAAATGCCTGCAACGGGACAGCGAACTTGGGGAAGAAGGCAATTCGGAACGGCAGCCCCCCCATTCCGTTAATGGCAACATACGTTAGTGCGGCACTCAGGAATCCGGAAATGGTTCCAATCAACAAGGCTTCCGCCAGGACCAGGATCAGGATCTGGCTGGGGCGAAATCCCATGACTTTCATAACGGCAAATTCCAGTTGGCGTTCCCGCACACTGATGCTGATGGCGTTGGAAATCACCAGCGACAGAGTCAGCAAACAGGCGGGGGCCATCAGCCAGCGCATTCCCCAGATAATGTCGCGCCAGGCTTCCAGGAAACCGCCGATGCCCGTGGACGAAGTCTCGATCTTTACCGGTGGGCTGGTGAACGATGGTGATGTCAGGATCTGCTCGGACACCTTGCTGAACGTCTTGCGGTCCTTCAATCGCAACCAGACCAGACCGAGTGTCTTCTCGGCCATCGGATGCGGCTTATTCTGATGACTGTTCTGGTACGCGTCCAACTGGCGATTGAAGTAATCGCGGCTGATCACCGAGCTGTCCGCATAGCGGGCGGGTTCACGAGGGAACGTCCCCACGATTTCCAGTTCCAGGTTCATATCGCGGTAGTTGCGTCCAAACACCGTGATTCGGTCACCAACCTTTTTCTTCATTTTGTCCAGGCGTTCCTGACCAACGATGACACCGTTGGGAACATCCTTCATCCGCTTGATGGCAGCCAGCAGTGGCTGTGCCTCATCATCGGTCAGCGAGTCGACTTCATCCAGCATGGTCCGGGCCTTCTCGGGCTCCATGATGAACGCGAAAAACAGGTTCTCAAAACTTCGCTTGGCAGGATTTTCCTCGGTCGATCCAACAAAGAATCCCCACGACATGGCGTCTTCCGGCCGAGCCGCGTCGGGATCGTCTGCGGCCGCTCCCCCCTGGCTGAGTGCCGATGCGTAGGAATACGGCATCATGCTGGGAATCTGCCATTTCTCGGTGACGATCGCCTTCAGGTTTTTCTGTTTCTCAGTGGTCGCGCGATCCAGGGCCGACAGCACGGTAAACACCAGCGTGACCACCAGCACCATCACCATCGTTCCCAATCCCGTCAGGATCGTTCGGATCAGATTATGGCGGATGGTCTCGAAAATCAGAAAGGCATATTTCATGGGTCACCGTGTCTGCAGGCTGAGAATGCCGAGAATTCCTGAACGCTGTGGGAGTCATCGACCAGAATCAATGGGTGGCAACCAGTTGCCCTTTATCCAGGTGAACTTCGCGATCTGCGCGGGCTGCGGCCCGCGGGTCGTGGGTGACGATGATGATCGTCTTGTTCAACGACTTGCGCAGTTCGCCCAGCAGATCGAGGATTTCGTCGGCCGATTTGGAATCGAGAGCCCCGGTCGGTTCGTCAGCGACGATCAACGCGGGATCGGTCACGATGGCCCGGGCAATCCCGACTCGCTGCTGCTGTCCCCCGGAAAGCTGACCCGGGCGGTGGTGAAGCCGGTCGGAAAGTCCAACAATGTCCAATGCTGTTTGAACCTGCTGCTTGCGCTGACTGGCGGACAACGGCAACAGCAGCAACGGCAGTTCCACGTTTCGATAGGCGGTCAAGACCGGAAGCAGATTGTAAAACTGAAACACAAATCCAATGGTTCGTGTTCGCCAGGAAGCGAGCTGGCTTTCCGTCATTGCGGAAATCTGGTCACCCCGCACGTACACGCTTCCGGTGGTTGGCTGATCCAGGCCGGCAATCAAGTTCAATAATGTCGTTTTACCCGAACCCGATGGTCCCATCAAACTGACGAATTCCTTCTCGTGGACTTGCAGGTTCAAACCGTTCAGAACGTCCACGACTTCAATGCCGCGACGGAACGACTTGTGAACATTTTGAACATCAACACAGATCTCGGATTTCGACATCGAAGGGTCCTGTACAACGCCGGAGCGTGGATGGTTTTGTGAACTGGATCGAGAGAACATCGATCCCTGGAATCGCCACTGTCAGTCCTGGTGTTCATCCTTCGCGGTCGAATCGGGGACTGACGCCGCGTTTGTCGACGGCCTGTCGTCGATCTGGGGAGGGACTGAGATTGCGGTTGGGGGCTGTTCACCCGGTGACTCCGATTCGGCGGCATTGTAGAAGGTGACGATCGCCCCCATTTCGGGCTTCAAGTACATCCCCTCTTCGTCGGCGGGTACCGACAGCCGCACTCGCACAGGCAATGCCCCCTTGGCCCGATCGGCAATCGGCATCAGACGGGAAACGACTCCATCGTAAACCCGCTTTGGATACGCCTCGGCCCGGACCCGGCATTTTTGTCCCTTGAAGACGCGGGAAATATCCCGCTCCTGGATGCTTAACTCCACCTCCAGCTTTGACAGGTCGGCGATATCGCACAAGCTGAAGGATCCATTGAAGGCGACCGAATTGACCAGGTTTCCAAGTTCCGCATTTTTCTTCAGGATCGTCCCTCGAATGGGGGCCGAGATCACGCAGTTGTCCAACCGCCACTTTGCCCGCCGCAACTCCGCTTCGATCTGCTGTACCTGGGCCTTAGCCATCCGTTTGCGTTCCGTTCGAGCCCCTTCGTCCATTAAACGACTATTGGCAGCCAGGCGTTCGACCTTCTTGGCCGTGGCCTGATACTGGGATTCGGTCGCTTCGTAGTCTTCCCGGCTGATGATCTTGCGTTCCAGCAAGTCCTTCTTGCGCTGGAATTCGCGCGACAACTGCGCCAGGTTCGTCTCCGCCTCGGCCAGTTCCGCCCGGGCCTGTGCCTTTTCATCGGGCCGGTTACCTTCTTCCAGTTCCGCCAGATTCTGTTGAGAGGATTCCAGCGTTGCCCGGATGCGATCGTATTCGGCCAGGTATTCAGTATTTTCCAGGACCGCCAGGATGAAATCTTTTTCGACGCGCTGGCCGGCGTCGAAGTTCAGTTCGATAATCCGACCGCTGACCTGAGGACTGACCAGGATCTGCTGCTCGGGGATGATGTAGCCTTTGGCTTCCAGCGCGATTTCGCCGGCAGCCGCTGTGCCTCCGGCAGTCGCACTGCCATCCGGCGCAGGGTTTACGACTGCGGCGGGCTTTGGAGAGGAATCTTCGTCCGATTCCGGCGGCGTTGCCAGTGGATTTCCCGCCCAAAGCAGGTAGCCGACCACACCAGTCAAGACCAGACAGAGCGTCCACGGCAATGCCGCGCCACCGGAGGCCTGCCTGCCGGACGGCGGCAATCGCAGTGATTGCACTCGATCCGCCAGAGACTTTGAAGGCTCAGATGTTGCCACGGAGAATCCCACGAAAGAATTGGACAACCTGACAGGGAATACGATCCAGTCCAGTGCAGTCGCCACCATGATCCGTTCTTCTAAGCCAGGTCGCGGAGAAAAACGGACGCAAGGTGAATGCAGTCCTGCGAAATCTGATTACAATGCCCATGATTACAATTTCGGCACAAAATGTCAGCCAACGTGGTCGGGAAGCCGGCAAGATCACGGAACGCTGATGCGAATCTCCTGCGAGAAGCTCACCCGACGCCATGAACGATGAAACACTGCAAACAATTCAACAGGTCTATGGAATCGAAAACTGGTCTGCAGGTTACTTCGACATCAATTCCCGCGGCCACATCATTGTCCACCCCGACAAGGGGGATCCCCGATACGTCGACTTAAAGGAACTGGTCGACACTCTGTTGGCAGAACGCAAGCTTCAATTGCCCATGGTGGTTCGCTTTCCGCAGTTACTGACCGCACAACTGCGAAAGCTCTCGGCGGCATATCACGCTGCAATTCAGGAGTACGGATACCAGGGCTTGCACTACCCCGTTTATCCGATGAAAGTCAATCCGCGACGCGAGGTCGTCGAGGAATTCCTGCGCGACAGTGCTCGTTGTCGGGTTGGTCTGGAGTGCGGATCCAAGGCTGAACTTTATGCGGCGGTCGCCCAGAATCAAGCTGCCGATTCGCTGATGCTGTGTAACGGCTTCAAGGATGAGGCGTTCATCGAGACGGCGCTACTGGCGGTCCGAGCCGGAAAGCGAGTCACGATAGTCGTCGAAAAGCTGAATGAGCTGAAAACCGTCATTCGGATCGCTCAGAAAACTGGCGTCGCGCCGTGGATCGGTCTGCGCGCCAAGCTGTACTCGCGCGGCTCTGGCAAATGGGCGTCATCTGGAGGTGATGCGGCCAAGTTCGGCCTGACGACCTCCGAGTTGCTCAAGTGTGTCCACCTGCTGAAAGAGGCAAAGCTGGACAGCCAATTGAAGCTGCTGCATTTCCACATCGGGTCGCAAATCACCGACATCAAACGCGTCAAGAACGCCATGAAAGAAGCCGCGCGGGTTTATGCCAAACTGCGGCAACTGGATTGTGGCCTCGAATTCATGGATATCGGGGGTGGATTGGGGGTCGACTATGACGGATCCCAGACCCGGTTCGAGTCCAGCGTGAACTACACGGTGCAGGAATTCGCCAACGACGTAGTTTACGTAATCAAGGCAGTCTGCGACGAAGAGAACGTTCCGCACCCGCACTTGGTGACGGAGAGCGGCCGGTTCATGACCGCGTATCATACTGTATTCATTACATCGATCCGCGATGAAATCGAAACGTTCGCCGAGGACGAGGCAGAAGTGACAATCGATGCCGATGATCCGCAAGTAATCACGGAGCTCAAGAATCTGTGCGATTCGATCAACGGCAAGAATTACGCCGAGTACTACCACGATGCCCTGGAGCACAAGGACGAATTGCACACCCAGTTCAATCTGGGATTGATCAGTCTGGAAGACCGTGCAAAGGGAGAAGTCCTGTTTTGGGAAATCTGTGCCCGAGCCCTGGCGGAATCTGAAGAGGACAAGTTTCCGGACGACGAATTCAGCAACCTGAAGAAAATCCTGGCGCAAAAGTACTTGTGCAACTTCTCGCTCTTCCGCTCGGTCCCCGACAGTTGGGCAATTCACCAGTTATTCCCCATCATGCCAATTCACCGGCTGAACGAGAAACCGCAAGACTTTGCGACTCTCGTTGATGTGACGTGTGACAGCGATGGAAAGATCGATCGCTTCGTCGATCTGAAAGACGTCAAGGAAACCCTGGAACTTCATCACTGGCAGGATGGGGAAGACTATTTCCTGGGAATCTTTCTGACAGGTGCGTACCAGGAGGTGATGGGGAGCCATCACAATCTGTTCGGCAATTGTAATGAAGCTCATGTGGTCATCGATAATGACGGGCGTTACCACATAACAAAGCTCGTTCCGGGCAGCACCATCAACGACATGATGCAATTCGCCCGCTACGACAAGTCGCAGATGTCTGCTTCGTTCCGCAAGCTCCTGATGGTGCAGGTGGAATCAGGCCGGATGACTCGGGATGTGGCGGATCGGCTGATCGCAGAATACGAAGACGGGGCAATGCGGGGAACGTACCTGGATTGAAACACTAGCCCGACGCGCGAGCGAGGGATTCGTCGATGCGTGTCCAACTTGCTCATCCCTCGCTCGCGCGTCGGGCTAATGTCGCAGGTTCATTCAACACGATTTAGAGAATCGCATCGGCAGAGATTGCCGGATCCGGACGTCATTCGGGATCGCACCGGCTTCGGTTTGCCCGAATTCGACGGCCGGATCACGAATCAAACTCGCAGTTTCCGCCGTTGATACATTCGGCACCTTCGTTAAAGCCGGACTCATCGCGTTTTTCGTCAACTTCAGAACAATCGTTAGAGTTTACCAAGTCGTCATTCCGATAGAACCGGTAGGCGCGGATTGTCGCGCTTGCGTTGGGCCAATATGGCTCACGAGGTATACCGGACACTCGGCGTCCAAGTCAGGGAACGACTGATGCGGAAACGGCACTGGTTGACATGTCTAATGAGCTTGTGGTTGTCGGTAGCTGGTGGTCAGGCCATGGCCCAACCACCGCTGCCGAACGATGTTGGCAATCCCGATCAAACGGGGATGTTGCCGGCGCCCTACTCCGCGAACTACGGGGCCTACCCGCAGCAATACGGTGGGATGCCCGGCGGGTATCCACCTGGAGCCAACGCCTGGCCCAATGTCTCACCCTATATGGGGCCGCCGGTGGATCAGTTGTCCAACCAGGGCGGGCTCTGGTTCAACCGGCAGATCGTGGGAAACCGGAAGTTTTACTTCACGGCAGAAGGATTGATCGGTCACACCAGTCGCCCGAACAACTTTGTCGGTGATCCCCAGGCCAACACCTTCCCGCCGAACCTGGCAGACGGCAATGTCACCTTCGTGGATCAGAACCAGCAGTTCACGGAAACTCCGGCCGGTACTTCCACCGTGGGGACTCCTGACCGCGAAACAACCTTTGGGGGGAGCGGCGGTGGTGGTGGCAACAATGGAAATGCGAGCAGCGGAGACTATCCGATTTTTGTGGGACAATCCACGGGATCAATGACTGATCCGCTCAATGCGCCGGGCCTGCGCGGGACTTGGGGTTGGTGGAACCCGGACCAGAGCGGATTCCAGGCATCGGGCTTCTTTCTGGCACCGGCAAGCAACGCACTCTTCATCGGCGACCCTCGGGGATTCGACCAGAACCTGTATAATACGAACCCCGCAGCTGCGATCGAACTGCTGAACCACCTGCATGCGATTGCCGGTCTGCCGCTGAGCGGGGCAGATACCGATCAGAACGGCTTGCCCGGTGTCGTGATGCCGTTTGACATTTACTATCGGTTGCAGATGCAAACCCAGGTTTACGGAGCCAATCTGGACTGGTTCGGGACTCCCATCCTGGAACGTTCCGCGTTCATGATTCGTCCGATGTACGGCGCCCGATACCTGCAAACCCGTGAAACCTTCAAGTTCGACGGTGCGGACAGCGGACTGGGATACACGGTCAATATTCCCGCCCAGAACGGAACCAACGGAAACGGCAATGGTGGCAACGGCGGCAATAACGGCACCTCGGGATCAACAGGTTTCCTGAGTCCCGTCACGTTGGAAGCTCTTTCGACGGTCAACATCATGCAGTCGATGCTGACCTCTTCGGTCACGTCGCAAATGACCGGTCCTGAAGCAGGCTTGCGGTTTGACATTGGTGGTGAGCGCCTGAAGGTCTGGACGCAGTCAAAATTCGGCCTGCTGGTCAATTACTCGTCCCGAAATGTCTCTGGTTACAACATCGGGGATGCCTATTACCCTAAAGTTGGTGCGACGGTCACCGATCCCACGACGATGCCACGCAATGCCCCCAACTCGACTCGCTTCGCTCACGAAGATTCGACCACGCAACTGTCACCGATGTTCGAACAGGGGATCTTCGGGAAAGCCAATCTGTTCCAATTCGTGCCGGTGTTGAAGAAATCGGCCATTCTCAGCAATGCCGAGTTCCAGGCCGGTTACACGGTGATCGTGGTGGGAAACATGTATCGTCCCACCAATCAGATCGACTGGCAGGCGTATCCTGTGAATCCCCGCCTGAACGACCAGCGGTCCACGTTTATCACCAGCAACTACAGCCTGGGGATTCAATGGCAATACTGATCGAGTGATTGGCATCAACGACCATCGTTCCAAGCGCCCGAAGTGGGGAATCCCGTCGGGTGCTTTTTTTTGTCCCGCGGATCGAGGATAGTACCTGCCGTGGCACGAAAACGCCGATCGATGCCAGAATGTCGGCATTGATTCCCTCGAACGCATGGTCGCTCTGATGCCAGGTGCCGAACAGTTCCTGAAACCTTCCGTCATTCGCAATGTGGCGAGACTAGATCTGCGCGCCAGGTTCATCGTTGAGGGGTTTCTGAGCGGCCTGCATGCCAGCCCGTTCCAGGGATTCAGCGTCGAATTCAGCGAACATCGCAGGTACTCGCAGGGAGATGATCCCAAGGATATTGACTGGCTGGTCTTCGCCAAAACCGACCGGTTCTATGTCAAGAAGTACCAGGCCGAGACCAACATCTCGGGGTATATCCTGATGGACCTGTCCGAGAGCATGGGCTACACCTATCGGCAGGAACTGACCAAGTTCGACTACTGCACCTGCCTGGCGGCGGCCCTGGCGTACCTGATGATTCATCAGCAGGATCCCATCGGCCTGATGACGTTCGACACCCAGTTGCGAGTCTGCCTGCCGGCGCGCAGCAAACGAAGCCAGTTGGGCAACATGCTGGCGCTTCTGTCGAAGGCCAGGCCCGCGGGCCAGACGGATCTGGCGGGAAACGTGCGACGCATCGCCGCCATGATCCGGCACCGCAGCCTGATGATGATTTTTTCGGATCTGCTGTGCGATCCACAACCGGTGCTCGACAGCCTGCACATGCTGCGGCACGCCGGGCATGACGTGATCCTGTTCCATGTGCTGGACGAAGCCGAGGTGAAGTTTCCCTTCGAGGGGCTGTCTGATTTCGAGGATCCCGAAACGGGTGATCGGATGATTGTCGACGCCGCTGGAATCCGTGGCGATTACCTGGGAGCCGTCGAAGAGCTGCGTCAGAAATACAAACGCGAATGCCTGAGCATGGGAACCGATTACGTTCCCCTCGACACCAGCATGCACTTCGATCGTGCGCTGGTGGAATACCTGTCGCAGCGCAAAGCGAGATTCTGAAGACTCATTCGCGCCCGGGCCGCGTTTACCAGGGCATTCACAGTTCGGCCTGCAAGGTCTCGATCCACGCCTGAAACTGCGTGTCGACAACGTGCAAATCCACGGTCCCCATCACTTCTGCCAGCGATTCCATGCCGTCGCGGTTGACCCGCGCATGCGTTCGGCATTTCCGATAGAACGGTTCCAGCAGGTTTTTCTGCTGCAGGAACAGGCAGAAGTATCGGGCCTGGGCGTAGTCGAAGGACGCGTTTTCCAAGGCAAACTTCTCACGAGCCATTTCCACCACTGATGGCATGCGGCCGCTTTGCACCGATCTCTTCAGAACGGCACCGCGCCAGTTTTCCAGCCCCACTAATCGCAATCCATCCGTGGAGAATTCACATTCCTCGAACAACGATGCCAACCCCTCGTCAAACCATTCGGGAAGGTCCGGGCAATCGGCATGAGCCAGCGCATGCGTCAATTCGTGGGCCAGGGTTCCCTCGCCCGTCGCGATATTCACGATGACGCGGTGTTCCAACCGCGAATAGATTCCCGCGTAGTCACTGCGATCCCGTTCGCCCAGGGATCGGTTGCATTCCCGGTAACTTTCGTCGGTGGAGCACAAAATGATCGTGATCGGCCAGCGGGGATGAACATCGAAGAACTGTACCGAGAGTGCTCGCGCGGTCGGAACGATTGTCTCGTGATAATGACGGTCGAGATCCTCCGTCGAGCAGTCGCCCGCGATCACAAACGGTTCGTGGCGAACAACTTTCCAATCCGTGGGTAACCGCTGAGTCAAAACGTCGCAAGCTCTTCGGCAGTCCACATTCGTCGCGCCGCCGGTCTCACCTAAAGTCACCGTCGGCAAAAGCTGGTCAATTCGGGTGGCTGGAACGGACGACGGCGCGGAAATGGCGTAGCAGACGGCGATGAGCGCCAGCGGTCCGGTCGTCAAAAGTTGCCCACGCATTAAAGTCACTGCAAATCCACCCATTTAACACCAGAAATGAAGCGGTACGACATGATGCAGACGAGGCAACTCTACACCGTGCTTGAAAGAAGATCTCCAACGGAACTTGCCAACGAGCAAGGAATTCAGACCATTGTCGGACGGTACACCAACTGATACCATCCAGCTGTTTTTTCCGGCACATTCGGTAGTGATGTCCCGGAACGCGTGACCGGTGCGTTTGCGAGGGCTCGACCCCGACTTTCAGGCTGTTTTTGAAACAGATCAGGTATCACGGATGGAATCGACGTTGTATCGCCATTTGGGCGCACATTTGGACACCCGCGATGGCGTTGCCGGCGTCACCTTTCACGTCTGGGCTCCAAACGCCTCCGAGGTCAGCCTGCTGTGCGATCTGAATTCGTGGATGCATGGTCGCAATCCGCTGAATTCCAGTGACAGTGGCGTCTGGTGGGGATTTGTTCCGGGTATGAAACACGGCGATCCGTACAAGTTTGCCCTGCGCACCCGCGATGGCCATCTGTTGCAGAAATCCGATCCTTACGCGTTCGCCTGCGAAGTTCCCCCCAAAAGTGCCTCAGTCGTCTACGATCTGAGCGGTCACAACTGGCAGGACACCGACTGGATGACGCGACGGGAATCCGTCAACTGGTACGAGCAACCGGTGTCCGTCTACGAACTGCACTTGGGATCCTGGAGGCGTCCATCCGACGGTCGTCAGTTCTTCAATTATCGCGAAATCGCTCCGCGATTGATCGAGTACATCACGGAACTGGGTTACACCCACATTGAATTGATGCCGATCAACGAATTTCCGTTTGATGGTTCCTGGGGTTACCAGGCGACCGGCTACTTCGCGGCCACCAGTCGATTTGGGACTCCGCATGACTTCATGGATTTCGTCGATCAGTTCCATCAGGCTGGCATCGGGGTGATCATTGACTGGGTCCCGGCGCACTTCCCGACAGATGGTCACAGCATTGGCTCGTTCGACGGAACCTGCTGTTACGAACACTCGGATCCACGCAAGGGATTCCATCCGGACTGGGGAACGCTGATCTTCAACTACGGTCGCAGCGAAGTTCGCGACTTCCTGATCTCCAGTGCCCGCTTCTGGCTGGACTACTACCATGTCGACGGCCTGCGCGTCGACGCCGTCGCGTCCATGCTGTACCTGGACTACTCGCGCAAGAACGGCGAGTGGGTGCCGAACATGTTTGGCGGCCGGGAAAACCTGGAAGCGATCCAGTTCCTGAAGGACTTCAACACGGTCCTGCACCAGGAATTCCCCGGTGTCCTGACGATCGCCGAAGAATCGACGGCCTGGGGTGGCGTTTCGCGTCCCGTCTACACGGGGGGCCTGGGCTTCGGCATGAAGTGGGATATGGGCTGGATGAACGACACGCTGCGTTATCTGCGCCGCGACCCGATCCATCGCCAGCACCACCAGAACGAATTGTCATTCCGCATGGTCTACGCGTTCACCGAAAACTTCATGCTGCCGCTGTCGCACGACGAAGTAGTTCACGGAAAGCACTCGCTGCTGTCGCAGATGCCGGGCGACCCCTGGCAGAAGTTCGCCAACCTGCGCCTGTTGTATGGCTACCAGTACACTCAACCGGGCAAGAAACTGCTGTTCATGGGCGGCGAAATTGCCCAGTGGACGGAATGGAACCACGACGCGGAACTCGATTGGGCCCTGGTCGGCCAGCCAATGCACGACGGCATCCGACGACTGGTGGGCGACCTGAACAAGCTGTACCGCGCTGAGCCCGCGCTGTATCAGTCCGACATGAACGCCGAAGGATTCCGTTGGATCTCGTGCGATGATTCGCTGAACAGCGTGTATGCTTACGTCCGCCAGGCCAGCGATCGGAATGATTTTCTGTTGATCGTCGTCAATTTCACACCGATTCCCCGGCACGACTACAAGGTCGGTGTCCCGGTCGCCGGTTTCTACTCGGAACTGATGAATACCGACGCGGGATGCTATGGAGGGTCGAGCGTGGGAAATGCAGGCGGAGTCTACAGCCTGCCGGGATCCTGCCATGGCCAGTCTCAACTGGTGTCCCTGACGCTGCCGCCGCTCGGGATGCTGGTGCTGAAGCCGGTGATCGCCGGAACAATCGCGCCGTAACCATCTCAAACGGGTGGCGATGGACTGGGGTCTGGCATTTCTTTTTTTTCAAAGCCGCCACGAAACTTCTCTTGGTGCGGGTTGGCATTCCTGCTACAAGCCGAAGTGGCGCGAACTTTTGGGAGGGGTAAGGATACCTTTCCGACCGGCTGCATGGATGCACGACATGTCGACCCCCAATCTGGTCCTGAACCTCGGAACCGACGAGCCTCTGCCGATTACACGCGGGCGGCTGCTCGATTTTCCGGATGATCCGATCGCATGCATGCGCAAGTTGAATTCCCGCCACGGAAATGTCGCGGCGCTGGAAGACGAGGGGCAACGGGTTTATTTTGCATTTGGGCCGGAACTCAATCACCAGATTCTCAGCGATGGAACCACGTTTCACTCGCAGTTTTTCGCCATTCGTGGTTCGCGGAATTCGCCCCAACGCCATTTGACGTCCGGACTGCTCAGCATGAATGGTGAGGTGCACAAGCGGCAGCGCCGACTGGTCATGGACGCGTTTCTCAAGAAGGCGATCCTGAATTATGTGCCCACAGTTCGCCAACTGACGGAAGAAATGGTTTCGCAATGGAAGCCAGGGGACGAACGAGACATCAATCGCGATATGACCGATTTCATGCTGCGGCTGACCAGTACGATCCTGTTTGGCATCGACGACGTGGAAATGGCCTACCGTATCGGTCACATGATCGACCATTGGGTCCATATGAATCACGAACTGGGGATGGGTGCCTTCGTCGCCAACCAGGGCATCGCCAATCGCTATGGAGAACTGCTGGAATACGCTGGCAAACTGGAAGTCGAAATCAAGTCGATGATCAGTCAGCGCAAGAGTAATCCGACGGGACGAGACGCCCTGTCGCTGATGATCAGTGCTCACGACGAACAGGGAAGCATCTCGGACCAGGAATTGATCGGTCAGTCGGCTCTCATGTTCGGCGCGGCACACCTGACGACGGCTCATACGCTCGCCTGGACGCTGTTTCTCCTGGCGGAGCATCCGTCAGTGATGACGGAATTGCATCACGAGTTAAATACGGAACTGGACGGTGGATTTCCCGGTGTCGAACAGATTGATCGATTGCACTGTACCGAACGGGTCGTCAAGGAAAGCATGCGGATCCTGCCCGCATCGTCGTATTCGCAGCGAGTCAACGCTGTGGCGACTCAGTTGGGGCCGTTCGCCCTGGCCCCCGGAGCGGGAATTGTCTTCAGTCAGTTCATGACGCACCACATGCCGGAACTGTATCCAAATCCTGAAGAATTTCGCCCAGAACGCTGGCTGACGATCAATCCGTCTCCGTATGAATATCTGCCCTTCGGGGCGGGGCCGCGGATGTGCATCGGAGCCCCGCTGGCCATGATGATCTTGAAATCGGTCCTGCCAACGATTCTGCAACGCTTCAAGGTGACGGCCCTGCCCATGTCGGAAGTCAGTGGAAAAGTTATTTCGACCATGCTCTGCCCGACCACCGCCCTGATGATGCGACTCGATGAACAGGATGGCCGGTTCGAAAGCCATCCGGTGCGCGGTAACATTCACGACATGGTCGACCTGCGCGAAGTTCGGCGGTCGGTCCGCAAGGCGGCCTGACTCGATTTGTCAGAGGGCACTCGGTGCCTCCCCGCTGGCGGGAGTCGCCGTCGAATTCACCATGAATTGGCCGGTGACTGTGTTGTAGATCCAACCGACCTTCACCGTCCCCTGCATGGCGGATGCGTCAACATCGGCCGACGTGAGTGGTGACGATTTTACCAGCACACCATTGCCGCCGGATTTGTTGGAAGTTGCCCGTCAGGCAAATGGCCACGCGGTCCCCAGAGCTTCACGCTGCAGTCTGGTCAATTGCGCAATCCCCGCGGCTGCCAGATCCAGTTGCTGGTTGAGAAATTCACGCGAGAACGGCTTTCCTTCGGCGGTTCCCTGGACTTCGATGAACTCTCCGTTCCCGGTCATCACCACGTTCAAGTCGACTTCCGCAGTGCTGTCTTCGATGTAGTCCAGATCCATGACCGGGATGCCGTTAATGACTCCGACGCTGACTGCGGCCAGACTCTTAGTCAGCACGGGTTGATCGGCGGGCAATTCGCCCTGGATTGAGGCAATCGCATCGCACAACGCAATGAAGCCCCCCGTGATACTGAGCGTACGCGTTCCACCGTCGGCTTCCAGAACATCACAGTCCACGGTGATTGTACGTCCCCCCAGGGCCTTGAAATCGACCGCGGCGCGCAGGCTGCGACCGATCAACCGCTGGATTTCTGTCGACCGGCCATCCATTTTTTCCCGTTCCCGCTTCTTGCGCGGCGCCGTACTGCCGGGCAGCATCGAATACTCCGCCGTCAGCCACCCTACGGCTTCTGCCGGATTGGCGGCAGCCTTCCAGGGGGGCAGCGTGCTGTCGATGCTGGCGGTACACAGGACTGTGGTGCGGCCCGCCTGAATCAGCACACTTCCCGGCGCTGCGCCGGTGAAATGCCGCTGGACTCGGATTGGACGAAGTTCGTTGGGCTGCCGCTGATCATGTCGCACAGGATGTCTTTCGTTGGAAACGCTTCGAGTCCGGATTACCCAATCGGCTTTTCAAGCACCCACAGGATCAACCCCTTGGCCAGGTGCATTCGATTTTCTGCTTGCACAAACGCCAGGCTTTGCGGTCCGTCAATGACTTCGTCGGTGACTTCCAGGCCGCGTTTGGCGGGCAGGCAGTGCATGAACCGCGCCGTCTTTGGAGCCAACTTCATCAGCTTGGCGTTGACTTGAAACGGACCAAACACCTGCCGTCGCTGTGATTCTTCCGCTTCCTGTCCCATGCTCGTCCAGACATCCGTATAGATGATCGACGCATCCTTCAATGCGGACTTGAAATCGTCGGTCTGGGTCACCTGGCTGTCGGGGTATTTCTTCTTCAATTGTTTCAGGAAGTCATCATCCAGTCGATATCCGACCGGCGCGCAGACCGACATCGCAATACCACAGATGGCCGCCGCGATTGCCAGTGAGTTGGCAACATTGTTCCCGTCACCCACGAAGGCAATTTTTTGCCCCTTCAGATCACCGAAGGCTTCACGTATGGTGAACAGGTCTGTCAGGGCCTGGCACGGATGTCGCTCATCCGACAACCCGTTGATGATTGGAACGCCGGAGAATTCAATGAAGTTGTCGATCAACTTCTGCGAAAATGTCCGCAGCGCGATGACATCGCTATAGCCGCCGATGACGCGGGCCACGTCCTTGACCGATTCCCGCCCGCCGATTCCCGCTTCCTGAGCGGTCAGAAACAGACTGTTCCCGCCCAACTGCATCATGGCGGCATCAAAGCTGAGCCGGGTGCGCAGCGATGGCTTCTCAAAGACCTGGGTCAGGACCCGGCCGGACAAAACCTGGGGACGATCTCCGCGGGCAGAGCGTGTTTTCAGCTCCTGAGAAACCGCGAAAATGGATTCCACATCGGCTGGAATCATGTCCAGCAAAGAATTCAAATGACGCATGACAAATCAATCCGAAGGGCAATTGTAGATTGTAGAAGGTGTGAACACAGTGAATCACCGGGACGCGCGCAGGCCCGGAAATCGACGGCCTTCCCGTTTCTCACCGGGGGTGAGTCGCGAAGGCCCCGCTAGATGGGGGCCTCAAGTCATGGCGATTCATTGGTCAACCTTCAACAATTGCACTTCATGCCGCAGTCTGAGATTCGTACGGGCGTCAGTCACACTTCGTTGGCCATTTCCCGCAAGACGGTGGCAACCACGGCACAACCTTCGTCTACCTGTTCGGCAGTGATGTTCAACGGAGGCAGCAACCGAACCACGGTGTCATGCGTCGCATTGATCAAGACTCCCCGTTCCATGCATTTCGCCACCGCAGGAGTGGCAGGAATTGCCAGTTCAACCCCGATCATCATGCCGCGAATCCGCAGATCCTTGATGATCGGCAATTCTTCCCGCAGCTTTGAGAAATGCTGTCGGAATCGTTCCGCCATTTTCTGGCAATTGGCCAGCAAGCCTTCTTCTTCGATCGTCTGGATTGTCGCAAGTCCCGCCGCCATGGCGAGCGGATTGCCACCGAAGGTACTGGCATGCATGCCCGGCCGCAGGCTGGGGGCGATCTGGTCCCGGCAGACAAACGCGCCGCAGGCGACACCGGCCGCCAGCCCCTTGGCCAGGGTGATGATGTCAGGCTGAACGGATGAATGCTGATAGCCGAACCAGTGCCCTGTCCGTCCGATCCCGGTCTGGACTTCGTCGAAAATCAGCAGCATGCCCCGCTCATCACACAACTGACGCAGCCCCTTCAGGAAGGTCTCATCGGCAATGTTGACTCCCCCCTCGCCCTGGACCGGTTCCAGCAGGATGGCGCAGGTCTCGTCATCAACCAGTTCGCGAACGGCTTCCAGATCATTGAACGGAGCATAGCGAAAACCGGGCAACAACGGCCCCAGTCCCTCGTGGTACTTGGGTTGGGCCGTGGCGGTGACGGCAGCGAACGTGCGTCCGTGGAATCCGTTCGTAAACGTGATCGTGCGGAATTTCTGCGGGCCACAATGCAATCGGGCCAGCTTGAGTGCTCCTTCATTCGCCTCCGCACCGCTATTGGCAAAAAACGCCTTGCCAAAACTGCGCGTACAGATCGCCTCGGCGAAGTTTCCCTGGGCTTCGGTATACCAGGTATTCGGAACATGGATCAGGTGAGCCACCTGCTCCTGCACTGCCTTGACCACCTTCGGAGGACAATGTCCCAGGATGTTGCAGCCCCAACCGGGGAACAGGTCCAGGTAGCGTTTTCCTTCCGCATCCCAGACAGCCGTCCCTTCCCCATGCACGATACAGACGGGGTAACGCTTGTAGTTCGGAATCACGTATTTTCCGAACTGTTCGATGGTTTGCTGGCTGGTGCGAGTGGCGGCGGGATGCATGATTGATGGCCGGAATACAAGGGGATCGGGGTTGCAGGTCAAACGAGGATTTCGTCAATCTGCAGCGTAATTCGGGAACGGACGCAATGGTTCATTTACAGGACGATTTCGGTGCCGATCCCTTCATTGGAATAGATTTCGAGCAAGACGGAGTGCGGGATTCGGGCATCAATGATGTGAACTTTTTGGACGCCCGCTTGCAAAGCCTCCAGCGCCGCTTCCACCTTGGGAACCATTCCGGCGTCAATCACGCCATCGCGAATCAGTTCCCGGCAGCGGGCGGCTGTCAGATGCGATTGCAGGGTCGACGGATCTTTTCGATCGAGGAAGATCCCTGGCACGTCACTCAGGAAGACCAGTTTTTCCGCCTGGATCAACCTGGCGACTGCGGCGGCTGCGGTGTCTGCATTCACATTCAACCTGGCACCTTCGTCATCCAGAGCCACGGAAGGAAGGACCGGAATCACCCCTTCCCGACAGGTCATCAACAGCAGATCGCGGTCAATATCCGTCACCTCTCCGACACGGCCCAGGTCGATCGGTTCGCCATTCTCGCCCGGTAGCATCAGTTTGCGACCCTTCAGGCAATTCATCGATTGATAGTGCAGACCGCGCGCGTCCCCACCCTGACGGTTTATCTCTTCCACAAGCCCTTCGCAGATCTCGCCACATAAGGTGCGGGCGACGATTTCCAAGGTTTCGTCATCGGTATAACGGCGTCCCTGGACGAATCGCGGTTGGGTACCAGCTTTCGCCATCGCGGCGCTGATTGCCTTGCCACCACCGTGGACCAGGATGGGACGCATCCCGACTGTGGACATGAAGATTACGTCGTTCAGGAACGACCGGACCGCCTCGGTCTCCTCCAGCGCACTCCCCCCCAGTTTGATCACGACGTGGCGACCCCGGAACTGGCGTACCCAGCTCAGGGCTTCGACCAAAACGTCCGCTTTTCGGACAGCCTCTTCGAGATTCTGCGGCATTTCGTGTCTCAACAGGAACTCGGCGCGGGAAAAACTCCGATTTTACGGTGGCGTTTCGCGAAGTGTCAATCCGCAGAGGCGTTACGACCATGGCCATCGCCTTTTTCAAATTGGGAATCGTGTGCGACGGTTAAGGAGTCCTCGACATGGCCGTGCCGATTGAGCACTCACACGGCCTTCCCGAAGACGGTAAGACCGTG
>JAFEBS010000028.1 GCA_018242525.1 Planctomycetota bacterium | reverse complement strand
TTCGCCAGTCAAGGTCGTAACAAAGTATGGCGCTCTGTCGTGAGTCCAACGCCGGATAAGGCAGCTTGGGGCTTCGAGCCTCGTTTAAACCAGGTTGGCGATCACGACTCCCATAATCGACACAGATGACACTCACGCTGCTTTCGCTTCCACGCGTTCAAGCATCTCTTTTTTCCGTGCTCGCGGCGGATCCGCTCAAGGTGCGCGCTGACCACAAATCGGTGTATACTTGATAAACCCACATGGCAGCTTTGATTTCTCCCGCACACCCGAATCATTCGCGTCACATTCTCCATGCAACAATCGAGCCACCTGAAAAGCCAATGACGATCTGATCTCGATACATGCATGCGGACGACATCTCCTCAGTGCTATATCCGATATATCTTGCAGCCACTGTAGCAGCGCCACACTTGCACAGACGCAGTTGACCACGTGACGAGCGCGCCACCACAAACGAATGTCCGACTGTTAACATTTCCGCAATTGGAGAAGCATCACCATCGCTATTCCAAAGACGTTCTTCGGTCTCGGCATCAACGCACACAACTTTACCCGAAGTCGTTCCGAAGACAACATCGTCACTATTCGGTCCCTCAACAACACACGTCGGAGCACCATAAACTGATTCCATGACAATTGTCGTATGAAGCTGACCATCAGACTTACGGAGAACGGACACAACCGGACCAAGGCAGTCAATCATGACTACGTATTTCTGCGTTACGGCGATCGTCGCGCATACCGCTTGGGCTCCGCGGCCATACGATTTGTAAACTTCGCATTCCGTTCCTTTGATGCTAACTGTCGTGGCAGCCTCTGATAGCCACTCGCCCTTTGCGTTGCCCAGCGCACGCATCCGTATTATCAACTCCCGATCGGGTTGAGCGCAAGCCGTCAATGCGAATTCATTTGTTTCTACGCCACGAGCAACCCTGCCGTTGACATCGCAACAGAACAACTGCCGATCAGAACGTGACTCCACATAGCAGGCGGCGACGAGTCGGTTTTCGGAAATGCGCAACCTAACTGCAGGCGTTGTGTCAACCACCGCCGTTAGATATCCAGCGGCCTCCGCAATAAGCAACCTACCTTTTGTGTCAACAGTCATAGCGATTGGCGCGGACGGGATCGTGCATATGGTGTGCTGTTGCGGAGTACACAGCACAAACCACAAGAGGCCGCCAGTTGCAACGACCAGTACTCCAACAATCCACACAGCCCTCTTTTGCATCGAATGCTTTCTCTGTTCTCAGGAGCGTCGCGGTTGCCTGAACCGATTTGCGAATCAAGCGCTGCAGCAACTTACCCTAGGCCGACACATATGATCGCTGTCGCTTCAAATTCCCCTTTGCTATTCCCGCAACTGAATGCCGTATTGGGTCGCCACCGAACAAGCTCCACGTCGCCCCCACCAGAAGGCGGACTCACAAGCAGGCTCAAGTAGCCGCCGGCTGACTCGCTTTTGGGGACATCAGTGGCGTCGCCAGACACAGCGATATAGCTCACTATAGACTTATCCTTTATGGGGCCTGAATTCGTAATGTTAGACGCAATCTTGGTGCAGGCGTTTATGTTGTATTGTATTGTCGCGCTTCCTTTCCCAGAACCCGATGCGCTTATGGTTGTGGTAATCTGCACGGATACAGTACGCGTCATAGCCAGTCCTCTGATACTGGCAATTAGCGTCCCGCCTTCGCTACCTTTCTTGTTTTGTATCGTATTACAGCCGCATTGTATATTTATTTTTCCAAGTGCGCATTTGTAGTGACGGGAATCTCCTGACCGCCGCACGCGTCCTAGGAATGCCAAAATAGGATATGGAGTGTATTCAGAGCTATAGTTACTTCCTTCATAGTAAGTGCAGTCGACCGAACCTGCCTGGCCGCACGAAGACAACGCATTGCTGTCTAGTGAAGTGGCGTTGATAAGGAAGCCTGATGTCGTCAGAAAGTCAAAGATGATCGACTCCAAGCCTAGCGGATCGACGCGCTGCGGAGCAAACCAAGCCGCATACTGGTTTGCACCATCGACATAGTCAAGTACGTCGCGTGTAGCAAACCGCCCGCAAATGGCATCGTACCACCTCATCCTGAACAGAAACAGCCGGGTAATCAGGTTGTACCGCTGTCCAGTGAACAGCACGCTGCTGTCGAAGGCGGACTCGGTGCGGTGAGTTGACATTGAGCCGTCTAGGAAGGTAGGACTTCCGAATGGAGAGTATAAAATCCGTTCCTGGGCCGTGGTTGAGAAGTCCATCATTACGACCATGTTCCAGTTAGCGTCCTGCAGGCCATAGAGGCGTTCATTTAGCGTGTCATCCGCGTTGGTGTCGCGGTCTCGAAGAATGAGATTGTCGATGTAACGCTGGCCCCATACGAACTGGCGTTCCGGAGCGGCGCTGTTTGGGCTAGTACCAATGCGGTCTTCGATTCCTTGCCAGTTTGAGGTGAAGTAGGCGTGCCGCGTTTCGGAGAGCGTGCCAGACGTGTAATCTTGGCTCACGACACGGAAGGTTCTGGGGTCGTACTGGTTCTGCTGCACCGTTTGGCCATCGGCGGCATTCCGTACCTTGACCATCCGGTTCCACGCGTCGTATGTGGCAGTGTAGGTATTGGCCGGGTCGGCAGGCTGCGGGATCGTGGTCGTGTTCCCTGCCGCATCGTATGCTGGGGTAGCCCAGGCGGAGCCGACCGAGTTGGTGATATCAGTGATCTCATTGACCGTGTTGAATGACCGGGACTGAATGGTCGTCCAAGATCCGCCCGCGGAAGCTTCCCGGAACCTATGCCAGTTGTTGGTGGGGTCGATACTCCAGCATTGGGCGAATGTCTCGTCCGTAATGGCAGTGTTGGAGCCGTTCAGTAGCCCACGTTGCATGTCCTTCAGTCTGTACATACCATCATATGAGTACAGTTCGTCGAAGTCCTTCCCAAGGGATTGCGCCACCAGATCTGCCCGCCAAAGCCGGTTCGAGGCTCGATCGTAGCCATACTTCAACCTCGCTACGTCAGTGGAATGACCATAGTCGTACCACCGGCAGTCCTTAACTCGCCCAAACCGATCCCAGCCGCTGTAGATATCTCCTGTATCCGGATCGTCGGTGCCGGCCAGATTCACCAGCGTGTAATTCACGTCTGGTTCGGTGTAATCCACAACCACGAACTGTCCCAAACCGACGAACGAATAGTCTGCCAAGTGGCTGGTGCCATCGTCATCGATCAGGCTTACAATCCGGCTAATTGCGTCATTGATTCCGTTCGGGGCACCATAGTTATTGTTCAGCACTCGGCCGTTCGGGTACGTCAGCGTGATCGGACGAATCGTGTTGCTGCTGCCATCTTCGTACCCATACTGCACGACAGGCGTTGTTTCGGTATTGACTTCCCCGTCGTGTCCCTGGTAGTCGGCGGTCAGTTGCTTGAAATCGTTGTAGACGAACAGACACTGGTTGACGGCGTCCCCGGAAGTGACGGTCGCATTGTTCCAACTGGTCAGTGTCTCGACCATTCCCCGCACCTCGTAAGTCGTCGAGAGTCGCAGAACGGCGTCATCGACGCCAGTTCCGACGGTCGTCACTCGATCATGGATCTGCCGACCGAGCTTGTCGTAATCATATTCATGGATGCAACCGCGTTGGTCGGTTAGGGTCGTCCGTTCCCCTTGACGATTATAGTCATAAAAAATGACATCGCTACCCCCTGTCGGGTACGTCAGCGAGCGCAGCAACTGGCTGGAGGCGATGTCCGAATCGTCCAGCGTCGTGCCGTAGGACCAAGTTGTGGTCTGATCGGTCGTCCGCGGATTGACAGCGGTCAACGTGGCTTGCTGGCCGTCCGGCGTGAACGTATACCGAATCGTCACGTTTGTATCGTCGGACGGTTCGCAGCCATCGCCGGATGAAATGCTCGAAGATGACGACGACGAACTCCCCGGCTGGTAATTCTTAATCTCCGTGATCGTTCGCCCCAGATCGTCAAATTCCAACCTCGTCACCATCCCCGCCGGATCGACTTTTTCATAGGCGTTGCCAGCGTCATCAAATCGCGTCAGGCTGACCAGCACCGTGTCCGACGCAGCCGGAATCGTGTCGGGGCGGGTCAGAGCGGTGCCGCCGTTCGTACCGTAATTGGCGGTGGCCACTGTCCGTCCGGTCCCGTCCTGCCACATTGCCGAATACGTGACTCGGGCTTTCGGCGTGGTACTCGGATCTTGTAGTGCGCCCTTTTGCGAATCCGGTGCGTTGTGGTATCGCATTCGAGTCATCACCTGAATGACGTTTCCTGCGTCATCATATGTGGTCTCGACCTGCTCCAGGATCACGTCGTCCGTGACCGTGAACGCCTCTGCATACGACGTTTCGTCCAGATCGTACCCGCTATAACGGGCCGTCGCCCGGCCCAGGCTATCATACGTCGTCTTGGTGAACTGATTCGATCCCGCTGGCAGGGATTTGATGGTGTGGCCAGATTCGTCGAACCAGGTGTTGTCGACCAGCACATTGCCAACGTCTCCGGTCGCGGGATCGACGGCGTATCGCAAAGTCTGGTAGACGCGACCGCGATCATCAAACTTCGTCTCGTTCCGCGAAATGAGATTCCCCAACACAGTCGTGTTGTATCTCTCCACCTTCACGACCCGGTTGAGATTGTCGTAGTACAGCTTTTCAAAGTAGTTCACTTCGCCGTCGGCCGTGATTTTCCGATTGCGGAAATCGTACGTCATTGCACTGACGCGCGTCGTCGTTCCATTGACGTGCTGCGTGGTTTCAGTGAGATCCCCGTCGCCGCCGTCCGCTCCACCATCGAATTCACTGGCGGAGACAATGACCATGTTGTTATCAGGATCGCCTCCACCACCCGTCGGGTCGGTGTCGGTTCCGCCGTCGTCATTGGTCCCGACGTAGGTGCCGATTACCAGCCCGCGTGGTTCGTAGACGACATCGGTAATGGTGCCTCCGGGGCTGACCGTGCGATTGCGGCGTTTCATGACGTCGTAGCCGTAATCGGTTTCATTGTAATTCGTACCGGAGGAACCGGATCCCGAATCTGGGATGGCGGGATAGGTTCGTTGCGATGCAGCCAGACAGCAGTCGGTATACTGACTGGTGGTCCAGCGGGTGTAACTCGACTGCGGAAACGCCGCAGCCCCGCCCCCCGCCGCTACGATAATGTCGGTGAGGGTTCCAGAAGTGTTGGAACTCACCGCCTGGATTTGCTCATTGACCCTCCCGCCCGCATCCATTTTTGTAATCGAGACCGGGTTCTGGAGTGTAAACGTGTAATCTGGAGACGTGCCGGTCGCATAGCCCTGGCCGGAGTACGTTATATGGTTCACGTCATCAAACACTGTCCACAATACCGTCCGGATAACCGTGACCGTCCCTGCCAAGTCGACCGTCTGACTGGGGTTGAGTGTCTGCGTGATCCGGCCTTGATCATCATGTGCGTAATCCGTGACCACATTCAGACCGCCGCTCGACGGGGTGCTCCATCCTGCTGGAGCATCGTCGTACAAGGCGGTATCGACATCGTCGACCTGCTGGGTCATTGCTCGGGTGGGAATGTCGAAACTGGTGCGTGAGATGAACCCCCGTTCATCCATTCTCCACGTCAGATTCCCCTGAATGTCATAGTACTCACGGTTTGTGTCAGCAATTCCCGAGCCATTTTGCGTCGTCGGAATAACCGGCAGCGTCGTGATTTTCTGCTGTACCTGACAAGTCCCCGGATAGAACGTGTAGGTGTATGTCGTGATGATTTGGTGCAGTGCTCCCGACGAACTGGAGGAACTCGATGACCCTGTCGATTCGTCATCTGGATACTCGATCAATTCGGACAGGAGGTAAATGGGCGCACAGCTCTTGCTTCCTGATGCACCGGAGGATGAGGAGGACGACGAAGACGAGGAAGAGGAACTACACGGAGTACAGGAGATGTACTGGTATTCGCGCACGAGGATCGGTACGCCGAGTGTGCCCTCCTGGACCAGGTCCGCGGTAACATTGCTGCTGAATGGATCATACGTATGCGTCTGGATCAGCCCTGAATTGTCGTTCAGATATTGAGCGGAGGCCCCGGTCCAGTGAACCAGATCGGCCTTCGTCTCATCGAAACCGTTGACGGCGGAAGGATTGGCCTGCAGAACAGCATTCCCAGTGGAATCGTACCGCATATACGTCAGCCATTGATCGGAACCAGCTTGGAAGACCTTTAACATCGTCTTTCCGGCGTAGTTGGAATACACGATGTTCTGGTTGCCATCGGGCAAGGTTTCGGTCGCTTTCGTGGCCCAACTGTTGTAACCGTTTGCGTTATTACTCAACGTGTAGCTGAAATCATAGCTTCGCGAGCCCCCTTGGATGCTCTCGAATGAGACCTTCCCATTGGAGTCGTATTCGTAGTAGAAGTCGGCGTACATCGACAATTGCAAGTCCGACGACGTGGTCGGTGTGTAGCCGTCGCCCACCATCCGCTCGTAGGAATTCGGCTGCAGCACGTAACGCAACTGATGCAGCACGACGGTATCGGCGATTCCGCTGGAGGACGAACTGCTGGAAGAATTTCCGGAACTCGGTGGCAGCCAACCGGTATACCGGTAATAGGTCGTCCCGGTGTCTCCCCATGCACCGTCGATCCACAATTGCGTGGTGACGGTTTGCAGATCTCCACGACTCCCTTTCAGCGTGGTGCCGTCGTAATACGTGTAGTTGGCTGCCTGAACATTGGTCCACGTGGTTCCTCCATCGGTACTGCGTCGGAGGGTGACATTCTGCAGCAGTGCTTCTGCGGAAGCTTCGTCGTCATAGGTATAGACGAAGGACTCGATCGTCGTCACACCGGCTGAAGTGTATGTTCGCTGAACTTCCGTCAGGTTGAAGGAATTGGTGGCACGCGAAATCACCGAAAGCGTATTGCCACCCGCATCCTGACAGTTTAGCAGTTTTCCGGTGCTGGAATATGTCGTCATGACCCCGGCTGTCGTGCTAAATCGGTAGACATCCACATCCGCATCAAACGTCAGTGAATCGGTCACTCCGTAGCGTGGCACGTACGCACTCCCGGTCCGATCAAACCAGGCCACGTGGCCGGGACTGCCCATCACGACCACGAGGTTGCTGGGAGGCGACCCCACCCCGTTGCCGTTCAAAATCAGATACGTCCACTCCGCTACCTGCCAGTTCCAGCCATTTCCCAAGTTCAAGGGAGAGCTCAGACGGCTCGAATAGCCCCGCGTCTGTCCCCAGGGAATCCCAAATCCGTTCGTTGCCAAGTCGGACGCTGAGAGAACGACTTCGCCCGTGGAGTATCGAATCGGCTCAGCGCTTGTCTGCGCGCAATAGCTACAGGGGGGCGGCGTGGGGCACGGGCCGTCGGCATTGTAGACTTGGAGGCGGACATGGAAGAAATACGAAGTCGGATCACAACAGTTGCCGTCCAGATCATCGATCTGAAAGGTACTGCAATAAGCACCATCTGCGAGCGATGGATCGGTTAGGGCATCCAGGATGATTCCAGCCGGATCCAAACAGTTTGAATGCGTGTCTTGCACCTTGAGATGCCATGCAAATGAAGAATAGTAGTACGTCAGCGTCGCCGTGCCGCCGCCGACGCTGGCCGTGCCAGTCCATGTCTCGGGGTTGCCGGGCGATCCCGCGTGGTAGCTCAACACGGCGGATGAATTCCAACCACCGCAATAAAACGGCTTTCCGTCAATGAAAAGTCGATCATCGGGAACACACTTGATGTCGACTTTGAGCGTGATGTCTTCGTTGGCCATGGCGATTCACCTGTCTTGCTGGTGGAATTGAGACGCAATTGGACTTACTGGGTTGAGCTGATCGACGCCGTAATTCAGACGTCGCAGCCTGGATTTCTGAATCACGCGCGTGGTCGAAACGCCTTCGACATAGCCAGCGACACAGACTTTGCCACCGTACGCTTCGACAACATCGCGCCCGACGACTTCTGACGTGGTCAGTCCCTTCACAAGGACATCCGGGCGGAGTCGCCGCAGCAGCTCGTGCGGTGTCGGCTCGTCAAACACCAGCACGTGATCCACACATTCGAGACCCGCCAGTAACGCGGCCCGATCTGCCTGGCTGATGACCGGCCGCTCAGCCCCCTTCAATCGACGCACACTGTCGTCGCTGTTGATGGCGACAATCAGCACATCACCGAATTTGGATGCTGCTTGCAGACAGGTCAGATGACCCACGTGCAGAAGATCGAAGCATCCGTTCGTGAAGACAATTTTTTTGCCTTCCCGACGATACTGGTCGGCGATCACCGCCAACTGCTCCAGACTGGTGAGCTTCTGCATGCCTGTAGGGTCGTTCTGCAGAAGATTTGCCCGAATCTCCCTCCGGCAGACCGGGCTGACTCCAAATTGTTCGATTTGCAGTCCGGAGGCGATATTCGCCAGCCGTACGGCACCGGTGAGTAACTCCTGGAATTCGCCCAGAGGGTTCCCCCCTGCACTAGCCAGCGCCAGGCCGAGCACGGCGATTGCGGTATCCCCCGCCCCGGTGATATCACAAACGGCACGTTTTTCCGCGGGAAAATGTTCGCTTGGTCCTGCTCGTCGAGACACCACCATCCCATCCCGGTCGAGAGTGATGCCGACTGCCTGTAGTTCCAACCGCTCACACATCCATTCGCCAACCTGCATCGCAGCGTTTGGGCTTTCGATCGTGTAGCCGATGGCCAGTTCCGCCTCCAAGCGATTGGGTTTTAGCAGTGTAGCACCTCGGTAACAGTCCATGTTTGCCAGGCGCGCCGGATCAACCAGAACGGGAACGCCGAGTTCATTGGCGGTGCCAATGACGGAATGCAAAAGGCTCAACGTTGATCGCGATTCCGTGTGTATTCCCCTGTCGGCAACTCCCACTCCAGAATCGGGTCCCTTGTCTCGCTGCCGCTGCTTCTCCGTGCCTGACCGACAGACTCCTTTCGCGTAATCGGAAACGATTACCGCATCGAATTCTGCGAAACGAGCCGTAATTCCGTCGATCAGTCGAGTTTGCAGATCTCGTTCGATCATGTGGACAGCTTCGTCGTCGATGCGTAAGACTTGGTGCGGATGCTTCCCGTCGGCACGACCGATGAGCCGTTGCTTGGATGTGGTTGGGCGAGATTCGTCGCAGAAGACAAGCTCCGCATCGATTCCCGCTTCCTCCAGCAACTTCTGCACCACGTGACCATTGGCATCGTTGCCAATCACTCCGGCCAAGGTAACATTGGCTTCGAGACTTCGAAGCAGTCCGGCGACACTCGCCGCTCCCCCCAGCCGAACCTCGTGCTGGTCCGTCTTGATCACGAGCACGGGGGCTTCCGGGCTGACACGCTCCACGTCGCCCCAGGTGTAGCGATCAAGGATGATGTCTCCGAGAACAAGGATGTGCGGGTGCCCGATGGCATCCCATTGCTTGAGCAATTCGTTCATGTCGCCGGGTTCCTTTCCATCACAGGCAAGCTCATCGTGCCGCGATCTAGCGACCCGCGGACGAGCTGCGATTTGACTTCCGCCCACAAGGAGTCTTCCAGTTCCGAATATGTTTGATGGCAGTAGTGGGCCGTGAAATAGGCTTCTGCGACTGCGCCGTTGCCGCGAACCAATTCGGCGTGGTTTTGCGGGATCAGGTGCAGCACATTCGATGCATGTCCGAAATAGTGAATCGGATGATGACGGGTCCAAACCCCAAGCGTTGGCGTCGATGTGGCTCCGGCCACATGCAGCGGGCCGCTATCCACTCCGATCATGAGCGTCGATAATTCGATCAGTGCTGCCAGCGATTCGGCGTCTCCCGTTCCAGTGCCGTGCCACAGCGGTTCATGCACGTCCGGGCAATAGATTCGCGACGGTTCACCCGTCAGCGATGGAGCGACCAGCGGAGTTCGGCAATCCCAATCCAGAATGATCGGCGTAAAACCCGCCGTGAGAATGTTGTCGCATAGTCGCCGAATGATGTCCGTCGGAATGTTCTTGTACTCGGGAGAAGTATTTCCCTCGTAGTGGATCATAACGACGGGAAACCGTCCGTTGATGTTCGGTCCGCTTCGACAGACTCGCTCCAGGTAATTGCGTGCCAAGTCCACAGCTGCATCGCCTTGCCGGATCGAATAGCGACAAAGTTCAGGGTCGGGGATGATGCCGAAGACTTCTCGCAAACACCTCTCCGCCTTGGTACTCGGAGAATCCGCGTACGACGTGTGGCATTCGTGCCAATCGAGATGGAATTTCTGCTGATATTGGCAGCATGGCGGCATCTGACGCCCCTCATATACCTTGTTGCAGAGCCCGTGAAACGCGGAATGTTTTCCCACCAGGGTCGCCACGTCCACGACCCAGTTCGACCGGTGGACCTGCAGATGTCGCAGAACCGACGTGAACATGACGGCATCGCCGAGACCGTGCCGAAATGAAATCAGGATTTTCATGAATGTTTCCCGGCACTTCGTTCGTCGGCGATTCCTACACACACACAAAAGCAGGAGCTGTCTAGTCGGAAGCTCTTTCCAGGACGACTTGGTAGCCGGCATACAACACTCGCCAACCATGGTTCAGTAGCCAGGGGACGGCGGATGCTCCTTTGCCAATAAACGCACCCGCCTGCCAGGGGGTGTCGTCTATGCAAATCAGGCTTTGCGCGTGCAATTTCGCTGATGCGGATTCCAACTCTTGCTGGCAATGGGCGGCATGATGCGCTTCGGTGGTATCCAGGGAATCGAGGTACAGCACGTCGATCGGATCCGTGAAACTCCGCAGAAACTGCACGGAATTCCCCTGATGGATCACGACACGTTCCCCGAAGACGGCCGTCCACGTGCGGGCGAAGTCGACATTCGTCGGGCTCAGGTCAACGGAATGAAGCTTGCCACCGTGCCGAGCAACGAACGTTCCGGCCAGGTACGTAAAAAAGCCCGCTCCGTCGAAGTCTTCCTCGGCCCGAATCGTGCCCGTTTCCACGATCGTTGGGGCTGCGAAGCGCCGGCCAGTCTCTTGGAGCAGGGCATCCAGACTGCGTTGCCGATCCCAGTGTTTTGCCAGATTGCTGGTCCCGTTGCAGCGACACTTCTCACGGACAAACTGTTGCAGTTGTACGTCCTGTGCTTGAGTGGGTTGCTCTCCCAGTTCGAGATCCCGCGCTGCTACCTGCCAGTAGCGCGACGGTGAGAGCATCTTGAGCGTCAGGTCTGCCAGAGCCACCGGGTCGAAAGCAGGTCCGGTGTGTTCGACCAGATTCCACGGAATCCGCTTGAATCGATTCCACTGTCGGGTATGGTCCGCCAGTACCACATTCAACTGTTCGGGGCGTGGGAGTGTATACGTGGACGGATAGTGTCCCGGCTGCCACACGCCGAGCGTTGGAATATTCGTGAACCGGGACAGGTGCAACGGCCCGCTATCCACGCCAATCAACAAGTCTGCTTCAGTCATCAGGGCGAGCAATAATTCGAGCGGGCAGGAGCCGAAGTCCTCCAGATGCCGAATTCGGTAGGAAGCCAGCCTGGGAACTCGTTGGTCCCAATCGAGCAGAACCAAGGTCCCGTCGCAGCGGTCCAAAAACGCCTCGTAATAGGCAGCTGCCACCGCATCAGATAAACTTTTGCGAGCTTGGCCTGTATTCCCTTTTTGGTGAAACAAGACGACCGGTCGTGGGACTTTTGCCAACCATTGACGGGCCGTTTCCTTGACGGCCGCTGCCAGATGCGGCCGAATATCGATCCGCGTCTGACACAACTCGTTCCAGAGTTCGCCCTTAGGGCCGATGTTCGGCAACGGAGACTCCGAGATGTTGTGGCCTATCTTGCTCCCCTGCCAGAATTCCCCATGGCCCTCGTGCGTCCCACCAGCAGGATAACCCCAGACGTGCTCCAAGGGAGCACGTCCTTCGAACACAGTCGCGCCCGCCGCCTCGAACAGCAGCCGCTTGTCGGAAGTGCATTCCACTTCGATCTGATAGCCACGACGAATGTACAGCGGGAGCAAGTGTGCGAAGTACGCACAATCCCCCAACCCATGCTGAAACCGCAGGCGGATCGGTGTTGCTGACTTTGGCGGAGCCGTCGGGACGGAACGTGTGACGATCGGGGCGCTTATAGGCACGGTGGCAACCTGCGGTGATGGGTTTGAATGACCGCGAACCATGGCTACCGGCGGATGGAGCAGATCGCCAGCGAGGTACAATTCGATCCGCCGGATGACATCTTCGGGGGTGATCATCTCCAGGCAGCGTGGAATCCGCAGATCCGCGGACACTTGAACGGGTTGCTCACAAACATTGCGGCGATCCTTGTCATCGCCATCCCCCACCAACTGACAGCGAGATTTCCAGCACCCACCGTCCGCACAGCATGTCAAGGTTCCGACCGTACTGATGTATTGGTGGTGTGGATACGCTTCCCAATGCGGTGGTTCCCGGCCCCCAGCAATGACGACGCAGGGGCGGTGCTTGATGCGACCAGGTCGCGTTTCCACGGCCGCGGACAAATGCATGGCAAACGTGACTGGACACACGACTCCATCCGCGAAGTGCATCAATCGAATCAACTCGCGCAGGGAGGTCTTCCCCACCAGATTCTGAACGCCCGTCAATGGTGGGTGCCAATGCCCCGCTTCACCACATTGGACGAATTCCAGGCGTCCTCGAAAATGATCCACGACTTGCTGATAGCTGGCGGGATTCCACCACTTGGCGGTGAAGTCGTACTTCCCGCCCGCGACGATGATCCAGAACTTTTCGGGAGGCGAATGGCCATTCAGCGGTGGAGACGATTTCTCCTCCGCGCTCAGATGAATGTCTCCGGCAAACCGCGTGACCGGAATCCGCACACCAAGTCTCTGTTCCAGAAACTGCGTGTACCCATGCAGAAAATGGTACGGACGCTGGTTACTCTGATGGATCAGTGGATAGTGGACGTCGATTGACTCCACGCCGGGTTCGCCGTCTCGCAACTTTGTGAGGTGCGGATTGTGTTCCCACAGGGCCTCGGCCGAAGTGCGGACATCCGTCTGGAACTGGCCGGGATGAGCTGTATGTAGTTCCCGAATTGCAGCTGTCAACATGACCACATCGCCAGGACTCTGAAACGAGCGAAGGATCAGTTTGCGCACGGCAGACGGCTCCCGGTGTGGTTCAGCACACAACACCTAATTAGGTGTTGTGCACCTTAACAGTGTGGATCGGAGTTTATTGTGTTTACTTACAGATGTGCCAATCACACAGCGTTACACCTGCATCGCTGTGGTGCGGTCAGATGATTTGCTGAATGGGACGGAATATCAAGAGCAATGACGCCGAAATGAACCTGTTTTCACAAACAATACACTCCAGTCAGAAAGATATTACCCAGCCATTCCATCGCCTCAGAGGCGCGTCATTATGATGCGCGCATGGCGTGGGCGCGAATTTCCATGACTAGACTGCGGCAGTTTCTTCGTCTTCGCGGCCCATCAGCACTCGAACGTCCAGGGCGTTTAGGAGTTTGCCAGAGGACGTGTTACACTTGAGTTCAGTTATCCACACCCATGTTGCCATCACTTCCCCTTCGAAAGCGCCCCGTCAAGAATCTCACGATTCGACAGATTGCTTACGTCACCGACAATGATCGAGACGCGGAAGCAATCTGTCACAGCACGGACTCCCCTGTTGTCCTGACTCGGGACGCGCGCGAGCCTCTGCGTACCGTCAGGAATGTCACCTTACCCCAGGCGTCTCAAACGCTTGGTACGTCCAGACGCTTCGGTTCCCGAAACGTTTTCAATGCTCAGGGCGTTTCCAACGTTCGAAACGTTGAAACGCTGGAAACGCCTCAGGACTTCTCGGGCATTTCGGACGCTCATGACGCCTCAGACGTTCAAACGCCTGATCTATGACGCAACGAATCGCTTGGCTCAATGAAAAAGGGGGCAGCGGGAAGTCGACCAGTGCGTTGAACCTGTCGGCGAACCTGGCGTCTCGTTTTGGACAACGGGTGTTGCTGCTGGACGTTGACCACCAGGCCAACATCACGGCCGTGCTGACACGCGGCAAAACCCCGAAGAAGACGTTGACTGACGTTTTCCTGAACGACGTGCCTGCGGAGCAGGCCATCTTCAAGACCCATATTCGAAATCTCGATTTACTCCCGGCCGATTCCGCCTTGGCGGACGTCAATGTGGCGATGGCTGACACGGGCAGTCGACTTGGCTTGGGGCGTGAATTGCGTCTGAAGCGAGCCTTGGCTCCCGTCGAAGGAAATTACGACTTCGTGGTCGTCGATACCGGGCCGCAGCGCACGCTGCTGAACGTCAATGTGCTCAACTATGTTGATGAAGTCTTTGTGCCAATCGACCCGGGTTACTGGAGCATCATGGGCGTGCAACACCTCGAAAAACTCGTGGAGCAGATCCGTTTGCATATGGAGCATGCGACACTCCGCATTGGGGGAGTGCTGTTGACGAAAGTGCAGAAGACGAACGTGGCCAAGGAAGTCGAAGCCCAAGTGCGGGAATACTTCGGGGAGAGGGTCTTCCGTTCGACGATTCCGCTCAACGTCAAAGTCGAAGAGGCCCATAGTCGGGGAATGTCCGTCTTGGATTATTCGCCGGAGAGTGCCGGTGCGATCGCGTACCTGGATTTCACCAAAGAAGTTCTATTCCATGGAAACGATACGGAACACAGGGTTGGGTGATTCGTTGCTGTTGCGACGGACGGAAGCACCACCGGCGGAACAGCCAGCGGTGACTCTCGATGGCCAGACGACGATTCCGTCGCCCCAGGAGCCTCCAAGACCGACACGGGGGCTCCAAACCGCGGAGGTACCCTCGATTCCACTTCCGGCCTCTCCGACGAAGACGAAAAAGAAACCGTTGGTTCTGCGTGATCGCTGTACGATCTATCTTGAACGGGAGGTCAATGACCAACTCGACATGGCCGCGCGCATCGAAGGCCGCGAGCGATCCGAGATCGCGAGTGATCTCTTACGAAAACATCTGCCGAAATATCGCATTGAACGCGAGAAGTAGGGGAGTGATCCTGACGCACGAATGGAGTCCTGGGATCCTGCGCTGGATTGCCGGATCAAATTGCGTCGCCAAACGCTCCAGAATCACTTGAGCGCGCGATTTGCTTCGCCCAGGTCATTCGCTACGTTCCCACGGAATCGCGGACTGTCAGAACGCTTCTGGCGGCGATTCTTGCTTGAAGTCCCTGGATCTTCGAGTTGCTTCTTCCATCCCGCCAGCCCTCGACCACACGAATTCTGCACCACACTGGGCGTGTGCTTGGAACCGAGCCGACTGCGTGACACCGTGTGCTTGGAACCGAGAAACTGTGTGCTTCAATCCGAGAAACCGTGTGTTTGGATCCGAGACCCGTTTTCAGAACGTGGCTCGGTTGAGCCGTCGATCAAGCTTTGGCACGGTCGACATTCTCTATATTCTCTTTGTTACTCTCGGGAGTCCAATGACAGCCTGTGGAAAACGATTTCCGACGGGCGCGGTATGCTAGGGAACAGATGCCGCATTGCATCTCGCACCCATGCTTTCAATTCTCGACGAATCCAAACCTGGAATCCTCGCCACACTCTCGCCATCAGAGCGGACGTCAATTGCTGTCGAGGCCAACCTTCTCAAACTGCCGCTGTTTGCGTTGCACACCAAGGGCCTGAAAAACCTGGACGGATTTGAGTGTCGCGGGATGACAACGCGGGGGGAAAATACCTGGGAGTTCCTGTTTCGCACCGCTCGCAGCACCGCCACGCTGTATCCGGGGCCGCTGTCCCGCTCCGTCCATTTGGCGTTTTTGGGGCTGATCACCGAACAGGGACTGCCGTTTGCCAATCCTGTGACCTGGACGTGGCGAAGTCTCTGCACTCGGTTGGGAGTCCAGTCGTCCGGCAGAATGGTGCGGCAGTTGAAGGACGCGATTGAAGCCACTGCGGGTCTGACGATCTTCAGTCACGACGCCTTGTATTCCAAGCCGACGGGCCAACGTCTGAATTCCCGCAAGGCAATGCACCTCTACGAAACCGTCGTCTTCGTCAACGACACGTTGCCAGATGGCCAGATGGCCGACACGAATTATCTCTGGCTCAGCGGTTGGTACCTCGACAACCTCAATTCGCTGTTCACCGCACCCCTGGATCATGAACTCTGGCGCTACCTCGACAAACGCAGCCCCATTGCCAGCCGGCTCTACGGGTGGTTGCTGATCAATTTCCATGGTGGGGCACCGCAGTTGAAAATCAATTACCCGAAACTGGCCCAATTCCTGCCCGTCCGACCAGAACGGTATTTGTCGGATGCCCGGAAACAGATGGAACCGGCGCTGCAATTGCTCACGCAGGCACGCGTCACGGATTCGGTGATTTGGCAGAAACATCCCCATGATATCGCTCAACTGCGATTTGAGCGGGGAACGCGATTAATCCGCAGTCGATCTGCCAGATTGACCGAGATCGAACCCCTGTCTGCGACGACCAGTACGCTGCTGGACGTTCGCGAGGTTCGCCGTTCGCCTGAGCAGGAACTGGTGAGCGATTTCTACCGACTTTGGACGGGTCAGGCGGAACAGCGGCCGACATCCGCCGATCTCCAGTTCGCCAAACGCCTCCTTGCCGAATACGGTCGAGCCAAATCCAAGACGCTGCTGCCCTTGGTCGTCGATCAACTCCGGCGGCACTGGCCAGGGGCCAGGACCTTCGTGGCCGCGGAACAATACCTCGGCACCGCTGCCGAACTTCTACAATCGCGGCAGCAACATGCCGAGCAGCGAAGGGAGTTGATCAAGCGCCAGAGGGTCGAAAGGGAGGCCGAGGAACAACAACGCGCAGAGCGGCAGAAATTCGAGGCGAAATGGGAGCCGATTTGGCGGCAGTTGCAGGTGGGGGAGCAAGTCGCCATTCGCGACCAAGTCCTGAGAATCCATCCGTTTCTGCGGCATGCGCCGCATGAATTGCAGTTTCGTTGTCTGCAGAAGTTGGCCGAGCCAACCAAGTCCTCCGGCGAGACGCCCGGAGTAGGGGAGCGAGACTTGCGAACGGCACGCAATCCACAGCTATGACGGAACCGCTCAAAAACGGCCAGCTAAAGCCACAACTACGACGTCGTCCTGGCGTTGCTGAGGCAACTACCAGGTCGACTGCGGCGGGCGCATTTCCTCGCATGCGCGCGGACTCCGGGTCGGCAAGTGGTGCCGTCCCTGCGGGGTTCACAGAGCTCACCCAATCCACCCACCGCAGTCGACCTGACGACCGACGTCGAACAGCGACCTGTGAAACAGCGACATGGAACAATTCTGACGGCTCTTGGAACAGCGCTGTGAACGACGCCACGGCACCAGAAACGAGTAGGGGAGAGAAGGCGCGTTTACGCACCGGATGGGAGCTGCCAGAACTGATCCGACCGCTGCCAATCCGCAAGCGGCCGTGCGTCCGCCAGCCACGGTTGCAGCGGCATCAGCCAGCTCTCGTGGAGTACGTTTATTTGTCGCGGTTCGCCACGGCTTCCCAAATCCAGCGGCGGTTTCCAGACTGGCTGCGGACAACGCGCACCACACAGTGGCAACTGGCGAACCTCGTCCAACTCGGCTATCTGGCCACCACACCTGTCCGGTCGACGTCACCCAATTTTCCGTTTGTCTATTTTGCCACCGTTCGCGGCGTGAACCTGATTAACGACACGTATGCGGTCCACGGAATTGACAAGAAACAGCCCAGCGGCGAAGGCCGGAAATCGACGGGCGTGGCGGTGGACAGCATTCTGCACGAATTACTGCTCACAGAATTTGAGCTGGCTGTCAAACTGACTATCGACGCGCGACCAGATTTGAAGCTACTGTCCACGGAGCGACGATACTACCGCCGCGAGCGACAATTGAAGTATTCCCATGCCGGCCGAACTCACCGCGTGATCCCCGATGCAGGCTTCCTGCTGCGGGTGGGGCACGAGACAGACGGTACGTCGCAAAATAAATCTTTTGCGACAATGCTCAATTTCGTCGAGCTGGACAACGGCACCATGTCCCCTGCCCGGTTCTTGGAAAAGCTCCAGCAGTACGCCACATGGAGCGTTTCTGAATCCGGGATTAAGTATCTGCAACATTCGCACGCGATGCACCGGTCAGCCGTGCCGCAGTCCGGATTCCGACTGCTGATCGTCGTCCACGATAAACAGCACGCCGATGGTGACGAACGTCGCTTGACGGCACTGTTCCAGCAGGCGTTGGAACTCCCCGCCGCGATGCGAGACCGACTCTGGTTCGCGGCAGCCAGCGATTTGAAGGCTTCCCAACACCACTCTCCGCCGTTGGCGGGCGAGATTTGGTTCCGAGGACGGGATGCCAAAGCGTGGTTGCACCAATACCACCAGTTGCCCGAACAGAATCCGAACAGTCTGCGTCGCCGTTTCGTAGCTGGCCAGATTCCTGCACTCCCCCGCCACGCCCTGTTCCCCAGGCAGGAGGTGTCTGAGAGTAAAAAAGACACATAAGCCGTGGCACTCTCCGTTCGGAATCACCAAAGAATCTGGGCAATTCTTCAAAAAAAGTTGGCCGTGCTGTGGCCAAGCCTCCGAATGTGCGCATAATACAACGCGCGTGCGATTTCGGTGTGTTTGCAGCAATTCCGATCTGACTGCAATGTGCGGGCGGGTCGTCTTCAAGTTCCCAGTCCGATGCTTTCCTGGCGTCGGCGGGCCAATGGGAGGCTGACATGCGAACAATTCGTCGAATCTGGTGGTCGGTCATGGGCGCGCTATTCGTGGCCTGGTTTGTGGCTGTCCCCAACCGGGTGGAGATTGTCGCGGGCCCAGCGTTCGCGGGAATGATCATTTGGTTCTTCTTGGGAACGTTCTTCTCGCGCATCATCGGATCCATGATTGTCAGTTCAATCCGGTGCCAAGGGTGTGGGCTCGAGATTCCGGCTGTGACGCGTTGGCGGGTCGGTTCGTTCACCGACCACCGGGACCGCCATTTCCTTCTGGCGAAGAATCCAGTTGATGGCGCTCGATTAGGTCATATTGACTGCCCGCAATGTTCGTGCACGATCATCTTGTGAGACGGGTGTGGGATGCAACGTCCGCAGAATCTGTGGGAACAGTTGATCGGCAAGGCCCGCGCCGAAGGTGCGCGAGGGATGGGAATCTGGCCACTTCAGGTCAATCCCTGTGACCTGGAACCACCCTGGGAACCGTTCGAGCGGGAGGGATTGTCGCGGTGGGACGCCGTGTTTAATGGCTGGGAGGCACCGTGGGAAGGACTCTTGTGGAAACGATTGTTGTTCCCGCCCACTCCCCTGGCGACAGACGGCCCGTCGCTCGTGCTCCCTACCGTCGCTCACGGAGAGACTTCGGAGTTGGCGCACATCGTGGTCGAACAGTTCCCCGAGGACTCTTCGACCATTTCCAAGGCGGATGTGTTCCTCAGATCGCTGAGCAACACGTCTACCCCGGTGTCGTTTGAAATCCTGGGACTCGGTTCCCAGCCGCAACTCGACCGGGAAAAAGCCTGCGAGCTGCTGGCCGCAGGTCAATCCGACCGGATGTCGGAGGCAATTTGCGGTTGGACGGAACCGTATGTCAAAACGCAATTCGTGGCTCAACAAAGAGACGCAAAACAGGTGGCTCATCAACTGCTCGGTCAGTATCCCAATTCGGCCGTGCTGGCTGCCGAGAATACGGAATTCGAGGAAGAAGATTGGACGATTACCACTGATATTCGTGACGCGGATGGGTTTGGGTCGACGCTCGGTTTGCGACATCCGTACTGCCAATGTCTGCGACTCTTTACCAAGTTGGATCCAGATCCTTTGGGCGTGATTTTGGCGGCCATGGATCACGTCGGACGGCGGGAGTGGGCCTTGTTGCAGATTCTCTTTCAGCCGGTCACACAGCCGTGGGGCGAGACGCTGCGAGAGGCGTTTGCCAATCCGTACGATCGCGGCAAGCTTTGGTTCCCAGATGTGACGCCGCGGATGTTGGACGAAAAGTTCTCCACTCCCCTGTTCGCGGTGTCGATCCGCATCACCGCCGCCACACGCGAGATCTACAACCACATGACGGGCTGGGCCGAACAATTCTCGACCCCACCGCAGGGATTCGATTATCTGCTCGAAGATGAGGAGGCGGAACTGCTGGCGGAAGCGGTCGAGTATCGCTGCACGTTTCGGCCAGGAATGTTGCTGAATATTGCGGAGTTGGCCAGCCTGGTGCATTTGCCTGGTGAGTCGATTGTGTCCGATCGACTGAAGCGAGTGAAGACACGGACTCGGGCGGCTGTGGATGCCAAGGTGCTGGATGGCAGCGTGCTGTTGGGTGATAACGTCCATCGTGGCGTGACGAAGCCCGCTCGGATTTCGGCCGACATGCGCCCTCGACATTGCTATATCGCCGGGGCTTCAGGTACGGGTAAATCGACGTTGCTCTTGAACATGATCCTGCAGGACATCACTGCTGGCAAAGGTGTGGGCGTGCTTGACCCACACGGCGATCTGATCAACGATGTCCTGTGCCGGATTCCCGAGGAACGGATTAACGATGTGGTGCTTTTTGATCCGACGGACGATCAGTTCCCGGTGGCATTGAACATCCTGGAGGCTCGTGACGAGACGGAACGGGAGCGAATTGTCGCAGAAACAGTGATGTCGCTGGAACGGTACTTCCCTTCCTCCTGGGGGCCTCGGCTGGAGCGGATTCTCACATTCGCGTTGTACACAGTGCTCGACGCGATCCCAGGCGCCACTTTGGCGGACGTCGAGCGAATACTGACCGACAAGGACTATCGAGAAGAGGTCGTTCTCAAAACGAAGGACATTCGGTACGTGGATTTTTGGAATAAGCAATTCTTTTTCATGCAAAAAAATGCGGTGGATCCAGTGTTAAACAAGCTTTCGGTGTTTCTGCTGAATCGCACGGTGCGGAACATCATCTGCCAGCGGCATTCGGCGATCGACTTCGACAGTGTGCTGAACGATGGGAAGATTCTGCTGGCGAATCTGTCGACTGGACGTTTGACCGAAAAAATTGCTGGCACGTTGGGCAGTTTTCTGGTGACCAAGATCGTAAACGCGGCGTTCCGGCGCTCAAATCTACCTGAATCCCGTCGTCGGCCTTGGTACTTGTATGTTGATGAGTTCCAAGCGTTCATGAATCTGTCTGTGGGATTCGAGCGAATTCTTGCGGAATCGCGTAAGTACAACTTGGTACTTGCTGGAATGGCGAATCAATACGTCGGGCAGATCACGCCGACCGTTCGCCAAGCGATCTTTGGCAACGTCGGAACAATGATTGTGTTCAGGCTTGGAGTCGATGACGCCCATACGATTTCAAAGGAGCTTGGAGCGTTTACAGCCGAGGAAGTTCTCAATCTCGAAGTGGGTCAGGCGTTTGTTCGTAGTGGCATGTCGGCGTCTACATTCAATCTGCAATCGTACCCAAAGCCGGTACCTGCGGGGCTTGACCCAACTCCCCGCATTCAAGCCATGACCCGAACGCATTACGCCAGTCCCATTGAAATCGTGGAGGCAGAGTTGGGCCCAGCCTTAACAAAGGGGCGACTCCAAACTCTGGACGACGGTCGCTCCGCCGAACCGGAAGATCCATCAGAAGACGACTTGGTCGTCTGAAGGCTTTCCGCTTGATGATGATCGTCGCCTGCGGTTTTTCGGCCCCGCAAATGCCAATATCGTCTGCGGACTGACTTCCCGGCGTGCCTGTATTCTAAATGGAGGATCTGATTCGGTGTTGACGCAATTGGTTCTGCCGACGGATAATGGGGTTGTTTGGCCTTCGCATCTGCTTGTAGTTGAAAAGCGGAATCTTTTTTTCCAATGGTCAGTCCCTTTGATGTCACTTCAGAAGCGTGCGAGGGAGCCATTCAGCAACAGGAAATCTTGTGACGGAAATTGACTCACATAGTTCATTGGAGGATGATCATGCATTGTTGTGCCACCCATATATGCTGGCATGCAATGCTTCGATCGTGTTTCACCTGACGGCACATCTTCGACTTCCCCGACGTGCGACCGTTTTGGATCTTGGGGCGGGCACCGGACAAGTATGCCGTCTTTTGGCAGGGGTTCCGGGGCTCAGCCTCGAAGCCTGCGATTTCGACTCGTTGTCGCAACAGTTTTTTCGAGCCCATCCAGAGCTTCGGCAAATTCCATTCCATCTGCTCAACGTCCTCGAGCAACCCCTTCCCAAGAAATATGATGCAATTGTTGCACGCGGCGTATATCATCACATTCCAAAAACACTGCGCCCCTCTTTTCTCAGAGTCCTTTGGGAAAACTCGCGAGTGGTCATTATCGCGGATGAAGGGATCTCCGAGTACCGGACACTTGAAGAACGCAGTACTCACCTTTCTGCCTGGTATGGCTACGTCATCGGTGAAGCAGAGCGGGAAGGACTCACTCACCTTGCCGCCAGCGAGCGCCGCTATTGGAAACATGAAGCACTGAACACCGCGGATGACGGCGGCGACTTAAAGGAGAGTCCAACCGATCTTCTGGTGGATGCTCGCGAGGCTGGACTGCAACCGCCAAGCATTGAACGATATGGACCATGGACGGATAAGCATGGAGGATTCTACACTGCAACGTTCCTGCGACCTCCAATCTGAAACAGCCCCATGCCGGAACCACACTCCACAACACAAGAGGACTCTCCTCACGCTCAGGACTCCTCCAAAGCCAAGCTGTCGCCGTGGTCGAATAAACGGCGGGCCAAAGCTGGTTTCCTCAAGGGCGCTTTTGCCAGGAATAATGTACTTACGGCGGCCTTGACGTGCTTTGCTATCGCATTGTTCGCGACTTTGCTAGCGAAACCCGGAGTCCTTCCGGAGTCTCCTCCGCTGTGGTTGCGAATGGCCGTGCCTGTCATTCTGTTCTTCGTTTGTACATATACGATACCTTGGCTCAGTGAACGCTTTTTTGGCATGGGGCGAAGTCACAGTAGGAATTTTGTCGCCTTTGCTGGTGCGATCATATTTCCCGTTCTGCTGCTTTTCTTCGCACGATGGCTCGATCCAATCGATCCTGCCGCTACTGCGACAAAGTGGCGGTATTCCGAGTGGGTGACTACACTGATACTGTTGTTCGGCGGCTTTACAGCGATTCTCGCGACGAGCATTTTTCTCTACCATAATGAAAACGATGATTGGCACGACCTATGGGAAGAGATTCGGTTTTTTATGCTCGACGTCCACTTCACAGCATATCTTTTTGCCGGAGGCTTGGGGTCACTACTTGCAGGAATCTATCTGATACAACCGGCAGCGGACGACTTGCCCGATCGATATCGCGATGCTTCACTATTCTTCTTTACGAGTCTTTTTGCCACGCTTGGGCTTCATGCCTTCTACCGCAGAAATGCTCCAGTGCGTAGCACCTCTGTAATTCTTCGGCATCTCGTTCATGATTTGACGGAGTTTGTACATGATTTGAGATTGCGTTCTGATTTCGACGATATCTCACGGGTTCCTGCAAGGCTCTGCGTTGTCTTTCCCTCTCTGAATCTGGGATACTATACATGTGCATTAGAGGCACTTGGAAGGCAAAAGCGACCGATAAAAATATCGTCTTTAGCAGACAATACCGCATTTCATCAATTTGAACTTAAGTTGCTCGAAGCCGTGCGAGAAACAGCCCCAGACGGGGCTATCGCGATGACATACCCTTGTCGAATGTACCAGGGATTGCACAATGCATACGCTCATTCGCGAACCAAGAACGACCTGGCAACGCACCCGGCCGTTACACAGGCGGATTTGCAAGAGCTTGGAAAAGGGGCTGCATACTCGGCAGAAGCGATGCTCAATGGCTTCCGTGAACGCGGTGGCACCGTCTATGAAACCACTCCTGCAGAATTCCCGCCGCAATTCATAGTTATTATCGGTGATGTTACGTATACCATCGTTACATTCGGCCTTCCCGCGTGGTCAGGAATCGGCGATGAAACTCGCTTCGAAGTCATAGAGACCGATGGTTCTGGAGCACATTTGACGGCCTATCGTCGTAAGGATAGCGCTCTGGCTGCCAGCCTTTTCGCGCACGTACAAAAACTCGGAATTGCCATAGAGGCCCGTCATTCTTTCCCTGCCGATTTGGGATCGAGAGCCGTTGAAGGCGGTGGGGTGCCCGTAATTGGGGGGAGTGACGTGAAGTGCACTCCGCCTCCAAGTGATGGAGAGAGGAGTGACTGGATTGATTGAGAAACCGGTTAGATTGACAGGAACAGATTCTGGTGAGACGCTGATATCATGAAGTTGAAACGAGGTCTGTTGTTTTTGGTAGCAATCGCGATCCTTGCGACAGGAATCGGTGTTCAGGTTTTCCGATCACCTCGAACAATTGGTGCGTACCGCGTTGCAATTGTGTCAATTGCGGAAATTGATCCAATTGTTGAACTGCGATCGGGATTCAAGTCTGAACTCGAAATCCTTCCGGAGTTGAAGGGTCGCAAGATCGTCTACACCGAAATGAATGCGCAGGGGGATGCCGCAGTCTCAAGTCAGATTGCTGACAAAGTCGCAACGGATGGCTTTGACCTCGTGTATGTACTTGGAACACCGCTAGCCCAGGCAATTCAAAAACGGGCGCCCAACGTGTTGATGGTTCAAGGGGCTGTGACCGATCCAGTTGCAGCAGGCCTCGCAGATAGCTGGGATGGTTCAGGTAGGAAGTACATTGCAACCAGCGACCTGCCTCCCGAGGACTCAATCACCAGCCTGATGCGATCACTCACTCCTGACGCAAGACGCTTGGGCGTGCTCTATAATCCCGGCGAAGCCAATTCCGCCGTTGTGGTCAGCCGATTGAAAGTGAGGTTGAGTAAGCAAAACGTGCAACTCGTTGAAGTGCCTTTAGCGACTACTGCGGATGCTGCGGGAAGTGTGCAGAGTTTGGCTGGGCGCGTCGATTCGATTTACGTTCCGCCAGACAATACTGCGTATGCCGCGATCAAGGTCATCGGGGAATTCGCCACATCGAATTCGATCCCACTTTTTGGTTCAACTACGGATACGATTGCATCGGGCGCGCTCGCGGCAGTGTCGCTAGATTATCGCGAGTTGGGGCGTGAGTCCGCTCTGCTCGTTCAACGAGTGCTGCGCGGAGAGCATCCTGAGAAGCTTCCCATTCAAGTCAATCGAGCCCCGAAACTCGTTGTTAGTCAATCAAGAGCGAAACAATTTGGGATTGATTTGAAAGCCGTGGCGTCACTTCCAAACGTTGAAATCCGTGAATAGTCATGCTTGCGTTCAAACTGGCCCTTCTTTTCGGCGACAGTTTAATCCTGGCCTTGTTGGCCATTGGATTGTATGTCGCGTTCGGATGGCTCCGATTTCCAGATTTGACTCCCGACGGTAGTTTCGTTCTTGGTGCCGTGGCGTTCGTCACGATTATGGGACTTCATGGCAACTGGCTTTTTGCAATGGGAATGGCGGCCCTCGCTGGCGCATTGGCAGGTACGGTAACGGCGTTTGTGAACCAATGGTTTCGAGTCGCTCCAGTTATCGCATCTCTTGTAACATCAACGGGACTCTATTCGATCTGTTGGTTTATTCTCCGAAAGCCGAATCAGTTCGTGGAGACAAAATGGACTCTGACGGGACCGCTAAGCGGCACTGTCCCTTCGCTCATTTTGTGTTCGGCTGTTGGGCTGACAGTTGCCGCGGGAGTCGCCGTGCTTGCTATCTTCGGTAGCTCATTGTTGGGTCTTCGACTCAGAGCTGTGGGCGAGAAGCCAAATTTGGCTCGTGACCTTCGGACAACGCTTTTCTCTTGCACGGTAATCGGGCTTGCAATTGCCAATTCCTTTGCTGGTATTGCTGGTGCATTCTTTGCTCAACGCAGCTTTTCAGCGGATGTGAACATGGGTATTGGTATTACCATTTCTGGATTGTCGGCAGTCGTATTGGGTTGCCTCTTCGCAGGAAAGCGGGAAGCTCCGGTGCAGCAACTCATCTGCATCGTATTGGCGGCCATTCTCTGCCGAACAGTACTATTCGTGTCGCTGGAGATGGGTGTTCCAGCAGAAGCGTTTAGACTTGTGGCGGCAGGTCTTCTCTTCAGTGTTTTTGCGGCGGCAAATCTGCTTTCCTTTTCGCCTATTCGAAATATCCGATGGAAGTAATTATTCCAAATGTCGAAATGAAACTTTTCGCCGATAACGGAGAATGTGCGTTTTGCCTCAAAACGCCCTCATTCAGGTTTGCGGGCGGAGAGATAATCTTCATCTTGGGTCATAACGGTAGCGGCAAATCCACGTTTCTCAAAGTTGTCAGTGGCGAATTGGTTCCGTCTCATGGGCCATTGCTGATTCGTGTCAATGGGGTAGACATCAAGTCTGGCCCCCCCCTGGTGTCAGTCGTACGCCAAAGCACAGATGAGAACGTTGCGTGCGATCTCACAGTCAATGAGAATCTGCTCCTGCGACTTCCGCCAGAGACCTGGATAGATTCGGTATTTCCGCTCAAGGCCATGTCCGTCCGACTTTCAGGTGCACTTAAAAACCATGGTGCGCTTACGTCGAATGGCAATATGCCCGTTCGCAATTTGTCGCTTGGACAGCGGCAGCGCCTTGCATTTGTGGCAGCCACTGCTGGGATTCCACGATTGCTTCTTCTCGATGAGTTTTTAGCTTCGACGGATGTGAATGTGTCAGCCGCTTTGTTGGAGCTGACACATGAATTCGTTTCACAAAACGATGCAATCGCATTCGTAGTCTCGCACGATATTTCGGTTGCACTTGTGCATGCATCGCGCATTTTGGTTCTTGACAGCGGAACAGTTTGCAAAGAAATGACACGAGAGAATGATGAATGGAACGAACAATCAGTCTTGAATCTGATTCGTAAGTACTGATATTTCGTAAGCGCCCACCAGCGACACTTCTAGGTCTCGTCAAGGTTGTTTATCATTTTCCATGCAGAATTAGAGTCGTTTTCCGCATCGATAAGCTTACAAACTTCTTCAAGCAACTCGCGCTCATCAGGAAAGAGTGCAGGAACGGCGACGTAGGTATTGAGCCCATCCACCATGTGTTGCGGTCGGTTGTTCCCAATGTGGGGCCCCGCGATTTGGCTCAGAATGGCACGTAACTCTGTGGTTCGCATGCTTTTGGCCACAAAAATCGCAATTCACGGGAAGTCTACTTGGCACTCGTGTTGAGTACAGCGAAAAGAGCGAGGCATCCTAAAGAACCGACCAGGAACCAAGGAAAACACTTCGAACAGATTTCTGACAAGCAACCTGGACGTAAGCGCACGGTGAACCACAT